>NZ_FOBC01000005.1:97456-215387 GCF_900109725.1 Halomonas daqiaonensis
CCGGAATCACCGCCGCCAGTGCCACCGCCGGAATCACCGCCACCAGTGCCACCGCCGGAATCACCGCCGCCAGTGCCACCGCTCGAAGGATCATTGACACCGGCTACCAGTCCACCACCCCCGCCATTACCGAAATCCTCAGTCACCTCCTCGCTTTCACCTGCTGCGGGCGGACAAAGCAGAACAAATTTCTCCAGACTGATGCGGGTAGCCAACCAGTCATTCACCAGCCGCAACTCCTCCGTGTTCAAGACGGCCCCATTATTCATCAAATCATCGAACATCATCGCCATCTCATCATCTTCGCTAAATGGCTCGTCACAGATAGACGCTCGCGACTTCGACTGTCCCCAAGCCGTTGACGAAACCAAGGCTGCGATGGCAACCCCCAAAGCAAGTTTCTTGAAATTTTTCATCCCCCCCCCCTTTGCCCAGTCCTTCCTCACCGGGTCTACAGCCACGTCAGCCACAACCAAACATTTTGTTACATTTCGCTACCAAGCATAGCAATACTCTTAAACCCTCACCATGGAATAAAAGAATGAAACGGAGTATGAGAAAAAATAGTGCTTCGCAGATCGGCGTGAAACAGGCAAAGATTGAGTCGGGGCGGGATAGAGAAACGGCGATAAATCCTAGCAAGTTGGTATTCGGCAAAACGACAGACGACAGACTACGGACACCGTCGTTGCCATGTTTGCCACCCCGATCTGCCTGTTCTGGAAAGGTTTCACCTTTAGCCATCAAAAGTTCTTGGATCCTTCAAACGCTAAGGCTTCAGCTGAAGCCCGATGACCAGATTCTTCCTGTCAGCAGCGGCTGTGGATAATGCCTATTTCCTGATGCAGGATGTATATCGGCTGGCTGCCGGAGCGCTCGACGTGCGCCAGTAGGTCGAGCGCGTGTTCACGTTGCTGCCGATTCAGCATATCGCGGACCCGGTTGGCTTCCATTGGTATACCGTCAAGGCCATCGACAATCAGCGCCTGCAACCTGATCGGCCGGCACCGTACCCGACACCGTTGCTTCGATCTCGAGGTGAAGGCCCAGTGCCCCAACGCCGAAGTGGTCTACGAGCGCATCACTGTGGTGGACAAGTACGAACGCGAGTTGATGGACCGGGTCCGCGCGTCGATCATTCCAACCAGCTGTGCGACGACAAGGCCGCCCGCAAGGTGATCAAAGGCAGCCGCTGGCTGCTCTGCACAATGCCGACAACCTCAAACCTGATCAGGCTGTGATGCTGGAAGAACCGCTGGCTGCCAACACTTTGCTGACCACAAGGTAGCCGCTCAAGCACCAGTTCAAGACCTTGTGGCCTGCCGGCGACGAGGCAATCGCACGAAGCCCCGGCAGGAGCGGTTCGACATGAAAATCAGCAGCGGCATCGAAGACCTGAGATGTTTTGCCAAGCGGCTGACTTCCTATCGGGAGGAAATCTTGTCCAGTGCACGGCACCGCTGAAAAAAAGCGTGCTGGAAGGCATGAACAACCGCATCAAGGCCATCAAGTGGAAGGCTTACGGGCACCGTGACAGGGCGTACTTCTTCCTGAAGATCCGTGCCACAATTCCCAGAAAAGTGCGATGAAAAAAATCAGCCGTCGATGGGCAGGATAGCGATAATATGCTCCTCAAGTTCCTCCTCGGGGACCTCGCGCTGCGAGACGGCGAAGCTGCGCACGCTGATACCCTTTCGGTGCATACGATCCGGCCCACCGGCGATCAGCGGGTGCCAGGCGGCAAGCTTGCGCCCTTCCGCCACCCGCCGATAGGCGCAGGATTTCGGCAGCCAGCGGAAATCGTCGATGCGCTCGGGGGTCAGTTGCGTGCAGTCGGGCACCCTGGCAAAGCGATTGGCGTAGTCACTGCAGCGACAGCTGTGGATATCCAGCAGCTCGCAGGCGACGTTGAGTACCGCCAGGTCGCCGGATTCCTCGTCCTGGAACTTGAGCAGGCAGCACTGGCCGCAGCCGTCGCAGAGCGCCTCCCACTCCTCGTCGGTGAGCTCTTCCAGGTCGAAGCGTTCCCAGAACCGCTCTCTCATGGTCTCTCCTGTGCGACGGACACGACTCGGCGTCGGGCGCTATAAAAGCAAGTTTCGCGCGGCTCGGGCACGATACTAGTTTATCGCGCCCGACGCCGCGCGAGGCTAGTACCGTGCCTCGGTGGAGGTGCGATGGAGGTCCAGCAGGTAATCTTCCTTGGCCGGCGGCATCTGCAGGTAATAGCCCTTCTCACGGATAGCGGCCATGACGTCAGCGGCCTTGGCTCGCCCCAGCGATTTCTCGGGGGTGAGGATCAGGGTCATGGCCGGTAGCGGCTTGCCGAACCGCTCGAGCAGGGCCTCGGGGACCTCCTCGACGCCCTGCCGCTTGTCCACGTAGAGATACATCTGCTCCTTGCGCGAGCTCTTGAAGACCTCGCACAGCAGCTTGTCACCGCGCATGCGATCATCGCTCATCGAGACACCTCCTCGAGCGCCGCTGTCAGGCACGCATTCAGTCGGTCGCCACGCCAGCCCTCGGGCAGCGGCAGGGGCTGGCCCATGAGGTCGGCGCCAACCAATGCTTCCAGGTCACGGCGTTTCAGCAGCACCTCCGGCGCCACCCCGAGCGCCTCAGCCTCGGCATTGACCACTTTCTTCAGCGCCTTGAGTCGCTGCTTGAACTCGGGAGCCATCGGCGAGAGCGGTACCGGCGGTAGCTCGCTTTCGTCGACGTGCAACGCCTCGCGTACCAACCTGAGCAGCTCGTTACCCTCACGCTTGACCAGCGGCGGCTTGATGTCTTCTACCCGGCCCAGCTCGAAACGATTCTCCGGCAGTTGCTCGGCGATGGCGTAGAGCAACCGGTCAGGCACCAGCCAGCCGCGGGGCACAT
The DNA here is from genome assembly GCF_900109725.1 of Halomonas daqiaonensis. Taxonomy (GTDB): domain Bacteria; phylum Pseudomonadota; class Gammaproteobacteria; order Pseudomonadales; family Halomonadaceae; genus Halomonas; species Halomonas daqiaonensis. The sequence goes on from NZ_FOBC01000005.1 coordinate 100,337, forward strand.
CGCGGCGCCTGGCCTCTCCCTCACGCCAGCGGGTCAGGCGTCGATAGGCCTCCACCTGACGCGGCGAGAAACGCCACAGCTGGCGATGACGAAGGTACCACTGGCCATCGGCAGCATCGCTGCGCGCCGACTGGGCGACCAGGTCGGCACAGTCCGCCTCGACCCAGGAGAGCCGACCCTGGCGCTCCAGGACCTCGCGCTGGTGTTGCCACACTTCCAGCAGATAGACCACGTCGAGGGCGGCATAGAGCCGCTGGGTCTCGCTGAGTGGGCGCTTGAGCCAGTCGGAACGGGTCTCGTCCTTGGGCAGGGTCTCGCCGACCCAGTATTCCACCAGCTTCTGGTAACCCATGGACGGCACCTCGCCGAGCAGAGACTGAGCAATCTGGGTATCCACCAGCGGCGCGACCGGCACCCCGGCCCAGTGAGCGAAGACCTCCAGATCCTCGCTGGAAGCATGCAGCAGCTTGAGCGATCCCGCCGAGAGCAGACGTCGGAAGGTCTCGGTACAGGCCACTTCCAGCGGATCCACGAGGTAGGCGGGGCCGCCCGCGGCAAACTGGATCAGCGCCGGCACCGGATGAAAGGTGCTCTCGCGGAAGAACTCGGTGTCCAGGGCGATCACCTCGGCCGACGCCACCTCGGCACAGGCGGCATCCAGGGCCTCGGGCGTATCGATCCAGCGAATCTCGGGGGTTAGAGGCATGCAGGGTTCCAGCAGGGAAAGGGGCGTCACTCGCCCCGGAAGGGCAGTCGTCCATTGAAGGCGCGGCTCAGCGTGCCGCCGTCGACGTACTCAAGCTCACCGCCCATGGGGACACCATAGGCTAGCCGCGAGAGCCTAACGCCCAGGGAAGAGAGCTGGGCGGCTATGTAGTGGGCGGTCGCCTCGCCCTCCACGGTCGGGTTGGTGGCAAGCACCACCTCCTCCACGGCGCCCTCGGCGACGCGTTCCTCGAGCTGGTCGAGGCCGATGTCCTCGGGGCCGATACCGTCCAGCGGCGAGAGGTGGCCATGCAACACGAAGTAGCGACCACGGTAGCCACCGGCCTCCTCGATGGCGAGCTGGTCGGCAGGGGATTCCACCACACAGAGAAGATCATCATCGCGACGCGCACTCATGCAGATGCTGCAGACGTCTTCCTCGGTGAGCGTACGGCAGCGTCGACAATAGCCGACTCGCTCCAGCGCCACATCTAGCGCCTCCACCAGGCGCCGGCCGCCGTCGCGATCACGCTCGAGCAGGTGCATGGCCATGCGCTGGGCCGTCTTGGGCCCGACACCCGGTAGCACGCGCAGCGAATCCATCAGTCTCTCGACCAGCGGGGAAAAGCTCATCGGTGGTCCATCTCGGAGTCGCTCAGAAGGGCATCTTGAAGCCGGGCGGCAGATCGAGACCGGCGGTGGCCTCCTCCATCTTGGCCTTGGAACTGGCCTCGACCTTGCGCACGGCGTCGTTCACGGCCGCGCCCAACAGGTCTTCGAGCAGTTCCTTGTCCTCTTCCATGACGGTGGGGTCGATATCGACCTTGCTCACGTCATGGCGTCCGTTCATGGTCACCTTGACCATGCCGGCTCCTGCCTCGCCCTGGACCTCGGTCTTGGCGACTTCTTCCTGGGCGCGCTGCACCTTTTCCTGCATTTCCTGGGCCTGTTTCATCAGGTTACCCATTCCACCCTTCATCATGGCGGATTCCTCTCGTGGTTGGTGATCGACGGTAGTGGCGTGGCTCAACCGCGCGCCTCTGTATCGGTAGGCTTGACCGTGGATTCGATCAGGCGCGCACCGAAGGCCTGCTGCAGTTTCTGTACATGGGGGTCACGGTTCAAGGCTTCAATTGCCTCGGTATGCCGCTGGGCGGCCAGGCGGTCAGTCTGCTGCTTGGGGGTTTCCACCTCCGCCGGCAACGCTCCCGGTGCCAGCACCAGGCGGCGCTCGATTCCGATGGCCGCCAGCGCCTCGCGAATGCGTGTCACATGGACCTCGGCCTGCATCGCTTCCTGGGACGGGTCGAGACGCAGCGTCAGCTGCTCGCCGTCGTCGGCCTCGACTACACAGTGGGCCGCCAGATTACGGGTCAGCCCACCCAGCCCCAGCGAATCGAAACAGGCCAGCCAGTCGGCGTGGCCAAAGTGGCCTTCCAAGGGGGCCGGGGAAGAAGCCGAAGGGTCGGGAGCCTGTGCCTCTGAGGTCGTCGATGACGCTACTGCCTGCGCCTCCGGCGTCGCGGGTTCCGATTGGGCCTCTACCTCTTCTCCTTCCTGTCCTTCCTGAGCGATCCAGGGGGGAGTCTCTTCGTCCGGCGGCAGGGCCGGTGCAGCCTTCTCGGTTGGCTCGTGATCGACAGGCGGGGAAGTGGCCGGCGGAGCCTCCTCGGCGAACCTGCGTTCCTCGGTAGAGGCCTGAGCGGGCCGGGATGAGGAGTTCGCCTCGGGAACCGACCCGCCTTGTGCTGGCGTTTCATCAGCCGGCGCCGCACCACCGGCAGCACCCTGGCTGCGCAGGGGCAGCGGCGTCTGCGCGGGGCGGGGCGCGCCTTGAGGGCGAAAGGCCAGCATGCGCAGCAGGGTCATCTCCAGGGCGGTGCGCAGGTCCGGAGCATGCTCCATGTCGCCACGACCCTGGATACCGATCTGGTAGTAGAGCTGGATGTCCTCGGCGGTGAAGCGCGCAGCCAACGCGAGCAGCGCCTCGCGATCGCCGTGGCCGTTATCCACGGCATCGGGCACCATCTGGGCGATAGCCAGGCGGTGCAGCACACCGCTGATGTCGTCGAGCACCGCGGCGAAGTCCGGTCCATGCTCGGCCAGGGTGGCCACCTCGGCAAGCAGCCGGGGGGCATCCACCTCGGCCAGCGCCTCGGCCAGCGCCAGGACATGACGATGGTCGAGGGTACCGAGCATCGCCGCCACGTCGGCATGATGCACCTCGCCCTGACCGAAGGCGATCGCCTGGTCGGTGAGGCTCATGGCATCGCGCATGGAGCCCTCGGCGGCCTTGCCCAGCAGCCAAAGGGCACTCTCCTCGAAGGGCACCCCCTCAGCCTCGAGCACCTTGGCCAGGTGGCCGACGATACGCTCGGGCGGCATGTGCTTGAGGGTGAACTGCAGGCAGCGAGAGAGGACTGTAGGTGGCAGTTTCTGCGGGTCGGTGGTCGCCAGCAGGAACTTCACATGGGGTGGCGGCTCTTCCAGGGTCTTTAGCAGGGCATTGAAGCTGCTGGTGGAGAGCATGTGCACCTCGTCGATGAGGTACACCTTGTAGCGCCCCTGGGTGGGCGCGTATTGGACATTGTCGAGCAGCTCGCGGGTATCTTCCACCTTGGTGCGCGAGGCAGCATCGACCTCGATCAGGTCGACGAAGCGCCCCTCGTCGATGGAGCGGCAGCTGTCGCACTTACCGCAAGGCGTCGAGGTCACGCCTTCGTCGCCCTGGCCGTTCGCCGTGCAGTTCAGGCATTTGGCCAGGATACGCGCCAGGGTGGTCTTGCCCACCCCACGGGTCCCGGTAAACAGGTAGGCGTGGTGCAGCCGCCCCTGGTCCAGGGCATTGACCAACGCGCGCTGGACATGCTCCTGGCCGACCAGTTCATGGAAGGTACGCGGTCGCCACTTGCGGGCCAGAACCTGATAGCTCATGCAGCGCGGGATCCTTACGGTAAAGCGAACAGCAGCAACCGGGCCCGATGCCCGACTTCAACCGATCATTCTAGCGACCGGGGCGCCCCGCGGGAAGCGACGCCCGGCTCAAGCCCCCAGCGCCTGGCGTTCGATTTCCTGCCTCAGGCTCTCGTCGAGGCCCAGCGCGCCACCCAACTGGTCGAGCCAGGCCCGCTCCATCGGGTTCTGGTCATCGACTACCGCCACGCTGATCAGATACATCTCGCGGGCGGCCTGGGGAGAGTCCGCTTGACGGGCCAGCGCCTCGGCATCCAGCGGCGCCTCGAGCTGGCGCTGCACCCAGTCGTGCAGCTCGGCATCCGCGCCCAGGTCGTCGATCTGCTCGCTGATCAGGGCTCGTTCGCGATCATCGATGTGTCCATCTGCCCGCGCCGCCATGATCACCGCCTGGAGCAGCTCCAGACTACGCTGCTCCTGCGCCTTGCCTTCCAGCTGCTCCATGGCCTGGCCCTCCCGTGCGATATCGGCCTGGTCGCCGCTGCGGGAGTTCTGCCAGGCCTTCCAGGCCAGCGCACCCACGCCGGCAATGGCGCCATACTTAAGGGCCTTGCCGCCCAGCTTGCGGCCACGCTTCGAACCGACCAGCAGCCCCAAGGCGCCGCCGCCGAGCAGGCTCTTCACATCGACACCGCTCCCTTTCCCTTTTCCGGTTTCTCGGCCGCTGCCGCCGAACTGCGAGGAGAGGCTATCGATCACCCCCTGAACATCCAGGCCGCCGCCCGACTGGCCGCTGCCCTGTCGGCTACTGCCGGCCTGCTTCATGATCTGGTCGAGAATACGACTCGCGTTCATGGTAGTTCGCTCCCGGTGACATCAATATCTCGTCAGGCGAGATTAGCACCCCGCGTCGCGAAGGAGGAACCAGATGAGCGCCGATGAACTTCGCGATGCACTATGCACCTTGATCGCTGGCTAAGCAGAAGAAGAATCGACCGACGAGTGACAAGCTGAGAACCAAGAGGGGCAGGTGGGATTGATGGTGCGGAAATGGAGGCGGCCCCGACAGCCACATCCCGGCACACGCGTCCACCACTACCGTTGCTCCCTTCCGGGCCTGGCGGGGTTTGCGGTCTAGCGTTGCGGGAGGACCGACGGGGCCACCACAGCAGGATGCCGAAGGCATCGCTCGCTCGACGTCGATTACAGCTATCATCGAGCGGGACGCACTATATCAATGCCCGACCCAGGCCACAAGAGCCGAGGCGCTCAGCCCGGCTGGCAGGCCCCAATGGGACCGCCCGCGGTCCCATTGGGGCCTGATCTGCTTCAGGGACGACAAAGCAGCATGTATGAAACGCCACGTGTTGAATGAGCGACTCAAGAACGTGGGAGAGCTTGATTTCTAAGCCTGATACAGGCGTCATGGAATGGTGAAAACCTGACGACAAGGAGTCGGCGTGACCACGCCTCGACATATGCAAGACGCCAGTACGCCGCCACTGGCCAGCAACAAGCTTGCTGGCCTGCTCGAGAAGCTCGACGAAGCAATCACCCTGCTGGCCGAGGCACCCGAGTTCGCCAAGCCGGCCAACCTGGCCAGGGTTTTCGATACCGCCCGACAGGTCATGTTGCAGGAAGGCGGCTGTCAGGCCATTGAGCAGCGGGCCCGGGTGCTCGAGGAGGCGGGGGTATTTCGCGGCTCCGACTGGGAGACCCCCCAATATCTGGTACCGTCCCTCACCACCCATGCGCTGAAGAGTCCCGATCCCAATCTGGTGGTGATCGAGTCGATCAGCGAGCTGCGCATCCTCGCCGTCGCCAAGGGAGAGTATCTCCATCCGTTGCTTTCCGAAGAGCAGGCCCACCATTACCTGACCCAGGTGATGGCGCTCAACCTCTGGCTACTGTTCGGCGCGCCCACCGAGGCCGAGCGGGAGACCCAGGGGCCTCTGGCGCAGATTCCCCGTCATCTGTTCCACCATCTGGCCGAGCGCATCGGTTATGAGCATGTCATCGACCGCCTGATCGACGAGATCTGGCGGATCCTGCAACAGCGGCCGATCCAGGTGGCCACGATCAAGCAGATGATCACCCAGATCGCCATCTGCCAGGCCAATCCGGAGATCGACCTGGGAACCAGCGGCCATGGCGCCGACCGCCTGGTCAGCTCCCTGTACGGCCCGACGCATGCGTGCCGCGAGGATCCTGGAATCGACATCTACCGCGAGCGCCTGTCGAGCATGGACAGCGGCGCCCTGCAGTACGAGGCCACCGGCTTCGCCCGGGCCATGCACGACACCAGCCTGGTCTCGCCCTATCACGCTGTCATGTTGCGCTACCTCCTCGATCACGGTGACCACTTGCTGGCCGAGGCCCTGGGACTGTCGTCAACCGGGCGAGACTGCCTGCTGTGTTATCGCGAACTGGTCCACGCCCTGATCCGCGGTGCGGTGTATCCGACCACGCCCCAGGCGGTCTACGGGCTGGCTCAGATGCTCGAGCGTGGCATCCTCTATCAGCCGCCGGTGGCCCCGGCCATGTGGCGCCAACTGGGACTGAGCCTGTCGGACTGGTCGGAGGCGCGGCTCAACCTGGCCTACGGTGACAGCACCTCGCCTCGCGCCCGGCTGCTGGAAGGAGTGCTGTGCATGCTCGGCCTGCCACTGGGCGTGGGACAAGGCAACAACCCCACCTGCCAGTCCGCCCGAGCACTTTCCATGTGGGCCTACAACGATCCAGACTATCTGCTGCAGATGGTGACCTGGGCGGCGCGTGACGACGAGATCATCATGCATTTCGAGGGTCAGCCGATCTCCTCGATGGAGAGCAGTGGCGGCGTGGCCCAGAATCTACCCATGGACCTCGACCCGGTATCGTTGATCGTGGTGCCGCATCTGGACCGCATCTACGCCGAGATGGGCCGGCGCTGCATCGACCGCGAGGGCGACCCCCACCGCTGGGTCAATCCGGAATTCCACGGCTGGTGGTCGGGACGCGGCTTTCGCATCAACGTCGATGTGGCCACCGGCCAGCTTCATGAGCTGGACGACTTCCTGCGCCACTTCTATGCCAGCTATCACCCCTACTACAACGGCAACCAGCCGCTGATTCACCCCCAGCCGGCCGGCATCGCCGTGACCGACAGCGCGGCCCGCTTCATCGGCTGGCATGCCATCACGATGCTGCGCGTCACTCTCGACCCCAGCGATACCATGCGGATCTACTTCTACAATCCCAACAACGACAGCGGCCAGGACTGGGGCGACGGCATCGAGGTGAGCACCTCGGGCAATGGGGAGCGCTTCGGCGAATCCTCGCTGCCCTTCGAGCAGTTCGCCTCGAGGCTCTACATCTTCCACTACGACCCGTTGGAACGGGGGGAGCTGGCCAGGATCAGCCAGGAAGAGCTCGACCGGGTGACCGGTTATATCCACCGCAGCTGGGGTGCCGACCGCGTTCCAGCCGAGGACCTGCAGGCCGATGCAGGGTTATAGGAAATCATGCCTCGCCTCGACCAGTTGCTCGTCATCCAGGGTCTGGCCCGCTCACGCACCCGCGCCCAGCGACTGATCCGCCATGGCAGGGTAAGGCTGGCCGATAGCAACACGCCATTGAAGAAGCCCGGCGAGAAACTCCCCGAGACGACGCCCCTTGAGGTGGACGAAGATCCCGAGGAGCGCTATGTGTCCCGGGCGGGGCTCAAGCTGGAGGCACTGATCGAGGCTCTGAGCCTGGATCTCACCGGCAAGCTAGTGCTCGACGTCGGCCAGTCCACCGGCGGCTTCACCGACTGTGCCCTGCACTTCGGCGCCCGCCACGTAATCGGCGTGGAAGTAGGCCATGACCAGCTCGACCCCGCACTGCGCGACGAGCTCCGCGTGACCTGCCTGGAAGGGCTCAATGCACGTGCCATGGCCGGCGAGCCCAGACTGCATGCGGCTTTCGATGCCCTGACGGCTACTGGCCCCGACCTCGTCGTGATGGATGTCTCTTTCATCTCCCAGACGCTGATCCTGCCCGACCTCGCCGCCCTGCTGCCGGCAGGCGGCAAGCTGCTGAGCCTGGTAAAGCCACAGTTCGAGATCGGCCCGGGCGGCGTCAACGCCCGCGGCCTGGTGACCGACACCAGCCGCTACACCGAGGTGGAAGCGCGATTGCGCCGCTGCTGCGCCGCGCTGGGTCTCGATATCCTGCACTGGCAACCGAGCCCCCTGCTAGGCGGTGACGGCAACCGGGAATTCCTGCTCCACGCCGTAAAACGCTGACGGCACTTCACCCCTTCGCTCAGCTTCTTCATGCCCGACACTTGGCACTAACGCCCGGCGTCACCCCCACCACCACCATCATCGAAGTCGCCTGGATCACCGACTGCGCCGGGCGAGGGATGCTCGGGGGGAATCACTGGGCCAGTGGAAACGCTCTGGACACGATTCGCCTCGCTGCCGGCACGATGCAGCCAGACGTCGAGCTGGTTGAAGGCGATATCGAGGTCGTGCTCGGCGAACAGCTCGCCGACCCGGCAGTTGATCTCGTCAGTAGCGAAGAGCCGGTCGCCGAGGCTATTGACGAAGATACGCAGCTCGAAATCCAGGGTGCTATCGCCGTAGCTCATGAAGAACACCTGGGGCTCGGGGTCGGCCAGCACTCGTGGGTTCTCGTCGGCGGCCTGATTCAGCAAGCGATGAACCAGACGATGATCCGAACCGTAGGCGACTCCGTAGCTGAGCACAACGCGGGTGATCGTGTCGGAGAGCGACCAGTTGATCAACTGGTCGGTGATGAAGGTCTTGTTGGGAATGATGATCTCCTTGCGGTCGAAGTCGATCACCGTCGTAGCACGGATACGGATCTTGCTCACCGTACCGGTGAGGTTACCCAGAGTGATGGTGTCGCCGATGCGCACCGGCCGCTCGAAGAGGATGATCAACCCCGAGACGAAGTTGGCGAAGATCTCTTGCAGGCCGAAGCCCAGACCGACACCCAGCGCCGCCACCAGCCACTGCAGCTTGCCCCAGGAGACACCGAGGGTTCCCAAAGCGGACACCACCCCCCCGCCAACGATCACATAGGCGAGCAGCGAGCTGATGGCATAGGCGCTGCCCTGCTTGAGTTCCAAGCGGGAGAGCACGCTCACCTCGAGCAGACCCGGCAGGTTTCGCGCCAGCATAAAGGTCAGCACCACCACCAGCAGCGCCGTGATGATGTCGGCCACCGAGAGCATGCTGGCAACCGTCTGCCCCTCCCCCGGCTCGGTCAGGGTGACCCGCTCCAGGTAGCTGAAGACGGAAAGCAGGTCGGCCCACACCAGGTAGAGCACCAGGATGAAGCCGATCAGCAGGAACAGTTTTGAGAGGCGCAGCGACTGCTGGTTGACCTGCTCCATGTCCAGGGGAGGCTCTTCGACTACCTCCAGGCCACCCTCAACGCTTTCCTGGGCACGGGCCCTGCGCCGCGCCAGGGCCCGGCGATAAGCGAGCCGCCGGGCCGCCAGGGCCAGGCCACGGATCACCGTGGCTTCCACCAGAATCCACAGCCCCAACAGGTAGAGGGTGATCACGAAACGGCCCAACAGGCTGAGTGCCGTGTACTCGTAGCCATAGATAATCAGCCCGGCTAGCGCCAGCGGCACCATGGCGATCACTAGGCCCAGCACCAACCGGAACAGCTTGACCCCAAAGAAGGGGATATGGGCCAGAATCAGTCTGGTCAGCACCAGGCTCATGGCCACAAGGCCACTCAGCAACAGGCCCAAGGCCACCGGCCGCTGGTTCAGCTCTATCGATACATCCCGGGCCAGCGGGCCAATCAACAGCACCGGCACCAGGGCCACCCCCAGCCACCGCAGCCAACGGCGCAGGGCCGCCGTATAGCGGGGAGGCCAGGAAAAGTGGCGAGTGGCCACCCCGCCCTGGAACAGCAGGTTACGCGCCCAGGCGATCACGGCCCAGGCCAGGGCCAAGTGCAGTAATGCATGCCCGAGGCCCCGCGCAACCCCCTCGAAACCCGCCACCAGCGCCAAGCCACCGGCCAGCAGGCAAAGTGGACCGAATAGCGCCAGCAGGGCATTGAGAGCCATGGCCAGGGGCGTGTGCTTCTGGGAGTCACGCTTGAGATGGCCGACCTCCTGGTGCAGGCGCGCCAGACGAGTGCGGATCTTGCGCCGAAAGACAACCAGCCCCATGGCCACCAGCAGCACCGGCAGGCCTAGCAGGGCCCTGGCATCCGGCAGCCGCCAGTTCACCGGCAGTGCGGCGCGCCACTCCCCCTCTCGCCACTCCTTGGTGAGGTTTTCCGGCAGCTTGCCCAGCCAGGCCAGCCCCAGAGGCCGGGTGTTGGCTATCCAGAAGAGCTGCTCATCGATGGTGGCACGCAGCTCCTGGCTGGTGGCCAGCAGCTGCTGCTGGTTGAGCTGCAGGTCGATGGCCGCGCTGAGGATCTCGCCGTAGACCTGTTCCAACTGATTCACCAACTCGCGACGGGCCTGGTAGACGTCGAGCAGCGAATCGATCAGGGCCGGCGAGGCCTCGGCGTCGGCCTCCTCGATCCGTTGGCGCGCCAGTTTCTCTCCCTCACGCAACTGGTCACGTCTTCGTCCGAGATCGAATTGCTTGAGCCGCAAGTCGGCGATCTCCTCCTGCAGGCCGCGCTGTACCCCTACCCGAGGCAGCGTCTGACGTTGCTCGCGCAGGATGCGTGCCAGGAGGATGCTGCCGCGAATGGCGTCGATCTGTTCGTTGAGGCTGCTCTGCAGCTGGCGTACCCGATCGAACTGGCGACGCACCTCAAGACCTTCCCGGACCAGGGTATTGGCCCGCTCGGTGGCGCGCAGCAGCTCCAGACTCAAGGCGTTGTTGACTTCCCGGGCCTGGCGCACCACCGGATGTCCGATGACACCCTCATCCACGTCGCCGACCACCTCGTCGATGGCCTGCTGAGACTCCTCACGGCGGCGCCGGTCGATGATAGCCTGAAGCATGGCTAGCCGAGCCTCCTGGCTGGCCACCTGGCGCTCGAGAAGTTCACGATATTCCTGGTCCAGCTCCCGCAGCAGGGTGTTGGTGGCCAGTTGACGTTCATGAAGTCGCAGGGTCTGCTCGGCCAGCTCACGTTCGATGCGCAGCTGCCAGCGCCGCGGGTCGTCTTCGGCCACCTGGCCATCGGCAAGCTCCTCCAGCCGACGTCGACTCTCCTCGGCTTTCTGCATGGCCTCGCCGATGGCCTGCTGGGCACGCTCCGGCAGGGTCTGGGCACTCAGCAATCGCGCCGAGACCTGGGCAAGGCGGTCCTGGAAACCCGACAAGGCCTCCTGGGCCTCCTGGCGGCGCTCCTCCAGGGCCTCGAGTGAGAGAGCCTCCAATTCATCGAAGGTCTCCTCCTGGCCCGTCCGCTCTAGCCGGCGTAGCTCCCGCTGCACGCGTTCGAGTTCCTCGGGCGCCTCCTGGACGCGCGTCTCGAGACGGGACAACTCCTCCCTGACCGCCGCCAGCCGCTGGATAGCCGCGAGCGCCGCATTCAGCGCATCGATATCACGCTTTGCCCCTTCGCTGGCCGTCTCGCCCTCCGCCGGCTGGCGCTCGGCCAGGCGCGACTCGATCTCCTCACCTGTGGGCAGGGCCTGTCGCGTGTCCTCCCGGGATACGACGTCCTGGGCCAGCGTCGGCGTGGCAATCACCAGCCACGCCAAACAGCACAGGAGGGTGAGCATCAAGGCACGCGGGAAGGCAGCGCTCAAGAAGCAGTGATGTTGATAGGCATTCAATGGGCGGCCTCGGTTATGATGGACCCGTGCATGATTCTCGACCCGCCGGGGCGGCATGGCAATGGCGCCCTGTTGGCTCGGTGGTAGAGTTGACTTGCCGCACCGGCGTGATAGAACCACCCTTCTGGCCTCCACCAGGTATCTGATCATGTTGTCTGTCCGATTTCCCCTGCTCGTCGCCGCCCTGACAGTGGCGGGTCTGAATGCAACTGCCATGGCCGCCGGGCCGTTGAGCGAAACCGAGCGCGCGGTCATCGAGGCCCGTCTCGCGGCCCTGCAGGAGGAGATGGGGGAGTTGCGCCGACAACTGGCCGACGGCGATGGCAAGCGCCCTCGAGCCACCACCCTGGTCGAGCGGACGACAGACCGGGGGCGCGATAAGGGGTTGAGCGAGCGACGCCAATTCGAACGCGAATCGGCTCAGAACCCCTACGCCATCACCACCCACCGGCGTAACTACTGGTTCCCGCTGAGCTACAACACCAATCCGAACGACGAGGCCTTTCAGAACATCACTAATCGCAGCGCACCGGACCGGGCGGAGATGAAGTTCCAGTTCAGCGCCAAGTTCAACCTGATGGAAGACCTGTTCGGCGACTACGGCGGCGACCTGCACTTCGCCTACACCCAGCGCAGCTGGTGGCAGGCCTTCAACACGGATGCCTCCTCACCCTTTCGCGAGACCAACTACGAGCCGGAAGTCTTCGTCGACTTCGAGAACAACATGTCGCTGCTTGGCTGGACCAACACCAATAATCGCCTGGCATTCAGCCATCAATCCAACGGCCGCTCCGACCCGCTGTCACGCAGTTGGAACCGGCTGTTTCTCGAGTCCACCATCGTCAACGACGACTGGGCCCTGACCCTGGCGCCTCATTGGCGCATCCCGGAGTCCTCGGAGGAGGACGACAATCCCGATATCCATAAGTACCTCGGCTATGGCGACATCACCCTGGCCCATCGTCTCAATGGTGACAATGAACTCAGCCTGATGCTGCGTGGCAATCCCAGCGACAGCCACCTGGGCAGCCAGGTGGATTACTCATGGCCCCTGTTCGGTAGCATCCGTGGCCATGTGCAGTACTATTACGGCTACGGTGAGAGCCTGATCGACTACGACCAGCGCAGCCACCGTCTGAGCCTGGGATTCAGCCTCAATCCGCTGTTTTCTGGCAGCAGCCTGGAGCCCTGACCCTGGCCCAGGCCAGGGTCGGGCACGTTGAACTCATTTCGCCGCCTGTTATGCTGTACCTGTCACTCATCGTCACAGGAAGACCCCGATGGCCAAACATGCCCCCCGCACCAGTGAATCGACCCAGCAGCTCAGGGAAGACCTGAACCAGCTCACCCAGACCATCGAGGAACTGGTCAACGCCACCGCCGATGATTCCCGCAGCAACATCAAGGAGCTGCGCGAGCGCGCCGAGAAGCGTCTGAAGGATACCCGGGAGCGACTCGAGACGCGCGGAGAACGCATCTACGACGAGGCCCGCGACAATGTCACCCAGCAGGCGGACGCCTGCGACCGCTATGTCCACGACAATCCCTGGACGAGCATCGGCATCGGTGCCGGCGTGGGTATCGTCATCGGCATGCTCATCGGACGCCGCTGATGTCGACGAGCCACGGACCGGCTCAGCGCCTGTTCGTTGCCGGCAAGCGGCTGCTCGGCAGCCTGCTTGCCATCGGCGAGACGCGCTTGCGCCTCGCCGTGCTCGAGCTCGAGGAGGAGCGCGCCCGGTTAATGGGCATGCTGCTGCTGGCCGGGTTGAGCCTCATCCTGCTGCTGTTGGGTCTCGGCGTTCTCACTACCCTGGTGATTGTCGCCTTCTGGGAGACCCATCGTCTGACCGCCATTGGAGTGAGTGCCTTGGTGCTGCTGGGCAGCGGTGGGCTGCTCTCCCTGAGGGTGCTGCAACTGGCCCGCCGTCGCACCCTGCTGACCGGCACCCTGAGCCATCTGGCCAGTGACCGTGAACTGGTGGAGACGTCACGTGAATCGCGCTGATCGTCAGGCCCGCAAGGCCGAGCTGGAACACGCCATCGAGCAGCAACGCGTAGACCTCCTGGTGGCTACCAGCCGCTGGCAATCGGCGGGCCGTTCCCTCGACCATGGATGGAACCTCTTGGTGCGTTTCAAGGTGCCGCTGCTGGTAGCCGGCGGAATGCTGCTTTATCACAGCGCGCGACGCCCCGGTGGCGTTGTGCGCCTGGCGGGCCGCCTGACCACTGGCGCATTGATCGTCAAGCGGGCACGCCGGCTGTTGCTATAGCGACTGCTGCTGCGCGCGCGGCCCCTTGCAGGGCTGAGCGGAACGCGGTAACGCAGTGTCGCGGGCCAGGCCGCTCACCGCTTGAAGGAGCCCAGCGATGTCTCTTGCCATCACCCTGCATGTCCTGGCCGCCGTGATCTGGGTCGGCGGAATGTTCTTCGCCTGGATGATCCTGAGGCCGGTGGCCGGGAGTTTACTGGAACCTCCTCAACGCCTGACGCTCTGGTATCACGTCTTCCAGCGCTTCTTCCCCTGGGTCTGGGCCGCCGTCGTCATACTGCTGGCGACGGGGCTATGGATGCTCTTCGGGGTCTTCGGTGGCATGGGCAGCAGCGGCTTCCATGTCCACCTGATGCTGGTAGCGGGGCTGGCGATGATGGCGATCTTCCTGCACATCTGGTTCGCCCCCTACCCGCGCCTGGGCCGAGCCGTGGCCAGCGAGGACTGGCCCGCGGGCGGCCAGCAACTGGGGCAGATCCGCCGGCTGATCGGTATCAACCTGATCCTCGGGCTGGCCACCGTGACCATCGCCTACGGAGGGCGCTTCTTTTGATCACGGTGAGCGTTGCGGCAAACTCATTGCCTAGGCCGGAGCCCCGCATCGCTTTGGGGAAGAACGTCTAGAACGAATTGCCGCAGGCCACGCCGGAGGCCCACGCCCACTGGAAGTTGTGGCCGCCGAGCTCACCGGTGACATCCAGCACTTCACCGATAAAGCGAAGCGGCGGTAGCTCCTGTACCGAAAAGTCCTTCGACGAAACGGCCCGGGTGTCCACCCCTCCCATCGTCACCTCAGCGGTTCGCCAGCCTTCCGTGCCGGCGGGCTTGAGCCGCCAGGCCTGGAGGGCCTCAGCCCAGGCCTGCAAGCGGGCGTTGTTGTACTCGGCGAGCAGCCCGTCGTCAGCATGCCACTCGACCAACGCCTGAGCCAGGCGCTTCGGCAGATGCTCCCCCAGCCAGGTGGAAAGCCGCCGCTTCGGTGTCTCACATCGGGCACGACAGAGCGCCTCGAAGGCCTCCAGCCCTGGCAGCAGGTCAATGGAAAGCGTATCCCCGGGCTCCCAGACACTGGAAATCTGCAGCATGGCAGGCCCCGAAAGTCCGCGATGGGTGAAGAGCATCGGCTCGCGGTAGCGTCTCCCGCGACAACTCACTGCTACTTCGCAGCTGACACCGGCCAGCTCCTCGGCCCGTGCCTTCCACTGCGACGTCAGGATGAAGGGCACCAGGGCGGCTCGAGTCTCGGTGACCGCCAGCCCGAACTGGCGGGCAATGTCATAGCCGAAGCCACTGGCGCCCATGGTGGGAATCGACAGCCCACCTGTTGCCACCACCAAGGCCCCGCAGTCGATGGCCCCCAATGAGGTCGCCAACCGCATGCCCTCCCCTCTCCGTTCGACGCCCTCCACGGCGGTCTTAAGGCGAACGTCCACTCCCGCCCAGTCACACTCGGTAAGCAGCACCCGGAGGATCTCCTTCGAGGAATCGGCACAGAACAGCTGCCCCGGCGTTTTCTCCACATACGCCACGCCATGGCGCTCCAGCAGCTCGACGAAATGCTCGGGGCGGTAGCGCTTGAGCGCCGAGATGCAGAAGGAGGGATTCTGCGAGGCGAAATTCGCCGGCCCCGAGGCCAGATGGGTGAAGTTGCAGCGTCCCCCACCGGACATCAGGATCTTCTTGCCCGCCTTGTTGGCATGGTCGACCACCAGCACCCGCCTGCCGGCGTAGCCGGCGGTCAGTGCGCACATCAGCCCCGCCGCACCGGCACCGATCACCACCACATCGTATGTCACCCTGCTGCCCTCCTGACCATTCATCGTTGCCAACGGCGAGGCGCGCATTCTAGCAGCCGGACATCAATGCGCCGAGAGTGGTCAATCATGTACAAGTCTTGTACATTATGAAAACCAGCAACTCATGCATGGTTGTTGTGAATTGTTGTCACACTTTCAGGATACGGCCCGGTTAGGCTGTACAGGGCGCCCGCAGCATCACCAGCGTCTCTTTCGCACCGCTCACGCTCATCGACTAGATTCGCGCTCATGCCTATACGCCTCGCCTCACGCTCACTGCCTCTGCTGCTCGGCCTGTTACTGGCCTTGCCAACGTCGCTACACGCCCAGCAGCCCACTGCAGTGATTGCCGCCGAGGCGAGCCTCGAATCCTGGTACGACCCGCTGGAGGCCCTGGGCACCCTACGCGCCGACGAGAGCGTGACGCTCTCGGCCACCGTCACCGACACCATTGCCGAGCTGAATTTCCACGACGGTGAAAGCGTCGAGGCCGGCCAACTGCTGGTGCGCCTCTCCGACAATGAGGCCCAGGCCGACCTGCGGGCCGCCCAGGCACTGCGCGATGAGCGGCGCAATACCGTGAACCGCCTGGCCCAGTTGCAGAGTCGCAATCTGGCACCGCGCGGCGACCTGGAGGACGCCCAGGCCCAGCTTCGCCAGGCAGAGGCCGAGATCCAGGCGCTGGAGGCACGCCTCTCCGATTACCGCATTCATGCCCCCTTCGCCGGCCAGGTGGGCTTTCGGGACGTCAGCGTCGGGGCTCTCGTCTCCCCGGGCACGGAACTGGTCACCCTCGACAAGCTCGACGTGATGAAACTCGACTTCACGCTGCCCGAGCTGGCGCTGGGCCAGCTCGAGCCGGGCCTGCCGCTCACCGCTACCAGTGCCGCCTACCCGGACACCCGCTTTGAGGGTGAAATCGACAGCATCGGCACCCGTGTCGACCCGGTCACGCGCAGCGTCACGGTGCGCGCCCTGCTCGACAATACCGAGGACCGACTGCGGCCCGGCATGCTGATCAGCGTGGTGGTCAACCGCGCCCCGCGTCAGACGCTGGTGATCCCCGAAGCAGCGCTGATCCCCGAAGGGCACCGCCAGTTCGTGCTGACCCTGGACCCCGCCGATGAGCATCGCGTCACCAGGCGCGAGATACGGATCGGTGCTCGCCGCGAGGGGGAGGTGGAGGTGCTCGACGGGCTGAACGAAGGCCAGCTGGTGGTGGCCCACGGCACCGAGCGGGTGCGCGACGGCCAGCCGACTCGCCTGCTGGGCATCCTCGACGAGACCACCAGCGTGCCCGAACTGTTGCGTCGCGGTCGTGACGAGGCAGAGGCCAGCGGCTGATGCGCCTCTCCGATATCTCCGTCCAGCGGCCGGTGCTGGCCACGGTTCTGGCCGCGCTGATCGTGGCCTTCGGCCTGCTCGCGCTGCAACGCCTGCCGCTGCAGGAATATCCCTCCATCGACCCGCCCATCGTCAGCATCGATACCCGCTATCCGGGTGCCTCAGCCAGTGTGGTCGAGACCCGCATCACCCAGGTACTCGAGGATCGCGTCGCCGGCATCTCCGGCATCGAGGTGATCTCCTCCTCCAGCCAGGACGGACGCTCCAGCATCACCGTGGAGTTCGGCCTCGATCAGGACATCGATTCCGCGGCCAACGATATCCGCGACCGCATCTCCGACGCGGCCGGCAACCTGCCCGATGAGGCCGACCCGCCGGAGGTCGAGAAGGCCGACTCCAGCTCGGAGGTGGTGATCTGGCTGTCGCTGACCGGCGAGGGCTACACCATGGCCGAGCTCACCGACTACGCCAACCGCTACCTGGTAGATCGCTTCTCGATCCAGCCCGGCGTGTCGCGGGTCATCATCGGCGGTGGCCGCGAATATGCCATGCGTGTGTGGCTCGACGCCGATGCCTTGGCGGCTCGTGAACTCACCGCCGGCGATGTGGAGGATACCCTGCGTGCCGAGAACGTCGAGCTGCCGGGGGGCTCCATCGAATCCGATTCGCGCCAGCTCATCGTCCGCCTGCCACGTGGTTTCGCCACGCCGGACGACTTCAGGCGCCTGGTGCTCGATGAGGGTGATGACGGTTACCTGGTGCGCCTGGGCGACGTGGCCCGGGTGGAGATCGGGGCAGTGGAGGAACGCACCATCTTCCGCGGCAACGGTACCCCCATGGTGGGGCTGGGCATGGTCAAGCAGTCCACCGCCAACGTGCTGGAGATCTCCAAGGAAGTACAGGCCGAGATGGAGCGCCAGCAACCGGGGCTACCCGAGGGCATGACCCTGTCGCTCAACTTCGACTCGTCGGTATTCGTGGAGGGCGCCATCTCCCAGGTAGTGCAGACCCTGTTCATCGCCATGGGCCTGGTGGTGGTGGCGATCTTCCTGTTCCTCGGCAACCTGCGCACCACCCTGATTCCCGCGGTCACGGTGCCCATCGCCCTGATTGGCGCCTTCGCTGCCCTGGCGGTGATGGGCTTCACCATCAATCTGCTGACCCTGCTCGCCCTGGTGCTGGCCATCGGGCTAATCGTCGACGATGCCATCGTGGTGCTCGAGAACATCCACCGGCGCATGCACGACCACGGAGAGACACCCCTGGTCGCTGCCTTCCGCGGCACCCGCCAGATCGCCTTCGCCGTCATCGCCACCACCCTGGTGCTGATTGCTGTGTTCGTGCCGCTGAGCTTCCTGCAGGGCGATATCGGCCGGCTGTTCTCGGAGTTCGCCCTGACGCTCGCCGCCGCGGTAGCCATCTCCAGCCTGCTGGCGCTGACCCTGACGCCGATGATGGCCTCCAAGATCCTCAAGGCCGGCATGCACGAGGGCCGGCTGGCCAGGGCCGTGCAATGGGCCCTTGAGCACTCGCGCTGCATCTACCGCAGCCTGCTGGAGCGAGTGCTCAAGCTGCGCCTGCTGGTCCTGGCGCTGTTCCTCGGCATCATCGCCGGCATGGTATGGCTAAACACCCAGTTGCCCAACGAATACACCCCCCAGGAGGATCGCGGCAACTTCTGGGTGCTGGTCAACGGCCCACCCGGCGCCACCTACAACTATATGCTCGACTACATGGACGAGATCGAGGCCCGGCTGCTGCCGATGGTCGAGACCGGTGAGGTCGAGCGCGTGGTGGTTCGCGCCCCGCGCGGCTGGGGCAACATCGAGAACTTCAACAGCGGTTTCGTGATCGTCAACCTGGCCGATTGGGGAGAACGCCGATCGGCCTGGGCTATCATGGACGAGATTCGCGATAAGCTCGCCGACCTGCCCGGTGTGCGTGCCTTCCCGGTGATGCGCCAGGGCTTCGGCTCGAGCGTCGAGAAGCCGGTACAATTCGTACTTGGTGGGGGCACCTACGAGCAGCTGGCCGAGTGGCGCGACACCCTGATCGAGCACATCCGCGAGAACAACCCGCGCCTCACCGGGCTGGACAGCGACTACGAGGAAAACCAGCCCCAGTTGCAGGTTGATATCGACTACTCGCGTGCTGCCGCGCTGGGGGTCACCGTCACCGAGATCGGCCGCACCCTGGAGACCCTGCTGGGCGGGCGCATCGTGACCCGCTACGTGGACGACGGCGAAGAGTACGACGTGATTCTCGAGGGCGAGCCCGGCGCACGGCCGAGCCCCTCCTCGCTGGAGAGCCTGCGCGTGCGCTCACAGCGCAGTGGCGAGCTGATCCCGCTGGCCAATCTGGTGACGCTCAGCGACTTCGCCGGCCCCAGCACCCTGAACCGCTTCAACCGCCTGCGCGCCATCACCCTCTCAGCGGACCTGGCCGATGGCTATCCGCTGGGCGAAGCGCTGGCATACCTGGAGACGACGGTGGCCGAGGTCCTGCCGCCCGAGGCCCAGACCGACGTCAAGGGCGCCTCGCGGGACTACCAGGAGGCAAGCGGTGCAACCGGCTTCCTGCTGGGGTTGGGCATCCTGGTGGTCTTCCTGGTGCTGGCTGGTCAGTTCGAGAGCTTCGTTCACCCCTTCGTGATCATGCTCACCGTGCCCTTGGCCATCTGTGGGGCCCTGCTCGGGCTCTACCTCACCGGGCAGTCGCTGAACATCTACAGCCAGGTAGGGCTGGTGATGCTGGTGGGGCTCGCCGCCAAGAACGGCATCCTGATCGTGGAGTTCGCCAACCAGCTGCGCGACCAGGGGATGGCCTTCCACGAAGCCTTGGTGGAGGCCGCCGTGACGCGACTGCGTCCCATCGTGATGACCGCGGTGACCACCATGGCGGGCGCCGTGCCGCTGATCGTCTCCAGCGGTGCCGGGGCCGAGACCCGGCTGGTGATCGGCACCGTGATTCTCTGTGGCCTGGCCGCCGCCACCCTCTTCACCCTCTTCGTGGTCCCGGTAGCCTACGACCTGCTCGCGCAACGCACGGGCTCACCGGGCGACGTGGCTCGCCGCCTGGAGCGAGAGATGGACGAGACGCCCGCCGGCTACTGACCCAGTGCCCATCCACGCAGAAGGCCACCCCGCGGGGTGGCCTTCTACGTGGAGGTCGGGAAGAGGAATCAGCAGTCGCCGATACGCCGCCCCTCGATCTCCGTGACCATTTCCATCTCGCCCACCTGCGGCGACTGGACGAAGACCTCCACTCGGCCCTCGGTGGTCTCGCCGAGGAAATCCATGCTGCCGACGATATCGGCCTCGCCGCCCTCACCCTGGCAGGCCATGCGGTAGTCCAGGCCGTCCACCGTGACCTCGTGCTCGAGCAGTTCGCAGTCCTCTTCTTCCTCGATAAAGCTGAACTCCTCGTTCTCGATGTCGCCCTGGGCGATACATTCCTGATGGGTCTCGGTCTGGTCGGGGATCGGCATGTCTCCCTGAACGGACGTGGTGCTGGTGAACTCCCATTGGCCGGGTTCGATATTGGGGGATTGGGCAACAGCGGCCAGCGGCAACGCCAGCAGCAGGCCAGCAAGTAGGGGACGGAACAACATGGAGAGACTCTCTCTGGTGATGGGTGGTATGCCATGCCCTCGGCATGGAGCCCAGCATAGCCCAATCGACGCCCTCCCCCAATCCGGCACGGCGAACTCCCATTATGGAAGATCAATTCAATGAGCGATTGCCCCCGACGGGCCCCTGCAGTCGCGAAGGCATCGCGCAGCAAGCTGTGCTTCCACAAAAAAGCCGGCGAGCGCCGAGGGTGCCCAGGCTGTTCCGTTCCTCTCACAGCATCTGCGGCAGGAACTGGCTGCGCCGGTCGATGATCTCGCCGGCCACCATGAAGACACCGTCGCCGGTGTAGTGAAGGGTCTCGGGATAGGCAGGCGTCATCCGGGCCTGGGCCGCCACCACCTCCCAGATGAAGAAGCCATGGCGGTCAACGAGGCTGTCATCGACGAGTCGGCACTCGAAGTGGGCATGGCACTCCTCTACGCGTGGCACCTCCACGGCCGTCGACGGCGAGGCGGTCAGGCCGAAATGCTCGAACTTGTCGAGCCCGGTGCCACTGCTGTTGCCGATCCCGATCACCTCGTCGGTCAAGGCCGTCGTCGGCAGGTTGATGACGCAGGTTCCACTGCGGCGCACCAGCTCGGAGCTGTGATTGCCGGAGGAAATAACACAGCCGATCAGAGAGGGCGAGAAAGCCATCACGGTGTGCCAGCCCAAGGTCATGATATTGCGCTCACCATTCCAGGCAGATGAGACCAGAACGATGGGGCCAGGCTCGAGGTAGCGGCGCACCCGATCCAGCGGCACATCAACTTTCTCGACATCGTCATGCATTGGTTGCTCCTCATGTTTACTCTTCGCTGTTGATCGTTCTCGACAACACCTCCTCCATGTCTCGATCAAGGAAGACGAGGAGATCTTCTTCTGCCAATGGCCGGGAAAGGTAGAAGCCCTGGATGGTGTCGCAGTTCATGGCGATGAGGGCCCTCAAGGTCTCCCTGTCCTCCACGCCCTCTGCAGTCACTATCAGCCCCAGCTCGTGGGCGAGGGCGATGGTAGAGCGCACGATGAGAAAATGGCGATCATTGATCAGCATGTCGCCTACGAAGCTCATGTCTATCTTCACCTCATCGACGGGAAACTCACTCATGTAGGAGAGCGAGGAGTAACCGGTGCCGAAATCGTCCACCGAGATACAGGCGCCGGCATCATGGAGGTTGGAAAGCACATCTCGCGTGCGCGATGGATCACGAATGAAGCCGGTCTCGGTGATTTCCAGCCAGAGGCTGTGTGCCGGCATCGGCGGCGCCAGGCTCAGGGTGATGAAGTCGACCAGATCGGGCTCCATGAGATCCTGGGGTGCCAGGTTGATGCTGACACGAAAGCTCGAAGCAGCGAGGCCCGTGCGCCACAGCATGCCGCTGGCTTCCTCGATCACCCAGCGCGTGATCCAGTGCGTCAGCCCGGCCTGTTCCAGCATGGGAATGAAACGCCCCGGGGATACTAGCCCCAGAGTGGGATGACGCCAGCGGATCAGCGCCTCGACATCCCGCACTCGCCCGGTCTTGAGGTCCAGCTTGGGCTGATACTCGAGGAACATGTCGCGGGTGCCGTGGCGATGGAAGTCCTGCAGCAGAAGCAGGTCGTCGATATCCGGCTCGAGATCGGCGCTGTAGATCACCCACCGGCGGTGTGCATCTCGGGCCATCGCCACGGCCAGGATGCCACGGCGAACCAGTTCATCGCCGCCATCATCCTCGTCGAGGCTTGCCTCGTTGACGATGCCGACGACGTAGACGGGGTCGAGATCGACAGAGCCGAGGTTCAGCGGCTCGGTCAAGCGCGCGACGAGTTCGTTACCTTCCAGCGCCTTTCGCGTGGCAATGGCGAAGAGCCCCGAACCGAAATGGCCGACCAGGTAACCATCCTGTGTCTCCAGCAGCCTGGCAAAGGCTCTTTGCAATTCCAGCGCCACCTGGTAGCTGAAGGCAGTGATCAACTGCTCGAGATTGATCAGTTGGATCAGGGCAACGGTGGGCGCCCAGTCAGGATCAGCCTCGATCAACCCGTCGAGCTTGCTGATAAAGGCACTGCGATCGGGGAGCCCGGTGAGCATGTCATGTTCGAGCCGATACTGAAGCTCGCCCTGCAGCGAACGGCGAGATTCCAGCTCCCTGGAGAGCAGGCGAGTCTTGCTAGCCACCTGCCGGTGCAGCGACCAGGACCAGAGGTAGCCGGCGGCCCCCAGCAGCAACAGCGGCAGCGCTATCCAGGCAAGGGTGTGCAGATGATCCCGCCAGGTCGATGGCTGCCACTCCAGTTCGGAGAGCCAGTCCCCGTGAACCTCGAAATAGGTGCCGCTAGCCTGCAGCAGGCCCACCTGCTCCTCGAGCCATGCATGCAGAACATCACGCCCCTGCCTGACGGCGAAGGCGTAGGCCCTGGGCCAGAAGGGTGGGCTCACTTGATGAATATCAAGCTCCGCCGCGGCAATGACATGACGCGCCGTGTGGGCGGCGACGAGGGCAATATCCGCGCGACCTTCCACCACGGCCAGCAGGGCGCTACGAATATCCGCCTGAGGCATCAGCTCTCCGTCGGTCGGGTTTTCGATCAGGCGATTTTGCGCATAACCTCCCTCAACGACGGCCACCCGCCTGCCGGCGAGATCATCGGGACCTTTCGGGATCGATTCAGGAGAGGGCGCAAAGATGCCGTGTGCCACGTGATAGATCGGCGAGGTGAAGTCGAATCGCCCCTCTCGCTCCTCAGATACGAAAAGCGCCACCACATCCGCCTCACCGTTTTCGACGGCCTCGAGGGCTTGTTCCCACGCCATCAGCCGGTGCTCGGCCTCGATGCCCTGCTGACTGGCGATGGCATCCTGAAGGTCGATCACGAAGCCCCTCGCCTGACCGCTGCCGTCGCGCCACTGGAAAGGGGGATAGTCGTCGGAGCCGGCGAATACCAGCGGATCCGGGATGCTTGCCGGGGGTGGCGGAATCTGAGCGGCGAGCGGCACCGATGAGGTCACAACCAGACCGAGGAGCAGCAGGCAGGCCCTGCTCACCCTTCCTATTCCTTGCTCTTGCGTGAACCCCATGGAGGCCTCGCGTTTCCGGGTGGCTTTTCGCCTTGATACGACCTATCTCACTCAAGGGTATACCAGCCTGCCACAGTTCACAGGATGCCAGGTGCCAGTTGGACCGACAGGAGCGCCCGCAAATCCAGGGATTACCTACTTAAAGTGCCAGGTGATTGACTACCCGCAACCTCAAGACTATCCGGAACAATCCACCGGGCTTGCGGCGCGATAGGTCGCCAGGGCCTCTTCCATGGCCTGCTGCAACGCCTTGATACGCGAGCCGTGGGCCGGGTGAGTAGAGAGGAACTCGGGGGGCTGGCCACCGCCGGCGGCTGCCATGTTGCGCCACAGCGCCACACTCTGTTGCGGGTCGAACCCCGCCCGAGCCATGATCGCCAGACCCATCAGGTCGGCCTCCTCCTCGTGGGCACGGCTGAACGGCAGACTGATGCCGAGCCGGGCGCCGAGGCCCAGGGCCTGCATCAGTTGCTGTCCTCCCAGCTCTCCCTCGCCCAACAGCCCCACCAGCAGCAGCACGGCCTTGATGCCGAGCTGTTGGGTGAGACGCTCGTTACCGTGGTCGGCCAACACATGGGCGACCTCATGGCCAATCACCGCCGCAAGTTGGGCCGGAGTTTTGGCCACGCGCAACAGGCCGGCATGCACACCGATGCGCCCCCCCGGCAGGGCAAAGGCGTTGGGGGAGGAATCCTCGAAGACAGCGACTTCCCATGTCTCGGGCAGGTCCGCGTCCGGGTAGCGCGCCTCGGCGGCAGCCACCACTTCCCGGGCCACGCACTGCACCCGGCGGTTGACGGCCGCGTCGCGTGAAACCGGCTGGCGCTGACGCAGCTGGTCGAAGGCGTCCTCGCCCATCTGGGCCATCAGGGTGTCCGGCACCAGAACCAGTTGGGAGCGCCCGGTCGGTGTCTCCTCGCAACCGGCCAGCGGTACCAGGGACAGCATGAACAACAGGCGCAACAGGAATCTTTGACGCATCGCATCCTCCCTCTCGTCGGTGGACCGAGCCGATTAGCCTAGCCCGCCTGACCGAAGGAGGAAACGCCCCTCCCCTAACAACTCATTAATCACACCTGACGCGTTGCGACATGCCGGCGAGTCGTTGCTCGTCCTTCAGGGATTACTGAAGCTCGCCGTTGACGTAGATGTCCGCATTCGCCGGTTGGTCAAGCGTGATTTGTGGACGCTTCCCGTAGACGCGAAAACCGTCTGCGGCTCCGACGACGCGTCCCTCGGCGCGATTGCCGCTGACGCTATCGTTGGCCTGTATCGAGACTTCCTTCCCGTCCAGGCGTCCGCTTACCTGTTCCAGCCTTCCCCCGTCTGAAATCGTATAGTCGGTTCCGCCACGGGTGTCGCGGCCGCTGATGACGATTGTGTAGAATGGCTGTCCGTTGACATAGACATCGGCGTTCCCAGGATCGTGAAGCAGTATCCCCGGCATCTCGCCGAAGACGCGGAAGCCGTCAGCGGCACCGCCGACATGGCCCTTCGCAAAATTACCCTCGACCGTGTCATTTCCCTGAATCGAAACTTGGCGACCATCAAGCGTTCCGCTGACCTGCTCGAGATTTCCGCCGCCCGAGATCGCATATCCCGTACCGCCGGACGTATCGCGGCCACTGATGACGATAGTGTGCTCGACGCGCTGCGCTGATTGCCTGGTTTCCGGTCCGGACGTTCTGAAGGTAATCCAGCAGCAGCCGGCATGCTCGTCAAAACCCGCCAGCGGACCGGTGTTCGGGTACTCGACGTATACCTTGTACTCCTCATCCTCACTCAATTCTCCGGATGGTACGGTGTGTTCGAGCAGCAGCATGCCGGTCGCATAGCCCCTGCCGGTGGTCAGCCCCTTGCCGCGCGTTTTCTCATAGGTATAGACGGTGTTTCCGCTCTCGACGTGCGTTATCTCGAGCTCGATCCTCTTTACGTTCGGGTTGCAGTTGGAACCTCCCTTTGCAGTTGCCTGTATGGTCGGGGTTATCGACGTGACTTCCCCCTGCTCCGGACTAACGATTTCTGGTGCACAGAATTCCGCCCATGACGGTGACGCGAACAAGAACAATGCCGCAAAAATGGCAATACCCGTCAGCGGGATTCTCTTAGAGGTCACCATTTCCGTATCCTCCTGAGATTTCCGATCCTTACATCGGTCGCGTCGAGGGCTGGCGAGCAGCCGCTTATGCACCTCACTTACGGGCTCGGGCTCGGCCATCGTACAGTCGACCGACTCGTGGGGCGCATATGTTGCCAGCATAGAACCGGCGACGGACATCATCCAGCCCGCTCACCCAATGGGCAGGCCGGCGCCAGCGCTGCTCGCAGCAGGCCTACGGCCACTGTGCCGATGCGATCCGCCACGTCCCCTCGAGGCGTACCAGCCCTACCTTGGCCGACAAGCTTTCGCCAGTTCCGGAGCGCAGTTTCAAGGTCACACGGACACGACGTTCCGCATCTGCCGCCACCAGGGGCTCCACCCTGCCGATCTCGTATTCGGAGGCCAGTCCCACCGGACCGTCGTCACCATCCATCAGGAAACGCGAGACAGACCCGCCGACGCTTAGAGCGGACCAATACTGCCGCAACATAGCCTCGGGGTCCTCCGCCTGGCCACCGTCGTCAGCTACGACAAGAACCGGGCGCGGCGCCGGCTCCTCCACTGCGCCGTACCATCCCGCGTCGCTTTCGCCGCAGCGGAAGGTGCGGGCTTGCCGGTCCGCCACCTCGCGGGCCAAGGTGTTGGCCTCGGGGGCGGCCCCTGCATCGACGAAGCCCACCATACAGCTTTGGCCATCGGGGCTTGCCGCGACAGTGCTCACCACAAGCACTTGTCGCTCCTGTCCGCCGCCGGAGACCAACCATCGGTGGATTGTCGCGAACGCCTGCCCATCTGCGAGGCGCCATTCCACGGTGTCGATCACCTGGTTGAAGCCGGCGAAGCTCTCCCATGGGCCCATCGTATCCATGAGGCCGTAGTCGAGCGACATGCGGCCGTCGTCGTCGGCGACAAGAACCTTGTTCGTGCCATAACCAGCGCATTCAAGACGCGCCCATGCACCAGGCTCGTCAGCTGCCGACCGGTCGAGGACAGAGCATTCCGAATTCCATTCGATGGTGGAGTACTGGCTCGATACCTCCTGAGCCGCTGTCGGCGAGGCCAGGACCGCGATAGCCGCGCCAGCAACGCCGACCCGTACCGTGTCGCCAATGCGCATGAATTTCTCCTCAGCTCGGGTTAGTGGCACCTATCATCCACACCGAAGAAAGCGAGGTGATTTCCGCCTTCGGCGATGTTTCACTGACCAACTGATCATCGAAAGGGTCTCAGGCCCGACGCTGAAGCGCCTGGCCGGGGGAAAGAGTATCTTGCCGCGCTGCTTGAGTGTTTTGCAGGCCAGGGAGGAAGGCTGGCAGATCTTACCCATCATAACTACCCCAAGCACCCAAGGTTGAGATCCGCCGCCTTTGTCGCAAGGCCAGGCCTTCAAGGCCAAGAGCGTGACAGCTTGCCTTCAAGGCGCTGCCTCGCTCGCTCACGCTCTGGATGATCTGGCTGCTGCCCTTCGAGGCGTCGTAGGCAGGTCCTGATGGTGTAGTCCGCGCCAGCGCGACTTGGCGGTTTTCTGCTCAAGCTCCCGGCGATGCGCTCGCCATATTGCGCAGATGCCAATAATGGCGCAGCACGGCATCGTTGATGGTCCGCTCCTGCTCAAAGGCGCTAGGAGTGGGGCAGAACAGCGTGACACCGAGACGCTGTTTGCCGATATCCGTGGTGGCAAGGGTCACACGAGGGTGGGGTTCGGCGATATTGATGCCGCTTTGCTTCCTGATCTGCGCGCTGTAGCGTTGGGCCAACTCGGCATGCGGGGCGTGCAGCGTCGCCATCTCGTGCTCCAGAGCCGGCAGCACAGATCGCATGTCCACGTCGGACTCCAGAACGACGCAGACTTCGAGATATACCCACTTCTTGAAGAAGTTCTGATTCTGGACCGGTGTGGTCAGGAAAACACTGTTGGGCACCACGATGGTCTTGCCTGAGTATTCAAAGCGTCCCACGGGCCCGCCGATTTCCTGGAGGGTCGTTGCTAGCATGGTCTCGTCGACCACCTGGCCGCGCAGATTGCCTATCTCGACCCAGTCTCCGATCTCGAAAGGCTGGTTGACGACGCGCAGGACGGTGCCCGACAGACAGAGAATCAGTTCCTTGGTCGCGATCACCAACGCGACGGCGAAGGCAGTGATGGACAACGCGAAGGCGTGAAGGGAAGGCAGCCAGATCAGCACCAGGCCGGCCAGGGCGAGGACCACGGTGACATTCCGGGTGCGGGCCAGCCACGCACGGCGGTAATCGGACAGAATCTCTTTCCGGCCGCGTATGACGCGCACCGCGAGGATGCGCAAGGTGGCGAGAAAAGCCACCAGCGCAACCGAACTCACGACACGGTTGCTCAGTAGTTCCACCCAGAAAAAATCTTCAGCCATGGCGGTTTGGCTCTCCTCCTTGCAGATCAATGGTCAGACATGACCATGGCACAAGCGACGCTGCGGCGTCGATCGGCGGAAAGCTCAGTTCGACTCGGCCCTCAGCTTTCGGTCAGGAGCAAGCAACGATATGGCTGAGTAATGAAAATCAGTAGGGGGTCCAGATGGGGTGTTCTGGCTATCAGGCAAAGAAAAAGCCGCTGAAATCAGCGACTTAATCGATATTTGTGGCGGAGGGGGAGGGATTCGAACCCTCGAAGCCTTTCGACTTACACACTTTCCAGGCGTGCTCCTTCGACCACTCGGACACCCCTCCGCATTGTGGTTCTGGAGTCGGGCAGCCTAGCTTGCGCCGTGCCTTGTTCTCCAGAACGGCGAACATGGTATCGACTTAAGTCCGCGATTGCAAGCAGGTTTTCCTTCGATAGCCGGCTCAGCTTGCGGGCAGCACGGCGTAATCACCGCGAGCTTCCAGGCAGAGGGTGTCGCCGCACCAAAGCCGCTGAACCAGGGCAATCCGCCCCTTGTCACGCAGTTCCAAACGCTCCGCCAGCCGTGCCGTAGCATCCTCGGTGGCAGGCATGCAGACCAGGTGATAGTCGCCGGTTACGGGGGCCAGAAAGCGCTGAGTGGCCTCGGCCACCACCACGTCCCGGGCGAGGCCGTGACGTCGCAGCCAGAGGGTAGTCCAGCACCAGCCCAGCAGGGTGGTCTGTGCAACAAGCGCACCGCCGAAACCAGTGCCTTTGTCGTTCAGGCTGGGGGTGAGCGAAAGCGCCCAGGCCAGGCTATCGCCCTCGCGAGTCATCTCGCGGATGCCCAGCGTGGTGACCATGGGGATCGCCTCGCCGAGCCAGGAGAGGAACTGGTCCAGATCGTCCTCCTGGCCGGGAGCGGGCAGTGGCAAGCGGGGATGAGGAATCCCTATCTCTCGCATGATTCGGCTCCAGGCGTGATGGGGTAGGTGCTATCGGGGAAGCATACGACCGTAACGTCCGTGATACTGCTCTAGGCGGAGCAGTTCCTGCTGACGAAAACGATAGTCGCGATAAAGGCTTCTCAGCTCCCGGTGCAGTTCCTGAATTTCGTCGCTCGCGACTTCCTCGTCATCCAACCGATGCTCGACGCGCTGGATCTGGCGTTCTAGTCCCTCCAGCTCGCTCTCTACCTCGTGGATAGCCAGGCCCTGGCGGTAGCTCTCCAGGAAATTGCCCTCGAGCAGTGCCGGGCAGACACCCCGGTAAGTTGCCCCGCGACGCCCCTCGCGATAGGCATTGGCCGGGGTACAGTAGTCAAGCAACCCCCGCTCCCTTCCCCGGTAGTAAGCCTCGGCGTCAGGCCGGATGCCATAGTCGGCACAGGCCTTGGCATGCTCGAAGAGCCGAGCGCGCGGCTGGCCCTGGGTACCATCGATGCGTCCGAGTTCTTGCCAATTGGCGGTGCGGCATTCGCCCTCCGACAAGGTGGCGCAACCCGAGAGACTCAGGGCAAGCAGTATAAAGATGAGTGTCAGGAGATGGCGACGGGTCATGGCAAGCTTCCAGGCAGGCGTGCACCGCATAAAGGAGTCGCGCCCAGTATTGCCGGGCGACCAGGAAAGAGGAAACACCGATCGCTCAGTCCCAGTGCTCCACAAAATCGTCGATGTCATGTTCCGGCACCGGCTTGTGGCGCCCCCCCAGGGAACCCAGGTAGATGAAGGCCACGATCTCATCGTCCTCGGCAAGCCCCAGGCCCTTGTGCACTGCGGGATCGAAGACGTACTTGCCGCTGCGCCACATGGCACCGAGCCCCTGTGCATGGGCGGCAAGCAGGATAGCGTGGGCCGCGCAGCCAGCAGAGATCACCTGTTCGATCTTCGGCACCTTGGGGATGTCGGGGGTGACCTTGGCGATCACCGCGATGATCATGGGGGCACGAAGCGGCTTCTTGCGCGCCGCGTCGAGGACAGCGTCACCCGCGTGGGGATCCTCGCGAAACTCGGCCTCTGCAAATAGCTCGCCAAGCCGGGAGAGGCCCTCGCCGGAAAACTCGATGAAGCGCCAGGGACGCAGCTCCTTGTGATCAGGCGCGCGCAGGGCCGCCCGATACATGGCCTCGAGCTGCTCGGAGCTCGGCGGCGGGCTTATCAACTTGCCCATGGAGCTACGTTCGTGCAGCAGCGTCATCGCATCCATGTCGCTCTCCTGTTCAGGTTAAGTCAGCACTCTACCCAAGCGGCTACTGGCGCGCCAGCCGCAGTGGCTCGGGCGGACACTCGCCGAGAGTGGCACGCCAGGGGCTGATGTCCAGCCCGCCGCGTCGCACATAGCGCGCCAGGACCAGCAGTCGTTGCGGCCGAGCTCGGGCCATCAAGTCCATGAAGATGTGTTCCACGCAATGCTCGTGGAAGTCCTGGTGCTGACGAAAGCCGATCAGGTAGCGAAGCAATCCCTCGCGATCAAGCTTGGGCCCCTGGTAGCGGATCAGCACGCTGCCCCAGTCGGGCTGGCCGGTAACCGGACAGTTGGACTTGAGCAGGTGGGAGTGCAGTGTCTCCTCGACGATTGCTTCACCCACCCTCAGGTGCTCGACACTGGGCGTGTAGTCCGTGATCTCGATGTCCAGGTCATCCAGGCATTCGCCGGGTAGGCGACGCGGTGCCAGGGCCTCGTGATCGACGTCGAACAGCTCGACGGAGACCGCAGCCCCGGCGGCACGGGACAGGTCGGACACAAGGGTGTCGATGACCCGCTCACGGCCCCCGAAGCGAGTCTGGTTGAAGCCATTGAGATAGAGCTTCCAGGATTTCGACTCGATCAGATTCGGCGAGTCCGCCGGCAGACGGAAGCGCGCCACAGCGACCCGCGGCTTGCCGCGGGCATTGAGCCAGGAGACCTCGAAGGCGTGCCATTCGTCCTCGCCAACGAAGGGCAAGGCACCCTCCTCGATGCCCAAGGGCGCGCGGTTGGCATCGCGGACAATGGGATAGAGTAAGCCGGCGTCGTAGTGTTCGGGATAGACGGATTGCCGCCCCAGGGGCGCATGCTCGAGGGTGTCGGGTCGGTGATGGGTCATGTCAGCTCCTGATGCCCTTGCCGCGTTCCAGCATCCAAAGGGCCATACCGAAGAGCATGGTGATGAAAGCGAGAATGGCTGCCAGTGCCCAGCCGACGGGGATGTCGGAGACCCCTAGGAAACCGTAGCGGAAGACATTGACCATGTAGAGGATGGGGTTGAGCATCGACACGCCCTGCCAGAAGGCCGGCAGCAGCGAGATGGAATAGAAGACCCCGCCGAGGTAGGTCAGCGGCGTGAGCACGAAGGTTGGCACGATCGAGATGTCGTCGAACTTCTTGCCCAACAGGGCGTTGATGAAGCCGCCGATGGCGAACAGCGCCGCGGTGAGCACCACCACGAAGACCGTCAGCAGCGGATGCGCCACCTCGATCCGGGTGAAGAACAGCGACACCAGGGTGACGATCAGCCCCACACCCAGGCCGCGGGCCATGCCGCCCAGCACGAAGCCGGTGAGAATCACCCAGTTGGGCATGGGCGAGACCATCATCTCCTCGATGGAGCGCTGGAACTTGTTGGAGAAGAAGGATGATGCCACGTTGGAGTAGCTGTTGGTGATCACCGCCATCATGATCAGCCCGGGAACGATGAAATCCATGTAGCTGTAGCCATCCATCTCGCCGATCCGCGAGCCGATCAGGTTGCCGAAGATGATGAAGTACATGGTCATGGTGATCGATGGCGGCAGCAGGGTCTGCGGCCAGATCCGCGTGAAGCGCTTGATCTCCTTGTGCACCAGGGTCCAGAGGGCGACGGCGATCTGGGTCGAGTTCATGCGCGCGCCTCCGCCGCTTCAGCCGCCTTGTCACTGTTGCCCTGCTCCACCATGGAGACGAACATCTCCTCGAGCCGGTTGGCACGGTTGCGCATCGACATCACCTGCAGCCCTTGGGCGCTGAGCGCCTCGAAGACATCGTTGAGGCGCTGGCCGCGACGCACCACCACGGCCAATTGGGCGGCATCGACCCGACTCACCTCGAAGTCCACCACCTCGGGGGTGGCCTCTATAGGGTGCGCCAGGTCGAGCAGGAAGGTCTCGGTATCGAGCTCGGCGAGCAGGTCACGCACGCTGGTGTTCCGGATGATCTCGCCATGGTTGAT
This sequence comes from Halomonas daqiaonensis, assembly GCF_900109725.1. Classification (GTDB taxonomy): domain Bacteria; phylum Pseudomonadota; class Gammaproteobacteria; order Pseudomonadales; family Halomonadaceae; genus Halomonas; species Halomonas daqiaonensis. Next base: position 132,445 of record NZ_FOBC01000005.1, read on the forward strand.
GATCCCCACGTTGCGACAGAGGCTCTCGGCCTCCTCCAGGTAGTGGGTGGTGAGGATGATGGTAGTGCCCTCGTCGCGATTGATACGGCGCATGTAGGCCCACATGCTGCGCCGCAGTTCGATGTCCACACCGGCGGTGGGCTCGTCGAGGATCAGCAGCCTGGGCCGGTGCATCAGGGCGCGGGCGATCATCAAGCGCCGTTTCATGCCGCCTGAGAGCATCCTCGCGCTGCCGTTGCGCTTGTCCCACAGACCCAGATCGCGCAGCAGCTCCTCGGCGCGGGGCAACGCCTCGCGCCGCGACATGCCGTAGTAACCTGCCTGGGCCAGCACGATATCGATGACCTTCTCGAACTGGTTGAAGTTGAATTCCTGGGGCACCACGCCGAGATGGTACTTGGCACGGGCGAAGTCACGGTCGATGTCGATGCCGAAGATCGAGACATGGCCAGCAGTCTTCTGCACCAGCGAGCAGACCACGCCCAGGGTGGTCGACTTGCCGGCGCCGTTGGGCCCCAGCAGGGCATAGAAGTCACCCTCGGCGACATCGAGGTCGATGCCCTTCAGGGCATGGAAACCATTGCCGTAGACCTTGGTCAGGCCTCGGATGGAGAGTGCCGGTTCGGCCATGAGCGATCCAGTGGAAAGGAAGAGTCTCTGCGAAGAGCACGAATGATGGGGGTGACAGGGGGGAACTTCAAGCCGCCGCCAAGCGGAGAGAGGCGTCGGGAAAACAGCAGAGAGGGTACGAAGATGATACGAAAGGGTGGCGTCCCATAGGGGGTTCGAACCCCTGTTACCGCCGTGAAAGGGCGGTGTCCTAGGCCACTAGACGAATGGGACACAATAAGGGGGATATGAAGCGGGAAACGAGATTCGATCGGACTCGCGTGCCAGCTCGTGACCCGAGCTTTGGCTCGCTAACGCGTTCAATTTTTGGAGCGGGAAACGAGATTCGAACTCGCGACCCTCGCCTTGGCAAGGCGATGCTCTACCACTGAGCTATTCCCGCACTCCGGTACCTGATGAGTCGAGTGGCGTCCCATAGGGGGTTCGAACCCCTGTTACCGCCGTGAAAGGGCGGTGTCCTGGACCACTAGACGAATGGGACGCATAAGCTATTTAAGCTTGGAGCGGGAAACGAGATTCGACTGGGCCGTCACATCGGATCGTGACCCGAGCCTTGGCTCGATACCGCTTGTTCACGCTTGGAGCGGGAAACGAGATTCGAACTCGCGACCCTCGCCTTGGCAAGGCGATGCTCTACCACTGAGCTATTCCCGCACTCCGGTACCTGATGAGTCGAGTGGCGTCCCATAGGGGGTTCGAACCCCTGTTACCGCCGTGAAAGGGCGGTGTCCTGGACCACTAGACGAATGGGACGCAATGTCTCGGCTCGTCGAGGTGCGGCGAATATTACCCAGCACCCGAAAGGCTGTCAAGCGGGTCTCGCCCGGCGTTGAGAACTCGTGACCGATGCTGCCCATCGACTGGAAACACCCACCCGTGTTGATGTCAGAATAGGGGGGAACGCGCCGGGGCCGTACCCGGCTCCATGACAAGGAGAGAGGCCATGCGCAGCAAGATTCAGAAGAGCGATGCCGAATGGCAGCAGCAGCTGACACCCGAGCAGTACCGTGTCACCCGCCAGAAAGGTACCGAACCGCCCTTCAGCGGCCACTACCACGTGAGTGACGAGCACGGCATCTACCACTGCGTATGCTGTAACGCCCCGCTGTTCGAAAACGAGCACAAGTTCGATGCCGGCTGCGGCTGGCCGAGCTTCGACCGTCCCTTCACCCCGGGCTGCGTGACGGAACAGACCGATACCAGCCAAGGCATGCAGCGCACCGAGGTAACCTGTGCGCGCTGCGATGCCCATCTCGGCCACGTCTTCCCCGATGGCCCGCCGGAGACCACCGGGCTGCGCTACTGCATCAACTCGGTGGCGATCCAGTTCCACGCCGGGGAGTAGTCCCGGCGCGTCAACGCCCTCCCCTGACACGGCCTGCCATCTGCTATGATGAGCGGCCGTTTTCATTATGCTCATGCAGGAGAGGCTCGATGCTCGGCTGGTACCCGGGACACATGAACAAGGCGCGCCGACAGATCCTCGAGGCGCTGCCGGAGATCGACGTGGTGATCGAGGTGCTCGACGCCCGCCTGCCCTACTCCAGCGCCAACCCCATGCTGGCCGAGCTGACCCGCCACAAGCCGGTGTTGAAGGTCCTCTCACGGGCCGACCTCGCGGACCCCGAGCGTACCCGGGAATGGGTCGATTTCTTCGACGCCCAGGACGATATGCGCGCCCTGGCAGTGACCACCACCAATGCCCGGGAGCTCAAGCGCATCCCCAAGCTGTGCCACGACCTGGCTGGCCAGGTACGCGCCGACCGCGACGTGCGGGTGATGGTCATGGGCATTCCCAACGTAGGCAAGTCGACCCTGATCAACGGCCTGGCCGGGCGCACCATCGCCAAGACCGGCAACGAGCCGGCGGTGACCAAGCGCCAGCAGAGGGTACGCATCGGCGGCCGGGTAGCGTTGACCGATACCCCCGGCGTGCTGTGGCCCAAGATCGAGGACCAGGCCAGCGCCCATCGGCTGGCCACCAGCGGCGCCATCCGCGACACCGCCATCGACTACGTGGAGGTCGCCGTGGTCGCCGCCGCCGAACTGGCCAGGCGCTACCCCGAGGCCCTCAAGGCCCGCTACAAGCTCAAGACCCTGCCCGAGTACGCTCCCCACCCCGAGGCCGAACAGGTCGAGTCCGATGGACCGGCACGAATCGACCTGCTCGCACTGGCCGGCTTCGACGGCCATGCGATACTCACCGAGATCGCCGGCAAGCGCGGCGGCCTGCGCCCCGGCGGCGAGGTCGACCTGCACCGCGGTGCCGAGGTGCTGCTCCACGAGTTGCGGGACGGCAAGCTGGGCCGGTTGACGCTGGAGACTCCGGCGGACATCCCACCCGAGCCGACGCCAGAAGAAGAGAGCCTGCCGGCCGACCAGCCCACATGATCCGCCGCACGCCGATTCGACATGATGACGAGCGCCGAGTAAAAAAAGCCCCGACCGATAGACCAGGAGCTCAAGACTCCTGGACGACACTGGATAGAAATGCCATGGACACTCCCCCCATCAGGAAATCGCACAAGCTCGAGAACGTCTGCTACGACATCCGCGGCCCGGTGCTCGAGCACGCCAAGCGGCTGGAAGAGGAAGGCCAGCGCGTCCTCAAGCTGAACATCGGCAACCCTGCGCCGTTCGGCTTCGAGGCGCCGGAGGAGATCCTCCAGGATGTGATGCGCAACCTGCCCACCGCCCAGGGCTACTGCGACTCCAAGGGGCTCTACTCGGCGCGCAAGGCGATCATGCAGGAGTGCCAGCGCAAGGAGATCCCCGGCGTCGGTATCGAGGATATCTACATCGGTAACGGCGTTTCCGAGCTGATCGTGATGGCCATGCAGGCGCTGCTCAACGACGGCGATGAGGTGCTGATTCCAGCCCCCGACTACCCGCTGTGGACCGCGGCGGCCAATCTCTCGGGCGGCCATGCCGTGCACTACCTGTGCGACGAGCAGGCCGACTGGGCGCCGGACATGGACGACATCCGAGCCAAGGTTACCGCCCACACCCGGGCCATCGTGATCATCAATCCCAACAACCCCACCGGGGCCGTCTACCCCCCGGCAGTGGTGCGCGAGCTGCTGGAGATCGCCCGGGAGCACGACCTGGTGGTGTTCTCCGACGAGATCTACGACAAGATCCTCTACGACGGGGTCGAGCATGTCTCCACCGGGGCACTGGCCGGCGAGGACCAGCTGGTGGTGACCATGAACGGGCTCTCCAAGAGCTACCGCTGTGCCGGCTTCCGCTCCGGCTGGATGATCTTCTCGGGCCACGTCGCCAAGCAGCGCGCGGGCGATTTCATCCAGGGGGTAACCATGCTGGCCTCGATGCGACTGTGCGCCAACGTGCCGGCCCAGCACGCCATCCAGACCGCACTGGGCGGCTACCAGTCGATCAACGACCTGATCCTGCCCGGCGGGCGCCTGCTCGCCCAGCGCGACATCACCGTTGAGAAGCTCAATGCCATCCCCGGGGTCAGCTGTACCCGACCCAAGGGGGCCCTCTACGCCTTCCCGCGGCTCGATCCCAAGGTGTTCAACATCAAGGACGACCAGCAACTGGTGCTCGACCTGCTGCTCCAGGAGAAGATCCTGCTGGTGCAGGGCACGGCCTTCAACTGGCCCGAACCCGACCATGTGCGCATCGTCACCCTGCCCTGGGCCGATCAGCTCGAGGATGCCCTGGACCGCTTCGCCCGTTTCCTGTCGCGCTACCGCCAGTAGAGCTGAGCAAGCTATATCTGCCCGCCGCTTGAAACCCGGCGGGCAAGACCGTATCTAAGCAACGGCTTCTGCACGCCGCGGTTCGCGGCCCCCCTTCCCGACGACCGGAGATTTCCGACAATGATGCGAATCCTGCTCTTCCTGGGCACCAACCTGGCGGTGATCGTGGTGGCCAGCATCACCCTGCGCCTGCTGGGTCTGGAGTCCTACCTGCAGTCCCACGGCATGAACATGACGGGACTGCTGATCTTCTGCTTCATCTTCGGCATGGCCGGCTCGATGATCTCGCTGTTCATCTCCAAGTGGATGGCCAAGCGCAGCACCGGCACCGTGGTGATCGAGAAACCATCGAACGACACCGAGAAATGGCTGGTCGATACCGTGGCGGAGCTGGCCCGCGACGCCGGCATCAAGACGCCGGAAGTGGGGATCTTTCCAGCCCAGCAGTCCAATGCCTTCGCCACCGGCTGGAAAAAGGACGACGCCCTGGTCGCGGTCTCCGCCGGCCTGCTCAACCGCATGCGCCCCGAGGAGGTGCGTGCGGTGCTGGCCCACGAGATCGGCCACGTCGCCAACGGCGACATGGTCACCCTGGCGCTGATCCAGGGCGTGCTCAACACCTTCGTGATGTTCTTCGCCCGCGTTGTGGCACAGCTGGTTGACAGCTTCCTGCGGCGCGATGGAGAAGGCGGCCTGGGCTTCCTGGGCTATTTCGCAGTGGTGATCGTCGCCGAAATCGTCTTCGGGCTGATCGCCTCGGCCATCGTCGCCTGGTTCTCGCGCTTCCGGGAGTATCGCGCCGACAGCGCCGGCGCCCAGCTCGCCGGCAGCGGGGCAATGATCAACGCCTTGGCCCGCCTCAAGGCCGAGACCGAGATGCCGGACCAGATGCCGGATACCCTGCGGGCCATGGCCATCACCAAGGGCCAGACGCGTTCGCTGATGGAGCGGTTCTTTGCCAGTCACCCGCCCCTCGACGATCGCATCCGCGCCCTCAAGGAAGCCACCTACCGCTAGAAGTGGAGCCTTCCCATTACGCAACGGACCCGCCAATTGGCGGGTCCGCTGACGTTTGGCCCCACCGGGTCAGCCGGTGGCGACCCGGAAGCCCACGGCTCCCAACAATGATGCCAGCTCCCGGCTCTCCTCACCCAGCGCAATCTCGAGGGTCGCGAACTCACGGCGCAGCGGGTAGGCCGCTCGGCAAGCATCGAAGCCCTTCGCCATGCCCTGGCGGCGTGCCTCGCGGTGCAGGCTGTCGTGGTCACGCCGTACGTCATAGACGGCACGCAAACACAGGCGAAGCGCCTCCTCGGCGCCGAGGCCGGCGTCCAGGACGAGACGCCTGACCGGGGGCGGGGGAGCGAGATCGGCCAGTGTCAGGCGCGCGGGCAGGCCGACATGCTGGGCCAGGGCGCGATAGATTCGGTGGGTGCCACACAGCTTGCCATCCAGGCTGTAGCCGGCGACGTGTGGCGTGGCGATGTCAGCGAGATCCGCCAGACCGGAGTCGATGGCGGGCTCGTGCTCCCAGACATCGAGCACCGCGGTAACATCGCCTTGCCCCGCCAGCCGCTGGCGCAGCGACTGGCCATCCACGCAATCGCCACGACCGGCGTTGAGTAGCACACAGCCAGGGGCCAAGGCCGCGATGCGCTGGGCGTCGAGCAGGTGTCGCGTTGTGTGGGGCCCTTCGGTCACCAGCGGGGTATGCAGGCAGAGCACGTCGCATTCGTCGATCAGCGACTCCAGGTCCACGAAGCCTGGCAATCCCTCCTCCTCGAAGCCTTCCGCTTCCACGCGGGGTGGGTCGCAGGCCAGGCAGTCGATGTTCATCGCCGAGAGGCGATCGAGAAGCCGCCCGCCCACGTTGCCAACGCCGACGATGCCCACGCGGCGATCGGCCAGCTGCCAGTCCTGGCGTTCGGCCAGGGTCGCCAGGCTGCCCAGCACGTATTCCACTACTGCTTCGGCGTTGCAACCGGGGGCGCTGGCGAAGGCGATACCGCGCTCGGCCAGGACATGTTCGTCCACGTGGTCGGTGCCGATAGTGCAGGTCCCGACGAAGCGCAATCGTGAGGCTTCGGCCAGCAAGGCCTCGTCGACGCGAGTGATGGAGCGCACCACCAGAGCGTCGACCTCGCGAAGCGCGGCAGCATCGATCTCGCGCCCCGGCAGGCGGACCACCTCCCCCAGTTCCCCGAAGCACGTCTGGGCGGCGGGCACATTGGCGTCGACGACGATTCTCATGGCTAACTCCTACTTGCGGATGATGCGACTTGTCCAGTGTGCCCAAGCCCTTACAATACCGCCAAATGCCATTCGTGCGCCGCTGGCCTGTGGCGTCCTTCACCTCGGGAGCTACCGTGATCGTTCGCTGGGAAACCGACCATGACTATGTGCTGGTACATGTCCATCAGGACATGTTCAGCGACTGGATCTTCAGCCGTGCCTGGGGGCAGATCGGCACCCAGTTCGGCGGGCTGAAGCATCGCCTGGCCGATGACCAGGACCAGGCGATGATGTGGCTGGCCGATGAGACCACCATTCTGGCTTCCCGGGGCTTTCGCAAGGTACTGGAGGTGGAGGACGAGAGCACCGAGGGGCGCGATGCCGTCAGCCAGCTGTCGCTGCTGGAGCCGTAAGCTGCAAGCTGCAAGCTGCAAGCTGCAAGCTGCAAGCTGCAAGCTGCAAGCTGCAAGCTGCAAGCTGCAAGCTGCAAGGCAGTATGCGGCTAGCCTAGCTACAGGCAAGAGTTTTCCTTGTCGCTTGCGCCTTGTGGCTTGTCGCTACCCGGCGAAGCCGGGTCATCCCAGATAACGCCGCCCGCCACGCATCACGGCGCCCTTCGCCTCACGTGGCTCGCCTTCGCCGGCCAGCTGGCGTCGCAGCATCTCCCAGGCCGCCTCGTCCAGCCAGCCCCGTGATGCCAACCAGGCGACCAGCCGCTCAGGCTCCATACCACGATCCAGCTCGACCCCCGCCTCGTCGACCAGGACCGGGATGCGCATTCCGTAACGTGCGACCAGGGCCTCATCGTCGCTGATCTCGACCCTCTCCAGGCGGTACCGCTCATGGCAAAGGGTCGCCAACAGGGCCTCGAGCTGCTCGCAGAGATGGCAGCCCAGGGTGGTATAGAGCCTCAGCCGGATCATGCGTCTTTCCCTTGAAGACTCATAAGCCCTCCGGGTGGCGAATCAGGAAAACGTGGTGAAGGTCGGGCTTGCGAACGAAATCCGGATCGAAGGTCCGCGACGAGATGTCCTCCACCCGGAACTGCTCGGTGAGGTCCGCATCCAACGTGAAGCGCCGCTGGTTGTTGGAGAACACCAGGGTACCCCCCGGCGCCAGCCGTGCCATGGTCAGGTGCACCAGCCGGCCATGGTCTCGCTGGACGTCCAGGGTATCGGTCATCTTCTTGGAATTGGAGAAGGTCGGCGGATCAAGGAAGATCAGGTCGAACTCGCCACCGGCGGTCTCCAGCCAGCGCAGGCAGTCGTCGCGAACCAGCCGATGGCGTGCCGGATCGAGCCGGTTGAGGGCGAAGTTGTCCCGAGCCCACTCCAGGTAGGTATTGGAAAGGTCGACACTGACGCTCTCACTGGCCCCGCCCTGCTCCCCTGCTCCCAGGGCCGCCTGCACCGTGGCCGCGCCGGTGTAGCAGAAGAGGTTGAGGAAACGCTTGCCCGGGGCCATTTCACCGAGCATGCGGCGCACCGGGCGATGGTCGAGGAAAAGGCCGGTGTCCAGGTAGTCGCGCAGGTTGACCCACAGCCGCGCCCGGCCCTCCTGCACCTCGAAACGCTCACCGCTGGCCGCCTGCTTGCGATACTGCGCCTTGCCGCTCTGGCGCTCGCGGCGCTTGACCACGACCTTGCCGGGATCGACATCGAGCACGTCAGGGATCACCCCCAGCGCCTCGAACAGCCGCTTCTGGGCCTGGGCGGCATCGATGGACCTGGGCGGGGCATACTCCTGCACGTGCACCCGGTCGCCGTAAATGTCGATAGCCAGGGCATACTCGGGCATGTCGGCATCGTAGAGACGGTAGCAACTCTCGCCGCTCTTCTTGAGCCACTTCTTCAGCCGCCGACGGTTCTTCTCCAGGCGGTTGGCGAACATCTGCGCCCCCTCCGAGCGTGCGGACGTGGCCTTTACGGACGGCGAAACGTCTTCGTCGGGAATGGCCATTAACAGCAGCTTGGCCTCCAGGGGGCCGTTGCGTAGCGAGTACTGCTTGTGGGCGCGCAGCCCGATGCGATGCCCGAGGTCCGGGTTGGCGGTGAATACCGCTAGCTGCCAGCCCGGGAAAGCCCTCTTGACCCTCTCGCCGAGCTGGCCATAGAGCCGTATCAGTTCAGGAAGCTCACCGAGGCGCTCGCCGTAGGGCGGATTGGTCATCACCAGGCCGCGGGGCGTGTCGGGCAGTCCCTCGGGACGTTCGAGCCCGGCCAGGGAGGCACCTTCGAGTTCGATCAACGCCGGCACACCGGCACGCATGGCGTTGGCCTTCGCCGCGGCCAGCGCCGGGGGGCTCTCGTCGAAGCCGAACAGCGGCGAGCGGCAGCGCTTGCGACCGATGCTGGCCCGCGCCTCGGCCTCACGCCGCAGTTCTCGCCAGCAGCGCTCGTCATGACCGGCCCAGCCGTGGAAGCCGAAGCGCTCCCTGGCTAGGCCCGGCGCGATGTCGGCAGCCATCATCGCGGCCTCGATCAGCAGGGTGCCGGCACCGCATAGCGGATCGACCAACGGCGCCCCCTCCCGGGCCAGCGCCGACCAGCCGGCACGCACCAGCAAGGCGGCGGCCAGGTTCTCCTTAAGCGGCGCATGACCCACGTCGCGACGATAGCCACGGCGATGGAGACTGTCACCCGAGAGATCCACACCCAAGATCAACCGCCCGCGGTGAAGATGGGCATAGAGGCGAAGGTCCGGCTGGTCGGTATCGACGTCGGGACGCGGCCGCCCCTCGGCATGGAGGCGATCCACCACGCCGTCCTTAACGGTCTGGGCACCGAAGCGGGTGTGGCGGATCGCCTCGGAACGACCATGGAAGTCCACTGCCAGGGTCGCACCCGATTCGAGGTGGAGCCGCCAGTCGATGGCCGCGGAAGCAGCACGCAGCGACTCGGGAGTTTCGATGCCCTCCTCTTGCGCCAGGCAGAGTACCAGCCGATTGGCCAGGCGCGACCAGAGGCAGATGCGGTAAGCGCCCTCGAGGCTCGCGCGAAGGTGAACCCCGGCCACCGTGGTCTTGCCGGGCACGGCACCCAAGGCGGCAAGCTCGTCGGCCAGCAGCAGCTCGAGGCCCCGCGGGCAGGTTGCCAAAAAATCCAGTGAATCAGGGGAGTGCAGGTCAGTCATGAAGGTTCCATCGGCGCGGTGCCTGGCCGGAGTGAAGGCGTGAAGGACAAGTGAACGCCTTGTTACAAATCATCGGTCGACAATCGCCGTCATCCTGGGCTATCAATGAGAGAGTAGCTACTGAATGACGCATGCGTTCCTGTCAGCGGGCCTCGAGTCGTCGTGCAGCACGAAGTTGCCGCAGAGACCGATGTCGCCCGGGCAACATGAATCCGGCATCGATATGCTGGGTTCTCATCGGTACCTTCATCAAGAGGTAGTCCAATGAAACGACAGAAACGTGATCGCTTCCAGCGTGCCTATGTTCATGGGTACAAGGCGGGTCTCTCGGGTCGTTCCCGCGATGACTGTCCAAGTCAGGATATCAATCTACGCGAGTACTGGATGAGCGGTTGGCGTGAAGGTCGTGGGGATCAATGGTCCGGCATGACGGGAGTCTCCGGCATTCACAAGAACCCCATGGTGATGTGACTTCCACATAGTCCGAGTCAGTGACCCATCGTCAGAGGTGTTGACGAACATATCAAGCCCACGGCCATGCCGTGGGCTTTTTAGTAGCCGCCCACCGGACCCTCACTTGCCGGCGAAACGGGCCTGCAATGTCCGGGCACACTCCCCCACCAGCCCCGGCCCGCGATAGATGAAACCCGAATAGAGCTGTACCAGATCGGCACCGGCCGCCACCTTGGCCACCGCTGCCTCGCCGCTGTCGATGCCGCCTACGCCGATGATCGGCATATCGGAAAGCCGGCGACGCAGTTCGCGGATCACCGTATTCGACGGCTCGAAGACCGGCCGCCCGGAGAGCCCCCCTTGCTCGTCGGCATGCTCGAGCCCCGCCACCGCCTCCCGGGAGACCGTGGTGTTAGTGGCGATCACCGCGTCGATGGCATTGGCCTCGAGGCTGCGCGCCACCAGCCCGACCTCCTCGGGGTCCATGTCCGGGGCAATCTTCACCGCCAGGGGCACACGGCGACCTGTCTCCCGATCGAGCCGGTTTCCCTCGTCGCGCAGGGCACCGAGCAGCGAATCCAAGTGCTCCCCGAACTGCAGGTTGCGCAGCCCCGGCGTATTCGGCGAGGAGATGTTCACCGTGATGTAGTGCGCATGGCCATGAACCTGGCGCAAGCAGGTCAGGTAATCATCCACCGCCTGCTCGACCGGTGTGCTGAGATTCTTGCCGATGTTGATGCCGATCACGCCGTCATAGTGGCTCGCCCTAACCCGGGCGACAAGGTGATCCACCCCGGCGTTGTTGAAGCCCATGCGATTGATGATGGCACCGGCGTCGGGCAGGCGGAACAACCGTGGCCGCGGATTACCGTCCTGAGGCCGGGGCGTCACGGTGCCTACCTCGACGAAGCCAAAGCCCAGTGCACCCAGGGCATCGAGATGGTCGGCATTCTTGTCGAGCCCGGCGGCCAGGCCCACTCGGTTGGGGAAGTGCAACCCCATGAGCTCTACCGGATCATCGACCCGCCCGCCGAATCGCTCCGCCAGGCCCAGATGACCGGCCAGGTCGAGCCCCCTCAGGGCAACCCCGTGGGCGGTCTCGGCGTCCAGGCGAAACAGCAGCGAACGGGCGAGCGAATACATGGCGACTCCGGACGAGGATGGCGATGGGGCGCGATAGTATAGCAGTGCCGCGGGTGGGAAACGACGGCGTCGAGCCACCTGGCAACCGCTGATGAGGAGCCCCATGGCGACAGGCGGGAGCCGTTCTGTGGTCTACTGTAGGCAACGTCGTTAGGATCACGGCCGATTGGGCCGTGCAGCCGAAGCCAGGGAGACCCATATGGCCGATACCACCGAAACCCTCGAGGACCGCCTCTCGCGCATCCACCGGGCGCTGAGTGACGAGCAGTTCGATGCCGTCGACGATGTGCTGGGCGACCTGGAACCTGCGGAGATCGCCCTGCTGCTTGAGTCTCTGCCACCGGCAGCGCGCATCCAGCTGTGGGAACGGGTACCGGGCGAGGTCGACGGTGAGGTCCTGTTGCACGTGCACGACGAGGTGCGCAGCACCCTGCTCGATGACATGGACCATGCCGAGATCGTTGCCGCCACGTCCAGTCTCGACACCACGGACCTCGCCGAGATCTTCGAGGACCTGCCCCAGCAGGTAGCCGAGGACATGCTGCGCTCGATGGACGAACTGCAGCGCAACCGGCTACAGGAGACCCTCTCGTTCGAGGAGGACAGTGCCGGTCGCCTGATGCGCACCGATACCATCGCCGTGCGCGCCGACGTCAGCCTGGAGACGGTCAGGCGATTCCTGCGCTGGAAGGAGACGGTACCCGACAACACCCATTCGCTGATGGTGGTCGACCGTAATGGCTTCTTCGTGGGGGTGCTGCCGCTGGCCCGCCTGGTGTCAAACGACCCCGAGATGGCCGTTGCCGATCTGATGGATGATGAGGTGGACGGCATCCAGGTGACCATGCATTCCCGTGAGGTAGCCACTCTCTTCCAGACTCACGACTTGGTCTCCGCACCGGTGGTCGATGAGGCCGGCCTGCTGCTCGGGCGCATCGTCATCGACGACATCGTCGACGTGATCCGCGAGAATTCCGAACAAGCACTGATGAACATGGCCGGTCTGGACGAGGAAGAGGACCTCTTCGCGCCGGTGATGCCCAGCGCCAAGCGACGCGCCGTGTGGCTGGGCATCAACCTGCTCACCGCCTTCCTGGCCGCCTGGGTGATCGGCCGCTTCGAGGATGCCCTGGACAAGATCGTGGCCCTCGCGGTGCTGATGCCCATCGTTGCCAGCATGGGCGGCATCGCCGGCAGCCAGACCCTCACCCTGGCGATCCGCGGCCTTGCCCTGGGCCAGATCAGTCGCACCAACAGCAGCTGGCTGCTGCGCAAGGAGATCGGCATCGCCGCCCTCAACGGTGTGCTCTGGTCGCTGGTGGTTGCCGTGCTTGCGGTGCTCTGGTTCGGCAGCATCGGCATCGGCATCATCATCGCCACCGCCCTGGTGATCAACATGCTGGCCGCCGGCGTCGCCGGTATCATCATCCCGTTGATGCTAAAGCGCTCGGGCATCGATCCCGCGCTCTCGGGATCGGTGATCCTAACCACGGTGACCGATGTGGTAGGATTCATGGCCTTCCTGGGACTGGCCACGCTGTTCCTGCTGTGACCGCTGCCTCACCAGTCGCCTGACACCCGCTCCAGCAACACGAACCCCCGCCGATGGCGGGGGTTCGTGTTACTTGACCATGGGCACCACGCCAACCGATCAGGTTTCGCGGTTGCTCTCGGCCAGATCGACCAGCTCGCGCACAGCTACCGCAAAGAGCGGGAAGCCGCCATGGCTGCCACTGCCGACTTCCTCGAGCAAGCGGCACCAGCGCCGGTGCATGCCCTCGTGGAGCGAGAGCCACTGCTCCACCCGCTCCGCGGAGTCACTCGGTCCGTCCTCCATGCCCAGCACGCTGGTGGTCAGCGCCAGCTGCTGGCGATCGATGTCGTCACGGAAGGTCTCGCGTGCCTGAGCCTGCCAGCTGTCTCGCACCTTGAGCTCGGTGATCTGCTGGATCATCCACGGCAGCTCCAGGCGATCGCCGATTCCGTAGTACACCTCGGCCACGCGCTGGGGTTCCTCGTTGGTCTGGCGAGCCGTCTGGATGATGCCGAGAGCCGCATAGAGGCTCCCGGCGGCCGCCACGGTGGCGGCCAGCGACTCCGGCAGACCGGCCTCCGTGAGCTCGTTGCGACGGGCCTCCCAGGCGTCGTGCTCCTCGCCACGCAGGCGCTCGCCGATATTCTCTTGCAGTTCTGCAAGGCGTGGAGCGAAGAAATCGATGGCATCCCGGGTGCTCATGCCGGTGCGGTTTCGCAGGAACCAGCGGGTAGCACGGCGCAGCATACGCATCAGGTCGAGCATCACGCTGTACTGCACCGCACTCGGCACCTGGTTATCCAGCGCCTCGACCTGCTCCCAGAGGCGTGGCAACTGGAAGCTGTCACGCGCCACCACGTAGGCTCGGGCGATGGTGGCACGGTCGGCGCCGGTGGAATCGATCAGCCGGCGCACGAAGACGATGCCCATATGGTCGACCAGGTCGTTGGCCACCTGGGTGGCGACGATCTCGCGCTTCAGCCGGTGATCGTACATCTCCTCCTTGTAGCGCTCGACCAGCACCGCGGGGAAGATACGCTCGACGAACTTGACGATGATTGGGTCGTCGGGCACGTCCGAGGTGATCAGGTCGCCCTTGAGGGTGCTCTTGGCGTAGGAGATCAGCACCGAGAGCTCCGGCAACAGCATCCCCTGTTCGTTGGCGGCACGCTCCTTGAGCACCTCGTCATCGGGCAGGAACTCCAGTTCGCGGTCGATCTGGCCGACCGCCTCCAGTTCGCTGATGAAGCGCCGGAAGGGGCCGATGCCCTGACGAGAGAGAAGCTCGGCGAGATCCAGTGCCTGGGTCTGGCGATAGTTGTCCAGCAGCACGAGGTCTGAGACTTCGCCGGTCATGTCGGCAAGCAGCTTGTTACGCTGCTTTTCGGTCATGTCGCCACGCTTGACCACCTCGTCGATGAGGATCTTGATGTTGACCTCATGGTCTGAGCAGTTGACCCCGCCGGCGTTGTCGATGAAGTCGGTGGTGACGCGGACGCCCCGTGCGGCCGCTTCCATGCGCCCGCGCTGGGTGAAGCCGAGGTTGCCGCCCTCGCCGATAACACGACACTGCAGTTCGCGGCCATCGATCCGCAGGCTATCGTTGGCCTTGTCACCCACCTGGGCGTCAGTCTCCTCGCTGCTCTTCACGTAGGTGCCGATACCGCCGTTCCACAACAGGTCGACCCGTGACTTGAGCATGGCGCGGATCAGTTCGTTGGGAGAGAGCTTGTCCTCCTTGATATCGAACAGCGATTTCATCTGCTTGGAGATGGGGATGGTCTTGGCCGAGCGCTTGAACACTCCGCCACCCTCCGAGATCAGGCCGGTGTCGTAGTCCTCCCAGCTCGAGCGCGGCAGGTCGAACAGACGCTGGCGCTCGTCGAAGCTCGCCGCCACGTCCGGGGTCGGGTCGATGAAGATATGCAGGTGGTTGAAGGCCCCCACCAGGCGGATCTTGTCGGAGAGCAGCATGCCGTTGCCAAAGACGTCACCCGCCATATCACCGATACCGAGCACCGTGAACTCGTCCTGCTGGGTGTTCAGCCCCAGGCCGCGGAAGTGGCGCTTGACCGACTCCCAGGCCCCCTTGGCGGTGATACCCATCTTCTTGTGGTCGTAGCCATTGGCCCCGCCCGAGGCAAAGGCATCGCCCAGCCAGTGGCCGTACTCGAGAGAGATCTCGTTGGCGATGTCGGAAAAGGTCGCGGTGCCCTTGTCGGCGGCGACTACCAAATAGGCGTCGTCGTCGTCATGGCGCACCACATCCCGGGGTGGCACGATCTCGCCCCCCACACGGTTGTCGGTGACGTCGAGCAGGGCGCGGATGAAGATCTTGTAGCAGGCGATACCCTCCTGCTGAATGGCATCGCGGTCACCACCCTCGGGAAGGCGCTTGCACACGAAGCCACCCTTGGCACCCACCGGCACGATCACCGCGTTCTTGACCTGCTGCGCCTTGACCAGGCCGAGCACCTCGGTACGGAAGTCCTCGAAACGGTCGGACCAGCGCAACCCGCCTCGCGCAACCTTGCCACCGCGCAGATGCACCCCCTCTACTCGTGGTGAACAAACGAAGATCTCGTAGGCCGGCCGCGGCCTGGGCATGCCAGTGACACGGGAAGGCTGCAACTTGAAGGAGATGTAATCCTTGTGCCGACCATCAGCCCCCGGCTGGTAATAGTTGGTGCGCTGTGTCGCCTGGATCAGCTCCACGTAGCGGCGCAGCAACTGGTCATCATTGAGGCTGGCAACATCGTCGAGCAGCCGGATGATGCGCGCCGTACAGGCCTCGATCTCGCCTTCCGGCGGGCGTTCGGCGGGATCGAAGCGGAGTTCGAAGAGCGTCACCAGTTCGCGTGCGATTTCCGGATGGTTGACCAGGGTGGTGGCCATATAGTCCTGGGAGACGCCGAAGCGAATCTGCTTAAGGTAGCGGGCATAGCCACGCAGCATCGCCACCTCGCGCCAGTCCAGGTTGGCCCCGATGATCAGCCGATTGAAGGGGTCGTTGTCGGCTTCCCTGTTCCAGATGCGCTGAAAGGCCTCGACGAAGGGCCCACGCATCTCCTGCAGGTTGACCTCGGTGCTGGTGTGATGCTCCAGGTCGAAGTCATGGATCCAGTAGCTACCGTCGGTCGCCTGAAGCTCGTAGGGGCGCTCGCCGATTACCCGAAGCCCCAGGTTTTCCATCATCGGCAGCACGTCGGAGAGCGGGATGGGCTGGTCACGGTGGAACAGCTTGAGATTGACCCCGCTGCCCTCCTCCTCGACCAGGCGGTAAAGGGACAGCGACAACGGCCAGCCGTCATCCAGCTCGCTGATGTGTTGCAGGTCGTAGACCGCGGTACGTGCAGAGAAATCGTCGCGATAGCTGGCGGGAAAGGCATCGCGGAAGCGGTCCATCAGCAGGTTGGCCTGCTCCTCGCCGAATCCTTCGATGGCAGCGACCTGAAGGTCGTCACGCCAGTTGCGGGCCAGCGTCGCCAGCTTGGCTTCCAGACGTCGCAGGTCGTAGTCCGCCGGCTGATCCCCCTTGAAACGCAGGATGAACTGGATGCGGGCCAGCACCGATTCCGAGAGGTACGTATTGAAGTCACCGAAGTGAGCATCGAGCTCCTCGCACAGCATGTTCTGGATGCGCAGGCGCAGCTCGGTGGAGAAGACATCGCGTGGCACGAAGGCCAGGCAGGAGTAGAACTTGCCGGAGCGGTCCTCGCGGATGAACAGCCGCACCCGACGCCGCTCGCGCATGTCGAGGATACCCAGGGCCGTCTGAGTAAGTTCATCGGTATCGATCTGGAAGAGGTCGTCGCGGGGATAGACCTCGAGGATATGCAGCAAGTGCTTGCCGTTGTGGCCCTTGGGATTGAAGCCGGAGTTGTCCATCACCGTCTTGATCTTGCGGCGAAGGATCGGCACGTTGCGCGGCGACTCGTTGTAGACGGTGGCGGTGAATAGGCCGAGGAAGCGACGCTCACCGATCACCCGCCCCTGGTCGTCATAGCGGTCGATCGAGATGTAATCCGGATAGGTAGGGCGATGGATCCGCGCATGGTGGGCGCTCTTGGCAAACGACAACAACTCGGGCACCAGCACGTAGTGGTCACCCTCGACCCCCTGGTCGGTACGGATGCGCTCGCTATAGCGCGGCTGGTCGAGACGGAACACGCCCAGCACACTCTTGTCGACGCGATCCAGGCGCTGTCGTCCCCCGTCCTCGTGGACGACATATTCGTCATAACCGAGAAAGGTAAAGTTGTCATGGAGCAGCCATTCGACGAAGGCGATGGCTTCCTCGTGGTCCTCGGCATCGACCTGCTCCGGGCGTGAAGCCTTGAGCTCGGCAAGCGCTGCACGAGCCTCTTCACGCATCGGCTCGAAATCGGCCACCGCGATGCGCACGTCGCCCAGCACGTCTTGCAGGCTAGCCTCTATCTCCTCGAGCAGCGCCGAATCCGAGTGACGGTCGACCTCGATGACGATCAGCGACTCCCGGGCCTCAGGTGCATCGTCCTGATGGGTCGACGTGACCCGCTTGAGCCGGTGCTGACTGTCACGCTCCGTGGCCAGCACGGCATTGTGGATGGCATGAACCGTCATGCTACGCCGATTGAGCTCGATACGCACCGAGTCGACCAGGAAGGGCATGTCCTCATGTAGTACGGCGATGAAGGTGTGCGTGGACTGCCAGCCATGCTGCTCGAAGTCGGGGTTGAATACCCGCACCTTGGGGTCGGCGGGGTCGAATTGCTGCAGGAAGTGCCATACGGAGAGGGTGGCGCCATAGATGTCGTCGAGCCGGCGGTCGGCCAGATCATCGAGCGGTACCGTGGCATAGAAGTGGTGGGCGAAGGCACCGACCTGGGCGGCCTTGTCCTCGTCCAGACGGCTTTTCAGCCGCTCCTCGAGTTGCTTGAGCAGATCCTGACGAGTTTCCTCGTGTGCGACGTGTTGCATCCATCACCTCGGCTACCAGCGGCCGCCGCATGCGGCCGGGAGAACTTGACGTGGCGGCCTCCTGGCCGCATCGCCTTCCAGCTTACGTCACTTCCCGAGTCCACCCTAGCCCGATGCCCCTTTGCTCATGGAGCATGTCGGTTGCGCATCGCTGCTTGACATCGAGTCGGCCACGTCAGCCAGTGACGCGTCAGTCACGACGTTCCAGCAGGACCCCACATTCACAGTGGTGCGTCCAGGGAAACTGATCGAAGAGCGCGAAACGCCGGATGTGGTGGGTGCGGGTCAGCGTCTCGAGGTTGTCGGCCAGGGTCTCGGGGTTACATGAAATATAGACGATACGCGCGTAGTCGCTGAGTTGGCGACAACTCTCCTCATCGAGTCCCGCCCGAGGCGGGTCGACCAGCACCGTGGAGAAGGCGTAATCCTCGAGGGCCATCTCGGCTACCCGACGCCCGCCCTTCTCGCCCTTCAGGGCCTGGGAGAACTCCTCGGCGGACATGCGACCCACCTCGGCGTTGCCGATGCCGTTTGCCTCCAGGTTGACCCGGGCACTGGCTACCGAGGTCCGCGAGATCTCGGTGGCCAGCACTCTCCGGAAATTGCCGGCCAGCGCCACGGTGAAGTTACCGTTGCCGCAGTAGAGTTCCACCAGATCGCCGTCCTGGCTGCCTCGGGTGACGTCCCGGGCCCAGGCCAGCATCGAGCGACAGATCTCGGCATTGGGCTGGGTGAAGCTGTTCTCCACCTGCTGGTAGACCAGCGTCTCGCCATCCACCTGGAGGCGCTCCCATACGTGGTCACGCGACAGTACCAGGCGTTGCTTGCGGGCGCGGCCAATGACCATGATGCCCAGCGCCTGCTGCAGGGCGCGGGCTTCGGCCTCCCATACCTCGTCGAGCCGACGATGGTAGATCAGAGTGACCAGCGCCTCGCCTGAGAGAGTGGTGAGGAACTCCACCTGGAAGAGCCGGCGGCGCAGCAGATCGTTGTCGCGGATGGCATCGAGCAGACGCGGCATGAGCTCGTTGATCTGCCGGCTGGCCACCGGGTAGTTGTCCAGGCGGACCACCGTCTTGCGTTGCGGATTCTCGGGATCGACCTCGGACCCCTGCATTTCGAACATGGCATAGAAGAGATCATCCCCCTCATGCCAGAGGCGGAATTCGCAGCGCTGGCGGTAATGACTCGACGGCGAGGGAAATACCTCGAGCGCCGGCGGTACGAAGCGCGCGAAGTCACGAATGATGCGCTCGCGCTTGGCCTCGAGCTGCTGGTCATAGCGGGCGGGATCGACGACGGGAATGGCCACGGCGGCTCCTGTGATTGAAGATGGCAAGATTGAAAGGAGATAAAGGGGAGAAAGCGGCGATGCCAGGACTCGGGGTCGGCTCAGGCCGGATGCAGCAGCCTCGGGGAGGCAAAACCGAAGGTAGCCAGCCCCCTGCTCAGGCGCTTGTCGGGTGCGGTGACGAAACTCGGTTCGTCGCCCTGACGAGCGTCGGGAGCCGTCACTACCTGGGCTACTCTGCGGGCAATGGCCTCGCCGGAATCGATCCAGGTCACCCGCCGCGGCGCCGCATCAACCAGCCATGGACTCAGCAGCGGAAAGTGAGTACAGCCGAGCACCACGGTATCCAGTTCGGGATCGTCCCACAGCGGGGCGAGGGCCTGGCGTAGTATCGCCCGGTCGGGAAGCCCTCCGGCCACCAGGCGCTCCGCCTCGGCGACCAGGGCATCCGCAGCGAGGCGCGTCACCCAGCAGTCGGCGGCGAAATCGTGGATCAGTTGCAGGGTATAGGGACGCGACACGGTGGCACTAGTCGCCAGCAACCCGAGATGGCGCGTAAGGCTCATCTGGGCAGCCGGCTTGATGGCCGGCACGGTACCGACCACGGGGATTGCCAGACACTCGCGCAACGTATCCAGCACCAGGGTGCTGGCGGTGTTGCAGGCCACCACCAGAGCGCTGCAGCCGCTGGCCGCCACGGCGGCCTGGCAGACGGCCCGGATCCGCTGCACCAGCCAGGCATCCTCGCGCTGACCATAGGGCAGCATGGCGTTATCGCAGGCATAGGCCAAGGCGGCCTCGGGAAGGCGCCGGCGCAACGCCTGGACTACCGACAGCCCGCCGACACCGGAATCGAAGATCAGGATCGGACCCGCCATCAGCCTTTCTCCCGACACCGCAGGGACGGGTGACATGGGCAGGTGGATAGGGTGGGAAATCGGGACAGATGGCACATGACGAGGAGTTAGCCGCTCAGAAGGCCGGCCATTCTACCCTAGACCCGGGACCGAGCCGAAGCGCCACCCCGATATCGAAGGTGTTGCGGTCAGGTCAGCGGTTCGGGGGCATCACGCAGTTCGGCATAAAGCTCGGGGTAAGCTTCCTGCAGCCGTTCCATCTGAGCCTGGGCTCCCTCGGGCAGCGCTGCGGCGAGCGCGTCGAGGTCCTGATCGTTGAAGTTCTCACGGATCAGCGGGAACAGCAGCTCACGCTCGTCTCTCAGGTAGGCCCGGTGGGCTTCGAGATAGGCCTTGAGGTCTTCGGCAAAACGATCCATGGGCACCACGGCATCCATCAGGATCATGTCGAGGTCGTTGGACAGCTGCTTGAGCCGCGACTGCAGCGCACGATAATCCTTGGATAGGCGCTCCGTGACCTCGACACTCGAAGGATCCAGTTCCTTGAGGCGCTCGGTGCAAACCTTTTCAAGAGGCTGCGTGAAGCCTTCCTGATAGTCGAGAATGTAGTCGACGACTTCTCTAACCAGCTGGAAGTTGGGACGCTCGCCAGCGGCCAAGGACTTCTGCTTGAGCTGCAGGACGTGCAACATGCGCGCCATGTTGGCATGATCCTGGCGCAACTGTTTCAGCATGGGCATGACGGGAGTCTCCTCTGTTGCGATTTTTCAGCAGAAGGCTGTCTCATTAGTTTCGTTACGGCAAGTGGGGTTCAGCGAGGCGTGACATCTCAGGCAAGGCAGGCCTGTCTCAGGCTAGACTCTCGGGAAGAATTCCGCCTGTCACCCAAGGTCCTATTGCCTGCAGCGCCACAACCACTCTATCAGGCGTGAGCCAAGGAGTCAGAAATGGATCTCTTCCAGCGCAACACGCCCGATGATTCCGCCCCGCTCGCCTTCCGGATGCGCCCACGCCGGCTCGCGGACTATGTGGGGCAACAGGCGCTGGTCGGCCCTGGCAAGCCACTGGCGCGCATGGCCGAAAGCGGCGTGGTGCGCTCCATGATCCTCTGGGGACCCCCGGGGACCGGCAAGACGACTCTGGCCGAGATCCTCGCCGAGGTATCCGGTGCGCATCTGGAAAACCTTTCGGCGGTGATGGCCGGTGTAAAGGAAATCCGTGCCGCCGTCGATCGCGCCCGCGACATGCAGGCCCGCGAGCGTCCCACCCTGCTGTTCCTCGACGAGATCCACCGTCTCAACAAGAGCCAGCAGGACGCCCTGCTGCCCCACGTGGAATCGGGGCTGCTGACGCTGATCGGCGCCACGACGGAGAACCCCTCCTTCGAGGTCAATTCGGCGCTGCTTTCCCGGGCACGGGTGCACGTGCTCAAGTCGCTCTCCGAGGAAGAACTCGTGGAGGTAATGCGACGGGCACTGGCCGACGAGGCGCGTGGCCTGGGAGCTCGACATATCCGCGCCGACGAGGGGGTGCTGGAATTGCTGGCCCGGGCCGCCGCCGGCGATGCCCGCCGCGCCCTGGGCCTGCTGGAAACTGCCTGTGACTTTACCGTGGCCAAGGGCGATGGCGAGCGACTGCCTCGCCAGGCACTGGAAGACGTCATTGGCCACCAGGCCAGCGCCTTCGACAAGCAGGGCGACCACTTCTACGACCTGCTCTCGGCGATCCACAAGTCGGTACGCTCCTCGCGGACGGACGCCGCCCTCCTCTACATCGCCCGCTTCCTGCAGGGAGGTGGCGACCCGCTGGACGTGATCCGTCGCCTAGCGGCCATCGCCTCGGAAGACGTGGGCAATACCGACCCGCGCGCCCTGCCCCTGGTGATGGCCGCCTGGGACGCCTATCTGCGCCTGGGCGACTACGAGGGCCAGCGCGCTATCGCCCACGCCGCTATCCATCTCGCCGTGGCGCCCAAGAGCAACGCCATCGACCAGGCCTGGAAGCAGGCCAAGGCCTTCGTGGCGCAGCAGCCGCAGCTGGAGGTGCCGAGCTATCTGCGTAATGCGCCGACCAAGCTGATGGAATCCCTGGGACATGGCCAGGGCTATCGCTACGCGCACAAGGAACCTAACGCCTACCCGGCCGGAAGCGCCCATGACTGCTGGCCAACCGACATCCCCCGCCAGCGCTTCTACACGCCCACGGAATACGGCCAGGAGAAGCGCTACGGCCAGCTCATGGCCTGGCGGGAGCAGCTCGACAAGGAGGCGGACGACGCTGGCGCGTAGCGGCCAAGCGGCCAAGCGGCCAAGCGGCCAAGCGGCCAAGCGGCCAAGCGGCCAAGCAGGATAACCTAGCCCAAAAGAACGCCCACCGGACCTGAAATCCGACGGGGGGCACTCATTCATTGCCTCACCACCTGCCGCCCGCCTCCGAACAGCTTGGCAGCTCGGCGCTTTCAGCTTGGCGCTTCATTGCGTATCCCGGATCACGTCAGTGCCTTCGGGGATCTCGAAGTTGAAATGGCTGTCGTCTACCGGCTGGTTCATGCGCACATTGTCGAACTCGATGGCGGTTCGCTGGCCGGTGCTGTCGGTCATCTGCAGAAGGTTCAGCGCCTCTCCGCGAAAGGTCATCCGCAGCTCTTCGAATAGCGTATCGGGATCCTTGGGCACCAGGATGAAGGTCTCACTGCTGCCCTGCTGCCGACGAGTGACGTCATAGCTGCCGGTCAGTTCGTCGGCACTGCCCGACAGCAGCAGTGCCGGAGTATGGGTCACACGCTGATCCAGCGCCTGCACCGTGGCCTGCTCCAGATCCGGGTCGTAGAGGGTGACCTCCTCACCTGCGGAGACCACCAGTTGCTCGTAGGGGGCATTCACCTCCCAGCGGAACTTCCCGGGACGCGACAGCCACATGCGGCCGCTGGCCTCTTGCAGGCGCTGGCCGCTGCCGTCGAGGATCTGCTGCTCGAAGTCCGCCACATAGGTCTCGAGAGGCTCGAGAATATCCGCCAGGCGCTCGGCGCCCTCGCTGGCCAGGGCCGAAATCGGCATGGCGAGAGTCATGGTCAGCGCGGCGAGGGTCTTCTTTACTGTCATCATTTCTTTCTCCCTGTACGGGTCCATCATGGCATCCTGTCACTCGGACCCGGGGCACCCCGGCGGGTTGCATCCCGGCCGAGGCTTCCATCATTGCTGCAAGGTTGCAAGGCGTCAGTCCCCAACCGGCGGCGGGGCCAGCACCTCACGCGCGCCGTTGGTACCCATGGTGGAGACCACGCCGGCCATCTCCATGGACTCGACCAGCCGCGCGGCCCGGTTGTAGCCGATCTTGAAACGGCGCTGCACCGCCGAAATGGAGGCCCGACGACTCTCGGTAACGAAGGCCACCGCCTCGTCATAGAGGGCATCCTGTTCGGCGCCGTCGTCACCGCCGCCGTCGGCCTCCAGCCCGACCAGCGCCTCGGCGGAGACGCCGCCGGAGAGGATCTCGTCGATATACTCCGGCTCGCCGCGCCGCTTCCAATCCTCGACCACCCGATGCACCTCGTCGTCGTCGACGAAGGCACCATGGACGCGGGTCGGCATGCCGGAACCCGCGGGGAGATAGAGCATGTCGCCGTGGCCCAGCAGGTTCTCGGCCCCCCCCTGGTCGAGGATGGTACGCGAGTCGACCCTGGAGGAGACCTGGAAGGCCATACGGGTGGGAATATTGGCCTTGATCAGCCCGGTGACCACGTCCACGGAGGGACGCTGGGTGGCAAGTATCAAGTGGATGCCGGCGGCGCGGGCCTTCTGAGCTAGCCGTGCGATCAGTTCCTCGACCTTCTTGCCGACGATCATGAACATGTCGGCGAACTCGTCGATGACCACCACGATGTAGGGCAGCTTCTCTAGCACCGGCGGTGACTGGTGCATCTCCCAGGGCTGAGGCTCCCAGAGCGGGTCGGCCACCTGCGCGCCGGCCCGTTCGGCCTCGTCGAGCTTGCCGTTGAAGCCGGCGATATTGCGCACGCCCATGGCCGCCATCAGCTTGTAGCGACGCTCCATCTCGGCCACGCACCAGCGCAGCGCGTTAGCTGCCTCCTTCATGTCGGTGACGACCGGCGCCAGCAGGTGCGGAATGCCGTCGTAGACCGACAACTCCAGCATCTTGGGGTCGACCATGATCATGCGTAGCTCGTCGGGTGTCGCCTTGAGCAGCATGGAGATGAGCATGCCATTGACCCCCACTGACTTCCCCGAACCGGTGGTGCCAGCCACCAGCAGGTGAGGCATCTTGCCGAGGTTGGCCACCACCGGGCCGCCGCCGATGTCCTGGCCCAGCGCCAGGGTCAGCGCCGAGGCTTCCTGCTGGTAGCGGTCGGAGTCGATAACCTCGCGCAGGCGGATCATGGCGCGATGCGGATTGGGAATCTCGATACCCACGGTCGGCCGGCCGGGGATCACCTCGACCACCCGCACGCTCTTGACCATCAGCGAGCGCGCCAGGTCCTTGGCCAGGTTGCTGATCTTGGAGACCTTCACGCCAGCCGCCGGCTTGATCTCGAAGCGCGTGATTACCGGTCCCGGCCATGTGTCGACCACTTCGGCCTTGACACCGTATTCGCGCAGCCGCATCTCGAGCAGTTCGGCCATCTCGGCCAACTGTTGCTCTGAGTAGTTGCGCTGCTGGGGCTGCGGCGGCGTCAACAGGCGCAGGCTGGGCAGGTCGCCATCGGGCTCAGGCAGCCCGTCGAGCACCGGCCTCTGGTTCTGCAGGTGCTCGACGGTCCACAGTGCTGGCCCTTCCGGATCGTCAGCGGCCTCGCGAGCCTGCTCGGCACTCGCCACCTGCGGCGCTGGCTCTAGTGCTGGCTCTGGCGTGGGCTCCGGCGGCGCAACACCCGCGTCGCGCCGGCTGGTCGACTCCTCCTCGACATTCATGAAGTCTTCGCTTGCCGGCCGCGGCGCCCCCGATGGGGTGCTGGTGGGCGGCGCGGCATCGAGTTCCTCGTCGACCTTCTCGCCGGACTCCTCCCCGGCCCTGGCGGGAGCGTCTACATGCCCCTGGAAGTGATCTTCATCACGATCAGCCCGCAGGGCAGGGCCATGCCAGGCCGGCATTTCCTCATCGTCGTCCGGCAGCACAGGCTCGGGCACCGTCTCCGGGACCCGGCGTGCGCTCTCCCCGTTGACCTCCCCAGCGCCAGTGTTCGATGTCTCGCCAGGCACAGGAGGCGCATCAGCGGCGCGGTCAGTTGCCAGCGTGGGCTCCACGGCCTTACGCGAAGCCCGGGCAGTGTAGGCCGCCTCGGGCTTCTTGGCCGACGGCGTACGCTCGGGCACTTCCCAGGGAATGTCGGTCGCGCCGTCGTTGCCGAAACCGGGTTCGCGACGGGAGACCCCGTCGGTGGCCGGTACCGGCTCGGGCTCGCGACGACGGCCGCTCCCCAGACGCTGCCACCAACGCGGGCGTTGGTCCGACTCGAGCAAGGCCTCGTCAGCGTCTTGCTCATCGGCATCAACAATCGCGGGCTCGCTCTCCTCCCGGGCCCGGTCTCGCCGCTCGGCGCGGCGTTCGCGCACCAAACCGAAACGATCGGCCACCCAGCGCCACAGCACCAGGGTGCGATGACCCAATTCATCCATCACCGTGAGCCAGGAGAGCCCGGTAAAAAGGGGAAAGCCACAGAGCATGGCAGCCACGGCCAGCAGGCCGGTGCCGCCCGATCCCACCAGGGGTAGCAAGGCCCCGACCAGCCCCTCGCCAAGAATACCCCCGGTGGAGTAAGGCAAGAAGCCATCGGGACGGTAGAAGTGCAGCGCCCCGAGGGTAGTGGAGCCCAGCAGCAGCAACACCAGTCCGCCGCAGCGCACTGCCAGGGCAGTGGCATCCCATTCGAAGCGCACTTGCCGCGAGCGGATCAGCCACCAGGCGGCGAATCCCAGCATGCCGGGCCACCACAGGGCACTGACCCCGAACAGCGAGTAGAGCACATCGGCCAGCCAGGCCCCGATCGGCCCCATCCAGTTGGCAACTTCAGTTTCGGGGCCGCTGCGCGACCAACCGGGGTCCTGCGCATGGAAGCTGTAAAGTGCCAGCAGCAGGAACACACAGGCAGCCAGCAGCAGGATCACCACGCCTTCACGAGCCGACCCCTGCAACCGCAGCCCGAAGCGCTTCGCCGTTTCCCTGGCATTCGCCGCCGTCACCCGACGTGACGAGGTCCTCTTCTTGACACTCAAGCGGCCATCCCCCTTGCGCCACCATGGCGTCTTCCGGATTTCATTGCGCTCAATCATACCGAGCAAGGGCTCGGCATCACAGGGGCCTGCCTTGAGCCCTATCCCGACGCGCGGCAGACTGAGCAGGTCGTCAACGAGGAAGACGCTATTCATGCTCCCCTGGCTACCAGATAAACCCGTGGACTTCCCGCCCGTCGCGTCTGCCCTGTGCGACCCCGACGGCCTGCTAGCCGTCGGCGGGGCCCTGACCCCGGAATGGTTGCTGGCTGCCTACCGCCGCGGCATCTTTCCCTGGTTCAGCGATGACCAGCCGATCTTGTGGTGGAGCCCTGACCCGCGCATGGTGCTGTTCCCGGACGAGATTCGGGTGCGGCGCAGCCTCGCCAAACGACTGCGCAACGCCGGTTTCCGGGTCACCGCCAATACAGCCTTCGAACGCGTGATGGCAGAATGTGCGGCGCCACGCGACGGAGAACCCGGCACCTGGATCACCGAGGAGATGCGTGAGGCCTATGGGCGCCTGCATCGTCTCGGCGCGGCCCACTCGGTGGAGGTGTGGCGAGCCGGCGAGCTGGTAGGCGGCCTCTACGGGCTGGCCATGGGGCCGGTGTTCTTCGGCGAATCGATGTTCTCCCGTCAGGCGGACGCTTCGAAGGTGGCCTTGGTGCAGCTTGCCCGAGCCATGGCCGCCGGCGGTGGCCGGCTGATCGATTGCCAGATGCATACTGAGCACCTGGCCAGCCTGGGGGCCCGGGACATCGCCCGGACCGAGTTCATCGGCTATCTTGAACAGTGGCTGGGAAATGCCGGCAGTGGCCACCGAGAGGCGGTCAACGGCATGCTGGCACCGACCTGGTCCTTCGGGGCAATCGACACCCTTGCATGACGAGTCCAACCGATTCAGAGGAGATGGCAGCCTTGAGCAGCAATGCCCCCCGGCAGCCGGTCAGGGACCTGCGCTTCTTCCTGACCGTACCCCATGCCTGCAGCTATCTGGAAGGCCGCGAGGCGACCACCCTGTTCCTCGACCCCCAGGAGTCACCGGGTCAAGGGGTCTACGACGCACTGGCTCTGCTCGGCTTCCGCCGCAGCGGCCGCCATCTCTATCGCCCCCACTGCGACGCCTGCAACGCCTGCATCTCGGTACGTATCCCCGTGGCCGAATTCTCGCCGAATCGTACCCAGCGCAAGCTGATCCATCGCAATGCCGACCTGACGCAGCATGTGCGTCCCGCCCTCTTCGATGCCGAGCACTATGCACTGTATGCCCGCTATGTCCGGACCCGCCACGCCGACGGCGACATGTACCCGCCCAGTCACGAGCAGTACCGAACCTTCCTGACACTCGATCAGGCCTACGCCCGGCTGCTGGAATTACGACTCGACGGCCGGCTGGTAGCCGTATCGGCCTTCGACCAGCTCGAGCACGGCCTCTCGGCCATCTACACCTTCTTCGATCCGACGCCAGAACTTGATCGTCGCTCGCTCGGCACCTTCGCGGTGCTCTCGCTGATCCAGCGGGCCTTGGACCAGGGCCTGCCGCATGTCTATCTGGGCTACTGGATCCGCGAGTGCCGCAAGATGAACTACAAGCAATCCTTCCGGCCGCTGGAGATGCTCGACGGCCGCCACTGGCGACGCATGATTGCCCTCTAGGGGCGTCGGAGAGCGGCTTTCTTTGCCTTGGCGAGCGGCATGCGGCACAATATCGCGCTATCTTGTGGGCACGGACGGCGAAGCCGCGAGACCGTGCCGCTTTCTTTCGTCATCATCCGCGAGGAACCGCCTATATGGCACGTGAAGACCATATCGAAATGGAAGGCGTCGTCGTCGATACCCTTCCCAACACCATGTTCCGCGTCGAGTTGGAAAACGGCCACGTGGTCACAGCCCACATTTCCGGCAAGATGCGCAAGCACTACATCCGCATCCTCACCGGTGACAAGGTCAAGGTCGAGCTGACCCCTTACGACCTGTCCAAGGGCCGCATCGTCTACCGCGCTCGCTGAGCGCCGGCCAGACAAGCCGCAACGCCCGATACTCCGTTCGAGCGCCGGCCGTTTCCCCCCGCTGTCACGCCTGAACGAACAACGCCCCGTCCGTAGACAGGGCGCTGTGCGATGGTGGCCGCCTGAACCTCTCGCGCTTTCCCCTTCTCAGGGCGCGTCGGCCAGCTCCGACTCCGTGGAGAGCTGGAGCTCGCCCTCCTCCACACTGACGTGTACCACGCCCCCGTGCTCGGACAGTTCGCCAAACAGGATCAGCTCGGCCAGCGGCTTCTTGAGCTTCTCCTGGATCAAGCGAGCCATCGGACGGGCACCCATGTCAGGGTCATAGCCCTTCTCGGCCAGCCACTCCCGGGCGGCCTCGTCCACGTCGAGCTGGACCCGCTTCTCATCAAGCTGCGCCTGCAGCTCGACCAGGAACTTGTCCACGACGTTGCGCACTACCGAAGTCGGCAGGGCATGGAACTGGATGATGCCGTCCAGGCGGTTGCGGAACTCCGGCGAGAAGGTCTTGCGGATCACCTCCATGGCGTCCGTGGAGTGGTCCTGGGTCTGGAAACCGATGGAGCGCCGCGTGGCCTGCTCGACCCCGGCGTTGGAGGTCATGATCAGGATCACGTGGCGGAAGTCCGCCTCGCGGCCATTGTTATCGGTCAGGCGGCCATGATCCATCACCTGCAGCAGCAGGTTGAAGACCTCGGGATGCGCCTTCTCGATCTCGTCGAGCAGCAGCACGCAGTGGGGCTGCTTGGTGATCGCCTCGGTCAGCAGGCCTCCCTGGTCATAGCCGACGTAGCCCGGAGGCGCGCCGATCAGACGTGATACCGTGTGGCGCTCCATGTACTCGGACATGTCGAAGCGCACCAGCTCGATACCCATGATATGGGAGAGCTGCCGAGCCACCTCGGTCTTGCCCACCCCGGTCGGTCCAGCGAACAGGAAGCTGCCCACTGGCTTGTCCGGCGACTTGAGCCCGGCCCGGGAAAGCTTGATCGCCGCCGACAGGCTGTCGATGGCCTCGTCCTGGCCGAACACCAGCATCTTCAGGTCGCGATCGATGTTAGCCAGCAGCTTGCGGTCGGAGCTCGAAACGCTCTTCGGCGGGATCCGTGCGATCGAAGCCACCACTGCCTCGACCTGGTCGACATCGATGGTATCGACACGCACCTCCGGTGGCAGCAGCCGCTGATGGGCCCCCGCCTCGTCGATCACATCGATGGCCTTGTCGGGCAGATGGCGATCGTTGATGTAGCGATCCGACAGCCGGGCCGCACTCTCCAGAGCCGCATCTGTGTACTTCAACTGATGGTGCTCCTCGAAGCGCGAACGCAAGCCCTTGAGGATACGAGTGGTGTCCTCAACCGAGGGCGCCATGACGTCGACCTTCTGGAAACGGCGCGCCAGGGCACGATCCTTCTCGAAGATACCGCGGTACTCCTGGAAGGTGGTGGAGCCGATGCAACGCAGCTCACCGGAGGAGAGCAACGGCTTGAGCAGGTTGGAAGCATCCATTACCCCGCCGGAGGCGGCACCGGCACCGATCACGGTATGGACCTCGTCGATGAACAGGATAGCGTTGGATTGCTTGCGCAGTTCGGCCAGCAGGTTCTTGAGGCGCTTCTCGAAATCGCCACGATACTTGGTACCGGCCAGCAGGGCGCCCATGTCCAGGGAGTAGACCACCGCATCGCTGATGACCTCGGGCACGTCCTCCTCGACGATGCGCTTGGCCAGTCCCTCGGCGATGGCGGTCTTGCCCACGCCGGCCTCGCCGACCAGCAGCGGGTTGTTCTTGCGTCGACGAGCCAGGATCTGCACCACCCGCTCAAGCTCGTGATCGCGGCCGATCAGCGGATCGATCTTGCCCAGCCGTGCCTGCTCGTTGAGGTTTGTGGCATAACTGGTGAGCGGGTTGGAACCGGATTCGGCAGCGCCGTCCTCGGCCTCCTCGGCCTCCGGCGAGGGAGATGACTGGCTCTGGCCGTGACCGGCCACCTTGGAGATGCCGTGGGCAATGTAGTTGACGGCATCGACCCGAGCGACGTTCTGCTGCTTGAGGAAATAGACCGCCTGGCTCTCCTGTTCGGAGAAGATCGCCACCAGCACGTTGGCGCCGGTGACCTCACTCTTGCCGGAGGACTGGACGTGAAAGACAGCACGCTGAAGCACGCGCTGGAATCCCAATGTAGGCTGTGTCTCCCGATCCGATTGGTCCTCGGGGATCAGCGGCGTGGTGGAATTGATGAAATCCTGCAGGTCGGAACGCAGCTTGTCGAGGTTAGCCCCACAGGCACGCAACACATCTGCCGCCGACGCGTTGTCGAGCAGCGCCAGCAGCAGGTGCTCCACGGTCATGAACTCGTGGCGCTTGGAGCGGGCCACGGTGAAGGCCGTGTTCAGGGTCAGTTCAAGTTCTTTACTCAGCATGGCAGTCCCCTTCTCGCCGCCCAGGGCTTAGCGTCGGATCATTCATGGTCCGGCATCATCAACATCGGGTACAAACGGCGCCGTTGCAAGTCTCCCTTCAACGCAGGACCGTCGCTGTCCCTTCTCGACCATGCCGCTCAGTCCGCCGCCTCGATGTCGCACAACAGCGGATGCTGACACTCTCTCGCATATTGATTGACTTGATGGCTTTTGGTTTCCGCAATATCGCGGGTGAAGACACCACAGGTGGCCTTGCCCCGGGTGTGCACGGTCAGCATCACCTGTACCGCGGTCTCGCTGTCCATGTGGAAGAAGGTCTGCAGCACCTCGACCACGAATTCCATGGGAGTGAAGTCATCGTTGTGCAGCACCACCTTGTACATGGAAGGACGTGCCACTTCCGGGTCGGCATGCTGCACCGCCAGGTCGTCGTCATCCTCCTCGGGGCCCGGCGGCCGGGTCATGCCCCCCAGCGGGGACACCGTGGCCACTTGCCGTGCCACCTCATCGTCTCTACTGAACATAAGGGCCACTATCCATCTCGACAAGCCGGATGCCGTCGATCATCTCAACCGTGATTGGACGCCACCGCACCGGCAGGGTTCACTGTCTCTGTTCGATACCAGTATGCCGCAACGCAAAGGGCCCCCGTCCGCCGGGTGGCGGACGGGGGCCCCGGTCCAGCGACGCGATTTACATGTTGTCGGCGACGGCCTGACCGAACTCGGAGCACTTGAGAAGCTTGGCATCGTCCATCAGGCGATGGAAGTCATAGGTGACCTCGCCCTTGGAGATGGCTTTCTCCATGCCCTTGAGCACCAGGTCGGCTGCCTCGACCCAGCCCATGTGACGCAGCATCATCTCCGCGGAGAGGATCAGCGAGCCCGGGTTGACCTTGTCCTGGCCGGCGTACTTCGGCGCCGTGCCATGGGTGGCTTCGAACATGCCCACGGCATCGGAGAGGTTGGCACCCGGCGCAATGCCGATACCCCCTACCTCGGCCGCCAGGGCGTCGGAGAGGTAGTCACCGTTGAGGTTCAGGGTAGCAATGACGTCGTACTCGGCCGGACGCAGCAGGATCTGTTGCAGCATGGCGTCGGCGATGACGTCCTTGATGACGATTTCCTTGCCGGTATTGGGGTTCTTCATGGTCATCCAGGGGCCGCCGTCGAGCAGCTCGGCACCGAACTCCTCCTTGGCGAGCTCATAGCCCCAGTCCTTGAAGGCCCCCTCGGTGAACTTCATGATGTTGCCCTTGTGCACCAGGGTCAGCGACTCGCGGTCGTTGTCGATGGTGTACTGCAGGGCCTGGCGTACCAGACGCTTGGTGCCCTCGATGGAAACCGGCTTGACGCCGATGCCGCAGTTCTCCGGGAAGCGGATGTTCTGGACACCCATCTCCTCGCGCAGGAACTTGATGACCTTGTCGGCCTCCGGGGTACCGGCCTTCCACTCGATACCGGCGTAGATGTCCTCGGAGTTCTCGCGGAAGATGACCATGTCCACGTCGGCAGGCTTCTTGACCGGGCTCGGCACGCCCTCGAACCAGCGAACCGGACGCAGGCAGACATAGAGGTCGAGCTTCTGGCGCAGGGCGACGTTCAGGGAGCGGATGCCACCGCCCACCGGCGTGGTCAGCGGTCCCTTGATGGAGACCACATAGTCCTTGACCGCCTCCAGAGTCTCTTCAGGTAGCCAGGTGTCGGCATCATAGACCTGGGTGGCCTTCTCGCCTGCGTAGACTTCCATCCAGTGGATCTTGCGCTCGCCGTTGTAGGCCTTCTGTACGGCAGAATCGATGGCGATCTTCATCGCCGGCGTCACATCGACACCGATACCGTCACCCTCGATGAACGGGATGACCGGCTCATTCGGCACGTTCAGGCTGTTGTCGGCGTTGACGGTGATCTTCTGGCCGCCCTCGGGCAGGACGATTTTCTGAAACCCCATTGAGAACTCCCTTGTCTGGTCTGTTCAGTGCAGCGCAGAGTATAGCATTCACCCGCCGGAACGGAGTAGGCTTGAGGTCAGATTTGTCGACAATCCATGGTAGCAAGACCTTGGTCGAATGAGCGCCCTTTACCTGTTGCACAAGCCTTATCGCATGCTCTCCCAGTTCACCGACCGGCAGACCCCGGACGGAGAGCGTCGCGCGACCCTGGCCGACATCATCGATGTGCCCGGCATCTACCCGGCGGGTCGGCTCGATCATGACTCCGAGGGGCTGCTACTGCTCAGTGACGACGGTGTGTTGATCCACCGCATCAGCGACCCCCGCCACAAGCAGCCCAAGACCTACCGGGCGCAAGTAGAGGGCGAACCCGATAACGCCGCCCTGCAGGCGCTGCGTGAGGGCGTCACGCTGAAGGACGGCAAGACCCGCCCCGCAAAGGTACAACGCCTGACATCCAGCGACCTGCCTGAACGCGACCCGCCATTGGACACGAAACGCCATCCGCTCACCACTTGGCTGGAGCTGACCATCACCGAGGGGCGCAATCGCCAGGTCCGCCGCATGACCGCCCATGTCGGCCACCCTACCCTGAGGCTGGTCCGAGTAGCCATCGGTCCCTGGCGCCTGGATGGCCTTGCCCCCGGGCAGTGGCGGCGGGAAACCCTTCACGCCCCGCGCCAGCCGCCAGCAGGCGCGCGCCGGGGCCAAGCAAGAGGAGGCCGCCGATGAGCCGCTGGCAGCCCTATATCAGCGTGGCCACTGTGGTGGAACGGGCCGGGCGCTTCCTGATGGTGGAAGAGGACGGTGGCGGGGCCGAGACCCTCTTCAACCAGCCCGCCGGCCATCTGGAGCCCGGCGAACGTATCAAGGAGGCCGCCTTAAGGGAATTGCGCGAGGAAACCGCCTGGCAGGTCGGCATCACCGACTACCTAGGCATGTACGTCTACCGCACACCGGATGGACTGACCTTCCATAGCCACGGCTTCTTCGGCATGGCACTGGCCCATCTCGGCAATGACTTGGACCCGGCTATCCTCGCCGCGCACTGGCTGACCCTGGAGGAGCTCGAGGCGCTGGACCGGGCAGACCGCCTGCGCAGCCCCTTGGTGCTGCGGCGCGTCCGCGACGCCCTGGCAAGCCGCTTCTACCCCATGGACGTGATTCACGAGCGCTGAGCGGCCAAGCGGAGGTTCAAGTAGAAAGTAAAAAGTAACGAGCCCCCTTGCTTCTTGGAACTTGGCGGCTCGGCGCTCGGCGCTCGGCGCTCGGCGCTGACATCGTGTATAATCCCCGCCCATTTGAGCCACACCCGATTCGAGAGCGCCCATGACCGCCACCCCAGGCAAGGTGATCGTCGGCATGTCCGGCGGCGTCGACTCCTCCGTGTCCGCCCTGCTGCTGCTGGAACAGGGCTACGACGTCGAAGGCCTGTTCATGAAGAACTGGGACGAGGACGACGGCACCGAGTACTGCACCGCCAAGGCCGACCTGGCCGACGCCCAGGCCGTGTGCGAGAAACTCGGCATCAAGCTGCACACCGCCAACTTCGCCGCCGAGTACTGGGACAACGTCTTCGAACACTTTCTCGCCGAGTACCAGGCGGGGCGCACGCCGAACCCGGATATCCTCTGCAACCGCGAGATCAAGTTCAAGGTGTTCCTGGAGTACGCCGAGATGCTGGGTGCCGAGAAGATCGGCACCGGCCACTATGTTCGTCAAGGCATCCGTGACGGCCGGCCGCGACTGCTCAAGGGGCTCGATCCCAACAAGGACCAGAGCTACTTCCTGCACGCCGTCCCCGAAGCGGCCATTGCCAGTACCCTCTTCCCGGTAGGCGAGCTCGAGAAACCCGAGGTGCGCACAATCGCCGAGCGCCATGACCTGGTCACCGCGCGCAAGAAGGACTCGACGGGCATCTGCTTCATCGGCGAGCGCCGCTTCCGTGACTTCCTCAAACAGTACCTGCCCGCCCAGCCCGGCGTGATCGAGACTCCCGAGGGCGAAGTGATCGGCGAGCACATGGGGCTGATGTACTACACCCTCGGCCAGCGTCAGGGCCTGGGCATCGGCGGGCTCGCCGACCATCCGGATGCCCCCTGGTACGTCGCCGCCAAGAACCTCGAGCGCAACGTGCTCATCGCCGTGCAGGGCAAGCACCACCCCCTGCTCTATACCGATAGTCTGGCCACCGAGGCCATGGATTGGGTGGCCGGCACGCCACCGGCCGCCGCAGGCCGCTACACCGCCAAGACCCGCTACCGCCAGGCCGACGTGCCCTGCCGAATGCATGTCATCGCCGACGGCGGGGTGGAGGTGCGCTTCGATGAGGCTCAGCGCGCCGTCACCCCCGGCCAGTCGCTGGTCCTCTACGATGGCGAGATCTGTCTCGGCGGCGGCGTGATTCGCGAGACCTGGAATGCCATGGAGCCTGCCATATGACCGCCTCAACCCCGATCCACCGCGCCCCGGACACCCCAACGGCCCGCCAGGCCCTGGCTCTCGCCGGGGTCTTCCAGGCCGCCAGCCTGGTCGATGAGCTCGCCCGCACCGGCCAGGTCGAGTCGCGCGCCTGGGAGACCCTGATCCGCGCCACCCTGGATACCAACCCCGAGAGCTTCGAGGCGATTTACGGCGGCCATCCCAACAACCTGCGCCGCGGCCTGGAGGTGCTCGAGGGCGTTGTCGGCCGAAAGCAGGCCAACCCCGTGGTGCTGCGCTACGGCTTCTCGCTGCTGATGCTGATGAGCAAGCTGCGCGGCAACGATGCCATGATGGATGAGCTCGGCACACGCCTGACCCGTATCCAGGGCCAGGCCGAACACTTCGGCGAGACCCACGAGAACGTCATCGCCAGCCTCGGCGAGGCCTATCAGGAAACCCTCTCGACCCTCAAGACCCGCATCGTCGTCCAGGGCGACCCGTCACTGCTGCAGAGTCGCATGATGCCCGAGCGGGTCCGCGCCATCCTGCTCGCCGGCATCCGTTTCGCCCTGCTCTGGCACCAGCAGGGTGGCCGACGCTGGAAACTGGTCTTCCAGCGCGGCGCCCTGAAGAAGAGCCTGGACCAGTTAGGCTGAGCCCCTCCACCTCCCTTGACCGGAACCCGACAATGCAAGCCGCTTCCCTGCCCCTCTCCGTCCTGACCGCTCTCTCCCCGGTCGATGGCCGTTACGCCAGCAAGGCCGAGTCCCTGCGCGAGCACTTCAGCGAGTTCGGTCTGATCCGCGCCCGAGTCATCGTCGAGGTACGTTGGCTCCAGCGTCTCGCCGAGCATCCGCAGATCACCGAGGTACCGCGCCTCTCCGCCGAGGCCACCGCCTTCCTCGAGGCTCTGCTGCGTGACTTTTCCCTAGAGGATGCCGAACGCATCAAGACCATCGAGCGCACCACCAATCATGACGTCAAGGCAGTGGAGTACTTCATCAAGGAAAAGATCGCCGCTCAGCCGGAGCTACATGCCGTCAGCGAATTCGTGCATTTCGCCTGCACCAGCGAAGACATCAACAATCTCTCCCACGGGGTGATGCTGACCGACGGCCTGAAGAGCCTGCTGCCGGTGATGCACAGGGTGGCGGACGAGGTCGCCAGGCTGGCCCATGCGCACGCCGCCCAGCCGATGCTCTCGCGAACCCATGGTCAAACGGCGACCCCCACCACCCTGGGCAAAGAGATGGCCAACGTCGCCTATCGCCTGCGCCGCCAGCTCGCGCAGATCGAGGGCGTCGAAATCCTTGGCAAGATCAACGGCGCGGTGGGCAACTACAATGCGCATCTCGCCACCTACCCGGAGGTGGACTGGGAAGCCAACGCCCGCAGCTTCGTCGAGGGGCTGGGGCTGACCTTCAACCCCTATACCACCCAGATCGAGCCCCACGACTACATCGCCGAGCTGTTCGACGCGATTTGCCGCTTCAACACCATTCTCATCGACTTCGATCGGGACATCTGGGGTTACATCTCGCTTGGCTACTTCAAGCAGAAGACGGTGGAGGGCGAGATCGGCTCCTCAACCATGCCCCACAAGGTCAATCCCATCGACTTCGAGAATTCCGAGGGCAATCTGGGGCTTTCCAGCGCCATCCTCGGCCATCTGGCCCAGAAACTGCCGATCTCCCGCTGGCAGCGCGACCTCACCGACTCCACGGTGCTGCGCAACCTCGGTGTCGGCCTGGCCTACGGCCTGATCGCCTACGAGGCGTCGCTCAAGGGTATCGGCAAGCTCGAGGCCAACCCGGCGCGCATCGCCGAGGACCTCGACGCCAGCTGGGAAGTGCTCGCCGAGCCGATCCAGACCGTGATGCGCCGCTACGGCATCGAGAAGCCCTACGAGAAGCTCAAGGAGCTGACCCGCGGCAAGCGCATCGACCAGACTGGCTTCGCCGCCTTCATCGACACGCTGGAATTGCCTGATTCAGTCAAGACCGAACTGAAGGCGCTAAGCCCGGCAACCTATATCGGCAACGCCGAAGCCCAGGCGAGAAACCTATGAGTCCCGATACTCCGCTGCCCATGCTTGGTGGGCTGACCGCCGCCGAGTTCCTGCGCGACGTCTGGCAACAGAAGCCGCTGTTGATCCGCGGCGCCTTTCCCGACTTCCAGTGCCCGCTGGATCCCGACGAGCTGGCAGGGCTCGCCTGCGAAGAAGGGGTCGAGGCACGGCTGGTGGAGGAGCACGGTACCGACGGCCCCTGGCAGGTCAGCCACGGCCCCTTCGACGAGGCCGTATTCGCCGAACTGCCCGAGCGCGACTGGACCCTGCTGGTGCAGGCCGTGGACCACTACGTGCCGGAGGTGGCCGAGCTGCTCGAGGCCTTCACCTTCCTGCCCCGCTGGCGACTCGACGACATCATGATCAGCTATGCCCCGCCGGGCGGCAGCGTCGGCCCGCATGTCGACCAGTACGACGTCTTCTTGCTGCAGGGCAGAGGTCAGCGCCGCTGGCAGCTGGGTGGCAAGGTCGGCGACGACGCCCCCATCCTCGACGGCATCGACCTTCGCATCCTCGAACACTTCGGGGTATCGCCGGAAGATGACTGGGTGCTGGAGCCGGGCGACATGCTCTACCTGCCGCCCGCCTGGGCCCACCATGGCATCAGCCAATCCGACGACTGCCTGACGCTCTCGGTCGGCTTCCGTGCTCCGTCCGCGGACGAGGCCATCACCTCCTTTGCCGACTACCTCGGTGAGCAGCTGCCGGCATCGAGGCGCTACGCTGATGCCGGCATGGCGCCGCCCGAGGACCCGGCCGAACTCGACGATGCTGCTGTGGCGCGCATGCGCCACCTGATACTGGACACCCTGGACGACCCGGCCCAGCTGGCCCAGTGGTTCGGCCGCGTAATGACACAGCCCAAGTACGCCGACCAGCTCGTCCCCGCCGAGCATCCCACCGATCCCGGCGAACTTGTTGCAGCACTACAGGAGGGCGAGGCGCTGGTACGAAGCCCCGGTTCGCGCTTCGCCTGGCGGGCCCTCGATGACGACCGTGCGACCCTCTTCGTCGATGGAGATGGGCTGAACTGTGCCCGTCCGCTGGCCCTCGCCTTGGCCACTGATGCCCCGCTGGACGAGAGCCTGCTCGCGCTGCCCGGCGCCGACATACTGCTCGCCCGCCTGCTCGATATCGGCAGTCTCGATTGGCCCGAGGACTTCGCGGAGGAGTGAAGCCATGGACGTCACCATCGAAATACGCGAAGGCGACTGGACGGCATTCGGCGACGCCGCCGGCGAGATCCGCCGGATCGTCTTTATCGAGGAGCAGCAGGTCTCGCAAGAGGAAGAGTGGGACGGCCGCGACCCCGAGTGTCGCCATTTTCTCGCCCTCAGCGA
The DNA here is from genome assembly GCF_900109725.1 of Halomonas daqiaonensis. Lineage (GTDB taxonomy): Bacteria > Pseudomonadota > Gammaproteobacteria > Pseudomonadales > Halomonadaceae > Halomonas > Halomonas daqiaonensis. The sequence goes on from NZ_FOBC01000005.1 coordinate 170,847, forward strand.
TGGCCGGGCAGTGGGCACCGCTCGGCTGCTTCCCGATGCCCATATCGGCCGGGTAGCCGTGCTTGCCGAGGCCCGTGGCCTAGGGATCGGCGTGGCCCTGATGCGAGCCGCCATCGAAGCCGCCCGTCGCGACGGCCATGCCAGAGTAGAGCTCGCCGCCCAGACCCACGCCCTGGCCTTCTACGAGCTTCTGGGATTCCTGGCCTATGGCGACGAGTTCCTAGACGCCGGAATTCCGCACCGCAATATGCATCTCGCCCTGGACGGCTGAGTCGGGTTCCACGTCGTTTCTGCGGAAGCCCGACTACAGGAAATGCCCCGTCCCGCCCCTTTGTGTAGTCGAGTTACAACGTCCTCTTCCCCCAAGGGTCAATTGCTAAAGCCCGTCACCTGGGGCCATAGTGGCATCCATGGTGAGAGTGAAACAGTTGTTTGCCAACGGACCGAGGGCTCTGGAACGGCAGCTGGCATGACCTCCCTCGACATTCGACCAAAGTCGTAAAGACAAGCCCCGGCAACTGGTCGACCCTGACATCACTTCGCAGATGCAGCATAACGCATTCCCGAATAATGCAGCAGGCGATCCCAGCGGCCGCGACAGCGTTTTTCCGACATCGCATTAACGCGATTCCACTTCTGACCCGAAGGATGGCCCCATGACGACATTCAAAGACGAACTCAAGGCTCTGGCTCAACTGCGCGAAGCCCAGCAGGGCAAGTGGGACAACATCAACCCCGAGCATGCCGCCCGCATGCGTGTGCAGAACCGCTTCCAGACCGGCCTGGATATCGCCCGTTACACCGCCAAGATCATGCGCGATGACATGGCGGCCTATGACGCCGACGGATCTCAGTACACCCAGTCACTGGGCTGCTGGCACGGCTTCATCGGCCAGCAGAAGATGATCTCCATCAAGAAGCATTTCGGCACCACCAAGCGCTCCTATCTCTACCTCTCAGGCTGGATGGTTGCCGCCCTGCGCTCCGAGTTCGGCCCTCTGCCCGATCAGTCCATGCACGAGAAGACCAGCGTGCCGAGCCTGATCGAGGAGCTCTACACCTTCCTGCGTCAGGCCGATGCATGGGAGCTCAACCACCTCTTCCGTGACCTGGAAGAAGCCAGGAAAGCCGGGGACCAGGTGAAGGCCGAGGGGATCATGGCCAAGATCGACGGCTTCGAAACACACATCGTGCCGATCATTGCCGATATCGATGCCGGCTTCGGCAACGCCGAGGCCACCTACCTGCTGGCCAAGAAGATGATCGAGGCCGGGGCCTGCTGCATCCAGATCGAGAACCAGGTCTCCGACGAGAAGCAGTGCGGCCACCAGGCCGGCAAGGTCACGGTGCCCCACGAAGACTTCATCGCCAAGATCAACGCCGTGCGCTATGCCTTCCTGGAACTGGGCGTGGAGGATGGCGTCATCGTCGCCCGCACCGACTCCCTGGGCGCCGGCCTGACCCAGAAGATCGCCGTGACCAACGAGCCCGGCGACCTCGGCGACCAGTACAACAGCTATCTGGACGGCGACGAGATCGAGAAGGCCGAAGACATCAACAACGGCGATGTCGTAATCAAGCAGAATGGCAAGCTGGTCAAGCCCAAGCGCCTGGCGTCTGGCCTCTACGAATTCAAGCCGGGCACCGGCGAGGATCGCGTGGTGCTGGATTGCATCACCAGCCTGCAGAACGGTGCCGATCTGTTGTGGATCGAGACCGAGAAGCCCCACGTCGGCCAGATCGCTGGCATGGTCAACCGCATTCGCGAAGTCTGCCCGGATGCCAAGCTGGTCTACAACAACTCGCCCTCCTTCAACTGGACCCTGAACTTCCGCCAGCAGGTGTTCGACGCCTGGGAGAAGGAAGGCAAGGATGTCTCCGGCTACGATCGCGCCGATCTCATGAACGCAAAGTACGATGACACCGAGCTAGGCCAGCTGGCCGACGAGTGGACTCGCAACTTCCAGCGCGACGGCGCCCGCGAGGCCGGGATCTTCCACCACCTGATCACCCTGCCGACCTACCATACCGCGGCCCTGTCCACCGACAACCTGGCCAAGGGTTACTTCGGCGACGAAGGCATGCTGGCCTATGTGGCCGGGGTGCAGCGCAAGGAGATCCGCGAAGGCATCGCTACCGTCAAGCACCAGGACATGGCCGGCTCCAACATCGGTGATGACCACAAGGAGTTCTTCCACGGCGAGGCGGCACTCAAGGCCGGCGGCAAGGACAACACCATGAACCAGTTCGGCTGAGGCCACTGGCGGTAACGACAGGACCCATAGGGAGGCCGATTGGCCTCCCTTTTTTCATATTGTGACTCGTCCTATGGCGCTACACTCATTGGCAGGAATTCCAGCGTGCTGGCCAATCCGGTTCGCGATGGATAGACTCGGCAGGAACACTGTCCACTAACCTGTTATCACCCCTTCGGACCGAGTGTTCGTCACGGACATCAAGGAGATTCTGCATGAAACGCCTTCTTCCTATTCTGGCCATCAGCATCCTGACCCTGGCCGGCTGCGCCAATACCGCCCCCTATTCGGGCAACGTCTACAGCGGTAATCAGGCCAAGACGGCCCAGAACGTGACCTTCGGCACCATCACCGCCCTGCGCCAGGTGCAGATCCAGGCCGACAGCCGTGCCGGTGGCCTGCTCGGCTCCGGCGGTGGTGCCGTGATCGGCGGCCTGCTCGGCAATCAGGTGGGCGGCGGCAGCGGACGCCAGCTAGCTACCGTGGCCGGCGCCATCGGCGGCGCCGTGGCCGGCACCAAGGTCGAGGAGGCGACAAACCGCATCACCGCCTGGGAAATGGAGATCCGTCAGGACAATGGCCAGAACGTAGTCGTCGTGCAGAAAGCGGACCAGAACTTCCAGGTTGGTCAGCGCGTTCGCCTGATCGGTAGCGGCAGAAACGTCAGCGTGGCCCCTTACTGAGGGCGCGGACGGCCGCCCCGGTCTGAAAGAGGAGCGGCCAACCATCCACACTGGCAATCAACAAGAAAGGCCCGCGGAGCGATCCGCGGGCCTTTCTTGTTCAGCTCTTGCTCGTTCAGGTCGGGACATCCGGCTGAGACCGGGCCACCTTCATTACTCAGTGCATATCGACCTTGTTCTTGACCCAGCCGGCCAGCTTGGTGCCGATCAGAGCCACCAGGGCAAGCACGATCACAGTGAAGAGCATGTCCACGGGGCGCACGATGAAGGTGGCGCCGAGCACCGCGAGGGCCGGACACCATATCCAGCGATCATCCTCGCTATGCAGCACGGCAGGCAGCAGCGCGTCGAGAATGCCGCTGACGGAGGCCTCCCAGCGCTTGAGGAAGAGAAACAACAGCAAGGCGAAGGCGATCAGCCAGATAAGGGTCAAGGTCATGGCACACTCCATGGAGGGGGTCGGTAGAAGGGAAGCGGATATTCGATGTCCCGCAAGGGTATCCCTGCCCGTCAGGCCACGCAACCGTACGAAGGTCCCCGACCACAGGCCCCCGTGAGGCGTGAATGTGACTCAGGCTCGGCCATCACATCCTGAATTTCTTCCATGCCCCTGACAGCTGCTTGACTGCCGCGTTACCATGTCGTGCTACATGCACTCACCGAAAGGTTCATCAATGCAGATTGCGCAGAATTCCGTTGTCGCGTTCCATTACACCCTGACCAACGACGAAGGTGAGGTGCTGGACAGCTCGGAAGGCCGTGAGCCGCTGACCTACCTCCACGGCGCCGGCAACATCATTCCGGGCCTCGAGAAAGAACTGGAAGGCCACGCCACCGGCGACAAGCTCCAGGCCAAGGTTTCCCCCGAAGAAGGCTATGGCGAAGTTCAGCCGCAGCTCGTGCAGGAAGTGCCGCGTGACGCCTTCCAGGGCGTCGACAACGTCGAGCCGGGCATGCAGTTCCAGGCCCAGACCGAAGGCGGCCCGCTGATGGTCACCGTGACCAAGATCGAGGGCGACACCGTCACCGTCGACGGCAATCATCCGCTCGCCGGCCAGCCGCTGAACTTCGACGTGGAGATCGCCGAAGTCCGCGAGGCCAGCGATGAAGAAGTCGAGCACGGCCACGTGCACGGCGAGGGCGGCCACGAGCACTGAACGAAGGTGCCGACCGCCGAAGCGGCGAGTCTGGAATCGCCAAGGGGCAGCCAAGGGCTGCCCCTTCGTCGTTCAGGGGCAGGGTTCATGCGATCGAGTCATTTACTTGTCTCATCGGTCTCATCACCACCCCGCCGCCAGGCAAAGTAGCGTGCCAACCAGCCCAGCAGGCGCTCCGGCTTGTGAGCATTCTTCCAGACCCCGGCCGTGGCCTTGACCGCCTCGCTGTGGGTCGGATAGGGATGGATGGTGCCCAGCAGCTTGTTAAGCCCGATGCCGCGGGTCATCGCCAGGGTGAACTCGGCGAGCATCTCCCCGGCTCCCTGGCCGACGATGGTGGCCCCCAGAATCCGGTCTCGGCCGGGCACGGTCAGCACCTTCACGAAGCCGCGAGTACTGCCCTCGGCGATGGCGCGATCCAGCTCGCTCAACGCGTAGCGTGTGACCTCGACCTTGGTGCCCGCCTCGAGGGCCTCCCGCTCGTTAAGCCCGACCCGAGCGACCTCTGGGTCGGTAAAGGTGACCGCTGGCAGGGCACGATAACTCACCCGAAACCGCTTGAGCTCGCCGAACAGCGCATTCACCGTGGCATGCCAGGCCTGGTGGGCACTGGCATGGGTCAGCTGGTAGGGGCCCGCCACATCGCCGCAGGCCCAGACATTGGGCAGCACGCTCTGCAGGGACTCATCCACGGCCAGGGTGCCATCGGGGCGCGTCTCGACGCCGAGGCCCTCCAGACCCAATCCCTCGACACTGGCCTGGCGCCCTACCGCCACCAGCAGGTGCGAGAAGGGCAGCTGCTCGATCAGCGCCTCGCCCTGGGCGTCGTGCCGCTCGACCTCCAGCGCATGGCCACCGCCCTCCTCGGCCACCACCCGCAGCGCCCGGGTGCCGAGGTGGACCGCCAGGCCCTCCTCGCACAACCGGCCTTCGACCTCGCTGGCCACGTCCAGGTCTTCCCGGGGCAGCAGCTGGCCGCCCATCTCAACCAGCGCCACCCGGCTGCCCAGCCGGGCGAAGCTCTGCCCCAGCTCGCAGCCGACAGGGCCACCGCCCAGCACCACCAGGCGGTCTGGGAGGGTCTCGAGTTGCCAGAGGTTATCGGAGGTGAGCACCTCGATATCGTCAAGGCCCGGCAGCGGCGGCACCCGTGGTCGCGCCCCGCTGGCGATGATCACATGGCGCGTGGTCAGCACCCGCTCGCCCGCTGCCTCATGGATGCGCACTCGCCAGGGGTCCTCGAGGACAGCATCCCCGGCGATCACATCGACACCCAGGCTCTCATAGCGCTCGCGGCTGTCGTGGGGTTCCACCTCGCGGATGGCACGCTGGACGTGTCCCATCACCGCAGCGAAGTCCACCTCGGGCTCTCCGGCGCTGACCCCGTAGCGCGGGGCTTCGCGGATCTCGCTGGCGACACGCGCGGCGCGGATCAGTGCCTTGGAGGGAACGCAGCCGGTGTTGAGGCAGTCACCCCCCAGGCGGTCGCGCTCCACCAGCGCGACTCGAGCCTTCACGGCCGAGGCGATATAGCTCGCAACCAGCCCGGCCGATCCCCCACCGATCACCACGATATCCTGATCGAAGTGGCGCGGGCGGTCGAAACGGCGGGCCAGTTGCCGCCGCTTGCCCAGGGCTACCAGGGCACGGGCCAGCCAGGGAAAGAGGCCGATCAGCACGAAGGAGCCGATCAGCCCCGGGGAGAGGACCCCGGAGAGCGATTCCAGATCACCAAGTTCCCGCCCCGCATTCACGTACACCGCCGTGCCAGGCAGCATGCCGACCTGACTGACCCAGTAGAAGGTCCACAGCCGCATGCGGGTCAGCCCCATCACCAGGTTGATGACGAAAAAGGGAAAGAGCGGGATCAGTCGCAGGGTAAAGAGATAGAAGGCCCCCTCTCGATCGATGCCCGCATTGATACGGGCGAGTTGCTTGGCGAAACGCCGCTCCAAGGGGGCGCGTGCCAGAGTACGGGCGATCAGCGCGGCCAGCGTGGCTCCAAGCGCGCTGGCGAAGGAGATCAGCAGTAGCCCCCAGCCGAAACCGAACAGCGCCCCCCCGAGCAGGGTCAGCAGCGTGGCACCAGGTAGCGAGACGGCGGTGATGGCCACGTAGGCAAGGAAGAAGCCGCCGGCGACCGTCAGCGGGTCGGCGGCCAGCCAGGCCTGGAAGCGGTCCTGTTCGGCCTGCAGGTTGGACAGGGTCAGGACCTGGTCGGCCCCACTGAGAAAATAGGCCGCGACCAGCAGGGCGATCACGGCCGCGAGTATCAGGCGTCGTCGGGTCAAGGGAGGGCTCCGGTGGTGAAGGGAAGGGGTAAATGGTGAACGTCTTGCTATGAGGAAAAACGCGGCTCTGTCGTGACGAGGCGAAGTCCCTTACAGTAGCAATATTATTGAACAGGGGTTGTACGGAACCCAAGGCCGGAAAGAGCCTCCAACCTACCACCCTTGACCGACGGAGACACCCCATGAACCTGTTGACCCGCCCCACCTTGCGCCATGTCGTACTACTTGCCCTGCCGACCGCGTTTGCCATCGCCGGCACCACCCAGGCCGATGACGAGACCGCCAGTGCCGTTTTCGCCGGCGGCTGCTTCTGGTGCATCGAGGAAGCCTACGACCAGGTCGAGGGAGTAAAGGCCACCACCTCCGGCTACAGCGGCGGTAACACCGAGGACCCGACCTACGAGCAGGTCACGGGTGGCGATACTGGCCATGCCGAAGTGGTCAAGGTCGACTATGACCCCGACCAGGTGGATTACGAGACCCTCTTGCATGTCTTCTGGCGCAACATCGACCCCTTCGCGGTGGACCGCCAGTTCTGTGACAAGGGCAGTTCGTACCGCAGCGCCCTATTCCCCATGGATGCGGAACAGCGCGAGTTGGCCGAGGCCAGCAAGGAAAGTGTTGCCGAGCGCTTCGACCAGCCCATCGCCACCGAGATCAACGACTTCGAGGCCTTCTATCCGGCCGAGGCGTATCACCAGGATTACTACATCGAGAATCCGGTACGCTATCGCTTCTACAAGTCGGCTTGCGGCCGCGTCGAGCGGCTCGAGGAAGTCTGGGGTGAAGAGGCCAGCGCCACCTCGGCTTCCTGATGCTCGCGGCGTTCGCGCCGCAACAGCCAGGCAGCGAGACCCAGGGTCACTGCCAGCATCAGCCAGGAGGCCAGCGCTACACCGTTCCAGCCAGCGGTCTGCCAGAACGGCTCCAGCCAGAAGCCACCCAGGCTGGCGCCGGTGTAGTAGAACACCAGGTAGAGAGCCGAGGCACTGCCCCGCGCCGAACGGGCCCGACGCCCCACCCAGCTCGAGGCCATGGAGTGAGCCAGGAAGAAGCCGAAGGCGTTGAGGGTCAACCCGACGATGATCCACCCCAGCGACTCGGCCAGGGTCACCGCCGTACCGCCAATCAGGATCAGGATCCCCAGCATCATGCACACTGGCTGTGACCAGCGCCCGGCCAGCCGGCCCGAAAGCGACGAACCCAGGGTGCCACCCAGGTAGGTCAGGAAGATCAGCCCGAGCACCCGGGTACCCAACCCGAAGGGAGCCTCGGCGAGCCGGAAGGTGATGTAGCTGTACTGGTTGATGAAGATCAGGAAATTGAGCCCGCCGAGCAGGTAGGCGCCGAGCAGTAGCGGATTGCGCAGATGGCCTCCGAGGTCTGCCAGGGCAACGCCCAGCTCGAAGCGCCGAGGCGTGAAGGCGCGGGCGGCGGGTAACAGCTTCCAGAACAGCACTAGCCCGACCAGCGTCATGGTCCCGACCGCCAGGAAGCTGCCCGGCGCCCCGCCGATTTCGGCTACGGTGCCACCCACCACCCGGCCACTGATGCCACCCAGGGAATTGGCACCGATATACAGCCCCACCGCCGAGAGCAGGGCCGGTCGTTCGAACTCGTCCCCCATCCAGGCGATCGCCACCGCCGGCAACCCGCCCAGCATGAAACCCTGCAGGGCGCGCATCACCAGCAGCGTCTCAAAGTTCGGCGCGAATGCCAGCCCCAACGAGAGCAGGCCAGCCGCCAGCAGGGTCAGGCGCATGATGGCGTCGCGACCGATGGCATCCGAAAGCGGGCCGAATACCAGCAGCGAGCCGGCCAGCGCGAGAGTCGCCACCGACATCACCAGGCTGATCCCCAGGGTCGAGACTTCATAGGTCTCGCGCAGCGCCGGCAGCAGCGGCTGTGGGGCATAGAGATTGATGAAGACCAGAAAGGAGCCCAGGCACAGGGCCAGGGTCGCGCGCCACCAGGAATGTGTATGTGGAGCGATCATGGTGTTCTCCGGCTCACCGAAACACCGTGGGGCTCTCACTTCGCCCGACAGCCGAGCGTCTCGGCTGAGTAGAACTTGCAAGACCTCGTGATGGCCTATCGTTAGGCGCCTTGGAGATTCTAGCCCTCGCCGGAGTCGCCCAGCCGCTGGGCCAGTTGGGTCGGCTCCAGGGTCCGCCTCGCCTGCCAGAAGTGGCGTTGCCAGTAACGGTTGTCGAGCTTGGAGATCATCACGCCCCGGGAGGTGGAGGCATGCAGGAAGCGGCCCTCGCCGACATAGATGCCCACATGGCGGTAGACCCCGGGAGGACGGAAGAACACTAAGTCACCGGGACGCAGAGCATCCGGATCGACCTCTTGGCCAGCGTGCACCTGTTCCTCGGTGGTGCGCGGCAGCTCGAAGCGGAAAGTATCGCTGAAGACGTTCTGCACCAGGGCCGAACAGTCCACCCCGCGGAAGCTGCTGCCACCCAGCCGGTAGGGTGTACCGACCCAGCGCTCATGCTGGGCCAACAAGGCCCGGCGGATCAGTGTCGGCGGCGGGTTGTGAAGACTGCGGGCCTCCAGGATGGGGTTATCCACGGGAGACATCAGAGGGTCGGCGGAAATCCCCGGCAGGTCCCGGGCAAAATAGTCATCGGTGACCTCTTCCTCGATGCCACTCGACGTGGCACAACCTGCCAGCAGCGTCAGGGTTGCCCCCATGACGGTGATACGACACACGCGTTTGACCAGCATCCGGCGACGACCTCATTCCCTGAGCCGCACCCGTCCCGTCGACGCCCTGCGTCTTTCGGTCCCCGGGTATTGTCGCTGTGGGAGTGCTGCCGGAAAGGCCCGGGATCACTGCCAGAGCGGCCTGTCAACGGCTCGCTGCCTGGTGAAGGCTCCCGACAGGAGGAGCCATGTCATCAACAGCGGTGACTATAAACCAGAGTTTATTATCAAGGCGAGCGCTCAGTGGAGGGTACGACTGTCGCCGGGCAGAGTATCGATGTGCAGCGGCGCCCAGTGCCGCGGCCGTGCCCCGGGAAAGTCAATGCTGGCCCAGGCCCCCGCCAGTGGTGGTGCGCCCGAGAGCCAGGCCACCAGCGCCTGGCGGAAACCGGCCAGGAAGCTCTCGCGCTCCGGGGTCTCGCCCATGAAGAACGAGAAGCCGGCGTACAGGCCGCGTGCAAACTCCTCCCAGCCCGCATAGTGCTTACCAGCTAGCCCATGGGCACGCTCGAGCAGCTTCAGGAACGCCACCTCGCCGAGCCATCCCAGCTGGCGGCCGGCAATGGCCAGGTCAACGGCCTGGGCGATGTCCCAGGCGGCCAGATCGACCTCGTTGCAGCCGTCCTCGTTGTCCCTGACACGCTGCAGGCGCAGCAGGTGAGCCCCCTCCTCCTCGCTGCACTCGCCACTCTCCAGGGTGGCGATCTCCGAGGCCAGCCGCCCGTGGTTGAGCGTGTAGGGCGCATAGTTGATCTGGTACTCCTGGCGATCGCCGACCTCGATCAGGTACTCGAGGAACTCGCCAAGCTCCGACTCCCCATGGAGGGCATAATGCCCATCGACCCAGTCATGGATGGCCGCGCATTCGCGCTCGCTCTCCGGCTGCGGCAGGCTCCAGGCCGGACTATTGAGCGGCCCGACCAGGGCCATGGCGGTGAAGTGGGCGAGCGTCGGCCGCGGTCCGGGCTCGAGCCAGGCCCCGCCCCGCCAGTCGAGCCAATGGAAGAGGCTGCCGGGGTCCTCCAGGTGCCAGCGAATCTCGGCGACCATCGGCGGCTGTTCGGGCTCGGGCAGCAGACTTTCCCAGTGGGCCCAGGCCTGCAGCAGGCGACGCGCATCGGGATAGAAGCGGCACAGCGAGCCCTGCAGCGCCTCGGCCAGCCTCGCCAGGCGACCAGCATCGAAGTCCCCGCTGTCCATGGCCATCTGCAGATGGAAGGCGAACTTCTCGGCCATATGAATGGTGGCAGCATGGCGGCTTGCTTGCCTGAGGGCATCGCGGCTCGCCAACTCGTCCGCGATCGGGTGACCGAAGGGCGTCTCGGCCGGCGGCAGGGCACCATGGGCAGCATCCGCCGCCAGCTGATTGAGATGATGGGCCTGGGCCGGCAGCCAATAGCGGGAGAGCGCCTCGACGCCTTCGTCGGCATGCAGATCGAGGGTCTCGACAAGGTAGCCGCGCGCCTCCTCGCGACGCGCGGCCGGCAGGTCGGGAAGCGGGCCCTGGCGGGCGCCGAACTCGGGCTCGCGTACCGCGGCCAGCGCCAGGATCCAGTGGCGAGGATCACCACGCCAGGCCCGCAGGGCGACGCGCGAAGCCTCGAGGAGTTCCTCCAGGATCAGCCCCTGCAGGGCCGGGCGCCAGGGGCTCACCGGCGAGTGCAACAGCAACAGCCAGTCCGCCTCGAGGGAAGGCAGCAGATTGCGGCCCTCGAAGAGGCTGCGCCCGCGCTGGAAGGCCCGTGCCAGTGCCGCCCAGTCACTGTAGCGACGCAGCACCAGATCGGCCCCGTGGGCAGCAAAGTCTCGGGCCTCTTGTGTCTCGAGCCAGCCCAGGCAGGCACCCGCCCAGGCCATGTCGATCAACCGTAGCCAGTCCCAGGCGGCCCACTCCAAGGGTTCGCCCTGATCGAGGAAGCCCTGCAGCACCCGGCCATAGTCACGCTCGCCCCCTTCCAGCGCCTCCCACCACTGACGGCGCGTCGCGCCGTCCGCTTCTACCAGCCGACCGGCATCCAGGTCCCAGGCCTGACGGTCGCCCTGGGAGGCCAGCCACAGGAGGCTGCGCACCAGATCCTCGCGGTTGCGGATCTGCCAGTCCTCTTCCAGCCAGGCCTCCAGCCCCTGCCAGTCCTGCGGGCCGGCGGGCAGCTCGACGACCGGCGAGAAGGCGGCGCGCAGCCGCCAGACCTGATCCTCGGGCGCGGTCGGCCAGAGCTCGAGCGGTGTGGCATGGGTGGCGAGCCACTCCCGCAGCATGTCCCAGGTCACGCCATCCCCGTCGTGCTCCAGGGCCGAGAGGGCCTCGCAGGCATCAAAGAAGCCGTCGTCGCCACGCACCCACCCCTCGGCGCTGCGGGCATGCCGCAACGCCTCCAGCCAGGCATCGAGGGTCGAATGATGGGCACTGACCTCCTCGGCCAGCCGTTGGGCCCAGGCGCGGGCACGCGTTTCACCAATCCAGCTCGCCGCGCCGCCCAGGGCGAGGATCTCCAGGCCAGCCAGCAGCCTGGCCGGATCGACGCTGGAGCCGCCGGTTCCCAGGGCCTCCAGCAGGCACCAGCCCAGCTCGCCTCGGTCGGTCACCCCGAGGGCGGCCAGTCGTTCGACGGCCGCCTCCGCCGGCACCGTCAGGGGATCGGGCGTGAAAGCCCAATCACACAGCACCAGTTGCTGGGCCCACCAGGCGTTCAAGGGATCGACCAAGGCTCACCTCGCGATAAAAACGAAACTGGAACATGCCGTGCGGCGCAGCGCAGCAAGTCGGCGCCATAGTGTAGCGGAAAGCATTGCCGGCGCCGATGGCCGAGTGGCCACGGGCCGTGAAAAACCGGAGGGAATCGGGGCTTGGCGGCTTGTTTTAAATAATGCACACTCGTCCAACAAGATGATCAAAACCAACGAGGAATCCCCATGTCCGCGGAACCCCAGCTGCTGATCGACAAGGCCTATGTGGCCGGCCAATGGCGCGATGGCGAGCGCCGCTTCGCCGTGACCAACCCCGCGACCGGCGAGACCCTGGCGGAGATTCCCGACCTCGGCGCCGAGGATGCCCGAGAGGCCATCTCCGCCGCGGCAGATGCCTGGCCAGCATGGCGGCGGCGCACCGCCAAGGAACGCGCCAACCTGCTGCGCGCCTGGTTCGACGCCATCATGGCCAACCAGGAGGCCCTGGCACGGCTGATGACCCTGGAACAGGGCAAGCCGCTTGCCGAGTCTCGCGGCGAGGTGGCTTACGGTGCCTCCTTCGTGGAGTACTACGCCGAGGAAGCCAAACGCGTCGCCGGCGAGACGCTGCCCAGCCACGGCGTGGACAAGCGCATTCTGGTATTCCGCGAGCCGATCGGTGTAGTGGCGGCCATCACCCCCTGGAATTTCCCGCTGGCAATGATCACTCGCAAGTGCGCCCCGGCCCTGGCCGCCGGCTGTCCAGTGGTCATCAAGCCCGCCGAGGCCACTCCGCTGACCGCCCTGGCCCTGGTGAAGCTCGCCGAAGAGGTCGGCTTCCCCGCCGGGGTCATCAACATCGTCACCGCCTCACGCCCGGCCGAGATCGGCGAGGTACTGACCACCGACCCGCTGGTGCGCAAGATCTCCTTCACCGGCTCCACCCCGGTGGGCAAGAAGCTGCTGACCCAGTGTGCCGGCACCGTCAAGAAGGCCTCCATGGAGCTGGGCGGCAACGCCCCCTTCATCGTCTTCGACGACGCCGACCTCGATGCCGCCGTCGAGGGGGCGGTGGCTTCCAAGTACCGCAACTCCGGCCAGACCTGCGTCTGCACCAACCGCGTGCTGGTCCAGGCGGGTGTCTACGACGCCTTCCTGGAGAAGCTGGCCGCCCGAGTCACCCAGCTCGAGGTCGGCAACGGCCTCGATGAGGGCGTTGTCCAGGGCCCCCTGATCAACCAGGCCGCCGTGGAGAAGGTCGAATCGCATATCGCCGATGCCCTCGAAAAGGGCGGCAGGCTGGTCTGCGGCGGCGAGCCCCATGCGCTGGGCGGTACCTTCTTCCAGCCGACTATCATTGCCGACGTGACCCCCGAGATGAAGGTCGCCACTGAGGAGACCTTCGGGCCCCTGGCGCCGGTGTTCCGCTTCGAGACCGATGAAGAGGCCATCGCCATGGCCAATGCCACCGAGTTCGGCCTCGCCGCCTACTTCTATGCTCGCGACTATCGCCGTATCTGGCATGTCATGGAAGGGCTGGAATATGGCATGGTGGCAGTGAACGAAGGCATCCTCTCCACCGAGTTGGCTCCCTTCGGTGGGGTCAAGGAATCAGGGCTGGGACGCGAAGGGTCGCGCCACGGCCTGGATGAGTACACTGAACTAAAATACGTCTGTGTCGGCGGCCTCTGATCGCCCGCAACGTCTCAACAAGGAGGCAAGATTCATGAACAACGCACAGCTCAACGAACTCAAGCAGCGCTATGTGGCCAACGGCGCCGCCAGCCCGGCCACCCAGTTTGCCGACCGCGCCGAGAACGCTCTGGTGTGGGACGCCGACGGCAATCGCATCATCGATTTCGCCGGCGGCATCGGCGTGCTTAACGTCGGTCACCGCCACCCCAAGGTGGTGCAGGCGGTCAAGGACCAGCTCGACAAGGTGATGCACACCTGCCAGACCGTGATGCCCTATGAGGGCTACGTGAAGGTTGCCGAGAAGCTCAGCCAGGTCACCCCGGTGCGCGGCCATGCCAAGGTAATGCTGGCCAACTCCGGGGCCGAGGCACTGGAGAACGCCGTCAAGGTCGCACGTGCCGCCACCGGCAAGAACAACGTGATCTGCTTTGACGGCGGCTATCACGGTCGTACCTTCATGACCATGGCCATGAACGGCAAGGTCGCCCCCTACTCCACGGACTTCGGCTCCATGCCGGGCAACGTCTTCCGCGCCCCTTACCCGGTGCCCTACCACGGGGTCAGCGAGGACGAGGCCCTGCGCGGCCTGAAGATGGCGCTCAAGACCGATGCCAACCCCAAGGATACCGCGGCCATCGTGCTGGAGCCGGTGCTGGGTGAAGGCGGCTTCTATCCGGCGCCGGCGAGCTTCCTGAAGGCGATCCGCGAGATCTGCGACGAGCACGGCATGCTGATGATCGTCGACGAGGTCCAGTCCGGCTTCGGGCGTACCGGCAAGATGTTCGCCATCGAACACAGCGGCATCGAGCCCGACATCATCACCATGGCCAAGAGCATGGCCGACGGCATGCCGATCTCCGCTGTCGTGGGCACCGACAAGCACATGGACGCCTCCGGCGCCAACTCCCTGGGCGGCACCTACACCGGCAGCCCGGTCTCCTGTGCCGCCACCCTGGCCGTGCTGGAGGTCTTCGAGCAGGAGAACATCCTCGAGAAGAGCCAGGCACTCGGCGACAAGCTGGCCAAGCGCTTCGAGCAGTGGCAGCAGACCTACGACTGCATCGACAACGGCCGCAACATGGGTGCCATGGCCGCCGTCGACCTGGTCTCCGACAAGGCCAACCACACCCCGGACGCCGACCTGGCCGGTGCGCTGTGCAAGAAGGCCCGCGAAAAGGGGCTGATCCTGCTCTCCTGCGGCCTCTACGGCAACACCATCCGCTTTTTGATGCCGGTCACCATCGAGGATGAGATCCTCGAGGAAGGGCTCGCCATCATTGAAGAGTCCCTCAAGGAGCTGATCGGAAGCAAGAGCGCCGCCACCGCCTGATAGGGTACGACCGGAAGACGACGCACGACCCTACCGCCCGGCTGGAAACAGCCGGGCGTTTCAGTTTTCGAATACGAAGCGAACAAGCCAACCGTCACTTCCGGCCTGAAATCGCGCCTGGCCGTCGTAGCGACGCTGCAGGTGTCCAATCAGGCGCTCTAGCCGGACGCGCGCTTCCTGCGGCCCCGAGTGCCAACGAACCTCCATCGTCAGGTGCAATTCATCATAGATGAGTGTCACGGCCAGCTCGACCTCTGCCCCCTGACTCCATACCTCCTCGCACAGCTCCACCAGCGCCGGGCTGGCTCGATGGATCACGTCCGGCCGGGCCCCCCAGGCGGCCCCTTGACGTTCCATGAAACGGAATATCTCATCTCCGGCAACGCGACCCTTCCAGCACGCCTGTGCCCGCCGTGACACGCCGAACCCCATCAGCAGGTGCAGGCAAACGGCCAGGGTCGTGGCAAAGGCCAGCGGACTGGTCAGGAAGGCCGCCGCCCAAGGCGGTGCCTGGGCGGCGGCCCCCGGCACCAGTTCCAGCCCCAGTCCGGCGATAAGGGCGAGTCCCACCACGAAGGTCCGCCGCGAGTCGAACAGTCGCGAAACGATCATCTCCAGCCCGGAGATGACCAGAAAACAGGCGATGTAGAGCAGCCCCGCCCCCATCACCGGAGCCGGCATCAGGGTGATCGCCGCCGACAGCTTGGGTACGAAGGCCAGGGCGATGAACATGCTGCCGACGACCATGGCGATATGCCGGGAGGTAGCGCCCGTGGCGGCGGTAAGTCCGATGTTGCCGGCGCTCATGGAGATACCGACGCCCCCTAGCACGCCGGAGGCCAGGTTGCCGACCGAGTCGGCGGCAATCCCACCCCGTATCGAGCGCATGTCAGGCCTTTTCCAAAGGACGTCGTTGGTCTTCTGGGCGCTGGTGACCAGGCCCAGCACCTTGATGTTGGCCGCCAGGCTCGCGATCACGAATGGCACGACGAGCAGCGGGCTGAACGAGAACTCCAGGGAGGGCACCGCAGGCAGACCGAACCAGGGCTGGGCCACCAGTTGGTCGAGCAGCGAGTGATCGACGACGCCTAACCACAGGCTCGATGCATAGCCGGCCAACAGTCCCAGCAGGTTCGCATAGAGTCGCACCCTACCGAACCGTGAGATGGTGAGGATCACCATCGAGGCAAGGGTGACGAGCCCCACCATCAGGGTATCGGGATCGACCATGCCCTCGTCGCCCAGCCCCAGAAGCATCGGTAGCGCAACCCTGATGATCGACAGGCCAGTCATCAGCACCACCACCCCGCACACCTCCGGCGGGAAAAGCCGCCGCAGCCGGCCCAGTACCTGGGCGAAGACCAGCCCGAACAGGCCGATCATCAGGGTCATCCCGAAGACGAGGGAAATCCCGCCGAGATTCACCGCCAGCAACAGTGGCGGCAGGTAGATGACCGAGGTGATCCCGGGCGCCAGGTAGCCACAACCGACTGGACCCAGCTGGCGGAACTGCAGCAGGGTAGTCAGCCCCATGGCGATCAGCGACATGCTCACGAGGGAGGCAATCTCTCGTGGCGCCAGCCCCCCTTCCAGGCCGATCAGCACAGGCACGGCCAGGTACATGAAGGCAATCAGCACGTGCTGCGCCCCCAGCACCAACAGCGCGACGGCCGGAGGACGGTCCTCCAGTCCGTATATAAGGTCTGCGGGAGTGGACGAGTCGCGCCTGAGCGCTACATAGAGGCGTGCCACCTCGATGGCAATTCCCCCTTGGGCGGCCAGGTTGTTGAGCAGTTGAAGGTCTGCAGCATTGAAGTGACGCGGCGACTCGCTGCCGACCACGACCACGCCGATCAGCCGGTTGCGCGACTTGATGGGACTGCAGATGATCGAACGCAGGCCCCCGTCGGCGAGCACCGGACGAGGATCTGCCTGCACGTCGTTGACGATCTCGCCTACACCGGTTTGCAGCACCGTCCCCAGCGGATCATCGCCGACCTCGAGGGTCGCGCGTGAATGGAAGGGAATGCCGCTGCACCGGAATCGTTCCAGGCTGCCCGTCTCCTCGTTGAGCAGGAACACGCAAGCGCTGTCGCACAGCAGGAAGCGTTTCGCCTCCTCGACCAGCAGGGCCATCACTTCACCGTCATCGGGAGCAGCCAATAGCCGGTCGGTGACCTGGTAAAGCATCGACAGCTCACGGTACTTGGCCAGCGACTCAGAGGCCAGGGCGCGGTTCTCTTCATTGAGCTCGGCACAGGCGGCCAGGAAGGCGGCCAACTCGTCGGCCCGTTCGCCCTCGACCTGGCCGATGAGGATGCCGCCGGCCCGGATCGGCTGTGGCAACCCGGTGCGATACCGCGGGTCGCCCAGCAGTCCCTGACCGCCGGGATCCGTGATCACCGCCGAGTCGAAGGGTGGTGTCGCAGTCAGTTCACGCAGTGCGGGCTGGCCCAGCAGGCGGCGCAGGATAGTGCCGTCGTCGGAGGACCCATCCACGAGCGCCGGTTCAGCCAGCCCCTTCGGAGTCATGTCGTCCGTGGCTCGATGACCCGGCGCGACATTGCCAGGAGCTCGTCGGGATCGAAGGGCTTGGTCATGTAGCAGTCGGCCCCCACCCGATCACCATGCTGGCGATCGTATTCCTGGCCCTTGGCGGTCAGCAGCACGACGTAGGCCGAGCGAAGCGAGGCATCGGCCTTGACTTCGGCGCAGACGTCGAAGCCGTTCCTGCCCGGCATCATGATATCCAGGATCACCATGTCCGGACGCTGGTCGCGGATTACGGCCAGGGCCTCTTCGCCGTCACCGGCAGAAAAGAGCGTCACCCCCTCGTCCTCTAGCTCCTCCAGGCTCTGCTGGATGAGGCGGCGGATATGGGGTTCATCGTCGCAGATCAGGATCTTGGCTCTCATGGAGACTCCTCCATGTCGGTGGTCGGGCCCGAATCGGCGACCGGTAACGTGAAGGCGAAACAGCTACCCTTCCCCGGCTCGCTCTGTACGCGTATTTCACCGCCCAGGTGCTCCACGATCTCGCGGCAGATCGCCAGTCCCAGGCCGGTTCCAGTCGGCTTCTCCGTCAGGGTGTCACCCACCTGCTGGAACTTCTCGAAGATCCGCCGCTGATCCTCGGGCGTGATCCCCCGCCCCGTGTCGCTGACGGTCAGTTCGACACTGCCATCCCCGAGGTCGGTGGCACTGCAGCGGATCCGCCCCCGCGGCGTGAACTTGACTGCATTCGAGATCAGGTTGATCAGCACTTGCACTACCCGGTCACGATCGGCAATGACCCGAGGCAGCGTCTCAGGCAGGGCCATCTCGAAGTGCAGTCCCTGCTGAGCATGCAGGGCGGCGGTGGCATCGGCGGCAAGCGCCATCAGCGTATGCGGCTCGACCGCCTCGAGGTGCCAGCACATCTTGCCCGCCTCGATCTTCTCGAGATCGAGCAGGTTGTTGATGAGCGTCGTGAGCCGCACCCCCTCGGTGAGAATGATCTCGATGTTGTCACTCACCTGGGTCATGGCCTCCCCCACCTTCGTTTCACGGACGTCGACCTGGGGCCACACATAGCGCTCCAGGCGGCGCTGGATGATACGTGTGAAGCCGAGGATTGAAGTCAGCGGGGTGCGCAGCTCGTGGCTGACGTTGGCCAAGAACACCGACTTGGCCACATTGGCCTGCTCGGCCGTTCGGCGCGCCTCCTCGAGCAGCTTCTCACGACGGCGCGACTCTCGGGTGACCTGGTCGAACACCCCCACGGCACGCGCCATCTCGCCTATCTCGTCGCGACGTGACTGGCCGGGCACCTCGACCACTGGCCGGCCCTCGGCCACCGAGGTCATGATGCCGATCAGCCGGGTGATCGGCAGCGAGATGGCACGTCCGATGTAGAGGGTGATCAACACCGCGAAGGCGATGCTGATCGCCGAACCGGCCATCAGCACCGCGGCCAGGCGCCCGACATGCTGTTCGGCCTGGTCGGCGGTTTGCTGCGCAGATTCCAACGACCGCTCGGCCAGCTCGGTGATGTAGCTCTGAAGCTGCTGGTAGTGGGCCATGATGCTGCTCAATGCCACGCTGTCGATCGGCGGACCGTCGATCAGGCGCTCCGAGACGGCCCGATGGATGGTCAGGAAATCCTCGATATTGACGATCACGTCCGATTCTCCGGTTCCCTCGACGTCACGCCTGAGCGCCTCGAAGGTCGCCTCGATACGCGAATAGCGCTGCAGGATCGATCGCCGGATCTCGACCAGCACCAGATCATCTTCGGGGAGGCGCTCGCGACGCTGGGCGTAGCGCAGCACATCGGCCTGCACTTCGGAGACACTCAGCAGTAGCTGGGTGGTGGAGGTCGTGGCTCGGGCCAGGGGGCCATGCACCACCTCGAGGAAGGCAGCGTGCTGACGCCTCAGCACCTGGTCGAATGCCAGGATGGCCGTCAGCATCAGCAGGATGATGATACCGGGTGCGATAAAGACCTGTGCCTTGATCGACCAGTTACCTGTCAGCGTCATGGCTGGGCCTCCCGGTTCGCGGTCAGGACCCGCCGGCCGAACAACTCGTCGCCACGATGGAGACCGCCTGACCTCTGGGCACCATTGCGTCCAGCGGGCGGCAGCGCCCCGCCCAGCACAGGGTGTACCCCCCTACCCGATCGGAATTCGCCAGGTGCACGGCGGGCAGCGGACCCAGGCCGGGGTGATAGTGCCACCAGCGACCCATGCGCACGGCCGTCGCGGGCGGCTCCATGCCGGCGCCGATCGACTCGATCCTCGCCTCGGTGATCAGCACACCGCCGGCCACCGCCTGGTAGTCCTCCTCCCACCAGCTACCCTCGACGCTGTGGCGCCAGCCCAGGGTCAGGGTGGCCGACGGCAGCACCAGGGCCGCAACAGCGGTGACGAGTCCCAGACAGCCAAGCGCCATATGCACCTCCATCAGGGCGACTCCGCCAAACCAAGCTCGCGGAAGTAGCGCAGCGCCCCCGGGTGAACCTCGACGGGGCGAATGGCCAGGGCACGCTCCAGGCTGATCGCGCGGGCCGCGGGATGAACGACATGGATCCGGTCCAGGTTGTCGTAGATTGCCCGGGTAATGCGATAGACCAGCGCCTCGGAGAGATCAGCGCTGGTAACGAAGAAGTTGTTGAGCGCCGCGGTGGGAACCGCCACCACCTGGCCGGGATAGCTGCCCGGCGGGATGGCAATGGGCTGGAACCGGGTACTGGCTGTCATGATGTTCGGTGGAATGGGCACGAAAAGCACCGCGGTGCGTCTCGCCGCCTCGCCCACTGCGGCCACACCGAGGCCCGCCGAGATGATCACCGCATCGAGCTCTCCGCTTACCAGCTGCTCGACACTCTCGCCGTAGTGCAGATACTCGAC
Source organism: Halomonas daqiaonensis (assembly GCF_900109725.1). Taxonomy (GTDB): domain Bacteria; phylum Pseudomonadota; class Gammaproteobacteria; order Pseudomonadales; family Halomonadaceae; genus Halomonas; species Halomonas daqiaonensis. Next base: position 191,026 of record NZ_FOBC01000005.1, read on the forward strand.
CTGAAGCAGGTCAGCATAGCTCAGGCCAGCTGCGCCCAGGATCGCACGGGCCGATATCTCGGTACCGCTGCGCGAGGCGCCGACCGAGACACGCTTGCCCGCCAGGTCTTCGAGTGCCGCGATGCCCGAATCCTTCCGCGCCAGCAGGTGGATGAAGTCCGGGTAGGCCGCCCCCACCAGCCGGATCCTGTGCCGCGCAGCAGCGAAGCCCGCCTCCTGCCTGCCTGCCCAGGCGTCCGCCAGGGTATCGCCTTGGGCCAGTGCCAGCACGCCGGCCCCACGCTGCAAGAGATTGAGGTTCTCTACGCTGGCCTGGGTGGAAACCACGCGGAAGCGATGCTCGGGAATGGCCTCTTCGAGGAGCACCTCCAGCTGCTGACCGATGGGGTAATAGACGCCGGAGGTACCGCCGGTGAGGATCGCCAACTCGCTCGCCGAAATGATGGGGGCCAGGCACAGCAGCACTCCCGCCAACAGGGCCCTGGCGCGCCACAGGAGGGCTCCTTCCGCCCCTCTCATGGCATAACCCCCACCTCGCGGAAGTAGCGGATGGCGCCCGGATGCACCTCTATCGGGCGAATCGCCATGGCGGTATCGCGGGAGATCACCTCAGCCGCCGGATGGGCGGCATGGATTTGCTTCAGGTTGTCGAAGATCGCCCGGGTAATCCGATAGACCAGGGTATCGGAGGCATCTGAGGTGGTAACGAAAAAGTTGCTTAGCGCCGCGGTGGGCACCGGCTCCGCCTGGTCAGGATAGCTATCTGCCGGAATGACGCTGGACATGAACATGCCCGCCCGGCGCTCGATAAAGTCGGGAGCGATGGGCACAAGCACTACCTGGGCCCGCTGGCTGGCCTCGATGACGGCCGCCACCCCCAGCCCGGCCGAGATAATTACCGCATCGAGCTCCCCCCTTACCAGCAGCTCGACGCTTTCGCCATAGTGCAGGTACTCGACCAGGGTCAGATCCGCATAGCTGAGACCCGCGGCCCCGAGCAGCGCCCGAGCGTTGAGCTCGTTGCCGCTGCGTGCGGCACCCACCGAGACCCGCTTGCCCGCCAGATCATCCAGGGAGTCAATACCGGCGTCTGCTCTGGCGAGTAGATGGATGAAGTTGGGGTAGGCGGCCCCGACCAGTCGAATGCGGGTACGCGAACTGGGGAAACCGGCAACAGGATTGCCTTCCCAAGCATCGGAAAGAATATCACCCTGGGCCAGGGCGATGATCCCCTCACCCTTCTGCAGCAGGTTGAGATTCTCGACCGAGGCCTGGGTCGAGACAACGCTGAAGGTGTGCTCCGGCAGTTCCTCGTCAAGTACTCCCTTGAGGGCCAGCCCGACGGGATAGTAGACCCCGGAGGTGCCGCCGGTCAGGATCGCGTAGTGATCCGCCATGGCTCCCAGCGACATCAAGGCACCGCAAATCAGGCCAAGCAGGCTTGTTGTTGTTCTCATTGTCTACCTCGGCGATGGGTGCCGCCAGAACCTCGGCTCAGCTCGGGCGGGCTGCCGAGCGGCACAGTACATCTGATCGAGATCTAGTATGAACTTAGTGCCAATCTGGAGGGTTGTCACCAATGCTCGTGAAAGGATGCCTTGGTCCCTCTCACTTCCCTGCCGACGCTGGGTTTGCCAATGGTCGTGGGTTACCCCACTATTCGGGCCACGGCAAACCGAACCAACCTTCATTCCGGCCAGAACGCCATGATCTTCCGCACTCTTGCCCTTCTGCGCTCCCTGCAGGGCGCTCATCACACGGTCAGCGATGCGCAGGCCAGGATCCAGCAGGCTTGTGACTATCGATGGCTGCGGCGCCAGCTGGGCCAGGGTATGCTCGGCTCGCGACACACCTCGCTGGCTGACGGCACTCCCGCCGTCTCGGTGGTGCTGCCCTTCGTGGCCACCCCAGGGCGGCGTCGCGGGGGCCGTTGGCCGGAGGCCCCCGACGAAAGAGAGCGCTGTTTCGTGGAAGGGACCCACGCCTGCCGGGCAGCGGGCGCGCCGGGCTACCGCAAACTGGAGAGCCTCTCTCAAGGACTGGTGCAGGGCGGCATGGCGGTGCTGAAGGACGCGGCACGCTTCCAGTACCTGCTCGATCAGCAGGCCCTGCGGCTTAGCTGGCGGCGCCCAGGCACCTTGGCGCCCGACCTCACCCGGCAGCTCGGCCACTACCTGTCCGACGGCGCTGCCGAGCGCCATGGCCTCTTCCTGTTGACCGTCAAGGTGCCTGCTTCACCTCCCGAAGGCGCGCCGAACGGTACCTGGCTAGACAACTGCCTGGATCGCTATCGGCGCATCCTGCCGACAGCAAGGCGCTAATCCATTGCTGTGGTCAGGTGGCTTACCATCTCCTCGGGCGGGATCCGACGCCCGGCAATAAGGAAGGTGGTCGGCGAGTCGACCAGGGCCCTCTCGCCGGTCAATGTCAGGCCGAGCCAGGCGAGCAACAGATAGGCAAGCAGCAGCAGGCCAAGCACTCCCCAGCCCATGTCGGCCACGCCGCGGACCAGCACCGCGCCGAGACGTCTCAGTACATACATGCGTTTTCCTAGATGCGGCCAGCCAGGCACGAAGTCAGATGAAACGCCTTCGCCCCGGCGCTGTGCCGGGGCGAAGGCGTTTCACGTCACTGCAGTCCGTCAGGCCTTCTTGACCTTGGCGATCACCCACAGCAGCACCACTGCGCCAACGATGGCGGTCACCAGCGAGCCGACGAAGCCGCCGGACTGCAAACCCAGCAGACTGAACAGGAAGCCGCCGATGACCGCGCCCACGACGCCGACGCCAATGTTGCCGAGGATGCCGAAGCCACCACCGCGCATGATATGGCCGGCGATCCAGCCCGCCAGGCCACCGATGATCAACCAGGCAATGATTCCCATGCTATGTGCTCCTTTTCGTTGGTTAAGACGTGAAGAGATGAAGGGATCTCGATAGTGCCTGGCCAGGCGCCGTGAGAAAAGCCTCAGAAGGCGGAACCGGGCTGGGAGAGAAAGGCCCGCTCCTCGCGGGTGGAGGCCCGTCCGAGGTCGGCATTACGATGAGGGTAGCGGCCGAATCGCTTGATCACGTCGCGGTGGCGCTGCTCATGGCGCAGGTTCTCCTCCAGCCCCGGCTGGGCGAACAGGCGCATGGCCTCGTCATGGATCGCCAACGATTCGCTGTGCATGTAGGGCATGAACAGGAAGGCACGCCATGGCACCTCCAGCAGCCGGTCAGCACGCTGGGCGACTGCCTCCTGGGCCAGCACCAGGGCCACCGGGTCCCAGGCGAAGGCACGGGACGAGCCCCGATGGATATTGCGTGGAAACTGGTCGAGCACGATCACTTCGGCTAGACGGCCGCGGGCGCACTCTCGCCACTGCCAGAGCTCTCCCCGTCCCGCGGCCTCGAGCCAGTCACCGAAACGCCGAGCGATCTCGGCATCCAGGGCCGGATCCTTGCGAAACCACTGGGCGGGCGTGAGTTCCCTGAACCAGAAGTCGATCACTGCCTGCGGGCGACGCTCTTCCATGATGGTCTCCTGATCGTCCCGGGCTGGAGCTGATAACATCACAGGTTAGCCGCCTCATTTCCCCTGTCCACCACCGAAGGAAGCTCCATGACCCCTTACGCACTGCTGCAGATGTTGGGTTACGTCTTCAACATCCTCGGCCTGCTGGTCTGCATCGGCGGCCTGACACTGGCCCACCGCACCGACCGTCGCCTGCTCGGCGGCAGCCTGGCGGTATTGGGATTCATGATCGCCGCGACTCCCATGCTGGTCCAGCTCTTCGGACTGGTCGAACCCGTGCCGGTGAGTGCCCCGCCGACACGCTAGTGAATATGCCACCACGGGCGGAGCCGCATCGTTTCATGACCCTGCACCTTGTCAGGCACGCGACCGACCCGCACATTAGCTCAGGAGCCTGTCGGATTTGACCGATCGTCGCGAGAAAGTCGGATTTTGAGACAAGTTTATCGATCTGATGAGGCGAATAGCCCGCTATTTAACGAATCAGATCGAATGAGATTGGCCGAAAGACCGGCTCTCGTAGTAGATCAGCGTTAAGTCCGACAGGCTCCTAGCCTACGTCCCTGCAAGGATTGCCCATGCGCACCCCGCTGACCCGTGAACTCCATGACCTGCTCGAGCGCGGCCGTGACCGCCAGCTGCGCCTGGCGGTGACCGGCCTGTCGCGCTCGGGCAAGACGGCCTTTCTCACTTCGCTGGTCAACCAGCTACGCCATGCCGGCCTCGAGGCGCGACTCGACCTGCTGCCGGCCGCCCGCGAGGGGCGACTGCTGGGGGCCCGGCGGATACAGCAGCAGGACCTGGGCGTCCCTCGCTTCCCCTACGACCAGGCGATGCTGGCACTGGACGACCAACCACCGCGGTGGCCCGAGGCGACTCGCGGTATCAGCGAACTGCGCCTGGCGATCCGCTACCGGCCGGCCCGGCGTGGCCTGCTCGGCGTCGAGACACGCCAGCTTACCCTGGACCTCTTCGACTACCCCGGGGAGTGGCTGCTCGACCTGCCGTTGCTGGACCATGATTACCTGAGCTGGAGCCGCGCCCAGCGACATGACGGCGACGGTGAACGGGCCGCCCTATTCACCGACTGGCACCGGGCGGTGGCCGATCTCGACCCGGCCGAGGAGGTCGACGAGGCACGCCTGGCCGAGATCGCCGAGCAGTATGCGAAGGGACTGCGCGCCGCGCGGGAGGCCGGCTTTGCCGACCTGCAGCCGGGGCGCTTCCTGCTGCCCGGCGAACTCGAGGGGGCCCCGGTGCTGCAGTTCTTTCCCCTGCCGGGCATCGCCGAAGCCGATCGCGGGGAGCTTGCCGCCCTGCCGGCCGAGAGCCTCTATGCCACTCTCGCCCGGCGCTTTCGCCACTACCAGCAACACATCGTCAAGCCCTTCTATCGCGAGCACTTTCGTCGCTTCGACCGCCAGATCGTGCTGGTCGACGTGCTCGGGGCGCTCAATGCCGGGCCGGAGCGCTTCGAGGACCTTTCCCGCGCCCTGTCGAATTTGATGCAGAGCTTCGATTACGGCCGGCGCAGCCTGCTGACGCGGCTGTTCGCCCCGCGCATCGACCGCCTGGCCATCGCCGCCACCAAGGCCGACCATGTCACCCCCGAGCAGCACGGCCGGCTGGTCGCCCTGCTCGAGGCCCTGCTCGCCGACCCGCTCAAGGACCTGCGCTTCGCCGATGTGCCGGTCCGGGCCCTGTCGCTGGCGGCGATTCGCGCAACGCAGAGCCGAGAAGTGAACCAGCAGGGGCGCCGCTCCCCGGCCCTGCAGGGCACCACCCTGGCTGGCGAGTCGCTACTGATGTTTCCCGGCGAGGTCCCCGACCGTCTGCCAGCGGCGGACTTCTGGTCCCGCCAGGGCTTCGATTTCACGGCCTTTCGCCCCTTGCCCCGCGACAAGGGAACGCCATTGCCACACATCCGCATGGATGCCGCCCTGGACTGGCTGATCGGAGACAAGCTGTCATGAGCCCTAACCACGAACAGGATCCGCGCCCGGGCAAACGCTTCACCCTCGATGACACCACCGCTCGAGATGCCGATGCCCGGGACCCCCGCCCAGGACAGCACTACGATGCCGGGCTGCCGAGCCAGCCCCTGGTCGACCCTCAGACCGATGCGGCCCCCGGCGAACAGGCGCTGGGGGATGACCTGATGCGCCCACGCAAGCGGCGCTGGGGGCTGCTCGCCCTGCTCGGCGGCAGTCTGGGTCTGGGGGCGGCAGAGGCCGCCCGGACCCTGCAGGCCGCCAGTCTCGGCAGTGACTGGCTGGCCGGCGGCTGGAGCCTGCTGCTGCTGCTGGCGCTGGGACTCGGCGGCTCGGCCATCCTGCATGAACTCTGGCGCCTGCGCCGCCTGTCTCGCCATGCTCAGCTCCGCGAGCATCTCGCCGCCCTGCCCGAGGCTACCCCGGCCCGGGCGATGTCGCTGGCCGGCCAGCTGCGCCGCGACCTCGACCTGGACGACGACCACCCCCACTGGCAGGCCTTCCTGATGGCGCACGAGCCCCACCATGACGGACGTGACATCCGCTCCCTGCTCATCCATCACCTGCTCGCCCCTCGGGATCGTGAGGCCCGCCGGCTGATCTCGCGGATGTCCGGCGAGACGGCGGTGATGGTGGCGGTGAGCCCCCTGACCCTGGTCGACATGGCGCTGGTCGCCTGGCGCCACCTGGCGATGGTCGATCGCCTATGCCGGCTCTATGGACTGGAGCTGGGCTACGCGGCCCGCCTGCGACTACTGCGCAGCGTGCTCTACCAGATGGCCTTTGCCGGGGTCAGCGAGATTGCCAGCGAGGCGAGTATGCAGATGTTGTCGATGGACCTGGCCGGAAAGCTCTCGACCCGAGCCGCACAGGGCCTCGGCGTCGGGCTTTTGGGCGCACGCCTCGGCCTGCGTACCCAGCGCCTGGCCCGGCCGTTGGATTTCGCAACGGACGAGGCGCCGCACATGGCCGACCTGCGCCGCGACCTCTGGCAGCAATTGCGCCGCCTGGAGGCTGGCGAAGAGAAGACTAAGGCGCGCCAACCTTGATCAAGATCATGACACTGCGCCATCAGGTGACTAGGCTCCTGGGTAGATACCCCCGCCATCAGCTTTGAAGGAGGCCCACCATGTACCAGTCCATCCTGGTTCCAGTCGACGGCTCCGAACATGCCAAGAAAGCCCTGTTGGTGGCCTGCCAGTTGGCCCAGCAGGAGAGCGCGACTCTGCATCTGCTGCACATTCCCGAGGAACTCGCCCACGAGACCACCCTGGTCTGGGGCATCGGCGCCATTGCCGTCGAAGCCTCACGGGAGGAGCGCGAAGCGGCCGGCAAGCAGGTCGTGGATCGGGCCGAACAAGCGGCCCGTGAACTCGGTGCCAGCGACATCGAGACGATGATCCGCCAAGGTGACCCGGCCCGCACCATCATCAGCGAGGCCCGCCTCTGCAAGGTCGACGCCATCGTCATGGGCAGCCGGGGGCTGAGCGACCTCAAGGGGCTGGTGGTCGGCAGCGTCTCCCACAAGGTCAGCCACGCCGCCGACTGCACCGTGATCACGGTGCACTGACCTCAGACGACGAGTCGGCCCTTGGCCACCCACCAACGATCGCGAAAGGGCTTTCTCGACCGGACGGCGGCTCATCTCTGGTTGAGGCGCCATCGCAAGCGATTGATTCCCCTTGGCACCCCGGCACGCCATTTGGCGCCGAGGATGCGAATCCGTATAGTGGCCCCCTTATCCGCCAACCGATCGTGACCATGCTGCAGAACAATTCGGCGCTTGCTCAACTCAAGCAACAGATCCGTTCCAACACCCCTCGCGTCGAGGGCGTGATTAAGGCCACCGACAGAGGCTTCGGCTTCCTCGAGACCGACGACGGCGAGTCCTACTTCGTCCCGCCCCCCGCCATGAAGCTGGTGCTGCATGGCGACCGCGTCGAGGCGGTCGTCCACGAGGAGGGCGATAAGAAATCGGTCGAGCCGGAAAAGCTGATCGAAACCGGCATGCAGCGCTTCATCGCCAGAGTTCAGCTCCGCGAGGGGCGTCTCGCCGTGATTCCCGACCACCCGGTGATGAAGAATGCGCTCAAGGCCCGTATCAAGCGCAGCCTCGATGAAGCGAGCATCGCCGATGGCGACTGGGTGGTAGCCCGCCTGGTGCGTCACCCCCTCAAACCCGATGATCGCGCTTTCTTCACCCAGATCGACGAGCTGGTGGCCAAGACCGACGACCCGGCCGTGCCATGGCGCGTGACCCTGGCCCGCCATGCCCTGGAGCAGGAGTGCCCGGACGCCGGTGACGACTGGCCGCTACTCGATGAGGGCCTCGAGCGTGAGGACCTGACAGCCGAGCCCTTCTTCACCATCGATAGCGAGAAGACCCGCGACATGGATGACGCCTTGCGTATCCAGTCCCGCGAGGATGGCGGCTGGTCGCTGACCGTGGCCATCGCCGACCCCACCGCCTACGTGGAGGAGGGGCATGCCGCCGATCTGGAGGCCCGCACACGCGCCTTCACCGTCTACCTGCCGGGTCAGAATGTCACCATGCTGCCCGAACAGCTGGCCGATGACCTCTGTTCGCTGTGGGAGGACAAAAACCGCCCGGTACTGGCCTGCACCCTAGAGGTGGGCGCCGACGGCAGCCTCGGCGACTACCGTTTCTTCGCCGCCACCGCGCGCTCCCATGCCAAGCTCGCCTACGACTGGGTCTCCGACTGGCTCGAGGGTCAGGGTAACTGGGCACCGACCGACGAGATCGGCGAGCAGCTCAAGGCCCTTGAGGCCATGACCGAAGCGCGCAGCGCCTGGCGGGCGGCCCACGCCCTGGTGTTCAAGGACCGCCCCGACTTCGTCTTCGACCTGGATGAAGCCGGCAATGTCCTGGACATCCGCACCGAACATCGGCGCATCGCCAACCGCATGATCGAGGAGTCGATGATCGCCGCCAACGCCTGCTGCGCGCACCTGCTCGCCGAGCATGTCGGTCATGGCATCTTCAACGTCCACCGCGCCTTCGAGCCAGAGAAAGCCGAGGCTGCCCAGGAATTCCTGGCCAGCCAGGACATCCAGGTTGAGCGCGAGCAACTCACCGAACTGCCCCGCTACACCGAGCTCAAGCGCGAGCTCGAGGGCCGCGACGATGCCTGGATGGATGCCCGCCTGCGCCGCTTCCAGGGCTTCACCAGCATGTCCGCCCAACCCGGCCCGCACTTCGGCCTGGGGCTCGCCGCCTATGCCACCTGGACTTCGCCGATCCGCAAGTACGGCGACATGGTCAACCATCGACTGATCAAGCGCGTCCTCAAGGGCGAGCAGGCCCCGGCCGAGGCCAGCCAGGAACTCACCGAGCAGTTGACCGAGCGTCGCCGGTTGAACCGCATGGCCGAACGCGACGTCAAGGACTGGCTCTACGTGCGCTACCTGACCCCGGCCGCCGAGGCCCAGCAGACATTCGAGGCCGAGGTTATCAACGTCAACCGCGGTGGCATGCGGGTTCGCCTGACCGCCAATGGCGCCACGGCCTTCATCCCGGCCCCGCTGATGCACAGCGACCGTACCAAGGTGGTGATCGACGACAAGGAGGGGCGCATCCAGATCGAGGGCGAGGAGCGCTTCAAGCTCGGCGACGTCATCCAGATAGTGCTGACCGAGGCCCGCGAGGAAACCCGCTCACTGGTGGGACGCCCGGTCGACTGAAGCCACGCAGAGAGGCAAGAGTGGGCAAGTTAGGAGCGCCCCGACCGCCAGTCGGGGCGCTTCTCGTTTCATGTCTCCTTACCTTGTTTTCCCGAACCGAAGCGCCTGTGCTTCTCCGCCGTCCAGTCGACGGTCGGGGCTGACATGCCGTGCCCGCCACGATAAGGCGCATAGGTCGGCGGCTCCCAGCCATCCAGCAGCTCCGGTGTGAGCCGAAAGACCTCGACCCCGATGGGGTGGCAGGTTTCCAGCGGATCGCGGGCGTCGGGGCCCCAGAGGTCGACCGAAAGATCGCCGCCAGGACAACACGACAGCGCGCACAACAGGTCAACTTCGGCGAACAACTCGATGTAGTCACCCTTCCGGGCCGGACAGGCCTTCATGAAGTACTGGTCATCCTCGTTGAGCCCCGTGCATTGGAAGACATTGAGCACGTCATGCACGTCGAACTCGGTGAGGCCGAAGGGAGCCACCGCTCGCACCAGGTTCGAGTGACAGTGGTGATCGAAGTCCTCGCCGGTCAGCAGCTTGTTGACGTAGGGATCACAGCGGGTGCCGAGCAGATCATGGACACGCCCGCCGTCTTCGTCCTGCCCGTATCCGGCGAGAGTATCGTCGATGATCGTTGCCATGGGGCGCAGATACGGCAGCGTCGACCACAAGCGATCGAACGTCGACACATGGGCGCGCTGCAGCTGGCGAGTGCGTGAGGCCCAGAAACGCTCCCGCGGGTTATGGCGATGCCACAAGTTGAAATCCCCCACCTGCGGCCCATCCAGCGTCGATAGGCGCACGACATGGCCCGCCGGCACCTCCCACGCCAGGCCCTCGCGAATCGGCACGGTCAGTTGATTGACGAGCGTTCTCGCCTCAGGCGCTATCAGACGGGTATAGAAGTCGCGGTCCACGTCGAGAATGGAGCCTTGGGTAGCGCGATAGGCGGCGGGCACTCGGGACATGAGCTTATCTCCTGATTATCTTGCCGGCATCCGACAGCAGAAAGGGCACCCACGGGTGCCCTTCCACTTCAAGCGATGGCAAGTCGTAAGCTTTTACCAGCCAGTCGCCTCCTTCAGTGCATCGCCGATCTCGGCCAGCGAACGCACGGTCTTCACGCCTGCGGCTTCCAGGGCAGCGAACTTCTCGTCCGCGGTGCCCTTGCCACCGGCGATGATCGCCCCGGCGTGGCCCATGCGCTTCCCGGGAGGCGCGGTGACACCGGCGATGTAGGAGACCACCGGCTTGGAGACGTTGGCCTTGATGTAGGCCGCTGCCTCTTCCTCGGCGGTACCACCGATCTCGCCGATCATCACGATCGCCTCGGTCGCCGGGTCCTTCTCGAAGAGCTCGAGGATGTCGATGAAGTTGGAACCCGGGATCGGGTCGCCGCCGATACCCACGCAGGTGGACTGGCCAAAGCCGTGGTCGGTGGTCTGCTTGACGGCTTCATAGGTCAGTGTGCCGGAACGCGACACGATACCGACCTTGCCCGGCTTGTGGATGTGACCCGGCATGATGCCGATCTTGGTCTCGCCGGGGGTGATCACGCCGGGGCAGTTGGGGCCGATCAACTGCACGCCCAACTCGTCGCACTTCACCTTGACGTCGAGCATGTCCAGCGTCGGAATGCCTTCGGTGATGCAGACGATCAGCTTGATCCCGGCATTGGCCGCCTCGAGGATGGAGTCCTTGCAGAACGCGGCCGGCACGTAGATCACGCTGGCCTCGGCGCCGGTCTTCTCCACGGCCTCCTTGACGGTGTTGAACACCGGCAGGCCCAGATGCTCCTGGCCGCCCTTGCCCGGGGTCACGCCGCCGACCATCTGGGTGCCGTAGGCGATCGCCTGCTCGGAATGGAAGGTACCCTGGCCGCCGGTGAAGCCCTGGCAGATGACCTTGGTGTTCTTGTCGATCAGGATGCTCATTACTTGCCCTCCGCTGCCTTGACGACCTGCTGAGCCGCATCGGTCAGACTGGTAGCAGCGATGATGTTCAGACCGCTGGACGCCAGCTTCTCGGCACCCAGCTCGGCGTTGTTACCTTCCAGACGCACCACCACCGGCACGTTGACACCGACCTGCTCGACGGCACCGATGATGCCCTCGGCGATCATGTCGCAGCGCACGATGCCGCCGAAGATATTGACCAGGACGGCCTTCACGGAATCGTCGGAGAGGATGAGCTTGAAGGCCTCGGCCACGCGTTCCTTGGTGGCACCGCCGCCCACATCGAGGAAGTTGGCCGGCTGGCCGCCGTTGAGCTTGATGATGTCCATGGTGCCCATGGCCAGGCCGGCGCCATTGACCATGCAGCCGATGTTGCCTTCCAGGGCCACATAGTTGAGTTCCCAGGCAGCCGCCTCGGCTTCGCGCTCGTCTTCCTGAGACGGGTCACGCATCGCCTGCAGGTCCGGATGGCGATACAGGGCGTTGCCATCCAGATTGATCTTGGCATCGAGGCAATGGAGATTGCCGTCGTCGGTCACCACCAGCGGGTTGATCTCGAGAAGCGCCAGGTCCTTGTCATGGAACAGCTTGGACAGACCCAGGAAGATCTTGGTGAACTGCTTCACCTGGTTGCCGGAGAGGCCCAGAGCGAAGGCGAGCTCGCGCGCCTGGAACGGCTGCGCGCCGACCAGCGGGTCGATCTCGGCCTTGAGGATCTTCTCGGGCGTCTCTTCCGCGACCTTCTCGATTTCTACACCGCCCTCGACGGAGGCCATGAAGACCACGCGCCGTGTGCCACGATCGACCACGGCGCCGAGGTAGAGCTCATTGGCGATATCGGTGCAGGTCTCGACCAGGATCTTGGTGACCGGCTGACCGTTCTCGTCGGTCTGGAAGGTCACCAGGTTCTTGCCCAGCCAGGATTCGGCGAAGGCCTGGGCCTCCTCCGGGCTCTTGATCAGCTTGACGCCACCGGCCTTGCCGCGCCCACCGGCGTGGACCTGGGCCTTGACCACCCACTTGTCGCCACCGATCTTCTTGCAGGCTTCCGCAGCCTCCTCGGGGGTGTCGACGGCGAAGCCCTTGGAGACCGGCAGGCCATAGTCGGCAAACAGCTGCTTGCTCTGATACTCGTGAAGGTTCATCGATTCATGCCATTGGTTGCATGTGACTCGAACGATGACACGGCTCGCCGCCTCTGGGCAGCGATCGCCGTGTCACCACCGTTCGCCTCCGATACTTGGCCGGAAGCGATGCGCCACCTGCCGGTGGCGCTTGTTGTCCTTACTTCTTCTTGCGGTTGGCCATGTGGATGGCATGGCCTTCCACCGCCAGGGCTGCCTCGTGCACCGCTTCCGACATGGTCGGGTGAGCATAGCAGGTCAGCGCCAGGTCCTCGGCGCTGGAGCCGAATTCCAGAGCAATCACACCCTGGGCGATCATCTCGCCGGCGTGCTGGCCGACGATATGCACGCCCAGCACGCGATCGGTCTCCGCGTCGGCGATAATCTTGGCCTGCCCCTCGGTGGCATTGTTGGCCATGGCACGACCGCTGGCGGCGAAGGGGAAGGAGCCCGTCTTGACCTCGATGCCCTTGGCCTTGGCCTCCTGCTCGGTCAGGCCCACCCAGGCCACTTCCGGGAAGGTATAGACGACGTTGGGGATGGCATCGTAGTTCATCTCGGCCTTATGGCCGGCGATGATGTCGGCAACCATGATGCCTTCTTCCGAGGCCTTGTGCGCTAGCATGGGGCCGCGCACGCAATCACCGATGGCATAGACGCTCGGCACGCTGGTACGGCACTGATCGTCGACGTGGATGAAGCCGCGCTCGTCGGTCTCGATGCCCACGCCATCGGCAATCACGCCCTTGGTGTAGGGCTTGCGACCGACACAGACGATCAACTTGTCGAAGGTGGCTTCCTGCTCGCCCTTGGCGTCGGAGTACTTGACGACCACTTCTTCGCCCTTGATCTCGGAGCCGGTGACCCTTGCCCCCAGCCGAATATCCAGGCCCTGCTTCTTGAGCAGCTTCTGGGTCTCCTTGGCGATGGCGCCATCGACCATCGGCAGGAAGTCGTCCATGGCCTCGAGCACGGTGACCTCACTGCCCAGGCGGCTCCACACGCTGCCCAGTTCGAGGCCGATGATACCGGCGCCGATCACGCCCAGACGCTTCGGCGTCTCCTGGAATTCCAGAGCACCGGTGGAATCGACCACCATGCCTTCCTTCAGCGGCGTCGGGGGAATCTCTACCGGCACGGAGCCAGCTGCAACGACGATGTTGTCGGCGTCATAGGTGGTCGCCTTGCCGTCCTGGTCGGTCACCTCGACCTGTTTGGAGGAGATCACCTTGCCGGTGCCCTCGATGGCCGTGACACCATTGGCCTTGAACAGACCGGAAATGCCGCCGGTCAGATTCTTAACGATCTTGTCCTTGCGGGCCATCATCTTCTTGACGTCCATGCTGACGTCGCCCGTCTCTATGCCAAGGTCGGCGAAGTCGTGCTGGGCCTCGACGAACTTGTGGGACGCCTCGAGCAGCGCCTTGGAGGGGATGCAGCCCACGTTCAGGCAGGTACCACCGTGAACGACCTTGCCTTCCTTGCCGATCCATTTCTCGACGCAGGCAACCTTCAGCCCCATCTGGGCGGCACGGATGGCGGCAACGTAGCCCCCGGGGCCCGCACCGATCACGATCACATCAAACTTGTCAGCCATATTGGCTCCTTCGTTGCTTGTCGCTGAAGAGCGTAGTGTGTCCCGTGGCTCAGATGTCCAGCAGCAGGCGTGCCGGATCCTCGAGCAGCTCCTTGATGGTGACCAGGAACTGGACCGCATCCTTGCCATCGATCATGCGGTGGTCGTAGGAGACCGCCAAGTACATCATCGGACGGATCTCGACCTTGCCGTTCACCGCCATGGGGCGCTCCTGGATCTTGTGCATGCCCAAGATCGCGGTCTGCGGCGGGTTGATGATCGGGGTGGACATCAGCGAGCCGAAGATGCCGCCGTTGGTGATGGTAAACGTCCCCCCCTGCATCTCGTCGATGCCCAACTTGCCGTCCCGGGCCCGCTTGCCGAAGTCGACGATGCTCTTCTCGACGTCGGCGATCTTCATGGTGTCGGTATCACGCAGAACAGGCACCACCAGACCACGGGGGGTGGAAACCGCCACACCGATATCCTGGTAGCCGTGATAGACGATGTCGGTTCCATCGATGGAGGCGTTGACGTCCGGGAAGCGCTTGAGAGCCTCGGAGGCGGCCTTGACGAAGAAGCCCATGAAGCCGAGCTTGGTGTCGTGAGCCTTGAGGAAGGTGTCCTTGTACTGGGCGCGCAAATCCATCACCGCCCCCATGTCCACCTCGTTGTAGGTGGTCAACATGGCGGCGGTCTGCTGGGCCTGGACCAGGCGCTTGGCGATGGTCTGGCGCAGGCGACTCATCGGCACGCGCTTCTCGGGGCGCTCGCCCTCCACGGCCGGAGCCGCGGCTGCGGCAGCCTGAGCGTCGCCGGCAGACTTGGCCGACTTCTTCGCGGAACCTTCCTTCACTGCTCGCTGCACGTCTTCCTTGAGAATGCGACCACCCTTGCCGGTGCCCTCGATGGCATTCACGTCGAGGTCATGCTCAGCCACCAGCTTGCGCGCGGCCGGTGCTAGGATCTTGTCGCCTACCTTCTCGTCGCTCGCTCCGTCATCGGCGGAGGCCGCGGCCTTGCCCTCACCGACCTCCGCAGCGCCATCGCCACCGGCGCCTTCGGTGAAGATCGCCAGCACCTGCTCCGAAATGACCTGGCTACCCTCCTCGGCCTTGACCTCGGAGAGCGCACCGTCGGCCGGGGCAACGACCTCGAGCACGACCTTGTCGGTCTCGATCTCGGCCAGCACCTCATCGCGCTTGACCGCTTCGCCGACCTGCTTGTTCCAGCTGGCCACGGTGCCTTCCTGGATCGACTCGGGGAAGGTCGGTGCCTTGACCTCGTGGCTCTTGCCGCCGGCCGCCGGCTTGGCCTTCTTCTCGGACTCGGCGCCATCCTCCTTCTTGGCCTTGGCGTCATCCTCCTTCTTGGCCTTGGCGTCATCCTCCTTCTCGGCCTTGGCGTCATCCTTCTCGTCGGCCTTCTTGGCGTCCTGCTTGTCGCCACTGGAAGCCTTGCCCTCGCCGATCTTGCCCAGCACCTGCTCGGATTCCACGGTGTCGCCTTCTTCCACCAGCACCTCGTTGAGGGTGCCGGCTTCGGGAGCCACAACCTCGAGCACTACCTTGTCGGTCTCTATCTCGACGATCAGCTCGTCACGCTCGACGCTGTCGCCGGGCTTCTTGTGCCAGGCCGCCACGCTGCCCTCGGCGACGGATTCCGGAAAGGTAGGTGCCTTGATATCGGTAGCCATGTCGTTTCCCTTGTCTGTTCTCTCTTCCCGGTGGGCGCCTCAGAGGTTGAAGGCGTCTTCCACCAGCTGGCGCTGCTGTTCGGTATGCACGGACATGTAGCCCGCCGCGGGCGCCGCGGATGCCGGACGACCGGCAAACTTGAGCTTGCCGCCCAGGCCGTCATGCAGCATGTCGGCCACGGCCCGCATGTGATGCTGACTCGAATACCAGGCGCCCTGGTTGAGCGGCTCCTCCTGGCACCACACCACGTCGGTGACGTTGGCGTAGTCCTTGACCGCCTCGAGCAGCTCTTCCTTGGGGAAGGGGTAGAGCTGCTCGATGCGCAGGATCGCCGTGTCTTCGCGGGCGTTCTCCTCACGCCAGTTGGCCAGGTCATAGTAGACCTTGCCGGCGCACAGGATGATGCGCTCGACCTTCTCAACCTCGAGCTTACCCTGATCGGGCAGCACCATCTGGAAGCTGCCATCGGCCAGCTCCTCGAGACTCGAGATCGCCGACTTGTGGCGCAACAAGCTCTTGGGCGTCATTACCACCAGTGGCTTCCTCAGCGAGCGGATCACCTGGCGACGCAGCAGATGGAATATCTGCGCCGGGGTGGTCGGCACGCAGACCTGCATGTTGTGCTCGGCACACATCTGCAGGAAGCGCTCGAGACGTGCCGAGGAGTGTTCGGGCCCCTGCCCTTCGTAGCCATGGGGCAGCAGCATGGTCAGCCCGCACAGCCGCTCCCACTTGGTCTCGCCGGAGGAGATGAACTGGTCGACCACCACCTGGGCACCGTTGAAGAAGTCGCCGAACTGGGCTTCCCAGATCACCAGATCATTGGGAGCGGTCGTCGAGTAGCCGTACTCGAAGGCCAGCACCGCCTCTTCCGAGAGAAAGGAATCGTGAATGGTGAAGCGAGGCTGGCCGTCGGCCATGTGCTGAAGCGGCACATAGGCCTTACCATCCTTCTGGTTGTGCACCACCGCGTGGCGATGGGAGAAGGTGCCACGACCGACATCCTGGCCGGTGATGCGTATCGGATGGCCTTCGTCGAGAAGCGTGGCGTAGGCCAGGGTCTCGGCGAAGCCCCAGTTGGCCGCCAGGCCACCAGCCTGCATCTTGCGTCGATCCTCGTAGATCTTGGCTACCTGACGCTGCACCTCGACCCCGTCGGGGACTTCGCACATCTTCCCTGCAAGACGCTGCAGCAGCTTCATGTCCACGGTAGTGTCGGCATGGCCGGTCCACTCATGGCCCAGATAGGGGGTCCAGTCGACGAACAGCGACTTGTTGGGCTTCTGCACCAAGGCGTTGGCCACGTGATTGCCGGCCATGAGGTCGTCCCGGTACTTCTCCATCATGGCCTTGGCATCGTCATCGGTGAGCAGCCCTTCGCTGACCAACCGCTCGATGTAGCGGCTCCTCGAGGACGGGTGGTCCTTGATCTTGCTGTACATCATCGGCTGGGTGCCGGAGGGCTCGTCAGCCTCGTTATGACCGCGGCGGCGGTAACAAACCAGATCGATGACCACGTCGCGATTGAACTGCTGGCGATAGTCCAGAGCCACCTGAGTGGCATGCAGCACGGCATCGGGATCGTCGCCATTGACGTGGAAGATGGGCGCCTGGACCATCTTGGCGATGTCGGTGCAGTACTCGGTGGAGCGCGAGTCTTCCGGGTGGGAAGTGGTGAACCCCACCTGGTTGTTGATGACGATATGCACCGTACCGCCGGTCTTGTAGGCACGGGTCTGGGACATCTGGAAGGTCTCCATGACCACGCCCTGACCGGCGAAGGCCGCGTCGCCATGGACGTTGATCGGCAGCACCTTGTTGCCGACCGGGTCATCGCGGCGGTCCTGACGGGCCCGCACCGACCCCTCCACCACCGGGGCAACGATCTCCAGATGGGAAGGGTTGAACGACAGTGCCAGGTGCACCTCGCCGCCCGGTGTCATGACATTGGAGCTGAAACCCTGGTGGTACTTGACGTCACCCGAACCGCGCTCGATGACCTTCTTGCCGTCGAACTCGTCGATCAGATCCGTGGGGTTCTTGCCCAGAATATTGACCAGCATGTTGAGGCGACCGCGGTGGGCCATGCCGATCACCACTTCCTTGGTGCCGTAGCCGCCGGCACGCTGGATCAGCTCATCCATCATCGGGATGAAGACCTCGCCACCCTCGAGGCCGAAGCGCTTGGTCCCCGGGTACTTGGAGGCCAGGTAACTTTCCAGGCCCTCGGCGGCCGTCAGCCGCTCCAGTACGTGCTTGCGCACCTCCGGGCTGAAACTGGGTGCCGAGCGCACCGATTCGAAGCGCTGCTGCAGCCAGCGCTTCTCCTCGGTGTCGACGATATGCATGATCTCGCAGCCGATGGAGCGGCAGTAGGTCTGCTCCAGAGCGCTGACGATCTCCTTGAGTGGCGCCTTGTCCATGCCCAGGAAGAAGGAGCCGGTCTGGAACTCGGTGTCCAGGTCGGCCTTCGAAAGCTGGTGGAAGGAGAGGTCGAGATCGGGAACGGGAGAGGGGCTTCGCAGGCCGAGCGGGTCGATATCGGCCTTCTGATGCCCGCGGAAGCGGTAGGCATTGATCAGCTGGAGAACCTTGACCTGCTTCTTGTTCTCGCCACTGTCGGCAACGGCGCGGGCAGTGCGCGGATGGCGACCCAGCTGGTAGAACTGCTCGCGAATCGGCTCAAGGGGGACATCGTGGCTGGCCCCACCCTCGGGTCGCGGCAACTGGTCGAAGTACTGGCGCCATTCGTCGGGAACGGCGGAAGGATCATCGAGGTACTGTTCGTAGAGCGCTTCCACATAGTGGGCATTGCCTCCACTCACGTGGGAGGAGCGCCACATCAACTCCATTATTCCTTGTTGCATCGCTTGGTCACCCTGCACTGATGGGGTGGTATCGGCGCCGACACGACTCGACCGCATCGACATCGCTGATGCCCTGCCGGAGCGAGGGCATCGTGAATTCCATGGTCAAGAGCCGGTGCCCAAGGCACCGGCTCCAGGCATCATGCGCCGCACCGGACTCGTCTGCGGCCTCTTGCCGCAGCCCGAGAGCCAGGAACATGATAACAAGCTGGACGCCACGATTTAAGTGGCATCAGCCAGCAGCATCTCGCGAATCTTGCCGATCGCCCGCGTCGGATTGAGTCCCTTCGGGCAGACAGCGACGCAGTTCATGATCCCGCGGCAACGGAACACGGAGAACGGGTCCTCGAGCTCCGCCAGGCGGTCGCGGGTAGCCGTATCCCGGGAGTCGGCGAGGAACCGGTAGGACTGCAGCAGGCCGGCCGGACCGACGAACTTGTCGGGGTTCCACCAGAACGAGGGACAGGCGGTCGAGCAGCAGGCACACAGGATGCATTCATAGAGGCCGTCGAGCTTGTCACGCTCCTCCGGCGACTGCAGGCGCTCGATGGCCGGCGCCGGCTCGTCGTTCTGCAGGTACGGCTGGATGCGCTCGTACTGCTGGTAGAACAGCCCCATGTCGACCACCAGGTCGCGGATCACCGGCAGGCCCGGCAGCGGACGCAAGGTCAGCTTGTTGCTCTTCACCACTTCGGAGAGCGGAGTGATACAGGCCAGGCCGTTCTTGCCGTTCATGTTCATGCCGTCGGAGCCGCACACGCCCTCGCGACAGCTGCGGCGAAAGGCCAGGCCATTGTCCTGTTCCTTGGCCAGATGCAGGACGTCGAGCACCATCAGGTCGCGGCCCTGGGTGTCGACCTGGAACTCCTGCATATAGGGCGCGGAGTCGGTTTCCGGGTTGTAGCGGTATAGGGATACCTGAAGCTTGGACATCGTGACTCCCCCTTAATAGGTGCGGACTTTCGGCTCGAACGTGTCGACGGTCTTGGGTGCGAAGTTCACATCGCGCTTGCCCAGTCGCTTCTCGGCCGGGAAGTAGAGCGAGTGCTTCAGCCAGTTGACGTCGTCGCGGTCGGGGTAGTCGTAGCGGGAATGCGCGCCACGGCTTTCCTTGCGCTCCAGGGCCGCGATGGCGGTGGCCTCGGCCACTTCCATCAGGTTATCCAGCTCCAGCGCCTCGACGCGCGCAGTGTTGAAGGTGTTGGACTTGTCCGGCAGGTAGGCATTGGCGATGCGCTCGCGCAGCTCCTCGAGGCGCTTGACGCCCTCGACCATGTTCTTCTCTTCGCGGAACACGCCGAAGGAGGTCTGCATGATGTCCTGCAGCTCTCGCTTGAGCTCGGGGACGGTCTCGCCCTCCTCGGAGTCGTTCCAGCGCGTGATGCGCTTCATGGCAGACTCGACGTCGGACGCGGAGGCATCGAGGTACTCGATGCCTTCGTTGAGCGCGCCCTCGATGAACATGCCGGCAGCACGGCCGAACACCACCAGGTCGAGCAGCGAGTTGCCGCCCAGACGGTTGGCACCGTGAACCGATACACAGGCCGCCTCGCCGCAGGCGAACAGGCCATTGACGATATGATCGTTGCCGTCGGCGTCCTGCATGATCGCCTGGCCGTGCACGTTGGTCGGGATCCCGCCCATCATGTAGTGGCAGGTCGGCACGACCGGGATCGGCTCCTTGGCCGGGTCGACATGGGCGAAGGTCCTGGAGAGTTCGACGATACCGGGCAGGCGCTTGCCGAGGACTTCCTCACCCAGGTGATCCAGCTTGAGGAAGACGTGGTCGCCCTTCTCGCCGCAACCACGTCCCTCGAGGATCTCCATGACCATGGAACGGGCGACCACGTCACGACCGGCCAGGTCCTTGGCGTTGGGCGCGTAACGCTCCATGAAGCGCTCGCCGTCCTTGTTGACCAGGTAGCCACCCTCGCCGCGACAGCCTTCGGTCACCAGGGTCCCCGCACCGTAGATGCCGGTCGGGTGGAACTGCCACATCTCCATGTCCTGCATCGGGAAGCCGGCACGCAGTGCCATGCCGATGCCATCACCGGTGTTGATCAGGGCATTGGTGGTAGAGGCGAAGATGCGACCCGCCCCGCCAGTGGCCATCACGGTGGCCTTGGACTTCACGTGCACCACTTCGCCGGTCTCGATGTCCATGGCGATGCAGCCCACCACGTCGCCGTCGGCGTTCTTGACCAGGTCGACGGCATACCACTCATTGAGGAAGGTGGTGTTGTTCTTCAGGTTATTCTGATAGAGCGTGTGCAGCAGGGCGTGGCCGGTGCGGTCGGCGGCTGCGCAGGTGCGTGCTGCCTGGCCGCCCTTGCCGAAGTCCTTGGACTGGCCACCGAACGGACGCTGGTAGATGCGGCCGTTGTCGAAGCGGGAAAACGGCAGGCCCATGTGCTCGAGCTCGAACACCGCCTTGGGGCCCTCGGAGCACATGTACTCGGAGGCATCCTGGTCGGCGATGTAGTCGCCGCCCTTGACGGTGTCGTACATGTGCCAGCGCCAGTCGTCGTCGGGATCCGCGGAGGCGATGGCACAGGTGATGCCGCCCTGGGCAGAAACAGTGTGCGAGCGGGTCGGGAAGACCTTGGACAGCACGGCGGTCTTCTTCCCGGACTTGGCCAGTTCGAGAGCGGCCCGCAGGCCGGCACCGCCCCCGCCGATGATAATGGCGTCGAAAGACAGGCTACGCATGGTGGACATGAATCAGGCTCCCCACAGAACGGTGATGCCCCAGACCAGGAACACGAAGATGGCCAGGATGATGATGAGCTGGACGGCGAGGCGCACGCCGGTCGACTTGAGATAGTCGGTCGTCACGGTCCATAGACCGATCCAGGCGTGGGCGGCCAACGATATGAAGGCCAGCAGCGAAAAGATGCGCATCCAGGTCTGGGAGAAGAGACCGCTCCAGGCCGCGTAGTCCAGGCCGGAGCTGAGCAGCAGGAAGCCGACGATAAAGAGGGTATAGAGCGCCAGGACGATGGCCGAGACGCGCTGGAGCAGCCAGTCGGAGAGACCGCTGCGCCCGAGGTTCGTGATGTTGGTTACCATACCCAGACTCCAGCCAGAATGATCAGGACCACGCTCACCACCACGGTGATCTGCGACTTCTTGACGCCGCCCTCGAGGGTCACGCCGATATCCACGTCCATCAACAGGTGCTTGATGCCGGCCACGAAGTGGAAGGCCAGGGCGGACAGCAGTCCCCAGGCGACCAGCTTGGCCAGGAAGTTGTGGGCCAGGGCGTCACTCACGGCCGCGAAACCGGCCGGCGAGGAGAGCGACGCATCGAGCGCCCAGAAGGCGAAGATCAGGCCGATGAAGAGGATGACGCCGGTGATGCGATGAGCGATCGACGTCAGGGCGGGAAGAGGGAACTGTATCGTGGACAGATCCAGATTTACGGGTCGTTTGCTATTCACGGCTCTACACACTCTCTTGGCCCGCTGTTCGGTCGTCGGACAAGGCCCGAGCGGGCGGTGGTTTCGGGAAGGGACACGATCGTGGCCGAGTTGGACACGACCACCGGTTCCTGCCAGTCGCGCGCTAAGATTATAGGGACATCCCCCTGCCATGACAAATCGACACAGAGTGTACTCGACCATGGTGGAAGGCCGATTTCTCGGCGCTGACGGCCTTTAGCCAGACGTCTATAGGCGCGGCGCCAGGCCTCGGCGCACCGCCATGGTGCGAAGCACCATTTACTGTACAAATGCCATACATTTAGCGAGATAACGTACAACGTTAAGCGCGCAATGGTGCAATTGACAATCGCTGACACACTTCTATAGTGGGCGAACCTTTTCGCCGGCACCATCAGCGGAATGACGACTTAATCGTCCCACCATGAACTCGAGAGGAGGCCAGTATGGCTGACAGGAAAGCGACATTGACGGTAGACGGTCTGGAGAAGCCGATCGACCTGCCGATCTACTCTGGCACCCTGGGCCCCGACGTCGTCGACGTACGCGGCCTCGGTGCCGAAGGCCTCTTCACCTATGACCCCGGCTTCATGGCAACCTCCTCCTGCCAGTCGGCGATCACCTATATCGATGGCGGCAAAGGGGTGCTGCTGCATCGCGGCTACCCGATCGACCAGCTGGCGAAAGAGTCCGACTTCGTCGAGCTGAGCTACCTGCTGATGTTTGGCGAACTACCCGACGACACGCAGTACGAGAGCTTCAAGTCCCGCATCACCAACCACACCATGGTTCATGACCAGATCAACAACTTCTTCAAGGGCTTTCGCCGCGACGCCCACCCGATGTCGATCCTGTGCGGCGTGGTCGGTGGCCTGGCGGCCTTCTACCACGACCATCTCAACATCAATGTTCAGGAAGATCGGGAGATCAGCGCCATCCGCCTGATCGCCAAGATGCCGACCATCGCGGCGATGTCCTACAAATACAACATCGGCCAGCCGTTCAACTACCCGCGCAACGACCTGAACTATGCAGAAAACTTCCTCTACATGATGTTCAGCAACCCGTGCGAGAAGTACGAGATCAACCCGGTCTATGCCAAGGCCATGGACCGCATCTTCATGTTGCACGCGGATCACGAGCAGAACGCCTCCACCTCCACGGTGCGCCTGGCAGGCTCCACCGGCGCCAATCCCT
Organism: Halomonas daqiaonensis; assembly: GCF_900109725.1. Classification (GTDB taxonomy): domain Bacteria; phylum Pseudomonadota; class Gammaproteobacteria; order Pseudomonadales; family Halomonadaceae; genus Halomonas; species Halomonas daqiaonensis. The sequence goes on from NZ_FOBC01000005.1 coordinate 214,082, forward strand.
TTGCCTGCATCAGCGCCGGCATCGCGGCACTCTGGGGTCCGGCCCATGGCGGCGCCAACGAGGCGGTGCTCAACATGCTCGACGAGATCGGCGACGAGTCCGAAGAAAACATCCAGCGCTTCATCGACAAGGCCAAGGACAAGGACGACCCCTTCAAGCTGATGGGCTTCGGCCACCGCGTCTACCGCAACTTCGACCCGCGCGCGAAGGTGATGAAGGAAACTTGTGATGAGGTGCTGGCCGAGCTGGGCATGGCCGATGACCCGCAGCTGAAGATCGCCAAGCGCCTGGAGCAGATCGCCCTGGAAGACGAATACTTCATCGAGCGCAAGCTCTATCCGAACGTCGACTTCTACTCCGGCATCATCCTCAAGGCCATGGGCATCCCCAAGAACATGTTCACGGTGATCTTCGCCGTGTCGCGGACCATCGGCTGGATCTCTCACTGGCACGAGATGATCAGTGAGCCTTACAAGATCGGCCGGCCGCGTCAGCTCTACATCGGCCACACCCAGCGTGACTACCCCACCCGCTGAGTGCGACAGCACCGCTCACGCCTGCACCGCCAGGAAGAAGGCCGCCCTCTCGGGCGGCCTTCCACGTTTGCGACCTGCGGTGACCCCTCAGTGGCTTAATACCGGAAGAGAGGAATATCCATTCATTCAGGTTGACATCATGGCGGAGAGACGTGCTCTGACGGCGTCGTCCGTTTTCCACACATTCTGTGGATAAACCTGTTAAAAACCTCTCGAAAAGGTCGCGGAATCGCCATGAACAGCGGAGCTGGCTTAGATTGATCAATTTTTAACCTATCGCAAGCCATTGAAATAAAAGGATTAAACTAGGAAGCCAGCAACCATGCGGGTTCGGGGCGATACTGTACACAGGTCGACCCGAAGGGTGCGGGAAAGTGGACAAGTCAAGGGGGATGTCAAGCCAATATCGGCCAAAATACCAATGCGTGACTGCTCCCCTCCCGAGTGGGCGGGGCTTCCCACTTCTCAGGCAGCAACCGGCGACATGCCGGATTTACGCGAGCCTCCATGGGCAGAGACCGACAATCCTTCAGCCTTCAGCTTGATAATGCCTTGATGCTTGATGTTCAGTGCCGCGTTGATGTCCCGGTCATGGGGCGCATGGCAGGCGGGGCACTCCCATGACCGGATGCTCAACGGCATGGCGTCGACCTTGTGCTGGCAGACATGGCAGGTCTTGGAGCTGGCAAACCACGGATCGATCTTGACCAGGTATTTCCCCTGCTCCTTGGCCTTGTAGTCCAGCTTGGTGGTCAAGGCGTGCCAGGAGG
>NZ_FOBC01000032.1 GCF_900109725.1 Halomonas daqiaonensis
GTCGCGATCACGCGTTGGCGCGACTTGCCGGCCTCGTCCCGGAAGGACTCGACGAGTTTGACGTAGCGGCGCGGGCCGGATTTGGTGACTTTGACGAACATGTCATCACGATAGACCGTAGGCGCTACGAATGGCAAGGTGCCACTAGAAAAACGTGTCACTACAAAGAATGCGGCCAGAATTCTCTAAGCTACTGAATTCTCAGACCACAGGTGCGGATTTCTGGCCAAAATCGGACTGGAAGTGTCGAACTCGGGAACTCCTGAGTCAAATCCCCCCACATGGGGTGGGTCGTCTCCACGGAATGTAGGGAGCTAGTGTCGGAGTGCAGGGAGCTGGCCACATCGTGGTCACAGACAGAAAGGGCCTACGACGACATCGCCGTAAGCCCTTGAATTCGTGGTGCGCCCGGCAGGATTCGAACCTGCGACCCTCGGCTTCGGAGACCAATTCGCCAAGGAGCTAAGAACTGCCTCTCGTGGCGCATTAAAAAATTAACCCTTTTAATTCATCAACTTACAGATCATGGGGCGCCAAGTGTTAATTTTTCAATGCCCTATTAAAGACATTCCAGCTACACATATATCATTATATTGGACACAAGCTGTTAAGTCTAGAGGTGTCAAAATCCGGACAGATGACCATTGGCTTCATGCTATTTGATGAGATTTTTTTGCATTTGTGGCGAGTTGGTTACGCCGCCCACCGGCCCTCTCAGCCTCATCTTCTGGCCCACCACTTAAACCAACTTGCGCCATAAAAAAATAATCGAGGAAGAGTGGACTCAGTTATTAGTGGGTCTCCAGGTTCTGTTGACGATACCGCCGAGATGCCAGGCTATCGCTGATAATCCAGACTCATCATTCACACACCAAGCGAGCCAAGTACGTCCCAGCCAACGACCAGGTACCCGGCGCGGATCAGGGGCCGCAGATGGTGGCAGCCGCGCAAGGCCCTTGGCCACAGCTCCCTGATTGCCCAGGTGGTCACCCACAAGTTCATCAATGGCCTACCGCTTTACAGACAGGAAGCGATCTTTGCCCGCCAGGGCATTGAACTCTTGCGCCAGACCATGTCCAGCTGGTTGCTGGCCCTGGTCGATCCCCTGGCGCCGTTGATGGCGGAATTCCGCCGAGAGCTGCTGAGCGGCCCGGTGGTGCAGATCGACGAGACGCCGATACAGGTGCTCCGGGAACCGACCTGGTGGCCGCGCAGCAGTCCTACATGTAGGTCTACCGGGGCGGTCCACCCGGCCAGCCGGCTATCTGGTTCCAGTATGCCGTCGGGCCCCCTCACGACTTTCTGTTTCCTGACGAACCGCCTCCAGATGAAGCAGCGAGTGCGCCGTGCTTCTACCTGCAATCCGACGGCCACTCCACCTACCACGTACTGGCCCGACAAGTGCGCGCCCGCCCGATCCTCGACCACATCAAAACCTAGCTGGATGCAAGGCCAAGAAAGCGTAGCCCGAGCGACGTCGACGAGGGAAGGGAGCATACAAAGGAGCAGGGCCGCGACACCGATTTCTCATCCAGATTGTCGCTGGCTTCTCATCCAGATTGACGCGCTACACCATTGCCCGTTTCCATCCATGCGAGCTGCCTGAGGGTCTCTAGCCAAGGCACTTCCCCAGCGCAGGCTGAATCGCATACGCGGTATCGTGCTTGTCCGGTACCCAAGTGTCAGGGAACATCCGCCGAAAGCTAGCATCCTGCCAGGGCAGGGCAAGCGCCTCGACGACAAGCAGCGCCGGCACTCTGCTGATCACACAGACCATGTATGGCCAGCCTCGGGTCGCGCCTTGGGGCGTGCCGGCTCCGGCAGATCACAGCGCAGGAAATGACCTCGACCGGCGACCCCAAGGTACTCACCGTCCTGCCATACTACCTCGCCACGGGATAGGGTAAGCGCCGGCCAGGCACTGACTGGAATGCCTTCATAAGGGGTGTAATCGACGGCATGGTGCAGGTCCGCGTTGCCAATACGGCGGTCTATGTCGGTTTCCCAGATCACCAAGTCCGCATCCGCGCCCACAGCAATTGACCCCTTGCGAGGATACAGCCCGTACATCCGCGCCACGTTGGTAGCCGTCAGGGCCACAAATTGCTGAATGGTCAGCCGCCCGGTCTCCACGCCGTGACTGAAGAGCAGCGCCAGACGGGTCTCCAGGCCGGGAATCCCGTTGGGGATGCGGTCAAAGCTGGCATTTTCACCAGCGGCAAACTTGCCCTCGGGGCCGGCAAAGGTGAACGGCGCATGGTCCGAGGAGAATATCTGAAACACGCCACTTTCGAGGCCGTCCCACACCAGCTGCTGATTGGCACGATCTCGCGGTGGTGGACTGCAAATGCACTTGGCGCCTTGGTGGTCGTCGTCGGTGATGCCAAGGTCCTCGGCGGTCAGGAAAAGGTACTGAGGGCAGGTCTCGGCATAAATACGCAGGCCATGGCTGTGGGCCCAGCGCACTTGCTCTACTGCTTCACGACCCGACACATGCACGATCAAAATCGGGACATCGACTAGCTCGGCATAAGCGATGGCGCGGTGGGTGGCCTCACGCTCGACCAGCATGGGTCGAGCGGTGGCGTGGTATCGCGACGCGGTATGCCCTCGGGCCAGCAATCGCTCGGTCAGCCAGGCAATGCAGTCCGCATTCTCGGCGTGCACCATGACCAAGGCACCATGCTCGCGGGCAACGGCCAACACATCGATGAATTCACGGTCAGCCAACTTCAGATCGTCATAGGTCATGTAGATCTTGAAGGAGGTGTAGCCCTCGCGAATTAGCGAGGGGAGTTCCTCGCTCAGCACCTCGGGGGTTGGATCTGTGACAATCAAGTGAAAGGCATAATCGATGGAGGCCTTGCCCTCAGCGCGGCGATGGTAGTTTTCCACCGCCGCCCTCAGGCTCTGCCCCTTCATCTGCAAGGCGAAGGGAAGCACGGTGGTGGTACCGCCGCAGGCCGCCGAGCGGGTTCCGGTCAGGAAATCATCGGCCATCCGCGAGCCGTCCGAGGTGGGCTGATCCAGGTGGCAGTGACCATCAATCCCCCCAGGTAGCACCCAGCGGCCAGCAGCATCTATCTCTTCATGGCCGGCCGGTAAGGAGCTGCCTAAGGCTACGATAACGCCACCTCTTATGCCAATATCAGCCTCGAACACATCTGCGGCGGTGGCGCAGCGGGCCCGACGTATCACTAGATCGAAATCAGCCATTTTGCATCTCTCCCTATAAATTTGATCCAAAGGACCGCCCTCCTGCCCTCATCGCCGGCCATGCGCGGCATCTTTCATGCCAGGCAATAGTGGTAGTCGCCTTGACGCTGTTAGCCGGCATTCGGTAGTGCCAAAAGGTGCGTCGGAGACGCTGTAGCGGTTGTCGCAGTCAGCGAAGTTAGCCATCTTGGGGTAACTGGCGATGGTCGTGATAGGCAGTATCGAAGGGGGCCGTAGCAAATCGGCGAAGACCTGCTTCGAATTACCTTAGAAGCGCCCACAGGATCTCTCCATAGGTGCGGTTACGTCTCAGGTTGGCTGTCCAGACAATGCATCAGGTGATGGTTGCGGCCGGCCATGCTCATCGAGTAAAAAACTATTGCTTGAAGGGCTGCTTGGGGAAAATTCGCGCGCACGGATCTGAGGGCGCCAGGACGAGAAATTGCTGAGTTTATACGACCACAGCCTGCACATAGGAAAAAGCTCGCTGACTACATGCCAATATGAAATAATATGAAGCCGAATTAAGGCGGATAATACCATGATTTCGGACACGTCAAAGACTTCACCAAAATTAACTGATACCTTGGCCGAAGACTTGGTCTATGACCGCATCGTCGATGCGCTAATCGACAAGCGTCTGCGTCCCGGTGAGCGACTCAATGAGGCCAAGCTTGCAAGTGCTTTTGGCACACCAAGAAGCCGCGTCCGCAGAGCACTGAATCGGCTAACGGCAGAGCGACTGGTGCGTTTCGAAATGCACCGCGGGGCCTTCGTCTCCTTGCCTTCCATCAAAGAAGCCTACGATGTTTTCGAGACACGACTGCATATCGAGGCAGCGGTGGCCCGCATCGCTTGTGAACGTATCGATGAGATAGGCATTGCCACGTTGCGACGCCATCTCAGGGAGGAACATGAAGCGTTCGATGAGCACCTTCCAAGTGTCAATCGTATTTCCGGGGACTTTCACCTTCTTCTAGCCGAGTTGACAGGCAATGAGGAATTGACAGCCATTGTCCAGCCTATTATTCGCCGCTTCTGCATTATCCAGTCTTTGTACGAGGGTCGGTCTGGAGTGCTGTGCCTAGTCCACGAGCATCAGACACTAGTGGACCTGATCGCTGCGCGAGACGCCGAAGCTGCCGTCGAGACGATGATGGCCCACTGTCGTCATATTTTTTATAGCCTCGATCTATCCGAGAAACGTTTGAGCGACGCCAACATTTACGATGTCGGAGTCGATGACTCAGACACCTCCTCCTGAACATTTCTTTGGCACATCTTTTGCGGCTCCCAGGCGCTTTGAGCTAGATCGCAGCGTCCAGTGCCTGGATCAGACGGTCGACTTCTTCCTCTGTGTTGTAGTGCACCATGGATACCCGCACCACGCCATTAATATCCATCAGGTCGAGATCCTCAGCCAGACGACGTGCATAGAAGTCGCCAAAGCGTATGCCGACACGACTGTCATCGACCCTGGTCACAATTTCGTCGGACTTAGTTCCTTCGACCACGAAGCTAATGGTAGCCACTCTGTGTTCGATATCGGCATCTTCACGACCGACAATCCTTACTCCCTCTTTCCCGCGTAAATATCTCAGGAGACGTTCGCCAAGGTATCCTTCATGTGCGGCGATATCATGGAACGCCTTTTCCAATTTTTCTCTATCTTCGCTAAGACCAGCTCCATCGCCCAAGGTTATGAGATAGTCGAGAATGCCGGTGCAGGAATAGGTAAGTTCGTAGTTGGGATTGCCTGGCTCGACTTTTCCAGGAATTTGCTCCTTGGTAAAGAAGTAGTGATAAATATTATCAAGTTCAAGCAGGCATTCTTTCTTCACGTAGAGCACGGCATGATGAGGCCCGAAAACCTTATACAGGCTGAATCCGTAGTAGTCTACGTTCCAGTCTTGCACGTCGATGGCCCGATGGGGAGCGTAAGCAACGCCATCTACACTAAGCCGTGCTCCTTGTGCGTGGACGAGCTCGGCTATGCGCTTGATGGGGTTGATGGTGCCCAGCAGGTTAGAGACATGGGGTATACAGACCAGCTTGGTACGGTCCGACATCAGTGCGCTGAGGGTGTCGAGGTCGAGCTCTAGAGTATCGGGATTGCAATTCCAGAATCGGATCTTGGCACCTCGCACAGCAGCCAACCGGACCCACGGACCGACATGGCTTTCGTGGTCGGTGTTGGTGACAATGATCTCGTCATCCGGAACGAACTGGCTGGCCAGGGCATCCGCCAGCAGACGGAACTGAATCGTCGAGCTGGGACCGAACACCATTTCCTCAACGTGGCGGGCGTTGACCAAGGTCTTTGCCGCTTCACGGCCGGCGGTTACCTTGGCCTTGGAGCGCTGGCTTGGGGCATAGCTTGCGCCAAGTTGGACATTGTCCCCAAGTAGGTAGTCGCTAATGCGATCCACAACGACTTGGGGCACCTGGGCCCCTCCGGCATTGTCCATGAAAACCCACTCGCTCTGCAGCGAGGGAAACTGGGATCTTACGAAGTCGATATCGAGACTCATAGGGATTCCTAAAACTCAGAATGTAGGGGTAAGAAGACAGTCAATGCGCCAGCACCGCTTCCAGGAAGGCACGGGTGCGGGGCTCGGTGGGGTTGTTGAAGATGATTTCTGGCGTACCTTCTTCGATCAATTGGCCCGCCTCCATGAACACCACTCTGTCTGCTACGTGGCGGGCGAAACCCATTTCGTGGGTTACCAGCAGCATGGTCACACCGGTATCAGTCAGCGTCTTGATAACATCGAGCACCTCACCGACCATCTCAGGGTCTAGCGCTGACGTCGGTTCATCAAACAGCAGAACCTTTGGCTCATTAGCCAAGGCACGGGCGATGCCGACACGCTGCTGTTGGCCGCCGGAAAGCGCTGATGGGTATTTGTGCATCTGCTCGGTGATACCGACCTTTTCCAGCAGTTCCCGGGCCCTGGCCTGGGCATCTCCGCGGCTCATGCCGCGAACTCGAATTGGCCCCAAGGTGATGTTATCCAGCACCGTCATATTGGGGAACAGATTGAAGCTCTGGAATACCATACCCACGTCTTTGCGCACTTCAATCAGCTCGGCACCAGGTTGGACGCGGATGCGGTCTACGTAGATGTCGCCACCATCATAGGGTTCAAGGTAATTGATACAGCGAATCAGCGTCGACTTGCCGGAGCCCGATGGTCCCAAGATCGCGACTACTTCACCCTGGACGACTTCCAGGTTGATATCCTTCAGTGCTTGGAAGTCACCGAAGTGCTTGTCGACATGCTTGAGCGAGATGATGACCTGGTCGCCATTTTCAGACGGTACTTGGTCTACCACTCCACTGCTAAAGAGTCCGGCTTCGTTCGTATTGACGCTCATTGCTTGTTCTCGCGCATAGATTTCGGATACAGGCTCGCCCTTATAATGTCGGCCAGGTCGTTGCTAACCAAATCAAACCCGGCCACGGGCAAAGCGCCGTTCGAGTAACCCGACCAGTCGCACCAGCGGTAGCAGCACCATCAGGTACAGCAGCGCAGCGCCAATCAAAGGTGTCGGATTAGCAGCCAACGCCTGGGCCTGGGTGGCTTGCTTGAGGAGGTCAGGCATTGCCACCACCGAGGCCAATGCCGTGTCCTTCATTACGTTGATGCAGTTGCTTGTCAGCGGCGGGATAATAAGGCGAATCGCCTGGGGCATCACCACGTCGCACATCACCCGATAATGACTCAGTCCTATGGACTGAGCTGCCTCGAACTGGCCGCGCGGTACGGCCTCAATGCCAGCGCGATAGATTTCCGCAGCATAGGCACTGGAGATCATGGTCAAAGCGGTACAAGCGGCGGCGAACGGCGACAGGGTAATACCGACAAACGGCAGTGCATAGTAGACGATGACCAACCATACCAGTACCGGCAGTGAGCGAAATATGTCGATGTAGGCAATAGTGATTAAACGTATTACTAGCGGGGCGTAGAGCCTGAGCAGAGCAAGCGCGAGGCCGCCAATCAGACCGAGCAAGATACTTAGAAAACCAAGCATCAAAGTCTTGCCGAGACCCTGCATCAGCATCGGCAAAGTACGTACGAATACATCCCAATTAAAAAAAGTCTGGACCAAGTCCATCAGAACTAGCCTCCGCCACCGGATCAATTGGAACGACGCGGCATTGTTGCTGCCGCGTCGTGAGGCTTACACCAAAGTTACTGAGCGGTAGGCATGTCGCGGACTTCGACGGTGCTGGTTCCGGCATCAGGAGCCGTACCGAACCACTTTTCATGCAGTTCGGCAATGAAGCCTTCTTTCTTCAGCTCGCTGATCACTTCATTGGCCCTGCTCGCGAGTTCGGCATCCTTGGCGAACATCATAGAGTACTGCTCACCGGTAGGGATGCGGCTGACCACTTCAAGCTGGGGCTTGTCGCGAACGTAGTACTGCACCGCGGGGATGTCGGAGATGTAGCCATCCAGACGTCCACTGGTCAGATCCAGCATCGCGGGCTGCAGCCCCTCATAGCGCCGGATTTCGCTGAAACCGTACTCCTCTTGGTTTTCGGTTGCCCAGATATCGCCAGTAGAGCCAGTGTCGACCCCGACGATCTTGCCATCTAGATCCTCAAGCCCGGTGACATCCTTTGCGGTATTGGTGGCGAGTGACTGGTCGCTGTCGTAGTAGGGCTGAGCAAATGACACTGATTCGAGGCGCTCATCGGTGATGGTAATAGAGGACACCGCTACGTCGATACGGCCAGACTGAACTGCCGAGAAAAGTCCATTGAACGGTATGTTGTTGATCACCACCTCATCAAAATCGAGGCGGCTGCCGACTTCTTCGACCAAGTCGATCTCGAAGCCGACGTAGTCACCGTTGTCGTCTTGAAACTCCCAGGGTAAGTTGCCGATATTGGCACCAACATTGAGCGTCTCAGCCATTGCTGAAGCGGACACCAGTGTGCTGGCGACGGTCATGCTTATAGCGAATGTTAGGTTTTTCATGGAATCTTCCTTCTGTCGTTTTGTCTTTATTCAGGTTGACGTCGTACTTAGGCTGTTTTGGGTTTAACCCGCTGCGTTATGTTACACAGAGGGGGCCTGGCGCTATTAGTCTAGCGTCCTTCGCGAGCTAGCCACGCCTTGGCAATGTCCTCGCGAGTCGTAAACCACACACCCTCATGTTGCTGGGCATGCTCGATAAAAGCCTTGAGCGCTCCGATCTTGCCCGGCCTTCCGACCATTCTCGGGTGTAGCCCGATCGACATCATACGTGGCCCTTTAGCAGCCTCTTCTAGCAGCACCTCAAAGCTTTCTTTTAGATAGTCGAGAAACTCCCTACCAGAACTGATTCCAGGTGAGAGCCAGAAACGGAAGTCGTTGGTGTCTGTGGTGTAGGGTACGACCAGATGCCGATTACCCTGCACCTCTGTGAAGTAGGGTACGTCGTCATTGTAGGCGTCGGAATCGTAGAGAAAGCCACCTTCTTCCACCAATAAACGACGAGTGTGCACGCTGGGTCCGTAGCGACAGTACCAGCCTACCGGGCGCTTTCCCGTGCTTTTGGTAATCGACTTGATTGCCAGCCGGATGTGCTCACGCTCTTCGTCTTCACTAAGACGGAAGACTTCCTCCCAACGGTATCCATGGCTGCAGAACTCATGGCCATCTTCTGCAGCCCTGCGGGCGACCGCTGGATTCTGCTCTAGCGCCACGGCGCAAGCAAATAACGTGGCAGGTACTCCTGTGTCTCGCAAAATATTCAGAATGCGCCATATTCCGACTCGGGACCCGTACTCGTACATTGACTCCATGGCCAGATTACGGGTATCAGGAGGTGTGACGTAGCTACCCCATTCGGTCATGGACTCCTGATCTGGGTCACCCATAGCCAAGGAACGCTCGGAACCTTCCTCATAGTTGACCACGACATTGATTGCTAGCCGCGCGCCATTAGGCCAAGTGCCCTGAGGTGGGGCTTCACCGTAACCAATCAGATCACGCTGTGGCGTCATGCCGTATCTCCTACCATCACCGCAGCGAATTTCGTGCGATGAAACCACTTTTTTAAAGCAAGAAGCGGGCTTTCATCATCAAGTCCAATAACGCTTCTCAGGATTGCACGCAATTTTGTGTGCGATGGATTCAAGAAAGCACAGCGTCGGCAAACATGCAAGGACTCACTGTCCATACTTGCGCCTCGCACTTGCCCACGACAGAGCGCCCGAACAGCAGCAGGTTGTGGGCCTGGTTGACTCACTGGGTATCGCCCGCTAGCGCACTCAGCTACCGGCGGTGCTCAGCCCCGGTGGCGTCGAATTCGAAGGTCTCCAGGGTCTTGCCCACTGGCAGTTGTGGTGGTTCGGCGATGCCCTGGGGCTTGTGCTGCTGGTCATCGTCGCACGCCAGTACCACGACATGCTCCAGGCCTGGACTCGCATACCGCATGCGTCTGCTCGAAGCGGGCGCGCTGCTTCTGCTGCTGGGCGTTATGGGCGTGGTGCTCATGGCCACGGCCACGGCGGAAGATCCCGGTCACCCGATGTCGCTGGTACTGTTGCTGCTGCCGGTGCTGTTGACAGCGGCGTGCTCGGCGCGGTGGCGCTGGTGGCCGCACCGCTATCGCCTGGGCCGTGCATGGGTACTGGCTGCTGCAGGTCGAGGACCCGGAAGGAGCCATTCTTGCCTTGCAGGAATTTCTCGCGGTCACGGCGACCGTGGGGATGGGCGACGGTCTGCTGCTGGACGAGATCGAGGCCCAGCGCATGCGGCTGCGCCTGTTCGAATGCACGATGGAGTCCATCAACGACGCGGTCATCATCAATGATCTCGTGGCTGACGCTGCCGGCCACCACCTGGGAGAACCCGCTGCGCCCATGAGTCGTCATGGCCAGCATGGTGTTCTGGCAGTCTGCCAAATTGCTGACGATGGAGTCGGCCAGGTCACCGTGCAGCACCTCCCAGTCCACCTCCATGCCATGGTCGGCACGCAGGCGACGCGCCACGCCATGCACATAGCCGGACTCCATCACGTCGGCATGGCCGCCATCGAGCGGTACCGCCGAGGTAGCACTGGTATCGATCACCTGCAGCAGTTGCAGGCGGGCATCCAGCCGCTTGGAAAGTGCCACCACGTGGGGCAGGATCGCCGCAGAGAGCTTTGAGCCGTCCACGCAAACCATCAATACCTCCACCTTGCGATGGGCCTGGGCATCGAAACGGGGTCCGCATAGATAGACCGGCTGGTTGGCACGCCGCACCACGCCGGCGGTGACGCTGCCGACCAGCATCTCCGGTACCGGGCGCCGTCCGTGGGCCATCATGCATAGCCCCACCTCCTCATGGCCGGCCAGATGGCTCAGGTGCTCCTTGGCACTCTCGTGGATCGCCATATCGACATTGACATCCCCCGCCTGCTGGTCCGCCAGGCGCGTCTGCAGTGCTGTACGTCGGGGCTCGACTCGTTCCTCGCTGGCCACCACAGAGGTCACGAAGCAGCACCTCCAACTATTGTGCCAGATACTGACCGATCGCCAAGGCCCGCAACGAGACTTCACTCTCGTCAATCGCCAAATTTGGTTTGTCCAGCGTCATGCTTCTCTGGATAGCGTTGTTCTTGAAATGCCGGTAGTGGAGATCAGGATGATTCACGGGCCTTCGCCCGCGCAGACCGCGGCCCTGAGCCCGGCAGTGGCCGGTGCAGCAGGGCATAGGCCAGCGCACCAACCACCACCCCACAGAAGGCCGATCCCAGCCCCAGAAAGCTCATGCCCGAAGCCGTGGCGATGAAGGTGATCACCGAGGCCTCCATGTGGTCCTTGTGGGCGGCGAAGGCGCTGAGGTTGCTGGTGATGGCGCCGATCAACGCCAGGCCCGCCAGCACTGTAACGAAGTCACCGGGCAGCGAGGTGAAGAGCAGCACGATGGTGCCGGCGAAGGTGGCTCCGACCAGATAGAAGACCCCATTGGCCACCCCGGCCACATAGCGCTTGTCGGGATCCTCGTGGGCCTCCTTGCTGGTGCAGATCGCCGCGGTGATCGCCGCGATCACCGTGGTGATACCGCCGAAGAAGGCGGTGACGAAGGAGGTCAAGCTGGTGACCGTGACGATGGGCTTGGCCGGGGTGTTGTAGCCGGCGCTGCGCAGGATGGCCATGCCCGGCAGGAACTGCCCGGTCAGGCTCACCAGCACCAGCGGGACGGCCAGGCTCAGGGTAGCGTTCCAGGTCCACTCGGGACGAATGAATTGCGGCTGGGCCAGTTGTACCGAAACTCCCTCCAGGCTGGCACCCTCGAGCACTACGGCAAGGACGACACCCACGATCAGCAGCAGCACCAGGCTATAGCGCGGGGTCAGGCGCTTGAAGACCAGGTAGGCCAGAATCATGCCGATGGCCAACGCCGGCACCGACTCGAGCGAGACGAAGACCCCGACGCCGAACTGGAAGAGGATGCCCGCCATCATGGCGCTGGCGATGCCAGGCGGGATCGCCTGGATGATGCGGTCGAAGGAGCCGGTGATGCCGATCACGAAGATCACCGCCGCCGCAGTGAGGTAGGCCCCCACCGCCTCAGCAAGCGACAGGCCGGGGAAGAGCGTGACTAGCAGCGCGGTCCCCGGCGCCGACCAGGCGGTCACCACCGGCACCTTCAGCCAGAGGCTGAGCGCAATCCCCGAGACGGCAGCACCCAGCGAGATCGCCCAGACCCAGGACGTCATCATGGCCGCCGAGATCTCGGCGCTCTGGGCGGCCTGGAAGAAGATCGCCAGGGGACCAGAGTAGGAGACCAGCACCGCCACGAAGCCGGCGGTAACCGCGGGTATCGACCAGTCCTTGTTAAGTCGCATGCAACGTCTCTCCGTTACGCCGAAGGTTCATGGGCGATCTGCCTGATGAATTCGAAGTCCTTGGTCTCGAAGACCAGCGAGATCAACACGCCCAGCACCAAGGCCCAGAAGGAGGCGCCGATCTCGAGGATCTGCAGGCCAGAGGTGGCGATGAGGAAGGCGAAGAGTGCCCCCATGGTGTGCTTCCTGCCGGCGAAGGCCATCGACAGGGCCGAGGTCAGCACCCGCATCAGTGCCAGGCCGGCGACGATGGCGATGAAGTAGCCCGGCATGGTCTTGATCAGGTCGAAGAAGTAGCCATAGAAGGGGCCGCAGATCACGAAGATCGCCCCGGCGATCACCGCCGCCACCCAGCGCCGATCCTGGTGGCCAGCTTCCGGCGAGGAACAGATGCCAGTCATCGGCGCTGCGATGCAGGTGCTGTGGAGATTGAAAAAGGCCGAAATCATGGTGGCGAAGCCGTTCACGGCGGTGATGCCGTTGGCGGGCACCTCCTTGTAGCCCATGCCTTTGACCAGCCCTACGCCAGCCGGGGTTTCCATTCCGATCAGAATGAGGGCCAGGGGCAGCCCGTAGGCCAGAAAGGCTCCCATGGTAAATTCGGGCATGACGAACGCCGGGAAGGTGACCGAGAACTCGATCCCTGACAGGTCGACGCCGGTCGCCGTCAGGTAGAGGATACCGGCCACCATGGAGACGATGAGCGGCGGAATGCGCCGGAACAGCCGCGCCGAGAAGAAGAAAGTCAGGATCATGATCGATGCCGGTAGAATGGCATTTTCCAGCGGCGTGACCATGTTGGTACCGAACTTGAGCAGGATGCCGGCGACCATACCCATGACAATAGGCATCGGAATCAGCCGCATGACCATACTCATCATCCCAGCCAGACCAGCAACCAACGATATTGCGCCGGCGATCAGCGTCGCTCCCAGGGCGGGCCCCAACCCGACCTGGGGAATCACTGCCGCGAACAGCAGCGCCCCGGGGATCGAGTTGGCCATCGGTAGGGGCAGTCGATAGTAGGAAGGGACCAGCAAGCCAAAGATACCGTTGATCACGAAGTAGCTGATCACCCAGACCATGATGAAGGAGGGGTCGAGGCCGGCGGCCGTGCCGGCGCTGATATGGATCACCCCGGCGCTAAGGCCGAAGATCCCGGCGACCAGGCCGGCGCTGACATTGTCAGGCGACATGTCCCGGATGAAGTCTGAAGGGAGGTGCTTGAAGCCCACCCCTTTCTCGATGTGTTTCACGATATGCTCCAGGGAATCGTTATTATCGTTGATGTCGGGAGGGCGCCGAGTATGCGGGATGCCAGTCGGCAACTCCGGCCAGGCCCGGCGCTTGGCAGGAGGAAACAGTCTGGTGAAAGGTGTTGCTAGCCGAGGTCGCCGCCGGCCACAGGCAGAACGCTGCCGGTGATGTAGCTGGCATCACTGGAGGCCATGAACAGGATCGGCGCGGCCATCTCGTCCAGGGTGCCGTAGCGCCCCATCAGACAGCTCTCCTTGGTCTGGTCGATATGTGCCTGGAACCAGGCCTTTTCCTGCTCGTTGCGCGGCTCCGGCGTGCCTCGCGAGATACGCCGCGGCGGTGCCTCGGTGCCACCGGGGGCAGTAGCCACCACGCGGATGCCGTGCTCGGCATATTCGAACGCCAGCGAGGCGGTCATGGCGTTGACGCCGCCCTTTGCCGCCGAGTAGGGAATACGGTGGATACCGCGAGTCGCGGCCGAGGAGACATTGACGATGACGCCACTGCCCTGCTCCACCATGGTCGGCAGCGCTGCCCGACAGCACCACAGGGTAGGCATCAGCGAGCGCGTGATCTCTGCAGCGATCTCGGTATCGGTGAACTCCGTGAACGGTTTGAAGTGGCTCTTCGTCGTTGGGTGTGGAATTCGCCCCCTGAGCTGGGCCAGGATATGACCTCCACGACGACAGGAGGCATGGCATGGACGGCACCCAGATTCTGACCCTCGGCCTGGGCTTGGAAGCGCCCTGGATCCTCAAGGACCAGCACCTGGATATTACGTGTCACCCCATCGCCTGGACCTCTACGTCGAGGCCGAGCGGGGCAGCCTCTACCCCTGTCCTGAGTGCGGCAAGGCCTGCCCGGCTCACGATTTCGCCGACAAGACCTGGCGGCATCTGAACTTCTTCCAGCACCACTGCTACCTGCACGCCCGCGTGTCTCGCACCAAGTGCCCAGAGCATGGCGTCAAGCGTATCGAGGTGCCTTGGGCCCGGCCAGGCAGCGACTTCACCCTGCTGTTCGAGCAAGCCGCCATGTCGTTGGTCAAGGAGATGCCGGTACTGGCCGTCTCCCGGCAGCTGGAGATCTCTGACAAGCGGCTGTGGCGTATCGTGCACCACTACGTCGGCCGCATGCTGGGGGAGCTGGATCTGAGCAACGTGGCCACCGTCGGCGTCGACGAAACCGCCTCTCGGCGCGGCCAGCGTTACGTGACGGTATTCCTCGACATGCAGCGCAAGCAGGAGCCGGTGATCTTCGCCGTCCCAGGCCACGGCAAGGACACCATCAAGGCCTTCAGCGCCTTCCTGGCGGCCCATGGCGGCGATCCGGACAACGTGGTCGAGGTCGTGTGCGACATGTCACAGGCCTTCCTCAGCGGCGTGACGGCGCATCTTCCCAAGGCCGACGTCACGGTCGACTGGTTTCATATCGTGCAGACCTTCACCAAGCGGCTGGACGAGGTGCGCAAGAAGGAGCGCCGGGAGCAGGGGCACCCCAAGTCACTACGCTGGGCCCTGCTGAAGAGCCTGGGCAACGAGAACCTGACGCCCAAGCAGCTGGCGGCGCTCCAGGAGCTGGTGGCCGACCAGAGCGCCACGTCCGACGCCTGGGTGATCAAGGAGAAGCTGCGCTGGATCCAGAAGGCCCCGACCCCTCGGGCGGCTCGGTGGCGTATCACGAACTACCTCAAGGTCATGAAGGCGGCGGTCTCGGAGAAGCCTCTCCTGAAGCCGATGGGGAAGGCCCTGGCGACGCTGGAGCGGCACACCGACGCGGTGGTCAGGCGGTGGATCTCGGGACTGACCAACGCACGACTGGAAGGCATGAACGGCTTGTTCCAGGCGGCTCGGTCACGCGCCCGCGGCTACCGGAACGAGGCCAACTTCATCGCCATGATCTACCTGATTGGCAGTCCGGTGGGCCGCCTGTTCGATCAGGCCAAATCCACATGAAGCGACGAAGAACCGAAATAAGTAGTCCTCGTTTCGAAGCTTGGCACGTAGAATCCATGTTTTTAGAGCATTGTGAGTTTGATCGGTTATCTCAAACTGTACCGGTCTCTTCGTCTTCTTCTGCATTATAGTGGCTCTTGACGATATATGGTTACCATGGGTCACATCTCGGACACACAAAGCCACCAAGTCACAGGCGCGTAGTTTGCTATCGATTGCCAGCTCGAAAATCGCCAAGTCTCGTACCTTCTCAGCGAGCTGTAGCCGGACACGAATGGCCCAGATGTCTTTGATGCGAAAAGGTGTTTTCTGACCAACCAGCTTGCCTTTGTTCCATGGTTCGCGGGTACTGGTTTCTGAAGCGTTCATGGCATGGACCTCCACGGATGGAATGTATAGGATGGTCCAAAACATGCTCAACGTGTGATGGATTCAGCATTCGCCCCAAGCCGACATGCCGACAGAGGCAGCCAGCACGCGAATTTTGGGCATTTAGCCTAATTGTGGTTAATGTATTTAAGGGTCAAATGCTTGAGAAAATCTCGGCAGACTTAATTTACGGGACAAACATGATGGCAAGTTCACTCCATGGTAAAGCGCGTCGTCTAATATCTGTTATTTATATAGTCAACTTCTGTCTCTAGCTTGATTCAATATGGATTGGGTCAGATTTGCCTCTTTTAGGAGACCATGCTTATGATTGATTTGGTTCTGAAATCGACGATCAAATGCCCAGATTGTGGGCACCAGGGAACGAAAATCATGCCTACCGATTCTTGCCAGTATATTTACGAGTGTGAATCTTGCCGTAGTTTGCTCAAGCCTAAGCAGGACGACTGCTGTGTATTTTGTTCATACGGCACAGTACCGTGTCCACCAATTCAGCTAGGGTCAGGGTATTGTGATCCTGATCAATAACAAGTCGCAGCAGTACGCGGCCGATGGTCGTTGGACGCCCTCTCGGTGGCGCCCTCGGCACCATAACAAGGAGGTCGCTGTGCTTCAGTATTATATCAGTATCGACTGAATGGCGGCTTCTGGTCGAAATACAGAATGTTAGTCTATATTGATTATAGAGTTTGAAAGCTCGCATTCTAGGCAACTGTTACGCAATCGTTAAAGAAAAATTATCATAACTGGAATACCTTTCTTTTAGGAGGGGGCATGCTGCCAGCAATCGATTTTCCTCATCGCTTCATTTCTTTCGGGCTGTTGCAGATCATCATATTTTTTCTTCTCGCTCCCAGCCCGAGCTATTCTAAAGGTTTGGAATTACAGAGTCTCAGTATGCGCGCACGCATTTCAGAGAAGACTTTACTTGGAGAAGAGGCGCCGGAGGATTTTGAGGCGTACGACCTGTCGGCGAACTTCGGGTTACCGTGGCAGCGCTACTCCGCTACTGGCTGGGGTACCCGAGTTCGACACTTCCAGCCCGATTTTGGCCAGAAATCCGCCCCTGTGCTCTGAGAATTCAGTAGCTTAGAGAACTCCGGCCGAATTCTTTGTAGTGACACGTTTTTCTAGTGGCACCTTGCCATTCGTATCGCCTACGGTCTATCGTGATGACATGTTCGTCAAAGTCACCAAATCCGGCCCGCGCCGCTACGTCAAACTCGTCGAGTCCTTCCGGGACGAGGCCGGCAAGTCGCGCCAACGCGTGATCGCGACACTGGGTCGCCTCGAGGCCGTCACGGCCGGGGAATCCAGCGCGCTGATCAATGGCTTGCTGCGTGTCTCTGGCCAGCCGACGCTCGATGAAGGCACGGGCGAGGCCGACTTCGCGCAGGCGCGTTCCGTCGGCGATACCTGGCTGCTGACCTCGCTCTGGAAAGAGCTCGGCCTGGATGACGCCTTCCGGCGGGTGCTGCGCAGCAAAC
>NZ_FOBC01000002.1:0-56108 GCF_900109725.1 Halomonas daqiaonensis
CATCCGTTTCATGTCATCAAGAACCTCTTTGGCTATCGGAAGGTTCGCTACAAGGGGCTGGCCAAGAACCAGGCGCAGCTGTTCACCCTGTTTGCTCTCGGCAATCTGGTGTTGGCAGGACGATGCCAGGGATGCGTTGACGGGGTCAGTGTGTCTTGAATCCGGCCTGGCAGCCGGATAACCCGGCTGTCGGGTAAAACAGACCACCTGAGGTGGTCAGGTAGGGATCGCTGAAGCGATGATCGGGCCATTTTGGCTCTTCAACTACCCAGAACAGCATTGTTCAGCGGTTCCCTAGCGGCGACGGCCTCACTCCATAGGCCGGAGACGAGGCCGCGGCCTGCTCTCACCGCTTACGTTGACGGGCCAGCCGCCTGGCGACGGCATCCACGATCTGCCTGCCGGGGCTAGGTAGGATCTGGAGCTTGATGCGCGCAAGCCATAGTCGGGAGCGGGCACCCACTCAAGCGGGTGTCGCGAGTCCACGTCAGCCGATATCCAGGGGGCCCGCGTCAGTGCCAAAGTTGAGGTAGAAGTATCCGTGTAGGGGGGAGATGGCGATGTCGAACAAGAACAAGACCACCACGGGACTACAGGTAGCCGTCACGATCCTGGAGAAGTGGGGGGCCAGCTGTGAGCAGGGCACAGCGATCCTGCGAGTCTCTCCTGACAACTATGCGCTTGCCAGGCGCCGTGAGCCCGAATGGCAGGTCAACCTGGATGAAGACCACCTGACCCGGATCAGCTACATACTCAACATCCATGCTGCGTTGCGAGTGATCTTCGACAACCCGTCGAACGTGTACGGCTTCATGTCGATGGTCAACCACAACGAAGGCTTCAATGGCCGGTCACCGCTGGACGTCATCGCCCGAGGGGACCTCACCGAACTGCGCGAGACGTGGTTGCACGTCAACATGCTGCGCCCTGTGATCATAGGGGATGAAGGCAGGGTCAATCTGTGACGGCCCTGCGCTCAGGGTGGTTATGACTCCATCCAGGAAAGCCTCCTTGGCATACCCAACAACGTACGGTATCCATGTGTCCGCCCTTGGCGAACCCACTCGCTGGAGCCCTTCACGCTGTCCCCGGCCGAGCATCCGCGTGAAAGACTGAGGGCGAAGCCCGTTATCTCAACAACCACGAGCAAATAACTGGCGTGGGGTGTCGGGACCTCCACCTGACTCGGCTCAGCCAGACTCCCGCTCCCCTCTTCCCTCGATGGCTTGAGGTTTCTGCCGACTTGATGAGGCTCTCCGGGCCTCGAGTCGCCCGCCTTTTCATGATGTTGGCGAGGGTTTACGCAAGACAAGTGTTCTGCTAACTTAAAGCTGTCGAGCCAAAATGTTCGACCGGGTTTGGCGACCCGAATTATCCAAGGCGCACAAGCGCCCTTGCCATGGCTGGCGCTTTTTTTGTGTCTGCCATGTGTCTATGGCGGTCGTGCGTGGGAGACCTTCGGGTCTGCCGGTTCCCTTGGATGCCGGTTCGCCAACCCGCGTACGGCCGCCCCCATCACTGCTTGGCGACAGCGGGGGTGGCTCCAACATCCAAGGAGCCCTACCCATGATCTATCTGTCCCCATCCCCCCAACGCAGTAGCCGCCGTGCGCGCGCTGCTGCCCACCGCGCCATGGCCATGTCAGCCTTGGCATCCAACTGCAGCGAAACCGTTCGCTACCGCCGATATCATGCTCATATGCGCAAGACAGCCGCCTTGGCACAAGCCGCTGACCTCGAGGGTACTGATGCCCCGTGGGAGGTGGAATCATGATGGCACCGCAAAGCCCCACTCCCGCCCCCTCTCGGCATACCTTCTCCGGCATGATTGCCGATCGTCTCACGGCGCTGCTGGCCCACTGCGCGCAGTCAGGGGAGCCCGTCACCGCCTGCGAGCTACGCGACCAACTGCTCAAGTACCCCGAGCTTGAGACGGCGGACAGCAAGGCCATCTACCTGCGGGCACGTGATCGTCTTCGGTCACTGAAACGGCAAGGGCTGGCACAGCGTGTCGGTGTCCAAGGCAAGCACCGCCCCGTCTACCAGATCATCGACCTGCCTGCCGACCCTGTCTCCAGCCCAGGGGCGCCAGCCATGTCAGCGAGTCACGGCGGTGATGCGGATCAGTACATCACGGATGATGCCCCCTCATCGGCCACAAGTGAGACGGACAGCGTGGAGGCGTTTGCCGATTTCCTGTCTCGTGAACGCCATCGCCTGAAACTCGAGATGAATGCCGCCCTGGGGGAAGCCAACCACTACGGCCACATCCTGCAGAAATTCCCCGAGCGGCACGCCCAGATCGAACCGCTGCATGACGCTGCCCTCCGCCGGGGTGGTGAACTGAAAGGGGCGCTGGATGCCGTCGTCACCCTGCATCACTCAATGGCTGACAAGGAGGTCTCATCATGAGCGCATCACACCACCAGATGACCGGACACCCTCGTGAGCTACCGGCACTTCGTCCCTGGCAGGCCGCCTGCATCGACCAGGCCCTGGCCACCCTGTCCCCGTCCCATGCCCATTTCCTGTGTCAGGCCACACCCGGCGCCGGCAAGATGCTGATGGCGGCGGTGCTGACACGGGAGCTGATGGCACGCGGGGATATCGATTATGTGCTCTACCTCGGGCCGACGGCCTCGGTCGTGGAGCGTGCGGCCGAAACACTGGCCCAGGTGACCGGGAAAGCCATGCATGGCCGGCTGGGGGCGAGCGGGACCGCCCTCACCTACCAGGCCCTGCGAAACTGCCTGGAGGAGCTGCAGCGCTTGGGACGCGACGCCAGGGTGCTGCTGATCTGGGATGAAAGCCACCATGCCGCGGGGCACGCCGACGCACGCGAGAGCGCCAACCAGTGGGGCATGGCCTTGATGGCCCTTGAGCGTCAAGTGCGCTTCACTCTGGCCCTCTCGGGTACCCCCTGGCGCACCGACGGTAGCTGCCTGCCGCTGTTGCGGTATCTTGACACCCCTGTCGATGACGCCCCTGCCGACGATGCCGCGACGCCACCACCTCGTCAGCAGCTTCAGCCAGATTTCATCTACACCCTCACCCAGGCGATTCAGGATGGCGTGTGTCGCCATCCTCGTTTGCAGCTGATCGACAACCGCTCGATCCGCCTCACCCGCTACCACGCCCGCAGCGGACGACGCGAAACCCGTCGGTTCACCAGCATTCCCCACCTGCTGAAGCACCCGGCGATGCACTACGGCAGCCTACTGCGGCATGACGAGCCGATGCGACACCTGTTGGACCTGGGCTGCGAGCAGCTGGCATGCCTTCGCCAGGGGGACATGGACGCGGCGGGCCTCGTTGTCGCCTCCGACATCGTGCATGCCGAAGCGATTGCGGAGGCCCTGGAGGATCGGCAGCAATCGGTGTGCCTGGTCACCAGCAAGGCGCCCAATGCCCATGCCCGTCTGCACGCCTTCCGCGATGACAGCACCCAGTGGATCGTCTCGGTCGGCATGGTCAGCGAAGGCGTCGACATACCACGCCTGCGGGTGTGCTGTTACCTGAGCCATATTCGCACCGAGCAGCATTTCCGGCAGGTACTGGGCAGGATTATCCGTCGGCAGGGGAACGATGACGCCGACTGCTTCCTGTACGCCCTCAATGAGCCGCACCTGAGACGCTATGCAAGGCGTGTGGCCGATGACCTGCCTGAGGACCTGGCCACGGTCTCCTTTCCGATGCCGGAGACGGCTTCAGATCCGGCAGCCCCCACGGCCAACAGGGCGCCAACACCGTCGTTGACGCCACAGGATGCGGCACCGCTCGATGACAGCGCGGAGGCTGCCAGAGCCCGTCAGGAAGGTGAGACATCGACGCAGCTTGCCTTGGACACCGCCGGCAGCGCCGAGCAGCTGGATCCGGATGTGGCCTTCTCGCGAGCCTTCTTTGAACGCCTGGTGGCCTTGCGGCTGTTGTCCTAATCAGCCGGCGGCTCATCGTCGACCACGTCGCGTGACAGGCCCTCATCGCCGGCTGCTGCCCGTCTCAGCGCTGGACGTTCAATGTGACGTCGCCGGGATGGGCTTGGCATGACACTTACGCAGTGAGGTCAGTGGCAGGCAGTATCTGCCCTACTGACGCCCCCTTTGTCCAAGGTGCATCGTTATGACATCCAAAAAACAACTTCGAAAACTCGCCCGCTCGACACAGCACTCCGCCCGCTCAGGACTTTCCGTCAGCCATGAGGGGCTCTCACGTGAGGCTCGGCGCCTGCTCGCCCAGAGTGTTTCGGCCAACAGCGTGCGCGCCATGCGGGCCGATATCCGAATCTATCAGACAGCCGGTGGCCCCCTGCCTGCCACGGACACCGATATCGCCAATTACTTGTCCGCACAGAATGCCTTGGGCAAGAAGCCCGCCACGCTGGAGCGGTATGCCAATTCGCTGCACACGTGGCACCGATATATGAACCTCCCCTCGCCCGTCAAAACCATGGCGGTGCGCAGTGTCTTGCGGGGTATCAAGAAGAGTCGTGATACGCGACAGGCGTCCGCCCCTGCTCTGCGCCTCAAGGAGCTACATCGCCTGCTGGAGGTCATTGGCAGTGAGTCACTGCATGGGCTGCGTGACAGTGCTCTATTCCTGCTGAGCTTCTATGGGGCATTCCGGCGCAGCGAAATCGTGGCGATCGCCGTCGAGGACCTCCAATGGCTGCCTCAGGGTGTCACCATTACGCTGCATCACAGCAAAGCGAATCGAACAGGGCGCATCGAGACCAAGAGCATCCCGCGTGCACCTGCGAACACCGCCTATTGTCCCGTCGCGACGCTCGAAACCTGGCTCGCCGCCTCCGGCATCACTCGTGGTGCGATCTTTCGTGGTATTACCTGCAAGGGAAATCTGGGAGCGGGCCGCATGTCGTCAGGCAACGTCTATGTCCGAATGAAACAGGCCATGGAGAAGGCCGATCTGATCTCAGAGGGGTACACGCCGCATAGCTTCCGGGCAGGATTCATTACCGAAGCGCATCTACGTGGCAAGAGCGACCTTCAGATCAAACGAGTGAGCGGGCACCGCGATCAGAGAACTTTCGAGCGCTACATTAGGATTGCCGATGCCTTCGAAGACAATGCGGGGGATTTCTTTTCACTGGAGGATTGAGTCCCAAAACGCAGCAGCCCGGCACTTGGCCGGGCTGCTTTCATGACGTTATCGACCTTGGGCTCAGCCTGCGCCATAGCCTTGTGGGTTCCTTTCCTGCCAGCGCCAGGTGTCGCGCAGCATCTCCTCGAGCCCGCGCTCGGCGCGCCAACCCAACTCGCGTTCTGCCTTGCCGGCATCGGCCCAGAAGGCGGCAAGATCGCCGTCACGGCGCGGCGCGATGCGATACGGCACGCGCTGACCGGTCACCTGTTCGAAGGTCCTAACCATCTCCAGCACCGAGACGCCCTGCCCGGTGCCTAAGTTGTAGATATGCACCCCCGGCTGCTCGAGGCACGCCAGTGAGGCCACATGCCCGGCGGCCAGGTCCATCACATGCAGGTAGTCGCGCACGCAGGTGCCGTCCTGGGTCGGGTAGTCATCACCGAAGATGGCAAGCCCGGGCCGACGCCCCACCGCCACCTGGGCGATAAACGGCATCAGGTTATTGGGGATGCCGCGCGGATCCTCGCCAATCAGCCCCGAAGGGTGGGCGCCGATGGGGTTGAAGTAGCGCAGCAGCGCCACCGACCAGCGTGCATCAGCATGGCACAAGTCGGTCAGCGCCTGCTCCACCATCGCCTTGGAACTGCCATAGGGGTTGGACGTGCGCCCCCGCGGCATGCTTTCCACATGGGGCACCGGCGCGTCCGGCCCGTAGACGGTAGCCCAGGAGCTGAACACGAGCTTATACACTTCCGCCGCGGCCATGGCCTGGCAAAGCACCAATGAGCCATGCACGTTGGTATCGTAATAGGCCAACGGCTGCTCGGCGCTCTCGCCCACCGCCTTCAACCCGGCGAAGTGAATCACTGCGTCTATCTCATGCTCGGCAAACAGCCGATTCAGCAGCGCGCGATCGCGCACGTCGCCTTCGATGAAGTGCACGCCCTTGCCGGTGATCGCCTCGACCCGCTGCAAGGCCTCGCGGGAGCCATTGACCAGATTGTCGAATACCACCACCTCGCGGCCTGCCTGCAGCAGCTCGACCACGGTATGCGAGCCGATATAGCCGGCGCCGCCGGTGACCAAAATCGACATGCTCTCTTTTACTCCTGATCAATCGTTAAAATATTCCCTCTTGAATGGACACTCATGTTGGGCAATACATCAGCCTCGCTCGCTGGCGTTGCGTGTGCTGCCCGCTTCACCGCCAACATCTCGTCCTGCGGCCCTTTCCAACACCGCCAGCATCTTCTCTGACTGACGATCCCGCGAATAGGTCTGAGCAGCAGCGAGACCGCTGTCACGTAGGGCCTCTCGCTGCGCAGTATCATCCTTCAGCGTTTCAATGGCTTCCGCCATGGCGGCGGGGTCTTCCGGCGGCACGCATACACCAGCACCGGCGTCGTGCAGGATGCCGGTGGCCTCACCTTCCGGCAACGACATCAGTACCGGGATGCCCATGGCCATGCATTCGAACATCTTGGAGGGGATCACGCTCTCGAACACCGGAGTGTCGCGCAGAGGGATTAGCGCCAGGTCGCACAGCGACCAGTAGCCGGGCATGGCGTCCTTGGGTTGGCGCGGCACGAAGCGCACGTTCGTAAGCCCCAGCCCTTGAACCCGGGCCTCGAGCTCGGCCTTGGCTGCACCCGCACCCACGAACAGGAAGACGATGTCTTCGCAATGTCGCAGCCGCTCGGCCGCCTCGAGTACCTTATCCAGCGCATGGGCCATGCCATGAGTGCCCAGATAGCCCACCACGAACTTGCCCTCCAGCCCATGCTCACGGCGCAGCTGCTCATCAGCCGGCATGGGCTGATAGCGCGTCAGGTCCACGCCATTGAGCACCACGTCAATCTTGTCGCCGTCGATGCCACGCTCCACCAGGTCCTGCTTGAAGGCCTGGGTGACCGCTACCACGCGCCTAGCACGCCGGTAGAGGAACAGCTCGAGCTTCTCGAGCACTCGAATGGTGCGGCTCTCTTCCATCGCTCCAACAGCCACAATGGAAGCCGGCCAGAGGTCACGCAGCTCGAATACGAACGGCTTGCGGCGCACCGCCGCCAGGGCCCAGCCCCCCACGGCGGCGAAGAATTGCGGCGAGCTCGCTACGATGAGGTCGGGCTTCTTCTGGAACAGGCCACCAATAAAGCCGCTGACCATGAAGGAGACGTAGTCCAGGGTACGCCTGAGGAAGCCCTCATTGGAGGTGATATAGCTCTTGACCCGCACTACCCGAATGCCTTCCCACTGTTCCACCGAATGCCAACGGTTGCGGTAACCGGAAAAAACCTCACCTTCCGGGAAGTTGGGCGCACAGGTGACCACCGTGACCTCATGGCCAGCCTGGACCCAGCGCACAGCATGATCGTAGAGCCGATTGGCGGGCGCGTTAGTTTCGGGGGGGAAATTGTCAGAAAGAAACAGGATACGCATGGCATGTGTCTTGAAGAGGCAAAGAATAGCGAGGCAGGGGATTCAGCCCCAGCGGAACGAGGTAACGCACTCACTCGATGTGAGCGCCACAACCAGACAGGAGTTGGGGATGGACTCGCCGAAGCGAGGGTGCCAGGTGGTCGCCTCGATGTGAGCATCGCCGCCTTCAATGGCTAACGCCACCTCTCGCCCATCGGGCAGGGTCAAGACCCCATGCTGGGGATCGTCCAGCGCGACCGATACCTCGATATGGCAATGGAAACGCGCCTCAGCGTGTTGGCAGCAACCCTCGAGGTGGTCATGGATACGGAGCTCACCTTCCCGAAAGTGCCACGCACGGTGGTGCATCACCCTGTCTGGCAGACGGCGGTAGCCGTCATGGCTTCCCGCGACTGTCAGCTCCTGGGCCTGGGTCGCGATTTCCACCGGTCCCGATCTGGCACGCCGTGCAACGCGAAAGCCTGCCCATACCTCGGAGGAGTTCTCGCCCTCTACCGTGACGGTGTTATGGGCGGCGGTACCACGCTGGCGATGGCGTTCGGCATCCTCGCCATACTGTGATGTACCGGAATTGACCAGCACACGCTGGCCAAATAGGCTGAGTTCGAAGCTCAGGGTATCGGCATGGGCATGGCCAGGCTGATAGTCCGGCCCTACCGGCGCAAGGTCTAGCAGCGCCTTCCCCCCCTCCTCCAACTCTACCGCCACATAGCCGCTTGGCTGCGCATGCCGGACGACAAACGGCAGGCGGCTCTGTTCAATAGCAACCGCTAAGGTCCCTTGCCCCGATGCCGTCAGCCTCAGCTGGTCGGCATAGCACTGCAGATCGGTCAGATTCGGGGCGATGCCGAAGGCGGCGTCATTGAAGAAGCCGATCTCACCATCCGGATGAGTCATCATCTCGAGCCACGCCAAGCCCTTGGCCAGAGCCTCGCGCCAGGTCGGCGCCCGCGCCTGAAGAGCCGGCAAGCCGCTGCACTCTGCCAGGTTGATCAGATCCGCCAGGTCCCACAGCAGGGTGGCCTGATACATCGGCGAGCGTTCGAAATGCCCGCCATCGGCCAGAAACTGCTCGGGAATCTCGGCATCGAGAATGGCCAGGCCTTGCTTCAACCAGCGCTCGGCCGCGTCACCCTCCAGAAAGGCCCCCGCGAAGGTCAGCGCCTTGCCATTGGCAAACAAGTGGTTAGCGAGGATGTGGTACTCACGCTGTGCCGAGAGCGCCTGGGCCTGGCGTGCAAGGCTTGCCCGCCAGGCATCGGGCACCGACTCCTCGCCCTGCCACGCCGGCCCACTTAGCCACTTGACCAGATTGACCAACCGCAGCGAGAGCGTATAGGGCTCCCAGCCATTACCCGCAAGCGGTGGGTTCTCGTCCACCCAGCGCGCCACCAGGTCGCAGTGCTCGGCAAGACGACCCTCCGCACCCCTTGCGCAAAGGTCATCCAGGTAGTGCAGGTTATACAGCCATAGCTTGCTTTTAGACTGAGCATTCCAGTCGGCGGCTTCCCTCAGCGCACCGCGCTCGCCGAGAAACTCGAACTCATCGGCTCTTACCCGACAAGACGTCATCCAGGCCGGTGCCGACCAGGCGCCGATCCATTGGCGCTGTTCCACCGGCTTCAGCGGGGCTATGGCCTGCCGATGCACGCGGCGTCGCAGCAAGCGGTAATAGAGCCGCCAGCCGATCTGCCGAGGCTTGAGGTAGCGGATGGTGTGTAACAGGCGCGAGTAACGCGACAACATTAAAAGTTCCGTTTTCAAGGCCAAAAAAATAACGCCGAAGACTCAGCCTCGGCGGTTAACTATCACACCATCGTCGATTCTTGAATCCTCGATAGAAGAGGTTCGTCAACTCACCGGTTTCATCAAGGGAATGGTGGGACGTGGCAAGCGTGCTTCCGCCGACATCCGCAATGCGTGCTCACGCCAGAACGGCCAAGTGTTATGTACGGCATTGTATCGCATGAATTCACTGATTGCCGCTTCGGAAAGGCCATCTCGGTAGCGGTAGGTCGCAGCAAAGCAAGCCGTGATCTCAGCCAGCACATGTACCGAATCTTCATCGCCTGTCACAGGCAGAAGTACAAATCTCACCCCATAATCGATACGAGCCCTCAGCAGGCTATCGGCCCCATCCTCGACGGACTCAATAAGCTCCAGTAGATCGACAGAAACGGCCAGCTTATCCTGCTGCACCATTCCTTCGGGAATATTATTCTGATGAATTTCATCATGCCGGCTCACGGTAGAGCTATAGAGATAGATATCGACAATCTCTACTTGTTCCGCTGCCTCGGCAATCAGTTGCTTATCCATACTGCAACTCTTCTACGACCAAGGTCTTGACGCGATAGTGTGAAAAATCGCTGCTGTCCACGGCATCACCGGCATCTGGAGGGTGGGTCTCCCAGGACTCGGTATCGCCTGATCCGCCGGATACCTGGTGGCCGATAACACGCATCCGAAAAGCACAAGAGCGGTGACTCAAGGCTTTCAAATCTTCGACCAGTTCCGGGTGGCGGTAGCACAAACGAAGCAATCTATCCATCGAAGCGCTTTGGGTCACTTCACCCCTTTCGTATTTGGAGAAGGCATTTCTCCCCCCGCCAAATAGTAGAGCCGCCACTTCCTGATTGAGCTTGAGCTCACTGCGCAAGCGAACAATGTCACTACCGGTCAGCAGGCCATCTTGAGCACGCTTCGCATCGCGGACAGCAGCATCATTACGTCGAATCTGCTCCGTTGCGACAAACTCCCTTTCGCATTCGGCACATACCGAATACTCCATCGGCACTTGTAGCACGGTTTCTTTATACTTCACCGGCTCTACTTCGGTATATTGCTGAATCTCGTGGGAACCGCACAGTTTGCAATGTCCCATGATGCCACCTCTTCTCAAAACTGCGCCAGATGGAAAGAACCCAGATCCACGACCAGGCAGTTATTGATCAAGCAAAATTTCACGTATAGCTGATCCGTCTCTCCATCTTGGCTATCCGGCCGTGGATGGCTACAAATGTACTCATCATCATCGGGTGCGGCTTGCCGAAAATGGCTCTTGCTGAATTCCGCCTCGCTCAGCTTCGACAGACAGTCAGCAACATCCTCAAGTTCGTACCTCAGGTTCGCCACATCGCGCATGACCTTGCGTCCCCGATATTCAATTCGTAGCTGCCTTGCCGCCGCATGGACATCGTTCAGGTCATAGATCGGCACCGCCCACCTCTCCTAACCATCATGGTTAGCTATTTGAGTGTAACGTGCAATCCGGCTATGCGCCAGCCGCAGGACGCCCCTTCAGGCGGGCTCCATGACCCCCGAATCGGTGCGACGACGAATCTGCCCCGTCCACACCCCGCGGGTGTCCACCAGGTAGTGGCCGTCCAGCCGTTCGCGGCCGATTTTCTTGAACGCCTTGTGATCGACCAGCAGCACGATGATATCGGCCTCGCTCAGGGCCGTATCGATGCTAGTGAGCTTGGCGCCCTCAAGGCTTGCCGGCAGCGCCTCGATGTTGGGCTCCACCACCATCAGCTTGCCGGGCAGCTGGGCCTTCAGCGATTGGGTAATCGCCAACGCCGGGCTTTCGCGTAGGTCGTCGATATCCGGCTTGAACGCCAACCCAAGGCACGCCACGGTGACGTCGCGGGCGGTGCGATCAGGATGCTGGCCGAGGAGCTGCCCCACCGCCTGGTTGACCTTGTCGATCACCCACTCGGGCTTGCCGTCGTTGACCTCGCGGGCGGTGCGAATCAGCCGCGCCTGCTCCGGGGTCTCGCTAACGATGAACCAGGGGTCCACAGCGATGCAGTGGCCGCCCACCCCGGGCCCTGGCTGCAGGATATTCACCCGCGGGTGCCGGTTGGCCAGGCGAATCAGCTCCCAGACATTGATATCGAGCTTGTCGCAGATGATCGAAAGCTCGTTGGCGAAGGCAATGTTCACGTCGCGGAAGCTATTCTCGGTCAGCTTGGCCATCTCGGCGGTGCGCGCGGTGGTAGTGATACACTCGCCCTGCACGAACAGCTGATAGAGCGCGCAGGCGGCCTCGGAACAGCGCGGCGTCATCCCGCCGATCACCCGGTCGTTGTCCACCAGCTCGCGCACCACATGACCGGGCAACACGCGCTCGGGGCAGTGGGCCAAGCGGATGTCCGAGGCCTCGCCCTGCTGGCTGGGAAAGGTCAGGTCCGGCCGCGCCTCGGCGAGCCAGGCTTCCATGCTTTCTGTCGCGCCCACCGGCGAGGTGGACTCCAGAATCACCAGGTCGCCCTTCTTGAGCACCGGGGCAATTGACTGACTGGCCGCGCGGATATAGGTCAGATCGGGCACATGCTCCCTACCCTCCTCACGCTTGAAGGGCGTGGGCACCGCGATCAGGAAGGCATCAGCCGGTTCCGGCGTGGTGGTCGCGCGCAGATAGCCTTCGTGCACGGCCCCATGCACCACCATATCCAGTTCGGGCTCGACGATATGGATTTCGCCGCGGTTGATGGTGTCCACCGTCCGTTGGCTGATATCCACGCCGATTACCGGCTTGCGACGCGAGGCGATAACGGCGGCGGTGGGCAGGCCAATATAGCCCAGCCCGATCACGGAGATCGTATTGAAAGTCATGGGAGCGTCCAGTGCTTGAAGAAAGGAATTACGAATACTGGGTGGCCAGGGCGTCCAGGATCCGGGCACAGGCCTTGCCGTCGCCATAGGGGTTATGGGCGCGGCTCATCGCTTCGTAGGCAGCTGGATCCTCCAGCAGGGTATTCAGTTCGCGGGTAATGGCCGCCACGTCGGTGCCCACCAGCTTGACGGTGCAGGCATCCACCGCCTCAGGCCGCTCGGTGGTGTCGCGCATCACCAGCACCGGCTTGCCCAGCGACGGCGCCTCTTCCTGGATGCCACCAGAATCGGTAAGGATGATATCTGCGCGGTTCATCAGGCCGACGAACGGCAGGTAGTCCAGCGGCTCGATCAGATGCACGTTGGTGATATCGGCCAGCAGCCGATTGACCGGCTCCTGAACGTTGGGATTGAGGTGCACCGGATAGACGATCTGCACCTCGGGGTGGCGAACCGCCGTCTCACGCAACGCCTGGCAGATACGCTCGAAGCCGCCGCCGAAGCTCTCTCGGCGATGCCCGGTCACCAGGATCAGCTTCTGCCGAGACGGGCCTCGTGCACCAAGGCCAACAGGCACCTGCTCCAGTTGGGCCAGCTCGGGCCGGGCGTCCAGCTTGGCAACCACCGCAAACAGCGCATCCACCACGGTATTGCCGGTTATCTTGACCGTCTCGGGAGCGATGCCCTCTTCCAGCAGGTTCTGGCGGGACAGCTCGGTGGGGGCAAAGTGCAGTGCTGCCAGCGCGCCGGTGAGCTTGCGGTTGGCCTCCTCCGGCCACGGCGAGTAGAGGTTACCGGTGCGCAGCCCCGCTTCCACGTGGGCGACCGGAATCTGCTGATAGTAGGCCGCCAGGGTCGCAGCGAAGGTGGTGGCGGTATCGCCATGCACTAGCACCACATCGGGCCGCTCGGCCTGCAGCACACTACGCATGCCCTGCAAGATGGTTGATGTGACATCGGTGAGATCCTGTCCAGGGCGCATCACTGCCAGGTCATGGTCGGGCACCAGCTCGAACAGGCCCAACACCTGATCGAGCATCTCGCGATGCTGGCCGGTCACACAGAGGCGATGCTCGAAACGCGGGTCGGCCTGCAGGGCCAGGGCCAGCGGTGCCATCTTGATCGCTTCCGGGCGCGTGCCGAAAACGCATAGCGTCTTGATGGTTGTTTCGGCCTCATGCATCGGTATTCGCCTCCTTGGCCTGAACGCTGTCCATGTGTCGCAGTGACTCGGCGACCTCAATGCTTACCCGCGCTACCTCGAAGATCTCCTCGGCGGCGATGGGCGTGGGCTTGCCCTCCGCGATGGCAGAAAGAAATGCCGCCGTGCAGGCCTTCTGGCCCTTGTCCTGCTTCCACAGGTTGAGCTTGCGAAAGCCCGGCCACCCGAAGCCCTTGAGCTTGCGGAAATTGTCGAGCTGCAGCACGCGCCCGGCGGCGAACACCTCGACTCGCTCCTTGGGGAAGCTCGCTGCGCCATTGGCCAGGTAGTGGATGGTGCCGAAGGAGCCATCGGCGAAGCCCAGGATGATGGCCGCCTTGTCCTCGGTGATCGCCATGCCGGGATTGTCGCCCATGCGCCGTGCCTGCACCGAGACAATGGGGCTTCCGGCCAGGAAGCGCATCAGGTCGATGAAGTGGCAGGCCTCACCGATGATGCGACCACCGCCCACTGCCGGGTCCTGGGTCCAGTGCTCGGGGGGAATGGCCCCGGCATTCATGGTCATGATGAAGCTCTTGGGCTCTTTCACCGCGCCCAGCAGTGCTTTCATCTTCTGCACCTGGGGCGAGAAGCGGCGATTGAAGCCGACCATCAGGTGGGGGCTTCGCCCGCTGGCATAGGCGGTATGGTAGGCCGCCTCCACCTCGGCCAGCCCCTCGGCGGTGATCGCCAGGGGCTTCTCGACGAATACATGCTTGCCCGCCGCCAGCGCCTGGCCGACGAAGTTCGCATGGGTATCGTGGCGCGTCACGATGGCCAGGGTGTTGACGGTGTCGCTTGCCAGCAAGGCCGCCATATCCGTGGACGCCTCGGCGAAGCCGGCCTTCTCGCCATGAATGACCCCGTTGATGCCACCGGCGGTGACCAGGGTATGCAGCTGGGCTCCGGCCGCCTTGAAGGCGGGGATCAGCACCCGCGAGGCATAGTTGCCGGCGCCGATCATGCCCAGCACCGGCTGGGCGGCATCGAAGTGGGCCTCGCGGTTGAGCGTGACAGACGAGACCGCACGCTGCGCCAGCGGAGCATCGTACTCAAGCAGGATACCCAGTGCCGCGCGCTCCTCACTCAGTACCCGGTAGGCGTCCGGCGCCTTGTCGAAGGCGAAGCGATGAGTGATCAGCGGTTCGACATTCAGCTGGCCGATGGCCAGCATATCCAGCACCGCCTCGAAGTTGCGCTGCTCGGTCCAGCGCACGAATCCCAGCGGGTAGTCATGGCCTTCTTCCTCGTAGGACGGGTCGTAGCGGCCCGGGCCGTAGGAGCAGGAGACCTGGAAGCTGAGTTCCTTCTCGTAGAAATCGGCACGATTGAGTTCCAGCCCGGTGACGCCGACCAGGATGATCCGCCCACGCTGGCGGCTCATGCGTGCCGCTTGGGTGACCGGATCGTTGGACTGGGTGGAGGCGGTGATAATAACCCCGTCGACGCCATGGCCACGGCTGAAGGCCATGCCCGCCGCCACCGGGTCCTCGCCCTGCGCGGGGTTGCAGGTCTCGGCGCCGAACTGCTCGGCCAGGGCCAACTTGGCGGCATCGAAATCGATAGCCAGCACGCGGCAACCGTGAGCCCGCAGCAGTTGCACGGTGAGAAGGCCGATCAACCCCACCCCGGTGACCACAAAGGCCTCGCCCAGGGTCGGCTGCGCCAGGCGGATGCCCTGCAGGCCGATGCTGCCCATCACGGTAAAGGCCGCCTGCTCGTCGCTGACATTGTCGGGAATGCGCGCGCAGAGGTTCTGCGGCACCTTGATGATCTCGGCATGGGGCCCGTTTGACGCCACACGATCACCGGGCTTGAAGCCACCTACACCCTTGCCTACCTCGCTCACCACCCCGACATTGCAATAGCCCAGCGGCAGCGGCTGAGCCAGCTTGGAGCGGACCGCATCTACCGTGCTCATCAATCCAGCGGTCTGGACCTTCTCCAGCACCATTTTGACTTTCTCGGGCTGCTGGCGAGCCTTCTGCAGGTAAGAAGCACGGCCGAAATCCACCAGCATCCTTTCGGTACCAGCAGATACTAAGGTAGTGGACGTTGAAATCAGCAGGCTACCGGCACTGGTACGGGGTGATGGAGCTTCAATAAGGATGGTGGTGCCGTTGGCTAGATCTTGAAGAACTTGCTTCACAGTCAACTCCTTAATCTTATAATTCTTGCAGGATTCCCGCCGACAACGGAGAAGCTTGAAACGTCTTTCGTAACTATTGAAGAAGCTGCGACAACCGCGCCTCGACCAATTTTAACTCCAGGTAAGATAACACAATTAGCACCAATCCAAACATCATCTTCTATTTCTACAGGGGCGTAGCTATGCCCAGCACCAAAAATCCTGCCCTTATTATCTGGAATCATATGGTTGGAAGATAAAATTTGAGTTCTATAACCGACAAGAACGCGATCACCTATTTTTACTCCACCTTTTGTTGAAATAATAACATCAAGAGCGAGATCAACATGATCACCAACAGAGAGGTTATATCCAGGATTAACCCATACACCAGGATAAAAAATTACATTTCGGCCAATTTTAGCGCCAACCAACATTAGAAGGTTTTTTTTAAAGAAATTGAACAACCGATATCGAGGTAAAGAAAAGATCACTCTTGCAACAGCTTCGTAGGTAATTAATAAAAAAAACCTCACCGCAAGACCCCCTCAAGCATTGATACTTTCTGATTAAGACTAGGAAGTCTTTTTATTCGCTCAACCCCCTCTTCCTTCATTTTTGAAATATCTATCTCCGAATTTAAAAAAAGCTCTATCGCATCTAGTAAAGAACTGGGAGCATGCGGCTCTACATAAACTGCTGAACCTCCACATATATGCCTAGAAAAATCTCTATCACTAGCTATTATAGGTTTTCGTGCAAGCCAAGCCTCCATATAATTATTACTAAAACTCTCAAGGTCAGAAATGTTTATAACCACATCTACTGAATCATATGCTCTCTGGATTTCATCAGAGGGTATAGGGCCAAGAAATTCGAAATAGTCATCTATAATTTTTAAAAATTTATCGGTTACCAATCTATTATACTTAACTAAAAACTGTTTTTTTGTTGAAGAAATAACGACGTTGAATTTTATTGATTTTTTTCTTGCCAAAATTGAAACCTCAATCAAACGCCAAATATTTTTATGATAATCAAGCCCACTAAGAACTAAAAGCTTCAACCCCCCCCCTTGCATGAAGGGTCGAGAAGACTCAGTCACGTATTTAGTTGGAGTTGGAGGAATAACAAATGTTTTCTCTACATTGTAAGGCAGAATATTAACACACCGATTACGCATCACCTCAGTTTCAAAAACCAAATAGTCAGATCTTTTCAACCTTTTCTTTCTAAAAAAGTTTACTATTTTTTTCCTGAAATATACTTTTTTATCCAAATACTGCCAATATTGAGACTCATCATTACAAATAATAGGGTATGCTACTCCAACTACTTGTTTAATGCCTTGCATGCAAGGAAGCCCAGGGCCAAAAAAAGTATATACTTTATCAATGCCTTTTGCATAAAAAATTTTTCGTAATCGGCAATTTTCAAAGAGTACTCTTTTAACTGGAGAAGAGGGAGCCAATATAACAGGAAATTCTGATGGAACCCTACTCTTAAAAGGAAACTTTTCAGAAATCAACAAAAAACAACCATCGAAGTTGTTATTTTCTTTTAAATGATCCAAAAAATTTAAGGCTAACTGGGCTCCACCGCCGCTTTTAATCGGACTAAAGTCAATGCACAGCATTTTTCCACTCTTTTTAAATTAATAGACTAAAAATTAGTCTAGAGAGTCGCATTAAATATGGTCGCTCCAACGACCGACGTGGAGATTCCCTACACTCATGCGAGCTTTATTTCACTCTTAATTCTTTATTAAAAGTTAATGTTTTTTTAATAAAATTGAGACGTTTTCTCTCTAGCACATCAGAAGAAACACCCTTTACAACATCTTCCTTTATCGACAATAACAAACTTTTTTTCCTGCTCAGGGCTTCAGCCCTATGAAGTAAATCTCTAAAACATGCGCTAGAAAATTTTAGTGGGAGCTGGAAAACACTTGAAAGACCATCAATATCTGGGTCACCACCTTGAATAACTATTGACAGCCCATACTGGAGATAATCTCTATTTTTCAATGAAGAAGAGTGGCTCATTGAATTCCTATCCATCGCTAATGCACCAATACCTATTGATGCGCTCTTCATCAGGCGATCAAGTTCATTCCCTATCATATAACCATAAATTTTAACATTATCTGGAATCTCCTTTGAAATTTTAGATTCAACATAACTCCGATTGTAGCCTACAATCCAAAACTCAAATTCGGGGCATTCAAAAGCAAGGCGCATTAATCTGTCCACCCCATGCCAAGCGCAACCCTCGCTTCCAATAAATACACATGAATTTACAACCTTGGGCGTTTGAATAGCAGCCTGATATAACTCCTCATCAAACGAAATAGAATTACCAATTTGTATCTTATTTTTTTCAGGCAAGCCCAACAAGCACTCTGATGTGACGCCAACATATCCCGAAGCAAGATTAACTACGTTATTAAACTGTAGCTTAAGCATAAGCCTCTTCACAAGCCCATAGGAAACAGAAAGCTCTTCACTTATCCTTGTATTAATTTCTACAACAGTTGGATAGCGGAATATAGAACCAAGACTAAAGTAAGGAAGATTAGCCAGCCTGAAATATATAACAGCTGGCTTCAACCGTCGTACTGTCCGCTCTAACTCATAATCTTTAACATGAGTAGACCACGTGCCTCGTCGATCCAGCACATATGGGTTAAGTGACTCAAAGACATCAGATACTCCAGAATCTTTGGTAATCAACACCAACTCAACATGGCAACCTTGGCTACGCCAATGCTTAACTTGAGAAACAATTTTTTTGTTAACGCCTGCATTTTTGTATTTAAGAACTTTAGCGACATACAGTATTTTCACAAAAACTTCTCTTTAAAAAACTGAGAGCTTATCTTGATTAGCTACGGCTACCTCAAGTTCCAAGTACAATTCTATTGAAGGAGGTAGCCTTGAGGGTTTTTGGATTGCCAATTCCAAGTATCACGTACCATCATCACGAGCCCGCGCTCGGCGCGCCAGCCCAACTCACGCTCAGCCTTGCTGGCATCGGCCCAGAAGGCGGCAATGTCGCCTTCGCGGCGCGGGGCGATACTATACGGCACCCGCTCGCCAGTCACCTTTTCGAATGTCCTGACCATCTCCAGTACCGAAACACCTTCCCCTGTACCTAGGTTGTAGATATGCACTCCTGTCGTATCAAGTCTAGTAAGTGATGCAACATGCCCGGCGGCTAAGTCCATGACATGCAGATAGTCTCGAACGCAGGAGCCATCATGGGTAGGATAGTCATCTCCGAAGATCTGAAGCTGCGGCAGACGCCCTACCGCCACCTGCGCGATGAATGGCATTAGATTGTTGGGAAGGCCTCGGGGATCCTCGCCAATCTGCCCTGAAGGATGCGCGCCGATGGGGTTGAAGTAACGTAGCAATACCACAGACCAGCGTTCATCGGCACGGCACAAGTCGGTCAGTACCTGCTCCGCCATCGCCTTGGAGCTGCCATAGGGGTTGGAGGTAACCCCCCGCGGCATGGTCTCCTCATAAGGCACAGAAGCATCCAGCCCGTAGACTGTGGCCGAAGAACTGAACACCAGCCGATACACTCCAGCCGATGCCATAGCCTGGCAAAGTACCAGTGTGCCATAAACATTGGTATCGTAGTAAGCTAGGGGCTTTTCTAAACTTTTTCCCACAGCCTTCAGGCCAGCGAAGTGGATAACCGCTTTGATTTCATATTCGACAAACAGCCGATCCAACAGTATTCGATCACGCACATCACCTTCGATAAAGTGCACACGCCTTCCGGTAATGGCCTCTACTCGGTATAGTGCTTCACGGGCACCATTGACAAGATTGTCGAGCACCACCACCTCGTAGTCTTTCTGCAGCAATTCAACCGCGGTGTGCGAGCCGATATAGCCGGCTCCGCCCGTAATCAGTATCGCCATGAGGAAAGTAACTCATTGTCTAAAAATTCGCGAATCATGTAGTGGACCTGTCACCAAATCTTGCCAGTCTGAATTACTAGGTGTAGAATCTCAGATGCTTATAGGGTCCCGGATGATAAAAGGGGCTATATGAGTTATCCTCAGCTGACAACCAGAGAGCTTCTACAGCACTTTATCCGGGAGCAGGTTCATGGACATCAAGCTGCACAAGCAATGGGATTGAGTCCTGCCCACTCTCTCCGGCGACGATTGTTCTGGTCAAGTCAGAGCGAACACATTTTCAAGCCGCAGCTGCCAATTCAAGCTCCCTCGGCGTCTGGTAGCCGAGGGTCGAGTGGAGCCGGCAGCTGTTGTACTCCATCTCGATGTATTCGATCACATCCCGCTGTGCTGCCCGCGATGCCTGTCAAGCTTGTTGGAAGATCCGGTCTTTCAGCAGGATCAGCAGTTAGAAGCTGCCTGATCCCGTCTTCCAACAAGCTTGACAGGCATCGCCCGCCCACATCTATCAAGTTAGAGGGGTGGATGTCTCTTGAGGGGCTTTATGGCACGGTTTCCTCTCGTACACCGTCCTGTCTCGCTAGCAGATCCCGCACCGTCTGGTAGTGCCGGCACGACTCCGCGTCGTCAGGGCTGCTTGCCGCTCTTGCTCCCGTACCGGAGGTCGAGCTGCCCTCAGCTTCTATCGATCTGCTGCGACAGACCAACGGCAGTGCTCTTTCATCACTGCACGTTTCCAAGGCGCCTCGTGGCGCACCACGTCCCAGCTCCAACAGGCATTGAGACGTGTCACGCGGTGCCGCTGGGTGTCGCCCTTGGGGCGTGGGGCACGTGCAGGGCACACTGACAACTACGTTAAGTGCGCAAGCTGCCCCCCTATAATAGCGCTTTGTTTAGAACTTGAGAGCGCCCATACTCACCCGAAACCATGGCCATTTATAAAAATTGATTCCACGAAGAAAAATGATTTAAATACAAAATATCCTAACAAAGACAAAACAAATAGATTTGACATCTTCCTGTATACTAAAAAAAAATAAAAGCAAAAAGAAACTGCCATTATATTGACTCTAGAATCGCCAAGCACAATTGCAAACGGCGCAAACAAAAGAACAGACCACACCCGATAATCCCATCTGCGGAAAACAATAAAAGAAATAATAAACAAAAAAACAACATTGACTGCATCAAAAAATTTTAACTCCCCATCATAATAGCTGATTATTTTAGATAATACCACCTCTGAAAGAAGCCAAAAAATTGGAATAATAACCAAACCTGAGGAAACCACAAGAAAAATAAAACGCTTGCTGGTTTTTCCATTTTTAAGGATCTGATTGACCTGAGAAACTGTTTCTTTAAAATAAAAAACTGCTATGAAAGCTAGCATTTGAAAATGGGATGTGATGGACAATACCACAAGAATATATCGAAGGTATCCTGAGGAAACAAGTGACCAAATAATAAAAATATAGCCAATTTTAAGTTTTTCCGCTCCAGTCATTAATACAATAAAATAATAGCTGGCCACAAGAAGAATAAAGGCATACCATGGGCACCTATACTTCCAGCAAAGACGATAAACACCTAAAAAAAGAATTATATTCAAGAAGGAAACATATAAATTTTTTGGAACTCCTAACTTCGCTCCAACCCAAAGAATGCTCAGGGATATCGGCTCACCAGCGCTGAGCATTCTACGGCCAAGATTAATTGCATCTTGAAGACTGCCATTACTAGCGGCATCATAAAACATATGATAATAATACTGATCTCCAGAAACATAAAAGTTAAGAAGGAAAACTGAAAAAAAATAAAATGCAAAAACAATGAAAAAAGACACCTTCTTATTATATATACTCAAGAACTATACCTCGCTGAGAAAGACATAAAAATGGGCTCTTCGTCGTTGGGTGTGGAATCAGGGAAAACGCATGAAAACCGTCACACCGCGAGAATGTCTGCCAGATAGGTCTCATCCAGTGCGGCTTTCTTCTGTTTTCGCCGGATGCCGCCTTTGAAACGAGTCTCCCCTTTCAGGTAATTCAAGGCGATATGGCGAATCCTGGCGAGGTTTTCAGCAGCCTGACCACGGTGGATTTTGCAGGCATCTTCGCGAAGCGCCACATCCAGCGACCAGTGGAGCTTATTCTCGACAAACCAATGCTGGCGGGCCGCTTCGGCGAGCTTCTTGGCGCTCAGCTCCGCTGAGCTGATGTAGTAACGGATCATCGGTATTTCTGGCACCTCGTTCCCTTCCTGGCGGAAACTCATCACCACACCTACCGACTTCAGCCCTGGCCACTCATAGCTAAGCTCCTGAAACTCTTCAGTAACTTCGCTAACGATATGGTACCTCGTCTCCTGTCGGCCTCGGTTCTTCTCGTCCGTGACATACGCATCTCCCTCAAAGTTGACCACCTTGGTCATGGGGAACGCTGCCTCGAAGGCGTCAGCCAAGGCCGGCTGGTTGTCCTTCACTGACAGCAGGAAATCCGCGCCCTTCTGC
Organism: Halomonas daqiaonensis; assembly: GCF_900109725.1. GTDB lineage: Bacteria > Pseudomonadota > Gammaproteobacteria > Pseudomonadales > Halomonadaceae > Halomonas > Halomonas daqiaonensis. The sequence goes on from NZ_FOBC01000002.1 coordinate 21,928, forward strand.
AGGACTTGCGTGGCGATCTTCTTCTAGCACACCTTGGCATCAATCGTCACCAGGCAGCCTTGCAGATTCAGTAGCTTGAGCAGCTCGGGAATCGCCGTGATCTCGTTGGATTTTTCCGCCGTCTTGACCTGGCCCAGCACCACACCATTCGCCGCGCTGAAGGCACTGACCATATGGAACGCACCCTTGCCCTTCCCTCGGCAGTACGACCCTCGCAGCGTCTTGCCATCAATGGCCACCACGGCACCCTCCGTCACGACATGGCAGGCCTTCACCCACTCGGCAAACGCGGTATGGAGCTGTTCAGCATTCACCTTGGCCATCACCCTGGCCAAGGTGTCATGGCTGTGCACTCCAGCCTCAAAATCGCCGTACTGGCGGAAAAAATAGATCTTTGCGTGGCCAAAACCCTGGATTTCGTCCCAACCTTCTGCTCCACAAATCACCGCACAGACCGTCAAAAAAAGAATATCCGAAAGCTGATGCTGCACTTTACAGGCCTGGCGAAAATCGGGAACGATCGATAAATGGTGCATAAGAGATGGTGTCAGCATCGGGTCATCTATGAGCAAAAGCTGCTAGATGACCACCGATGCCTGTCAAGCTTGTTGGAAGACGGTATCAGGCAGCTTCTAACTGCTGATCCTGCTGAAAGATCGGGTCTTCCTGGTCAGGGTTCAGCCAGGCCGTTCGGCGAGGCGTCCAGTTCCGCGTGGCAACGCTCCAACGCCCAGGGTGTTGACGTTTGGCATCAGCATAGATGGCATCCCGCCTTGCCAGTACCGCGTCATCCTGGCCGGCATGCCGCTCAGCCGGGGTGACGAATCGGATGGCGATGTGGCGGTGCTCGTGGTTGTACCACTGCACGAAGCCCATCACCCAGCGCTACGCCGCTGACAGATCCTCGTAGCCGTCCACCGGGTAATCGGGGCGGTACTGGCAGGTACGAAACAGCAACTCCGAGAAGGCGTTGTCATTGCTGACTCTCGGCCGGCTGTACGACGGCGTGATGCCCAGGTCGTAGAGCTTCTCCAGGAACACCTGGCACCTTATAGTCTTACTATCTGAATGCAGAATCAAGGGCTTGTGACGATCGGTGAGGTGCTCTCGCTAGGTGTATGGTCCCGGGAAGTAGTGGACAGGGTCATCATGGAATCTCTCGGGGTCATCCTGCCAGCGTTCGAGAATGAACCCAATGGGCGTTTTTCCCTTGAGCGCACGAAGCGGGCGAGCACTGTTATACGCCCAGAGATAGTCCTTTAGATGGGCACTCAGCTCACCTAAGGTGGCGTAATGAAAGCTGCGAATGGTCGCTTCCTTGATGGTGCGATTCACCCGTTCAACCTGTCCGTTGGTCCATGGATGGAAGGGGCGTGTCAGGCGATGCTCGATGCCATGCTGATGGCAGACCACATCAAAGCGATGCGGCTTGTAGGATTCTGTCCCTGGTCGCTTGGCAAACTGCGAGCCGTAGTACCTACGGAACATTCTGGTTAGCGGCAGCCATCGTGGCCTAAGAGATCCTTGTGTGACCCACATCATCACAAGGAGACCGACGATGGCTGCCTCCACTCAGCTTATGCCAGACACCGTGTGTGTCGCGATCGATATTGCCAAGCGTTACCACGATGTACTGGTTCGCTGGCCCGATGGTCGTGAAAAGGTGCTTAAAATGCCCAACACACGCGCTGGGCACGACGACCTGATTCAATTCTTGCAACAGCAGGACGCCCCTGTGCTGGCCGTGCTGGAGCCCACAGCGGACTTTCATCGGCCTATTGCCTACCGGCTGGCTCAGGCAGGGATATCGGTGCACCTCGCCTCATCTTTGGCAGGCGCTCGGGTTCGAGAGGCCTTGTATACCTCGTGGGACAAGCATGACCGAAAGGATGCGCGTGTTCTGATGTATCTGCTGACCCAAGGCATGACACATCCCTTTCATGATCCCCTCCACGAAGGATACTTCGACCTCCAGGAGATCTCGAATACCTACCAGCAGGTCGCTCGAGCCCGAACACGCTGCCAGCATAGCCTGGTCAACCACTACTTGGCGCTGTACTTCCCGGAGATGGAACGCTATCTCAGTGCTTCCCGAGCCCACTGGTTCTGTCATTTCCTGCTGGCGTTTCCCACACCAGCCAATATCACTGCGTTGACCCGCGAGGCGTTTGTCGAAGCCGCCTGGGAGAGCGTGGGGCGCAAGGTAGCCAAGCAGCAGTTTCTAGAAGGCATCTACGAAGCAGCTCAGACCAGCATGGGCCTGCCGGTCGTGCCGGATTCTCCCGCGGTGCACACTTTCCGGCTTCAGGTGAAGCAGTACCTCTCACTGACCGAGCAACGTCAGGCCTTGGAGGCGATGGCAACGACGTGCATGAGAGATAACAAGGACTTCGCTCGCCTTCAGACGCTTCCCGGCGTGGGGCCAATCATTGCCTTGATGATTTTGGCGGAGAGCGGGGACTTGCGGCGTTTCTCGCACCATCGCCAATACTTGAAGTTTTGTGGTTTCAACCTCGCCGCGTCGCAGAGCGGCAACACGTGTAGTCGTTATCGACTAGCCAAGCGTGGCAATGCTCGGCTGCGCTATGCCTACTGGCTCGCGGCGACAGTCGCCTCCGGATGCGAGAAAACAGCTTTCGCACCAAATTCGACCGCTACATCGGGACAGATCCCTCCAATGGAGACCTTAGGCGGAAAGCGCTAACGGCCGTGGCGGTGAAGATGGCCCGGGTGGCACATGCCCTGATCAAGCATGACGTCGACTATCGCGGCTATCATGAGTACTGCATTCCTGGCGGCGGGACTTCTCTACAAAGCCGTAGGGCCGCAAGGACCCCGTAGATAATGGTTGAGCCCGCCCGCCAGGATGCCATGAGCCTCTGTTAAGCCCTGTCGAGCCGAACACCTTGGTTCGGACTCCTGTCACTATGGTGAGCCACCGATACGGATATGGCGGGCTGCCAGGAATGATTTACCTTGCTGATGTCTGAGCTATGCTGACATCGGCAAGGATCTTTTTGTCCATGATGCCACGGCAACCGCAGGTAGCCCGTTATCTGTCAGTACGGTGTGAACCCGATACGGCAGCTGTTGCAGCACGTCTTCGAGGAACTCAGCCGCCTGTTCCCGCTGTGCCTTGCGATAGAGCCGGGCATACACAAACTTGGAGGTGCGGTCGACGGCCACGAACAGATACGGCTTGCCCTCCCCGGTGCGGACCTCGCAGATGTCCATATGCAGGTAGCCGATCGGGTAGTGTTTGAATGACGGCTTGTCCGTTGCCTCATCGGTCTGACGAGGTAGCCGGCTGATGCCGTGGCGCCAATACAGCCGATGCAGGCTCGACCTCGTCAGATGAGGGATAAAGCGCTGGAGCGCAAAGAGGCAGTCATACAGGGCGAGCCAGGTGGTGCGCCGAAAGGTGATCGCGGCGGCCTCTTCAAGGTCCGACAAGGAGGTTTATCGCCAACCTAAAAAGAAATAAATAAATTGAACTATAATCTGCAAATGACTTTTCTCGCCTTACACTTTTCAAAAACATATGCCGCAGCATTTCTTATTTCACTCATGAAAGTATAGACTGCAGCACACAGGAGAAGTATCCAGTATGCCGCCATCAAGCTGCTAAGTGGCTTTCCCCAAAGGGTGAACATCGCGGCTCCGGAAACGCAGGCCAGAGTAAAGGCATAGAGCAGCAGCCTAGGCAAGCTTTTCCAAAGGTAGATAGAAAATTCAGTCCTAAGAACGAAAAACACCCAAAAAGAAATGCAGGTGCTAACCGCTGCTCCAGCGGCTCCAAAATGAGGGATCAAAAGCCAGTTGCCGAATAGATTTATAGCAAAACTTAAAATCGCCGCTACCATGCCAAAACTGCTGCGTCTAGAAATTCCAATTCCCACCACGGTGGTTTCGGAGAGCGTATAAAGCAAAGGAAATCCTAAACAGGATACGACGATCCATTGTACGGCATCATATTTAGGGGGCAGAAAGAAAGTGATAACCCAAGAAAGCAATCCTGCCAAGCAGAAACCAATTACCACAAGGGCTAGAATATAGCGAATCACCTTGTGAACATTTTCTAACCCTTCACCTTTGCTCGCCCATTTATATACGGTAGGTGCCCAAATGGTCGAAAACACGCTTTGCAGGATGGTGGCTGCTGCAGCGAAACTTACAGCCACCGAGTACAAGCCAAGCTCTTCAAAGCTAGCAAGAGTGCGCAGAAATATTTTATCGATAGCGGTGAGCCCCCAAAACGCGATGCCGCCCAGTATCAATGGCAAACCGAAGCGGAGCATATGCTTCAGATGCTCGATATCCAGGGACGCCGTCACGCTGGCTAGCAATTCACGCCGCGTATTGTAGGCAAACACTATGCAAACAAAAACCAGAGCAGACGTATTGGCAATGACAAGATTGGTAAGGGACTTTTTAGCGCCTATCACCACATAAGTGCCAATCACAGCTAGCAGTAGAAGCTTGGGAAGTAGCTGGCTCATCGAATAGGCCAAGCCCTGCTCATTCATTCTCAATACCAAGGACAGAAAGCGAGAGATGAATGCCGCCAGCAATGCAGTTGATGCCAGTAAGCTGAGATGCCACTCTGGGATCTCAAATAGCCAGCTGGCTAAGGTACCGCCAAACACCAACAATGTCGTCAGTGCGGTGACGAGCAAGATGAGGCCCGGAAACAAAGCCCCTTTCAGCAGTGATGACTTATCAATAACCTCATGAAACTCGCGCACATAGGCCTGATCGAGACCCAGACTAAAAAGGAGCGTACTGAAACCGATGGTCACCTGTAGCATGGCCATTCTTCCCACATCTTCTTGGGAGAAGAACCACGTAATGATCGGTAGCGAAATTAGCCCAAGCAGAGCTCCGCCGATAGGGCCGATGGCGAAGGCGGCGATTTTCCTAGGGGTCACTTTACTGTATCACTCAAAACAGCTGGACTTGCAACACTACCTTTGATAAGTGCCATCTCTACAAGTTCTCGTGTCCGCTCATAAGCTTTATCACGAGACCAGTAATCACTAACAAATACCTTATTGCAGCGCCGCTCGTCTTCTGTCAGCGGCTGGTTCAGTAGCCCCGGATCCGCCTCCAGCTCTTGAACGGTGGAGATTACCACACCGGATTTCTTGAAGAAGTCATATACAGGGTTTTCATGTCTCACGAACACTCGTGCGCCTAGGTAAAGCATAATCACTATATTGCCAACCGCCTGTTGGCGGATGTGATTCATAATCACATAGCCGCACTTTTTGATGATGGAGACGTAGTCTTCAATGGGCATGAAATCTATCAGTGGCTCAAAGTGAATTGAAAAATACTCCCGACCCATACAAGTCAATTCTTTCGCCAGTTGAGGATCACCGTAACTCAGCGGCGCAACTACTTTCCTATCGTTAACCTTTAACTTTTGGAGTAAGTCGAAAACATCCGCGTGATTCCCTGTGTATGTAGCGCTATTACCGACGAGAATGGCATTACCGGTAACGGTTTCGCCTTCAAATCCTTTAACGAGATTGTCTTCCATCGTGCCGTAATTCCAAGAAGCGTATTTTGGAAAACATTTCCAATCTCTAGATTTTTTTACTAACTCGTACTCTTCTGGGAGAACCGGGGAAAATACTGATATTTTCTCAACCGCTCGAATTTTGTCGTTTCGTGACCAAAAAAAATGCAAAAAGTCTTTGACCAACGCAGCGACTCTACGCTTTTTGTTACTTGCTAACAGACGACTATATATTTTCTGTGTGGCATCAAGATGCAGTGGGAAATTTTTTAGCAATTCATTATAGTAATCAAACCCCCAGCCGAGCCAGACCGTTGGCGTATCGTCTGGAACATTCTTCAGCTCCGGATAGGTAGAAACCCCTAAAGAATGAAATATGATCAAATCATATTTTGTGTATGCTTTTTTGTCCAACTTTGGCTTCTTATAAAAAAAACGACTTCTTTTTGTTTCTATATAATCAGGATTAAGCTTCACATACTTTAGTGGAGTTTTTTCAGCAAAGACGTAAACGTCATTTGCGCCCGGATACACTTTTTCGAACACGGGGATAGCGTGGTCCAGAAACTTTTCGTCTGTGGCTAAGTGAAGGATTTTCATTGAACAACTTTCAGGCTTAATGATACAAACACTTTTCGGCCATCTTCATCATAAAAATATGCATTATCGTATCCTTCAAAAGACATTGCTCGAAAGAAGTCAATTGCCTCTCTTAGGCTAACTTTACGATCTAGGTCTATTTCACAAAGGTCATTGAAGTCTGATATAGAATTGTAGTTCCCCTCGTCGTTCAGCTCTATTTCCTCAAAATCTCCTGTCAGAAGACGTTCGATCCAAATATCGAATAACTCAAACTCTGCATCTAGTACTCGCTCATAAACAGACTTTGATGTATCCCACGAATTAATAGAGATAGCTCTCTGTGCGATCACCGGCCCATGGTCAATCTTGGAATCCATTTTATGCAAAGTAGCACCAACCGGCATTCCGTTGATGATAGAGAAAACTTGCGGAAACCAACCCCTATTATAAGGATTCAGGCCTGGGTGGAAATTAAAACAAGGAATGATTTCGACCAAGGATTTCGGGAAAATTTGCTTGCAGTGGCATGAAAAGCCTATATCAAACTCAACCTTTACTTCATCAAAGCTATTTTTAACATCAAGTATCGATATCCGACTGGAATCAATCTCCTCTGAAAATATCTGTGCACCGGCCGGAGAACAGTAAATCAGAATATTCTCCCGCCGTTTTTTTTTCCAAGCTTCTAGAAAATCGAACCAAATTTTATTATCAGTAAGAAAAAAAACTTTCATTGAGTTAACCCCGCCTCATTCATCAGGGTGCCGAAAGAGGGTGCTGAACCGAGAGGCTGCCAGTATCGGCCCGCTTCGATGTCATCAGGCGACTGAGTAGCCGGTTGACTTATTCCCCATTCGGCTTATGGGCAGTCACTTCATAACTATTGAGAATAGATATCTGACGCCGGCGCAGCCGTGATCGTCGGCCTCCATGGTGGCCGCTCTGTGGCTGATTGGATCACGGTGAGGTCGAGTGTCAGACCAGCGCCGTCAGCCGAGGCAGCCCCTTCAGCAAGGTGGGCCACCATTTGTCGGCGGCATCGCCGAGGTGAACGGTAATGCGCCGGGCATGCAGCGATAGCGTGGCGGCGACCTTGAGCACCTGTTCGCGCATCCGGCTCAGGCTCCATCCCTGGTGCGTGCGGCTCTCCAGCAAGCGCCGCAGCCCATGCAGGACCTGGTAGGCATAGAGGTTCAGCAGCAGATTTACCTCGTTGCGGGCCATCACGTTCTGGACGGTGGAGGCACCCCGATCCGTCGATGAGAGGTGTACGTCGAGCGCCGACTTCACCTCGCCCATGTGGGCCTCGGCGCTGCCGCGTTTGCGGTAGAGCGCCAGGACCTTCTCCGGCGGCCAGTCGAACTTGCCGAGGTTGGTGACCAGGAAGAAGGCATGCAGCAGCAGATCATCGGGACGTTCCTGCACCACCAGCACCACGCGCCGTGGCGCTGGCCAGGAACCGGCTTGGTACTCCAGGTCGTGGCACCACTCCCGAGGTTGCTCGGGCGGGCGGCCTCGAGGCCGTTTCAGGTACGGTGCCGCCAGCTTCTGGAGGCCCGAGTGACTGCGCAGCCGCCCCAAGTACTCGATGTTGCGCTCTTCCAGGGCCTCCAGCGTCGCGTTGTCGGTGAAACCGGCGTCGATGCGTACCCGTACCCGGGCCCCGGTACTCTCGTTGAGCCGCCGTACAAGGTGCGGGATCCAGGTATCGGCATTCTCGGCCGGGCCGGCGTTGCCCTCCCGCAGCAGGCCGCCCACCATGTCGCCGGTTTCAGCTAGCGAGGCGACCAGCGGCGAGTAGATCCGTGCCCCGTAAAGCCCGTGAAACGCCGAGCCGCCCTGATGCCCGTGGACCTCGATCGGCAGGCCGTCGATGTCCAAGGTCAGCTGCTCGGGGCGCTCGCCGTTCTTCAGCGAGGTCAGGCGCCAGACCACCAGTCGCAGCAGGCCTTCGTGCACGGCATCGATATTGTCGTTACGCCCGAGGCAGGTCAGCAGCCGCGACAACGTGGCTTGAGAGGGCCGGTCCTGGGCCAGGGGCGTCATCCCTCGTGCATCGCTGCAGGCCAGCTGCCAGAGCAGGTCACGCCGCAGCGCGTCGGTATCGCTGAGGTCGATCCAACCCATGGCGCGTTGCAGCACCAGGGTACGCAGCTGGCTGGCCAGCGAGTGGCGGATGCGCAGCGGATGGCGCGGATCGACCAGGTTGTCTTCGAGCGCCTCAATCACGCCGCTGTTGTCGAGGGCTTCACGCAGCAGCAGAGCGCCGCTGTCGCTGGTGGTTCGATGGCCGCTCAGCTCGACACGGACAGAGCCGTTGCAGGAGGGCGTCCAGGTGGATAGGCTTTCACCCATAGCGGATGGTTCTCTTGGATCAGGTTCTTGGCGGAACACACTGATTTTTCAGGAGGATACCATCCGCTAAGTGCCTAGTCTAAAGTTTTCGTGTATAATGCGCGTAAGGATATCTGACACGGACGGAACCATGGCAAGGCGCTTCGTTGCCCCTCTTACTGAATCTGAACAGCAGACGCTGACCTCCGCCTATCATCATGGTGAGAAGCGTGCCCTACGTCGACGAGCGCATGCCATCCTGCTGAGTGATCAAGGCCATACCATCGACCAGATCAGTGAGATACTGCAGGTCCGACGCGATGCCGTATCTCGATGGCTCAAACAGTGGGAGGCGTCGGGGCTCGACGGGCTCATCGACAAGCCCCGCAGTGGTCGCACACCAATCCTGGATGAGCACGACCACCAGCGACTACAGGAGATGGTCGCCGAGCAGCCTCACCAGATTCGATCCTTACAGGCTCGCTTTCAAGAAGAGACCGGCAAGACGGTCAGCACGGTGACCCTTCGCCGGGCGTTGAAAAAAAAATGATCTCAGCTTCAAGCGCATTCGGCATTCCCTGAAGGCACGGCGTGACGAAGCGGATTTCCGCAACACTCAAGGCCTCCTCGAGGTGCTTAAGCAGCGGGAAGACCAAGGCGAACACGAGCTTTACTACTTTGATGAGTTGGACTTTTCACAATCTTCGTCGGTTCCATACGCGTGGAGTCCCATTGGTCAGCCCTTCGAAGTGACCGCCTACTCTCATAGCCGAAGGCTGAACGTCCTGGGGTTCCTCAGCCGAGCAGGGAAGCTGGTCTACCACACCACCACGGAACCGGTGACGACCGAGACGGTCATCGAAGCATTTGACCAGTTTGTGTCCCAGAAAGACCCCGATACCTTCGCCGTCGTGGTGCTCGATAATGCCAGCATGCATCGCTCCAAGGCCTTCAGACAGAAGATAGTGGAGTGGATGTCGCATCGCGTGCACCTGGTCTACCTATCGGCTTACTCGCCAGAGCTGAATCTGATTGAGATTCTGTGGCGGCAGATGAAATACGCATGGCTGCCGTTAAGTGCCTACCTCTCGTTTGATCGTCTCTGCAACGAGGTCTATCGCCTACTCGGTGGCTACGGATCTGACCACGCGATTAATTTTGAATAGCCACTTATCTTCGTTTTCAGGTCGCCCTCATGAATAAGCCGCGTTAACCTAAAGCTAGGGCGAGTACTTATATGGTCTTGAAATTAGCTCGTTCTTCTAACCACTCAGAAACATTCACAGTATTGGTCACCCGCACCTGCGAACCAGAGTAACGATTCTCCTTTGCTCTGTGGATGTGAGCTCTGAGTAGATAGGCAGACAGAGGATTCTCCCGGCTATGTCACTGGAAACTGGCTGACGATCCTTGTGACCTAAAATATCTACTGTTTCCAGCGAGGGGAAGAAGTAACGGCGGGCCAGAATTCCGTTTTCTTTCAGAAAATCTGCCATCTGCACTGCCACCGACTCACTCTCGAATACTGCGGGAAAGTAGGCTGAATTGTAGGTCAGGTTACTACTCTGCTTTTGCAGTTGTACTGATGCAGCAAGTTCACGTTCGTAGGTTTCCCAAACTGCGTGCCGCGCGGCCATGTTAGTTTCCATTTCATCCAGCACGCACAAACCCATCGCCGCCTGCAATTCGTTCATCTTGGCGTTAATGCCCAGCTCTTCAATACTCTCCGGCCCGGTGATGCCGAAGTTGATCATTTTCTTGGCGCGCTCTAAGTCTTCCTTGCGCTTGAAGATAATGGCACCACCCTCGCCTGTGTGGAACAGCTTAGTGGCGTGAAAGCTGAGGGTGGCGGCATCGCCGTGTTTGAGAAGACTTTCGCCTTTGTAGTCCACGCCGAACGCGTGGGAGGCGTCGTAAACCACCTTCAATCCGTGCAAGCGGCCAATATCATCGATGGATTCCACGTCACAGGCGTTGCCAAAAACGTGAACCGGCACAATGGCGCGGGTGCGGGGCGAAATGGCTGACTCAACCAGCTCAGGATCCAGGCACCAGGTATCTGCGTCGATATCCACGAAAACCGGATCCACCCCTTCCCACTTCAGCGAGCTGGCTGTGGCCACAAAGGTAAAGGGGGTCGTGATCGCTTCGGCAGATGCTTCACCGCCGCTGATTCCCAGCGCTCGATAGGCGATCTGCAACGCCAGGGTACCGTTGGAAACCAGCAGCAGGTTCTCGACCTCCAGGTGCTCCTCCAGGCGCCGCGTCAGTTCCTCTACCAGTGGGCCGTTGTTCGTCAGCAACTGACGCTCATAGATGCCGTCAATATAGCGGTCCAGCTTTTCACGGCTGGGCAGGTAGGGCTTGGTCACTGGAATCATGGAGGAGTAAACCTTCGACAAGGGGAAATCGGGGAAAGACTTATTCGTCTTCAATCAGGGAGAGCAGATACTGCCCATAGCCATTCTTGGCCAGGCGCTCGCCTGCGGCCATCAACTTGGCCTTACTCATCCAGCCGTTGCGCCAGGCTATCTCTTCCAAGCAGGCGATCTTGTAGCCCTGCCTCTTCTCTATGGTTTCGACGAACTGGGCGGCTTCCAGCAAGCTCTCGTGAGTGCCGGTATCCAGCCACGCGAACCCGCGGCCCAGCAGCTCGACGTTGATGTCGCCGCGTTCCAGATAGGCCTGGTTAATGCTGGTGATTTCCAGCTCACCGCGGTGCGATGGCTCGACACGCTTCGCGATCTCGATCACATCATTGTCGTAGAAGTAGAGCCCTGTGACCGCAAAGTGTGATCTGGGCTTGGCCGGTTTCTCCTCAATAGAGATGGCACGCTGCTGTTCATCAAACTCAACGACACCAAAACGCTCAGGATCCTTGACCTGGTAGCCGAACACCGTGGCACCGCTCTGCTGGCTCGTCGCTTGCAGCAATTTAGGCGTAAAGCCTTGACCGTAGAAGATATTGTCGCCCAGCATCAGGCAAACGCTGTCGCTGCCAATAAAGTCCTCACCGATGATAAAGGCTTGGGCAAGGCCATCAGGACTGGGCTGCTTGACATAACTGAGCTCGATACCAAACTGGCTGCCGTCGCCTAGCAGACGCTCGAAGCTGTCAATGTCTTCCGGCGTGGTGATGATCAGCACTTCGCGGATACCGGTCAGCATCAGCACTGACAGCGGGTAGTAGATCATCGGCTTGTCGTAGATCGGCAGCAGCTGCTTTGAGACCCCCATAGTGAGGGGGTACAACCTGGTGCCGGAGCCACCGGCGAGGATGATGCCTTTACGTGCCATAGTGATGTCTTCCTTGTCAGGTCACCGGTATATTGGGTTCTTCGTCGTTTCATGTGGATTTGGCCTGATCAAGCAGGCGCCCCACGGGGCTGCCGATCAGGTAGATCATCGCGATGAAGTTGGCCTCGTTCCGGTAGCCGCGTGCGCGTGATCGGGCCGCGTGAAACAAGCCGTTCATGCCTTCCAGACGGGCGTTTGTCAGGTCGGAGATCCAGCGCCTTACCACCTGCTCTGCGTGGCGTTCCAGCGTCGTCAAGGCCTTCGCTATCGGCGTGAGCAGTGGCTGATTGGTGACTGCCTCGCGCATGACCTTGAGGTAGTTCGTGATACGCCACCGGGCGGCGCGCGGCGTCGGCGCCTTCTGAATCCAGCGCAGCTCACCCAGGCATCGCCGGTGGCCCCTTGGTCGGCCACCAGCTCCTGGAGGGCGGTGATCTGGTTGGCCGTCAGGTTGCCGTTATCCAGGTTCTTCAAGACCGCCCACCGGAGGGCTTTGGGGTGCCCCTTCTCACGGCGCTCTTTCTTACGAACCTCGTCCAGCGCTTTGGTGAAGGTCTGCATGATATGGAACCAGTCGACCGTCACCTCGGCGTTGGGGAGGTTCTCGGCAACGCCGCTCAGACAGGCCTGAGACATGTCGCAAACCACCTCGACACACATTATCCGGGTCGCCGCCATGCGACGCCAGGAAGGCGCTGAAGGCCGTGATAGCGGCCTTGCCATGCCCGGGCACAGCGAAGATCACCGGCGCCTGCTTGCGCTGCATGTCGAGGAACACCGTGACGTAGCGCTGCCCCCGTCGTGAGGCCGTTTCGTCCACGCCGACAGTGGCCACGTTGGACAGATCCAGCTCACCCAGCATGCGGCCCACGTAATGGTGCACGATGCGCCACCGGCGCTTGTCAGAGATCTCCAGTTGCCGGGAGACCGCCAGCACCGGCATCTCATTGACCAGTGACATGGCGGCCTGCTCGAACAGCAGGGTGAAGTCGCTGCCCGGCCGGGCCCAGGGCACCTCGATGCGCTTGACGCCATGCTCGGGGCATTTGGTACGAGGCACGCGGGCATGCAGGTAACAGTGGTGCTGGAAGAAGTTCAGGTGCCGCCAAGTCTTCTCGGCGAAGTCATGGGCCGGGCAGGCCTCGCCGCACTCCGGGCAGGGGTAGAGGCTGCCGCGCTCGGCCTCGACATAGATATCCAGACGGTGGGGTGACACGGAGGTGTCCAGGTGCTGGTCCTTGAGGATCCAGGGCGCTTCCAGGCCCAGGCCGAGGGTCAGAATCTGGGTGCCATCCATGCCATGCCTCCCGTCGTCGTGGAGGTCATATCCTGGCCCAGCTCAGGGGGCGAATTCCACACCCAACGACGAAGAGCCGTATATTGCGTATTAGCTGAGTACTGTCCGCCTTTCGGTCAGAACCGCGACCAAGCTGCATCTCAGAGCGCTGACGTAGTCCCTTGGGTCAGACCCCGCTTGTGCCATCAGGATCGCAGAACGGTCATTACCAACCGAACAGCCCGCCGCCGGGGTCTGACCAGCGAGTCGCTACCTTGGCAGAAACTTTGGGTATGATCCGCGGCCTACTGGGCAACGCCCAGCCGCTCGCGCTGGTAGCTACCGTCTTGCACGCGGCGGCACCATTCCAGGTTATCGAGGTACCACTGCACGGTTTTGCGAATGCCGGTTTCGAAGGTCTCTTCCGGGCGCCAGCCGAGGTCGCGCTCGATCTTGCCGGCGTCGATGGCATAGCGCAGGTCGTGGCCGGGCCGATCCGTCACATGGGTGATCAGGTTGGCATAGGGGGCGTGGTGCGACGGAGCCAGCTCATCTAGCAGCACACAAATGGTATTCACCACCTCAATGTTCTGCTTCTCGTTGTGGCCGCCGATATTGTAGGTCTCCCCTACCTCGCCTTCAGTCACCACCTTGTAGAGGGCACGAGCGTGGTCTTCCACATAGAGCCAGTCGCGGATCTGCTCCCCTTTGCCGTAGACAGGCAGCACCTTGCCTTCCAAGGCGTTTAGGATCACCAGTGGAATCAGCTTCTCGGGGAAGTGATAGGGGCCGTAGTTGTTGGAGCAGTTGGTAATCACCGTCGGCAGGCCGTAGGTGCGCTGCCAGGAGCGTACGAGGTGGTCCGAGCCGGCCTTGCTGGCCGAGTAGGGTGAACTTGGCGCGTAGGAGGTCTCTTCGGTAAACAGCCCCTCGGGGCCTTCTAGGTCACCATAGACCTCGTCAGTGGAGATATGGTGAAAGCGAAACACATCGCTGCGCTTGGCATCCAGGCAATTCCAGTAGGCCCGGGTGACTTCCAACAGGGTGTAAGTACCGACGATGTTGGTCTCGATAAAGGCGGCGGGACCATCGATGGAGCGGTCCACGTGGCTCTCGGCTGCAAGGTGCATCACCGCATCCGGCTGGTGCTCGACAAATACGCGCTCAAGTTCTGTGCGGTCGCAGATGTCTACCTGCTCGAAGGCGTAGCGAGAACTGTCGCTCACCTCGGCCAGGGATTCCAGGTTGCCAGCGTAGGTCAGCTTGTCGACGTTGACCACGCGGTCGTTGGTGTTGGCAATGATGTGGCGTATAAGGGCCGAGCCGATAAAGCCCGCACCGCCGGTGATAAGGAGTTTCATGAATTTCCATCAGTCAGAAGTTCAATAATTTCAGTATCCATTGTACCAGGTCACGAATTTACCAACATCTTGCATAGCCAACTTACTGTAGCTTACTATTTATATAATACATCAAGTATTTCGATTGATTATGGCTAGACATTAAAGTAGTAGCGAATATAATATAAATAAAACTGAACTTTAAATAGCCACCTAAATGATATTAATATGCTAAGTGCCTAATCTAAAGTTTTCGTGAATAATGTGTGTAGAATACCTGACACGGACGTAACCATGGCAAGGCGCTTCGTTGCCACTCTCACTGAACCCAAGCAGCAGATGTTGTCTTCCGCCTATCACCATGGTGAGAAGCGCGCCCTACGCCGACGTGCGCATGCCATCTTGCTGAGTGATCAAGGCCATACCATCGGCCAGATCAGTGAGATCTTGCAGGTCCGCCGTGATGCCGTATCTCGATGGCTTAAACAGTGGGAAGCGGCGGGGCTCGATGGGTTGATCGACAAGCCGCGCAGTGGCCGCACGCCGGTCTTGGATTACAACGACCACCGGCGACTGCAGTAACTGGTCGCCGAACAGCCACATCAGCTCCGCTCCTTGCATGCCCACTTTCAGGAAGAGACGGGGAAAACATCAGCATGGTGACGCTCCGCAGGGCGCTGAAAAAAATAGGCTCAGCTTCAAACGTATTCGGCATTCATTGAAGGCACGGCGTGACGGAATGGATTTCCGCAACACACAGGGCTTCCTCAAGGTGCTCCAGCAGCGGGAAGACCTGGGTGAACACGAGCTCTATTACTTCGATGAATCGGGCTTTTCACAATTGTCTCCTGTGCCATACGCCTGGAGCCCTATCTATAAGTCGGGGTTATCAAAAGCTTTATTCACTAATTTATAAAAAATATTAATAAAAAAGAAAACATAAAAACTCAAGTGCTATAAACCGTTTATCGACTACCAAAGCCCGTCAACACTGTCTTGACGGTCCTGATCGCGATCAGCGCATCCAGCCAGAAAGAGAAGTTTTTGATATAGTAAAAATCATATTCCAGCTTGCGATTCATGCCGTCAACCTCGGCCGCGTAACCCTGCTCGACCTGCGCCCAGCCCGAGATCCCTGGCCGGACGACATGGCGATAATGAAAGAATGCAACATCGTGTTGGTACCATGCTGCCAGTTCCATGGATTCCGGTCGCGGACCGATCAGGCTCATGTCGCCTTTCAATACATTGAATAACTGGGGAAGCTCGTCCAGGCGGTACTTGCGGACCACTCGGCCGACCCGAGTGATGCGGGAGTCTTCGCTGTCTTCCGTAAAGCCCCTCCCTTCGTGGCCGATATACATGCTGCGAAATTTATAGACAGTAAACGGTCGGCAGTGAAATCCCATACGCTGCTGCGTAAACAGCACGGATCCGGGGCTTTCCAGACGGATAGCGATGGCGGTTGCGGCCATCAAGGGGAGCGCTAACGGCAATAGCGCAATTACCGCGAGGAAGTCGAGCATGCGTTTCAGCAGTTCATAGCCTTCGTCGGGCTGCAGGCTGCCATAGCGATTCTCGTAGAGGTGGCTGAGTTGCACGCGGCCGGTAAGCTGTTCGTAAGCGGTAGTGGAATGATAGACGGGAATACGGTTGAGGGTACAGTCGGCCAGGAAGCGCTCCCACTCGGCAGGAAGCTGGGCGCGCAGATCGGCGACCACACCGTCCACTCGAACGCTATCCAGGCTTGGTTCACTGAGTCGCCGCCAATCCACGCCGTGGTTATGGCATAGTTCGGGAGCTTTCCCGAAGGGCACTACTGCCAGTTTGAGCACGCGATAGCGCCCGCCAACCCAGTAGCCGGCGGTGCAAAAGAGCGTGGTAAGCAGGAAGCTGGTGAAGTAGAGGTCGGTATCCGGCTCGATGTTCGTGAATTGAAGCATGAGGAACGCGACGGCAAAGCAAACCGAGGTGACAGGAATACTGAGCAAATAGGCACGGGTGCCCGGCAGTCGGCTCATGCGTTGCACAGTAGTCAACGCGAACCAGTATGCCATCAGCATGGCCAACAGAGTGGCCCAGCGAGAGGGCGTGCCTTGAAAACTCCACCCCCAGGCAAAGAGCGTGGGGAACAGAATCACGATAGTGAAACCCAGCAGCAGCTGGAACTTGCGGTTGAGCAGCAAGCGCTCGAAGAAACGGGAGTGCCGCCTCTGTGGGGCTAGGATGGTGTCCATGATGTTCCCTCGCCCGCTCCACGGGCATCTGTATATCCCTAATGTTCTTGGCTGAGCCTTTCCCTCGACCGACGTTTTTTACTTGAAGGCTCCCCGTTGTTTTATCGATACAGGTGCAGTGGCTACGGGCCCCCGCTGCCAATCGCGCAGCACGTCGAGGCGTCAAAACGTGTGCTGCTATTACTGCCGTCTATTGCTCCTTGCTTCTTGCTCCTACTTGTACGCGTAGTTGTAGTAGCCATAGCCGTAGCGGGTGGCGGCCTTGCGCTCCACGGCGTTCAGGATGGCGCCCTTGACGGTAACGCCGGCAGTCTCGAGGCGGCGCGTGGCAATCTCTAGTTCCTTGGCCGGGTTCAACTGGAAGCGAGCGACCATCAAGCTGGTGCCACACTGCTTGCCAACCAGAGAAGCATCGGTCACGGCCAGCACCGGGGGCGTGTCGAGGATCACCAGGTCGAATTCGCTGCTGGCCTGTTCGAGGAAAGCGGTGAAGCTGGCGTGCATGAACAGCTCGGCAGGGTTGGGGGGCGCCGTACCACGCGTGACATAACTCAGGTTTTCGATGCCACTGTCGCGTACCACCTGATCCCAGTTCGTCTTCCCGGAAAGCAGTTCCGAAAGCCCGCTCTCGCTGCTGGCCCCGAAGGCATGGTGGATATGGCCCTTGCGCATGTCCGCGTCCACGACCAGCACCTTCTGGCCACCCATCGCACACACAGTGGCCAGGTTGACCGCGAGGAAGCTCTTGCCGATCCCGGGGCTCGGCCCGGTAATCATCAGGCGATTGTTTCCGGCTTCCAGCATGGCGAAGTGCAGGCTGGTGCGCAGCCCCCTCAGCGCCTCCACGGCAGTGTCGGCGGGGGCGCGCTCAGCCAGGATACCGGTGACGATATCGTGGCCATGACGCGCATGACGGCGTTTCACCCGCTGAACCAGTTTCTGCTGCTCATCGGAGAGCGGTACGCTGGCATAGACCGGCAAACCGACATCCTCGATCTGATCCGGAGACTCCACGCCACGGCGCAGCATCCCCCGCACCAGTACGATACCCACCGAGAGCATGCCACCCAGCAATGTCGCCAGCACCACTATCAGGGGCTTCTTCGGCTCGACCGGGGCGGGTTGGACCACCGCCGGATCGAGAATGCGCACGTTGCCCACGGTGCTGGCCTTGGCAATCTTCATCTCCTGGATCTTGTTGCGCAGTTGCAGGTAGATTTCCTGATTGAGTTCCACGTCGCGGGTATGGCGCAGAACCTGTTGCTGGGTTTCCGGTAGCCTATCGATGCGCTCGTTGAGCCGCTCGCGCTCATTGATCAGCTGCTGCTTCTTCTCCATCAGGGCCGAGTAGGTCGGGTGGCTGGGAGAGAAGCGACGGGACACCTCCGACTCAGTGAACTCCAGTTCGTTGAGTTGCGCCTCCAGGTTGACCAGGCGTTCCAGAATCGACTGGGTCTCCAGCGAGAGGTCGACGCTATCGCGTTCGGTACGATAGTCGTTCAACTCGTCTTCGGCGGCACGCAACTGTGCGCGGATTTCCGGCTCCTGGCCCTCGAGGAAATCCAGGCTCTGCTCGGCCTCGGCGCTCTGTCGTTGGATGTTCTGCGTCAGATACACCTGAGTGATGGCATCCAGGGAACGCACGGCTCGCTGGGCGTCGGGGTCGGTCAGCGTCAGGTCGAGCAGGCCACTATCCTTGCCCTGCTGGCTGACGCTGAAACGTGAGCGCAGGTCATTGATGGCGGCCAGGCGGGAGCGTTTGACCAAGGTGAACTCGGCCCCTGGCGACGCAACGATCTCGGCCACCCGCAGCATGATCTGGCCATTCAGGAAGCGACTATCGACGCCAACCTCGCCCTCACCCAGTGGCTCGCCCTCCATGCTGAGCCGATAGTGCCCCTCCTTGCCCGTCGTCAGCGTGAATGCCCGGCCGAGTAGCGGCGAATCTACCTGGAAATCGCCAATGTTGATCGCTTCCTCTGCCCACACGCTGCTCTCGGCGAAGCCTGGCCGCTCGATGCCCAGGCGCACCAGAAAATCACCGATGACCGGCACGCGTTGCGGCTTGACCACCAGATCAAGACGCTCCTGGTCCACCGCGCGCCCCAGCACCAGTCGGGAACGTAGGATGCCCAATTGCGCATCGGCGCTCGGCTCCTCGCCGAGCATGGCACGCACATCTTCAAGCGGGTTGCTCATGCCTGCCTTGTTTTCCACCTGAACCAGCGCATCCGCCCGGTAGATCGGCGTGGAAAGCAAGGCATAGGCCCCCCCCCCCAAAGCAAACAGGAAGGTAATGCCGATGATCCACCACTTGTGGTCCAGCAGGATGCCGAAGAGGCGGCCAAGGTCGATTTCGTCATCGGCCAAGGCAGGAGCCGAGCGCTGAGGTGAGGCTGGTGTGTCTGTCATGGGAGCACTTTGAAAGAGAGCAAGGAGTCAAGAAGATGGGGGAGGTTTGTTCCTACAGCCTATTGGCCCAGGCAGTAGTCGCGTCCTTGAGCAGCTGATGGACGTGCTCAAACGCCTTGCGGCTCTTGCGATAGGGGTCGGGGATCTCGCGGCCCTTGCCACCGTCGAGCCACTTACCGAGCAGCAGGGTCTTGCCCAGGGCTTGCGGGGCCAGGTCGGCGACGGCGTGGCGCTGGCCTTCGCTCATCACGAGAATCATGTCGGCCTCGGTCAACATCTCGCCGGTGAGTTGGCGAGCCTGGTGGTCGGCCACGAACAGTCCGTCGGCCTCGGCGAGCTTTCGAGCCATGGGCTCGACGCCGTGGCCAACCAGGGCACCCAGCCCGGCGGACGTGACCCGCCGGCCGGGCATAGCCGCGGCCAACATGGCTGAAGCCACCGGACTCCGGCAGATGTTACCGGTGCAGACGACCAGAATGTGCTGGAACATCAGATATCATCTCGCAGGTCGTTGACATCACGCGTTGTCCGAGTGACCTGGTAAACGGCGGTGACCGTTGGCAGCAGCTGATTGATCACGCGGTTCCAGCGGCCCAGTGACGTCGTGGTGACGTAGACGACGTCGGTCGGCTCGAGAAGGAACTCGGTACCCAGCACCATGGCGGCGGCATTACGCGCGTCCAGCTGATAGACGGTCGCCAGTTTGTCGCTGCGCCCCGCGTGGCGCCGGAAGACGAAGATGCCGCTGGCGTCGGCTTGCGCCTCGTCGAAGCTCCCGGCGCGGCTGAGCGCCTCGGTCAAGCTGATGCGCGAACGCCCCATGGGCAGGGCCTGTGGCTCACCCACCTCCCCCATCACGAAGACCTGCTGGCTGCCCAGGTCCGGCACATGCAGAACGTCGCCGTCACCCAGCAGCAGATCCTCGCTGAGGTCGCCCTCGTTGAGCATGTCGTAGAGCGACAGCGAGCGCCGGTTGCCGTCGCGCAGCAGGATAACGTCATGCCAGTTGGCCCCTGGGGCGAGCCCGCCGGCCAAGCTGATGGCATCCAGCACGGTCATCGGCACATTGGTGATCGGCAAGCGCCCGGGCTCGCTGACCTCCCCTGTGACCTTGACCTCCTGCGAATTGAAGGCGGCGATCTTCACCTCGACCTGTGGCTCGGCGATAAAGGGATCGAGACGCCGCGCGATCTCGTCACGCACCTCCGTGACGGTCCGTCCCACCACATCGACGTCCCCAATGAAGGGATAGAAGATGGTGCCATCCTGATGGACGGTGTTGCCGGCCTCCGCTGCACTGCGCTCGCTGCCGGTGGGGATCGTCAGCTCCGGATGGTCGTAGACGATGATGCTCAGCACGTCGCCCTTGCCGATGCGGTAGTCATAGGCCTCGATCTGCGCGCGCTGCTCCTTGCTGACCTCACTGAGCCGATCGGCATCCAGCGCCGGACGCTGGGCATTGATCAGCCCAAGGGTGATGGGCTCAATATCGACGAGATCGTCGACAGGGGCGCTCTCGGTGCGGGATTGGAAATGGCTACCTGGCGAATAGGCGCAGCCGGACAGGAGGATGGCACCACTCAGTGCCAGCAGCAGATTGATGAACGATGAACGGCGCATAAAAATAAGGGGAAGCCTGTGATAGGGGATGACCAGAGCGTTCGAGCACGCTACCGCCCCAGGGTGTGGCGTATCCCCGCGGCCGGTCGCTGTTCGACGTCGTGTAAACATTAGTTACGAACAGCTAATAATAGAAATTAGCTGTTGAGTAGTGGTGTCTGAGAAGGTGAGGACTCTACATGCGGCGGTAGGAGATTTGCAATGTCCGAGGATGGCAAACGGCGTAATGTACGAGATCTCCTACAAAAGGGCACCTGCAGCCCCCATTTCTGAAGCATGTCATGCCTATTTTTTCCAATACAGCCAAGACATCATCGTGTTAAGGACTTACCATGACTCACGCTGAGATGTCAGGATTGGCAGCCAAATCGTATTAGCTGCTTTACGCAACACGAGGGGAAGACACGATGTTCAAGAAAACCACTGCATTGATCGCTATCACCGGGATGTTGGCGTCGCCGCTGGCCATGGCCCAGTCGGAAACTGGCACCGCGACGGGTGCCGGAACCGGTACGGGCGCTGGGGCAAGTGCGGGTGCGGGAGCTGGCGCGGCTTCCGCGACCGGCGTCGCCGCTGGCGGTGCTGCCACCTCCGGCGGCCTGGCCGGCCTGGCTGCCGCTACCGGCCTTTCCACCGCGGCCCTCACCGGCCTGGCCGTCGCTGGGGCCGTGGCGGTGGGAGTCGGCGTCAGTGCTGCGGGTGGCGGCGGTGACGATGGCAGCTCCGGCACCACGGGGACCACTGGTACCAACTGATCATGTACCGAAGGTCGAAAACAGGTAACTATCGAGACCGCCTGCGGGCGGTCTTGCTTTGCGCCCTGCCGCTGCTGCTGGTCGGCTGTGCCAGCTCGGGGGCAACGCCACTGGGGGCCTCACTTCAGGCGCTGTGGCCGACTGACGACCGCATAAGTGAACAGGCCGCATCAGTTCCCCACGCCACGCTGTCGGCCCGTCTGGGCGATGTTCAGGGCCTGCTGGTGATGGGCGCCCAGGTGGGCGATATCAGCTACTGGCCCTCTCGCGGCGGCGGCGTTCTCGAGCTGCATGATGGCGGCCTGCATGCCACCGCAGGACTACCCGAAGATCTCCTGGGCACCCACTATGGCGACGCTTTGCCCTGGCGCCAGGACGCCCCCTATCCGTTCACGCTGGTACGCCACTGGCGCGATAGCGGCGGAGAGGTACGGCGAGGCGAGGCAAGTGGCGAGATGCGCTGCGCAGACGCCGAGAGGGTCGAGCTCCCCTTGGGGAAACGGGCGCTTGAGCGCTGCGAAGCGTCCCTCACCTGGCCCAGTGGCAAGACGACCTCTTCGACCTTCTGGCGTGACCCGGTCAGCCGCCATCTCTGGGCAGTACGTGAGTCGCCCTGGCCCGGCGCCCCGACAATGCAGTGGCAGGTCGCCCGTCACTGGTGGTAATTCCCAAGGCAGCCTTTTCCATGTGCAGAAACCTGTTACTGGCCGCCGTTCTGGCCACGCTCCCTTTAGTTTCCCAGGCCCAGCCGGCGATGGTACCGCCCTCTCTGGTGGAGGCCTGGCTGGCCTGGCAGGAAGCGCGCCAGAGCCACGACCAGCCGCCCTTCGACTGGGCCTACAGCTATGCACTGCGCGACAGCGATGCCGCTGACCTGGAGGCTCGTCAGGCGCGCCTCGAGGCCGAGTTAACGGGGCTGGCAGCGGTGGTGACGGCCCACGGCGACCGACCTACGGGCCGGTGGCTAGCAGTCTGGGGCCAGGCACTGGCCGAATACGAAGCCCTGCCCGCTCGCTCCCCTGAGCCATTGGGCCTGCCCGAGTTGGCGAGTGACTTGCGCCACAATCCCGCGATGGCGGACATCACCCTGCTCGGCACCTGCACGCCACCAGGCTGGATCGAAGCCTGGACACGGCACGGGGTCGAGCGGTTGGACTGGCAACCGGGCATGACACTGGATAATGTCCTGGACGCCCTGCCCCCCGAGGCTACCGGGGGAATCGACACCGCCGTGGTCATCGCGCCCACTGGCGAACAGCACGAGCGCGGCATTGCCGCCTGGAACCACCAGACCGCCCCGCTGGCGCCTGGTGCCAGGGTCGTCATTCAACTCCCTGACCGGGGCCTTGGCGGCACCCGCGAAGGCGACCTCATCAACCGCGAACTCGTCGCCTGGCTCGCCAGCCGCCTCCCCGGCGACGACTGCACCCAGTGGGAGGTGAAATGAGCCGAAGGCATGCAGGGAGCGAGGGGGCTAGCCGCAAGCTACAAGCTCCCAGGCGGCAAGTGATCAAGGGGCAAGGGGTCAAGGGAATGCGTAGAAAAGGGAAAGTAGAAAGCAAGAAAGGTGAAAGTACAAAGGGGCTTTAGATGTTGAAAAAAGAACAAGGCAAACAAGGAAGCAAGGTGCGACAGCCCACTTTTCACTTTCTCCTTTTTACTTTCCTCCCTCTTACCGTCGCGGCAGCTCCCGCGCTTGGCGCTGGCAGTCCCGAGCGATTGGGACTCGGCCAGAGCGACTTCGGCGGCGTCGGGCTGATGCAGACGCCCAGCGCGCGCATGAGCGAGCCCGGCCATTTCGCGGCGAGTTGGAGTCGGACTGCCCCGTATCGCCGCTATTCGGTGTTCGTGCAACCCACCGAATGGCTGGAAGCGGGCTTCCGCTATGTCTCGGTGGAGAACCGCCTCTTCGGCCCGAGCATTGCCGGGGAACGGGATTACCTCGACAAGGGTATCGACGCCAAGTTTCGGCTGCGCGAGGAGAGCCGCTACTGGCCGCAGTTGGCCGTGGGCCTGCGCGATGCCGGTGGCACCACGCAGTTCGGCGCAGAATACCTGGTGGCCAGCAAGCGCTGGTATGACCTCGATGTCACGCTGGGCCTGGGATGGGGGTACCTGGGTAATGCCGGTGACGTCGGGTCTCCTTTGGGCTGGCTGGACGAGCGCTTTGATGAGCGCCCTGCCGATGCCGGCGGCGACCAAGGCGGCGAGTTCGCCCTGGACCAGCTGTTCCGCGGCCCGATGGCATTCTTCGGAGGCGTGGAGTACCAGACTCCCTGGGAGCCCCTGGTGCTGCAGCTGGAGGTGGAAGGCAACGACTACGCCAGTGAGCCGCAGCGCAACGACCAGGCCCAGAATTCACGCATCAACCTGGGAGCTCGCTACCGGCTCACTGACAATATCGAATTGCGTGCCGGCTGGCAGCGCGGCAATACCGCCATGGCCGGGGTGAGCTTCTCCACCAACCTGGCGGGGCTCGCCCAGGTGAAGCGTGACCCGCCACCCCAGCCGCTCGATGCCTCGCCCGAGGCAGACTGGCCAGCGGTGGCGAGCCGCCTGCGGGATAACGCCGGCATCCTCGTGCGTGAGATCCGCCAGCAGGGTGACGACCTGACCGTGACCGGCGAAGCCACCACCTATCGCAACCTGGCGAAGAGCGAGGCACGCGCCGGCCGAATCCTCGACGCCAATACCGAGGAGGCGGTGGAGACCTTCCGCTACCGCTGGCAGAACCGCGGACTCGACCTCCGCGAGGACGTCCACGACCGGGCAGCCTTCACTGCTGCAGCGGCGTCGAGCGAACAGGCGGACAACCACCGCTACGGCCTCTATGCACACGCCCATCTGGACAAGCCTGGCGGAGAACTGCTCTACCAGGCCGAGCCCCGGCGCTTCAGCTGGCAGGCCGGGCCCGCCATCGAACAGAACTTTGGCGGCCCGGACGGCTATCTGTACCGCCTCTCGGCCTATGCAGCGGCGGAGGTCACCACCGACCCCAATGGCTGGTTCTCCGGGAGCCTGACTGCGACACTCGCCGACAACCTCGACGACTACGACTACATCGCCGACTCCGACCTGCCGCGGGTACGCACCTATCTAGGCGACTACCTGGCCGACGCCGATGTGGGTATCAGCAACCTGCAGTACACCCGCACCGCCCAGCTCGGCGATGACTGGTACGCCATGGGCTATGCGGGGCTGCTGGAAATGATGTATGCCGGTGCCGGAGGCGAGCTGCTCTACCGGCCCTTCAATAGTCCGCTGGCCCTAGGCGCGGACCTCAACTGGGTGCGCCAGCGCGAGTTCGACCAGCAGTTCGGCCTACGCGACTATGACGCCTGGACCGGCCACCTGAGCGCTTACCTGGAAACCGGCATCGAGGACGTGCTGGCCAAGATCAGCGTAGGGCGCTACCTCGCCGGCGATGTCGGCACCACCCTGGACCTTTCCCGGGAATTCGACAACGGCGTGCGCATCGGCGCCTGGGCCACCTTCACCGATGCCGGCGATGCCTTCGGCGAGGGCAGCTTCGACAAGGCGCTGTACCTCTCCATCCCCCTGGACGCCTTCTTCGTGCGCTCCAGCCGCAACCGCGCCAGTATCGCCTGGCAGCCCCTCACCCGCGACGGTGGCGCCCGCCTGAACCGCCGCTACCAGCTCTACGACCTCACCGAGGAACGCGACCTCGGCCGCTATTGGGACGACTACGACCGCAGTTGGGAGTAGGCGCTTTAGCCATGGCGCTATTGTGGGAGTCCTGGAAGTATTGTGGGAGTCATGGGGGTATTGTGGGAGCTGTGCTTGCACGGCGATTCTCTGCCAGCCGCTTTTCGCCGTGCAAGCACAGCTCCCACAACATCAACCCTCAATCACCCAAATAATCTCGGCCTAGTGATCCTACCCAGTAGCAGTGGACACCCCGTTAACGCAGTACACTGCAACGAGGTGACCCATGGCGAAGCAAGCTACCCCGATGAAGAAGACCCGCGCACGACACTCCGATGCCTACCGTGAGGAGGCTTTGGCTCTTGCTGATCGCGTCGGTGTCACAGCCGCCGCCCGTGATCTTGGCCTTCAGCCCAGCCAGCTCTACCAGTGGCGGGCCAAGGTCCAGCAAAAGCAGAACGCCTCTGAACGTGAGCAAGCCTTGGCCGAAGAGAATGCTCGACTCAAACGCCAACTAGCTGAAATATCGGAGGAATTAGCGATCACAAAAAAGGCAGTGTACTTTGCGAAGAACCTGAAGTGAAGTACACCTTCATCCGCCAGCACCGCGAGGTGTTCAGTATCCAGCGCATGTGCTCGGTCCTTGGTGTTGCCCGCAGCGGCTACTACGCCTGGTTGAAGAGCGACAACATCCCCTCGGCTCGTCGCCAACGGCAGACCGAGATCAACCAGCGGGTGGCCCTTGCCTACCACTACCGGAAGGGGCGCTCCGGCGCCCCCAGACTGGCATTGGATCTACACGACGAGGGCCTGCCCTTGAACCCCAAGACGGTCGCCGCCAGCCTCCAACGGCAAGGCCTGCGAGCCAAGGCGGCACGGAAGTTCAAGGCCACTACGAACTCCCGGCACTCGCTGCCGGTGGCACCCAACTTGCTGCAGCAGGACTTCACCGCAGTGTCACCGAACCAAAAGTGGGTCGGCGACATCACGTATCTTGCGACCGGGGAAGGATGGCTTTATCTGGCGGTGCTGATCGACCTCTACTCGCGCAAGGTGATCGGCTGGGCGATGAGCGAGCGCATGACCGCTGACCTTGTCGGCGATGCCCTCCAGATGGCCCTGTGGAGTCGCAAGATGCCCAAGAACGTGATCGTGCATAGTGACCGTGGCAGCCAGTATTGTTCGACGCTATACCAGTCCCTGCTGACCCGGCACGAGCTGCGTTGCAGCATGAGTGCCAAGGGCAACTGTTACGACAACGCCTGTGCCGAGAGCTTTTTCCATAGCCTCAAGGTCGAGGCGATCCATGGAGAGAGCTTCGAAACCAGGGAAGCCATGCGGCGACAGGTGTTCGAGTTCATCGAGCTGGACTACAACCGGCAGCGCCGGCACAGTGCGATTGGGATGATCAGCCCAGAGGCCTTCGAGGCCCGAATGATCGCTTAGATCGGTGTCCACAATTGCTGGGTAAGATCACTTCGACCTTCGACCTTCGACCTTCGACCTTAGTCGTAGACAAGCGTTTGACCTCCGGTATAATGGCCAACACGCTCACATCCAGCCGTTCATAACCAACAGGGCCGTCAGAGCCCCGGAGAGTCACGGTGCACGTCAAGCAGATCGCTACCATCTGGGACCAGCCCCTCCCCGCGAGCCCGCTACGCTCGGCGAAGCGCCGCCGCAGCACCGAACGCTCCCTGAGCACCCGGAGCCGCCACGTGGCCCGCATGCCGCGCTTCTATCTGTAAGCGCCGTATCTGATGGCCTGGCCTCTCGCGGAGTAAAGGAACTCGGAAGCCGCCATGACCGCCATTCTACTGTTGCTGCACCTACTGGGCGCCACCATCTGGACCGGCGGCCACCTGATACTGGCGATAACCATCCTGCCGCGGGTGCTGCGCGGGCGTGACGTAGCGGCGCTTCACTGGTTCGAGGAGGGCTACGAGAAGCTCGGCATGCCGGCGCTGGTAGTCCAGATCATCACCGGGCTATGGCTGGCGTGGCAGAAGATGCCCTCCCTGGCGCTGTGGTTCTCGGCCGAAGGTGGCCCAGTGGCGCAGCTGATCCAGGCAAAACTCGTGCTGCTCGGCCTCACCGCCCTGGTGGCGGCCCACGCCCGCTTCCGGGTCATCCCGCGCCTCTCGCCCGCCACCCTGCCGCTGATGGGCTGGCATATCCTCGCCGTCACCGTGCTCTCGGTGCTGTTCGTGGTGGTGGGTCTGTCGTTCCGGGTGCGCTGGGGGTTCTGAACGGCCCCCTTTGAGGAAATCAAGGACAAACCCCCGCACTAACTGGAAATACCCCCCTTGTCCTCGCCCACACAAGCACGCCGCCGATCATCGATCGGCGGCGTGCTTGAGTCTTGCGATGTCCAGGCCCGAAGGCCGGGGATCTAACGCTTACTTGGCAGCCTTGGGAGCAGCTTCCTTGACGGCCTTGGTGGCGGTCTCGGTGGCTTCCTTGGTGCTTTCCTGAGCTTGCTTGACGCTGCTCTCGGTCAGCTTCTGGCTTTCCTCGACGAACTCCTGCTGCAGGGCCACGGCCTTCTCGGCATCGCCCTTCATGCGCTCGGTCAGCTCTTGGGCGACCTTCTGCTGGCCTTCCATGTAGCTTTTCAGGCCTTCGGCGTCCTTGACGTCCACCAGGCTGCGCAGCTGCGCCAGGCTGGTGTCGGTGTAGGCCTTGGTGGCCTCGAGTTGGGCGTTGACCAGCTTCTCGGTGTAATCGACGGAGAGAGAAGCGAAGGCGCGTGCTGGAGCGAAGAACATGGACTCGAGCTGAGCGGTGTCAAACTGCTTGGTGTCAAAAGCGAATGCGTTGGTCATGAGGGAACCTCCTGGTTCTGGATGACATGGAGCGGGAGATCCCCGCTCTGATGCAGTGCACAATAACAGGCATTTTGGTGCAGTGCAACATTCAGGGCGGAAGAGAAAGGGGCAAGGGGCAAGGGGCAAGGGGCAAGCAGAAGGCTAAAACGCCGGCACCGCATCGTGCTGCGCTTTACATCGATTGCCTGCCCCGCGACACTGGCGGCTTACATTCCGATACGAATCGGTATGAGAAAACTAAGCCCTTCGGGCCGCAGGGACTGCCATGACCACCGACACCGCCCCCAACCGCCGCCTGATCAAGTGGTTCATCGGCACGGCGATCTTCACCTTTACCGTGCTGCTGCATATCACCTTCCCCAATATGGGTGGCTCGGGGTTACGCCTGCCCTTCAATGCCACCGTCTGGATGGGCGTCGGCCTGATGATGGCGCTCTCCATGTGGCCCGCCACTCGCGGGGTGATCCGCTACAGCAAGTTCCATATCGGGCTCGGGTTGCTGCTGCTGGCCCTATGGCTGCCCTTCCTGTGGACCTGGAACGAGGCCTCGCTGATTGCCCTGCCGCGGATGCTCACCGTCACCGCCGGGGCCATCCTGCTGCTGGGGCTCGCCCAGTTGCAACTGACCCGCCGCGACTGGTGGTGGCTGGGCATCGCGATGCTGCTTGGAGCCCTGCTGGAAACTGCACTGGGCTATGTACAGTTCTACCTGCTCGAGCAAGGCAACTGGCTGGGGTACAACCCGGCGACTGGCAGACCCTATGGCATCTTCCAGCAGGTCAATGTGATGGCCAGCTTCCTCGTGACGGGCCTGGTGGTCTCGGCCTGGCTCTTCGGGGAAGCGCGCGACAACAAGCTTGAGCGCGGCGTCATCCTGCTGGCCCCACTCTTCATGCCGGCCCTGATACTGGTGATTGCTTCACGTGCGGGCTGGCTGGCGGCATTCATCGCGGTACCCATGGTACTCCTGCACCTTTGGCACCTTGACCGCTCCCGTTTCAGGGCCTGGGCAGGCACCTTGGCCGCAGGCTGCCTGCTGGCAATGGTCGTCATGTTCAGCCCTGGCGAAGATAAAGGCGGACGAAGTGCCGAATCGATTTCGTCCCAAGGCTACCGCCCTCAGGTCTATGAACACAGCCTGCGCATGATCGCCGAGAAGCCCATCACCGGCTGGGGCTATGGCCGGTTTCAGCATGATTTCCTGCACAGCCATGCAGACTGGCGCACCGCCGAGGAAGGCCGTGCAACCCTCAAGGAGCACTACAGCCACCCGCATAACGAGTTGCTCTACTGGGGGATTGAGGGCGGGCTGCTGCCGATGTTGGCAATACTGGCCTTCGCGGGTTGGGTGGCCTGGCGTTTAAGGGTACATGGCCCGCGAGGAGAAAGGTTGATGCTCACCGCCCTGCTGCTGCCGCTTGGGCTGCATAGCATGACGGAGCTGCCGTTCTACCACTCATTAGGGCACTGGTTGGCATTTCTGTTGTTGCTGGGCATGGTGGTAAACCTTTGTTGGCAGACGAAAGAGAAGCACAACCGTTATACCTTCGGGATCCGGGTAGTAGCTTGTTTGGCAGTGCCAGTACTAGGCGTTTTCATGGCGACGCACCTGCATACGCTATGGCAGGTGAAATCTGTTTTGGAAACACAAGGAAAAAATACAGGCGCCTTGAATCGGGTAATCAACCCTTTCGGTATTCCACATGATCTAGAGTTTCTCGTCATGACGCAACAGCTCGCCGCGGCACGAGCACTAAGAATGGGAGGGGCGGTGCAGGACTATCAGGAGTGGGCAGAAGAGGAGGCAAGGATGGTACCTGGACCCGAACTCTACCTTAATCTACTCGAAGCCGAGAGTTTCTATAAAAGCCAAGAAAAAATAGTAGCCAAAAGGGTGAAATATTTATTTCCCGAGATCAATATTTCCAATCAGACTATCGAAAAAAATAACACTAAAAATGATAAATGACGATCTGATTGAACCAGTGATTTTTATCAAATAAAAAATCCAGCAGTCGACATTGTGCCGGCCGCTGGATGAATCAGGCGAGATAGGTCAAATCGCGATTAGCTTATCGACATTCTGCAGGAGCCGCCGCAGCTGGCAAAGTTCCTACGGTTCCAACACCTGATGAACCAGCAGCTCTACACTCCCACGCGATACGGCCTTTGGGTGGAGTATAGGTGCTACTAGAATCAGGCAAAGCGGATGCAGTTGAACCGCTTGCCTGAGTAGGAGTAAGGTAAAGCACGTTACTACCAGATTCGGCAACAGTGGTTGTATATGTAATCGTAATCTCACCAGTTGTATCGCTAATTGCTACAGATGTAACATAATCTGTAGCACTTGGCGCTGTAAAGCCTTGGCTATATGTCTCACCTGAAAAAGCATTTTCGGCAACAGTTGTTTTTGCTGAGGCTGCTAAGCTTAGGCCCTCCGTCACCCTAGCTCTTGTAATATAGTCCTGATAAGCGGGAATCGCAATCGCCGCCAAGATACCGATAATCGCCACGACGATCATCAGCTCGATCAGGGTAAAACCGCCCTGCCCGGTCTTCACATACTTCTGCATGCCTTGTTTCTTCATGATGGTGCCCCTTGCTGGTTGCCGCTGGCCGTCTGCTCTGGGTTGCGTGTGGCCGTTGCGGTGTTTCGTTGGGTGGCTGAGTCTAGGTGCCCTGATCATCCTAGGGGGCATGATCATCGAGCTGCAAGTCGATACGTCGAACCGAGCGCTCCCACAAGGGCCCTTTGCCCTACCACCATTTCTGTACGTTCTTGCGCTGGATCGGCATGATTCCGGGGCCGACCCTACACTTACATTACTTTACGCTTTGCAACGCTGCAAGAATTTTTACCGACGATCTGCTACCTGCACTGGGCGAGTCGTGCCATTTCTCATACGGCCGGTTGAGGTCCCGGGCAGGCAAAGGGTTGAAAGGCCGTGGTACAGCGCTGGGCGGGGGGTGGCCTGAGGGGCTAGAATCAGCGGAGCTGTCGAACTGCTGCTACTTCATGAGGCGCCATGAACGACTACCGCCCCCCCTCTCCCGAGAAGCCCCCACCGCCGCCTGAGCCCGCGACTTCGGCGCTGCATGGCGCCACTCATCGCAGCGGGCTGCGTGGCCTGGCGCGGCGCATGGTCAGCGATGGCCGGATGAGCGAGGCAGCCGCTGTGCGCGCCGAGACAGAGGCTCGCGAGGGCGAGATGTCGCTGCTGCAGCATCTGATCGAGGCGGGCATGGTGCCGGCCCGCCTGGCCACGCTAACCGCGGCCCGGGAGTATGGCCTGCCGATCATCGACCTGGACGCCATCCGCCTGGAAAGCCTGCCGCCCGCCAAGGAGTACCCGGACAAGATCCTGCGCCGGCTGGGCGTGCTGCCGCTGGTGCGCCACGCGCATCAGCTGACCGTGGCCGTGCCCTACCCCTCCACGCTGGCCCTGCTCGACGAGTTGCAGTTTGCCACCGGCCTGACGCCGGAGGGCATTCTCGCCCCGGTGGACCAGCTCGGCCCGGTATTGGAGAGCTATCTCGCCAACAGCGAGAAGAGCATGCTCGATGCCCTGGGCGATGTCGACGAGGCCGTGGGTCAGCTGGCCTTTGATGAGGGCGTGGTCGACGCCAGCGACGAGCAGGCGGCGGTGGCCGCGGCCGGCGACGACGCCCCCATCGTCAAGTTCGTCAACAAGATCCTGCTGGATGCGATCCATCGCGGCGCCTCGGATATCCACTTCGAGCCCTACGAGACCAGCTACCGGGTGCGCTTTCGCATCGACGGCATTCTCCACGACGTGGCCCACCCGCCCTTTGCCATGCGCACGCGCATCTCGGCGCGCCTCAAGGTGATGTCGAGGCTGGATATCTCGGAACGCCGCCTGCCCCAGGACGGCGCCATCAAGCTCAAGCTCTCCACCACCCGCTCCATCGACTTTCGCGTCAACTCGCTGCCCACCGTATACGGCGAGAAGGTGGTGCTGCGCATCCTCGACCCCAGCTCGGCGCAGATGGGCATCGAACAGCTGGGCTTCACGCCCGAGCAGCGCGCCATGTACGAGAGCGTGCTCGACGACCCCCAGGGCATGATCCTCGTCACCGGCCCCACCGGCAGCGGCAAGACGGTAACCCTCTACACCGGCATCAATATTCTCAACCAGGTGGAACGCAACATCTGCACCGCCGAGGATCCGGTGGAGATCAAGGTGCCGGGAGTCAACCAGGTGAACGTGCTGCCCAAGATCGGCCTGACCTTCGCCAGCGCCCTGCGCGCCTTCCTGCGCCAGGATCCGGACGTGGTGATGGTCGGCGAGATCCGCGACCTGGAGACCGCCGAGATCGCCGTCAAGGCCTCCCAGACCGGTCACCTGGTGCTCAGCACCGTGCACACCAACTCGGCGGCGGAGACGCTGAGCCGCCTGGCCAACATGGGCGTGGCGCCGTTCAATATCGCCAGTTCGGTGAGCCTGATCATCGCCCAGCGCCTGGCGCGGCGGCTTTGCAAGCAGTGCAAGCAGCCGGCGGACATCCCGCACGAGGTACTGCGCCAGCAGGGCTTCACCGACGACGAAGTGGCCAATGCCACCATCTACGAGCCGGTGGGATGCAAGAAATGCACCCAGGGCTTCAAGGGGCGGGTGGGCATCTACGAAGTGGTGCCGATCAGTGACGACATGAGCCACCTGATCATGACCGAAGGCAACTCCCGCGACTTCGACACCCAGGCGCGCAAGGAGGGCCACCCGGACCTGCGCCGCAGCGGGATCCTGAAGGTGATGCAGGGACTGACCAGCCTGGCCGAGATCAACCGGATAACCAAGGACTGACAAGCGGCCAAGCGGCCAAGCGGCCAATATTATTGTGGGAGCGGTGCTCGCACCGCGAAAGGCGGAGAGCACAAAATTGCCGTGCAAGTCGAAGCGTCGAACCGACAGCTCCCACAATGGCTACAGCAGCACCGAGGCTTTAGGAGCACAGACCACAAAAACAGCTCCAATCACCAAAACGCAGGGACAGGGACGACGAAGATGGCAACGAGAACCATGCGCAAGCCGCAGAAGACCAAGCTCTACCGCTGGCGGTGGACGGGGCTGGGGCCCAATGGCCGCAAGATGGGTGGCGAGATGATCGCGCCCAAGCGCGGCGAGGTGGAAAAGCTGCTCAAGGGCCAGAGCATCGCGATCAAGAATATCCGCCGCAAGAGTGCCATCGGCGGCGGCATGGGTTCGATCAAGCCCAAGGACATCATGCTCTTCGCCCGCCAGATGGCGACCATGATCCGCGCCGGCGTACCGGTGCTGCAGGCCTTCCAGGTGGTGGCGGAGAGTCTCAAGAAGCCGGCGATGAGTGCCCTGGTGCAGGAGCTGATGAACGACGTGGCGGCCGGCTCCAGCTTCTCAGAGGCACTCAGGCGACATCCCCAACAGTTCGACCGGCTGTTCGCCAATCTGGTGGAGGCCGGGGAGCAGTCCGGTTCGCTGGACAGCATGCTCGAGCGGGTGGCGGCTTACAAGGAGAAGATCGAATCGCTCAAGGGCCGCGTCAAGAAGGCGCTCTGGTACCCGGCGGCGGTGATCGCCGTGGGCATCGGCGTCACCGCCCTGCTGTTGATCAAGGTGGTGCCGCAGTTCGAGAGCCTCTTCCAGGGCTTCGGCGCCGAGTTGCCGGCCATGACCCGCATGACCATCGCCATGTCGGAGTTTGCCCAGCAGTACTGGTGGTGGGGGGTGCTGGGCCTGGCGGCCTTCATCTTCCTGCTGCGCGCCGCCATGAAGCGCTCCGAGGCCTTTCGCTATCGCATGCATGCGCTCTCGCTGCGCGTGCCGGTGATCGGCGACATTCTGGATAAATCCTCGGTGGCGCGCTATTCACGCACCCTGGCCACCACCTTCGGCGCCGGCGTGCCGCTGGTGGAGGCGCTGGAAACGGCCGAAGGTGCGGCGGGCAACATGGTCTACGAGCGCGCCATCGCCCAGATCCGCGAGGACGTGGCCACCGGCCAGCAGCTCAACTTCGCGATGCGCATGACGGACCAGTTCCCGGCGCTGGCGGTGCAGATGGTGGGCATCGGCGAGGAGGCCGGCTCGCTGGATGCCATGCTCAACCGGGTGGCGGACTACTACGAGGAGGAGGTCGACAACAAGGTGGATACCCTCACCTCGCTGCTCGAGCCCTTCATCATCGTGGTGCTGGGCGTGCTGGTCGGCGGCCTGGTGATCTCGATGTATCTGCCGATCTTCGAGCTGGGGAGTGTGATTTAAGCGCCGAGCGCCAAGCGGCCAAGCGGCCAAGCGGCCAAGCGGCCAAGCGGCCAAGC
>NZ_FOBC01000002.1:56278-291102 GCF_900109725.1 Halomonas daqiaonensis
GCGCCGAGCGCCGAGCGCCGAGCGCCGAGCGCCGAGCGCCGAGCAGGATGATGGCACCGGCCGTTACGGCGTCAATGAAAAATCTCAATGGTATAGCCCGCTTGGCTGCTTGGCTGCTTGGCCGCTTGGCCGCTTGGCTGCTTCTAGTCATGCAGCCACACCGGCGTGTTCGGTACGGCAATCTCGAACAGCGCCAGCAGCTCACTATCGCGCAGGCGAATGCAGCCGTGGGATCGGGCAACGCCCATGGGTTCGCTGGGTGGGGTGCCGTGCAGGTAGATATAACGCCGTTGTGAGTCGACATTGGCACCGCGATTGCGGCCGGATTCCAGGCCGCTGAGCCAGAGGATGCGCGTGAGGATCCAGTCGCGCCCCGGGTGCTCGGCGGCCAGGGCCTCGTTGTAGACCTCGCCTGTGGGCCGGCGGCCACGGTAGACGGTGCCCGGCGCATTGCCCGCACCGATGGCGGCGCGCACCTGGTGCCAGCCCAGGGGCGTGGCGCCGCTGCCCTCCTCCTCCCCGGTACCCTCGGCGGCCGTGGAAACCTCGCACTGCCAGTCGATCTCCCGCCCCTGCCATACCGTCAGCCGCTGGGCGGCGGTGTCGATCTCCAGCCACACGCCTTCCGTCGGCGGCAGTTCAGTGAGCACGGGCGTGCGCATCAGCCCGCCTCGCGCTGGGCCGGAAGGGGCTCGGGCAAGGGCGCATTCATGGCCGCTACCACCACCGGGCGTAGGCGTCGCACCAGGTCGCGCACGCTGACGTGCTCGCCATAGTCCTTCTCGGCGATATCGCGCAGGGCATCCAGGCCGGAGAGCGTGAAGATCACCGTGCCCAGCATAAAATGTAGCCGCCAGAAGCGCTCGGCGTCGGGCAGTTCAGGTGTGGCCCGGCGTACCAGCTCGGTAAAGCGGGTGAAGACGCTGCCATACTGCTCCTGGATGTAGCGCCGTAGATGCCCCTGGGCCTGGCTGTAGGCGAGCCCCAGCAGGCGCATGAACACTTTCAGGCTGTGGCGCTCCGCCGGCACCTCGAGCACGCTGCGCGCCATGGTCTCCAGCAGCTCTTCCAGCGGGATGACGCCGCCCTCGTGGCGCGCCTCGAGTTCATCGAGGGCGGTGTGGAAACGCACGGTGAAGGGGTCGAGATAGCGCGCGAACACCGCCTGGATCAGCGACTTCTTGGAGCCGAAGTGGTAGTTGACCGCCGCCAGGTTGACCCTGGCCTTACTGGTGATGTTGCGCAGCGATGTCTCGGCGAAGCCGCGTTCTGCGAACAGCACCTCGGCGGTATCCAGGATACGGGTGACGGTGTCGGGATGCTGGGCCATGGGTAAAACGGCTCCATCTGATTAGAAACAATTGTTTGAACGCTACGAAAGTGTATGACAACCATTAACCTGGCTCAAGATTGAAGGATATCAGGTGTTTTAAACGGGGCGAGCGCCGAGCGCCGAGCGCCGAGCGCCGAGCGCCGAGCGCCGAGCGCCGAGCGCCGAGCGCCGAGCGCCGAGCGCCGAGCGCCGAGCGCCGAGCGCCGAGCGCCGAGCGCCGAGCAAGATGATGGCACCGGCCGTGACGGCGTCAATGAAAAATCTCAATGGTATGGCCCGCTTGGCTGCTTGGCCGCTTGGCCGCTTGGGTTCTCGGTCCTTTTACTGGATGGAAAAACATGCTGTATACTTGACCAGACGCGTGGCAGAAAATCGCCACCCCCTGGTTACCGACCCTGGAGGTCCCATGAGTCGCTTACTCACGGCCCGGCAGCAGAACGTGCTCGATTTCATCGTCAAGACCATGAACGAGCTCGGCTACCCGCCGACCCGGGCGGAGATTTCCCGGGCACTGGGGTTCAAGTCGCCCAATGCCGCCGAGGAGCACCTGCGCGCCCTGGAGCGCAAGGGGGCGATCAAGATGATCCGCGGAACCTCGCGAGGCATCCGCCTGCCGGCCCAGGAGCCGGATGCCGCCAACGACGATGTGCTGGATGAGCCGGCCCAGGGCCTGCCGATCATCGGCGAGGTAGCCGCCGGCAGCCCGGTACTGGCCGCCGAGCACATCGACCGCTACTGCCCGCTGCCACCGGAGTACTTCACCCCGCGCGCCGACTACCTGCTGCGAGTGCGCGGCCTCTCCATGAAGGATGCCGGCATCCTCGAGGGCGACCTGCTGGCGGTGCACCGCACCGAGCGCATCCGCAATGGCCAGATCGTGGTGGCACGCCTGGAGGACGACGTCACCGTGAAGCGCTTCCACCGCCAGGGCCACGTGGTCACCCTGGAAGCCGAGAACCCCGACTTCGCGCCCATAAAGGTGGACCTGCGCCACGAGCCGCTGGAGATCGAGGGCATCGGGGTGGGGGTTATTCGCGGTGGCAACGGCCAGGCACTGGGCTGAACCTGAAGCTGGCTGCGCTCGCCGCATGACTGACCCCATCCGCAAGATCCTCCACGCCGACTGCGACTGCTTCTTCGCCGCCGTGGAGATGCGCGACAACCCCGCCCTGCGCGATATCCCGCTGGCCATCGGCGGCTCGCGGGAGCAGCGCGGGGTGATCGCCACCTGCAACTACCCCGCCCGCACCTTCGGTATCCACTCCGCCATGCCCACCGCCCAGGCGCTGCGCCTCTGCCCCCAGCTGACCCTGATGCGCGGCCAGTTCGAGAAATATCGCGAGGTCTCGCGGCAGATCCAGGCGGTCTTCCACGAACTCACCCCGCTGGTCGAGCCGCTGTCGCTGGACGAGGCCTTCCTCGACGTCACCGAGGTCGAGGGCTTCCGCGGCAGCGCCACCTGGATGGCCGAATGGCTCAAGGAAGAGTGCTATCGGCGCACAGGGATCACCGTCTCGGTGGGCGCTGCCCCCTCGAAGTTCCTGGCCAAGATCGCCAGTGACTGGGAGAAACCCGACGGCCTGACGGTGATTCCGCCGGAGCGAGTCGATGCCTTCGTGCGCGAGCTGCCGGTGAAGAAGCTACACGGCGTGGGACCGGCCACCGGCGCCAAGCTCGACGCCATGGGCATCAGAACCTGCGCCGAGCTACGCGAGCTGCCCATCGAGCGCCTGCTGGACGACTTCGGCAAGTTCGGGCGCCGGCTCTTCGAGCTCTCCCGCGGCATCGACGACCGCCCAGTGCGCATCGAGCGCGAGCGCAAGTCGGTGAGCGTGGAGACCACTTTCGACCGCGACCTGCCTGACCTGGCGACCGCCAGCGCCGCCCTCGCCCCACTCTGCGAGAAACTGCAGGGCCGGCTTGAACGCCACGGCCACCCGCCGATGGCCGGGCTCTTCGTCAAGGTGCGCTTCGACGACTTCAGCCTCACCACCCTGGAAAGCCGCGGCCTCACCCCCGACGCCGACAGCTACACCCGCCTGCTGGAACAGGCCTGGTCGCGTGCCCGCCGCCCCGTGCGCCTGCTCGGCGTCGGCGTCCGCCTGGTGCCCGAGGAAGCACGGCAGCAGCTCACGCTGGCGCTGTAAGCCGCCAAGCGGCCAAGCGCCGAGCGGCCAACCCACGCAAAGCTAATTCAGTCACGGAGCCGGGTCATGAGTCCGTAGAGCATGCGAGAAATTTCCCTTGTCTCTTCGGCCCATCCATGGTCCATCGACTTTTCGATGTAGCCTATTTCGATGCCAATGTAGATCTGGGTTCACAGCTCAGCGCAGGAGCCCTTTGCATAGCTTAGGA
Organism: Halomonas daqiaonensis; assembly: GCF_900109725.1. Lineage (GTDB taxonomy): Bacteria > Pseudomonadota > Gammaproteobacteria > Pseudomonadales > Halomonadaceae > Halomonas > Halomonas daqiaonensis. The sequence goes on from NZ_FOBC01000002.1 coordinate 59,967, forward strand.
ACTTGAGGCGGTCCCGATCACTGTCCCGTTCGTAGCCTTCGGCAATATTACTTGCGATCGATAGGGCGGATCGGGTGATCTGATCCTTGAACCCGAAATCTCGTGATTGGCTGAAAGACCGGTACACCTCCGAGCACAGTCTCGCCGAGCGTTTCCACACCAGCAGATCCTCGAATCGCATCCCTGCCCCCATCCAAGTACCTTGAGCTTTCAACATAGCACCGAAAGCTTGGGTTGCTCGGCCCTTGGCTGCTTTTATCTTGGCCGCTTGGCCGCTTGGCGCTTATTTCGTATCGATATACCGGTGGTCATTGAAGGTGGCGACCCAGCCGGGGTGGTAGACCAGCAGGATGCTCATCAGCATGCCGGTGATGAAGGCTTCAGAGGGCATCAGCAGCGGCAGGAAGCGAGCGTACTCCAGCGCCTGGCGTAACGCCTCGGCATCGGTGGCGCCCAGCGCCATCAGCCCCACGGCGGAGAGGCCTGCTGCCAGGGTGGCCAGGGCCGAACCGAAAAAACAGCAGACGAACATGAAGACCATCAGGTTGTCGGGCAGGCGCCGGTCGACCAGACGCCAGATGATGCCCATCACCAAGGCCGGCACCACGCCGGTGACCAGCACGTTCACCCCCAACAGTGGCCATTCGATGCGCCCCAGCAGCACCATGGCGATATTGATCGCGGTGATCGAGAGCAGCGCCAGCGGTGCCTTGAAGATCAGCGTCAGCAGCGCGGTGAACATCAGGTGCAGGGTAAGCCAGTCCACCGCCTGGGCACGCAACTGCCAGAACAGCATCACGATGACGGTGGCGGCCAGCCAGCGATGCTGCAGGGCGTGGTCATCGAGCAGCGCAATCCACGGCCGGCGACTCAGGGCCAGGCCGATGAACGCCAGCGAGATCACACCGCAGAGCAGCAGTAGCCAGGGGGCGAGAACCGGCTCGGCAATCGTCATGCAGTCACCTCATGGAGATCGCGGGGTGTCATAATGGTACGGCTGGACGTATAATTCAGGCTGAAATCCGAGGGAGAAAGCGGTGAAAAGCAGCGACCTCATCAGGGAGCTTGAAGCCGCTGGCTGGGTGCTGGACCGAGTCCGGGGCAGCCACCACGTTTTTAAACACCCTGACAGACCTGGTGCCATTCCTGTTCCACACCCGAAAAAAGACTTGCCGAAAGGCACTGTACACCAGATTTTCAAACAGGCGGGGCTGTCATGACCCGTGCGGAGGCACACGATGCAATATCCCATCGCAATCGAGTGGGGAGACGAGACCACCGCTACCGGCATCGTTTTCCCCGACATTCCCGGCGCAATCAGTGCCGGGGACACCCCGGAAGAAGCCTACGACAATGCCATCGAGGCCGCGCATATCGTACTTCAAGAAATGGCAGCCCGCGGCGAGCCAGTTCCAAAACCGAGCGGGATCGATGAACATCGCCGCAACCCGGACTTCGAGGGCTGGGGATGGGGCATGATCGATATCGATCTAACCCCGTATCTGGGAAAAGCAGAGAAGGTAACCGTTACCCTGCCAGGCATGGTGCTTCGCCAGATTGACGAGTACGTGACACTTCATGGCGTCAAAAGCCGCTCGACGTTCCTGAGCAACGCCGCTCTGGAAAAGTTGCACCATCTATAGCGAACGAACGCCTACCGAGGGTAGATCGCCTGCGTTGACCTCGACGCGGACGATCGCAAGGTCGTTAGACCAGTCCGTCAGGCAAAAACCACGGTCTTGTTGCCGTGGATCAGTACGCGATCCTCCAGGTGCCAGCGCAGGCCGCGCGCCAGCACTGCCTTCTCCACATCGCGCCCGAAGCGCACCAGGTCGTTGGGGGTGTGGCAGTGGCTGACCCGGTGGATGTCCTGCTCGATGATCGGCCCGGCGTCGAGTTCCTCGGTGACGTAGTGGCAGGTGGCGCCGATCAGCTTGACCCCGCGCTGGTGGGCCTGATGATAGGGCCTGGCCCCGGCGAAGGATGGCAGGAAGCTGTGGTGGATGTTGATCATCCGGCCCTGGAAGCGCTGGCAGAGCTCGGGCGGCATGATCTGCATGTAGCGGGCCAGCACCACGCAGTCGGCGCGGGCATCGTCGACCAGCCGCTGCACCTCGGCGAAGGCGGCCTGCTTGTCGTCGGCCTTGACCGGCACATGGTGGTAGCCGATGCCGTGCCACTCCACCAGCCCCCGCATGTCCTCGTGGTTGGAAATGACGCAAGCGATGTCGCAGTCGAGTTCCCCCGCCGTCCAGCGATAGAGCAGGTCCACCAGGCAATGGGTTTCCCGCGACACCATCAGCACTACGCGACGCCGCTGGCGAGTGTCGGTGAGCGCCCAGGCCATCTCGAACTCCTCGGCGATCGGCGCGAAAGCCTCGCGCAACGCCTCCGGTGGCATGGCCACCGAGTCGGCGAGGATCTCGTAGCGCATGAAGAAGCGCCCCGCCTCCAGATCGGAATGCTGGCTGGCCTCGGTGATCGAGCCGCCGTGCCCGGCGATGAAGTTGGAGACCCTGGCGACGATGCCCAGGCGGTCGGGACAGGAAACCACCAGGCGGTAGTAGTGAGACATCGAATGATCCCGGGTTGCAGTGGTGGCTGGGGGCAGCAGTGTACCAAAAAGGCCAGCCTCGCCTGTATGGTGAAGCCGACCGAGTAACCATTGCAGCCGGTATTGATCCTGCTCATCCAGGTTGACCCCATGGAGACGTCCTTGAACCGCTTTCTGTCATCGCCCATCGAGCGCCACACCGAGCCTGACTGGTCCGTGGTGAGCCGCATCCCCATCACCGGAAGTGACGAACCGCTGGTCCCGCTGAGCCTGGCGCCGTCACCGATCAAGGTCTTCCCGGTCTATGCCAAGGAGGATATTCCCGGGGCGATCAACGAATGCTATGTCCGTGAAGGGGTCTATCGGCGGCTGCTGAAGGTGGCACGTTCCCTGCCAGCGGAATATGGGCTGATTGTCCTCGACGGCTGGCGACCCTGGCGCGTGCAACAGTATCTTTTCGATACCCTGCAGGAGACCATAAGGTCGCACCACCCTGCCCTCGGCGAGGAGGCATTGCTGGAGCGGACGCGAGAATTCGTCGCCGTGCCCAGCCGGGAGGCGAGTTCACCGAGCCCTCACCTCACCGGCGGCGCCGTGGATGTGACCCTGAGCGATGCCGACGGGCTGCCGCTGGACATGGGCACCCTGTTCGACGAGGCCGTGCCGGCATCGCACACCGCCGCGCTGGAAGCCATCTCTCGCCCGGATGCCCGGCAGCGACAGGCGCGCGACAACCGACGTCGCCTCTACGGGGCCATGCGCGAACAGGGCTTTACCAACCTGCCGAGCGAATGGTGGCACTACGATGCGGGGGATCAGCTATGGGCCCATTACAGCGGTCACGCCCAAGCCCTCTACGGGCCGGCGGAGCTGGAGACCATCGAAAGCCGCTGGCGGCGGCAGCTTTGAGCCCTGACGCCCAACGACGGATTGGATAATAATATGTTGATATTACAACACTTTTTCAATTTAACTAAATAAAATATCAAAATGAAGAGTCTTTAGTTAAAATACCGCTATACGCCTGAGCATGGTGCGCCGGATGGGATACACACGACTGAAACAAGAGCCATCGAAGGTGGCGACCAATGCCATTCAGCTATTTGAAGCCTTGGAAACGCATCGTGCTCAAGGCCGCCAAGTCGAAGGATCGATGCATTGGAAGCGGATTAACGGCCGCGACTACCTCTATCGCGCTTACTCTCACGGCAAGAACCATTCTCTTGGTCCTCGCTCCAGCGAGACAGAGAACCTCAAGACCGCGTTCGATGAGAGGAAGGCCGTCTACAAGGCACGCGAAGCGAGCTTGAAGGATCAACTCGCGCTGCATGGGGCCTACGTCCGAGCCAACCGGCTCAACCGTTTTCCGCTTGTTGCAGCGCGGGTAATGCGCGCGCTCCAGCGCGACAAGATCCCCTTTCGTATTATCGGAACCACTGCGCTCTATGCCTATGAGGCCCGAGCCGGCGTGCTCATCGAACCGGAACATCTGGCGACGGCGGACGTGGACGTATTGATGGATGCGCGACAGGGGGTACGCATCGTCGCGCAATTGAAGCCCCAGGGACTCCTCTCCCTGCTGAGGAGAAGCGACAAGACCTTCCAGCGTCTTTCCGACTCGGCTTTTACATTTTGTGCTGCCAACGATGCCGGGTATCGAGTTGATTTTGTGACTCAGGGCGGCGTCGACCCGCTGCAGAAAAATGCCTTCGAGCGGTTGCTCGACACCGATGATCTGACCCCGGTCGCTATCGACTCGCTGAAATGGCTCGTCGCGTCACCCAGCTACGACGCCATTGTCTTCGACGAGCGCGGTATGCCACTGAGGCTTACCACCGTCGATCCACGAGCCTTCGTGCTCCACAAATGGTATGTCAGCCATCGTCGCGATCGCGAACCCATGAAGCGCTACCGGGATGAGGCTCAGGCCCGACTGGTAGCCGCCCTGCTGAGCAATGAGCTGAGAGACTTGCCGATCACCCGGGCGATTCGCCGAATTTTCCCGTCTACTCTTTCCGACCAGGCCGCCGAGGAGGTCGACGACCTGGATGTCTGATGCACACCGATTCGCCTTAATGGAAGGCACATCCCGGAAGCCGTTCATGACTCGCCTAGGAAGTCGATGAGGTTCTCCAGTGGCATGGGACGGCCCAGATGAAAGCCCTGGAAGAGGTCGCAGCCATGGGTCATCAGCAGGCGGTACTGCTCCTCATGCTCGATGCCTTCGGCGACCACCTTCAGCCCGAGGTGATGCGCCATGGAGATGATGCCCTGGATGATGGCGTCATCCTCGGCATTGCGTGTCACTTCGCTAACGAAGCTGCGGTCGATCTTCACCGTGTCGATGGGCAGATTCTTGAGGTAGCTGAGGCTGGAAAAGCCGGTGCCGAAGTCGTCGATGGCGACATTCACCCCCATGCTCTTGAGGGCATGCAAGGTATCAATGGCATTTTCGGTATCATCCATCAGCACGCCTTCGGTGAGCTCCAATGACAGTTTCGGCGCCGGCAGCCCGGTGACCGACAGGGTCTGGCGCAGGTTGCCGAGAAAGCTCGAACGATGAAACTGCAGCGGCGATAGGTTGACCGCGACATTCAGGATGCCGTGTCCCGCCTGGTCGAGCATGCACAGATCCCGACAGGCCCTGGAGAGCACCCATTCGCTGATCGGAATGATCTGGCCGGTCTCCTCGGCCAGGGGGATGAACTGGTCGGGTGGGACATATCCACGCACGGTATTTGGCCAGCGCAACAATGCCTCCACGCCGGCGACTCGTCCCTGACGATCGATCAACGGCTGATAGTGCAACTCGAAAGCCTGGGCATCGATCGCCTCCTGGAGCTCGTTGCGCAGCGCGACGCGATCCCCCAGCCGGAGGGTAATCTCGGGGGTGAACCACTGGTAGGCATTGCGCCCTTGCTGCTTGGCGCGGTACATGGCCATGTCGGCCTGCTGGATGAGCTCGATGGGCTGGGACACCTCAGCGTTGCTGACGGCAATGCCGATACTGCAGGACAGCGAAAGCTCATGCTCGCCGACCCGATAGGGTCGGGCAATGATCGCCAGCAGCCGCTCGGCCACCTGCAGCGCCTGCTCTTCATTGTGCAGGTCCGGCAGCAGCACCACGAATTCGTCGCCGCCCAGGCGCGCCAGGGTATCGCCCGGACGCATCGCTGCGGAAAGGCGTTGTGCAACACCCTGCAGCAGCTGATCGCCTACGGCATGGCCCAGGCTGTCATTGATCGGCTTGAACTCGTCGAGGTCGACGAAGAGCACCGCCAGCAGGTGCCCTTTTCGCCTGGCCAGCTCGAAGTCATGGACCAGCCGATCCTCCAGCAAGGAGCGGTTAGGCAACCCGGTCAAGGCATCATGGCTGGCGTGGTAGGCCAGACGCGCCTCGTAGGCCTTGTGTTCGGAAATGTCGTGCTGGATGCCCACATAGTGGGAGACCCGCCCCTGGTCGTCACGCACCGGCGAGATGTAGAGGTCGTTCCAGAAGGGGGTACCATCCTTGCGATAATTGCACAGGGTGACATGCACCTCGCGGTAGTGGGTCAGCCGCTGGCGAATCTGCTGCAACGTCGTCTTGTCGGTCTCGGGACCCTGCAGGAAGCGACAATTGCGGCCCATGACGTCCTCGCGGGAATACCCCGTCATGCGCTCGAAGGCATCGTTGGCATAGATGATCGGCAAATCGGGCTCCCTGGCGTCAGCGATCAGCACACCGTTGACGCTGGCCTCCACGCTGCGCTGAAGGATCCGCAACCGGGTCTCGTGCTCGCGTCGCTGGGTCACATCCTTGGCGATGCCATAGACGCCCGTGATGCGCTGACCGACCACGATCGGCAGGTTGGTGAGATCCAGGCGGCGCATCTTGCCATCCAGGTGGGGGATCTGCAGCTCATAGCGGCAGGGCTCCCCGGCAGCCGCGGTCTCGAACTTCTCCTGAACATAGGCCAGGTCGTCCGGGTTCAGGAATTGAGAAAAGTGCGTGCCGATGATCTGCTCGACGGCAAAGCCGGTCAGTGCAGAACAATGATCGTTGGCCGTGGCAAAGCGTCCCTGTAGATCCAGTGAAAACACCGCATCCGGGTTATAGGCAAACAGCGAGCGGTAGCGCTGTTCGCTCTGCCACAAGGAGCGCCGATCCTGCTCGCGTTCCACGGCCAGCGCCACCAGGTCCACGGCCTGACGCATCATTTCCAGTTCGGTACTTCCCGGCCTGGCCGGCCGTCGATAGTAGGTCGCGAAGGTCCCCAGCAAGCGACCCTCACTGGCGATCACCGGGTAGGACCAGCAGGCCATGAGCCCCTCATGGGTGGCCAGGGTCCTGAAGCCTTTCCAGCGCGGGTCATGCGCGAGATCCTCGCAGATCACCACTTCACGATCATGGGCCGAGCTGCCGCAGGCACCGATGCCGGCCTCGATGGGGATCGAGCCGATCGCCTCACGGTAGCGCACGGGCAGGCTGTTTCCCGCTACCAGACGCAGCGTGGCGCCTGCGTCGTCAGCCAGCATGATCGAGCATAATCCGCCCGGCAGCTGACGCTCGAGCATGGTGCAGATGGCTTCGAGGGTCTGATCGAGCGGTACCTCCTCGGCAATCATCGCCTGGATGGATTGCTGCTGCTCGAGCTGCTCCCTGGCAGCCATCAGCTCCCGGGAATGCCCCAGGGCCAGGCGCGCCATCCCCAGGCTGAAGACCAGCAGGTAGCTCAGCGTCAGCCCGCCCAGGCCAACGGCTGAGGGCACGAGACCCGCTTGCAGCCAACTCGCCTCGGAGCCGGGATGCACGGATGGACTGAGCATGAGGCCACCCGGCAGACCGATGTGACGTTTGGCAAACCTCGGGGAGCCACTCACATCTCGCGCGATCATGCCCGATGCCGCCAGGGCAACGATCAGCTCATCATCCCGGGACAGGTTGACCTGGAAGCCCCCCAGTTGCATGCGCAGCCCACGTTCGAGGAGGGTCGCCATGTCCAGCACGACCACCAGTTGCTGGTCGCGACGCGGTACCGCGATCGCCATGAGTGCCAGACCCGCTGCGCTGTCATCGGGCACCATCATGCGGGGTTGGGGAAACGGCATACCGAGCCAGTCTTGCACGCGTTCGGCATCCGTCCATCGTGCCAACCATCGCTGAGCCTCATCGCTGCGAGACTGGCGCCACAGCCAGTTCTGGTTACTGCCCAGCAAGCCGATGACCTCGAGACTGGGGGTGTCACGCAGGTAGTTGGACACATCGCGGTTGAGTACGGAGGGTTCCAGTCCCGTAGCCGAAGCATCCAGGCGCTCGGCCATACGCTGCATCAAATGCAAATGCGAGTGCATCACCTGCTCGGCATTGAGCCGAACGTTGTCGAGCAGATATTCCGCCTGCTGGTGAATCCGCTGATGTTGCTGCCAGCCAAGCAGGAACCACGCCAGAGAGCTGACCACCACCCCTACCAGGCCGACCATGATGGCCGCTGTTCCCAACTGCAGTTTCCGCTGGCTCGTCCTGACACTCGCCACGAGCATGGCACTGCCATACATCAGCGTGAACAACGCCACCACCAACGGGGATGAGGTCATGTACGCCAAACCCGGCCCATCCGCCGAGAAGACGAGCATCACACCCAGCAAGGTTACCCCGAACACCAGCACCAGGCACCCGGACAGCTGCCATAAACGACGTCGTTTTTGCCGGCCGAGCCCCGATAACAGGCAGGTGACCACCACCAGCAGCCAGACGGCTGGCAGCGAGGAAATCCGTGGTTCGCCGGAGAGCCAGGAGACGCCCACCTGACTGCCGCCGGCGATGGCGTTGTGCAGCAGGCTATACAACGCCAGGGCCAGCAATCCGCCCCCCGCCAGCAGCCGCACCCGCTGCCACTGTTGCACCACGGCGAGAAGGCCAGCACCCGACAACAAGGCGGCCAGCGAGGCATCCGGGACCAACAGCATTTGCAGGGGGTAATGTAACCACTGCACCATGCCGGCCAGCCCCATCAACACGAAGGCCGCCGAGACCATCAGCAGCCAGCTGTCCAGGGCAATATCGCGGGTCTTGAACGGCATGAACATGGCTCCCTGCGCTGTTCGACTCGGTGCCTGACACCCGCCAGCCCGGTCGTTTCCTTGTCGTGAGTGTCGAGATGATGCGGCGCTTCGTCCATGGATGCCAGTCTCTGGACTCATCCCATTGGTACAGAAGCGAAAGCGAGTGCTATCAGCGAGGGGTCAACGGCAGAAGGGCCATATCTCGAGCAGGCTATCGCAGCGAAACTCCGCCTCGCAGGCAGCGAGCTGATGCCGATAACGCGAGGCGGTAGTGGCAACCTGGCGGGCGGCGCGCTGCACGGAGGGCTTGCCGCGCCAGGAGCCGCTTCGATAGCCGCCCTGCCCCTCGTGGTAGGCCAGATAGAGATGCTCGGGGTTGTGCAGAGAAACGCCGGTCATGCGCCGGGTACGGGCGTTGTACCAGCCGATGAAGTCGGTGGCGTGCTTCATGTGGGTCCGCCGCGCAAACAGCCGCCCCGCTTCCCCCTCGTACTCACCCCATACCGGGTCCTGGGCCTGGGCATAACCGTAGGCCGAAGAGGGTCGCGTCCAGGGAATGAAGCCGAGCAGCTTGCTGCGCGGCGGCTTCACATGGCTACGAAAGCTGGATTCGCGCTCGATGATCGCCATCTGCGTCGCGATGGGCGTGCCCCACTTTTCCTGTGAATCAAGGGCGTAATCGTACCAGTCGGGCTGCTCGCGGAAGATCTCGCAGATATTCGACTGGTTCTCGGGCGGCGCCGGCGCCAGCATCGCACAGCCGGAGAGCACCATGAGCAACGCCAGAGTGGACAGAAGGCGCAGAGTCGATCCGCAGGGTCGGGTCGGGTTGGCAGTATCAGTCGAGGTCATGGTTCAGTGGCCTTGTTGCCCAGGTTGACACCCCCCTTATCATCGGCGCCAAGCGCGTAAACTGTAGCGAAAACTGGGGAGCAACGCGATCGCCGAAATTGGCCGGACGAAATTGGCCGAACATGGGCCAACAGACGCTGCAGCAATGCACGGCGTTTCCAACACGCAAACGGCTGCGCCTAGCCCACGCCCTTCCGATCCCGGTAGCGGGGTGGCATCCTCTTCGCCGGATACCCACGACCAACACCCACCACGCCAACCCGACGTGACGGCAATTAAAGAGAGCCACGAACTTGAAGCTGAGAAGTGCCCGGTTCCTGAGACACGCCCTGCACCGCCACCTCTTTTCGCTGCGGGGCCGCCTGCTGCTGGGGGTCGTGGTGATCTGGACGCTGCTGAGCCTGACACTGCTGGCACTAGGCTGGCAGTCCGGCACCCTGCTGGTCGAGGAATCCAACCGCGTGCACCTCCAGTATGAAGCGGATCTGATCAGCAACGACATCACGCAAGAGATCGAGCAGCGTCTGGAGGTGCTCGAACGCCTGGCCGGCCAGCTACAGGACGCCTCGCCGGGCACCCTGGCTGAGGGAAACCACAACGCCCTGCTCGCGCTGTTCGAAGGGCTGGTCGTGGTCAATGCCGAGAATATCGTCATCGATGACTGGCCAACGCTTGAGGGCCGCATCGGCCGCGACATCGGCCACCGAAGCTACGCGCGTTTCATGCGCAATGTGCAACGCCCCCATGTCAGCGAGCCCTTCGTCGGGGAGGTTTCCGGCAGGACCTTGGTCATGATGCTGGTTCCCCGCCACGATGAGCAGGGCCGCTATGCCGGCTTCCTGGGCGGACTGGTCGAGGTCGACCACAGCCAGCTTTTCGAGGGGTTCGACCGCCTCCGGCTGGGCGACGAGGGTCATGTGGTGATCGCCACCGCCTCGGGCCAGCTGCTCTATCATCCCGATCAGCGGCAAGGCCTGCCGACGCTGGATAAGGGCGCGCGAGACCCCTGGCTGGACCTGGCGCTGTATGGCTGGGAGGGCGAGGCCAGTGGCGAACTTCACGAAGGCAGCGCGGCCCTGTCGGCCTATCGTCAGATCTGGCCTGCCGACTGGATAGTGGCCCTCTATCTGCCCGTCGATCAGGTCTATGCACCCCTGGCAAGCGTCATGGAGCGCATCGCCTGGCGGGCCTTGTGGGTGTTGGGGCTGTTACTACCGGTGATGGCGGCCCTGATCTGGCTGGCCCTGCGGCCATTGACGCGCCTGGCTCATCAGATCAAGGATCTGGGACGCGGCCGCCGGCGCTCGCTTCAGATAGCGACCCGCATGCACGAACTGCGTCGCGTCATCGACGTCTTCAACGAGGTGGAACATGAGCGTGTGAAGACGATGCAGGACCTGCAGCAGCGCAAGGCCTTCCTGAAGGGCATCCTGGCCGCCTCGCCCCAGGGCATGTTCGTCACCGACACCCAAGGACGCCTGACCTTCGTCAACCGGGCCTTGAAACATCTGCTGGGGATCAAGCCGCCGGTGCATCTACCGACCTGGGCCGAGCGTATCCACGACGAGGATCGCGCACCGCTGGTGGCCGCCTGGCAGGCATGCCTTCTCCGGCATAAGGACTTCGTTCGCCAGTTCCGCTACCACGGCGAGAAGGGAGAGATGATCTGGCTGGACGTACACGCCAACGCGATCCGCGTGGACGGCGAGATCATCGGCCTGGTGGGGATCGTACGTGATATCACCCAGCGCCAGCACGAGGATGCCCTGCGCCGCTGGGAAGCGGAACATGATCCGCTGACCGGCCTGCTCAACCGACGCGGTTTCCAGCGCCGGCTGGAAGAGGCCTTCACCGACTGGGAGAAGGCCGCTACGCCCTCGGCGCTATTGATGTTCGACCTGGACCATTTCAAGGCCATCAACGATGCGGGGGGCCACGCCCTGGGCGACAATATGCTCCACCAGGTGACGGCCGCGATGGCCGCGGAAACCCGCAGCAGTGACCATAACGCCCGCCATGGGGGCGACGAGTTCGCTATCCTGCTGCCGGGCTGCGATGTCTCCCAGGCCATGCGTATCGCCGAGTCGCTGCGGGCACGCATCGCGGCCAATGGCCTGGAACAGCACGGCCAGACATGGCGGGTGACGGTCAGCATCGGGGTGAGCAACTTTCAGCCAACGGACCAGACCGTCGATGACGTGGTGGAACGTGCCGACCAGGCGAGCTACACGGCCAAGACGCAGGGTCGTAACAGCGTGGTCAGCGCATGACTCGCCTCGGCCAGCCCGGCGATGGCCCAGCCGGCCAGGTAGTCGGCGGTCACACCAGGTAATGCGCGGCGAAGGCCTCGCCCGCCACCGGACGGCCGGTGAGATATCCCTGGATCAGGTCGACATGGTAACGGGAGAGTGCCGCCAGCTGGGCCTCGGTCTCCACCCCTTCGGCCACCACCCGCAGGCCAAGCTCCTTCGCCAGGCCGGTTACCGCGGCGACGATGGCCGCACTGCCACGACTCTCCCCCAGCCCCCGGATGAAGCTGCGGTCGATCTTGACGGTGGTCACCGGCAGCTCTTGCAGGTAGCTCAACGAGGAATAGCCCGTGCCGAAATCATCGATGGCCAGGCGACACTCCATCTCGCGCAGCGCTTCCAGGGTATGCACTGCCTGCTGCTGCTTGTCGAGCAGGATACTCTCGGTAAGCTCGAATCCGATCAGCCCCGGTGGCAGGCCATAGTCGGCGTAGAGTGCCCGCACCCGCGGCACCAGGTCGGTCTGCCAGAACTGGCGTGCCGACAGGTTGACAGCAATGCGTGGCGGCGAGAGGCCCTCGGCCAGCCAGTCATGCAGTTGCCCGGCGACCAGCTGCATCAGGCGCTCCCCCAGCGGCAGGATCAACCCCGACCACTCGGCCAGCGGGATGAAATCGCCGGGAGAGACATCGCCGAATTGTGGATGGTGCCAGCGCAGCAGGGCCTCGGCACCCTGCACCTCACCGCTGTCGCGATCGACAAGCGGCTGATAATGGACGGCCAGTCCCTCACCGGTTTCGGCGGTATTGCGCAGCGCCGTCTCCAGCTCCAGTCGACGATGGTCCTGCTGCTGCATCTCGGCGCGAAACAGACGATAGGTGTTACGGCCCTCCTGCTTGGCGCGGTACATGGCGGCATCGGCCTGCTGCACCAGTGTCTCCACTTCCTCGCCGTCGTCCGGATAGAGGCTGATACCCAGACTGCAGCCAACCCGAAAGACCTGCCCTGTCACTTCGAAGGGCGAGCTCACCGATTCGACCAGCCGACGCGCCACGCGAGTGACTTCCTCGACCGCCTGCACCTCGTTGAGCAATATGATGAATTCATCACCCCCTTGGCGTGCCAAGGTGTCATCCTCGCGAAGGTGACCGCGCAGCCGCTGCGAGACCTGCAGCAGCAGTTCGTCACCTGTCGCATGGCCGAGCGCATCGTTGACCTGCTTGAAGTGATCCAGATCGAGGAAGATCACCGCCAGCCGCTGCCGATGACGGTGGGCATGGCGAATCGCCAGCGCCAGGCGATCCTCCAGCAGGCGCCGGTTTGGCAAACGGGTCAGGGGGTCATAGTAGGCCAGGCGGCGAATCTGCTCCTCGTTCTCGCGGATTTGGGTGATATCGGTAAACAGCGCCGCGTAATTCGTCACCTCGCCCTGGTCGTCGCGGATGGCGGTGATGGTCAGCAGCTCCAGGTAGAGCTGCCCGCTCTTGCGGCGGTTCCAGATCTCTCCGCGCCAGTAGCCGTCTTGCCCCAGGGCTTGCCACATGTCGTGATAGAAGCCGGCCGCATGCCGCCCCGAGGAGAGCATCGCCGGTGTGCGTCCCACCACCTCACCCGGTCGGTAGCCGGTCATGTGCGTGAAGGCCGGATTGACGAACTCGATACGGGCCCGGGCATCGGTAACGATGATGCCTTCCAGGGAAGCGTCGATCACTCGTTCTGCGAGCTGCAGATTTCTGCGCGACTGTCCCAATGTCTCGCACCGCGGCATGTCCGGCGAGCAGGTCAGCAGGCCAGCCTGCATGATGCACTCCGAGGTCCGGTCTTGCGTCATGACATCTCATCCTGAGCAGGCAGCTTGATCAATATCAAGGAAAACGATGCACCTTACGCGGATCGACCGGAACAGTGAACGGCAGAAGACGGCTGCTTGTTGATATCGATCAAGGAAAGCACGGTTGCCACCCCGATCAGGATTGAGGGTCAGCGGCATCGCCTAGGGCATCAGGAAGGATTGCCAAAGCGAAGCGGCTATCCTGCTTGAGGCCATATGACTAATAACCAAAGGCTATTGGAAAAACGACTGCTTATTCTTCAGTATATTTTCCCATGAACGGCATGCATGCCGTGTCGAATATCCTAGTTTCAGCCAGTACACAGGAGTAATCCCATGATCAAGCGCATTGCCCTCACCGTCCTGGCCGCCGGCTTCATGACTGCCGGCAGCCTGGCTCAGGCCGATGAACACGCCATCAAGGTCGGCATGTCCGGCGGCTACTTCCCCTTCACCTTCGTCGAGCAGGACAAGCTCCAGGGCTTCGACGTGGATGTCATGGAGGCCGTGGCCGAGGAAATGGGGGTCGAGGTCGAGTTCGTCACGGCGAATTTCTCGGGACTGTTCGGCATGCTCGAATCCGGTCGGATCGACACCATCGCCAACCAGATCACCATCACCGAGGAGCGGGCCGACAAGTACGTCTTCACCGAGCCCTACGTCTACGACGGCGCCCAGGTGGTGGTCAAGGAAGGCAACGAGGAGATCGAGGGCGTTGAGGACCTGAAGGGCAAGACGGTTGCCGTCAATCTCGGCTCCAATTACGAGGAACTGCTGCGCGAACTGCCCTATGCCGACGAGATCGACATCCGCACCTACGAGAGCAATATCGAGCAGGATACCGCTTTGGGACGTGTCGACGCCTTCGTCATGGACCGGGTGAGTGCCAGCCAGGTCATCAAGGAGAAGCCGCTGCCCCTGGCGCTGGCCGGCCAGCCGTTCTCCAAGATCCGCAATGCCTTGCCCTTCCGCGACACCGAGCAGAGCCGCGCGCTGCGTGACCGCGTCGATGCCGCCCTGGCCAGCCTGCGCGAGTCCGGCGAGCTGGAGGCAATCTCCGAGAAGTGGTTCGGCACCGACATCACACGCCCGTGAGGCGTTGAGTCGCTTCCATGCAAGTGCTCGATTTCGACTACATGCTGGGGCTGGTGCCCGTCCTGCTGCGCTACCTGCCGCTGACCCTGCAGATGGCCGCCGTGGGTATGGTGCTGGCCCTGGTACTGGCCTGTGGTCTCGCCGTGATCCGCGTGCTGCGCATCCCGGGCTTGAATGCCGCTACCCTGCTGTTCATCTCCTTCTTTCGCGGCACACCGCTGCTGGTGCAACTCTTCCTGTTCTACTACGGCTTGCCCCAGCTGATGGCCTTCCTGACCCAGATCAATGGCGTTACCGCTACCATCATGGGCCTGACCCTGCACTTCTCGGCCTACATGGCGGAATCGATCCGCGCCGCCATCGTCGGGGTCGACCGCAGCCAGACTGAAGCGGCGCTATCCATCGGCATGACCAATGGCCAACTGATGCGGCGCATCGTGTTGCCTCAGGCCACGCGGATCGCCGTCCCGACGCTGATGAACTATTTCATCGACATGATCAAGGCGACCTCCCTGGCGTTCACCCTTGGGGTCACCGAGCTGATGGGCGCCACCCAGAAGGAGGCCGCCGGCAGCTTCCTCTACTTCGAGGCCTTCATCACCGTGGCGATCTTCTACTGGATCATCGTCGAGCTACTGGCCTGGTTTCAGCGGCGTCTGGAAATCCGACTCAACGAGGCGTATCGCCGATGATCAAGGTAGAAGGACTCGTCAAGCGTTTCGATGGCACCGCGGTGCTCGACGGTATCGATCTGGCCATCGAGCAGGGCGAGATCATCGTCGTCATCGGGCCTTCGGGAACCGGCAAGTCGACGCTGTTGCGCTGCCTCAATTTCCTCGAGCAACCGGATGCCGGCCGGCTGACCATCGGCGACCTGGAGGTGGACGTCACCCGGGCCAGTCGGGCCGACATCCTGACGGCACGGCGGCGTACCGCCTTCGTGTTCCAGAACTACGCCCTCTTCGCCAACAAGACGGCGCTGGAAAACATTGCCGAGGGGCTGATCGTCGTCAACCGCTGGCCCAAGCAGAAAGCCCATGCGCGGGCCAGGGAGATCCTGGAACGCATCGGCCTGGCCGACAAGGCCGATGCCTTTCCCGCCTCGTTGTCCGGCGGCCAGCAGCAACGGGTCGGTATCGGGCGCGCCATGGCGGCCCAGGCCGAGGTGATCCTCTTCGATGAGCCAACCTCCTCGCTGGACCCGGAATGGGTCGAGGAAGTCCTGGGGCTGATGAAGCAACTCGCCCGGGAGCGCCAGACCATGCTGGTGGTCACCCACGAGATGAGCTTCGCCCAGGACGTGGCAGACCGGGTGATCTTCATGGACGGAGGGCATATCGTCGAGCAGGGGCCACCGGGCCAGCTTTTCGGTTCGCCGAAGGACCCTCGCACCCAGGATTTTCTGCGCAAGGTGCTGGCGACACAGGTAGCACTCTGAGCAGGATGCCTGATGGCCGCGTTGTGAGCCCCGGCGGGCTTCCCGTATAGTATTCGGACACTTCCACAGGCCTGCCGCTACCGTCGATGCCACAGCCACGCGTCCAGATCCGTCCTCGCCGCCGCCCTCCCCTGCATTTTCTGCCGTTGGGCGGCTGTGGCGAGATCGGCATGAACCTCAACCTCTATGGTGTTGGAGAGAGAGGCCACGGAGAGAGGGACCAAGAGACCGCCTGGATAGCCGTGGACTGCGGCATGATGATCCGCCAGGACCTGCCGGACAATCCGCTTCAGGTGCCGGATCTCTCTACCCTGGAGACGCTGTCGATCCGCCCTCGGGCGCTGGTCATCACCCATGGTCATGAGGATCATATCGGTGCTGCCGCCTGGCTGTGGCCCCGATGGGGCTGCCCGATCCACGCCACCCCGCTGGCCGCCGGCCTGCTACGGGCCAAGTTCACCGAGCGCGGGCTGGCCACCGACGCCATCCAGGTCATCGAACCCGGCGAGGCGCTGGAGACCGGCCCCTTCACCCTGCGCTACCTTCCGGTTACTCACTCGATTCCCGAGAGCTGCGCGCTGCTGATCGCCGCCGGCGACTACCGGGTACTGCACACCGGCGACTGGAAGCTCGACCCCGAGCCGCTGATCGGGCCGGCGATCTCGGCCGCGACCTTTCGCGCCATCGCCCCCGTGGATCTGGTGGTGGCAGACTCGACCAACGCGCCAATGCCCGGCCATTCCCGCAGCGAGGGCGAGGTCGCCGAGGCACTGAGCCACACCATTGCCCGGTGTGAGGGCCGCGTGGTGGTGAGCTGCTTCGCCAGTAACCTGGCACGGGTGCTGGCCATCGGTCGTGCCGCCGCACATTGCGGGCGCCGGCTCAGCCTGATGGGGCGCTCCATGGAGCGCATGGTGGGCGTGGCCAGGGGCCTTGGCTACCTGGACGACCTGCCACCCCTGGTGCCGGTGACCGACCTCGGCTATCTACCACCGGAAGAAGTGCTGGTAATCGCCACCGGCAGCCAGGGGGAGCCGCGCGCCGCGCTGTCGCGCCTCTCACGAGGCCGTCATCCCCACTTCGAGCTGATGGCCGGCGACACGGTGATCTTCTCCGCCAAGGCCATCCCCGGCAACGAACGGCTGATCGATCGCCTCAAGCGCGGACTCAAGCACTTCAGCGTGACCATCCTCGACGAAGAGAACCACCCCGAGCTGCACGCCTCGGGGCACCCGGCCCAGGACGAATTGCGTACCTTCTACGGCTGGCTGAAGCCACGCCATCTGCTACCGGTGCATGGCGAGCCTCGCCACCAGCAGGCTCACCAGGCCCTGGCCGAGGAACTCGGCATCCAGGCCCCGCTGGCACCGGTGAACGGGGACTTGATCCGCCTGGATGCCGAAGGGCTTTCCCTGGAGGCGCGCCACCCCCAGCAGCCACACATCGTCAGTCAGGATGCCGTCTCCGCCCTGCCTGGCCTGGGGAGCGGCGATGGAAGCAATCGCTCGCGCCACGGGAGTCTGTATCTCGCCATCTCGGTGGCCGCCACCGACACCGGCTGGACGCGCATCGGCCGGCTGATGCTCGACGCTAGCCAGACGAGCCCGATGGACGAGACCGCCTTTGCCGACTGGCTGGATGACTGCCTCGAGCAGATCCAGGTGGATTCCCTGGCAGAATTACGCCTGGCACTGCAGCCAAGGTTGCTCGGCTGGCTCGCCGATCACCTGCACCGGGTACCCGAGGTACACCTGCAGATCCTCGCAGTGGAAGCGGAGATGCTGGGGAATTAGAGCAAAGCTTTCGCTTTCGGGAGTGATATTCATATTTCGATGATGACGGCAAGAATCGCCGTGCAAGTCGAGGCGTCGAACCACAGCTCCCATAACCCTGAATAGGCTCAGTGCCCTTGTGGGAGCCGGGCTCGCACGGCGATTTGACGCAAGAACTCTGCCGACACTTCACCATAATTGCAGGCAGTAAAGCCCGTAATCATACGCCTCAGCTCTTGCTGGCGTTCTTCGGCGGACGGCCGCGCTTGCGCTTGGGTTGTTCGGTTACCAGATCATCCAGGGAAAGGCCGGCTTCGTTGATCTGCTCGCGGATCTCGGCGAGCTTTCTGGCCTTCTCGGCTTCCTCTTCCTGGCGATTAACTTCCTCGTCCTTCTTCTGTTCGATGACTTCACCGATGACCTCGGCCAGCTTATGGAGCTGCTCCATGCTCAGCTGGCGTGCCGCGGCACGAGCCACGTTCTTGTTGCGGGCGATGCGCTCCAGGGATTCGCTGGACATTGGCGGTCTCCATGCCGAATGTTGGACGGTTGCGATGAGTAATGACACGTCAAAAGTATATGCACTTACGTCACATTGGCAAGAAAAGCCGCAGGAAAAAACGGGAAAAAGCCAGGAAAAATTTACCCGCCCGAACGCAGACAGCCGAACGGCATTGACGAAATCCCGACAGGCTTTCCCCTGGCCACACGCCAACGGGCGACATCGCGGTGTCGCCCGTTAGGCCATGATACGGGTTTGCTTCCGGCTAGGGTGATGGATCAGCCACCCGTCATGTTCATGAAGCGCACCACCTGGACATCCCCGTCCGTGGTGAAGTGGTGACGCTCGGGCTTGAGCGGCAAGGCGCGCACGATGGCGTCCTTGAGCGCCTCGATATCGCCGGGATGACGACGCAGCACGGCACGCAAGTCTACGGAGTGCTCATTGCCGAGGCACAGCAGCAGGCGCCCTTCCACGGTGACGCGAACCCGGTTGCAGGTATCACAGAAGTTGTGGCTATGGGGCGAGATGAAGCCGACCCGAGACTCGCTGTCGGGCATCATGAAGTAGCGCGAGGGACCGAGGGTCGATTCGGTGGTGGGAATCAGGGTGTGACGCGTCTCGATGCGCGCCTGGACCTCGTCACTGGAACAGAAGGTCTCGGCACGCGAGTGATCCGACACATCGCCAAGCGGCATCTCTTCGATGAAGCTGATGTCGAGCCCTTCGTCACGCGCGAAATCGACGAGGTCGATCACCTCATCGTCGTTGCGCCCCTTGAGGATTACCGCGTTGAGCTTGATGCGCTCGAAGCCGGCATCGCGAGCGGCACGAATGCCGTCGATGACCTTGTGCAGGTCACCGGTACGAGTGAGCCGGCGGAATCGTTCGGGGTCCAGGGAGTCGAGGCTGATATTGAGTCGCTGCAGGCCACCCTCGCGCAGGCGCCCGGCGAATTTGGGCAGGCTCGCGCCATTGGTGGTCATGGCGAAATCCTTGAGCCCCGGTAGCGCGCCGATGTCATCGACCAGATGATCGATGTCACGCCGCACCAGGGGTTCCCCCCCGGTAAGGCGGATCTTCTCCACGCCCATCTCGGTAAAGGCCCGGGCAACCATCGCCAGTTCCTCGAGGGTCAGTACCTGGGCACGCGGCAGGAAGGTCATCTCCTCGCTCATGCAGTAGACACAGCGAAAATCGCAGCGATCGGTGACCGAGATGCGCACGTAGCGTACTCGCCTGCCGAAGTCGTCGATCAGCTCATCGGTCATGAAGACATCTCCCAGCGACGGGCATCCTGATGGTCCCCGTCGCGCTCCGAAACCCAGTAGTCCCCGCTGGCAGTGTGCTCCTTCTTCCAGAAAGGCGCGCGGGTCTTGAGGTAATCCATGATGAAGTCGCAGGCCTCGAACGCGGCGCGTCGATGGGCGCTGGCGACCACAACCAACACGATAGGGTCTGCGGGGGCGAGGCGTCCAATCCGGTGGATCACGGTCACACCCTGAAGCGCCCAGCGGGTCCGTGCCTGCTCGACGATGTCGGCGAGCGCATCCTCGGTCATCCCCGGATAATGTTCCAGGGTCAGCGCCTGGACCTCGGGGCGCTCGTTGAAATCGCGCACCAGGCCGGTGAAGCTCACCACCGCACCGATGTCGCTGCGCCCTTCGAGCAGGGCGCGCTGTTCAACGCCGGCATCAAAGGCATTTTCCTGCACACGGATCATCGTTCAGCCTCCGGTCACCGGGGGGAAGAAAGCGACCTCGTCGTTGTCGGTCAGCGGTGTGGCATCGCTGGCGATTACCTGATTGACGGCACACATCACCCGACCCTCGTCGAGTCCCTCGAAACGCGGATCCATCGCCTTGAGCGCGGTCTTGAGCCCCGCCACATCGGAACTCGACAGACGATCGATGGGTACCGAAACATCGCCGACTCCCAATCGCTCGCGCAGTTCGGCCAGGCACTTCACGCGTAGACAAGGGGCAGCGATATCGCAACGCTGCCCCACCGAGACCTCCCCGGAGGCCCCCTCACCGGTGACGATGGGCGACGGGGCGGACTCGATGACGGCGGGCGCCATCGCGCGCGTTCCCCGAGCCTCCTCGCGTAGATAGTCGCCGGACTTGCCACCGGTCTTGGTGTCGAGATGGATGGCACCGATCTCCATGCCCTTGTCCACCGCCTTGCACATGTCATAGAGGGTCAGGCAGGCCACCGAGACAGCCGTCAGCGCCTCCATTTCCACCCCGGTTCGTCCGTTGAGGCGACAAGTGGCGGTAACGTACACACAGGACTCGGGCTCGTCGAGTTCGAAGTCGATGGCAACCTTCGACAGCGCCAGGGCATGGCAGAGCGGGATCAGTTCATGGGTGCGCTTGGCGGCCTGGATGCCGGCGATGCGCGCCGTGGCCAGTACGTCGCCCTTGGGCAGGCCGCCCTCGGAGAGCAGCGCCAGGGTCTCGGGCTGCATGCGGATGAGGCCCGAGGCAGTAGCCTCGCGGCGGCTCTCCGGCTTGTCGGCGACGTCGACCATATGGGCCTCGCCACGGGCATTGAGATGGGTCAGGGGCTGGTTGGACAGAGGCATGGGGATCAGCGTCTCATGGCAGTCGATGAAGAGGTTGGATGCTCACCGTCTCGCCCGGGGCAGCCGCCTCGCGGTCGTCGGTGAGCTCGATCAGGCAGTTGGCCGCCACCATCGAGGACAGGATCCCGGAACCCTGGGCGCCGGTGCTGCACACGTGAAGACGGCCGGCGGCATCGGCATGGTAGCGGCCACGCAGGTAGTCGGTACGCCCGAGACGGCTCTTCAGGGCCTCATCGGCGATAGCCACCAGCCGTTCGGGTTCGCGCTCCGGCCTTCCCTGCAACTTGGACAACAGTGGCGCCACGAATTGCAGGAAGGTCACCATCACCGCCACCGGGTTACCGGGCAATCCCAGGAAGGGCACCCCCCGCTCGCCCAGCAGACCACAGGCCAGGGGGCGGCCGGGGCGGATGGCAATACGCCAGAAGGCCAGCCGGCCGACCGCCTCCAGCGCCGCGCGAGTGAAGTCGGCATGGCCCACCGACACGCCGCCACTGGTGATCACCATGTCGGCGCGCCCGGCAGCATCGCTCAGGGCGGCGACCATGGCATCGCGATCGTCGGGAAGGATGCCCAGGTCAATCAGTTCGGCGCCCTGCTCGGCCAGCAGGCCGGCCAGGGTGTAGCGGTTGGCATCATGGATGCCGGCCGGTGGCAGCGGCTCGCCGGGCGCGGTGACCTCGTCGCCGGTGGAGAAGATCGCCACCCGCGGGCGACGGTGCACGCTTGCCTCGTCCAGGCCCAGGGAGGCTAGCAGGCCCAGTTCGGCCGCCCCCAACCGCGTACCGGCATGCAGCGCCGTCTGGCCCTGGCGGATGTCCTCGCCGGCCTGGCGCACATGCTGGCCACGTCTGACACCATCGGGTTGCTGCACCGTCAGCGTCTCACCGTGCTCCTCGAGCTGTTCGACCATGATCACGGTGTCGGTCCCCGGCGGCAGCGGCGCCCCGGTGGTGATGCGCACACACTCGCCGGCACCCAACGGCTCATCTCGGCGACTACCGGCGAGCACCTCGCCGACCGATCGCCACTCGTCGGGCAACTCAACGGTCGAAGGCCAGGCCAGGGCGATGCCGTCCATGGCGGCATTGGTGTTCTGGGGCACGTCGATGGACGAAACCGCATCCTCGGCCAGTACCCGGCCGTAAAGCTCGGCCAGCGCCACCCGTTCGGCGGGCAGCGGTGCTTCGATGAGGCTGGCCAGACGTGTGCGGGCTTCCGCCACCGGGAGCATGCGCTCGCCGAGATCGAAGCAGGAGAGCGTCATGGCGTTGCCTCTTCTTGCTTGCGCTCGCGGGGCAGTTGGCAGCGCGGCCAGCGGGCGGGCCAGGCGGCGATCCAGTCGGTAAGTGCCTCGAGATCATTGAGGTCCAGGGCCTCGACGCCCTCGGGCAACACGAGGCTCTCGTCACTGGCCACGGCGCGTACCCAGGAATCCTCGGCAACGCGCAGCGTCTTGCCCACCTCGGGACGATAGAGCTCGAGCTTGGGCAGCGGCCAGGCCTTGAAGCCTTCCACCAGCACCAGGTCGGGATGCTGGGGGCGCACCATGTCGATGAGTTCGGCCAGATCGGCCTCCTCGCGCCCGGGAGTCTCCATCATCAGCGCCACCCGTTCGCGAGACGCCACCAGCATCGGCGAGGCGCCGGCCTGACGCAGGCGGTGGCTGTCCTTGCCGGGCTGGTCGACATCGAAGGTGTGGTGGGCATGCTTGATCACCGCCACGCGCAGGCCTCGCTCGCCGAGACGCGGCAGCAACTGCTCCAGCAGGGTGGTCTTGCCGGTGCCACTCCAGGCAGCGATGCCGAGCAGTGGCAAGTCGTCGTCGAAGGGCAGGCGCTGGGGTATGCCACCGCTCAGGCTGCGCTCCAGGCGCTGCTTGTCGTCGTCGGTATTGAGGTTTGCGAAGGCGTTGGCGCAGTCGCTGACGTCCACCCGGCACCAAGCGTGACGGGCGTACCAGCGGTCAATCTTGCGCTCACCGTCAGCCAGAGCCACCGCCAGGTCCTCCACCAGAGAGGTACGGATCAACGCCACCACTGGGTGCAGTCGCTCGCCGTCGAAGGCCACGGCGATATCGGATTCGCCTATACCCGCTACCAGTCGATCCACCAGATCATGGGGCAAGGCCGGGCTGTCGCAGGGCACCACCAGCAGCCAGGGCGTGGTGGCGGCACCCAGGCCACTATAGATGCCCATCAGCGGGCCCTGGAAGCCGCCTTCGGCGTCGTGGATCACGCGATCGGCTAACGGCGCATAGGCCTCGGCATTGCGATTGGCGTTGATCAACACTTCTCTGACCCGCCCTGCCAGGCGCTCACGCACATGAGCCACCAGCGGTCGACCGGCGAAGGGTTCGAGCCCCTTGTCGCGACCGCCCATCCGGCGCCCCTGGCCGCCGGCCAGGATCAGGCCGGTGAGGTCGTCTCGGGTGATCATGGGCTCTCCTGACGAATCGGTCATAGTGTGAGTCATGATGCCTCAGCCCGGCGGCGGGTGCCATGCCGCCCTTCCACGCTGGTGCCCTGTCCTGACACCGGTCAAGCCGCGGCTTATCCCCGTGCCACCAAGGAGGTACACTATGTTGAAAATATTCCACGAATGCGCAACGACCGAGGCAAGGACAGATCCATGGAAGAGGCATTCGATGTAGGCGCTCGGCTCAAGCAACTGAGGCTCTCGCGCGGACTTTCCCAGCGTGAACTGGCCAAGCGGGCCGGGGTCACCAACAGCACCATTTCGCTGGTCGAGCAGAACAATGTCAGCCCTTCGGTGAGTTCATTGAAGAAGATACTCGACGCACTGCCGGTATCGATCAGCGCCTTCTTCGCCGGCGACGAACCCAGCCAGCCGCAGTCCTTCTACCGGCAGAACGAGCTGACCGAGATCGGCGATGGCCAGCTTTCCTGGCGACTGGTGGCCGCCCGCCGACCTGACCGGCGCATGTCGATCATCCATGAGCGATACCCGCCGGGGGCCGACAGCGGCGAGGAGATGCTGGAGCATGACGGCGAGGAAGGGGGTGTGGTGATCGCGGGACAGATCGAGATTACCGTGAACGGCGAAGCGGGAGTGCTCGGCGCAGGCGACGCCTATTACTTCGACTCCCGTCTACCCCATCGCTTCCGCAATCCCGGAGAAGAAGAGTGCGTGATTGTCAGCGCCAGCACCCCGCCGACTTTCTCCGACGCAGGGCAAGAGTTGCACCACGCTTGATAGGAGTCACTCCTCCTCGTCGCGGGGCAGCACCCAGTTGAGGACGATGCCGACCAGGGCGGCGAGGCTGACCCCCTGCAGGGTGAACTGGCCATTGCCGAACTGCATGCCGCCGATGCCGAAGACCAGCACCAGGGAGACCACCACCAGGTTACGCGGAGCAGTGAGCGGCTTGCCGGCCCGTACCAGGGTGTTCATGCCGACCACGGCGATGGAACCGAAGAGCAGGGTCATGATGCCGCCCATTACCGGGCCAGGGATGGTCTGCAGGAGTGCGCCGAGCTTGCCGACGAAGGCCAGGACGATGGCGATACACGCCGCCACCACCATGATCCGTGGGTTGAAGGCCCGGGTCAGGGTCACGGCCCCGGTGACCTCGGAGTAGGTGGTGTTGGGCGGTCCGCCGAACAGCGCGGCGGCGGTGGTAGCCAGGCCGTCGCCCAACAAGGTGCGATGCAGGCCGGGTTTCTCGAGGTAGTTCCTGCGGGTCACCGAGCCGATGGCGACCATGTCACCGATATGTTCCACCGCCGGGGCAATGGCGACCGGAATCATGAACAGGATCGCCGCCCAGTGGAAGCTCGGCGCGGTGAACGACGGCAGCGACAGCCAGGCCGATTCCTGCACCGGAGAAAAGTCCACCACCCCCATCACCAGCGACAAAACATAGCCGGTAACGATACCGCCCATGATCGGGACCAGGCGGATCAGTCCGCGGCCGAACACTGCCAGCACCAGGGTAACCAGCAGGCTGGTCATGGAGAGAAAGATGGCCGCGCCGTAGCCGATATTATCGCTGGTCTCGCCAGTCGCCATATCTACCGCTACCGGCGCCAGGGCCAGGCCGATCACCATGATTACCGGACCCACCACCACCGGGGGCAGCAGTCGATGCAGCCAGACGGTGCCCTTGAGGCGCACGAACTGGGAGATCACCACATAGACCAGGCCGGCGACCATCAGCCCCCCCAGGGTGGCGGGAATACCGTAGTTCGCCACCGAGCTCTGGATGGGCGCGATGAAGGCAAACGACGAGGCCAGAAAGACCGGCACGCTGACCCGCGTCACGCCATGGAAGATCAGGGTGCCGATGCCCGCCGTGAACAGCGCCACATTGGGGTCCAGGCCGGTGAGCAGCGGAACCAGCACCAGGGCACCGAAGGCGACGAAGAGCATCTGCGCCCCGGTCAGCAGAGTGCGCAAGGGGGTGTCGGTGGGCATGGCGGCCGCCGCCGTGTTGTCGGTCATGATCCAGAGCTCCGGAAAGGTCGAGGGGAACGGGTCGCGCGGCATTCTACCAGCCTGGTTGTCTCAATCGCTTCTCGTCCCTCAACGCTCGTCTGGGCTATCGCAGTAGGCAACCGCGGGCTAACCTGTCGGCAAGCCTGCGAGGAGGCGTTGTGAATACTTCCCTGTACGCTACCGACGCCATCCATGGCGTAGGACCTCCTCTTCGGCTTGCCCCCAGCGCCCTATCGCTTTTGCAGCTGCGATAGCCCTGTCAAAATTCGGGTATCGCGGTGTCCAGATACTCCTGCAGGCGAGCCTCGGCCTGGTCGCCAAAAAGGATATCGCAGGCTTCGCGCAGGCCCGGCGAGTGGCGGATGCTCTCCTCGGGCACTACCAGCGAGACCTTGGAGCGACGCCTCAGGAAATCCTCGAGCTTGGTCACCATCTCACGGCGCCTGGCCAGTTTCAGTTCGCAGCGCAGGTATTCGGTTCCCTCGATCAGCACCTCGCTCTGGCGCGGGTCCTGGCGGATGTCCTCGAGCATATCCAGTGCCTGGGCACCATAGCGCCGCCACAGCCGGGTGCTGAGCGGCTCGGAGGCCTCGGCGCTGGTCATGGTATCGAGTTCCATTAGTCGCGCCTGATGCATGAAGGCCTCGCGGACCGAGGAATCGGGCTCGCCGTACCAGCGAAATTCGGGATAGGGAATCTCGACACCCAGCCGGCGCACCTCCTCCACCACCTCCTCGCCGACATTGAGACAGTCGGTCAGCTTGCCGCCGAAAATGCTCAGATGGCATCTCTCGTCATCGATATCGATGGCATGCTTGCGCGACAGGTTGAGGAAATCCCGATCATCGCCACCGCTGGGCTTGACCGCCAGGGGGCGCACGCCGCAGCGCGTGGCGATGATGTCTTCCTTGCCCAGCGGCGTCTGAAGCTCGAGTCGTGTATTGATGTTGTCGAGCACGAAGCGAATATCCTCCTCCGTCGCACCGACCTCGGGCTTCTCGACCCGGGTATCGGTGGTACCGATACAGGTGCGCGGCCCCATGGGAATGACGAAGAAGAGTCGTCCATCGTCGGCAAAGAAGGCCAGCACACGCTTGCTCGCCGTCAGCCGAGGGACGATCAGGTGGATGCCCTTGGAGAAGACGTGATGGTGGTCGGTCTGCTGCCCCGAGAGGCTATTGTGCTGGTCGACCCAGGGACCGGCCGCATTGATCAGCACCTTCGAGCGAATCTCGAAGGTGCTGTCGTCGGTGAGATCCCGGGCCGTGGTGACCCAGAGGTCGCCTTCACGGCGAGCGCCCAACGATTCGACGTAGTTGGCCGCCACGGTGCCGAAGTCCAGCGCGCCACGCACGAAATTGAAGACGAAGCGCGCGTCGTTGTCGTGCAGATAGGCATCCGAATACTCGAAGCCGCCCTGGGCGTTGCGGGTGTTGATGATCGGCTCCCGCGCCTTGATCCCCGCAGGGCGCAGGAAATGGGGCCTGCGCGTGAAGGCACTGCCTATCAGCCAATAGAGCCAGGTGCCAGCCCAGGGATAGAGCGGGTGGTGGCGAAAGCCCTTGTTGATGGTGGTCAGGAAACGAATCTCCTGGACCGTGGACGGATAACTCTTGATCAGGTGATTGCGGCTCTTGCATAGCTTGCGGACCAGCTTGAAGTCGCCGCTCTCCATGTACTTGATGCCTCCCCACACCAGGTTGGAGGAGTGCATGCTGGTGCTGCCGGCGAAGTCACCGCGATCGATCAGGGCAACCCTGGCCCCCTTTCCGCTCAGCGCTGCCGACGCCGAAGCCCCGTTGATGCCGCCGCCGATGACCAGCGCATCGAAGGTCTGGCCGGGGAGCTTGCGGATGTTGTTTTCTCTGAGTTGCATGTCTGGCCCTTTTTAAAAACAACAGGCCCCGCTCGGACTGCACCGAGCGGGGCCTTCCCGTTCAGGCAACCGGATACACGATCTTGAACTGCCCCCGGGAACGCCCGAGGTACTGGCGGGCGGGTCAGGCGACCCGCCCGTTGATCATTCGCGAGTACCGGCGGCCATCCACGCCTCCATCATCTCGTCATAGGGAACGGTCGTGCCCTGCGGCATCTCGTTATCCAGCTTCGCCTTGGGCGAACCCGGCTGGTCGAGCCAGTACTGGGGATCACGCTCCTCGTTGAGGTTGGGGGCATAGGTCGTGAAGACCTTGGCGCGTGCCAGCCGCGCCATGATGCTGTCGAGATCCCCGGCCAGGTTGTCGAGCGCCTCCTGGGGAGGGATATCGCCGCTGACGGCCGGTGCCAGGTTCTGCCACCACAGCGGTGCCATGCGCGGATAGTCAGGCACGTTGGTGGAAGACGGCGTCCAGTTGGACTCGTTGGGGCTGCGGTAGAACTCCACCAGACCACCCAGCTTGGGTGCCAACTCGGTCATCTGCTCGGAGAACACATCCGACTCGCGAATCGGCGTGAGACCTTCGATGAGTTTCTCCAGGGAGACGGTCTTGGAGACAGTGAACTGGGCGAACAGCCAGGCGGCGGTACGGCGGTCCTCGGGCGTGGAGTCGAAGAAGGTCCAGGACCCCACGTCCTGATAACCCACCTTCATCCCCTCTTCCCAGTACGGGCCAGTGGGCGACGGCGCCATGCGCCACTTGGGATTGCCCTCGTCATCGGTAACCGGTAGTTCGGGATCGGTCATGTCGGCGGTGAAGGCGGTGTACCAGAACATCTGCTGGGCGATATTGCCCTGGGCTGGCACCGGTCCGGCCTCACCGAAGGTCATCCCGCTGGCCTCGGGCGGTGCATACTTCTCGAGCCAGTCCACCATCTTGGTCACGGCAAACACCGAAGCCGGCGAGTTGGTGGCACCACCGCGAGACACGCTTGCGCCGACCGGCTGGCTCTCCTCATTGACACGGATACCCCAGTCGTCCACCGGGTTACCGAACGGCACACCGGGGCTGCCCATCCCCGCCATGGAGAGCCAGGAGTCATGGAAGCGCCAGCCCAGCGACGGGTCGCGACGTCCGTAATCCATGTGGCCATAGACCTTGGTACCGTCGATCTCGCCGACGTGCTCGGTGAAGAACTCGGCAATGTCCTGGTAGGCTGTCCAGTTGGTCGGCACGCCCAGGTCATAGCCGTAGATCTCGCGGAACTGCGCCTGAAGGTCCTCGCGCTGGAACCAGTCATGGCGGAACCAGTAGAGGTTGGCGAACTGCTGGGTGGGTAGCTGGTAGATGCTGCCATCCGGCGCGGTGCCATACTGCAAACCGATGAAATCATCCAGATCCAGGGTCGGCAGGGTGTAATCGGCCCACTCGTTCTCCATGGCGTTGGAGATATTGATGGTGGTGCCGTAGCGGATGTGGGTGCCGATAGCGTCGGAGTCATTGACGTAGGCATCGTAGATGTTGCGCCCCGACTGCATCTGGGTCTGCATGTTGTTGACCACATCACCCTCGCCGATGATGTTGTGGGTCACGTCGATGCCGGTCAGCTCACCGAACGCTTCGGCCAGCACATCGCGCTCGTAGATGTGAGTGGTCAGACCCTCGGCCACGGTATTGATCTCCATGCCGCGGAAGGGCTCGGCGGCCTGGGCGAACCACATCAGTTCCTCGATCTGCTCTTCCCGGGTCAGCGTCGAGTCCTGGAAGTGCTCATCGACCAGGCGTTCGGCGATGGCGCGCGCGTCGTGGTTGTCGGCGTGCAGGGCACCGCTTGCCAGCATGACACCGGCCGCCAGTAGAGAGAGTCGCATTGTTGTCGCTTTCATATTGACCTCTTGGGTTGTCGTGGTCCGTCCCTGGACATTCGGCTCCATGCGTTTCTGTCAGCCCCAGCGCATCAGGATCAGTAGCCAGATTACCGATGCCCCCAGAGCCAGCCAGATGCTGAATGGGGTGAAGCCCACCACCGCCAGGTGGATATAGGCCGCGCAGAGCAGGCCGATGAAAAGCCGGTCACCACGGGTGGTCGAGATCGGCAGGAAGCCCTTGCGTTCGACCGTCGGTGAAACGACCTCCCAGACCGTCATGCCCGCCAGCATGGCCGCGATGACCGCGAAGAAGACCGCGGTGGGCGTGGTCCAGACCATCCATTCCATGTCGCTCCCTCCTCAGGTACGGCCCAGGGCAAAGCCCTTGGCGATGTGGTTGCGAACGAAATAGACCACCACGATGCCCGGCAGGATCGTCAGCGTACCGGCGGCAGCCAGCGCCCCCCAGTCGATCCCCGAGGCACCCTTGGTCTGCGTCATCACCGAGGCGATGGGCTGAGCATTGGTGGACGTCAGGGTGCTGGCCAGCAGCAGTTCGACCCAGGAGAACATGAACAGGAAGAACAGGGTCACGCCGATGCCCGAGCTGATCATGGGGATGAAGATCTTCACGAAGAACCTGGGGAAGCTGTAGCCGTCGATGAAGGCGGTCTCGTCGATCTCCTTGGGCACACCGCTCATGAAGCCCTCGAGGATCCACACGGCGAGCGGAATGTTGAACAGGCAGTGGGCCAGAGCCACGGCCACGTGGGTATCGAACAATCCGACCGTGTAGTAGAGCTGGAAATAGGGCAGCAGGAAGACCGCCGGGGGTGCCATCAGATTGGTCAGCAGCCAGAAGAACAGGTGCTTGTCGCCGATGAACTGGTAACGGCTGAACGCGTAGGCGGCCGGCAGTGCCACCGAAATGCTGATCAGCATGTTCATCAGCACGTAGGTGATCGAGTTCACGTAGCCCATGTACCAGCTGGGCTCGGTGAGGATCTTGGCATAGTGCTCGGTGGTGAAGTCTTCGGGCCACAGGGTCAGTCCGCCGAGGATCTCGGTATTGGACTGGAAGGACATGTTGAGCAGCCAATAGATCGGCAACAGCACGAAGACGATATAGGCGGCCATGAGGCCCCGGCGGCGCCACTGGCGGGAGGCCGAGCGTGCGCTGCGGCGACGCCGGTTGTCTGCCGCCGCAGCACGCTGGCGAACGGCATCGGGCGTGGTGGGCAATGAATCACTCATCTCATGCCTCCTGGATCTTGTCGTCTTTCTGCATGTTCATGATCGCGGTGTAGAACACCCAGGTGACCAGCAGGATGATCAGGAAATAGATCAGCGAGAATGCCGCCGATGGCCCCAGGTCCTGCTGGCCGATGGCCATGGTCGTCAGCGACTGGCTGAGGAAGGTGGTGGAACTGCCGGGGCCTCCACCGGTGAGCACGAAGGGCTCGGCGTAGATCATGAAGGAGTGCATGAAGCGCAGCAGCACGCCGATCACCAGGACATTGGTGAGCTTGGGCAGCTGAATGTAGCGAAACACGGCCCACTTCGAGGCGCGGTCGATGCGCGCCGCCTGGTAGTAGGCATCGGGGATCGAGCGCAGGCCGCTGAAGCAGAGCAGCGCGATCAGCGGCGTCCAGTGCCAGACATCCATCAGGATGATGGTCGCCCAGGCATCCACCGGGCTCGAGGTGATGTTGTAGCCATAGCCGAGCTCGCGCAGACTCCAGCCCATCAGGCCGATGTCGCCCCGGGTGAAGATCTGCCAGATGCTGCCGACCACGTTCCAGGGAATCAGCAGCGGCATGGTGACCAGTATCAGCACCGCCGAGGCCTGCCAGCCCTTCTTGGGCATGATCAGGGCGATGCCGATGCCCAACGGCACCTCGATGGCCAGCACGGTCAGCGAGAAGGCGAACTGACGCAGCACGGCCGCCTGCAGGGCCGGGTCGTTGAGCATCACCTCGAACCATTCGGTGCCGGTGAAGAAGCGTGTATTGGCATCGAAGACATCCTGGACCGAGTAGTTCACCACGGTCATCAGCGGGATGACAGCCGAGAAAGCCACCAGCAGCAGCATGGGCAGAATCAGCCACCATGCCCGGTTGTTGTAGACCTTATTCATGGTCGATCTCCACGCGGAACTCGTCGATGTACAGGCCAATTCGCTCGTCGGGGAAGCGCAGCCAGGCCTTGCCGGTCGGTGTCGGCTGGTCCTCCTCGATGCGGGCCTTGAGGGGGATTCCGCCCAGTGTCAGGTAGACGATCGAGTAGGTCCCCAGGTCCTGGGCGTGGTCCACATGGGCCTGCATGCCGTCCTCGACCGCCTCGGCATGTACCTCGATGAATTCGGGACGGATGCCTAGCTTGACGTTGGTGGAACGGGCCTGGGCCACGGCATCGTGGACGCCCTGCCCCACCGCCAGCTCGGTGTCACCGGCCATCACGCGCCCGTCTTGCGTCACGACCTCCAGGAAGTTCATCCCGGGACTGCCGATGAAGTAGCCGACGAAGGTGTGGTTGGGTCTCTCGAACAGCTCCCTGGGCGTGCCGAACTGCACCACCTGGCCCTCGTACATCACGGCGATCTTGTCGGCGAAGGTGGAGGCCTCGAGCTGGTCGTGAGTAACGTAAACCATGGTGATCTCGAAGCGCTGGTGAATCTCCTTGAGCTTGCGGCGCAGCTTCCACTTGAGCTGGGGATCGATGACGGTGAGCGGCTCGTCGAAGAGGATCGCCGAGACGTCCTCACGCACCAGACCCCGGCCCATGGAGACCTTCTGCTTCTCGTCGGCGGTGAGATTCTTGGCCTTGCGCTTGAGCTGGGCGGTGAGCTCCAGCACCTCGGCGACTTCCATGACACGCTCATGAACCCGAGCCTCGGGGGTCTTCACGTTGCGCAGCGGAAAGGCCAGATTGTCGTAGACCGTCATGGTGTCGTAGATGACGGGAAACTGGAAAACCTGGGCGATATTGCGCGCCTCGGGTGGCAAGGCATTGACCACCTCACCGTCGAAGAGCACCTCACCGCTGGAGGGTTCCAGCAGGCCCGAGATAATGTTGAGCAGGGTCGACTTGCCGCAGCCCGATGGCCCGAGCAGCGCATAGGCCCCGCCCTGGTGCCAGACGTGATCCATCTCGCGAATGGCATAGTCTTCCGGCGAGCGGGGATCCGACAGGTAAGTATGCGCCAGTGATTTCAGGGTGATCTCTGCCATCTCAGATGCCCCCCAGGTGCGTCGGAATATGCACCACCGCGCCCTGGCGATCGAAGGCATAGACCTTGTGGGTCGGGAAATACAGCGTCACGGGCGCATCGACCCGGAACTCATGGACGCCCTCGAGATGCACCGTCATGGTGAAAAGGTCGTTGTGCACGTGAAGGAAGGTCTCGGAGCCACTGATCTCGGCGAGATCGACGATCATCTTCACCTCGATATCATCCTTGGCGCGCGGCCTGAGCGAGATATGCGAGGGGCGCACGCCGAAACGGTATTCCCCCGGCGCCAGGGTGCGAAGGTCATCGTTGATGGGAAAATGCAGTGACTTGTCGAAGGTCACCTCGGATCCGGAAATGATCCCCTTGACGATGTTGATCGGCGGCTCGGAGAACATCTCCGCGGCCAGGATGTCGCGTGGCCGGTGGTAGACGTCCTCGGTGCGGCCATATTGCAGCAGGCGTCCTTCATGGAGCACGGCGGTGTTGCCACCCAGCGCCAGCGCCTCGGCAGGTTCGGTGGTGGCATAGACGGCAATGCAGTTGCGTTCGCTGAACACCGAACGCAGCTCGTCGCGAAATTCCTCGCGCAGCTTGTAGTCCAGGTTGACCAGAGGCTCATCGAAGAGCACGACATCGGCGTCCTTTACCAGCGCGCGACCCATGGCCGTGCGCTGCTGCTGGCCACCGGAGAGTTCGAGGGGTAGACGATCGAGAAGATGCTCGATATGCAACATTTCGGCGACTTCACGCACCCGCCGGTCGACCTCTGCACGTGCGACCTTGGCCAGCTTCAGGGGCGAGGCGATGTTGTCGTAGACGGAGAGCGCCGGATAGTTGATGAACTGCTGATACACCATGGAAACATTGCGCTTGCGCACGGAGCGCCCCGTCACATCTTCGCCGTTCATCAGGATTCGCCCGCGCGTGGGGGTGTCGAGCCCAGCCATCAGGCGCATCAGGGTGGTCTTGCCCGCCAGCGTCCGTCCCAGCAGGACATTGAATGAGCCTGGCTGTAGTTCCAGGTTCACCCCCGCGATGTGAGTGGCGCCACCGACCACATGGTCGATGTTATCTAGGATCAAGGACATACAGATCTCGACGGTTCTTTGTTATGTGGTGAGCTTGGAGACTGTTCAATACAAGCTAGTCGAGATTCGCTTTCAAACACAAATGTCGTCAATCGAAAACATGATCGCCCAGCATGTGTTCGGCCCCAAAAAACACCCAACATATTGTTATAAAAAGATTTTCAATAGAGATTAAACTTTTGTCTAAAGCACTGAGAGGGAGCCGGAAAATACTGGCCTGGCAATGAGCGCTACATAATGATCGCAAACGAACATCCAGCAACATCATCATGAGCCAGAGGCAAGCAGGAGGGACATGCAACATCGGCACCACCTGCAGGGGAATACCTTGCCGTGATGCCGATATCGGGAAGGAGTCGGAGAATTAACGCCGTTCAGCAAAATCCGTGCGAACCCTCGCCCATTCGGGCGGGAAGCCGTTACCGCGTGCCGAAGATCTTGTCGCCGGCGTCCCCCAGACCGGGGACGATATAGCCGTTCTCGTCGAGATGGTCATCCACCGCGGCGGTGTAGAGCTCGATGTCCGGATAGGCATCCTGGACCCGCTTGATACCCTCGGGCGCGGCGACCAGCACGATAACCCTCATCTGCTTGCAGCCCCGCTCGCGGAGCATGTCCAAGGTGGCAACCATGGTGCCGCCGGTGGCCAGCATGGGATCGATGACGATGGCCATTCGCTCGTCCAGGTCATTGGCGAACTTGGCAAAATAGGGCACCGGCTCCAGCGTCTCTTCATCACGGTAGAGTCCCACCACGCTGACCCGAGCACTGGGGATCAGGTCGGTGACACCGTCGAGCATACCCAGCCCCGCGCGCAGGATAGGCACGATGGTGACCTTCTTGCCCTTGAGCAATTGCACCGGAATCTTGTTGCCGCTCCAGCCATCGATCTCCTGGGTTTGCAGCTCCAGGTCGCTGGTCGCCTCGTAGGTGAGCAGCTTGGCCAGCTCGCCGGACAGTTCACGGAAGCTCTTGGTGCTGATGCCGGCTTCACGCATCAGACCAACCTTGTGCTGAACCAGCGGATGCTGGATGGCATGGACGCTCATGGGGGAACCTCTTGGACGGCGGTGGGTAGCTGGTGGGAGCACCACATGCAGCGCGAAAGGCGGCAGGCACACATCGCCGTGCAAGCACGGCTCCCACAAGGGTAAAGAGCCTACATCGGGTTGTGGGAGCGGTGCTCGCACCGCGAAAGACGCCGACCATACATCGCTATACAAGTCGAAGCATCGAACCTACACCTCCCACAACAATTAGCTCGGCATTTTAACCCCATCTCGCGTCGAGGTTAAGGCTGAGCTGGCAGCTGCCAGTCGATGGGCTCACGTCCCTGCTCGACCAGAAAGGCGTTGGCGCGGGAGAAGTGATGGTTGCCAAAGAAGCCGCGATGGGCCGAGAGCGGCGAGGGATGCGGGGATTCCAGCACCAGATGACGAGATGTATCGACCAGCGCCTTCTTCTGGCGGGCATGGCTACCCCACAGCAAGAACACCGAGGGCTCGGCATGCTCGCTCACCGTGGCGATGGCGCGGTCGGTAAAGGTTTCCCAGCCCTTGCCGCGATGCGAGCCGGCATTGCCCTGCTCAACCGTCAGCGAGGTGTTGAGCAGCAACACCCCCTGGCGCGCCCAGTACTCGAGGTTGCCGTGATCTACCGGCTGGAAACCCACGTCCGCCTGCAGTTCCTTGTAGATATTGGCAAGCGAAGGCGGCACGCGAACACCGGGTCGCACCGAGAAACAGAGCCCGTGAGCCTGATTCGGGCCGTGGTAGGGATCCTGGCCGAGGATCACCACCTTGACGGTGTCCAGCGGCGTCAGTTCGAAGGCACGGAACCAGTGCGTCGAGTGCGGATAGATCACCTTCCTGGCAGCCTTCTCTGCCGCCAGGAAGTCACGCAGCGACTGCATGTAGGGCGCATCGAACTCGTCGCCCAGCCACCGTTGCCAGCTGCCAGGAAGCGGACAGGCCATGGATCAGCGCTTCGCCTGGTCGACCAGCGGCTCTACGTAGGCCACGCCCATATCCCAGGGAAACTGGATCCAGCAATCCTGGGCCACCTCGGTGAGGTATTGATCGACCAACGGCTTGCCATCGGGTTTGGCATAGATGGTCACAAAGTGAGCCTTCGGCAACATCTCGCTCACGGCCTTGGCAGTCCGCCCGGTATCGACCAGGTCGTCGACCAGCAACCAGCCTTCGCCGTCGTGGTCGATGCCCTTCAGCAGTTCCAGGCCTCCCTGATCCATGTGATCGTAGCTCTTGATGCAGACGGTATCGATCAGGCGCACGTTGAGTTCCCGGGCGATCAGCGCCGCCGGAATCAAGCCGCCACGGGTAATGGCAATGATGCCCTTGAAGTCGCGCTCGATCAGCCGGTGGCAGAGCTCACGGACGTCGCGGTGCAGCTGGTCCCAGGAGACGGTGAAGTGCTGGTGATAGCGATGGGTGCTCATGCGGCTCACTCGTCCTCGGTAAAGGAACAGACGGCGAAGACACCATACCCGGCCTCGCGAATACGCTGCGAGCCACCAAGGTCAGGCAGGTCGACGATGGTGGCGGTCTCCACGACATGCCCGCCACTGCGGCTGATCAGCTTCGCCGCGGCCAGCATGGTGCCGCCGGTGGCGATCAGATCGTCGACGATCAGGATGCGATCACTTTGCCTGAAGGCATCAGAGTGCAGCTCCACCTCGGCCTCACCGTACTCCAGGGTATACGTCTCGCTGATGGTGCGAAACGGCAGCTTGCCCTTCTTGCGCACCGGCACGAAGCTGCAGCCCAACTCATAGGCCAGCGGTGCGCCGACAATGAAACCGCGGGCATCGATGGCCGCCACGGCATCGATGTCCATCTCCTGGTAGCGGTGTACGAAGCTGTCGACCAGCTTGCGGAAGGCTGCCCTGTTCTGCAGCAGCGGGGTGATGTCGCGGAAGTTGACCCCCGACTGCGGCCAGTCGGGGACAGTGCGGATCACGGACTTGATGTAGTCGCCGTAGATGCTCATCGGATCGAGACTCGGTGAGTGAATGCAATCGGTAGAGAGATCAGCCAAGGAACAGGAACTTGCCGGCAAACAGCAGCGCCAGCACGATCACCGCGGGGTTCAGGTCCTTGAAACGCCCGGAGAGTGCCTTGATGGCGGCATAGCTGATGAAGCCTAGCGCGATACCCTCGGCAATCGAGAAGGTCAACGGCATAGCCAGAGCGGCAATCAGCACCGGGGCGGCGTCCGTGGGGTCGTCCCAGTTGGCGTGAGCCAGACTACCCGCCATCAGCACCGCCACATAAAGCAGCGCCCCGGCGGTGGCGTAGGCCGGGATGGAACCTGCCAGCGGTGCGAAGAAAAGGCTGATCAGAAAGAGTACCGCCACCACGACGGCGGTCAGACCGGTACGCCCGCCGGAGGCAATGCCGGCGGTGGACTCGATATAGCTGGTAGTGGTCGAGGTCCCCAGCACTGCGCCGGCCATGGAGGCGCTACTGTCGGCCATCATCGCGCGACCGAGCCTGGGCAGCTTGCCATCCTCGTCCAACAGTTTCCCCTTCTGGGCCACGCCGACCAGGGTGCCTGAAGTATCGAAGAGGTCGACGAACAGGAAGGCAAAGATCACGCTGATCATCGCCACGTCGAAGGCGCCGGCCAGATCCAGGGCCATGAAGGTCGGCGCGATGGAGGGCGGCAAGGACATGAAGCCGCCGAACTCGTTGTGACCGAAGAGCATCGCCAGCACGGTGACCCCGAGGATGCCGATCATCACCGCCCCGGTGACCTTGAGATAGGCCAGGGCGGTGATCACGAAAAAGCCCAGCAGGGCATAGAGAGCCGGCGGCTGGGACAGGTCGCCCAGGGCCACGTAGGTGGCGGGATTGGCCACCACGATGCCGGCATTCTTCAGGGCGATCATCGCCAGGAAGAGCCCGATGCCGGCAGCGATGCCCAGACGCAACGACATGGGGATCGAGTTGATGATCCACTCGCGGATCTTGAAGATGCTGAGCAGGAAGAAGATAAAGCCCGAGAAGAAGACTGCGCCCAATGCCGCCTCCCAGGTATATCCCATGCCCAACACCACACCGTAGGTGAAGAAGGCGTTGAGGCCCATGCCGGGCGCCTGGGCAATGGGATAGTTGGCCCAAAGGCCCATGATCAGACAGCCTACAGCGGCGGCCAGGCAGGTGGCGACAAACACTGCGCCGTAATCCATGCCGGCCTCGGAGAGGATGCTCGGGTTGACGAAGATGATGTAGGCCATGGTCAGGAAGGTGGTGATCCCGGCGATGACCTCGGTCTTCACATCGGTATTGTGTTCGACCAGCTTGAAATGGTTGTCGATCAGGCGATTCAGCATGGTTGTTGTTCCTGCGCGCGTGGACGGAGCGATGGGGCCATGAGGTGCGAGAAAGGCGACGAGAAAAACCGCCTATGGTACCCAAAGCCTCTGCATCTTGCGAGATGACCCTTGGCGGGCCGATTCATTTACAGCCCCTTGTATAAGCAACCTCCGGGCCAAGCGCCACCCGACTGACCAACGCAAACTTGACGGAACGGTCAAGTTTTCCGTGCCGCGTTAAATTTCACGTGCTTGAAGCACCCGCTCCACCGTTTCGACGATGGCCTGGGTCTGAGGATCGATCTCGATATTGACGCCATCACCCGGGACCCGATCCACCAGGATGGTACGAACCAAGGTCTCGGGGATCAGGTCGACGCAGAAACGTGGCCCGTGATCCACGGTAGCCGGCTGCACCTGCCCGATGGTCAGGCTGATACCGTCCACTCCGATATAGCCCTTGTCGAACAGGAAGCGGCCTAGCGCGTGAGGTACCTCGAACCAGAGCCGGCGATTGTTGGGAGCCTCGTCGAGTTCGACCAACTCGGCCAGCGCCATCACATGGCCGGACATGGCATGGCCGCCGATCTCGTCCCCGAATCGCGCCGCGCGTTCGATATTGACGCGATCCCCCTCCTTTACTGCACCGAGATTGGTCACCCGCAGGGTCTCGCGCATCAAGTCGAAGCTGACCCGTTCCTCGTCAATGGCGGTGACCGTGAGACAGACCCCGTTGTGGGCCACCGAAGCGCCCAGCACCAGCCCCTCGCGCAACTCAGCCGGCAACGCCAGCACATGGGTGCGAAAGGCCTCCGCCTCCTGGATGGCCACCACCTCGGCGGTGCCCTGTACGATGCCTGTGAACATGAACGCTCCTCGTGCTGACCGGCCGCGATGGGACCGGAAAGCCAACAGTTTAGCAGCCGGAGTCTGCCCCCCAAAGGCTGCAACGACGAGCCAACTCACCATGAATATCTTCCAGAGCTCGCCCATCAGGCAGTCAATTCAACCAAGATGAAGCGCTACAAACGACATCATTTTTCATTCTCATTGACATGCGCTCACCCTAGACTCTATGGTAGGCGGCTAATTTTTTAGGGCGCCGATGTGGTCCCGGATTACGGGCGTCGGCGTCGCGGGTTGCCTCCGCCCGCCCGACCCTCGACCGGCGCTCCATTGGCGGCTGTGATGATTCGACTCCAAGACGTTTCCAAGACCTACTACCCCAAGGGCCGACGCGACGCCAGCTCGGCCGTGACGGCCCTCAAGCACGCCGACCTCCACGTGCCCCAGGGCCAGATCCATGGTGTTATCGGCCTCTCGGGTGCCGGCAAGTCCACCCTGATCCGCTGCGTCAATCTGCTCGAACGCCCGACGACCGGCACGGTCACCGTGGACGGCCAGGAACTGACTGCCCTCTCCGGGGCAGCCCTTAATCAGGCTCGCCATCGCATCGGCATGATCTTCCAGCATTTCAACCTGCTGACCTCGCGCACCGTCTTCGCCAACGTCTCCCTGCCGCTGGAGTTGATGGGCATGAAGCGTAGCGAGATCCGTGAGCGCGTCACGCCTTTGCTGGAACTGGTGGGTCTGGACGACAAGGCGCGCCAGTATCCCGCCCAGCTTTCGGGTGGCCAGAAGCAGCGTGTGGCAATCGCCCGGGCACTCGCCAGCCGTCCCAAGGTGTTGCTCTGCGACGAGGCGACCTCAGCCCTCGACCCCCAAACCACCGGGTCGATCCTGGACCTGCTGCGCGACATCAATCGCAAGCTTGGCCTGACCATCCTGCTGATCACCCATGAGATGGAGGTGGTCAAGTCGATCTGCCACCGGGTCAGCCTGATCTCCGATGGGGAACTGGTCGAGGAAGCCGACGTCGGCGACTTCTTCACGGCACCCCAAACTCGTCTGGGACGCGACTTCCTCAACGACTTCCTGGAACTCGACCCACCCCGCGCCCTGATCGAGCGTCTCGAGGAGGCCCCAGGACCCAACAGCCACCCGGTAGTGCGCCTGGCCTTTTCAGGAGATGCTGTCTCGACACCGCTTATCTCACGGCTGGCCAGGGAATGCAGCGTGGACGTCAGCATCCTGCAGGCCAAGGTGGAGTCGATCCAGGAGCGCACCCTGGGGCTGATGATCGCCGAACTGATGGGTCCGGCGGAAAAGACCCGCGAAGCCCTCGACTATCTCGAATCCCACGACCTGCAGGTGGAGGTGCTTGGCCATGTCCAGCGCGATGATTGAACTGATTCTCGAGGCCACCCTGGACA
This sequence comes from Halomonas daqiaonensis, assembly GCF_900109725.1. Taxonomy (GTDB): domain Bacteria; phylum Pseudomonadota; class Gammaproteobacteria; order Pseudomonadales; family Halomonadaceae; genus Halomonas; species Halomonas daqiaonensis. Next base: position 100,024 of record NZ_FOBC01000002.1, read on the forward strand.
CCCTCTACATGGTGGCCGTGTCAGGCGTGATCTCGGCCCTGGTGGGCATCCCGCTGGGCGTGTTGCTTTACGTCACGCGGCCGCGCCAGATCCTGGCCGAGCCGACACTGAACCGGGTGCTGGGAACGATTACCAACATCGGTCGTTCGATCCCTTTCATCATCCTGATGGTGGCCATCATTCCCTTCACTCGGATGTTGGTCGGCTCCTCGATCGGTACCAATGCCGCCTCCGTTCCCCTGACCATCGCCGCCATTCCCTTCGTGGCACGACTGGTTGAAGGCGCCCTCAACGAGATCCCGCCGGGATTGGTCGAGGCCGCACAATCCATGGGTGCCACGCCCTGGCAGATCATCACCAAGGTGCTGGTCCCCGAGGCACGCGGTGGCATCTTTACAGCGCTGACCGTGACGGTGGTCACCCTGATCAGCTACTCGGCCATGGCCGGTGCCGTGGGTGGCGGCGGGCTGGGTGACTTGGGCATCCGCTACGGGTACAACCGCTTCAACCCGACCATCATGCTGATCACGGTGGTGATCCTGGTGGTGATGGTCCAGGGCTTCCAGAGCCTGGGGGATTATTTGGTCCGCAAGAGTGACCACAAATAACTCATTCGGACTGATAACCAGAATGCATTATAAATTTTCTGGTTATTCTATTATCATCTGTCCTGACCTGTAATACCTTCAACGAGGAGAACTACGACATGCGCAAGAGCCTGATCGGCACCCTGGCAGCTTCCGCCCTGACCCTAGGCACCGGCACCGCCCTGGCCGACGAGCATTCCATCAAGGTCGGCACCGTGGCCGGCCCCGAGACCGATGTCATGCAGGTGGCCGCCGAGATCGCCGAGCGCGAATACGGCCTCGAGGTCGAAATCATCGAGTTCACCGACTACGTGACGCCCAACGCCGCCCTGGCCGACGGTAGCCTGGATGCCAATGCCTACCAGCATGAACCCTACATGCGCTCCATGGTCGAGGATCGCGGCTACGACTTCGCCATCGCCGGCTATACCTTCGTCTATCCGATCGGTGCTTACTCCGAGAAGTACGAAAGCATCGAGGCACTTCCGGAAGGGGCCACCATTGCCCTGCCCAACGACCCTTCCAATGAAGGGCGGTCGCTGATCCTGATGCATAACGAGGGGCTGATCACTCTCGAGGATCCAACATACCTGGAAGCTACACCGCTGGACATTGCCGAGAATCCGAATGACTTCGAGTTCCGCGAGATCGAGGCCGCCCAGCTGCCCCGTGTCTTGCCCGATGTGGACATGGCCTTCATCAACAACACCTTCGCCCAGCCAGCTGGCCTGAGCCTGGACGATGCGCTGATCAAGGAAGGCCCGGAGTCCCCCTACGTCAACCTGATCGTGGTGCGCGAAGGTGACGAGGACCGCGAAGCCATCCAGCAACTGGTCGAGGCCTACCAGACCGAAGAAGTCGAGGCCAAGGCAGCAGAACTTTTTGGACCGCAAGCAGTGCCGGGGTGGAAGTAAGTAAATTACCCTATTCCGTACCTAGGGATTGATGCGTTTGGGGCCGGCCACTGTGCCGGCCTCTTTCATTACGGAGGAGTAATGATGCAGCCCGACTACGCCCTGCTCGCCCGCCAGCTCGAGGCCTTGCTCGATACCCGAGACTGGCTGACCAACAGCGCCCAGACCTGCGCCTTCCTGATGCAGGAACTCCCCGATCTCAACTGGGTCGGCTTCTATCTGCAGCGCCAACCAGAGTTGCTGTGCCTTGGCCCCTTCCAGGGCAAGCCGGCCTGTCATCCCATCCCCTTCTCGAAAGGGGTCTGCGGCGCCGCCGCCCGCTCGCGCCAGACCCAGCGTGTGGCGGACGTACATGCCGTGGAGGATCACATCGCCTGCGATGCGGACTCCCGAGCCGAGCTGGTGGTGCCCATCGTGGTAAATGACCGACTGTGGGGCGTGCTGGACCTGGACAGCCCGAGGGAGGGCCGCTTCAGTGACGCCGACCAGGCAGGCATCGAGCAACTGGTGGCGATATTCATCGAGAAGAGCGACACCCAATAAAGAAATGCCCCCGCAGCCGAGGGCTGCGGGGGCATTCTGGAATCTGGTAGGACCAGGCGGATTTGAACCGCCGACCTCCACGATGTCAACGTGGCGCTCTAACCAACTGAGCTATGGTCCTGAAGCTGTCGTCATCCGGCGATTTTTGGTAGGACCAGGCGGATTTGAACCGCCGACCTCCACGATGTCAACGTGGCGCTCTAACCAACTGAGCTATGGTCCTGCATCCTCGCTACGCCATGACTTCGCCGCGACAACGGATGCGTATTCTACCCATCCGACCCGCAAATGCAAGCCCGAGATCACCCGTCAATACCCGCGAATCAGCATCTTGCCCCCACTTCCCACTACTGGGTACGAACTCGCTCCACGGCCTCCTTCCAACCGGCATAGAGACGCTCGCGCTCTGCCTCGTCCATCTGCGGCGTGAAACGTCGCTCGCAGCGCCACAGCTCGGCGATCTCGTCGAGGTCGCGATACCAGCCAAGTCTCAGGCCGGCCAGGTAGGCGGCCCCCAGGGCGGTCGTCTCCAGCACAGTGGGCCGGTCCACCGGGACGCCCAGCATGTCGGCGAGGAACTGCATCACCCAATTGTTCGCCACCATACCGCCGTCGACCCTGAGGATGCTCGGAGATGCCGACATGTCATCATCCATGCAGACCTGCAGGTCGCGCGTCTGGTAGCAGACTGCTTGGAGACCGGCGGCAACAATTTCGGCGATACCGGTGTCGCGGGTCAGGCCGAAGATGGCACCGCGCGCTTTCGGGTCCCAGTGAGGTGCCCCGAGGCCGGTAAAGGCCGGCACCAGATAGACGCTGTGTCCACTGCGAGTCTGGCACGCCAGGGCTTCGGTATCGGCGGCATCGGCGAACAGCTTCAGGCCATCGCGCAGCCACTGCACCGTGGCGCCGGCAACGAAAATGCTGCCCTCCATGGCGTACGTGGGCTTGCCGTTCAGTCGATAGGCCACCGTGGTCAGCAGGCGATTACGCGAGGTTTCGGCGGTCTCCCCGGTATTGACGATCATGAAACAGCCGGTGCCGTAGGTACTCTTGCCCATGCCGGGCGAAAAGCACGCCTGGCCGACCAGCGCGGCCTGCTGGTCGCCAGCCACGCCGGCGATGGGCAACTCGCCCCCCAGCCAGCGGGCATCGACCCTGCCGAAGTCATCGCTGGAGTCCCTGACCTCCGGCAACAGACTCCTCGGAATATCGAAAAGGGCCAGCAGTTCCTCATCCCAGCGCTGCTGATGAATGTTGAATAGCGCGGTGCGCGAGGCATTGGTGGCATCGGTGGCGTGTACCTCACCGCCGGTAAGACGCCAGATCAGGAAGGTGTCCACGGTGCCAAAGGCCAGTTCGCCCCGCTCGGCGCGCGCCCGGGCATCGGGCACTTCGTCGAGCAGCCAGGCCAGCTTGGTGGCCGAGAAATAAGGGTCGATCAGCAGTCCCGTACGCGACTGGACGTCCTCCAGGTGGCCCGCCTCGCGAAGCTTCTGGCAAGCCTCATCGGTGCGACGATCCTGCCAGACGATGGCGTTATACAACGGCTCACCGGTGATCCGATCCCACAGCAGGGTGGTCTCGCGCTGGTTGGTGATGCCGACACCGGCGATCTCGTCGGTAGAGGCGCCGGTCTCGACCAGCACCTCACGGCAGGTGGTAAGCACAGTCTCCCAGATATCCTCCGGATCGTGCTCGATCCAGCCATCATGGGGGAAGTGCTGGGTGAATTCACGCTGCGCCGTGGCGACGCTGCGCCCCTGACGATCAAAGAGGATGGCGCGGGAGCTGGTGGTGCCCTGATCGATGGCCAGAAGGTATGAAGCCATGGCAAGCATCCTGTTGTGGTTGTACTGGCGTGCCGATTTCGTTTTTAACCGCTAATGTTCGTTTATGATCATTCAGACTACTCCAGCCTATCCTCCCGCTCAAACGCCCGGACGCTGGCGTGTCTTCGACTTTGGATCAAGAGCGTAGAATCCGCTAAGCCAAGGAGACCCCATGAACCAGCAGCAACGCCAGGACGCCATCATCGAGCTGTTGCGCCGCCAGGGCTATGCCAGCATCGAGCAGCTCACCGAGCACTTCACGGTCACGCCCCAGACCATTCGCCGCGACCTCAACACCCTCTCGGGCGAGGGGCGCATACGCCGGGTTCATGGTGGCGCTGGCCTGGAATCGAGCACCGTCAATACCGCCTACTCGACCCGCAAGACCCTCAACCTCGAGGCCAAGCAGCGTATCGCCGCCCTGCTCGCTCGCCACATCCCCGACCATTCATCCCTGTTCATCAATATCGGGACCAGCAACGAGGTGATCGCCGAGGCACTGCTCGACCACCAGGGCCTGGAGGTGATCACCAACAACCTCAATGTGGCGGCGATCCTCCAGCACAAGGAGGACTTCAACATGATCATCGCCGGCGGCCAGGTCCGCTCTCGTGACGGCGGCATCATCGGCGAAGCGACCATCGACTTCATCAACCAGTTCAAGGTCGACTACGGTATCATCGGCATCAGCGGCATCGACGAGGATGGCTCCCTGCTGGAGTTCGACTATCAGGAAGTGCGCGTCGCCCAGGCCATCATCCGCAATTCCCGCAAGATCTTCCTGGCCACCGACCACTCCAAGTTCCAGCGTAATCCGGTGGTCCGCCAGGGCAACCTGGCCCAGCTCGATGCCCTGTTCACGGACCGCGAACCGCCCGAGACCATCATGCGTCTACTGAAAGAGCACGATGTGACGCTGCATATCGCCTGACGCCAACCTCACAGGACAGTGATGCTGGCCGGCTCGAGCGACGCTCGTTCGCGGTGCTGGCTCAGATCGCGGCTTTCCAGCGCGGTAAGCAGAATCTGTAGCGGATCCCCATGACTGATCAGCAGGATCGTTTCTCCCGCATGACGACATTCCAGATCCGTAATCACTGCCGACATTCGAGCAGCCACCTCGGTCACCGCCTCGACGCCGCTATGGCGATGGGCCGGGTCACGAGCATCACGTGCCCAGACCTCGGTATAGCAGTCGCTTCCCTCACCCTCGAATGCCCCGAAATGGCGCTCCCGCAGTCGCGGCTCGGCTTCGAGCCACAGACCGAAGTGGCGAGCAATTCGTTCAGCCGTCTCGGCGGTGCGCAGGAAGTCCGAATGCAGGATCCGGTCAGGCCTCGCCCAGCGCCAATCGGCGAGCCGTTCATCGAGCTGCTCCTGGCCCCGCGGAGAGAGGCCGAAGCCGGCCAGCCCACGTTCTGGTGAGCTGATGATCAGCCCCTGCTGGTTGGCCAGGCTGTGACCGTGGCGCATCAGCAGGTAGCGATTATGCCAATGGCCTAGCGCGGCGGGGAAAGTGTTTGACATGGTTTTGTCGCGAACTCTAGATTGAAGAAGGTTATTCGGAATCAATCATCGACATGTCGATATCCGAACGTCCTGCACAACAATAATCTCACGAGGCACGCCATGATCCATCATCCCATCCGGTCTCGAAAGCACCCGCTCACCAAGCTGGCCCTCTCCTCGCTGCTGCCGCTTGCCCTGGTAGCCGCCACCCAGGTCCAGGCTCAGGAGGACTGTAAACGCGGTGACCTGGCTGACATCTACTGCGACGAGAACGGCGACATGGTCGCCGACCGCCCGGACGACAAGTCCGAGTGGGCCAACCCCGACACCCTGATCTTTGCCTATACGCCGGTAGAAGACCCCGCCATCTATTCCGACATCTGGCAGCCATTCATCGACCACCTTGAAGAGGTGACCGAGCGAGACGTGCGCTTTTTCGCCGTGCAGTCCAACTCTGCCCAGGTCGAGGCGATGCGTAGCGGCCGCCTGCATATCGCCGGTTTCTCCACCGGCCCGACGCCCTTCGCCGTCAACCTGGCCGGTGCCGTGCCCTTCGCCCTGATGGGGTCGGATGACGGGCGCTTCGGTTACACCCTCCAGCTCTATACCCATGTCGACTCTGGCATCGACGAGATGGAAGACCTCAAGGGCAAGCGTGTGGCCCACACCTCACCCACCTCCAACTCCGGCAACCAGGCGCCGCGAGCCCTCTTCCCCGAGTTGGGCATCGTTCCCGGCGAGGACTATGAGGTGATCTATTCGGGCAGCCACGACCAATCCATGCTCGGGGTGGTGGCCCAGGATTATGACGCAGCACCGGTGGCCTCGGAAGTGGTCGAGCGCATGGCCGCCCGCGACCTCTATGACCCGGAGGACGTCAAGATCATCTACGAGTCAGACAGTTTCCCGACCACCTCCTACACCTATGCCCACAACCTGCATCCCGACCTGGTCGACAAGATCGAGGAAGCCTTCTTCAGTTTCGAGTTCGCCGGCACCGAGCTGGGCGAGGAGTTCGAGGGGGTCGAGAAGTTCATCCCCATCAACTATGAGGATCACTGGAAGGTCATCCGCACCATCCAGAACGCCAACGGGGTCGAGTACACGCCCGACAATCTCGAATAATCCACGCCTGGCAGCATGACGCCGGCCTTCCCGGGAAGGCCGGCGTCGCTGTCTTGTCGATCCTTCGCCCGCCTGGACTCGCCGATGCTAGAGATATCCAACCTGATCAAGCGCTATGGTCATGACGAGCCCGTGCTCAAGGGGCTTGACCTGAGTGTCGAGGACAACAGCGTGGTGGCCATCGTCGGTGCCTCGGGCGCCGGCAAGAGCACCATGCTTCGATGCATCAATCGCCTGGTGGAACCCACCTCGGGTTCGATCAAGCTCAATGGCAGCGAAATCGTCACGCTTCGACACCGCGACCTGCGGCGCGCCCGACGCAAGATCGGCATGATCTTCCAGGGCTTCAACCTGATCGATCGCTTGACGGTAATGGAGAACGTGCTCTCCGGCCGGCTTGGCTATGTCAGCCTTTTCCAGGCCATCACCCGCCGCTACCCCGCCGCGGATATCGAGCGCGCCTTCAAGCTGATGGAACGGGTCGGCATTGCCCAGTATGCCAACAAGCGCGCCGACGAGCTTTCCGGGGGCGAACGACAGCGGGTCGGCGTGGTGCGCGCCCTGATGCAGGAACCGGAGGTGCTACTGGCCGACGAGCCCACGGCCTCACTGGACCCTCGCACCTCCGAACAGATCATGGTGCTGCTGCAAAGTCTGGCCAGCGAGTTATCGCTGCCGGTGCTGATCAACATCCACAATGTGGCTCAGGCCAGAGCCTACACCGACCGCATCGTCGGACTGCGTCACGGCACCATGATCTTCGATGGCACCCCCGCCGACTTCGACAAGCAGGCGCTGGATGCCATCTACGGCGGTATCGAGTCGCCGGAAGACGAGACCGCCACCCCGCTGGGCGGCCCCGAATCGGCCGACCGGGAGGCCCGCCATGATGCAAGCTGACAGCAGCGGAGCGCCATCGCCGCGGACCTGGCGCAAGCCCCCCTTCATCGCCAACCCCGTGTTGCGCTACGGCCTGCTGGCGGTGGTGGTGTTCTATCTGGTCTGGGCCTTCGCCACCCTGCCCTTCAACTGGGAACGTATTAGCGAAGGGCTACCCCGGGCGGCACGCATCTTCGGTGGCGGTTTCCCGCCAAATTTCTCACGCTTCGACCTGCTGTTGACCGGCTTCACGGAGAGCCTGCAAATTGCCCTCCTGGCCACCCTGCTGGGGGTGCTGCTGTCGATCCCCTTCGCCGTGATGGCGGCGCGCAACATCGCGCCCTTGCCGGTCTACCTGCTAGGGCGCGCGGTGATCATCGTCTCGCGCAGCTTCCATCCCGTCATCGTCGCCATCCTCTTCGTCGCCGCGGTGGGCTTCGGCCCGCTCGCCGGCATCCTGACCCTGACCCTCTACTCCATCGGCTTCGTCGGCAAGCTACTCGCCGAGGAGATCGAGGAGATCGACTGGGGCCAGGTGGAGGCCATGCGCGCCACGGGCGCCGGCTACCTGGCGACACTCTACTATGCCGTCTTCCCGCAGATCCTGCCGCGCCAGGTGGGACTCTCGATGTATCAGCTTGACAGCAACCTGCGCGCCTCCGCGGTAGTGGGGATCGTCGGGGCAGGCGGCATCGGCAGCACCCTGATGAATGCCTTCGGGCGCTACGACTATGATTTCGCCTTCGCCATCCTGCTGGTGATCATCGCGGTGATCCTGGTCAGTGAAGGCGTCAGCGGCTGGGTAAGGAAGAAGATATGGTAGACGACGCCGATCTGCTGGCTGATCGTGTCTGGCGACGCCACAATCCCAGGGAGCAGCTCATCCGCTACGGCGTGATGCTGGTCACGCTGATGCTGGTCGTCTGGGCGGTGCGCGACATCGACATCTTCTGGCCCTGGGTCTGGGATGCTCCCAACCAGATCTCGAGCCTGGGGGGCCGCATGTGGCCGCCGGACCCGAGCCGTCTCGGCGAGATCGTCAATGCCATGATCGAGACGGTGCATATCGCCACGCTTGCCACCCTGCTGACCGTCTTCATCGCCCTGCCGGTCTCCTACATTGCCGCCCAGAACACCACGCCCAATCGCGCCTGCCTGTGGCTGGGACGTTTTATCCTGGTCTCGAGCCGCTCGGTGAACACCATCATCTGGGCGCTGCTGTTCGTGGCGATCTTCGGCCCCGGGGTGCTGGCCGGGATACTCGCCATCATGTTCCGCTCGGTGGGCTTCATCGGCAAGCTGATGGGCGAGGCCATCGAGGAGATCGACCGTCGACCGGTTGAAGCCATGGAAGCGACCGGCGCCTCCAAGGCGAAGGTGATCGCCTATGCCGTCGTCCCTCAGGTGATGCCGGCGTTCTTCGCCATCGTCATCCTGCGCTGGGACATCAACATCCGAGAATCCACGGTACTCGGGCTCGTCGGGGCCGGTGGCATCGGCGTGATCCTGCAGGGTTCCATCGATACCTTCGCCTGGCAGACGGTCGCCACCATCCTGATCGCCATCATCGCGCTGGTGTTGATCGGTGAGGCGATTACTGGCCTGCTGCGCCGCAAGGCACTCTAGGCGGCTATCACGTCCGGCGCAGGCCTACTCAGGGATGCCACCCCGTGTCAGCTCGGCAGGATCGAGCAGGCGCTCGAGTTCCTCACGCGACAGGTCGGTCTGCTCCTCGGCCACCTCGATGATCGGCCTTCCTGCTTTATATGCCTGCTTGGCGATGGCCGCCGCGGCATCGTAGCCGATCACCGAGTTCAGCGCCGTGACCAGGATGGGGTTACGTGCCAGTGGTCCCTCGAGGTTGTCATGACGCACCTTGAAGGTGGCAATGGCACGGTCGGCCAGCAGCCGCGAGGTGTTGGTCATCAGGGTGATCGAGGTAAGCAGGTTGTTAGCGATCAACGGCAGCATGACGTTGAGCTGGAAGTTGCCGCTCTGCCCGGCCACCGTCACCGCCGTGTCGAGCCCGATCACCTGGGCAGCGGCCTGCGCGGCCGATTCGGGGATCACTGGATTGACCTTGCCGGGCATGATCGAGCTGCCGGGCTGCAGGGCCTCGAGCTCGATCTCGCCCAGTCCGGCCAAGGGCCCGGAGTTCATCCAGCGCAGGTCGTTGGCGATCTTCATGACCACGCAGGCCAGGCCCCTGAGCTGCCCGGAGAGTTCGACCGCGGCGTCCTGAGCGCCGAGGCTGGCGAAGAAACTGTCGTTGGGCGAGAACGACAGGCCGGTCTGCGCGCTCAGGTCGCGCGCCATACGCTCGGCGAATTCGGGATGGGCGTTGATGCCGGTGCCCACCGCCGTACCGCCCTGGGCCAGGCGACACAGCCGCACCAGGGCACTGTCCAGGCGCTCGATGGCCTGCCCCACCTGGCTCGACCAGCCTCCCAGTTCCTGGCTCATGCGCAGCGGCATGGCGTCCATCAGGTGGGTGCGCCCGGTCTTGACCACGTCGTCGAGCTCCGCGGCCCTTGCGTCAATGGTCTCGCGCAGGTGCTCCAGGGCCGGACGCAGTTGACCGCTCACTGCGAGCGCAGCAGACACATGGATCGCCGTGGGGATCACGTCGTTGCTCGACTGCCCCATGTTGACGTGGTCGTTGGCGCCGACCTCGACCCCGTCACTACTGGCCTGCCGGGCGATCACCTCGTTGACGTTCATGTTGCTTGAGGTGCCCGAGCCTGTCTGGAAGACATCCACCGGAAACTGGTCGTCGAGATGTCCCGCGAGGATCTTCTCGGCGGCGGCGACGACCTCCCGGGACCGCGCATCGTCGAGAAGGCCCAGCTCGCGGTTGACCCGAGCCGCCGCCAGCTTGATACGGGCGATGGCATGGATGAAGGCGGGCGGCATCGGCTGGCCGGAGACGGGAAAGTTATTCACGGCGCGCTGGGTCTGGGCGCCATAGAGGGCCTCTTTCGGCACCTCCAGTTCACCCATGCTGTCGCGCTCGATGCGATGGTCGCTCATGTACGGCTCCTCGTGTTCGGGGTAATTGATGCTCCACTCAACATGGCGTCAGGCGGCCGGCCTTGCAAGAGACCTCTCGACGAGAAAAAGAAAGAAAGGATGTTGCACTGCACCAATCACTTTGCTATTGTGCATTGCAACAGAGACGCAGAAGGCATCGGCAGACCGCCACGGCCTTCGAATTGATCCGAAATCCCTGGGAGGGACTCACGATGCAAAACTTCGACACCAAGCAGTTCACTGAGCAGTTCGAATCCATGTTCTTCGGCCCGGCTCGCGCCTATGCCGCCCTGTCCGTGGACTACACCGAGAAGCTGGTCAACGCCCAGCTGGACGCCAGCAAGGCTTACTCCGACACCGGTCTGGCGCAGCTGCGCAGCCTGCTGAACGTCAAGGATGCCGAAGGCCTGCGCACCTACATGGAAGGCCAGCAGAAGGTCGCCAAGGACCTGACCGAGCGTCTGAAGGGCGACACCGAGAAGGTCGTCTCTCTGCAGCAGGACTTCGTGCAGCAGAGCCAGAAGCTGGCCGAAGACAACGTCAAGCAGGCTACCGAGACTGCCACCAAGGCAGCCAAGTAAGCCTGACGGCGCCGGCAATGCCGGCGCCTTCTTGATAGCAAAAAGGGCCGCCGATCGATGATCGGCGGCCCTTTTGCGTTATGCTCACCGGACACGGGGTATTGTCCCCCCTCCGGGAGACTCAAGATGACACGCTGGATCCTTCCCGCCCTGCTGGCGATCACGCTGGCCGGCTGCCAGATCATCGAACCGCGCTATCCCGCCGGTCAACGCGAACGTGTCGAAGTCATCGAGCGTGGCACGGAGATGCCACGGGAGACACGCGAGACACGCGAGACCGAACGAGCCGAGCGCCCTTCCACTACCGACCGGGTCGCCCGCCAGGTGGCATTCCCCGCCGAAGAGTATGCCACTCTGGAGAAGAGCGGTAGCGGCGTGATCAGCGGACGCCTGCTGCTGGGCGGTCGCCCGGTGGCTAACGCGGGCGTCTCGGTCGCCCCGGTGACCACCTACTCCGCCGAGGCCGCCGAGCAGGCCCTCGCGGGACGCGCCGTGGAGCGCGCGGATCCCCGGGCTCGCGAGTACACCCACACCACCCGTACCGACGGCAACGGCTACTTCCGCCTTGCCGGCCTGCCTGCCGGTGAGTTCTATGTTTCGGGTAGCGGAAAGGATCCATCCACCGGCGAGACCCGCGTCATCATCCAACAGGTCAGTCTGGGCAATGGCCAGTCGCGAAGCATCGAATTAAGCCGGTGAGCCGCATGCAGATGGCAGCCGCCATACCGGGCTTCTATGCTGAAGATCGAATGCCGCACCGGTAGCCGGTGCGGCTCTGGCTCCAGGAGTGACGACGATGGACATATCCGGAAAGCTCGCCAAGCGCTATGGTGGCCGGAGCGTGGCAGGGCTGACCATCATGGTGTCCCTGGCATTCAGCGCCGACGCCGGTGCGGCAACGCTTGACGAGTTGCGCGAGAGAGGCAGCATTCGTATCGCCGTGGCGGATGAAGTGCCCTACGGGTACCTTGACGAGAACGGCGAGGGAAAAGGTGCAGGGCCCGAAGTGGCTCGGTACGTACTCGAGCAGTTGGGCATCGAGGAGATCGAGTGGCAGGTCGTGGAATTCGGCGACCTGATCGATGGCCTTGAGGCAGATCGATTCGACATGGCCGCTGCCGAGATGGCTATTCGTCCCGAACGCTGTGAGCGAGTCCTCTTTTCGGCGCCCAACACCTCCTACGGCGAAGGCCTGCTGATCCGGGCCGCCAACCCCGAAGAGATCAACGCCTACAGCGACTTTGCCGAGCGCGAGGATATCCGCGTGGCGGTCCTCGACGGCGCGACTCAGATCGGCATCCTCGAGTCACTCGGCGTTCCCGAGTCGCGTATCGAAGTGATCAACGCCAATGCCGCGGCCATCGACATCATCCTCGATGGCCAGGCCGACGCCTATGCCGGCACGGGCTTGACGGTCAGCCAGCTGGATGCCCAGAGCCAGGAAGTCGAGGTCGTGCAGGATTTCGTCGACCCCGTGGTGGACGGTGAAATAGTCCGCAGCTGGGGCGCCTTCACCTTCCCGCAGGAGGCGGAGACGCTTCGTGACGTCTTCGATGAGGTGCTCCTCGACTATCGCAACACCCAGGCCTGGGAAGACACGTTGAGAGAACACGGCTTTACCCAGGATGACATCCTCAATGCCTTCCGCTTCGACACCGAATGGTTGTGCAACCGCGGGAACTGAGCCCTGCTTCTATGCGCTTCAACGCAACAAGGCCCCTGATCGATGATGGGGCCATAATGAGCGCCAGACGCTGAGTTTCCTGCCACCGTTAGTGTGAGCTTTACCCGACTTGTGTAAGACATCACCGACAATCATTGTCAGTGATATGCGATAGCGATTGCCGGCAGCCAGCATCCCATCAACGTCACTTCTACGCTAAATACATCTCCAGCGAGAGTTGGCGGAGACAACGCCATGATGGCTTCATCACACAGACGCCACGGATCATGGCCCTTCACATACCGTTCTGGCTCCAATCGGCGCCACGACCCATACCGGATGATCAGAGACGCTAAACGGAGCGGAACAACGCTACGCGGGGCTGATAACCATGACACACAACACTCTTTCTACTATTGGAAGACCGTCCCTATTGGTCGGCACTCTCGCTGCCCTACTGGCCACCTCCGGGCTGCAGGCCGCTACCCTCGCGGAGATCCAGGATCGCGGGATGATCCGCATTGCCGTCGCCAACGAGAAACCCTATGGCTACCTCAACGAGCAGGGCAAGGCACTCGGCGTCGGCCCGGAGGTCGCTCAACGTATCCTGGAAGATCTCGGTATCGAGGAGATCGAATGGGTCGAGACCGAATTCAGCAAGCTCATCCCGGGGCTCGAAGCCGAGAGCTTCGACATGGCCGCGGCGGAAATGGCCATCATGCCTGAACGCTGTGCGCGCGTGCTCTTCTCGGACCCCAATACCTCCTACGGCGAAGGGCTGCTGGTGCTGGCCTCCAACCCCAACGGCATTCGGGCCTACGAGGACTTCGTTGAACGCTCAGACACCATCCGCGTTGCCGTCCAGGAGGGTACGGTGACCCAGGACATGTTCATTGCTCTGGGCGTCGATCCGGACCGGATCGTCACGGTGCAGCGTCTCCCGGAAGCTATCGACGCCATCGTCCGGGGTCGGGCTGACGCCTTCGCCGCCACCGGGATGACCGTCGCAGCCATGGAGGAGATGAGTCCGCAGGTAGAAGCTGAATTCAATTTCAAAGATCCGGTGATTAACGGGCAAGAGATACGCTACTTCGGTGGCTTTGCCTTCCCCCGGGATGCCGATGACCTGCGTGACGCAGTGAACGAGGCTTTGGAGGAAGAGAAGCGCTATGGAGAATGGCAGCAGACGCTGTCTCGCTATGGCTTCCTGACAAAGGACATCCTTTACTCTTACCGTTTCAGTGCTGAGCAACTCTGCAGCGGGGCTGGCTAGAGCGACGCGCGCCATACACCTCTACCAGCCCAACACCTGCTTGACGAAGGGAATGGTCAGCTTGCGCTGGGCAGATAGCGAGGCGCGATCCAGGACCTCCAGGGTCTCGAAGAGGACATCCGGGCGTCGCGAGCCGCGGTGCAGGATGTAGCGAGCCACCTCGTCGGGCATTTGCATGCCGCGTCCCCGCGCCCGCAGCTTAAGCGCTGCCATGCGCCCGGCATCATCCAGCCCCTGCAGTTGGAAGGTCATGCCCCAAGTGAGTCGTGAGGCCAGATCAGGCAGTTTAACCGGCAGCGTTCGCGGGGGTACCTCGGCGGCAATCACCAGGCGCTTGCCGGCATCCCGGAGGCGGTTGAAGGCATGGAACAGCGCTTCCTCCCAGCGCTTGCGCCCCACCACATGTTCGAGGTCGTCGATCGCCACCAGATCCAGGCGCTCGATCTCCTCGAGCATCAGCGGCGGAAAGTGTCCGAGCTCCGCAAGGGGCAGGTACAGCGCCCGGTAGCCATGGTCGGAGGCCGAATGGCACGAAGCCTGCAGCAAGTGGCTGCGTCCGGTGCCGGAGACGCCCCATACATAGAGGAAGGGCTCACCGTCATCGTCGAGTTGGTGCACGAGCCGGTCGACGAGGATCGCATTGGCCCCGGGGTGAAAGTTGGCGAAGGTAGCATCGTCGCGCAGTCCCACGCCCAGCGGCAATTGCGTGGGTGCTCGACTCATGGCGACTCCTCGTCGTGGCTACGTTGACGTCCGGCGTCATACAAGGTGCTGTTTTTATAGTGCTCGTGGAGATAACGCAACACCACCATCACCACGGCAGCCACGGGCAGCGCCAGCAACACGCCGGTAAATCCGAACAGCTGGCCCCCGGCCAGCACGGCGAAGATCACGGCCACCGGGTGCAGGCCGATCTTGTCTCCGAGCAGCTTGGGCTGCAGCACCACACTCTCGACCAACTGACCGAAACCGAACACCCCCGCAACGCCGAGCAGGATCAGCCAGTCGCCGAACTGGAAGAACGCCACCACACCGGCCACGGATATCCCCACGATCACGCCGAGATAGGGCACGATGCTGGACAGCCCTGCGAGCATCCCGATCAGCAGGCCAAAACGCACGCCGAGCAAGGTCAGTCCTACTGCATAGATCACCCCCAGGCAGAGCATGACGATAAGTTGGCCGCGCAGGAAGGCGGACAACACCTCGTCGCATTCGCCGGCGAGGCGCACAGTGGCAGGCTCCCAGCTGCGCGGCAGCGAGCCACGCAGCTTGGCGACCAAGACGTCCCAGTCCAGCAGCAGGTAAAAGGTCACCACCGGAATCAGCGCCAGGTTGCCAATCCAGACGACCAGCGCCAAGCCAGAACGAGAGGCCTGGGCCAGCAGGCTGGCGGCGAAGGTCCCGGTCTCCTTCCAGTTGTCGACGACCGCCTGGCGCATCTGGTCGAAGTCGGTAGAAAGATCCATGCCTGTCAGTGCCTGGATACGCGGCACCACGGTCTGCTGGAGCCAGTTGAGCACCGCCGGCAGCGATTCGACCAGCTGACCTAGCTGTCGGCCGAGTATCGGTACTACCAGCAGCAGGGTGAGCACGATGACCAGCGTCAGCAGCAGGAAGACCAGCGAGACCGCCAGGCGCCGCGAGAGGCCGCGTGCCTCGAGGCGGTCGGCCAGGGGATCTCCCAGGTAGGCCAGGATCATGCTGACGAAAAAGGGCATCAGCACCGGCTCGATACTGACCAGGAACCATAGCCCCAGCGCCGCCACCGCGGCCACCACCCACCACTGCCTGTGCATCCGTCTCCTCCCTGTGTCGGCGCATCTGGCGGGCTGCCAGCCGCGCGTCGTGATGCTACAATTTGCTTCCACCACTTGGCCGCTGCGCGTCTTGCGACAGGCATCGCGACCGCCATTCTCATACAGGAAGCGTCATGACCGATTCCACCCATCGCCCGAGCGGGGC
Organism: Halomonas daqiaonensis; assembly: GCF_900109725.1. Taxonomy (GTDB): domain Bacteria; phylum Pseudomonadota; class Gammaproteobacteria; order Pseudomonadales; family Halomonadaceae; genus Halomonas; species Halomonas daqiaonensis. The sequence goes on from NZ_FOBC01000002.1 coordinate 115,925, forward strand.
ATCGCTCAGTTACAAGGACGCCGGTGTCGACATCGATGCCGGCAATGCCCTGATCGACCGCATCAAGGGCGTTGCCAAACGCACGACCCGCCCCGAGGTGATGGGCGGCCTGGGCGGTTTCGGTGCCCTGTGCGAGCTGCCGACGGGCTATCGGGAGCCGGTGCTAGTATCCGGCACCGATGGCGTCGGCACCAAGCTGCGCCTGGCCATGGACCTCGGTCGTCACGACACCATCGGCATCGATCTGGTGGCCATGTGCGTCAACGATCTGGTGGTGGCCGGCGCGGAACCGCTGTTCTTCCTCGACTACTATGCCACGGGCAAGCTCGACGTGGATATCGCCGCCGACGTGGTGACCGGTATCGGCGAGGGCTGCGAGCAGGCCGGCTGCGCCCTGGTGGGCGGCGAAACCGCCGAGATGCCCGGCATGTACGAGGGAAGCGACTATGACCTCGCCGGCTTCTGCGTCGGTGTGGTGGAAAAGTCCGAGATCATTGATGGCAAGAAGGTCGGCGAGGGTGATGTGCTGCTGGGGCTGGCCTCTTCCGGCCCGCACTCGAATGGCTACTCGCTGATCCGCAAGATTCTCGAGGTCAGCGAGGCCTCGCTGGACACTGCCATCGACGGCCGGTCGTTGGGCGAGGCGCTGCTTGCCCCCACCCGCATCTACGTCAAGCCCCTGCTGTCGTTGCTCAAGGAAACCGACACGCCGATACATGCCCTGTCGCACATCACCGGCGGCGGCCTGCTCGAGAACATTCCCCGCGTGCTGCCCGAAACCCTGGCAGCGCGTGTTGATGCGTCGAGTTGGACACGCCCGGCAGTCTTCGATTGGCTCCAGCAGCAAGGCAACGTCGATGAGCATGAGATGCACCGCGTGCTCAACTGCGGCATCGGCATGGTGATTGTGGTCCCGGCGGAAAAGGCCGACCAGGCCCGTGCCCACCTGCAGGCCCAGGGCGAGTCGGTGCGCCGTATCGGTGAGATCATCGCGCGGGGCGATGACGAAGAGCAGGTCAAGCTGGAGAACGTGAAGGAATGAGTAGCACCGACTACCAGAGCGACACCCTGAACGCCTTCACCCCCGAACCCAGCGAGTCACGACGGGTGGTGGTGCTGATCTCGGGCAGCGGCAGCAACCTGCAGGCGCTGATCGATGCCCAGGAACACGACGCCCTGGGCGGCGAGATCGTCGCGGTGATCTCCAATCAGCCGAATGCCTATGGCCTGAAGCGTGCCCGGGACGCAGGGATCGATGCCGTGGCCCTGCCCCATCGTGAGTATGACAGCCGCGACGCCTTCGACGGCGCCCTGATCAAGGTCATCGAGCGTCACGAACCCGACCTGATCGTGCTTGCCGGCTTCATGCGCATTCTCACGCCGCGCTTCGTCAACCGCTTCCTGGGGCGGATGCTCAACATCCACCCCTCGCTGCTGCCTGACTACACCGGGCTGCGTACTCACGCCCGCGCCCTGAGCGATGGTGTGGCCGTGCACGGCTGCAGCGTGCATTCCGTCACCGAGAAGCTGGATGGCGGGCCGGTTGCCTTGCAGGCTGAGGTAGCTGTCACCGAAGACGACACGGAAGATAGCCTTCAAGCCAAGGTTCAGGCCCGTGAGCATCTGATCTACCCGATCGCCGTGCGCTGGTTCCTCGAGGGACGTCTGCAGCTCAAGGGTGACACTGCCACCATTGACGGCGTTGCCCTGCCACCCACCGGCATGCGGCTTTCTCACGCCGATGCCGCCGAGGAGCTGGACGAGGACTGACAGCGGCCAAGCGGCCAAGCGGCCAAGCGGCCAAGCGGCCAAGCGGAGTCTAGGTCCAAGTAGCAAGAGACCCCGCCAGGCTTAGCCCGGTGGGGTTTCGCGCTTCAGCCTCGCTACCCGCGCCCGTCTCCGGACAGCTTGGCGGCTCGGCGCTTTCAGCTTGGCGCTGTCACGTCCTGGGCAACGTCACGCCTCGCTGCCCCATATATTTGCCGCCGCGGTCCTTGTAGGAGGTCTCGCAGATCTCGTCGGATTCCAGGAACAGCATCTGCGCCACCCCCTCGTTGGCATAAATGCGCGCCGGGAGATTGGTGGTGTTGGAGAACTCCAGGGTCACATGCCCTTCCCACTCTGGCTCCAGAGGTGTGACGTTAACGATGATGCCGCACCGGGCATAAGTGGACTTGCCCAGGCAGATGGTCAGCACGCTTCGCGGGATGCGGAAGTACTCCACGGTACGCGCCAGGGCGAAGGAGTTGGGGGGGATCACACAGACATCGCCCTTGATGTCGACGAAGCTCTTCTCGTCGAACCCCTTGGGATCAACCACCGCGGAGTGGATGTTGGTAAAGACCTTGAACTCGTCGGCGCAGCGTACATCGTAGCCGTAACTGGACGTCCCGTAGGAGATCACCCGCCGCTCGTTCTCGTAGCGGACCTGCTCGGGCTCGAAAGGCTCGATCATGCCTTCCCGTTCGGCCATGCGGCGTATCCACTTGTCGGATTTGATGCTCATCGAAGCGTCCTGAACTGTAACTAGGTAAACAGACGAAAAACGGGGCCACATCATAGCGACCCCGGCGGGGAAGGTCACGGCGGGAGCCCTCTCGTTTAGGGCTATTACAGATAGGCCTGTTACTCGGAGCTGGTCCGGCAACAAGCCTGCGAAGAGGCGCTGTGAACCCGTCCTTGGGCGCTACTGACACCATCCATGGCGTAGGACCTCCTCTTAGGCTTGCCCCCGGCGCCCCTCGCTGTACGTAACTGCTATGGCCCTGCTATCTCACTCGCTGAAGGAGATCTCCGGCCCCTCGGCGCCCTGGCCGCTGATCTGGTCCGCGACCTGGCGCGCCATGTTGCGGAAGTTGGTGGCCACCTCTCCCTCCGGTTCGGCCACCACGGTGGGACGACCGCCATCCACCTGTTCGCGGATCGACAGCGTAAGTGGCAGGCGACCGAGCACCTGGGTCTCGTACTCCTGGGCGATGCGCTCGCCCCCACCCTCACCGAAGATCGGCTCACTGTGACCACAGTTGGAGCAGATGTGCAGGCTCATGTTCTCCACGACCCCGAGCACCGGCACATTGACCTTGCGGAACATCTCGATGCCCTTGCGCGCGTCCAGCAGGGCAATGTCCTGGGGCGTGGTGACGATCACCGCGCCGTCCACCGGCACCTTCTGGGCCAGGGTCAGCTGGATGTCGCCGGTACCCGGCGGCATGTCGATGAACAGGTAGTCCAAATCGTCCCAGACGGTCTGGGTGAGCATCTGCTGGAAGGCGCCGGCGACCATCGGCCCGCGCCAGACCATGGGTTCGCGGATGTCAACCAGAAAGGCCATGGACATGGCCTGGATGCCATGGGCCTCGAGCGGTTTGAAGCGGTTCTCACCAGCGGACTGGGGACGCACGCCCTCGCCCACTCCCAGCATCTGGGCCTGGCTGGGACCGTAGATGTCGGCATCCAGGATGCCCACCCGATAGCCTTCGGCGGCCATGGCCAGGGCCAGATTGACGGTGACGGTGGACTTGCCCACCCCGCCCTTGCCGGATGCCACGGCGACGATATGCTTGACCCCTTCGATCACGACTTGCTCCTTCTGCAGTTGGGGTTGCCACGCAAGCGGCATGAAGTGCCAGTATACCCGGCTGGTCGCCCTGCCATGCAATGCCTGCCAACGCACGACGGCGAGCCGATGGCTCGCCGTCGTGGCTGATAGACCGTCCCGCGAATAGGGTCAGTCGGTGTTGCCGTCTTCCTGGGTCTCTGTCTCCTGCTGGTCGGCGTCACCGTTGCCAGCTTCCTGGGCATCGGCCTGCTGCTGGCTGGCGTCAGCGTTGCCACTTTCCTGGGCTTCGCCCTGTTGCTGACCCGCAGTAGCATTGTCGTCTTGCTGGGCACTGGCCTGCTGCTGGCCGGCAGCGTTGTTACCGCCCTCGGTCTCTACGCTCTCCTCCAGACGTGACAGCTCGTTGCGCCAGGTATCGAGCTGTCCTTGCAGGCGCTCGAGCTGGGACTGGCGCGACTCGATCTGAGACTCGATCTTGGCAACCTCGTCACGACCTAGCTGGATAGCGAGCTCGAGGTCCTTGAACATCTCGCGAGCCTGAACGAGCTCTGATCTGGCATCTTCCAGTTCACCGCGGGTGGTCTCCAGCGCCTCGCTCGCCTCGTTGCGGCTGGCCTCGAGCTCGCTGATCTCCTGCTGAAGGGCATCACGCTCTTCCTGCCTGGCGGCGATCTCGTCGTTGAGGCTGGCCAGTTTATCCTCGGCCGACGCGATCTCCTCCTGCAGCCCCTCGAGCTCGGCACGGGCTTCGTCACGGGCAGTGATCGCCTCGCTGCGCTCCTGCTCGGCCTCTTGACGGGCCGCCTCGGCTTGCTCACGATCCGCTTCGGCGGCCTGACGAGCCTCTTGGGCTTCCTGAGCCGAAGCCTGAGCCTCGTCGCGAGCCTGGGCCACCTCTTGCTGCTCTTGCTGGAGGTTTTCCAGCGCCTCTTCGGCCTCCGCCAGGCCGGCCTGACGGCTGGTCAGCTCGTCCTCGGCAGTGGCGATCGAGGTCTGGACCTCTTCCAGTCTCGCCTGGGCTTCTGCCTCCTGCTCCTGGGTCGTCGCGAGCTCCGACTCGGCGGTCTGAATCTGCTGATCGAGCTCGCTGCGCTGCTCTGCCAGGTCATCGACGTTGCCGGCGGAGTCGCGCAACGCCTCGACGCGACCGGTCAAGGCCTCATTATCTGCCTGGACACTCTCGAGCTCGGCCTGGATATTCTCGAACTGTGTCTGCAGCGATTCACGAGCCTCATTACTGGAACTGACACTGGACTGGGCAACCAGGGCCCAGATGATGGCGACCACCGCCACGGCCGCCAGGCCCTTGACACGGTTGTCCTTAAACAGCTCACTCATCGACGAATCGGCCATCGATGTATCCCCCTGAGTGGTTGGATGTCGCCGGCCAAGGAAGGCCAGCCTTACGTCGTCACGACTTTCAGCATACACGCCCGGTGAGACGTCGCCACCCGATCATCGACGTCCAGTCAACGTCAGGTCTCAACCTTGCCGCGCAAGGCCTTGTGCCGACCGCGTTTCTTCTTGCTGTCCAGTCGCCGCTGCTTGGCGCCCTTGCTGGGACGAGTGGCAACGCGCTTCTTCGGTGCATACATGATGCTCTTGATCAACGCCTTGAGCCGCGCCAGGGCCTCGGCGCGATTACGCTCCTGGGTACGATGAGCCTGGGCCTTGATGATCACCACCCCGTCGCGCGTAATGCGCTGGTCGCCCAGGGCCAGCAGTTTTTCCTTGAAGCCCTCGGGCAGGCTGGACGACTGGATATCGAAGCGCAGATGGATGGCGCTGGCAACCTTGTTGACGTTCTGGCCGCCAGCCCCCTGGGCGCGCACGGCCTGCATCTCGATCTCGTGATCGGGGATATTCACCTGACGAGAGAGTTCCAGCATGCGTTGGCCTTTCAGAGTGAATGATGAGTGGAGACTAGTGCCGGCAGGAGAGTAAGGGGCCTCAGTATGCCAGCCAGATCCGATGCTTGGCGCCCTTGCCGGGGCGATGGGCACGCACCGTGACCTCCTCGACCAGCAGCCCGACGCGCCGCAACCGCTCGGTGAACGCCGGGTCCTGACCTGCCGACCAGACCGCCAGCACCCCCTCGGGTCGTAGCGCCTGCTGGGCCGCCGCAAGCCCGCGGGGCGAATAGAGCCAATCGTTTTCGCGGCGGGTCAGCCCCTCGGGGCCATTGTCCACGTCAAGCATGATGGCGTCGAAGCCGTCGGTCTCGCGGCGCAACAACTCGCCGACGTCCCCCAGGCTGACGCGGGTTCTAGGATCGTCAAGGGGACGACCCGCGGCGTCACCGAGCGGACCCTGGTTCCATTCCACCACTCCCGGCACCAGCTCGGCGACAACGACCTCGGCGTCCTGGCCCAGCATCTTCAGCGCCGCGGCCAGGGTAAAGCCCATGCCCAGCCCGCCAATCAGCACACGGACCCCGGTGCAGTCGGCGAGTCGCTCGCAGGCCAGTTCCGCCAGGGCATCCTCGGAACCATGCAGGCGAGTGTTCATCAGCTCTCCAGACTTGCCGGCGATACGGATCGAGAACTCATCATTACGCTGCAGCAGCCGCAGCTCGCCGCCCTGACCGGGAATGCTCGCCGTGCCGATCTCTTCGAATTTTGCCATGGTGTCTCTATACAGAGGAGAAAGAAGTGCACCGGGGGTTCCTGCCGGGACATCGATCGTCGCCTCTTGCCCTGAACGGCTACCCTGGAAGCGCAACACATCAAGGGAGATACCGAATGTCCCTGCCGGAATTGTATCGGAGAGAACGCCCCCGATTCCCGTCGATTATGCTCATTATGCTGACCCTGGTATTGACTTGCCACGCAGCGGCTGACGAAAAGGCGGGAGGCTCACGCCTGCAGGCCAACGACCTGACCCGTCTTGAGGCACGAGCAGCGGAACTGGATAGGCTACACGCACTGGTCGTGGCCGAAAGCGGAAATATCGTTCTGGCACGCCATCTAGCCGGACCCGGGGTCGACCAACCGGCCAACATCAAGTCACTCTCCAAGACGGTACTGGCGGCACTGGTCGGCGCCGCCATCAAGGAAGGGATAATCGACTCCCTTGAGCAGCCGGTTGCCGAGTTGTTGGGCGATCGGGTGCCGGACGGGGCAGATCCTCGCGTATACGAGATCACTGTCGGGCACCTCCTGTCGCTGCAGGCGGGGCTGGAGCGAACCTCCGGTGGCAACTATGCCGCCTGGGTGGCCAGTCCCGACTGGGTGCACGATGCCCTGACCCGCCCCTTCGTCGATGAGCCGGGCGGACGCATGCTCTACTCCACTGGGTCCAGCCATTTACTCTCGGCGGCACTGACCCGAGCCAGTGGAGAGAGCACCCTGGCGCTGGCAAGGCGGCTGCTGGGCGAGCCGCTGGACATTACCATCCCCGCCTGGCCCCGCGATCCCCAGGGGGTCTACTTCGGCGGCAATGACATGCGGCTCTCGCCCCGGGCACTGATCCAGATCGGGGAGCTCTATCGCAACGACGGCATGATTGATGGCACCCGGGTGCTGCCGGAGGGCTGGATCGAGGCCTCCTGGGAAGCACGCGGTACCTCCGCCTGGACCGGCGACGGCTACGGCTATGGGTGGTTCATCACGACCCAGGCCGATGAGCGGGTCTACTACGGCAGGGGGTATGGTGGCCAGGCGCTCTACGTCATTCCCGAGCGAAAACTCACCGTCGCCATCACGGCAGATCCCCGTCCGCCCTCTCCTGGTGGACAGTTCCAACATGAGCTGCATGCCCTCATCGAAGGCATGCTGGAAGGGGAATGAGTGGCGTGAAATCGCTGGACCGGACGCAACCTCAGCCCTTATGGCTGCGACGGGAATGGGGGCGGGTCAGATCAGTCCAAGCAAGGACAGGATGAACAGCACCACCACGGCCAAGCCAATGAGATAGATGATATTTCGCACGATGCACTCCTAGCCGGCGAATCACGAAAGCGAGCAAACATGCCCACTTCCTGGCGCTGGCACCTCTCAGTGTAGCTGGCAGCGGTGAGCGGACAACCTCGGCGTCCTCGCCCATCGCCGTGGCCAGAATAACGTTCATGCTCTATATGGCATGCTCGCCGTGCCGGTTTCGTCGAATGTTGCCGGGAGTTCTCTCCCTAGGGCAGGTCAACGCTGCACCAACCAGCCCCCCTTCTGTCGTTTGGTCAGATACTGCAGTTCATCGGCGGCCCGAGCCGTACTGATGCGCTTGGTCACCATGTCACGATAGATACGGTCGGCCTTGCGTCGACGCTTCACGGCGTCGCCCACGTCGAGAAACTTCTCCACCCAGGTCACAACGGTCAACCAGAGGCCGCCTGTTGGCTCACTGGGCGATTGCCCTTCTTCTTCCGCGGGCTTGTTTCTGGCTTCGAGGTTGGCGGCAATTAAGCGCAGTTCTGCCTGGAAGCTCTCGCTCTGAGCTACCGGCAACTCACGCGCCCTTCGCAGCAGATCCTGCATATACTCGGCCGAGAGCAGACCGTATTCCTGAAAGCTTGCCAGAAACTGCAGGCCACGGATGGCTTCACCGCGATTGCCATTGAGGATCATCTCCCCTGCGGCATGAATCTTGTCCCAGGCCTGCCAGCGGTAAACCCAGTCAAGCCCTGGTCCTTTGATGTTCTGCATGCCGAGTATACGGTTGGTGTAGCCTGGCGGTGTCTGCTCGCAAATCATGTTGACCAGCTGCTCACCGGTCACGAAGGGCGAGCGCACGATCTCGATGCGACTTCTGAACCACGTCCAGAGCAGGTCTCGGACCTGCTCATCGAGAGCCTCCGAGTGAGCCGGGTCCCTGGCGATACGTTGCTCGAGCTCGCTGAATTCCTGCCATTCCCGATAGCAGGTCAGGTGATGGGCAAGAATCGTCTCGAGATGGCGAGCTAACGACGCTTTTTCGGCCGCGTGCTCATTCTCGTTCTCGTGTTCGGGCACCTGCTTCGCGAGGCCCTGCAGGTAGTCGCCGGGATCAGCCAGGTTGTCTGCCAGCACCTGTGGATCATGGGCCACTCCCAGGCCTTCGAGCATCGCCGAGAGCCTGCCGAGTACCGCCTGCTCGGTGACGGAGACCTTCATTTGTCGTGCCAGGCGCAGCCATTCTACTGACGGGTCGGGGTTATCCTGGGAGCGCGGCCAGAGCGTGGTTTCCTCCCGACGAACCTGCCAGGATTCCTCGATGTAGCCCATCAGGCCCTCGAGATTAGTGCCGATGAGAAAATGATGATCCGCGCCGATATCGTTGACCAGGATGTCGGCAAAAACCCGTGACCGGGCCACACGATCGGCCCGGTTATTGATCACCGTCGAGACCCAGATACCGGGCTCGGCTTCCGGGTCCTGCTTGTCGAATCCCAACCGGTTCCAGTTGCCCAGCGCCCCCAGACGCTCGTTGGCGGACATGCCGTTGGTGAACTGCAATTTGCGCCCCCGGGCATGGGCTAGGGGATAGACCTTGAGTACGCCGAGATCGAGAATCACGTGGTCGGCCATGGCCTTGAGGGCGAACAGGTGGGGAATGTCGAACTCATCGGCCATACGCAGCACCAGGGCAATATTGGTGGGATGCTCCTCGTAGGGAAAACGGGACAGGGTATCGCCGGGCAGGAGCTCGGACTCGATCCAGCCGATGTGATAGCACTTCGTGCCGAGCTTATCGGAAGCCTGCTGCAGAATCGGCAACATCTCCGCTTCACTGGTGATCAGGGTGGACTTGCGAGGTATGAACTCGGTCATGACGATGGGGATATCGATGCCTGCCGGGCCCTGGATATCCTCGTGGTCGGGGTAGGTATTGGTGATGGTGGAAATGTCGTCACGCATCCACTGCTTCTGGAGGATACGCACATAGGAGGGTGTAAGCCCCATGCACTCCCAGAGAAACACATCGGCATCCAGTTTTCTGGACAGCTTTACCAGGTCCGCCTGCTCCCAGATGGTGGCCTTGTCGTAGGGCCGGAACAGGAACATCTCCTGAAGATCGCGGTGGCTGTAGCCGTGCAGGAACATCGCCTCACAGCCCGTCGTCTTGGAGATCACATGAAAGCCGAGACCATTGAATAGCGCGGCCTTGAGGCGTTCAGTGCCCGACTTTCCCCGCGTTCCCCAACCACCTATCACCAACGGCAACTTGTTGCGGGCACGGCGTGTGGTCAGGTTGACATAGACATGCCGCCCGACGAACAAGGCGAGCATGCCCGCCAGAAAGACGCTCAGCTGTCGAAGGGAGTTCTGGTACACGGACACGAAGTAGTCCGTGTACTCCTGCCACCAGCCGAGAAGCAGCGGAGGGAAGGCAAGGGCGGGAAAGAAGCGCTGCACCGCCGGATCGGCGGGCAATGGCCTGGCCTCGGGATCGGTATGGGTGCGAAAGCCGACCCGGAAACCCAACGCCTGAAGCGCCACAAGATACCCGTTGGGCGCCCCGCCGCTGTCGGCTTCCCAGTTGCGCAGCCGGGCATATTGGGCAAACCGGAAAGTGAGCTTCAATCGTGCACGGAGACGAGAGAAAAGCCCGCTGGGAGGCGTGATCTCGGTCACGCCCTCGCTCGTGTAGACCTTCATCGGCCGGGTCGGCCAGGACTGATCCAGGCTGGATATCACCTGGTCCACCAGGGGCAAGTAGGGCCGCCAGCCGTCCTCATCGCTCATGTGCAGGGGCTCGCCGGGCACCTTGGTGGGGCTCAGCTCGGACATGCGCGCCGAGGGTACCTGCAAGAGACCATAGTAGACCCGACCGATGGTGTGATGTCCCGCCTGGCGCTTGTCGGGCGAGGAGTGCATGAACTCGTACCAGGCTCGCCAGAGCCGAAAACGAAAGCGCTCCCAGCGCTGAAACGAGAGCTTGCCTGAGGTGCGGCTGGCATCCAGGCCGAAGTTGTCTTGCGTGAGTGCACTCAACACGCGACCCAGGTGGTCATCGTCCACCTGATCGGACACATCGAGGCGTCGGCGCTTACGCACCGGGGCCTCTTCGAGTCGACTGCGAAGCGCCTGGTGAAGGTTTCGCGCCTGGGGATCGGCCATGCACCAGAGCGTTTCGCGTGCCTGTGCCGCCCAACGCCTCACCCGCAGGTCATCGGCCTCGGTATGCAGTGCCGTGAGTACCGCAAAACCGCTCTCTGACCACTGACCGAGCGCCACTTCCTCGCCCTTCTCGAGCAGAATGGCCGCAATGGCAGCAATGACATGGCAATACAGACGCAGGGTGATGGGCTTGCTTTCATGGCGGGCGCCACGCCGGACAAGCTCCCGAGCGAAATCCAAGTAGGCGGCATCGCTCTCGACCAGCCTGATCAAGGCATGGACGCTGTAACCACGAACTTCCCTGGCGCTGTCCTCCAGGGCAAGGACCGGTAGATGGCGCTCGAGCAAGGCCGGGCGTAGCTCGACCAGCAGGTCGATCAGTGCCTGGCGAACCGTGGGACTCGGATCATGCAGGGCCGTCTCGAGCAGGGTCTCGAGCCGCGGGTCATCGGCATGTTCGCCAAGCACCTGCACCGCATGCTGACGAACGAAGAAGTCGTCGCCCTCGGCCACGCGCGTCAGGCGACGCTCGATGATATCCACCACCGCGGGATACCCCAGCACGCTCAGCAGCGACAGCGCCTCGGTCTGGAGCCAGACCGGCTGGCGATGGTCCATCGCCAGCCGGTAGCTATAGGTCAGGGTGCTATCACCCAGGTAGCGCCCTCGGCCTTCCGGCGCCAGGGCGCGGGCAACACGGGCCAGGCCATGAAAGGCGGCAAGGCGAACGCGAAGATCGCCATCGTAGGCGAGAAGCTCGCCGACTCCCGTCTCGAGATCGAGCTGATGCCAGCGTTGGATGCCCTCCTCGGCGGTCACCGTATCGGCACCCATGTAGGTCGACCCCAGCACCCCCAGCCGCTCCAGGCTGAAGCTCAGATGACGTTCGCAATCGGCGAACTGCTTCTGGTAGCGCTCGCTGACCGCATCGGGGCCGAACCAGCGACCGAAGGCCCGACGATCCCCCAGCAATTGGGCCCGACCCGCGCCAAGGGTTCGGGCATAATCGAGCACATGCCCCCGGATCTCGTCTTCCGATCCGGCACTGGCAAGCCTGGCCGTGAACTCGTGATGATTGGCATGCAGGCGGGCTATGTCACGGCGCTGAACCTCGATCCAGTCAAGCAGGGCTTCCAGAAGCGACCGGCACAGAGTATCGGGGTCGTCCTTGGGAAGAGGACGACCGCTCTTGCGACAAAAGTCCAGAATGGCAGCAATCTGGCGCCGGTTCACGCGCTGCCAGGGTGCGGAAAGCCCCTCGGTCAGAAGGGCTTCAGGCTGAAGAGTGGCGTTGAACTTCATGGGTAGACCGGATCCAGGCGGTTGGTGTCGACACGCGCTCGCTGCTGGGCGCGCCGCAGGGGCAGAAAGTCGAGTTCATCCGGGCGCCTGGCCGGACTCAGGCGCCCGGCATTGGCTTCGTAGCCGATTCTCAGTCGCCAGCCGACGTCGCTGCGATCGATATCGTAGTTGGCCTCGGCGCGCAGGGTCAGGGCATTGGCACCGGCGTCAAAGCTGAGCAGGTTGCCGCCCAAGAAGACACGCTTGCGATCGAGGCTCGTGGTGCGATCATCGTCGTTGAAGTAGCGACGCCAGCGCACGCCCACTTCCCCTGCCGCGGAACCGAACAGCTGCCTTGCTGCTGCGGTGACCTCCAGATGGTCAAGATCGAAGGGGTTTAGCGACTCGTTGCTGACCAAGGCCCCCTCGAGATAGACACGCTGATCCAGATGGGGCGTCCAGGTAAGGCGATCGGCAAGCACAAGGCTTCGCCGATGATCTCGCTTGTAGGGGGAAAAGACATCCGGGTCCAGCTCCGGCAAGGCTGTGCCGGGCACCGAATCCAGGCTCAACCAACGCTGATTCAGGGTAATGCCAGGCTCGTGTCTGAGCCGTGGCGACAGCCGGTAGGTCCGCTCGAGGCTTGTCTGCACGCGTGCCGACCAGTGATTGTCACCATCCAGGTCTTGGACCTCCCCGGGCTGCAGGTATGCCTCACCGAAGAAGCCGAGTTGCCAATCACTTTCCTCGGGATAGACATCCACCCACTGCCTGGCCCCCAGGACCTCCTGGCCATCGAACCGGCGCAGGAGCATATCGCTACGGCTAAAGAACCGCCTATCCTGCTGGCGGAATCGGTAGCTGACGCCGGCCTCCATTACGCTTGCTCCCTGGGCGGGAGCCACATCCTCTTCGCTGCCGCTGACGCGATCGACAAGGTCCAGGTAGCCACCCCAGCTACTCAGGTCGGCACCGGCATGATGGCGATCTTCCGGCCTCCATGCCACCGGCTCAACAGGTGCCTCGGGGGGCGTAGGCCCCGTGGCGGGGGCGGCAAGGCTTGCCTTGATCATTGCGGGCTCCAGCGGCCTGGCCTCCGGGGACTGATGCAGGGCATGCAGGCGGTAGTAGCGATCCTCGCCATCCCCTGCTTCGAAGATCAGGGTCTGCCAGCCCGCGTCCACATACCGATACTGCGTCGAGCCATTGTCCGAGCGATTGCCCGGCTGCCACTCGTCCACCCGCACCCAGGCAGGCCCCTGGACATAAAAGCTCGCCGGCTGGTCCGGTGCGGCAATGTGGTAGGTGCGTGTCTCGTTGTCGAGCAATGACGCCCCGTTCTCGGCCCGATTGATCCGGGCGGTGACGAATTGCTGCTGTCGGGGCTCCCTGAGCCACAGTCGCAGGGCGTGCTCTCCTGCCTCCAGGCGAAGTCGCACCACTGACTCTTTTTCCGACAGGCGGACCATCCGGGGTTGGCGATCATCCAGTTGAAGCATCACCTCGGCCGGAACCCTCGCCTCGTGGGGCAGGACGCGCTGCGCAAGACGAATCTCGATGGTCAGGGGGTCGGGGGTGAAGAGCTCCACCCCCTCGGTGCCTCTGCCGCTCAACAGCATGGCCGATGCCGGCAACTGGGGTAGCAAGGCCTGGCGCACGCGCCGGAAGGGAGAATGCATCTCCTCCTGCAGGGGCAGTTGACGCACCCCGGCACTCTCGAAACTGCTGCTGATGGGTTCCCAGTCATAGCTCTGAAGCAGCCGGTCGGCCAGCTGGCGGATGGCTGGGACTGCACTATGCGCCTCGGCCAACTGAGCCAGACGTGCGCTCACCCGCTCCCTGTTACCGGGGTTCTGCTCGAGCTGCCAGAGCAGCGCCACGGCAACGCCATGGGCGACGTCGGGTAATTCAGGCACGCCGGTATCGGTCGCGACATCTTCCACCTGTACGGCATGACTGCCCTCGGGCCAGCCCTTCGGGCCCACTGCATGATCAGGAAACTCAAGGGATTCAAGAGCATCCATGAAGGAAAAAGCGTTCAGAGGAACGAGATCAAGCGTATGCAGTCGTGCGGCAGGCAGGACGGGCAGCCTCTCGAGCTCTCCTTCACGCACCCGGTGATACTCAGGCGCCGAGGCAGACAGGAAGCCCGTTCTGTCATCAGGATCCTGTAGCAGATCCTTCAAGGCCAGGGGCGTCAGCGCTGGAAGCACCGCCCAGTGTTGGGTCGGCTGCCACTGCCACAGCTGAGTGAGATAGTCATGGTCCTGGGGCCGCAGGCGGACCTGGTACAGGCCAGCGGGTACCTCGAGCAGGATGTCATCACCGGTGGCAGTACCAATATTGCGGTTGATCGTCTCGAGGTAGGGATTGTCTGCACGACTGAGAATCGGCGCCTGAAGCCTTGTGGTCTTGCCCACGGCGTTGACGAGCTCAGCGGCAAGCCAATCCATCTCTCCCGGCGCCCGGGAATCCGGGGCCACCCGACGCAGCTGCACACGCAGCACCGTTGGCCCCACCACCTCGAGCTCCAGCGGTGCTTCAGCGCTGGCATGCGGCAGGGCGAGAGGCTTTCGCGTGACGTCGCTGAACAGCGTCGAGAAACCCTGGCTGCTCTCGAAACGGCTGCCGAGAGATACCCAGTCGAACGCCTGCTGTGGCGACAGCGACCAGGCAAGCCAGCGCTCCACACCCGCCAGACGCCGATCCCGGTCCGAGCTTTCAAGCGCGAGAGCGATATCCTCAGCCTCGCGCATCCGCTCCATTCGCCAAAGGCCTGCCTCCCCGGCACTCAGCCAGTACTGCATGGCCTGGGCAGTGTCTCCTTGGCGCGCCGCCAGATCACCCTGTCGCAGCGCCTGGTCTGGCACCCTGTCTGCGGTGTCCAGCCAGCCGGCTTCCTGTGCCGCTTCCGGCAGCCAGTCCGGCATGGGCCCTTGGTGGGCAAGCACCAAGCCAAGCTGAGTTGCCCAGAGGGAATCGCCGGCGCGATGCAGCGCCTCGCCCAGGGGATCGAGAAGCGCCCTGTCGCCTTCACGCAGATAGCGTGCGGCCAGCAGACGAACCTGGCTTTCCCAACGTTGGGTCTTGGCGAAATCCGTCAGCAGGTCTTCGGTTGCCAGGCGCCTTGCGACTGCATCAGGCGCGAAGACGGCCGTGGCCAGACGTTGGCGCCGGGCCAGGTAGTGCTCGCCCAGGGCTTCAAGGGCCTTCTGCGACAGCCGATAGGCCTCCGGGTCCTGACCGTACCCCGCCCTGCCGAGTGCCTCCAGAACGCCGATCCAGTTCGTACGTTGCGACTGTGCTCGAGCTCGCTTTAGGCGCTCATCCAGATGGGCAACTGCCGGCTCATAGGGCTTAGGATCAAGGTCATCCAGATAGGCTGCCTGGGCGGCGTGAAGGTAGCGCAGCATCGGGTACCACTGATTCTCGAGAGCGCGTTCCGGCGTCAAGGCGAAGGGAAGCGGCTTCGATTCAGGATTCGGCGCCGCTTCAAGTGCCTGACGCAGGCGGTTGACGAGCGAATGAGAAGGCGTCTCTTCCAGAAGGTCGCGATAGGTGGTCTCACCGGCTTCATAGGGCTGACTGGCCCGGTACTGAAGCGACACCGGAAGCACGGCATCGCTCCAGACACGCACCTCGTCGACATGTGTAGGCAGAGGCAAGGTCACGCTTGCCGTGGGCCAGTAGTGACCAGCCTCGCGCTGGGCCGTGAAGTCGCCCCCCAGGGTCGGATGCACCAACGACGAACCCTGCACCTGACCTTGTGCATGAGCCCATGCCTGACCCTGCGAAAGCACCGCATCCTCGGGTGTAGGCAGATCAACTTGTGGCGCAGCATCTGTGAGTCTCAGCCGCTTTGCCGGCGCGTCGTCATATTGCACCCAGAGCTCGGTATCTTTCGTGGGGTTCAATCGCGCCACGGAGAGGCGCAGGCGTGAAGGCCCGAAGCGCGCCGGCAGAGGGTAGTTCAAAGGCGCTTGGTCAAGTTCGACGAAGAGGCCACGGCCCAGTCGCTCGAGTACGTTTTGGCCCAGGTAGTAGTCCTCATCGGCCTCGAGCTGCAGCGGGCTTGTCGTGGCGAACCAGGCGGTAGTCAGGGCCAGAGGGTCGGTAGCAGCATCGGGGAAAAGATTGCGAAAGAAGCGCTGGCTGCGCTCGATATCGCCGGCGAGTGCCTGCCTTGCCACCTGGGGCCTGGCGCCGGGCCAGGACGATGCATCCTGCTCCATAAAGCCCAGTCCTAGAAAGCCCAGTGCAATGTCGGCGGCCCCCTCGAGATGATTCGACTGGCGCAAGGCGTCCACGTCATCGAGCGTCATGCCACCCGCGGTCAGGGGTTGGTCAACAAGAGACCGAGTAAGCTCGGCAGCCGTCGGTTCGGGCTCGTTGAGCGCCAGAAAATAGTCTCCTCCGGTCTGCTCGATCCTTGCGAGCAGCGGCAGGGATGCCTTGAGTCTGAGGCGGTGCTCACCCTCGGGAATCGTCAGGTAGCGCCGGTCCATGCCGCCATGGAGCAGAGATGCGTCCACCTCCTGGTAGAGGGTGCTGAGCTGCGTTCGCTCGATGCTGACCTGCTGCCAGGGGGCCTCATCCAGGGTCCAGCTCAGGGAGTACTGCTGCTGTTGCTTCGCCTCCTCGGCCGGCCGGCTGGCAAGGGCAAGTACCACCGGCCCCTTAACATCCAGTTCGAGCGTCTCGCCCCGCGAAAGGCGCTGAACGGGCAACCTGTCGCCGTCATCATCGACAAGCTGTACTCGCTCGAGCCCTCGCTGTTCGGCGGTTTCCCGATAGGCGTCCGGCGAATCCACAGGATCGAGCTCAGCGACAAGCAGCCGTCCACTGAAATCTGTCTCAGCCTCCAGGCGAGCGAGCAGGGGCGATGGCTTGTCCTTTACATGAAACCATTCCTGGCCGTCGGTGCCGGGGGTCCAGGATGCCTGCCACCAGAGCTGTCCATCATGGGACAGCCATAGCAATGGCGGCGCCTGGTCGTCTTCGAGTTGTAGCCGAAGATGACCCTGGGCGGCGAGTTCGAAGGTGGCTTCCTCGCCGGCATCCAGCATCAGGCGCCCTTCCTCTCTTGAAACCCAGCTTGTCTCACTCGATACCCGGCTTGCCGAATGATCCAGCCGCTGTGCCGCCGTCCAGAAGAGTCGCGGCGCCTGGCGTGCGCGCTCGCGTTCGGTGAGCGGGTCCGCCGAGTAGGGATAGGGAGTTGAATGGGGCAGATCGTCGCCGACGGCGGTCAGGGGTAACGCAGAGGCCAGAATCACGGCAAGCCATCTCATAGGCGAGTCTCCGTTACGCACTGGATGAGCGTGTTTCTGGCATCAACGTCCCCAACCAGGCGCTTGCGCAGGTCGCTGTCGAGTTCCAGATGGACGAAGCCTTCGAAGCCCCGGTTGCGAAGATCGGCAGCCAGGGTGTTGGTGGTGGCGCCCAGCTCCCGGACATCCCGAGGGTATAGCAGCGCCCGGATATCGAGTCGCTTGGACAGGCAATCCGCCAGCCGGGCCAAGGCCTTGGGTGGCTTGCGGCTGCCATCACTGAGAATGGCATCGGCTTCGCGGCCGGCCCGACTCTTGCGCTTGGCACGGCTGAAACCGTGCAACTGGAGTATCCGCCCCTCGGGATGCACCTCGGCAAAGGCGCGACTCAGGGCATGCAGGTAGCTGTCGGGAATATGCACCAGGTCGCTGTCATCGCCGTGGTAGCGATGGGTGGTGTTCCATGCTGCCGCCATGGCATCGCTTTCCAGGAAGAGCTGGCGGGCGATGGAACCGGTGCGCAGATCGTAATACTGATGAGGCGCCTGGATCAGAAGCGGCGCCCCGCCGTGGGTGCGTGCTGCAAAAAAACCACGGCCGCGACGCTCGTCTTCCTTTTCGGTCAGGACGACAACACCTGGCTGAGACAAGGCAACCGGCTCGAATCCGGGAATTTCGACGCCAGATATCGCGACACCGCGTGCCGCCTCGAGACGGTCATCCGCGGCCAGCCAGTGTCGAAACCCCTCCTGAGCCTGAACGATGTGGTGCGTCTCCGGCACGGTGTAATCCTCGCTTCGGGCTTGCTCGAGCAGCGTGTCGAGGCTCGCAACCGATGGAGATGCCAGTGTCATCACCCCGGGAATCAGCAGCAAGACTGCCAGCAGTGGCGTTTTCTTACTCATCAAGGCTCCTTCTATCACTCTTCCCCCTCGCGAAAACTGCGCGTTCGCTCGTATTCCCCCGGCAGGACTTCGTGGAAAACCAGGTAGCCCGGGGCGCCACTCTCAAGCGAAAACTCTACCGCCATGGGCCCATCGGGCAGATCGGTGCCCAGATCGATCAGGATCGGCTGGCCGTGTGCAAGACGCTCGCGTTGTTGATCGAGTACATATCCAACCCCGGCCTCCTCGTCAGTGGGTGTCACCTGGTAGAGACGCTCGAGATGCGTCCATTCCTGCGTGGGTCCTGACGGAAGGGCATCGGGGGTGATGTGCACGCGGACCGTACTTGCGACCCCGGCTTCGCCGAGCGAGTAGAATCGTGCCCCCACGAGCTGGCCATCTTCGCGCTTGTCGACGGGATAGCGCAGCGGTTCTTCTTCCAGACGAAAGGCCATGCGGCGCAGATAACCCGCGTCATCGGGATAGCGGTAGTTCATCAGCCAGGTTCCCGAGGTGCTGGCATCAAGCACTACTTCATGCGAGCCAGGTGAAACCGGCGGCAGACTGATATCACCGCGCCTGCCGATCAGCTCCTGGCGCACCGTTCTGCCGTCGATACCGACGCGCAAGGTGAAGGGGCTTGGGTCGTCGCGCAAATAAATCAGCTGGGGTTCGAGCCTGCGAGAAACCCCGGGAGCGGCGACGTCCACTGTCTGGGTGCCTGGCTCGAGGGGCTGGAAGTAGGCGGGAAGGCCGCTGGGGCGAAGCCGTTCCTCGCCGCGCAAAGGCACCAGGATTCGGGCACCGCGCGCGGCGAGCTGGGGCTCGAGGGCTTCCCACTGGTAGCGACCGGCCAGAAGCTCGGGGTCACGCTCGGGGGGGCGTGACTGGATATGCAGCACCAGGCTGGTTTCTGGTACAGGTTCCCCAGAGGGCTCATTTTTAGCTAAGGGCTCTTTTTCAGCTGAGGGCTCTTCTTGCGCTGAGGGCTCTTCTTGCGCTGAGGGCTCTTCTTGCGCTGAAGGCACTTTTCCAGTGGAAGGCGCTGCCTGAGCTCGAGCGTCCGGAGGCTGCAGGATAAACCAGCTCGGTTGCGCCGGGTCATCGCCACGCCAGGCGTAGTAGTCCACCGGTACCCGAGTGCGATGAGGCAGGTCATCGGGACGAGTATAGGCATTGGTGAGTAGCGTCTGGCGGCTGGTCACCTCGAGCCGAGTCGCTTCGGGTGGCAGTCGCAGAAAGAAGCTCGCCGGCTCGGAAAGATCCGCCACGGGCTGGGTTTCGGCCACCCGGTCGATCATCGATGGCACCACGCTGGCCTCGAGCGTTCCCTGGCCCACTGCCCTGCCCTGGGCATCAAGCAGGCGGTACTCGGCCTGAATGCCCTTTGCTTCCGGCAGAGGTTCGCCCTCGCCGTAAGCGCGCAAATCCAGACGCAGCGAGGTGCGAACATCCTTCCCGGGTAGAACCTGGAAACGCACCGGAAGGTCCGGACTCACCCGCCAAGCACGAAGATAGCGCGTCTCGGGTAGCACACTCTGCTCGGGTTGCTCGACTGGCCAGATATCGAGCATGCCGGGCTGATTCGGCGTGACGACCAGCAGCCCCGGCGAAAGGCTCAGCTCACTTGACGGTGGCTCGCCTGTGAGTGTTCTCCGTTCCTCTCGGGGTTCTTCCAACTGCGCGGTGACATGGCGCAGCGCAAGCTCGGGCTTGAGGCCATCATCTGCTAAAAGGGGGGTGAACTGGATACGGAAGCTTCCCGCCGTCTCGATGGGCAGCACACCCAGCCGTTGTGGCCCCGCATAGAGTCCGGGGGCACGGGGCATGAGCTCAGGGTCCATGAAGGGCTCAACCCCCAGGATGCTGAACAGGATGCCCTGAGCAGGATTGGTGCCCAGCGGCCCTACCGGCTGCCATTGGCGCTCCAGCAGGTTCAACTGCACCTGACGTGTCAATAGCTCTGGCGGGTAGATGGCACCCTGGGCCAGGCGCACCTTCTGGTCCTGACTCAGCCGCTCCCACGCCACGTTCGCCCGCCTCTCGCTCATTCGCTCCTCGTAATAGACGCGTACAGCGACATTCTCGAGTGGTGACGTGAGTGGTTTCAGACGCAGGCGGACATAGGCCGTCCCTGGCAACGCATCCAGCTGCACGTTGAAGGATTGACCGGCGGCCACGGCAAGGTCCCGGTCGGAATAGAGGTTGCGTGATACCGCCACTCCATCCTTGATCAGTTGCCGGGGCAGATGTGTTTCATGGGTATAGTCCCCCGCATACAGGGGTGTTCTGTTGCCGTCCAGAAGCTCAAATTCCAGTGTATAGCGCAGGGGCACTTCCCGTTCGGTATCGGGGGCGGCACTGGTATGGGTGAGGACGCGCAACCGCTCGGCCTGGCTGATGACGGGAAAGGTCAGCCAGTCGCTCTCGGGCAGGAAATAAACCGTCGAGGAGCGAGCCGTCAAGTCGAGCTGCTCAACGACAGCAGGTGCCGGAGGCGGCACCTGAAACAGCGATCGCAGGGGCTGGTAGAGAAAGGCGGCCACGATGGCGAATAGCAGCAATAAAAGCAGACGACCCAGAATCCTCATTTCCCGCCTCCCTGACGCATAAGAAAGGCCCGGCGGGCGATGAAGTTCTCGAGTTCCGCGCCCAGGCGACCTGGGGCCGGCTCGATGACCTCACGGCTCAAGGGGTTCAGGTTGGCGATGGCCAGAATGGCCCGGGCGTCATCCACGTCCGTTACCAGCAGAAAAGCCTGGCGGGAGTCGGGATCGAGCACACGGGCGAGGTGATAGCCCTGATGCTGCAACGTGCGTAGGGCAACGATGTCGCCAGTCTGCACATGATGCTCAAGAAGGGACTGAACACTTTCCGGCAACGGCGCCTGTACCAGGCCGTGCCGTTCAATTCGCTCGGCAAGAGTGCCGCTCAGAGTATCTATTTGCAGGGCTTGAAACTGCAGCTGCTGCTGGCGATCGTCGGATGGCAACTCGAAGGCACGTCGGGCGGAAGGCGCGATCCAGGCGATGGCGAAATCCGCATTACGGGTGGCAGCCAGGTAGCGGGTCTGGGCACTGCTTCCCACCTCGTAGCCGGCGGTCTCCTCTGCGCCTCGCACTTCTTCGGGGGCAAGTCCCATGATCTCGAGGGTTTCGCGCAGCCGTTCACGCAATGGCAGTGGCGCAGCGTCGGGGCGCAGGCCGTCCTCGAAGGCCAGAAGGCTCGGGGCCCGGGTGCTGGCCTGCTCGCCCATGCCGCGCACCTGAGTGATCAGCAGAGGCGCTCCTTCTGCTTCACGCACAAAGACCTGATGCACGAGATTGAACAGGCTGCGCGGGTTGCGGGGATTCAGCACATCGGAGGCTCCCGCTGGATCAAGGAAGGGATGGCTGCCGGCAATCAGCAGCGCACCAGCGTCGAGTGACTGGAACAGCAAGGTACCTGCCTCCAGGGTATTGTTCTCGTAACGCGGCCGAGGAATCTGGACAAGCTGGGACGACGTCACGCCTGTGCCGATCACGAAGGTGCCCCAAGGCTGGGAAGGCGTCGCGTCCTGGGCATTCTCCAGAATCAGGTAGTCCTGATCCCGTGCTCGGTCATGAAAGTGGATGATGCGATAGCCAAGGCCCCTGGCCAGCCCATTGAGATAGCGCAGCTCGTTCAATGTATCTTCGGACCATGCCCTCTGAGGTCCGCTCACAGCGAGCTCGAGCAGCGGGCTGAGCACCTCGAGGTCGAGAAACAGCAACTCATCGAGACTGGGTTGGCGAAAGCCAAGGCCTCCTGCTTCACGCATCACCGAGATGTGTTCAAGCAGGTAGTCACTCAAGGCACCCTCATGGGTTACCAGAGGTGTCGACGATGCCCCCTGGCTGTGGCTGCGGGCCAGCAGAGGGCGCAGTGAATCGGGACTCAGATAGAGCTCGGCAAAGCCGCTGCGGGTACGCTCACGCTGTACATTGGGGATGGCAGGTGACTCCCAGCGCAGAGCCATATCACCGAGGAGACTTTCAAGGGATTGCAGCCGCAGGTCTTCGGGCAACTGCTGTTTCACCAGCAGCTGGCTTGGCATGGCGAGAAGATTCGACGCCTCTGGGGCGCGACCACTCAGGAGCTCGCGTGCCGCAGCTCGTGTGATCAACCGTACCTGGAGTGCATTGCGCGGGCCGAATATCTGGTGAAACTGATGAAAGAAGGTCCCGGGATTGCGCGTCACATCGCTGCTGCCGACGGTACTTTCGCGCAGGCGCACGCTGCTCACGGCAAGAGCAGCGGCCTGCTGGTCGCGAAACAGCGCCAACCCCGCCTCGGTAATGCCCCGCTCGTCGATGGCCGCGGGTATCTCGACTACCAGCTGGCTCTGGGGCTGGATGTCGATGACGAAGGTGCCCCAGCCGCGTGGTTCTCCTACCTCGCTCAGGACAAGGTAGCGATCCTCTGCCCGCCCAATGGCGTAGTCGAGCTCACCGAGCCTACGCTGGGCTTGCTCGAGCTGCTCTGGCCTTCCTTCGTCCCGGTACTGCTCGAGGGCCAGGAGAGCGTCCTGAAAGCGGGAAAGCTGAGTACCGCTGGGTTGCGGAAGATTCTCCCGTCCGACTACACCGTAATCGATCACCCGCTGTCGCAGCAGCACATCCTCGAGCGTGGCCTGGGTCTGCGGGGGTACCACCAGACGCTCGGTATCGGTGGCATCGTCGATCAGCTGTGCCGGAATGAAACTCAGGGCAAAGCCCACCAGGCTTGCCAACACCACGGCAGTAAGAGACGTCTGCAGGGTGGCGCGCGTGACCCGAATACCGATGTCCTTGTCGTGAATCTTGAGCGCGAGCAGCGTCGAGATCAGATAACCGAAGGCAAAGAAGTCGGTGACCTTGATCCAGGGCGCAAAGAACTCGAAGCCGTAGCCGAGCAGCAGCTTGTAGGCAAAGCCGACACTGAAGAAGAAGAACAGCTTACGGGCACCGGAGAGGTTGATGTTGCCGAAGAAAGGCAGCTTGAGCAGCAGGTGCACCGCGATCAAGATCACGCCCACTTCGGCAAAGGTCAACAGCAGCTTGGACGGCTGGTACCACTGGAGCGCCAACAGCGAGGGAATCAGGATCCCGTTGAATTCCCAGGCATAGTGCAGGTTCATGCGTGAGGCAATGAAGGCCGTGGTCAGAAGGATGATGTAGGCCTTGGGGCTCGCGAGAATCGAGCTTGCCACGTCCTCGTAGAGGTAGTTCAGGTTGCTGGCCGAGAAGTTGGTCAACTCCATCAGGCCAAAGCGCACCAGCATGAAGGTAGCGGCAAGGGTCACCAGCAGCCAGAAGGTGCCGCGCACCAGGCCCGGTTTCCAGAAGTTGTTGGCGATCAGCGCCACGATGATCAGGCCGAAGCTATGCAGGTTGTTGGCGTAGTCGAAATCCAGGCCGAAGTTCGCATCGACCCAGGCGCCAAGCCCGGGCAGCCAGTAGGCATCGAACACGACCCGCACGATGATGCTTGTCAGCACCAGGGCAAAGAAGCGGTCACGGCCAAAGAAATCGGCAAGGCCCAGATAGCGTCCGCCGAGAGTCGATACGGCCTGCACCACCAGATAGGTGACCATGCCCTCGCCGATGATCACCGCCACGCTCCATGGCTTGATCAGGAGTAACGGCACCAGATAGCCGGGAACGACAAGCCCGGCAAGGCTCCAACCGAAACGCAGGTTGAAGAAGGCAACGACGGCCACCCCCACCCAGACGGTGGTGATGACGGAACTGGCAAGACTGCCCTCGGGAAAGATATGAAAAGGCAGTAGATCCCAGTTCATTACGCCAGAAACCCCCTGACCAGGGAGTCAAGGGCCTGGATGTCGAGTGGTTTGTGGGCCACGGCATTGGCGCCTGCGGCCTTCAACTCATCATCGAGCCCCGGTCGCACGGTGCCGGTGAGCATCAGGATGGGTTGCTCGAGCTTCTGCTCTTCCCTGAGCCAGCGGAGCAGATATTCACCGTCTAGCTCTGGCATCCACAGGTCCAGAATGAAGAGGTCGGGCACCCTGTCGCTGGTCACCTCTTCCATGGCCCGTCTGGCACTAGGCGCATGTGTCACCTGAAAGCCCGCCCGGCGCAGCACGAAACCGAGAAGCTGTGCCACATCGGCATCGTCATCAACGAGGAGGATGCGCTTACTGGTCGTTTGCGAGTTCGTCATCTAATGAAAATCCCGGTAGTCGTATTTCGAAACGTATGCCCTGGCCGATGGCGGTTGTCGCGTTCAGTTCGCCACCCCAGAGAGTCACCTGCTTTACGGCCTGTCGCAGACGGTGCATGGCAGGGGTGGTGACGCGCACTGAGCCCTTCATGGCCGCCTGTAGGCGTTCTTCAGGCATGCCGTAGCCGGTGTTCTCGAAGATGAAGGTGGTCCAGAAGGTGTCGTCTGCGTGCCTTTCCTCGAGGCTCAGGCGAATCACGCCCCCGGGGCTTGCGTCATCGGCCAGCACCACAACGACGGCATCCAGGGCATTCTCGATCTGGGTCACGTCCACTCGCACAAAGGCATTGAAGGGGGGCCTATCGAGCTCGAAGGCAAGCTCACGGGAGACAAGGCGCGGCTTCCAGCGCCAGGCCAGGTCCTCGGCCAGGGCAGTGACGTTGACCGGAAAGTCCGACAGCCGGCTGATGTCCTGGACCGCATTGATGATGCCCTGGGAACGCGTCAGGGTTCGCGACATCTGTTGCAACTTGCGCTCGACGAGCTCCCCGAATGCCGCCTTGTCCGCTGCTGCCACATCCTCCATGCGGCCCAGCTCGGCGGCCAGCAGCGCCGCCTCCAACTGATTGCGAAGCTCCGCATTGATCTTGTTGCCGAGCTCGTCCTTCCATCGCTCAAGGCGCACCAGATGGGTAATATCCACCAGCTCGAGCAGGAAGCCGTGGATCCGGAAGGGGGTCGCAGCCTGGCTCGAGGCCTGGTCCTCGGCACCCTTCAGAGGCCGAACGTTGAGTGAGAAGGCCCCCTGTACGCCAGGCAGGTTCGCGGCAAAGGTCAGGCTCTCGTCGGTCAGTACCATGTGCTGAAGATGCTCCCGCGCCACCGAAAGGGACATTCCGCCGAGTGTCGATATGAGATCGGCGGCCGTCATGGTGAAGACGGAAAGCCCCGAGCGCCTGATCAGCTCTTCCATCTTGCGATTGACCTGCATCACCTGACCGAAGAGGTCGTAGAGAATGGTGCTGGTGTGAAGGGAGTTGAAAACGTTTTCCAGAAGCGCGAGACGGCGCTCGAACAGCTGCGATACCTCGCTCAGGGAGTTGTATTCGGACTCGACCGAATCAAGCCGCATCAGCCGCTTCCAATGGCTGGCCTCGCTACGCTGACGGGCCTGCCACAGCTGGCGCTGATGGAGAAGCTCACCGATCTGGTTGCTGAAGTCGCGTAGCAGGGGCAGATAAAGCGGATTGTGCTCAAGGGTTTCCCCTGCCACTTCGCCGCATAAAAACCCCTGTAGCTGTCCGTTGAATTCCAGCGACACGATGAACTGGCGACTGCCCGGCACTGGATTCTTCAGGAACGTCTTAGAAAGCACGACGGGCCCGCCCTCTTCCAAAGCCGTGGAATAGGGAGGTCGCTCGACGTCGCGGCGACGCTCGTCGATGTCATCGATCGAGCAACGATACGCCTTCACCTCCCGCAGATGCTTGGCGGAGCCATGGCGCTCGAGCAGGATGGCCCGGTCGAGATTCAATATCTGGGTGGTGAGCAGGACGATCTGCCCCCAGGGGTCCTGGCTTGCATTGAAGTCCGAAGGCAGCAGGCGATCATGCAAGCGACTGCTGCTGGCACGCAGCAGCTTTTGAACGGTCGCCGACTCGAGTCGCTGCTCACGCCGGGACAGTAGATACCAGAGCAGCAGGTGAAGGGCGATCAACTCTGCCACGGGCAGAACGATGCCCAGAAAATGCAGGCACAGCCAGCCGGCCACGAACAGGGTCGTTGCGCCACCGATGGCAATACCCAGCGAGCGACGCACCCCCAGGCGGAAGTACAGCAGTGCCGCCGCCGCCAGCACGGCAAATGACAGCAGCAGATTCTGCCACCAGCTCGTCGTGCGCAGCGGCTGGTCCCGCAGGAGGGTATCCACCGTGTAGCCGGCATACACCAGTCGGGAAACATTCGCCTCTTCAGGCAGGGGGGTGATCAGCGGCGGGTTGGTCGGGTCGATGCTTCGGCCCACCAGCACCACGCGACCACCGACCAGATCCCGGGTAAGGTCGCCTCGCAGCACCCGGTCTATCTGGATCACCGGAAGGTAGTTCTCGCCCGGGCGAAAGTCGACCAGGAAGGCATTCTCGGCAACCGTAGTGTTCTCTGCCCTGCTCACCACCGCCGCCTCGGTAGTGATATAGCGTTCACCATCGTCCACGACCTGGGGTCTGTGCACGCCCAGGCTATCCAGGGCCTGGGAGGGCGGCAGTGTCAGGACGAGGTTCTCGTCAGATGCCTGCGCAGCCGTCTGGCCGATCACCACACCAGCCTCGCGCAATCTTGCCAGCTGTGTCTCGGACAGTTCGGCAGGCTCGCGAAGAAGGCCGATGCTGGCGGGCTCGAACTGCTCCAGCCGCTCGACAAGGCCAAACCACTCCGCATACTGGCGCTGCTCGAAATCGGCTTCCACCAGGAGTACCTGGGGTGTGGGCTTGTCTACCGGGTTGAGTCGATGGAACTGCCAGTACATCCAGGCATCGGGAAGCTGGAAGACACCCAAGGCACTCGCCAGCCAGATCGCCACGAGGCTGATCAGCGCAATCCAGGGACCGGCAAGACGCCAGCGGTTCAAGGGAGCCAGAAGCATATGCGTAAAACCTGGATGAGGGGCTACTGACTCTACCCTGCTATCAAACCAAATCGAAGGCGGGAGCGCTGTCACACAACGGTATAATGCTGAAAAAACGGCCACATTCGACGGTGTTTCAACAGCCCTACAACACCTCGCGATTGGGGGAATTCCGTCGGCTGCGCTACAGTCGCGGGCATGCCGCCAGCCCCGATGCCGGGGCAGTCCGATGAGTAGCCAATGGAATTTCGTGATGCAAAAGCCTAGCCTGCCCGCCAATGAAGCCGCGCGACTTGCCAGTCTCGCCGACCATTACATACTCGATACGCCAAGCGAGCAGGTGTTCGACAACATCACGACCTTGGCGGCGAAAATTTGCGACACCCCCTATGCGTTCATTGCGCTGATCGATTCCCGCCGTCAGTGGTTCAAGTCTACCTACGGCATGGAGCTACAGGAGTCCGACCGCGAAGAGAGCTTCTGCGGCCATGCCATTCTCGGCGAGGACATCATGGAAGTGCCTGACGCAAGCCAGGACCCGCGCTTTCACGACAACCCCTTCGTTGAAGGCGACTTCCAGGCCCGCTTCTATGCCGGCAAGCCCATCCAAAGTGCCGAGGGCCAAGCCTTAGGCACGCTATGCGTGATGGACCGCAAACCCCGCCAGCTAGCACCAGAGCAGATGGAGGCCATCAATGCCCTGGCCCAGCTGGTCGAGACGCTGCTCAGCACACGCCGTCAGCAGGCCAAGTTCGCCTGGTTGGGCTCGGTGCTCGACGCCATGTCGGAAGAGGTGGCGCTTTTCGATATGGACAGCCTGCACTATGTCTATGCCAACGACAGCGCCCTGGATGAGCTCGATATCGACATCGACGCCCTGAAGGAAACCACGCCCCTTGACATGATGCCGGAACTTGATAGAGAAGCACTCGAAGCACTGCTTCGTCCCTTGCGCCAGGGTGAAAAAGAGGTCGTCATCAGCGAGCAGTTGCGGCGGCGCAAGGGTGGCTTGCTCTATCCGGTAGAGATACGCATTCAGATCATCAGGACCGCCGTGCCCGTGTTCGCCAGCGTGGTGCGCGACATCAGCGAACGCAAGGCGATCGAGCGCGCCCAGCGGGAGCTTATCTCCACGGTGAGCCATGAGCTGCGTACGCCTCTAGGCTCCATTGATGGCGCCCTGTCGGTGATCACCTCTGGCATGGCCGGGCCGGTCCCGGAGCCGGTGGCGGAGATGGCTTCCCTAGCCCAGCGCAACAGCCAACGTCTGGTAAGGCTGGTCACGGAGTTTCTCGATCTCGAAAAGGCGGAACTGGGCAAGGTCGACTTCAGAATAAAGCCACTTCATCTCGATGACGTACTTAACGAGGCCCTAACCACCAACCAGGGCTTCGCCCATAAGCACGGTGTCAGGCTGCAGCTGGGCGAAGCACCACAAGAGGCGGTGCTCGCAGACCCCGACCGCCTGCAGCAGGTGCTGACCAATCTCCTATCCAACGCGATCAAGTTCTCCCCCCCCGACGGGATCGTGACAATCGAGGCCCATCGTCTCGAGAAAAGCCATGACAGTGACAGCCGGGCACGCATTAGCATCATCGACCGCGGTCCAGGCATTCCCGAGGAGTTCAAGCCCTACCTCTTCGAGAAGTTCAGCCAGGCGCAGAACAGCGACAAGAAAAGGCCGGGCACAGGACTCGGACTTGCCCTGGTGAAGGCCTACGTCGAGGGGATGCATGGCCGTGTCGATTTCGATTCACAACCGCACGAGGGGACAGCTTTTCACGTCGATCTGCCGATGACAGCGTTGGGATAAGCTGTCATCGCAGCTTCTGGAATCCAGCTGCCCGATCAGACCTTCGCTTATTCCTGCTTGTGCGCCAGCGCCATCAGGTAGAGGGCCAGGGCCAGGGCCAGCACGGACAGCGCCAGGTAGATGGCATCCAGCGGAGTATCGAAGCTGATCCCCACCACGGCCCGGAAGAACTCGATGATCACGGCCAGGATGACTACCCGTGCGATCTTGTCTTTGAGCTGGTCGAGGGAGCTGACATTGAAGGGGTGCTGGGGGTCACGTCCCTCGACGGGCTCGATACGCGAGACGAAGAGCTTGTAGACCCCCAGGCCGAAGATCATCAGCACCAGGGCGATCAGGTAGATATCCACGGCAACAACGATATCGGTGACCACGCTCTTGTGGATATCGGGGCCACCACCGGTATAGTGCCGCCAGGCATCGGCCACTACCGAAAAGATATCCAGGCTGGCGATGATAAAGAGCATCAGGGCCCCCAGCAGCGCCGGTACCACGGCCAAAAGGACCATCAAGCGCGAACTCCAGAGGAAGGCCTCGAAGCGACGCTCGAGTTGGCTACGTCTCGTCTTGCGCTCGGGCCGGGAATCCGGATCCATGACTCTCTCCTTGGGTATTCAAGACTATCGATTGGGGCATCGCCGGGAACGGGGTTTGACCTGACGACGCCGGGTGCGCCTATGATGGCGCAAGTCCTCTCGCACGGCAGCCCCGATGACATCATCACCAGTTCGCTTACGACGTCTGATTTCCAGCTTGCTGCCACGTATTCTGCGCTTCCTGTGGCGCGTGCTGTGCGCCTTCTTTCGCAACCGCGGCATCCTGCTGGCCGGCGGCGTGGGTTATAACATTCTGCTCTCCATCGTGCCGTTGTTTTCGCTGCTGGTGGTGCTGCTGGCTGGCGTGGTCGACGAGGCGCACCTGCTCGAGGTGCTTACCATCCAGGCGCGCCATCTGGCCCCCGCCCATGCCGAAGTCCTGCTCGACGCAGTCCGCACCCTGCTCGATTCGCGAGATGTGATCGGCATCCTGGGCTTTCCCGTGCTGCTGCTGTTCAGCTCTTTCGCCTTTCGCATGCTTGAGGATGCCCTGGCGATCATCTTCCATGCCCCGGACACGCACCCCCATGGCCGCAGTGCCTGGGTCTCGGTGTTGCTGCCCTATGCTTTCATGGTGGTTCTGGGGGCGGGCCTGATGGCCTTGACCCTGCTGGTGACCTTGGTCAGTTCGGTGAATGCCTTGTGGTTGGCGCTGTTCGAACGCGAACTGCCGCTGGCAGGGCTCTCCGAGCCGATGCTCAACCTGACCAGCTTCCTCGGCGTCTTCCTGCTGTTCAGCGCCATCTACAAGGTCCTGCCCGTGGTCAACATCGCCCTGCGTCGCGCGCTGGTGGGCGGTTTCGTCGCCGCCCTGCTGTGGGAAGGCGTGCGCCTGCTGCTGGTCTTCTACTTTGCCAACATCTCGCTGGTCAACGCGGTGTACGGCTCCCTGGCTACCCTAGTGGTCGTGCTGCTGAGCCTGGAGGTAGGTGCCATCATCCTGCTGCTCGGGGCACAGGTAATCGCTGAGTTGGAGCGCAATGCCCGCCTCGGCCTGCCCTGGCACGTCGATCCTCGCCATCAGGCCGTGACTCACGTCGACTAGTCAGAAGGTAGAGAGCCTTCAGCTGTCAGAAGGTAGAGAGCCCCGACGCCTCCATGACCCGATAGCGCAAGCGCTGCCAGGCGGAGGTGTCGCCGTGAGCCTCGTAGGGTTCGCTGGTGATCCGCTGCGGCATACTTTGCCAGCGACGTTCGAAGAAGGCCGTGGCGTCGAGCAGGGCCGGCGTCTCGGCGGGGCCGAACAGGCGCACGCTGGTCTCCAGATTGAGATCATCCAGATTGCGCCGTGTGAAGTTGGCAGAGCCGAGGATCATCGTGGCCTCATTACCTGGCTCGGCTGGCCGGTGCAGCAGCAGCTTGCTGTGGCACTGCTCGCCACGGCTGACACACCAACGTACCGGGATGCTGACCTCGTGGAGTTCCTCGGCCACGGGGCGATTGGGGATCCCCCCCTTCTCCAGCCCGAAGGCATCGCTGTTGGGATCGAGCAACACACGCAGGACCACGCCACGGGAGTGGGCCGCCACCAGCGCGGCGATGACTTCCCGATGGGCCAAATAGAAGACGGCGATATCCAGCCGGTCACCTTCCACGCTCGTCTGGATGGCGGCCAGCAGGGCATCACGGATCGCGCCCTCGGTCAGTACCTGGAGCCTGGCCTGCTCGAGTGACTGTTCCTCGACAACGGGAGATGCCAGGCCGCCCAGGTTTACTCCCGACCAGCCAGCCACCGGGCGCTCCGAGGCCAGCAGGTCCAGTGCCGCCGCCCCCTCGAAACGCAACGCCACGTTACCGTGCAGGCTGCTGGCATCGTGAGGGTTGGCGGAGGTGATCAGTCCCGCCCAACTATCCCCATGGTCCACCACCAGGGTCTTGCGGTGATTGGCATTGAAGTTGAGCAAGGCCAGGTAGCTGCGTAGCGGCACTCGACCCGGACCCAGCACATTGGGCAGCCAGCCGCCGTCGCTCGCGTTGCCGAGCCAACGCGGGCCCAGGTGCCAGATCCCCGACCAGAGCGGATTGGAAGCTCGCAGCCGATTCAGGTCGGTAATTACCACTTGTACGCCGGCATCGCGCAGGGCCTGAAAATGGTCGAGCTCGAGTCCCCCATAGAGGATATTGAGCGGGTCGGTGATCACCACCGCCTCAAGGTCAGGGTGACGGCCCTTCTGCTCGATCAGGGCATCGCTGACCTGCGTCGATAGCGGTCTGAATGCCTGATTGTCGGCGGCACCGGCGAAGTCGTTGAAGAGAAACATGTCCAGCACCACCAGGCGCCGGGCCTGATTGATCATCACCAATACTTCGTCGAAGATCTCCTGCCGGATATGGCGCTCCCCCGACGGGGCATACCAGGTCTCGTCGGCGAGAAAGCGTACCTCGTCGGCGCCGCGTTCCGGGAAAGCCCGCGACACGCCCTCGGGTAACGGCTTGACGCGCTGCCAGGTGCCCATGCCAGCCCATGCCACCAGCAACGCCATCACGATCCATGGCCACATTCGCCGCCTCCCCTGCGCCCGCTCGCCCATGTCGTCCATGACTTCCCCAGTCCGTCATGCCACCCTATCGGAAATCCTCAAGACCAGCATAGCGACAGGTCTGGCAGAAAGTAGTGCGCCCGACCGAGGCCCGACGCACCTAGTAACGGTACAGGGTAGTTCAGCCCTGTCAGCGCAGTCGACGACGGCTCAGGATGAGGCGCGCTAACCCCGCGACGGAGGCTATTCCCAGAACGACAATACCTAGGACAACCAGCATCGATGGGCTGCCGGTATGGGCATGCACCGAGGGAGCGCCATGACCCGAATGGGCCAGGGCGTTAGTGGCCGGCAGTAGCATTGGGGTTGCGCAGGGAACTAAGCGAGAAAGTGAATTGTGACGAAGCGTCATGGTTATTCTCCTTGCAAGGAAGTGGCGATTGCCTGATGGCACATTGGGTATGGGGTGTCAGGCGGTGGCGGCCTCGCCCCTGGGGCGCCGCTCCGGCAACATTCCCCGATCAAGGATGAAGCGGATGACTTCCTCTAGGCCGACACCGTCATAGAGGTTGGTGAACACGAACGGACGTTCGCCGCGCATCTTTTTCGAGTCATGATCCATCACCTCGAGCGACGCATGGACCTGCTCGGCGATGTCAATCTTGTTGATAATCAGCAGATCCGACTTGGTGATCCCTGGCCCACCCTTGCGCGGGATCTTGTCGCCGGCCGAGACGTCGATCACGTAGAGAGTCAAGTCCGAGAGTTCGGGGCTGAAGGTGGCCGAGAGGTTGTCGCCGCCGGATTCGACCAGCACAAGTTCCAGTCCCGGGTGGCGCTCCTGAAGCTCGTCAATGGCGGCGAGGTTCATCGAGGCATCCTCACGGATCGCGGTATGCGGGCAGCCACCGGTCTCTACGCCGAGGATGCGGTCCGCGGGCAGCGCCTCATGCTTGAGCAGAAAGTCGGCGTCCTCGCGGGTGTAGATGTCGTTGGTGACCACGGCGATGTCATAGTGGTCGCGCAGCGCCAGGCAGAGCTGCTTGAGCAATGCCGTCTTTCCGGAGCCCACAGGGCCTCCGACGCCGATACGCAGGCAATGGGTCATTTCTTTTCTCCTAGCTTCTGAACAGGCGTGAATACTGGGTTTCATGCAGGCCGCTGGCCAACGCCAGGCCCGGCAAGACAGGGCCCAGGTCGTCATCATCAAGTACCAAGGCCTCCTCCACGGCGGCTAACAGTGCCGGGCGCAGCCGCTCCACCAGTCGCTGGGCGGCGGTATGGCCCAGCGGCAAGGCCTTGCAGGCGACGGCAAGCTGGTTCTCCAGCCAGGCCCAGGCAAAGCCCGGCAGCGCCTGGCGGCGGGAGACACCACGGACATGGGCCGTCCAGGCGAAGACGGTGACGTAGCCGGCACCCGCCGGCAGCTCCGGTGACACTCTTGAAGGTCCCGGAGGCAGAAGCCCCAGACTATCCAGAAGGCGAGTGAGCGACGCGCCTAGACGGCTATCCTCGGCGGCCAGCTCGGCCGTCTCACGGTTGGCGGCCAACCAGGTATCCCACCAGACGATCGATTCGCCGTCGCCGACCGCCCAGGCCGTCATCAAGCGAGCCAGTACCGGCAACTCGCAGCGAGTGAGGCCATCCTCCAGCACACCGTTCAGCCACTCGCCGAGGCTCGCCTCGTCCGAGACCCAGCCCAGCTCGAAAGCGCTCTCCAGCCCTTGAGAGAAGGCGAAGGCGCCGATCGGTAGCGCCGGGCTCACCAGTTGCAGCAACCCGAGCAGCGCCAACTCATCGCTTTGCCCTGCCGTCTCGTCGATCTCAATGCGCATGCTCTTGCTCACGTTCTTGCTTACGGTCAGGCTCATGATGGTGATCATGGCCATGGCTGTACGCACCCGGTTCCGGATCGAAGGGGGCCTGGTGATGCGATAGTCGCGCACCCAGGCGCTCGGCGAGTTCCTCCAGCACATGGTCCGGCGGGAAGCGCACAAATCCGCCCTCTTCGTCCTCGCCCAGTGCCAGTTGCACATGACGGTTGCCCAGGTGGTAGGCCAGCCGCGACAGCGGAAGTCCCGCTTCGATACGGGCGGTGACCACCGGTTCGACGGCCGCCCGGACACGCACGACCTCGCCGTTATCGGCACGCAATCCCTCACCGTCGCTTAGCACCGGCCCGCGATCCAGAAAGAGTCCAAGCTGACAACCGGTATCGCTGACCGCCTTGAGGCGACCCAGCACGCGCTGATCGAAGGGCAAGGTCAGGGTGTCATCAGCCTGGCTCTCCGCTATGGGGCCCAGGCGTTCGGTCAATTTCAGCATGTCAGGTGTCCTGGTTTATCGGGTAATCAGGAACAGTGACCACCGACAGGCCGTACACCGTTGAGCCACCTCGCACGACCGCTGAGGGCCCGGCCGAGACGATACGGTCGATCTTCAGGGATGAAGATCGAGGAAAGCCGGTACAGGGATGTGCCGTCTTTCCGACCGCAGGAGACCGGTCGGGACCCCAGGGTTTCGGGCGTGTGGTGTGGTGAACACGGAGTGCGGCCATGGTGATGTATCTCTTCAACTGTTCAGAACAAGTGGTAACGCTGGGCCAGGGGGAGCTCAGTGGCCGGTTCGCAGGTCAGCAACTCGCCATCGCAGTGCACCTCGTAGGTCTGGGGGTCGACGCTGAGTTCAGGGCAGGCGTCGTTGAACTTCATATCGTCTTTTCTCACCTGCCGGACATCACGACACGCCGACAAGTGGCTCCGCAGGCCCAGCCGCTCCTTGATGCCGGCGTCCAGCGCCGCCTGGCTGACGAAGGTCAACCGGCTCTGGTTCGCTGCCCGGCCGAAGGCTCCGAACATGTAGCGGTAATGTACCGGCTGGGGCGTGGGGATCGAGGCATTGGGGTCACCCATCGGCGCCGCGGCGATCATGCCCCCCTTGAGGATCATGGCCGGCTTGGTACCGAAGAAGGCCGGTTTCCAGAGCACCAGGTCGGCCAGCTTGCCTACCTCCACCGACCCCACCTCGTGGCTGATGCCATGGGTGATGGCCTGGTTGATGGTGTACTTGGCGATATAGCGCCGAGCGCGGAAGTTGTCGGCACCCAGGGCTTCGTCCTCTGGCAAGAGGCCGCGCTGTACCTTCATCTTGTGGGCGGTTTGCCAGGTTCGGCAGACCGATTCCCCTACCCGTCCCATGGCTTGGGAATCCGAAGCGATCATGGAGATCACGCCCAGGTCGTGGAGGATGTCCTCGGCGGCGATGGTCTCGCGGCGGATGCGCGAGTCGGCGAAGGCCACGTCTTCGGGGATCTTCGGATCCAGGTGGTGGCACACCATGAGCATATCGAGATGCTCATCGATTGTGTTAACGGTATAAGGTCGCGTCGGGTTGGTGGATGACGGCAACACATAGGGCTTCGCGCAGGCGGTGATGATATCCGGGGCATGACCGCCCCCGGCGCCCTCGGTGTGATAAGTGTGGATGCAGCGTTCCTTGAAGGCCGCCAGGGTATCCTCCACGAAGCCCGACTCGTTCAGGGTGTCGGTATGGATCGCCACCTGCACGTCGTAGGCGTCGGCGACGGAGAGGCAGTTATCGATGGAGGCCGGCGTGGTCCCCCAGTCCTCATGGAGCTTTAGCCCCATGGCCCCGGCCTCGAGCTGGGCCTCCAGCGCCTCGGGCAGGCTGGCATTGCCCTTGCCGAGAAAGCCGATGTTCATCGGCATGTCGTCGACGGCCTGGAGCATCTTGCCCAGATGCCACTCGCCGGGGGTGCAGGTGGTGGCGTTGGAGCCCGTCGCCGGGCCGGTCCCGCCCCCCAGCATGGTGGTGATGCCGCTCATCAGCGCCTCTTCCACCAGCTGGGGGCAGATGAAGTGGATATGGGCATCCAGGGCACCGGCAGTGAGGATCTTGCCCTCCCCGGCGATGATCTCGGTACCCGGGCCGATGACGATCTCCACATCCGGCTGGGTATCCGGGTTGCCGGCCTTGCCGATGGCGGCGATGCGCCCCCCCTGGAGTCCCACATCGGCCTTGACGATCCCCCACCAGTCGAGGATCAAGGCATTGGTGATGACGGTATCCATGACCGCATCGTCATGGCGCTGACTTTGACCCATGCCATCGCGAATCACCTTGCCGCCGCCGAACTTCACCTCGTCGCCGTAGTGCGTGGCGTCGCGCTCCACTTCGATCCATAGCTCGGTATCGCCCAGGCGCACCCGGTCGCCGACGGTCGGGCCGTACATGTCGGCATAGGCTTGTCTCGAAATCTTCATCAGGTGTCGTCCTCAAGGCTGCCCATGACGGCACCGCGAAAACCGTAGATATGGCGCCGCCCGACATAGGGAATCAGCGTCACCTCTCGCGACTGGCCGGGCTCGAAACGGATGGCGGTACCGGCCGCCACGTCGAGGCGAAAGCCACGTGCCTTGTCTCGGTCAAAAGTCAGGGCCGGATTGGCCTCGGCGAAGTGGTAGTGGGAACCCACCTGGATCGGCCGGTCGCCGGTGTTGGCGACCTCGACGCTAATCCGCTCACGCCCCTCACAGAGTGCGATCTCGCTATCCTGCAGTCGGTACTCTCCTGGAATCATGTCGATCTCCTCATACGATGGGGGTATGGACCGTGACCAGCTTGGTGCCATCGGGAAAGGTCGCCTCGACTTGGACGTCCTCGACCATCTCGGCCACCCCCTCCATGACGTCGTCGCGGGTCAGGATCTCGCGGCCGTAGCTCATCAGGTCCGCCACGCTGCGCCCGTCCCTCGCGCCTTCCAGGATCTCGAAACTGATCAAGGCCACCGCCTCGGGGTAGTTGAGCTTGAGGCCCCGGGCGCGTCGCCGCTCGGCCAACTGTGCCGCCGAGAAGAGCAGCAGCTTGTCCTTGTCTCTGGGGGTCAGTTCCATGCAATCCTCTCCTCTGTAAATAGACGCGACTGGGCATCCATGCCGCTTGTGGGAGCCGTACTTGCACGGCGATCAGTGCCTTCCGCCATCGCTTTGCCAGCAGAGCTCCCGCAAAAAGTCCTGCTCCTATGTCAACCAGATGCGCGGCAGATGCGCCGGCAGGTCAATCAGTCGTGGCCGCAGGATTTCCCAGGCACGGCAGCACAGGTCCCAGGCCTCGTTGCGTTCCTTTCCCAGGTAGCGCAGCAGCAGCACTCCGTGGCGCACCGTTACCGCCCAGCGGGGCGCAGTCGGCAAAGTCTCACGCAACGCCTCGATGGCCTCGCGCTCGTCATCCAGACCTACTGCCCAGAGGGTGGCCTGCACCGTGGCGCCGCCCTGCCCCCAGCGCCCGAGAAAGCGCGGATGCGCCGGATCCAGCGGCTGGCGTTCCAGCCACAACGGCCGACCGTCCCGGGTGAGGCGAAAGCGCTGGTCGATCCGGCCCGAGACATAGGGCAGCGAACTGGCCGGCCTGCCCAGCGCCAGCACCTCCCAGCCCAGGCAGCGGGCGCCTCCCTCCAGCTCGATCGTCGTGGTCTGCTCTCCCCGGGAGCCGTCGAAGGCCAGGGTCTCCTGGGGCAGCCACTCGAGAATGCCGTGATCGGCTACCGCCAGCCGGGAGTGCTGTGACCAGGCCACGCCGTGGCTATCAGCCTTGTAGAGCTTGTTGGCCGCCGGAGTGGTGAGCAGCGCGTGGGCGCCGGGCTCGACCCGGGCCGAGATCGA
Organism: Halomonas daqiaonensis; assembly: GCF_900109725.1. Taxonomy (GTDB): domain Bacteria; phylum Pseudomonadota; class Gammaproteobacteria; order Pseudomonadales; family Halomonadaceae; genus Halomonas; species Halomonas daqiaonensis. The sequence continues at coordinate 153,329 of NZ_FOBC01000002.1, forward strand.
CAGGGCATCGCCACTGACCAGCCCGCCGGGCGGGTGCAGCAGATAGGCATGACAGGCGCCCGTGGTCCCTTCCGGGTGAAAGGTGCGCTGGACGCGAAGCGGTCCCTGGTGACGTGCCCGTACCATCCGGGTGATGCCCTCTCGCGCCGCGAAGGTCAGATCGAGAGAAGCCGCCCAGTGGCGCCGGGCATCGAAGCGATGGCCGGAATACTCGGGGATCGTCGTCTCGAAGGCGGTCATACCGTCAGATGCTCCTTGATGAGTGCATCGGAGAGCGCATCGATCCCGCCCCCCGCCACTCGGCGCCCGCGATCGATGATGGCGAAGCGATCGGCGAACTTGCGGGCGAAGGGGAGCTTCTGCTCCACCAGCAGCACCGTCAGGCCGTCCTCGCGGATCAGGCGACGAATCACCTCGCCGATCTGGGTAACGATATTGGGCTGGATGCCCTCCCCCGGCTCGTCGAGGATCAATAGCCGAGGCTCGATCACCAGGGCACGGCCGATGGCCAGTTGCTGCTGCTGGCCGCCTGACAGGTCCCCGCCGCGTCGATGCTTCATCTCCTCGAGTACCGGGAAGAGTTCATGGACGCGCTCGGGGATTCGTTTGACGCCGTCTCCCCTGGCGGCGAGGCCGGTCCTGAGGTTTTCCTCAACGGTCAGCAGGGGAAAGATCTGGCGACCCTGGGGCACATAGCCGATGCCCAGCCGCGGGCGTTCCTCGATGGGCTTGCGAGTGAGGTCGATCTCGCCGTCGTAACGGATGCTGCCCGAGGAGATTGCCACCTCACCCATGATCGCCTTCATCAGCGTGGTCTTGCCAACCCCGTTGCGCCCCATCACGCAGGTGCACTGACCGGCCGGGACCTCGAGATCGAGATCCCAGAGAGTGTGGCTCTGGCCGTAGTACTGGTTGAGTTCCTCGACGTTGAGCATCAGGCGGCCTCCTCGTCGGGATCGGCGCCCAGGTAGACCTCGATCACCCTGGGGTCATGGGCGACCTGGTCCATGCTGCCCTCGGCCAGCACGCTGCCCTGATGCAGCACCGTCACGGTGCGTGCAATGGAGCGTACGAAGCCCATGTCGTGCTCGACTACCACCACCGACTGCTTGCCCTTGCCGGCAAGGCCGGTCAGCAGTTCGGCGGTACGCTCCATCTCCTGCTCAGTCATGCCAGCCACCGGCTCGTCGATCAGCAGCAAGCGTGGCCGCTGCATCAGCAACATGCCGATCTCCAGCCACTGCTTCTGGCCATGGGAGAGAATGCCCGCGGGCCCGTTACGCAACTCCTCGAGTCCGATGGTCTCAAGCACCTCCTCGATACGATCCCGCACCTCGCCGGTCATCCGGGCGGTCAGCGTCGGCAGGATGCGCTTGTCGGCGGCCATGGCCAGCTCCAGGTTCTCGAAGACGCTAAGCGCCTCGAAGACCGTGGGCTTCTGGAACTTGCGACCGATGCCGAGGCTGGCGATCTCCGGTTCATTCATGGCAAGCAGGTTGTGACGGCTGCCGAACCAGACCGAGCCGGTATCCGGTCGGGTCTTGCCGGTGATGATGTCCATCATGGTGGTCTTGCCCGCCCCGTTGGGGCCGATGATGCAGCGCAGTTCGCCGTCGTCGATGGTCAGGTTGAGATCATCGATGGCCTTGAAGCCGTCGAAGCTCACACTGACATCCTCCAGATAGAGGATGGGACCGTGACGCACATCCACTGGAGAGGTGGCGGGCACCAGGAAATCGAAGACATGATCGCGATCGGCCAGGGAACTCAGGAAACTCATGCGGAGGCCTCCTTGCTGATATCGCGAGACTGCGTTTCATTGCGATCTCTGTTGAATCGCTGCCCTTGAAAACGCAGCCCTTGTAAATAGCCCAACAGACCGGCGACACCCCTGGGCAGGAAAACCGTGACCAGCACGAACATTCCCCCCAGGGCGAACAGCCAGGCGTCGGGCATGACGCCGGTGAAGACGGTCTTGGCATAGTTGACCAGCAAGGCCCCGATCACCGCGCCGTAGAGCGTGCCGCGACCGCCCAGGGCGACCCAGAGCACGATCTCGATGGAGAGGATGGGCGAGAACTCACTGGGATTGATGATGCCCACCTGGGGCACATAGAGGGCGCCGGCAACCCCGGCGAGCATCGCCGAGACCACGAAGACGAACAGCTGGAAGCGCTCGACGCGATAGCCGAGGAAGCGCGTGCGCGCCTCGGCATCACGACAGGCGACACTGACCCGACCTAGCTTGCTGGTCACGATGGCGCGGCACAGCACATAGCCCATCGCCAGCGCCACGCCGGTGGCGATGAAGAGCCCCAGGCGGGTGGCGTCGGTGCGCAAATCGAAGCCCAGCAGTTCCCGGAAATCGGTGAGACCGTTGTTGCCGCCGAAGCCCATCTCGTTGCGAAAGAAGGCCAGCATCAGGGCGAAGGTCATGGCCTGGGTGATGATGGACAGGTAGACCCCGGTCACGCGCGAGCGGAAGGCCAGGAAACCGAACACCAGCGCCAGTGCCCCCGGCACCAGTATCACCATCAGAAAGGCGAACCAGGGCATGTCGAATCCCAGCCAGTACCAGGGCAGGCTGTCCCAGTTCAGGAAGACCATGAAATCCGGCAGGATCGGATCGCCATAGGTGCCGCGATCGCCGATCTGGCGCATCAGGTACATGCCCATGGCGTAGCCGCCCAGGGCGAAGAAGGCCCCATGCCCCAGGCTGAGGATGCCCAGGTAGCCCCACACCAGATCCACGGCAACGGCCAGCAGGGCATAGCTCAGGTACTTGCCGAGCAGGGTCACGGTGTAGGCCGAAACGTGCAGGGGATGCCCGGCCGGGACGGCCAGGTGAAGCACCGTCACCAGTGCCAGGCAGGCGAGCAGAACGCCCAGGAAGAGTCGGGTCGCGCCTTCGTTGAAGGGTTGCATCAACCACATATCGGTCTACCCCTCCGCCGCACGGCCCTTCTGCGGAAAGAGTCCGCGGGGGCGCTTCTGAATGAACAGGATGATGAAGACGAGCACGATGATCTTGGCCAGCACGGCACCGGCCCAGGGCTCCAGCACCTGATTGATGACCCCCAGCGACAGTCCCGCCACCAGGGTGCCCCAGAGGTTTCCCACGCCGCCGAACACCACCACCATGAACGAATCGATGATGTAATTCTGACCGAGGTTGGGGCCCACATTGGTCAGTTGGGAGAGCGCCACCCCGGCGAGACCGGCCACGCCGGAACCCAGGGCGAAGGTCATGATGTCCACCCGGGTCGCCCTTATCCCCATGGAACGGGCCATGGCCCGATTCTGGGTCACCGCGCGGACCTCCAGTCCAAGCCGGGTACGCCGCATCACGAGCATCAGGCAGGCGAACACCACCAGGGCAAAGCCGAGGACAAAGAGACGATTCAGGGTGAGCGACAAGCCTTCATTGATCATCAAGGAGCCACTCATCCAGTCGGGCGACACCACGGTGCGGTTCTGCGGGGAGATGACCGTGCGCACCAGTTGCTGCAGGATCAGGCTCACACCGAAGGTCGCCAGCAGGGTCTCCAGGGGACGGCCCTTGAGGAACTGGATGACACTGCGTTCGATGGCGATACCCGCCAGGGCCGCCACCAGGAAGCCCGCGGGAATCGACAGGACCAGGGCCAGACCGGGCTGGCCAGGCAGCAGCTGCTGCATCGCCCAGGTGGTGTAGGCACCCAGCATGATCAACTCGCCATGGGCCATGTTGATCACCCCCATGACACCGAAGGTGATGGCCAGTCCGATGGCCGCCAGCACCAGTACGGAGCCCAGCGACAGCCCGAAATAGAGGGTCTCGAGACCACTGTTGAGACGCAGCTTCTGTTCGATGTCAGCAAGTGCCGCCGAGGCGGCATCGGCCACCAGGGGATCGTCGCTTCGCGTGGCCGAATTGAGCGCGGCCCGGACACGACTGTTCAGGCTCCCCGCCAGTTCGGCAATGGCGTCGATGTCCCCTTCGTCGAGGCGGTGAATCGCCAGGGCCTGATCGAGGAGACGGCGAACCTCGGCATCATCCTCATTGGCGATCACCTCGCCCAGCGGCTCGACCATGGGGGCATCCACGCTGCCCAGGAGCTCGCGAGCCGCATCGCGTCGATCATCGACATCATCGGTATAGAGATCGAGCATCGCGAGGGCACTCTGCAACTGTCCCCGCAGGGCATTGTTGATACCGATGCCATCCAGATCGCGGCGCGACATCTCGCCGGCGTCCTCTAACGTCAGGGCATCGATAACCGGCCAGTTGCGACCACGGTTCTCGAGCACGATCACGAAGCGCCCGGTGTCCTTATGGCGCTGCAACTTGCCGCCGAGCAATTCATCGAGCCAGCGGCGGCTGCGCTCATCACCGCTGACGATAATGGCCTCGATGGCCTCGGCCTTGGCGTCGTAGGAGGGGGAATCCAGTGATTCCAGCAGGGCCTGACCCTGGCCCGTTTCCTCCTGGGCCTGGGCCATCAGTGCCAGGCCCAGCAACAGACAGAGAAGCCATACTCCGGGCAAGAAGGCTCGGATCATCCACATGGGAGAGTCCTGTGGTTTGTCGTTTGACTTAGAGCGGCGTGTCACGATGGGCCGGCCTTGCGGCCGGCCCGGGGATCACTCGACTTCGGCTTCACTGCCGCCGCAGCTGCCCTCGACCACGTTGTAGTTGCCGCATTCCATGGGCTTGCGCCAGTCGCTGATCAGGTCGCGTGAGCCTTCCAGATAGTCGGACCAGGCGTCACCGGCCACGGTGGACGGGGTCTCCCAGACGATGGAGAACTGGCCGTTGTCCTGGATCTCGCCGATCAATACGGGCTTGGTGATGTGGTGGTTGGGCATCATGGCGGCGTAGCCGCCGGTAAGGTTGGGCACCGTCACGCCGATGATGGCGTCCTTGACCGCATCGACGTCGGTAGTGCCGGCCTTCTTCACCGCCTCGGTCCACATGTTGAAGCCGATGTAGTGGGCTTCCATGGGATCGTTGGTCACCGCCATGTCATCGCCGGTGTACTCGATCCAGGCATCGATGAAGTCGTAGTTCTCATCGGTATCGACGCTCATGAAGTAGTTCCAGGCCGCAAGGTGCCCGACCAGCGGTGCGGTATCGATGCCAGTAAGCTCCTCTTCGCCCACCGAGAAGGCAACGACGGGAATATCGGCAGCATTGATGCCCTGGTTGCCCAGTTCACGATAGAAAGGCACGTTGGCGTCGCCATTGATGGTCGAGACCACCGCGGTCTTCTTGCCCTGGCTGCCGAATTCCTTGATATCGGAGACGATATTCTGCCAATCCGAATGCCCGAAGGGCGTGTAGCTGATCATGATGTCCTCATCAGCCACGCCGTGTGACTTGAGATAGGCATCGAGGATCTTGTTGGTGGTACGCGGATACACATAATCGGTGCCGGCCAGTACCCAGCGCTCGACACCGACATTGTTCATCAGGTAGTTGACGGCCGGAATCGCCTGCTGGTTGGGCGCCGCCCCGGTGTAGAAGACGTTCTCGGAGGACTCCTCGCCCTCGTATTGCACCGGGTAGAAGAGCAGGCCGTTGAGCTCCTCGACCACTGGCAGTACCGACTTGCGCGATACCGAGGTCCAGTTGCCGAAGATGACATCGACCTCTTCCTGGGCCAGCAGCTCGCGCGCCTTCTCGGCAAACAATGGCCAATCGGAGGCCGGGTCTACCACAACCGCTTCGAGCTGACGGCCCAGGAGGCCACCCTCGGCGTTCTGCTGTTCGATGAGCATCTCCACGGTGTCCTTGAGCACCGTCTCGCTGATCGCCATGGTGCCGGAGAGGGAGTGCAGGATCCCCACCTTGATGGGATCTTCCTGGGCCAAGACAGGCGTGGCGACGGCCGCACTCAACAGCGAAACGGCTAGCCAACGAGGAGTACGATAGACGTTTGACGGGATCATGGGATCTCCTTGCGATCGATGTTGTTGTCGATGAATCCAGCGAGGGAGAACATCGCAAGATGTCTCTCGCTTCTATTGCAAGGGATGTGCCATAACGTCTATATTCCAGTTTTTACTCTATTATTCAGGCAATTGGGTTATTTCCTCCGAAGGACCAAGATCACCGCAAGGTGATATTCTGGTGCAAGGGACGTATCGTCATGCCCCAAGATCGTCTCCGCCTCTGGTGCAGTGCACCGTCATGGCACAGGACGGGCAACAAAGAAAACGGGGGCGCCGGCTAGACCGGCGCCCCCGTTGGGCAGTTGCGATGGCTACGAAGCTCAGTCGCTCTCGGGTCCCCCCGTGCCAACGGTGCTCTGCATCCGACGGCGCAGGATTGGCCCGACGATATAGGGCAGAATCAGGCCCAGGCCGGCGAACACCCAGAGGCCGATAGCCAGGCCGCTATCCCACAGGATGGTCCAGTCACCGTCGGAGATGTCCATGGCATGGCGCAGGTTCTTCTCCATCTCCGGTCCCAGCAGCAAGCCGAGGATGATCGGTACCAGCGGGATTTCCAACTTGCGGAAGATGTAGCCGGCGACGCCGAAGGCCACCATGAAGTACAGATCGAAGGTGGTGTTGCTGATCGAGTAGATGCCCACGAAGGCGATCATGGTGACGATCGGCAGCAGATACATGGGTGGTACGGAGAGCAGCTTGACGAAGATACCCACCATCGGAATGTTCAGAATCAGCAGCAGGAAGTTACCGATCAACAGCGCCGCAATCACGCCCCAGACGATGTCGGCATTCTGCGTGAACATCAGCGGCCCCGGCGTGATGTTCAGCGAGATCAGCAGTGCCAGCAGCACCGCCGTGGTGCCGCTGCCCGGCACGCCCAGGGTCAGCATGGGCACCAGGGCCCCGCTGGAAGCACCGTTGTTGCCGGCTTCAGGGCCGGCCACGCCACGCGGGTCGCCCTGGCCGAAGTACCCCTTCTTGCCGACCACCTTCTTCTCGAGGGTGTAGCCGATAAAGCTGCCCAGGGAAGCACCGGCACCGGGCAGCACCCCGGCGATGAAGCCCAATACGCCACCCCGAAAGCTGGAGGGCAGGATGTTACGGATGTCGGCCCACTTCAGCGTAAGCTTGTTGACGGCCATCTTCTCCTTTCCGCCGCCGGCTTTCTCCTCGATGAAGAACAGCAGCTCCGAGATGGCGAAGAGACCGACGATGGCGATAATGAAGTCCACCCCCTCGTAGAGCTCGAGCACACCGAAAGTGAAGCGCTGCACGCCGGTGGAATCGATGCCGACCGTGGCGATCATCAGGCCGATAGCAGCAGCAACCACCGTTTTCATGGGGTTCTTGCCGGTAATGCCGCCGAGGGTGGCGAAGGCCAGCAGGAACAACGCGAAGTACTCGGCCGGCCCGAAGGTCAAGGCGAACTTCGCCAACAGCGGGGCCAGCAGGATCAGACCGATGGTGGCCACCAGGCTACCGATGAAGGAGGCCACGGCAGAGATTGCCAGCGCCTCGGAGGCCTTGCCCTGCTGCGCCATGGGATAACCGTCGAGGCAGGTCATCATCGCCGGTTCGTCACCGGGAATGTTCAACAGGATCGAGGAAATGCGCCCGCCATACATGGCCCCGGCATAGACCGAGGTCAGCATGATCATGGCGGTTTCCGGGGCGAGCCCCAGGGTGAAGGCCAGCGGAATCAGGATGGCGACGCCGTTGGCCGGGCCAAGGCCCGGCAACGCCCCGATCAGGGTCCCCAGAAAGGCCCCGATCAGCGCGAACATCAGGTTATGCGGTTGCAGCGCGACACCGAAACCGTCCATCAAAAAGCCGAGAGTTTCCATCAGCCCACCTCCAGGAACGACAGCAAGCCCAGCGGTAGCGCCAGGTCGAGGGCGAAACTGAACACCAGATACACCACCACACCGGAAATAGCCCCGGTGACATAGGCCTTGACCGGGCGGGAGCCCATTCGCCAGCAAAGGGTACCCACGGCCAGAGTGGTGCTGATGATGAAGCCCAGCGGCTGCAGTAACATCGCATAGAGCACCAATACCACCACGGCGATGATCAACTCGACACCCGTGCGGCTCCATGGCCAGGCATTATCCGGGTCCGGTCGCACGACCATATACAGGCTGGAAAGCCCTAGAACGACGGCCAGTAAGCGTGGAAAGGTATCGGGACCGACGGCTTCGGTCCCGCCGAAGGGTTCAGAGAACTGAGTGGTGCCCCAGCCGTACGCGACGGCCAGGACGATCATCAGTATCCCGAAGATACGGTCGTTGTAAGTCATTACTCAATCAGCCCGATATCTTTGGAAAGCTGTTCGATATCTTCGATCTGCTCGAGGACGAACTGCTCGAATTCACCGGCGGTCATGTGAAAGGGCATCAAGCCATTCTGTTTCATGACGCTCTTCCACTCGTCGCTGGCATAGACGGTATCCATGGCATCGGTCCAGTACGCCTTGGCCTCGTCGGAGATATCGGCCGGCATATAGAAGCCGCGCCAGTTGGGACCCACGGCATCGATACCCTGCTCCATGGCAGTGGGAATCTCCGCGTAGTCGCCGGGCAAGCGCTCTTCGGAAAGCACGGCGAGCACCTTGAGGTCGCCGGATTCCATGAAGCCCTGTGCCTCAGTGATATCGCCAGTGAACGCTTCGACGTGGCCACCGATCACCTGGGTCAGCGCCTCGCCACCGTTGTTGTAGGAAAGGTAGGCGATGCGTGGCAGGTTCTCGATCCCGGCATCCTGGGCGGCGATCAACACCTTGAGGTGATCCCAGCCGCCCTTGGCGCTACCACCGGCGAACTTGACGCTGCGCGGGTCTTCCTTTAGGGCGTCCATCACATCGTTCAGATCCTCGTACTCGGAATCGGCCGACACGGCGATGATCCCGTAGTCGGCGCCCAAGGCTCCGATCCAGTTGACCATGTCAGCAGTCATATCAGGGAACTGGCCCTGGGCCAGGCGGGTCGTGGTGGCGGTAGACGCCGCCACCAGCAGATGATCGTCGCCGGCACGCTTGCTGATGGTATGACCGAAGGCCACCCCACCGCCGGCACCGGCCATGTTGATGGTCTGCACATTACCGGGGACCAGATCGAGATCCTGAAGCACGTTGCCCACGCTGCGGCAGGTGAAGTCCCAGCCGCCGCCCGGGTCGGAGGGCGCGATACATTCCACCTTGCCCTCTGGCTCGAAGGCAAAAGCCGAGGTGGCGGTGGTCGCGAGTACGGCGACGGCGATTAACTGAACGGGACGCTTAAGAGTCATGGCGCTATTTCTCCTGATGTCATGCTTGTGTGATTGTTGACTTGCAGAAGCTGACGGCTTTCCTTACAATTCTGTAAGGCAGAACGTCATTCCTCAGAATGGAAAGGTAGGCCCGGCGTCGCGGAGCGTCAACGCCTGACGCCTTATTTACGACCAAAGTTCAACGCAACCCTGGTTCAACACATTGTAAGGAGGCATGTCCCTTCGATGGCACAGGACCGCGTCGAAGCCGTGGAGCGGGCACTGACCGTACTCGAGGCATTCGACTCCCCCCAGGAGTATTTCACTCTGGCCGAGCTGGCCCAAGTCACCGGCTATTACAAGAGCACCCTGCTGCGGCTGCTGGGGTCGCTGACACGCTTCGATTATGTACAGCGCGACGAGCAGGGCCGCTGGCACCTCGGCCATGCCCCGGTTCGTCTGGCGCGACGCCACCTTCCCGGCCGACACCTGACGACCCGGATACAGCCACTGCTGGTCCGCCTGGCGGCCGATTGCGGTGAGACCGCCGCGTTGCTCGAAGTGGAAGACGGCACGGTCGAGTGCCGCCTCGTCACCCTTCCCGACACCTCCCTGCGCCATGACCTGCGTCCGGGAGACCGCTGGGTCGCATCGGCAGACAATGATCCTCGCCCGGCACTGCCCGGCGGCGTGATGGTGTGCCAGACACTCACCGGCGATGCCCTAGAGCCGCCGATGTGGCTTGCCCTGTCGGGTCCCGCCGGTCGTCTTGATCCGCAACAGGCGCAGAGCATTCTGGCTGATGCTGCAGCCTCACTGACTGCCGGCCCGGCCCGGGAGGCTGTCCCATGACACTGCTGCTGGTGGAGGATGACGCCCTGCTCGCCGAAACCCTTGTCGATACCCTTCGCCTGGAGGGCCACGAGGTCTGCCATCTCGCTGATGGTGACGTGGCGCGAGCGCGTCTCTCGGTGCCGGAACATGCAGCCACCCTGGTGTTGCTCGACCTGAACCTGCCTGGATGCAACGGCCTGAAGATCCTCGAGGCACTGCGTCGCCACGACAGTGACACGCCGGTGCTGATCCTGACCGCCCGGGGAGCCGTCGAGGATCGCGTGAAGGGCCTCGACCTGGGTGCCGACGACTACCTGGCCAAGCCCTTCGCCCTTGATGAACTCGAGGCCCGGGTCCGTGCCCTGCTGCGACGACGCAGTCCTGACCCGCAGCTCAAGGTCGGCCCCCTGATGCTAGACACCAGGCATCAGCATTTCACGCTTAAGGATGTACCACTTGCCCTTCCGCCCCGCGAGCAACGCTTGTTGGCCTGCCTGATGCGCCATGCCGGCGAGCCGGTGGACAAGGCTCGGCTCGCCGAGGAAGCCTTCCAGGGCGATGCCATGGGCGACAACGCCATCGAGGTCTATGTGCACCGCCTGCGTAAGCGACTCAACCACACCGGCGTGGCCTTGCGGACGGTGCGGGGCCTGGGTTACCTGCTGGAGGTGGAGTGAAGCGGGGCGACAGCCTTTATCGGCGCCTGCTGGGCTGGCTGCTACTGCCCATGCTGATGCTGGGCAGCCTGATCCTGATCCAGGCCTGGGTCGATGCACAGCGGACGGCCGACCGCGCCTTCGATCGGCTACTCGAGGCTGCCTCGCTGGCCATCGCTGAACAAGTGCAGTGGCAGGACGACCGACTGTGGTTCGACTTGCCCCCGGCGGCCCTGGACATGCTGGCCACCGATGCCGAGGAGCGGGTCTTCTACAGCCTGGTCGACGGCCAGGGTCGCGTGATCACCGGCAATGCCGACCTTCCGGGAGATCCGCGTGAAGGCCTCGGGGACCCAGACGCCCTGCTCTATCGCCACATCGACTGGCAGGGCCTGTCGCTGCGCCAAGGGGTGCGTCGTACGCGACTAGAAGAGTGGCGGGTTCGCGAGCCCTTCGAGGTCCGAGTGGCACATAGTCGCGAAGGGCGTGATGCCCTGGCCGCCGAACTGTGGCGAGCCAACCTGGCGATGATCCTGGCCATGGCAGCGTTGGCAACGGTGGGGCTGCTGCTGGCGATCCGTGCCGCACTGATGCCACTGACTCGGTTGCGCCACGCAATCCGTGGCCGCGACCCGCGCACCCTCGCCCCTCTGGAGCTCACCCTGCCACGGGAACTCGCCGAGCTTCGCGATACTGTCAACGGGTTGCTCGCCAGAATGCGCCGCGTGCGTACCAACCAGGAACGCTTCATCGGCGATGCGTCACACCAGTTGCGGACCCCCCTGGCGGGACTGTCGGCGCGTGCCGAGCTCGCCCTTCGCCAGGACGATCCGGCACGCTGGAAAGAGGCCCTGATCGCCATGCAGGCCACCAGCGCTCGAACCGCACGACTGGCAGGGCAGCTGCTTTCGTTGACCCGGCTGGCCAACCCCGAGTACCGCCCTGAGCTGGTACCCCTGGATCTCAACGCCATCGCCCACCAAGCACTACGCGACCACTGGGGGCCCTGCCACCGACAGGGGGTCGACCTGGGAATGGAGAGCACCGAGAGCGAGGTCTGGATCCGGGGTATCGACTGGCTGCTCGCCGAAGCCATTGGCAACCTGATCGACAATGCCTGTCGCTATGGAGGACATCGCGTCACAGTGAAGATCGAGAATGGGCCGCCCCGGCTGGCCGTGGAGGACGATGGCCCCGGGATACCCGAGTCGCGACGTTTACTGATGCTGCGCCCTTTCCATCGCGACGGGGACGATCAGGAAGGATCCGGACTGGGACTGGCCATCGTCGATGGTATCGCCCGAACGCATGGCGCACGCCTGCAGCTATCGGCTGGCCATGACGGTCGCGGACTGCGCGTGGCACTGCAATTTCCCGGAGACACCCCATGAATCGACGAAGTCGGCTTGTCAGCCGTTGGCTGCTGCTTATCGCCTTGGTTGCCACGGTAGTCGGGGCTGACGAGACCCTGCACTATCCCGCCACATCCGGCGACGGACCCAGATCGTCGCTGGTGATCCATGGTGCCTTGGACCTGCCCCAGATGCGCCCGCTGCTGGAAGGTTTTCAGCGCCAGAATCCCGGCCTGGCGGTGCGCTACCGCAACCTGACCACCCTGGAGCTTCACGAGCGCTTTCTTGCCGCGCCGGACGAGGCCGATGTGCTGCTCTCCTCGGCCATGCCCTGGCAGTATCGGCTGGCCAATGCCGGCCATGCCGGCTCCCTGGAGAGCCCGGCCGCACAGCGCTGGCCGGGCTGGGCACGCTGGCGTCGAGAACTTTTCGCCATCACCTTCGAGCCCATTGTCATGGTCGTGAACGAAGCGATCATCGAGCGCTTCGGGGAGGTACGCAGCCACGCCGACCTGCTCGCCCTGCTGGAGCGTCATGCAGGGGCACTGCAGGGCCAGGTGGTAACCTACGATCCGGCCTCCAGTGGCGCAGGCTATACCTATGCCATCGAGGAATCGCGGCTTTCACCACGCTATTGGGATCTGGTGGCGGCCTTGGGCCAGGCCGAGACCGAACTGGTGGACACTACCGGGGAGATGCTGGAGGGACTGATCGAGGGACGCTACCTGGTCGGCTACAACCTGCTGGGCAGCTATGCCACGGCCCGTCTGGTCGACCAGCCACAGCTGAGAATCGTGGTACCCGAGGACTATACGCTGGTGACCCAGCGCCTGGCCCTGATACCGCGCCAGGCACCCCACCCCGAGGCAGCCGAGCGCTTTCTCGACTATCTCATCAGTGAGACGGGGCAAGGGGTGCTTGCCCGCGAAACCACACTAGGCGCAATCCATCCAGCATTGGATGGGCCGGGCACGGCGACATTGCTGCGTCAGGAAAGAGGCGAGGCACTGCGGCCAATCACGCTGGGACCCAGCCTGTTGGCTACCCTTGACGATCTGAAGCGTGAGGCACTGCTGACCCGCTGGCAGCGGGAATTTACTCCCTGATGGCGCTCCAACTGCCAGGAGCGCCACTTGTGTTGAGGGAGCTAAACTTGCTTCACGATGAGATGAACGCCATCCAACCGCATTCTGCGCTTGTGCTCAAAGTCGAGTGACCGCTTCGAGACTGTCAGAGGGGCCAGAAACGCTCACTGCACGAAGGAAATTTCTACCGGGACGGTGCCGCGTTGCAGCATACCGAGTTCTTTGGCGGCACGCTTGGAGAGATCGATGATACGTCCCTTGGCATAGGGGCCGCGGTCATTGATCAGCACCTCGACCTCACGACCGTTGTCCTCGCGGGTCACCACGACCTTGGTCCCGAACGGCAGGCTGGGGTGGGCGGCCGTGAAGGCCTGCTGGTCGAAGGGCTCGCCACTCGCGGTGGTTCGGCCCTGGAAGCGGTCGCTGTAGTAGGACGCGACACCCTGCTGGGTCTCTGACGACTTCCCATGGGCCAGCCCTTTGCCGGCAAAGCCGGTCGTGAGAAGAGCTGCCACGCAGCAGTTCAGAATCAAGCGGGATCGAATCCCCATACTGTCACCTCATGACTTACCGTAATGCGCCGACTTCGCATCCAGCGATCAGGCGCCATGATCGGTTGTTGACGGCGCAGGGTGCTTGCCCCGCAGCCAACCCGAACTCGTGGCCAGACCCTGGTCAAACCAGGCCAGCCGGTGATGCAATGATACGACACTACCAACGATAATCAGCGTTGGCGGGCGGATAGTAACCACTTCGCCTGTCGTCGGCAACCTTTTAAGGGTTCCGATATGTACATGCTGGCGAGCCGTGGTGCCCTGCTCGATCAAGGCCACGGGGGTCTCGGCCGGTAATCCATGGCACTGAAGCTGCTCGCCGATCAATGCCAGGCTACCCAGCCCCATATAGAACACCAGCGTCTGGCCTGGGCTGGCCAGCGTCGGCCAGTCCAGATCGCTGTTACCATCGCGCAGATGCCCGGTGACGAAACGCACCGACTGGGCATGGTCGCGATGCGTCAGCGGAATGCCGGCATAGGCGGCACACCCCGAGGCCGCCGTGATACCGGGGATCACTTCCACTTCGATGCCGGCTGCCACCAGGGTCTCGAGTTCTTCGCCGCCGCGGCCGAAAATGAAGGGATCGCCGCCCTTGAGCCGAACCACTCGTTTGCCGGCCCGGGCCCAGTCGACCAGCGCCTGATTGATGCCGTCCTGGGGCACGCTATGGCGCGAGCGCTCCTTGCCCACATAGAACCGGGACGCCTGCGGGGACGCCAGGGCCAGAATCTCGTCGCTGACCAGACGATCATGCAGGATCACCTCGGCGGCCTGCAGGCGGCGCAGTGCCTTGATCGTCAGTAACTCCGGGTCGCCGGGTCCCGCGCCCACCAGACTGACGCCACCGGGAGGAAAGGATGAGCCGATCGGCAACCTGACACCCGAGTCGAGCGGATCGCCATCGTGTTGGTCACCGACCTGCATATTCCAATACCTCAGAAAAAATGGTTCGTCTATGCATTATGGTAATTAAAGAGCACGCCGCATACCACTATCCTCTGCACAAGCCTATAACCAGGCATCACCAGGACCATCCGCCACCAACGACGTCGCCCCCGCTGGGCGGGGGCGACGAAGCGTCTTTTGTAAGTTGCAACACGCTCAGGGAGAGAGCACACGGCGCAGACGGGGGCTGGCCAGCTCGCCGACGACGGTAATCACCACAAGCACCGCCAGCAACCAGGGCCAGTGCTGCGCGAGCACCACTCGAGTGATGCCCAGTGCATCGACGAAGATCACCAGGATACCCAGCGGACTCACATAGCGGACCATGAACAGCCAGAGTGCATACCAGCCGGCAGAGAGCCCCAGCTCCTCCCTGAAGGTCTCGCTCTTGAGCACGAAACCGGCGAGCAGCACCATGCCCAGGCCGCCCAGCGGCATCATCAAGCGCGAGGTCAGGTAGTCCAGCCAATCGAAGAAGTGCTTGCCGGCCAGGGTCCAGTCAGCGCCGACATTGAATGAGAGCATTGCCAGGGTACTGACCAGCCACAGCACGATGCCGGTACCCCATGACGCCGTGCGCCGCGAGATACCCTTGTTGTCGGTCAGCCAGGACACGGTGGCCTCGACCATCGAGATCGAGGAGGTCAAGGCCGCCATGGAGAGCATGATGAAGAACAGAATCCCGAACAGGGTACCCAGCGGCATGGCCTGGAAGGCCAGCGGCAGGCTCATGAAGATCAGTCCCGGCCCGCTGGCCGGGCTCATGCCATTGGCGAAGATCACCGGGAAGATCGCCAGTCCTGCCATCAGCGCCACCAGGGTATCGGCCAGCGCCACGGACAGGGTGGTGCGAGCGATAGAGGCTCGAGCAGGCAGGTAGCTACCGTAGGTGAGGATGGCACCGGAGGCCAGGGACAGGGTGAAGAAGGCGTGCCCCAGGGCGGCCAGCATGCCCTCACTGGAGAGGCTCCCGACATCGAACGAGAACAGGAAATGAACCGCCTCACCGAAGCCGCCGGAGAACATTCCGTAACCGATCAGCACCAGCAACATCATCACCATGCCGGGCATCATCCAACTGACGCTCTTCTCGATACCGGCCTGGACGCCCTTGCCGACGATCACCATGGTGGCCACCGTGACCAGCGTGCTCCAGAACCCCAGGTTCAGGGGACTTTCATTGTTAGCACCGAAGATCGCCGCCATCTCCTCGACACTTGAGCCAGCCAGGCCGCCGCTGAGCATCTTCCACAGGTAGGAGAAGGACCAGCCGGCCACCACCACATAGAAGGACAGGATCATGAAACCGGCCAGCATGGCCATCCAGCCCAGCAGTGACCATGCCGAGCTACTGCCCGATTCACTGGTCACCCGACGGATGGCATCGATGGGACTACCGCGACCACGGCGTCCCAGGGCGATCTCGGTCATCATCACCGGCACCCCCACAGCCAGGATGCATGCCAGATAGACCAGCACGAAGGCCCCGCCACCATACTCGCCGGTGATATAGGGGAATTTCCAGATGTTGCCCAGGCCCACCGCGGAGCCGGTCGCCGCCAAGACAAAGCCCCAGCGGCCTAGCCACTGGGTACGAGGTTGTTCGTTCGTCGTCATATCACACCAGGGGTCACGGAGATTGTTGTTCCGACACGGCAACGGGTTCGCCACGGGGACACCATTGTGTCGGATTTTATCGCGACTGGGCAGACGAACAGTTGATCGTGCTGTGGATGACTGACTCCGCCTGCCTCAATGTCGTTACAGCGCTAGAAAAGGGTCAATCCGCCTTGAGGACGCCGCAACGGTTCTGATCCTCCTCAATGGACTCAGACAAGGCCTTAAAATTGCCTTGCGTGGTCATGGCGCATGATTGCAGCCCAGTCTTCTTGCCCTTGTTGTCGAAGTAGCGGTTCTCGCGGAAGTTGGCGATGCGCGTGTAGAAATGCGTCCGGGGGGCATCTGGCCACGGTTGACATTGTGGGTCAGGTGGTCGAGGTCCTGCAGACCCACGCTGTTGTCCCGCGGCAACCGTCCCGGAATACGCAGTCGTAAATGGTGCGCGCTTAGGGAATCGCTGAACAATGCTGTTCTGGGCGCCAGAAGCATCAAAGTGTCCCGATCACCGCCTCAGCAACTACCATCTGACCACCTCAGGTGGTCTGTTTTACCCGACAGCCGGGTTATCCAGCTGTCGGACCAGATTCAAGATGCACTGACCCCGTCACCGTGTCCTTGGCATCGTCCTGCCAGTACCAGATTGCCGAGAGCAAACAGGGTGAACAACTGCGTCTGGTTCTTGGCCAGCCCCTTGTAGCGAACCTTCCGGTAGCCGAAGAGATTCTTGATGACATGGAACGGATGCTCGACCTTGGCGTGGATGCTGGCCTTGGTCTTCTCGAACGCCAGCAGCAGCGTTTTCAAAGGGCTGTCTTCCCGCTTCTTGATGGCGCCGCGCTTCGCTGCAATACAGCACCGGGAATCCGGGTCGTCCTTCTCTTCGTCCAGGTACTTCCACACACCGAGGTAACCCGCATCGCCGTATACCCGCTTGTCATCCTGCCGGACCAGATGACCTGCCATGGTGACATCGGCGACGTTGGCCGAGGTGGCGACGACACGGTGGGTCAGCCCAGTCACGGCATCGACGCCGATATGGGCCTTCAGGCCGAAATAACACTGGTTGCCCTTCTTGGTCTGCTTCATATCCGGGTCGCCTTGCTTAGCCTTGTCTTGGTGGAGGGGGCGACCGGCACGATGGTGGTGTCGACGTGGTGCCCTCGCACATGAACAGGCCTTGCTCGGCCAGCTGGCGTTGATCTCCTCGAAGATCCGTTGGGTCAAGGCATGCTTCTCCAGCAGATGGCGGAAACGAAGCAGCGTCGTGGCGTCCGGTACGCTCTCGATGGCCAGGTCGATACCGATGAAGTCGCGTATGGCCTGGCTATCGTAGATGGCATCCTCGAGCGCCTCATCGGCGAGGGCGTACCACTGTTGCAGAAAGTAGATCCGCAGCATCCGCTCCAGGCCAATCGGCGACCGGCCCCACTTACCTGCCGAAGCCGCAAAGTAGGACGGCGACAGGGCGTCGATCAGTCGTTGCCATGGCACCAGGACATTCACCTGGGCCAGGAACCGCTCCCGGAGGGTAACCTTCTTCTTGTTCTGGTGCTCTGCCTGGGCGAAAGAGATCTGCTTCATCGGATGGCTCTGTCAGACGGTGGCAGGAAGGTCAGAGCATACCCCGCCGGCACCCATCAGGCAGGTGCGGCGGGATTTGTGCAGCGTTTCCTTAGGTCGTCAGTTTTTCTGAAACCGGCTTATCAGGCTGCCGAATAGGCTGTCATGCATGCAAAAAATGCATCAAAGAAGCCCTTGTCGTGGAAAAAATAACTCCAATTACGGCGATATTACTTTGGACGGACTGAACTAGAATAAGAAAGCCTAAGCTAGATGCTCCCTGACGGCGATCATGAAACCGCTGCACAGCAGCAATGCACTTTCTTTTTGATGGGCAAGCGTGCTGTGCACGGACAATTCCCCTGTTCCCTTCGAGATGCTTCAAGCCGAAGGCACGGCGCATGCTGGCAAGGCATAGCACCTATGGCTTAACCCGGTATCGGGGAGTCATTCGGCACCCAGGATCGTCTACCGATGACAGTTACAGCCTCGATACCTCTACGA
This sequence comes from Halomonas daqiaonensis, assembly GCF_900109725.1. GTDB lineage: Bacteria > Pseudomonadota > Gammaproteobacteria > Pseudomonadales > Halomonadaceae > Halomonas > Halomonas daqiaonensis. Next base: position 171,622 of record NZ_FOBC01000002.1, read on the forward strand.
GGCAATCTCCATGAAACTCATGGTATGTAGTTCGGCACTGATCATCGCGCTGCTATCCATGCCTCCCGTTCTGGCGGGAGATTCAGGGTATCTGGACGAGCGCTCGAAGCGCCTTCATGAGAAGTCGAAGATAACCACCATGTTACCGGCGACAACAATGCCAAGGGCAGAAGTGAAATAACAGGCGCGAGAGCAGCACCAGGACAGTCTTGATTCGTAGGCCTTGGAAGCACTGATGTTACACGTCAGGTATCAAGCTCAATCTAGGCAAGAATGTCGAGGTGCAAGCATGACTTATTTCACCGCCATGGCTCGTCTCGAGCCATGGCGTATTCTTGGCCTACCAGTTCATCATGGGGCTGTCTTCCATATTCTTTATGGCATCGCGCTTGGCGGCAAGCCCGCACCGGAAGTCCAGTCCACCTTCCCCTATCCAAGGTACCTCCACATGCCGAGGTAACGTACGGCCATTCCGGCGCGTCATTTGTCGAAGTGGCCTGACCCCCTACGCTGATCCCGTTATTCACCGACGGAGAATCAGTACTCATGCCGAAGCAACGCCACTCTCGCTATCCCGCCGAGCAACGGCAGCCCTGGATTGACGAGCAGTCCCGCAGCGGTCAGTCCCAGCAAGTGTTCTGTGAACAGAAGGGCCTGTCCAAGAGTTCGTTCCAGCACTGGAAGCGCCGACTGGCATCGGGAAAGTCTGTGACGTCTTCATCTTCAGCTACCGCGTCGCCGCTCTTCGCGCCGGTGTCGGTACCGGAGGAAGATGCCATTGATGACGAGCCACGCGGCAGGGAGATCGAACTCGACCTGGGCGATGGTGTCTGCCTCCGCTTTCGTCGAGGTGGCTGATGCGCCCGCCCCTCCAACTCTGGCTGTGTACGCAGCCCACCGACATGCGCCGATCCTATGACGGCCTTGCCGCTATGGTACGGCGACAGCTGGGCAAGAATCCCCTGAGCGGGCACGGTTTCATCTTCATCAACCGGCGGCGCACCCAGCTCAAATGCCTGTACTTCCAGGCGGGCGGCTACTGCGTATGGAGCAAACGCCTGGAACGCGGCCGTTTTGCCGCCTGGTCGGCGCCGGCGGGTCAACGACACCGGGCTGCGCTTCGATGCCTCGGTGCCGTTCAAGGTCATCGAGGTGGCGCCGGACCTTCCCGAGGGCATGAGCCTGGATGACGTCGAGGTGATCGCCGCGCGCAGCACCTTCCGTCTTGCTCAGCGCCGGGCCAGCTTCGAGGTGCTGGAGTACCGTTGCCCGGTGATCAAGGTCAGCGCGGATGCCGTTCCCCAAGCCACCCCGGCAACGGCCACGCTGTTCGACGGCTCGCTGGCCGATGTCAGCTTCATTGCCGGCATGCTGGTCGACAAGTTCTGCTACCACTTGCCGCTCTACCGCCAGCATCAGCGCCTGCAACAGGCCGGCATCCAGCTCAGCCGCACCACGCTGACCCAGCAGGTCGCGCGGGCCGCCGCACTCCTGTCGCCGATCTACCTGGCCCAGTTGGAGCATGTGCTGCAAAGCCAGGTGTTGGCCATGGACGAGACGCCGATCAAGGCGGGCCGCAAGGCCAAGGGCAAGATGAAGGAGGCGTGGTTCTGGCCGCTGTACGGCGACCATGACGAGATCAGCTTCACCTTCTCCCCGACGCGCGCCAAGGCCCACATCGACAAGCTGCTGGGCGAGCACGTCGAGGGCGTGCTGCTGACCGACGGCAACGCCTCCTACGCCCGCTATGCCGAGAAGCGCCCGGGGGTGACCCACGCCGAATGCTGAGCTCACGCACGGAGGCATTTCGAGAAAGCGCAGGGCAGCGATGCGGCGGTCGAGGAAAGCCTGCTGCGGATCGCCGGGTTCTACAAGACCGAGACCTGGATCCGCGAGAAGGGCCGCGAAGGACCGGAGAAACTCAAGGCGCGCACCACCTACAGCGAACCCCAGGTGCGCGACTTCTGGCAATGGTGCGACCAACAGCTCCAACGTGATGATCTGGAACCTCGCCACCCGCTGCGCCAAGCCGCCGAGTACGCGCTGAAGCGGCAGCGGAGCCTGGAGGTGTTCCTGTCCGATCCCGACGTGCCGATCGATACCAACCACCTGGAGCGCGGCCTTCGCTGCATTCCCATGGGAAGGCGTAACTGGCTGTTTTGCTGGAGCGAGATTGGCGCAGAACACGTCAGCATCCTGCAAAGCCTGCTGACCACCTGCCGGCTGCACGGCGCGGATCCCTACACCTACCTGGTCGATGTGCTGCAGAGCGTGGCCATTCACCCTGCCTCACGGGTCGACGAGCTGACACCACGCCGCTGGAAGGCCCTGTTCGCGGACGCGCCGCTGCGCTCCGATATGGAACACTGAATCGACAGCTACCGGCGCAACGGGCAAGGTAGCGCCTATCCCGATGCACGAGATCCGGTTCACCATGCGTATCGACGACATGAGCCTCGACCAGCTCCTGGCGCTCAACGACCATATCTGCCGACGTATCGACGAACTCCAGGCCCGTCAGGAGATGGAGGTACTGAGTCGACTGACCCTGGGCCAGGCCGTTTCCTTCGAGAGTCGCGAGGGGCAGGTCTTCGGTCGCGTCATCAAGATCAACCGCAAGACGGTCGTCGTGCAGTCGGAAGATAACCGGCAGTGGAAGGTCGCGGTGAGTCTGATCCAGCCACTACGCGACGTATAAGGCAAGCGGAACCCGACACGCTCTGGAATGGCCGGTTACGCGAGGTCGCCGGGGTCACTGCTCGCCCAGCAGGGTCTCGACGCTCGCCACCTTGTCATCCATTCGCTGGTCGCGGTCGGTGCGTGTTCCAAGCTTGAGCGTGGTAGTGATGCGCGGTGCCCCCATCTCGTGCACTTCCTCGTGACAGCGCTTGACCACCGCCATCACCTCGTCCCATGGCCCCTCGATGTTGGTGCCGTAGGCGTGCATGCGATGCTCGAGTCCGGATGCCTGGATCACCCGCTGGCAGGCCGCGATATGCGGCGAAACCGATACCCCGACGCCCAGTGGCACCACACAGAGATCAATGATCACCTTCATTTGGCTTTTCTCCTCGTTCGTTAACCTGGCGCAACTCCTGACGCAAGCAAGCTGGGCTATGCTGATCTTCAAAAGCGACACTGTTACGGAGGCGTGCCCTAATATTCACTAGCCTGACATCCATTCCCGGCTACGGAGAACCCCATGACCAGCGAATCACGTATCGGCCCCATTGCTCTACCCGATACCCGGGCTCGCCGGGTATTCGAACGACTACTCGAAGGGTCGGGTGTCACCCTCAACGGTGAAGCGCCTCAGGATATCCGGGTACTGCATCCCGATTTCTTTTCGCGGGTGCTCCGCCAGGGGACCCTGGGACTAGGCGAGTCTTACATGGATGGCTGGTGGGAGTGTGACCGCATCGACGAGCTGGCCTACCGGCTGCTGATGAACGGGCTAAGTGATCACGCTCGCTCGACCACGGAACGCCTCAAGTACCGCTTGCAGGCCGGCTTCCTCAACCTGCAGAGCAAGGCCCGTGCCTACATGGTCGGCGAGGCCCACTATGACCTGGGCAACGACCTCTTCGAGCGCATGCTGGACCCCACCATGTGCTATTCCTGCGGCTACTGGAAGTCAGCCGATGACCTGCACCAAGCCCAGCAAGCCAAGCTGGAGCTGGCCTGCCGCAAGCTGGACCTCAAGCCGGGCATGAAGGTCCTCGATATCGGCTGTGGCTGGGGCAGCTTCGCCGAACATGCCGCCCGCCATCACCAGGTCGAGGTAACCGGCATCACCATCTCCCGCGAACAGGCCGCCCTGGCCAGGGAACGCTGCGCAGGGCTGCCGGTGGAAATCCTGCTGCAGGACTACCGTGACCTGGATGGGCGCTATGATCGCATCGTGTCCATCGGCATGTTCGAGCACGTGGGGCATCGCAACTACACCACCTACTTCGAGACGATAAGGCGCCTGATGCCGACCGATGGCCTCTTCGTGCTGCATACCATCGGCTCCAACCGGTCAGAGGTCACGGCGGACCCCTGGATCAATCGCTACATCTTCCCCAATGGCGTCCTGCCATCGGCCATGGACATCGCGCGGACCAGCGAGGATCACCTGCTGATGGAGGATTGGCAGAATTTCGGGCCAGACTATGACCGGACGCTGATGGCCTGGCTGGCGAACTTCGACGCTCATTGGCACGAGATCGCCCACCGCTACAACGAACGTACCCGCCGGATGTTCCGCTACTATCTGGCAATCTGTGCCGGCTCCTTCCGCGCTCGCCACCTGCAGCTCTGGCAGGTCGTTTTCTCGCGCGGACGCCCGGGCCGCTATGATGCCCCGCGGTAACCCTGCACAATCCCTAACCGCCTTGTAAGCGATCTCCTACGGCGCAGGATGGATGCCAGCACGGCTCCGTCGGCGTATCATAATATGCTTGATCAGGAGACGCGCAGCGTCCACTACCTGCCGTCCCATGAGGGCAGGATTATAACCAAGAACGAATCCCCTGTTCGCAGCAGGCAAAGGACCCCGCATGCCTTTCAACGACCTCGAGCCGGTTGAGAAACAGCCGCAGCCAGACTGGATCCTCGAGTTGACCGAGCAATTGCCCGGGGTGATCTTCCAGCTGCACCGGGCCCCGGACGGCCAGATGCATTTTCCCTACCTGGCCGGCAACGGTACGCACCTGACCGGGCTCGACCGACGTGATCTGGCACACAATGCCCTTCCGGCCCTCGAGCGCCTGGCCGAGGAGGATTATCCTCGCTTGATGGCCGCCATCGAACGCTCGGCCCGCTTCCAGAGCCCTATCACCACAAAATTCCGGCTCAGGAGGGTCGATGACCAGCACAGCTGGATCGCCCTGCGCGCCCAGCCACGCAAGATCGACACCGGCGTCCTCTGGTTCGGCTTGATGATCGACATCAGTGAGCAGATGGCCGAGGAGCAGCGGTTGCGACGGCTGTCCGACACTGACGACCTGACCGGCCTGGCGAATCGTCGCAAGCTCATGCAGCGCCTCGACGCGGAGATATCGTTGAGCAACCGACACACCTTCCCGCTGTCGCTGATGATGCTCGATATCGACCACTTCAAGTCAGTCAACGATACCTGGGGGCACCTGCAGGGAGACCAGGTACTGAAAGACCTCGCCCAGCTGTGTCGGGAGATGCTGCGCGAGGAGGACCTGGTGGCCAGGCTGGGGGGCGAGGAGTTCGCCCTGCTGCTGCCCCTGACCCCCGAGCTTCACTGCCGACAGCTGGCGGAACGCCTGTGCGAGCGGGTCGCCGTCCATGACTTCGGTGTCGGTCCGGGACGCATCACCGTCAGCATCGGCATCGCCGAACACCGCATCGGTGACTCCTGCGACGCCCTGATCCACCGTGCCGATGACAATCTCTACGCGGCCAAGCGCGGCGGCCGCAACCAGGTCATGGTCGGCGTCTAGAAGACTGCCGCCATTGGCGCGGACGAGGGCCGATGGGCACGTTATACTGGAAAAAATCCCAGTAACGTTCCGACGACACGGCAGGACGTGCCCATGATCCAGCAGACTCTCCAAGACGTCTTCGGCTATCAGGACTTTCGCCCGGGGCAGCGACCGGTCATCGAGGCCATCGTGGCCGGCAGATCGGCCGCAGCGATCTTTCCCACCGGTTCCGGCAAGTCGCTCTGCTACCAGCTGCCAGCCCTGCACCTCCCCTACCTGGCCCTGGTGATCTCGCCGTTGCTGGCCCTGATGCAGGATCAGCTGGCCTTCCTCAGCCGTCACGGCATCCCAGCCGCCAGCCTCGATTCGGGCCAGAGCCGTGAGGAGTCAACGGCGGTCATGGAAGGCGTCAAGCGCGGCGATATCCGCATCCTGATGGTCTCGGTGGAGCGCCTCAAGAACGAGCGGTTCCGCGCCTTCATCCAGCGAGTGCCGATCTCGCTGATGGTGGTGGACGAAGCCCACTGCATCTCGGAGTGGGGACACAACTTTCGCCCGGACTACCTCAAGCTGCCGGACTACCGCCGCGATTTCGCCATCCCGCAGGTGTTGCTGCTCACCGCCACGGCCACCCAGCGAGTGATCGACGACATGCGCACGCGATTCGACATCGCTGCGGAGGATGTCACCAGCACCGGCTTCTACCGCCCCAATCTCGACCTTGAAGTGGCTCCCGTGCCCGCCGCCGAGCGCCCTCGCCGGCTGGTCGAGTGGCTGCGACCCCGGGTCGAACATGGGATACCACAGCCGACCATCGTCTACGTCACCCTGCAGCAGACCGCGGAACGGCTGGCCGCCTACCTGGCAAAAACGGGCCTTCCAGCCACCGCCTACCACGCCGGGCTCAACGGCGAGCGTCGCGAGGCGATCCAGCGCGACTTCATGGCCGGCCACACGCCCTGCATCGTCGCCACCATCGCCTTCGGCATGGGGATCGACAAGGCCGATATCCGCAACCTGGTGCACTTCGACCTGCCCAAGTCCATCGAGAACTACAGCCAGGAGATCGGCCGGGCCGGCCGCGACGGCCGCCCCTCTAAATGCCTGATGCTGGCTGGGCGCGACCATCTCGAGGTACTGGAGAATTTCGTCTACGGCGATACTCCCGAGCACCATGGCATTCGCCGAGTGATCGACGATCTGCGTGCCGCCGGACGCCAGTGGGAGTTGATGCTCAATACGCTGTCGCGACACAGCAATATCCGTCCCCTGCCACTCAAGACGTTGCTGGTGCAGCTCGAACTACGCCGCCTCATCGCCCCCCGTTACAGTTACTTCGCCGACTACCGTTTCCGGCTGGAGGTCGAGCCCGAGGCCCTGATCAACCACTTCCAGGGTGAGCGGCGAGCCTTCGTCCAGGCGATCCTGGACGCCTCCTCCCGCGCTCGTACCTGGTACAGCCTGGACTTCGCTGCCCTGGAAGCCCTGGGTGGAGAGCGTGGCCTCGACACTCGTCGCAGCCGGGTGATCACCGCCCTGGACTACTTCGTCGAGAAGGGGTGGATGGTGCTGGAGAGCAAGCAGATGACCGAGGTCTATGAGGTGCTCTCGGCCGGGATCGACCCCGAGTCGCTGACCGACGAACTCTTCGCTTACTTTCGCGACAAGGAGCAGGCCGAGATCGATCGCTTGCACGCCATGCTCTCACTCTTCGAGAGCGAGAGCTGCCTGAGCCGACGACTGGCTGACTGGTTCGGCGATACCCGTGCGCCCGAGCACTGCGGGCACTGCTCCGCCTGCCGCGGCGAGGTGGCACACCTGCCACCCGCCGAACCGGCGACGCCCTTGGCGACCCAGGATATCGACGCCCTGTGCGCCCCCTTCCTGCAGCGGCTGAGCGAGGCCGGCGAGGGCCACCCGGCCACAGCGGACCTGCTGACGCGCTTCCTTTGCGGCATCACCACGCCGTTGTTTACCCCCATGAAAGCCCGCAAACTGCCCGGCTTCGCGGCCCTGGAGGGCTATCCCTATGTCGAGGTTCGACAACGCCTTGCCGAACACCTCGCCGGCTGACCAAGGTCAGCCGCGACGACGACGCGAAAGGGCCAGGGTCAGCAGGTGCACCGGCAGATAGACCACCAGCGGCCACAGCAGCATCAGGCCGGCCAGATACACCAGGGCCGGGAGACTGTCCTGGGGCTGCCCGAAGGGGCCATGCACCCAGTTGATGTTGCGCTCAGCCTCGGTGAAGAGATAGCTGGCGGGAATCACGATCCAGGTGAGCACGCTCTGCCAGACCAAGGCCCGGCGGTCATAGCCAAGCCGCCAGATCGCGAAGCCAGCCACCAGCGGCAGAATCAGGTGGTAGAGCGACAACGCCCGTGTCAGAGGCGGATGTTCAGGATCGAACATGTATTCGGTGCCGCCGATGGGGTGCCAGCCGGTCAACGCGGCGGTGCCCACGTCCACTGCCCAGAGGGTGCCCACCAGGGCCACGGCCAGCCACTGCATTGAGATCAGCCGCCGGCTCTCGCTCCACAGCCCCGCCAGGATCAGGAAGTTGGCCAGGTTGCACAGCCAGAAGAAATTCTGCGGACCGAGTAGCACCCAGTAGCTCGACGCCCAGATCAGCACCCAGAGGCTGAACACGAGCTTGAGCCAGAGGGGAATCCCCGCATGGAACGGCAATTTTCCGCTCGAGTCACGCATGGCGCCTCACCTCTGTACGTTGCGAGCTTGACGATCTCGATACCCTGCACGACCTTTGTCTACAAGACACCATGAGCAAAGACACACCGTACAAACCATCGAGACGATCAGGAGATACCATGAGCCAGCTTTCCCAACAGCAGTGCGAAGCCTGCAGCATCGACGCCCCGCGGGTCACCGAAGAGGAGATTGCCGAGTACCGTCAGGAGGTGCCTGAGTGGCAGATTGTCGACCGAAATGGCATCATGCAGCTTGAACGAACCTTCAAATTCAAGGATTTCGTGCAGGCCCTCGACTTCACCCAACGCGTCGGCGAGATTGCCGAACAAGCCGATCACCATCCGGCGATCCTAACCGAATACGGCAAGGTGACCGTGACCTGGTGGTCACACAAGATCAAGGGCCTGCACAGGAACGATTTCATTCTTGCCGCCAGAACCGACGAGGTAGCGAAATAAATGTTCGAGAAAATTGAGCGGGTTCCCGGGGACGCCATCCTCGGTCTGATCGAAGCCTTCAAGAAGGACACCAATCCTCAGAAGGTCGATCTCGGCGTGGGCGTCTACAAGGACGACCAGGGCAACACTCCGGTGATGCGCGCCGTCAAGGAAGCCGAGGCCCTGCTGCTCAAGAACGAGACCACCAAGACCTACATCGGCTCGCATGGCGCGCCGGCGTACGGTGAGGTAATCCTGCCCATGGTGCTGGGCAAGGAATCGCCGGTGCTTGAGGGCAAGCGTGCCAGCGCCACCCAGTCACCCGGCGGCACCGGTGCCCTGCGCCTGGCGGCTGATTTCATCGCCAAGCAACTGCCCGGCAAGGACATCTGGGTCTCTGACCCGACCTGGCCGAACCACTTGGGTATCTTCCCGGCCGCGGGCCTGACGCTGCGCAAGTACCCCTATGTGGACGCCGAGAACCGCCTCGACTTCGACGGTATGCTGGCGGCGCTCAAGCAGATCCCGGAAGGTGACGTGGTGCTGCTGCACGCCTGCTGCCACAACCCCACCGGCTTCGATCTTTCCCGAGACCAGTGGCAGAGCGTTCTCGAGGTGGTCCGTGAGCGCAACCTGCTGCCGTTGATCGATTTCGCCTACCAGGGCTTCGGAGAGGGCCTGGATGAAGACGCCTACGGGGTTCGGCTGATGGCCGAGAACCTCGACGAGGTCATCATCACCAGTTCCTGCTCCAAGAACTTCGGTATCTATTGCGAGCGAACCGGCTGTCTAGTCATGGTGGCGAAGAATAACGAGCAGATGGAAAACGTTCGTTCGCAGATCGCCATCGTGGCCCGCGAGAACTACTCCAATCCGCCGGCCCACGGCGGCGCCATCGTCAGCGAGATCCTGCACTCCGCTGAGCTCGCCGCCATCTGGCGCGAGGAGCTCACCGAGATGCGCGACCGCATCAACACCCTGCGTCGAGACTTCGTCGAGGCCCTGAAGCCGTACGAGCTGGACCAGAAGTACGCCTGCGTGGCCGAGCAACGCGGCATGTTCTCCTACACCGGCCTGACGGCCGAACAAGTCGACCGACTGCGCGACGAATTCGGCATCTACATGGTGCGCTCGGGCCGCGCCAACGTGGCCGGCTTCTCTCACGAGAACCTCTCCTACCTGGCCAAGGCGATCGCTGCGGTCAACTGATCTCGGTATCCCTGCCTCGACGACGCCCGGGCCATTGGTTCGGGCGTCGTCCTTGCGGCAAGACAGCATGCAAGACCTCAGAATGAACAGATTATCGTTCTGCCTTGCATGTCATACCTAGCTGATCGGACGTTCCATCGTCACTGGCTGCCTGCGGGGACTGGCGAGTATGCGTCGCAGCACCTGCCAGGCCGCCAGGCCCGCCAGGAGGTTGCCGAGCGCCGCACCCATGGCCAGGCCGAGCAGATCCCCCAGCCAGGTCCCGGCCCAGAGACAGGGCAGGTAGAAGACGAACAGCCGGGCAGCGGACATCAGCATGGCACGCAGTGGCCAGCCCAGGGCGTTGCCTGCCGAGACCACGACCATGCAGACCCCCAGTGCCGCATAGCTTGGCAACAGGAAGCGAATCAGGGTCGCCAGGTCATTGCGCACTTCGGGATTGCCGGAAATGGCGAGTGCCACCCAGGGAGAGGCCAACGCCATCAGGCCCCCCAGCGACAGCTGCCAGACCACCACTACCTTGAGCGCCAGGCGCATCAGGCGGTGTATCTGGTCCCAGTCCCCGGCGCCATAGCAGCGCCCGAGCCAGGGCGGCAGCGACATGGTCATGGCCAACACCACCATCAGCGAAAGGGTTTCCAGGCGACTGGCCAGCCCCCAGGCCGCGACCTGGGCCTCTCCCAGGGAAGCCACCACCGAAATGGCGAGCATGGCCGCCAGGGGGGGCATCAGCTGGCTGATCATGGCCGGGCCGGCAATCCCGGCGAAGGGCGCCAGCGAACGGCGCAGCTCCGCTAGCAATCCCTCGGCCGCCAGCCACTCCATGCCCTCCAGCCGACGGCCCAGCACCAGCAAGCCGGTCGCGAAGGCAATCGAGGTTGCCCAGGCCGCGCCGGGCAGGCCCAATCCCGACCAGGGTCCGATACCGAAGATCAACAGCGGGTCGAGAACCAGATTGACCAGGCTGGTGATCACCATCATCTTGCCGGGCAGCCAGGTGTCTCCATGGGCCCGAAACAGGCTATAGCCGAAATAGAGCACGGCCCCTAGCCAGGCCGCCAGCAGTTGGGGCGCCCAGTAGGCCCGGATCAGCTCGCGAGTGGCCTCGTCCGCGCCCAGCAGGGCGAAGACCGGCCCCTGAATGGCCCACAGCAGCACCACCAGCAGAGCAATGGTGATGGTACCCACCAGCAGCACCAGACTGCCCAATCGCCGAGCCCGGGCAGACTCCCCTGCCCCCAGGGCGCGTGAGATCATCGCCGCAATAGCGATCCCCATGCCGACCTGTACGCCGATCACCAGAAATGACAGCGGGAAAGTGAAGGACTGAGCAGCCAAGGGTGCCGTTCCCAGGCGAGCGATGAAGGCACTGTCCACCAGCTGGAAACCGAGCAGGGCCAATACGCCGATGGCCATGGGCCAGGTCTGGCGCCAGAGGGTGAGGCCAAGCGAGGTACGGGAATCGTCGAGGGAATTCACATGGGCTCCGGGGTTGTTCGGAAGGCTGGCATTCTACGCCAAGGTGGCGTAGGACTCAGCCCGATATTCCCTGGTGCCCCGTCACCAGCCCGCCCAGAATGCGCTCCATTTCCATGGCGGGCATGGGGCGGAAGAAATAGAACCCCTGGATCAGGTCGCAGCGCATCTCCCGGATCAACGTCAACTGTTCAAGGTTCTCGACGCCTTCGGCCACCACCTCCAGTCCCAGGCGATGACCGATGAAGACCGCAGCCTCCATGATGGCCCGATCCTCGGGCTGATCCGGCGCATCCCGCACGAAGTTCCGATCGATCTTGAGCGCCGTGACCGGGAAATGCTTGAGATAGCTGAGCGACGAATAGCCGGTACCGAAATCATCGATGGCGATGCGGAAGCCCAAGTGGTGAAGTCGACGCAAGCCTTCCAAAATTCTGTCGTCGGCTTCGATCAGCACATTCTCGGTGAGCTCGATACCGATATGCCGGGGTCCCAAGCCGTAGCGCGCCAGGCAGTCCTCGAAACGCTGAAACACATCGCTCCGGCTCATCTGCCGGCCGGAAAAATTGATATCGATGCGTTCGATTGCCAAACCGGCATCTCGCCACAGCGCACGTTGATGACACGCAGTCTCCATGACCCAGTCACCGAGACGATGGATCAGGTCGGAGCGTTCTGCGAGGGGAATGAATTCGGCCGGAGAGATTGGAGGACCCTCTGCCGGCTGCCAGCGAAGTAGCGCCTCCAGATTCTCGATACGACCACTCACGGCAGATACCTGTGGCTGGTAGTGCAGCGAGAGCTCTTCGCTTTCCAGTGCCTGCTCCAGCCGGTCGACAAGCCGGTGCTGGTGGAGCAGCTCATCGTGGAGCTGCTGATCGAAAAACCACACGCTACCGCGACCATCCAGCTTGGCCCGGTTCTTGGCCACATCGGCATTGCGGATCAGCTCGCGGGCCGAATCGCCGTTGTCTGGATAGAGACTGACGCCGAGGCAAGCCGTCACCTGGCGCCGCGAACCATCTACCTGGAAGGGAGACCGCAGAGCCTGCTGGACTTTTTGAACCAGCTGCGAAAGCACATCCTCACGCTGGAAGCCCGGAAAAGCGATCACGAACTCGTCGCTGGAGAGTCGAGACATCATGTCGGAGGCTCTCGTCACCCGATGCAGCCGCCGGGTCAACTCGACCAGCAATCGATCGCCTTGTTCATAGCCGAGGGCGTCATTGATCTCCACGAAGTGATCGATATCTAGATAGATCAGTACCAGCCCGCTGTCATATCGACGGCAGTCGGCAATGGACTCATTAAGCTGTTCCTCGAAGGTCTGACGATTGGGCAGGTGAGTCAGCGAATCGAAGCGGGTGGCAAAATCCAGCTCGCGATGAGCCCGCTTCTGATCCGAAAGGTCCACGTCGACACAGAACATCAGGGGGTCATCGGTGTGCTCGCCAAGCATGACATGGTGTGAGAAGACCGGGACCAGCTCCCCGCTCTTGTGCTGGAGCTCAAGCTCTTCGGCAGGGATCTCGACCCCTTCCTCTACCCAGGCACGATGTGCCTGGATCACGGGTTCGCGCATCGGCCCCGGAATGATCAGCTCTTCCAGCAACTGTCCCTGGGCTTCCTCGGCGGCATAGCCATAGACTCGGGTACTGGCCTCATTCCAGTAGATCACGCGACGGTCACGATCATAGCCCTGTACCGCCACCTTGGGCAGACTCTCCAACAGTGCCCGGAAACGCTGCTCGCTCTCCAGGTACTGGCGGCGCACAACCTCGATATCATCCCGAACGCTATTGTCTCGGGTATAGGGCTTTCGCGCTTTGACCTGCTGCCACCGATGCGCCAGCCAGTGCCTGAAGCCGGTATCGCGACCACTCATTAACTCTTTCGACCCCTCTCATCATCGCAAAACGATGTCGCCACTCCTTATGAGGCGGGATGGCCCCAACAAACGACTTCGAGAACCCTCATCCTACCTACATGTGTAGGAAATATCCTACACGTAATGATGGCCAGGCCACGCACTGCCAACCGACTTTTTAACGAATCATTCAACCCGGCAGTACGAGAAGTTTCATACAATTTTTGACATTTCGTTGCAAATCTTCTCCTTTTCCTAGGGTTGCCCGGGTTGTCGGGCAACCACGGGGCAATGACGCCCATCATCCAATGGAGAAGATCCAATGAAACTCGATACGCTCAAGTACGGCTTCGATCCCGCCACCATGCCTGTCGACCCGGTAGCCGACTACTGGTCGCCGGAAGTCACCAGTGACCTGCAAGAACAGGACTGGGCCAGGGCCGAAGTGCGCTCCCGGGTGGACCTCGAAGCATGGCAGACGTTCACCGCCGACCTGCCCCGGGATCCCTATGTCAACCGTCGCTGGAAGCGCATGTCCTGGCTGACTTTGGATGAGCGAGGCGAGGCCTATGACATGGGCCATTGTCCCATGGCACAAGGTGGCGCTTTCAATGATGCCGAGAGCATGGCGGACCGGCTTCGCTACTATGATCCACTGACGCCCGAGTTCATGGCCCGTCCGGATGTGAAGGCATTTGTGCGCGCCTGGGCTCGGCTTTGGGACCTGAAGCCGAACGAACCCATCCTAATGCAGATAACCGGCGTTCGCGGCGAAGGCATGGTCGACCCCCTGCAGGGCCAGGGTATTCATGCCGACGGCTGCAAAGCGCTGAGCATTCTGGTATTGAACCGCCACAATGTCGCCGGGGGCGATAATCACCTCTATGCCGACAAGGCGGGAACCCGCCCCCTGGTCGACACGACCCTCGCCCCTGGTGATATCCTTCACCTGCGTGACGACCGTCTCTACCACAGCGTGGACGGGATCCACCAGCAAGATGTCGAGGAACCCTTCGAGCGCTTTATCATCATCATCAACAGCCGCTTCGTGGATGAGTTCCAGAACCGCATCTTACGTCGGCATTTCCCCGATGCAGTGCTCAACGAGACCTGCTAATCCCCCACCACTGACCCGGTAACGAGACGCCCCCCGGAGGATCCTCCGGGGGGCGTCTCGTTACCTGCGGTACGGACTCAAGCGTGGGCTATGCCTTACTGGCGGATACCCTCGAAGGTCACATAGAGCTCGAGCTCGTGCATCACCTCGGGGAAATTGCTCATGTCGATGCCGTAGTCGGCCAGCGTCAGAGTAGTAGAGCCTTCGAAGCCGGCACGATAGCTACCCCAAGGATCCTCGCCCTCACCCACCAGAGTGACCGGCATCTCGATTTCGTTGGTCTCGCCATGGAGCGTCAGCTCGCCACTCAGCACGCCTTCATTGTCGCCGCTCGGTTCGAAGCCGGTGGAGGTGAAGGTGGCTGTGGGGTACTCGCCCGCATCCAGAAAGTCATCGCTCTTGATGTGCTTGTCACGCTCGGCGTGGTTGCTGCTGAGGCTGGCTACATCGACCTCAACGCTGGCAGATGATGCTTCCAGGTTCTCGGGATCGTAGCTGAAGCTGCCGGAGAATTCCTCGAAGCTGCCGAGGATGTAGGAGTACCCCAGGTGGCTGATCTTGAACTGCACGAAGGCGTGCTGCCCATCTTCGGTGTCGATGACGTAATCGGCGGCCTGAGCCTGGCTGACGCCCACCAGCGCAGCGGCACTCAGGGCGGTGGCAATAGCGGTCTTTTTGATCATCCGGTGTTTCTCCTTCGGGTCGTGTCGGGAAATTATCGCCTCAGGGACGACGAGAACGGCGGGGATCGACCATGCGCATCAAGACGTCGTTGCGATCGATCCAATGATGTTTCAGGGCGGCCAGGGTATGCCCCGCCGCCAGCAGGACAAGGGCCAGGGCACTGTACCAGTGGATTTGGCCAGCCACGGTGGCTTGATTGGGCAGGTCGCTGATCAGGGCGGGCACCACGAAAAAATCGAAAACGCTGATCCCCTTGCCTTCGGCGGTGGAGATCAGGTAGCCGCTGACCATCACTACCAGCATCAGCACATAGAGGCCGATATGGCCAAAATGGGCGGCCAGACGCTCGAGCCGATGTCCCTTCTCCACCGGCGCCGGGTTGGCGATGCGCCACACCACGCGAAACAGGGTGGCGAACAGCAGCAACATGCCGATGGAGCGATGCCACCAGGGTCCCAGGTTGTACCAACTGTCATAGTAGCCGAGCTCTGTCATCCACCAGCCCAGGGCGAAGAGGCCGAAAATGGCCAAGGCACTGAGCCAGTGCAGCAGGATGCTGACCATTCCCCAACCGCTGCGGGTGTTCTTCCACATGTTCAGGTGCCTCGGTTCGCGCCATGCCTACGGGAAAAGCTATAGCAGTAGCTTACCGCAGCGCATCAACGGCATCCCCTGAAAAAAGCCGAACACACCATTCGGAAAAACCACATGCCGCCCGCCACGGCAGGCATGGCGGGCGGCATGTAAGGCAAACCACACGAATCGAGATCAGACCAAGGCGTCGAGCCCCCGGGCCAGGTCAGCGCGAATGTCTTCAATGGCCTCCAGGCCGACCGCTACACGGATCAGCCCCTCGGTGATGCCGGCGGCGTCCCTCTGGTCCTCCGAGAGGCGTCCATGGGTGGTGGTACCGGGGTGGGTGATGGTGGTCTTGACGTCACCCAGGTTGCCGGTGATGGAGAGCAACCGGGTCGCATCGATCACCGACCAGGCCGCCTCGCGTCCGCCCTTAACCTCGAAGCCCAGCACCGCCCCATAGCCCTGCTGCTGGCGACTCGCGAGCTCGTGCTGCGGATGAGTGGCCAGGCCACTGTAGTGGACCCGCGCCACCGCGGGATGTCCCTCCAGCCACTCGGCCAGTATCCGCGCATTCTCGCAGTGAGCCCGCATGCGCAGGTTGAGTGTCTCCAGGCCCTTAGTGAAGATCCAGGCATTGAAGGGGCTCAGGCAGGGACCGCAGGTGCGCACCACCCCGAACACTTCCTCGAGTTCCTTGTCACGTCCCACCACGGCGCCCCCGATCGCCCTGCCCTGGCCATCCAGGTACTTGGTCGCGGAATGGATCACCAGATCGGCCCCCAGCGCGATAGGCCTCTGCAGCGCCGGGGTGAGGAAGCAGTTGTCGATAGCCAGCCAGGCGTCATGCCGCCGGGCGATCCTGGCCAACTCCTCGATGTCCACCACCTCGGATAGCGGGTTGGACGGTGTCTCGGCAAACAGCAGCCGGGTGGCCGGGGTCACCGCCGCCTCCCAGGCCTCGAGGTTGGACAGCTCCACGTAGCGCGTCGTGATGCCCAGCTTGCCCAGATACTTGTCGAACAGGCTGACCGTGGAACCGAACAGCGAGCGTGAGGCCACGATCTCGTCACCGGACTCGAGCAAGGCCAGCACTGTTGCCAGGATCGCCGACATGCCGGAGCTGGTGGCTACGCACCGCTCGCCGCCCTCCATGGCCGCCAGGCGCTGCTCGAAGGTGCGCACCGTGGGGTTGGTGAAACGCGAGTAGACATTACCCGGTTCCTCGCCACTGAACTTGGCCGCCGCCTCGGCAGCGCTGCCGTAGACGAAGCTCGAGGTCGGGAAGATCGGCTCACCATGCTCCTGCTCATGGGTCCGCTGGTGACCGGCACGGATCCCCAGGGTCTCCAGTGCCCATTCCTGTTGCGGTGTCTGATCCTGCTGCATGACCTGCCCCTCAGTCGTCTATGTCGTCTTCCTGGTTGTGCATTCCCACCAGGGCATGGCCGCCGGCGCTGTGCTGCTGCTTGGCATCGTCGCTGCGCGAGGCCTCGAGGGCCGACAGGTAACGCTCGTCAATATCACCGGTGACGTACTTGCCGTCGAACACCGAACAATCGAAGGACTCGAGCTCGGGGTTCACCTCGCGACAGGCGGCCTTCAGGTCCTCGAGGTCCTGATAGAAGATCCGGTCGGCGCCGATCAGCTCGCCCACCTCGGCCTCGCTGCGACCGTGGGCGATCAGCTCGCTTGCGGCCGGCATGTCGATACCGTAGACGTTGGGATAACGCACCGGGGGCGCCGCAGAGGCGAAATAGACCTTGCGCGCACCCGCCTCGCGGGCCATCAGAATGATCTGCTTGCAAGTGGTGCCGCGCACGATGGAGTCATCCACCAGCAGCACGTTCTTGTCCTTGAATTCGACACCGATGGCATTGAGCTTCTGACGCACCGACTTCTTGCGCTGGGTCTGGCCCGGCATGATGAAGGTCCGCCCGATGTAGCGGTTCTTCATGAAGCCCTCGCGATAGGTCACGCCCAGATGCTGGGCAAGCTCCAGCGCAGAGGTGCGCGAGGTATCGGGAATGGGGATTACCACGTCGATATCGTGCTCCGGCCACTCGCTCTGGATACGGTCGCCGAGCTTGCGGCCCATCTGCATGCGAGTGCCATAGACATAGGCACCGTCGAGGATGGAGTCGGGGCGTGCCAGGTAGACGTGCTCGAAGATGCAGGAGGCGAGGCGCGGGTAATCGGCACACTGCTGCGTATGGATGGTCCCTGTCATGTCGACGAAGATCGCCTCGCCCGGCGCCAGGTCACGGTGCAGTTCGAAGCCTCCCACGTCCAGCGCCACCGATTCGGACGCGATCATCACCTCCTGTCCCTCTCCCTCGTCGCGGGTACCGAACACTACCGGACGGATACCGTGCGGGTCGCGAAAGGCCACCATGCCCACGCCGTTGATGATCGCCACCGCGGCAAAACCACCCCGGCAGCGCCGATACACACGGCGTACCGCGTCGAAGATGTCGCCAGGTTCAAGGTGCAGGCCCTGCTTGCCCAGCTCGTGAGCGAAGACATTGAGCAGCACCTCAGAGTCCGAACTGGTGTTGATATGGCGAAGGTCTGAGGAGAACAACTCCTGCTTGAGCTGGTCGGAATTGGTCAGGTTGCCGTTGTGGGCCAGGGTGATACCGTAGGGCGAATTGACGTAGAAGGGCTGGGATTCCGCCTCACTGGAGGAGCCGGCGGTCGGATAACGCACATGGCCGATGCCCAGGTTTCCCTTCAGGCGAGCCATGTGACGGGTGTGGAATACGTCTCGTACGAGCCCGTTGCTCTTGCGCAACAGGAAGCGGCCCTCATGCCAGGTCATCATGCCGGCGGCATCCTGTCCGCGATGCTGAAGCACCGTCAGGGCGTCATAGATGCCCTGGTTCACCGCCTGCTTGGCCATCAGGCCCACGATACCGCACATTCCACCTTACCTCGCTTGCCCGGAACTTGCTTTAAAGAGTAGGGACGGGAGCGTGATCCGGCCCGTCCCGGGATTTCCATGTCAGGGAGTCGTCGCCCTTTCGGCGTCTTCCTGTGCCGGCTCGGCGTCACTTGCCGGCGACTGCTCCGACCGCGGCAGGGAGAGCTCGCGCATTGACTCAGGCGCCTCGGGCAGGCGCCCTTCCCAGGCCTCGAGACGGCTTACCGCCCAGTCGCGGAGCTGCTCGAAGCTTGGCCGAAGCTCGGCTTCCTGCCAGGCTTGCAGTTGGGTCAACGGCGTCAGGCTGATCAGGATGGTCGCCAGCACCAGGATCGCCGCGCCCTTGGCCATGCCAAAGGCGGCACCTGTCACCCGGTTCAGCAGCCCCATCCCGACCCACTCCACCGCGGCATGAATCCCGCGGATAATGAGGCCGCAAAGCAGGATCACCGCGAAGATCACCAGCACGAAAGCCAGCACCAGGCGCCCATCCGGGTTGTCGATCACTCCCGAGAGCAGATCCGCCACCGGCTCGGCCAGCAACCTTGCCGCCAGCAGGGCAATGATCCAGGCGGCCAACCCAAGGGCCTCGCGGATCAGCCCGCGCAGAAAACCGGTCAGCCCGGTCACCACCAGTACCGCCACGAAAAGCCAGTCGATCCAGGTCAACGCCATGGTCAGTTGCCCGTCCGCACCAGCAGGCCCTGAAGGTTGGACTCGGCCTTGAGCTCAGCCATCATCTCTTCGCCCTCACGGGAGGTGGCGTAGGGACCGACATAAACGGTAGTCAGGCCGTTGTCGCGGACGCGACTGTAGACGGGAAGGCCCTGCTCGGCCAGGTCAGACGCCAGACGCTCGGCATTGGCCGGCTCTGCGAAGCTGCCCACCTGGACGGCCCACTCACCCTCAGGGGCCGTTGCAGCCGGTTCGCGGTTCGCCTGCTCGGCCTGGCTCGCCAAACGCTGGTCAGCGGCGCGCGCTAGCTCGGCGATGGGATCCTCGGCGGGTGCACCGGTAGACTCGGTATCCGCGGTCCCGGCGGAGGACGACTCAGCCACGGTCTCGACCGCCTCCTCGGCGCGATTCTCGGAGCTCTCCTGGCCAGACGACGACACCCCGCCGGGCGACTGGATCTGTCCGAGGCTCGCCGGCGGTTCCGGGTCGGGCACATCACGCCGCTCGACCTCCACCGGCTGCTCGATAGTCATCACCGGCTGAGGGCGCTCGCTGCGCGGTGCCGGGTCGTCGAACAGCATAGGAACGAAGATCACCGCCAGGGCGATCAGGATTATTGCTCCGCTGAGACGTTCTCGCATTCCGTATTTCATCTCGCTCCCTCGATGACCGAGTCTTCTCCTGCAGTCTGATCCGACGCCAGCCACCATTCCAGTACCTCGGCCACGGTGAAGAAGGAGCCACAGACCAGCACCCGATCCTCGGGCGCTAGCCGAGCCGCCAGCCATTCGGCCGCACCAACCGGCGAGCCGCCGCGGTGCCACACTTCAGCACCATGGATGACCAGGCGCCCGGCCAGGTCATCCGCCGTTCGGGCACGCTCCCCCGCGAGGCTAGCCGGGACCCAGGCATCCACCACCGGCACCAGGGCGCTGATCACGCCATCGGCATCCTTGTCGACGAGCATGCCCAACAGGCCAATGGTGCGCCCTTTGCAGGGGCACGCCGCCAGTCGCCGGGCCAGATAGCCGGCGGCATGGGGATTGTGGCCGACGTCCAGGCACCACTGCCCCAACCACTGCATGCGTCCGGGCAGTTGGACACTGGCAAGAGCCCGGCGACAGGCGTCCGCGTCGAGAGCGACACCGGCCAAGGCCAGGGCTTGCAGAGCAGAGGCAGCATTGTCCAGGGGCAAGCCCGGGTCGGGCAGATCGGCCAGCGTGAGTTTCTGACCCCGGAAGGTCCAGCCAGCACCCTCGCCTTCACGGAAGAAACCCTCACCCAGAGCATGGACCCGAGCACCCAACTCAGCGGCTACCTGGCGCACGCTGTCCGGCAGTGCCGTGCTGCCCAGCACCGCAGGCCTACCGGCACGCAGGATGCCGGCCTTCTCGCGGCCAATGCCCTGCAGATCGGTTCCCAGGAAAGCGGCGTGGTCCTGGGCCACTGTGGTGATCACCGCCACATCCGGATCGATGATGTTGACCGCATCCAGCCGACCGCCGAGACCGACCTCGAGAATCGCCAGGTCTACTCGCCCTCGGCTGATAGCCCATAGCGCCCCAAGGGTGCTTACCTCGAAGTAAGTCAGACTGACCGGCTCACCCGCCAGACGCGCGACCTCCACCGCCTCGAAACCGGCGATCAGCGTCGCGTCATCGGCCTCCCGGCCGTCCAGCCGCAGGCGTTCGTTGTAGCGCAGCAGGTGGGGGGAGGTGTAGGCCGCGGTGGAACGACCATGAGCACGGCCCAGTGCCTCCAGCATGGCAACGGTCGATCCCTTGCCGTTGGTACCGGCCACGGTGACGACACGGTCGGCAAGAGCCGCATCGAAGAGCCCCATTCGACGCGCGACCTCGGCCACACGCTCCAGACCGAGGTCGATGCCGATCGGGTGAGCCGCTTCCAGCCTGGCCAGCCAGGCCGGAAGCGTATCGGGAAAGGTGTGATCGCTCATGCCGATCGGTCATCGCGCCGTATCAGGGCGCTCGCCGTTCTGCTCGGCATCACGGTCGGCCTCAGGCTCGGTAGCCGGCAGGCTGCTCGTGACTTGGACCTCTTCCTGTTCGGCCTGCTCGGCCGCCTGCACCAGATCGGGCTCTTCGGTGACGAGAGTACCCTGCCCGGCAACCGGCCAGTGAGTAAGCTTGCGCAACACACCACCTAGACGCTCGCGTATCTCGCCACGGTGGACGATCATGTCCACGGTCCCGTGTTCGAGCAGGAACTCGCTGCGCTGGAAGCCTTCCGGCAGCTGCTCGCGGACCGTCTGCTCGATGACCCTGGGGCCAGCGAAGCCGATCAGCGCATTGGGCTCAGCCACATTGAGGTCACCGAGCATCGCCAATGATGCCGTGACACCACCGAATACCGGATCGGTAAGTACCGAGATGTAGGGCACGCCGGCCTGCTTGAGCTTCTCCAGCGCCGCTGAGGTCTTGGCCATTTGCATCAATGAGAACAGCGCCTCCTGCATCCTTGCCCCACCGGAGGCGGAGAAACAGATCAGCGGGATGCCTTCCTCCAGCGCGACGGTCGCGGCACGCACGAACTTCTCGCCCACCACCGCGCCCATGGAACCGCCCATGAAGGTGAACTCGAAAGCCACCACCACCACCGGAAGCCCCTCCAGGGAACCGCGCATGGCGATCAGCGCATCCTTCTCGCCGGTCTCCTTCTGGGCTGATGCCAGGCGGTCCTTGTACTTCTTGGAATCGCGGAACTTGAGACGGTCGACCGGCTCAAGGATAGCAGCGATCTCCTCACGGCCTCCCTTGTCCAGAAACCAGTCCAGCCGCTTTCGGGCCGTCAGCCGCAGATGATGGTCACACTTGGGGCAGACGTTATGGTGCTTCTCCAGCTCGGGGAGATAGAGCACTGCCTCGCACTTGGGGCACTTGCGCCACAGACCGTCAGGCACGCTCGCCCGGCGATCCTTGCGCTGGATGCGGCCCACAGAGGGCACGATCTTGTCTAGCCAGCTCATGTCAGAAACACTTCCGTATAGGCTGAAGTCCCCGGCGGCGCCGGGGACGGGGTCGATTCGGTTGACGATGGGCCAGGATCAGGCGTCCAGCGCCTGGCGCATCTCACTCAGCACCGCCTCCAGGGCAGCCGGGATCGCCTCGGGCCGTTCGGCGTATTCGGCGATGCGGTTGACCAGTGCCGAGCCGACGATCACGCCGTCGGCGACCTTGCCTACCTCGGCCGCCGAAGCACCATCGCGGATGCCGAAGCCCACACACAGCGGCAAGTCGGTCATCTCGCGCAGCGGCGCCAGATGCTCGGCCACATCCTCGGCATTGAGTATCGCCGAACCGGTCACACCCTTCAGCGAAACATAGTAGATGTAGCCCTCGCCGTGGGCGCATATTGTAGCGGCCCGGGCGCGCGACGTGGTAGGCGCGACAAGGAAGATCGAGGCCAGCCCACGGGCCTTGAGCAATGGGCCGACCTCGTCGGCCTCCTCCGGCGGCATGTCGACGACCAATACGCCATCGACGCCGGACTCGGCAGCCTGGTCGGCAAAGGCTTCCAACCCGATACGCTCCACCGGGTTGAGATAGCCCATCAGCACCACCGGCGTCTCGCTATCAGTCTGGCGGAACTCGCGCACCATCTCGAACAGATGGGACAGCCGTACGCCGTGCTTGAGGGCGCGCTCGCAGGCCTTCTGAATCACCGGCCCATCGGCCATGGGGTCCGAGAATGGCACTCCCAGCTCGATGACATCGGCACCCGCCGCCACCAGGGCATGCATGAAGCCGACGGTATGCTCAGGTGCCGGGTCACCAGCGGTTATGTAGGGAATCAGCGCGCGACGGCCCTGGGCCTTGAGCGCGGCGAAGCGTTGGTCGATACGATTCATGGTCTGGGCCATCATCTAGAATTCGATTCCGTCGATCTTTGCCACCGTCATGATGTCCTTGTCACCACGACCGGAGAGGTTGATCACGATGTTCTGGTCGGGACGCATGGTAGGCGCCAGCACCTTGGCATAGGCCAGGGCATGGGCGGACTCCAGGGCCGGCATGATGCCCTCGACACAGGTCAACTCGCGAAACGCCT
This sequence comes from Halomonas daqiaonensis, assembly GCF_900109725.1. Classification (GTDB taxonomy): domain Bacteria; phylum Pseudomonadota; class Gammaproteobacteria; order Pseudomonadales; family Halomonadaceae; genus Halomonas; species Halomonas daqiaonensis. The sequence goes on from NZ_FOBC01000002.1 coordinate 194,801, forward strand.
CGAGGACCTGGGTGTCGTTGGCGGCCACGTAATTGACCCGCCCCACGTCCTTCCACAGCGCATGCTCGGGACCCACGCCGGGATAGTCCAGGCCCGCCGAGATCGAGTGGGTGTCCGACACCTGGCCGCCCTCGTCGGACATCAGGTAGGTCCGATTCCCGTGAAGCACCCCACGCGGCGCCCCGGACGCCAGCGGCGCAGCGTGGCGGCCGGTCTCGACACCGTCACCGCCGGCCTCGACGCCATACATGACGACCTCATCATCCTCGACGAACGGATAGAAGAGCCCCATGGCGTTGGAACCACCCCCCACGCAGGCGACCAGGGCATCGGGGAGCTTGCCGAATTCCTCGAGAGACTGGCGTCGTGCCTCGCGCCCGGCCACCGCGTTGAAGTCGCGCACCAGCATCGGGTAGGGGTGCGGCCCGGCCACGGTACCGATGATGTAAAAGGTGTCGTCGACGTTGGTCACCCAGTCGCGCAACGCCTCGTTCATGGCGTCCTTGAGCGTGCGGGTGCCGGACTCGACCGGGATGACGTTGGCGCCCAGAAGATGCATGCGATAGACGTTGAGCTTCTGGCGCTGCACGTCCTCGGCGCCCATGTAGACCTCGCATTTGAGTCCCAGACGTGCCGCCACGGTGGCGGTCGCCACGCCGTGCTGGCCGGCGCCGGTCTCGGCGATCACCCGAGGCTTGCCGCTCTTCTTGGCGAGCAGTGCCTGGCCGATGGTGTTGTTCACCTTGTGGGCACCGGTGTGGTTGAGATCCTCGCGCTTGAGCCAGATCTGTGCCCCTCCGAGCTGCTTCGACCATCGCTCGGCGTGATAGAGCGGTGACGGGCGGCCCACGTAATGGGCCAGGTCATAGTCGAATTCCGCCTGGAAGGCCGGGTCATCGCGAAGACTCAGGTAGGTCTTCTCCAGCTCATCCAGGGCGAAGCTCAGGGTCTCCGAGACGAACCGACCGCCGTAGGCGCCGAAATGGCCACGGGCATCCGGCAGTCGGGTCAGGTCACTGAACTTGCTCACGAAAGACACCTCACAGGGTCGCCAGAAAGGGTGTAAGAGAAAAGCGATGAAGCGAACGACTCAAGCGCCGGAGCGCTCATCATCGGCCCGGCGCACGGCTCGCAGGAACGCCGCCATTCGCGAGGCATCCTTGATGCCGGGGCGGACCTCGATGCCGCCGGAGACATCCACGGCGAAGGGGGCCACGGCCGCGATCGCCTCGGCCACGTTGTCCGGCGCCAGACCTCCGGCGAGGATAACAGGTTTTGTCAGATCTGCGGGAATTCGCGACCAGTCGAAGGTCTCGCCAGTGCCCCCCGGCACGCCCGGCCGATAGGCATCGAGCAGCAGGGCCTGGGCACCGGCGTAGGTCACGGCAGCGGCGGGCAGATCGAGGCCATCGCGCATGCGCAATGCCTTGATCCAGGGGCGGCCAAGCCCCAGGCAAAGCTCGGGCGGCTCATTGCCATGGAACTGCAGCAGATCCAGACAGGATGCGCAGCGCTCGATCACACCACGGTCGGCATCGACGAACAGCCCCACTCGGGTGACGAAGGCCGGCACTCGGGCACAGAGCTCGGCAAGCCGCTGCTCATCGATGGCTCGCTTGCTCCCTGGCCAGAGCACGAAGCCCAAGGCATCGGCCCCCGCGGCCACGGCGGCATCGACATCCTCGGGTCGGGTCAGGCCGCATAACTTCACGCGGGTACGCTGGGTCATGTCGCCTCCTGGTCGGCTACCACCGGGCGGCCGCGGCGAAACTCGACCATCGGGCAGTCGGGAAGCGGCCGTTCGCCGGTCCATTCGCCGAGGAAAGCCAGAAGATTAGGGCCCAGCGGTTCGCGGGGCAGCCCCCAGCTCTCGTCGTAGAGCGAGTCGACGAAGTGCAGGCCACAGGCAGGAGCCGTCACATCGGCAAGTCGCCGGTTCTTCAGCGCCATCAGCTCGGCCAGGTAGTCGTCGCCGCGCTCACCACGTCCTACCGTGACCAGGGCACCGACGATGTTGCGGATCATGTGATGCAGGAAGGCATTGCCCTGGACGTCGATGACCACCAGCTGGCCATGGCGGTGCACCTCGATGAAATGCAGGTGACGCCAGGGAGTCTTCGACTGACAGCCGGCGGCGCGAAAGCTCGAGAAGTCATGTTCTCCAACCAGAGCCTGAGCGGCCCGGTGCATGGCCTCGGTATCCAGAGGATCCCGACACCAGGTGGCGTTGGCCCGCTCCAGCACCGGACGGCTCGGCTGATTGAGAATCACGTACCGGTAGCGCCTCGCCAGGGCTTTGAAACGCGAGTGGAAGCTGTCGGGGACCGACTTCACCCAGCGCACCGCGACATCCCGGGGCAGATTGGCATTGACGCCGAATACCCAAGCCTTCTCGGTGCGAGGCACCGGAGGGTCGAAATGAATGATCTGACGGGTGGCGTGGACACCAGAGTCGGTGCGCCCGCTGGAATGGACGCGCACCGCCTGACTGGCCACCCTGCCCAACGCCTTCTCGAGCGCGCCCTGCACGGAGGGCGCCTGCTTGAGAAACTGAAAGCCGCAGTAGGCACTGCCGTCATACTCCACCCCCATGGCCAGGCGGCCAGTCAGGGGGAGGTGGTCATCGAGGGATCGGAAAAGGGTCATTCGACCTCATGGCTGAGATTGGTCCAGCAATTCGCGGGCCTCCTGCCGGGCATCCGGGTCATCGGACTCGTCGATCAGACTCTCGAGCAACGCACGAGCCTGGGCGGCCGCGCCCGCGTCCAGCAGGCGCCGGGCCTCGGCCAGCGACGACGAAGCAGAAGCGGCGGCGGAAAAGTTGGCATTATCCTGCGACAACGGCGGGAAGGCCACCTCCTCGATGTCCCACTCCTCGGAAACATCGCTCTCCGATTTGCTGCCGGCTACGGTATCCGCTGTGTCGCCATCACCGGCGCCTGAAGGAGTGAACTCCACGCTGGGCTGCATGGGCGTCTCCTCGCGAGGCGCATAATGCTCCTCAAGCGTCGGCGGATTGTAGTCGATGACCTCGCGTCCGTCATCCGCCTGGCGGGTGGACAGGGAGGCTGTCGAGAACTCTTCGGCTGTTTCCGGCTGCTCTGGTTCCGAGGGCATCTCGTGCTCACCAGGCTCTTCTAGCTCACCGCCCTTCTCTGGGGCACCGTGCTCTTGTGTCACACCGAACGACTCGAGAGACGCCTCCTCGGTTCGCTCGTTCTCCCTGGCCGGCTCACCATCCTGGTCGAATGCCGCGACGGCCTCCAGCTGTGAGACATCGCCTTCCTGCGCGTTCGGCTCTGGCTCCAACTCGGGAGGACGATAGCGGGCCAGCGGATCGTCCCGCTCACCAGCCGAGGATTCCTTTTCGGGCTCAGACGAGGTGTCGGCTGATGCCCCTTCGGACTCAGCCGGGGTTGCCGAGATATCCTCCGAGGACTCTCGGGGCGAGGCCTCGTCCGTTACGGGCTCATCATCGGCTTGCGCCCCGTCAGACGCATCGGGATCATCGAAGCGACGCGGTGGAAGCTCGTCGGCCTCGGGGAAGACAGCCCGCTCGTCAGGCATGTCCGACGTGGTCTCAGCTCCCTGAGCGGATGGGGCACTGTGAGCATGACGCTCCATCAGTTGGGCTACCTGGGCCCGGACATCCGGGTCACCGCCGGCGCGGAGCAGCTCGGCCTGACGGGCTGCCGCTGCATGATCGCCCTGCTTCAGCTGCACTCCCAACAGTTTTAGCCTCAGATCTTCTCGGCTTGGCTCCTGCGCAAGGCTGGATTCCAGCAGTTCGCGTGCCTGGTCATGACGCCCGTAAGCGATGAAGATGTCAGCCTCGTTGATCGCCTCGGCCTCGGGCATGGAGGTACGCACCGGCGCCGCTCTCTCCTGACTCTGGACTTCGGCGCTCCTTGCCTGGGAGGTGCCCGGCACCACGACGCCGTCGGTCGCCGGGTTCACTGCCCGGACCTCATCGAAAACCGCCGGAGGCTCGCTTTCCTCGCGGCGACGACGGCGTATCAGGGCCCACAGCGCCAGCAGCGCCGCCAGACCTGCACCGCCCAGCAACAGGTTGCGACCGGTATCACCTTGATAAAGTGCGCCCCACCAAGACGCCTGCTGGGTAGATTCCGGCTCGCTGCCGGGCGCTACCACGCCACCGCTGCCTGCGGCATCTGCACCTTGCCCCCCGGCACTCAGGGCGGCCAACTGGTCGCGCATGGCGTCGAGCTCCTCGCGCAGGTTTCCGAGCTGAGACTGCAGCTCATCACGCTCGCTGCGAACCGCCTCCAGGGCCTGGCGATTCTCGCGCCAGCGCGCTTCCAAGCGCAGCAGGCGCTGATCGTCGGTGAGCCCGCCGCTGCCCTGGAGCAGCGCCAGCACCTCGGGGTCGATGAACGGCCCTTCTCCTTCAGCACCTTCAGCACCCGAAGGCAGTGCCAGGGAGGTATCGGCGATTTCCTCTCCCTGAGGGGCACCAGCGGTTTCGTCATCCTCTTGCTGAGCCGACTCTCCCTCGACAGGCGTCCCACCTTCGGCGGCCAGTTCAGCGTCACTGAGCAACGTAAGGCGCTGCTCCCCCTCACCACTCACGTTGTCGCCATCGTCGGAGGCAACGCTGGACGCTGTCTCCACCGCCTCTGGCTGCACTTGATCGGTAGATTCTGGCGACGCCCCTTCCTGTGCCGGGGCACTGGCCACTGCCGATGCCGTAGTATCGCTGGAGCCGCCCAGTGCCACCCGGGCTGGAGCCCCGCTACCGCGGTTGGCCCAGGCCTGATTCATGGCCTGGACAATACGCTCGGCCTCGGCCGGTGAGCGTGTCGTGATAGCGTCGCGAGGCGGCACTACCAGCGTGAAGCCAGCCCGCATGGAATTGATATTGCCAGACGGGAAGACCTCCGGATTGGCCTCCACCAGGGCGACCATCATCTGATTCCTGCTGATACCGCTGTCCGGGCGCAGCCGGCCGGCCACGGCCCACAGGGTATCGCCGTTACGAACTCGGGCGGGATCTCCCGAATCGTTGCTCGAAGTTCGCGCTACCGGACGCGTCGCGGGTTCCGATGCCGGGGAAGAGGAGCTCGGCGAGGATGCGACGTCTCGCGATGAGGTCGAGGACGGCACCAGTGCCGGGAGCTGATCATAATCCGGCGGGTCGAGCAGCAGGGTCACTTCCCGCAGTTGCTGGCCGCCCGGCCAATCGAAGCGCAGCAGCAGGTCGATCCAGGGCTCACGCACGGCGCGCTCTGTGGTCAGGTCGACCACCAGGCGCCCCTGGCGTCGGGTCACGTCCATCCTCACGCTGGCGGCCAGCGGGGTGCGCGGCAGGCCCGCCGACGAGAAGGCACGCTCACCTGCCACCGAGACGTTGATAAGGTCGGCCTCGAGGCCGCTTGTGTCGGTCAAGGGGATGCTCGCCCGCAATGGCGCATTGAGCGTCGAGTTCACCTCGGGCTCCCCCAGACCCAGCGCCAGCACCAGCGGGCTCGCGGCGGAGAGCGAAAGCAGCATGGCGAAAGTCAGCTTGCGTTTCATCGAGTTCCCTTGCGTCGTTCCACTGCGCCGCGCCGAGCCCGGCGGCGACCGGTTCATATATTCTTAATCGTTATGATGACTATGTATCACATTCCCTTCGTCGATGCCCTCTCGAACCATCACCGGCCATCATACTTGCTTACGACTAACATAAGGCATTGATAGCATGGCATGCGAACACGTGCCGACCAACGAAAGCGGGACGCCTTGGTTGGCGTCCCGCTTTCGTTCACACGATCATAGACAATCGCATGACGGCTTACTGCTCACGCAGGATCTTCAGCATCCGCTTGAGCGGCTCAGCCGCCCCCCACAGCAGCTGGTCACCGACACTGAACGCAGAGAGATACTCGCCGCCCATCGCCAGCTTGCGCAGCCGGCCTACCGGTACGCTCATGGTGCCGGTGACGGCTGCCGGTGTCAGGCCGTCGATGGTGGCATCCTTGTCGTTGGAAATCACCTTGACCCAGTCGTTGTGACGAGCCAGACGATCCTCGATCTCGTCGATCGGAACGTCCTTCTTGAGCTTGATAGTGAAGGCCTGGCTGTGGGAACGCATGGCACCGATGCGCACGCAGAGGCCATCGATGGGGATAGGGTTGTCCTGGAGGCCGAGGATCTTGTTGCTCTCCACGGAACCCTTCCACTCTTCCTTGCTCTGACCGTTGTCCATGGCCTTGTCGATCCAGGGCAACAGGCTGCCGGCCAGCGGTGCACCGAAATTATCGGTGGGGAAATTGCCGCTACGCATGGCCGCCGTGACCTTGCGATCGATGTCGAGGATGGCACTGGCCGGATCGGCAAGCTCTTCGGCCACGCTGTCGCGCAGGCTGCCCATCTGGCCGAGCAGTTCACGCATGTGCTTGGCACCAGAGCCGGAAGCAGCCTGATAGGTCATGGAGGTCATCCACTCGATCAGGTCGGCCTCGAAGAGGCCACCGAGGCCCATCAACATCAGGCTCACGGTGCAATTGCCGCCGACGAAGGTCTTGGCACCCTTCGCCAACTGGGCGTCGATGACGTGACGGTTGACCGGATCGAGGACGATGGTCGCTTCTTCGGCCATGCGCAGAGTGCTGGCCGCGTCGATCCAGTAACCCTTCCAGCCACTCTGGCGCAGGTCGGCGTAGACCTTATCGGTGTACTCGCCGCCCTGGCAGGTAACGATTACATCCAGCGCCTTGAGGGCGTCCAGATCGAAGGCATCCTTCAGGGCGGGAACGTCGACGCCGACATCGGGACCGGCCTGACCGACCTGGGAAGTCGTGAAGAAGACCGGCTCGATGCCCTTGAAGTCGCCATCGTCCACCATCCGCTGCATCAGCACGGAACCGACCATGCCACGCCAACCGACAAAACCGACTTTCAACATGTGAAGTCCTCGAGAAATTGAATGTGAGGGCATTATACAGAAAGCCGCGCTGAGCGCCGAGCGCTGAGCGCCGAGTTACAATTCCGCATCGCCTCGAAAAAGGAACAAGCCAAAGGGTTTCCTTGTCGCTTGCTCCTTGTAGCTTGTAGCTGCCCGATAGGCGCTACAACGCCTCGAAAGCGGCCAGCACGGCGTCCCCCATCTCGGCGGTGGAGACGGTTCGAGTGCCCTCGGAAGCTATGTCGGCGGTCCTCAGTCCATCGTCAAGCACCTTGCCCACGGCGTCCTCGATGCGTTGGGCGAGCGCCGGCGCGTCCAGGGAATAACGCAGCATCATGGCTACCGAGAGGATGGTGGCGAGCGGGTTGGCGATGCCCTGCCCGGCGATGTCCGGGGCGCTGCCATGGCAGGGCTCGTACATGCCCTGACCACTCTCGTTCAGCGAAGCGGAGGGCAGCATGCCGATGGAGCCGGTGAGCATGGCCGCGGCATCCGAGAGGATGTCGCCGAACATGTTGCCGGTCACCACGACATCGAACTGCTTGGGCGCGCGCACCAGTTGCATAGCGGCATTGTCGACGTACATGTGGGAGAGCTCGACGTCCGGGTACTCCGGCGCCAGGCGCTCCATCACCTCACGCCACAGGATGGTGACCTCGAGCACGTTGGCCTTGTCGACGCTACAGAGCTTCTTGCCACGCTTCTGCGCCATCTCAAAGGCCACGCGACCGATACGCTCGATCTCGCTTTCGGTATAGATATAGGTATTGAAACCCACCCGCTCGCCGTCGCGTTCCTCGATGCCACGCGGCTGGCCGAAGTAGATGCCGCCGGTGAGCTCGCGCACGATCATGATATCGAGACCGGCTACCAGCTCGGGCTTGAGGCTGGAAGCAGACGCCAACTGGGGATAGGTGATGGCCGGGCGCAGGTTCCCGAACAGGCCCAGTTGCTTGCGCACGCCGAGCAGGCCCTTTTCCGGGCGCTTGGCGAGGTCCTCGATCTTGTCCCACTTGGGGCCACCCACGGCGCCCAGCAGGATACCGCGCGCCGCCTTGGCCTTCTCCAGGGTCTCGGCGGGCAGAGGCTCACCATGAACGTCATAGGCGGCGCCGCCCAGCAGCCCCTCGTCTATCTCGATATCGAGACCGCGGGCCTGGCAGGCGGCCAGGATCCGGCTGGCCTGGGCGGTGATCTCGGGGCCGATGCCGTCACCCGGCAGTACCAGAATCTTCTGAGTCATTACTTGATCCTTGTGCGACTAAAGCCGGGTAACAAGGGCGCCGGGGGCAGGCCGAAGAGGAGGTCCTATACCACGGATGGCATCGGTAGCGTACAGGGAAGTATTCACAGCGCCTCCTCGAAGGCCTGCCGCCGGATCAGCCCGCGTTCCCGGCGGCAGGGTGTAAGAGGTTGTCAAGCCTAAGCAGAATCGCGAAACAGCCAGGGCCGCGCGGCGCGATGCTTTACCTCGAAGTCGCGGATGGCGTCCTCATCCTTCAGCGTGATGCCGATGTCGTCCAGGCCTTCCAGCAGGCAGTGCTTGCGGAACTCATCCACCTCGAATGTGAAGATCTCGCCGGAGGGCGTGATCACCCGCTGGTTCTCCAGGTCCACATCGAGCCGGTAGCCCTCGTTCGCTTCCACCTCAGCGAACAGGCGATCCACGGTCTCCTCGGGCAGGGTCACCAGCAGCAGGCCATTCTTGAAGGCGTTGTTGTAGAAGATGTCGGCAAAGCTTGGGGCAATCACCACGCGGAAGCCGAAGTCCTCCAGCGCCCAGGGCGCATGCTCGCGTGAGCTGCCGCAACCGAAGTTGCGCCGCGCCAGCAGCACGCTGGCCCCCTGGTAGCGTGGCTGGTTGAGCACGAAGTCGGGATTGAGCGGGCGCTGAGAAACATCCTGTCCCGGATAGCCTTCGTCGAGATAGCGCAACTCGTCGAAGAGATTGACGCCGAAGCCAGTGCGCTTGATCGACTTGAGGAACTGCTTGGGAATGATCAGGTCGGTATCGACGTTGGCCCGGTCGAGCGGCGCAACGAGGCCTTCGGTGCGTACGAACTGCTTCATGATTCAAGCCTCCTGACCCAGAGCGTCATCATTGGCGGCGCCATTGTTTCCAATCCCCCTCACATCCACGAAGTGGCCCGCGATCGCCGCGGCCGCCGCCATGGCCGGGCTGACCAGGTGGGTGCGTCCACCGAAGCCCTGACGCCCCTCGAAGTTGCGGTTGGAGGTGGAGGCGCAATGCTCGCCCGCCCCCAGCTTGTCGGCATTCATGGCCAGGCACATGGAGCAGCCCGGCTCGCGCCACTCGAAGCCCGCCTCGATGAACACCTTGTCGAGCCCCTCCGCTTCCGCCTGGCGCTTCACCAGGCCGGATCCCGGCACCACCATGGCCAGCATGATCGAATCGGCCACCTTCTTTCCACGCGCGACCTTGGCTGCCTCGCGAAGATCCTCGATACGCGAGTTGGTGCAGGAGCCAATGAACACCTTGTCCAAGCGGATATCGGTGATCTTCTGCTTCGGCGCCAGCCCCATGTACTCAAGGGCCCGGGTATAGCCACGCTGCATGGTTTCGTCTCCGGCCTCGGCCGGATCCGGCACCTCGCCGGAGATGCCGGTGACCATCTCGGGGCTGGTCCCCCAGGAGACCTGCGGCTCGATCTCGGCGGCGTCCAGGGTCACCACCTTGTCGAAGGCAGCATCGCCATCGGAGACCAGGTTGCGCCAGTCGTCCACCGCGGCGTCCCACTGCTCGCCGGTCGGGGCGTAGTGGCGCTCACGCAGGTAATCGATGGTGGTGTCATCCACGGCGATCAGGCCGACCCGCGCGCCGGCCTCGATGGCCATGTTGCAGACAGTCATCCGGCCTTCCATGGAAAGCCCCTGGATGGCACTGCCGGCGAACTCGATGGCAGTGCCGGTACCGCCGGCGGTACCAATCTTGCCGATGATCGCCAGCACGATGTCCTTGGCGGTGACGCCGGTGCCGAGCTCGCCCTCGACGCGCACCTGCATGTTTTTCATCTTCTGGGCCAGCAGGCACTGGGTGGCGAGCACATGCTCCACCTCGGAGGTGCCGATGCCGTGGGCCAGGGCCGCAAAGGCGCCATGGGTGGCGGTATGCGAGTCGCCACAGACCACGGTCATGCCCGGCAGGGTCGCGCCCTGCTCCGGGCCCACCACGTGGACGATGCCCTGGCGTGGGTCATTGATCTTGAACTCTTCGATGCCGAACTCGCCGCAGTTGTCGTCGAGAGTCTGTACCTGGATCAATGATACGGGGTCCTTGATGCCGGCATTGCCTTCGGCTCTTTCCTTCACCGTGGTGGGCACGTTGTGGTCCGGGGTGGCCAGGTTGGCATCGAGACGCCATGGCTTGCGCCCCGCCAGGCGCAGGCCCTCGAAGGCCTGAGGGGAAGTCACTTCGTGAAGCAGTTGACGGTCGATGTAGATCAGTGCGGTACCGTCACCGCGCTCCTTGACGAGGTGCTGCGACCACAGCTTGTCATAGAGTGTCTGGCCTGCCATATCATTCTCCCGGGCCTATGGCCCTTCATTAACATGTCCGGTCATAGACATTTTCCGGCGACTCGCCCATAAAAGCAATTCATGTTATTTATGGAATGGATTCCTTAAAGGAATCCGAAATAAGCGTCAGGGAGCTGCCCATCGATACCCAGAGCCTGCAGGCCTTTCTCGCCGTAGCCGATAGCGGCAGCTTCTCCCGCGCGGCCGAGCAGTTGCACCTGACTCAGCCGGCGGTCAGCAAGCGAATCGCCGTGCTGGAAGTGCAGATCGACGCCCGGCTGTTCGACCGCATCGGCCGACGCGTGAGCCTCACCGAGGCCGGCAGGGTACTGCTTCCCCGAGCGAGGCAGATCCTGGTGATGGTCGATGACAGCCGCCGGGCGCTGGGCAACCTAGAAGGGAGCGTGGCCGGCAGCCTGACGCTGGCCACCAGCCACCATATCGGCCTGCACCGTCTGCCTCCGCTGCTCCAGGCCTATACTCGCGAACACCCCGAGGTGCGGCTCGATCTCCATTTCCTGGACTCCGAAGAGGCCTATCAGGGTGTGCTGGACGGCTCGCTGGAAATCGCCGTGGTGACCCTCGCTCCTCACCCCGATGAACAGCTGCAGGTGGTACCGGTGTGGATCGACCGACTCTGCTTCGTCTGTGCTCCCGACCATCCTCTTGCCGAACTCGACCACCCCAGCCTGCAGACACTGTGCGAGTATGACGCCGTCCTACCCGGCCCACTCACCTTCACTCGCGGCCTGATCGAGTCACGCTTTGCTGCCGCCGGCCTGCAACTGCCGGTAGCGCTCTCCACCAACTATCTGGAAACACTAAAGATGATGACCGCCATCGGCCTGGGCTGGAGCCTGCTGCCGGAGCGCCTGGTGGCCGGCGAACTGCACGTGCTGGATGTCGACCATCCGCCCATCCATCGGCCGCTGGGCTACCTCGTACATCGCAGCCGCACCCTCTCCAACCCGGCCCGGGCCATGCTGGCCCAGCTCGACGCCGCCCTTGAACCGGCAGCCAGGGCGTGGAGCTGAGCCATCGGGCGATCGCGACGGATCGCGACGCAAGTCGAGGCGTCGAACCGTTCGCTCCCACAGAGAGCCCCGTACAACATCACTGCAAATTGTTTAGACTGCTCATCTTTTGCGCAAGGAACCCTCGTCAGTGCCTGCCACCACCCCACCCGAGATCGTTCCCCGCCACGCCGTAGCCGGCGGGCTGGTTCTTGCCGGCCTGATCCTGCAGATAGCGCAGTTCACCGAGCTGTTCCCGCTGGCCCATGCGGTGAGCTACTGCCTGTGGCTGGCCACGGCCCTGCTGTGGATCGACATCCCCCGGCGTACTCGGCGACAAGCCGGAATACTGGCCGCCATCGGCCTGGGCCTGTTGATCCTGGCTCGTACCTGGCATGGCGCCAGGATCGACTGGCCGGGAATCCTCGACGGCAACACCTATGTGGTCGCCATGCTGGTCGGCGTCAGCTTCATCGGGCTGATCGGCAACCTGCGCGGACGGTCACGCCCCCAGGGCAAGGCCCTGACCGGTGCCCGCGGCATGCGAGGTACCTGGCTAGGGGTCCACCTGCTCGGCTCGATTCTCAACCTCTCCACGGTGTTCATGGTCGGCGATCGCCTGGAGCGCCACGGCCCGCTCTCCACACCCCAGTTGCTGGGCCTCAACCGCGGTCTCTCCAGCGCCGCCCTCTGGTCGCCCTTCTTTGCCTCCATGGGGGTGGTGATGACCCTGGCGCCGGCGATGCACTACGCCACGATCCTCGCCTTCGGCCTGCCCCTGGCCCTGGTCTCGGGCATGCTGACGGTCGGCGAGCTCTCGCGACGCTTCGAACTGGCCGACACCGCCGGCTTCTCGCTGTCGCCGCGCAGCCTGTTGATGCCGGTGAGCATGGCAGCCCTGGTGATGCTGTTCCATTACGTCATCACGCCCAGGCTCTCCATCGTCAGCATCATCACCTTCCTGCTTCCAAGCGTGGCGCTACTTTCCAACCTGCCCAGCGGACCGCGCTGGACACTGCGTCGGATCCATCAGCACACCCTCACACGGTTGCCGGCCATGCGCGGCGAGATCTCGCTATTTCTCTGCGCGGGGCTGCTGACCGAGGGACTCTCGGGCTTCATCAGCGCCGCCACAGGAAGCAACTGGACGCTTTTTGCCCAGTTCGGATCGCTGGAGGCCATCGCCAGCTTCCTGGCCATCGTCATCAGTGCGGTGGCTGGATTGCACCCCATCATCGGCGTGTCGGTACTCGCCTCGATGCTGGACCTGGACGCCGGCCGCCAGACCCTCTTCGCCTTCGTGGCCCTCGCCTCCTGGGCGGTGGGCACCAGCGTCGGTCCGCTCTCCGGCATCAACCTCTCACTGCAGGGGCGATACGGTGTCAGCGGTACGGCGATGATGCGCCACAACCTCGGCTATGCGGCGGTGATGGCCTTGCTGGTGGTAGTGAGCATCATAGGGCTTGATGCCTGGCTTTGAAGCTGCAAGGCAGTATATGTCCCAAGCTGGAGACTAGATGGGTTTTCCTCGTCACTTGTTCCTTGAAGCTTGTAGCTGGCCGCAGGCCTACTTTTTCGGCGCACGCACGAAGTAGCGATGACCGCACTGGTGGCAAGGCTCGATCCGGGTCACCCCCTCCAGCTCGACAATGGCATCACAATGCACGCAGGCCATGCGTCCCGGTGCCGCCATCTCGCCTTCGACATAATCCGCCCGAGCCGCTTCCAGGTCATCTTCAAGCTGCTCCCGTTCGATCACGCTGCGATCGGCGATGGAGAGCAGCGATTCGACCACCTTGCGGGACAACATGGACAGATCGATCCCCAACCAGGTAGCCACGCTCTCGCCGCCGGCGGCGAAATAACGACGCATCTCCTTGAGATCGCGCTCGACCCAGGCGCGCAGCAGCGACAGCTCGTCCTTGGTAAATTCCTCCAGCTCAGCCTCGAACTCCACCGCCTCGTCGAGTTCCTGCTGCAGATTATCCCAGGTCAGCTCATCGGCACCCTCGCGCAGCCGGTCGAGCACGCGTTCGTAGCCCTCGCGAAGACGGTGCTCCTGTTGCGGATCCTTGTGCTCGCTCATCTTGCTCTCCTCGTATCGCGATTGGGGCTTGCCGGGCCAGCGGGCGCTGCCCGTAGCCTACGGTCGCCATGCTGGGGTATCCTAGCGCTTAATCAATTACACCATTTAGACGACATCCCGCCGGAAATTCAATGGTTTCGCGCCGCACCGGCGCCCGATCTTGATGCCGGACAAGGGCCGCTGACATGCGCAGCGCCATGCCGCTGCGCTCTACTTGCAAGGTACCCGAAGAGAGCGATGGACGCACAGTACAAGCCCCACGAGACCGAACGCGACGCCCAGCAATTCTGGGATAACAACCAGTGCTTCAAGGCGGTGGAAGACACCAGCCGCGAGAAGTTCTACTGCCTGTCGATGTTCCCCTACCCCAGCGGCAAGCTGCACATGGGGCATGTGCGCAACTACACCATCGGCGACGTTGTCTCTCGCTACCAGCGTATGCAGGGCAAGAACGTCATGCAGCCCATGGGCTGGGACGCCTTCGGCATGCCGGCGGAGAACGCGGCCATCCAGAACCGAGTACCGCCGGCCAAGTGGACCTACGACAACATCGACTACATGCGCACCCAGCTCAAGGCGCTGGGCTTCGCTTACGACTGGAGCCGAGAGTTCGCCACCTGCGATGTCGACTACTACCGCTGGGAGCAGTGGTTTTTCACCAAGCTGGTGGAGAAGGGCCTGGTCTACAAGAAGATGTCCACCGTCAACTGGGACCCGGTCGACCAGACGGTGCTGGCCAACGAGCAGGTGATTGAGGGTCGCGGCTGGCGCTCCGGCGCACAGGTGGAGCGCAAGGAGATCCCGCTGTGGTTCCTCAAGATCACCGACTACGCCGAGGAACTGCTCGCCGACCTGGAGCGCATCGAATGGCCCGAGCAGGTCAAGACCATGCAGCGCAACTGGATCGGCAAGTCGCGCGGCGTAGAGCTTACGTTCGACATCAAGGACGCCAATGGCGCCCCTGCCGAGCCGCTCTCGGTCTACACCACTCGCCCCGATACCCTGATGGGCGTCACCTACATGGCCGTGGCCGCCGACCATCCGCTGGCGAAGCAGGCCGTCAAGGGCAACGAGTCGCTGGCAAACTTCTGCGCGGAATGCGCCCGCGGCGGCACCTCGGAAGCCGAACTGGCCACCCGGGAGAAGAAGGGCATGCGCACCGGCCATGTGGCGGTACACCCCCTCACCGGTCGCGAAGTGCCGGTCTATGTCGCCAACTTCGTGCTGATGGAGTTCGGTACCGGGGCCGTCATGGCGGTGCCCGCCCATGACCAGCGCGACTGGGAGTTCGCCACCAGATACGCCATCCCCATCGAGGCGGTGATCGCCGACGAGAGCGGCCAGACGCCGGATCTCTCCGAAGGTGCCTACACCGACTATGGCAACCTGATCCACTCCGGGGAATTCGACGGTCTGGATTTCGAGGCCGCCTTTGACGCGATTGCCGCCCGGCTGGCCGAGCAGGGCCTAGGCGAGGTGAAGACCAACTTTCGCCTGCGCGACTGGGGTGTGGCGCGCCAGCGCTACTGGGGCGCGCCTATCCCCGTCAAGTACGGCCCCGAAGGCCAGACCGTGCCACTGACCGACGAAGAGCTGCCGGTGGCGCTTCCCATGGACGTTACCGTGGATGCCAGCGGCTCACCGCTCAAACGCATGCCCGAATTCTATGATCTCGGTGACGGCTGGACGCGAGAAACCGACACCTTCGATACCTTCATGGAGTCCTCCTGGTATTTCGCGCGCTTCTGCTGCGCCGACAACATGGAGGCAATGCTCGACAAGCGGGTCGACTACTGGCTGCCGGTAGACCTCTATATCGGCGGTATCGAGCATGCCATCCTGCACCTGCTCTACGCCCGCTTCTTTACCAAATTGATGCGTGACCTGGGGCTGGTGGAAGCCGGCGAACCCTTCCAGCGTCTGCTCACCCAAGGCATGGTGATCGCCGAAACCTACTATCGCCCCACCGAGAACGGCGGCAAGGCGTGGTTCAACCCTGCTGACGTCGTGGTCAAGCGTGACGACAAGGGACGTCCGATCAGCGCCGTCTTGATCGAGGACGGCCAGCCAGTGGAGATGGGCGGCATCGAGAAGATGTCCAAGTCCAAGAACAATGGCGTCGACCCGCAGTTCATGATCGACCGCTTCGGCGCCGACACCGTGCGCCTGTTCATGATGTTCGCGGCGCCACCGGAACAATCCCTGGAATGGTCCGACGCCGGCGTCGAGGGTGCCCACCGCTTCATCAAGCGCCTGTGGCGCCTGGTCAGCGACCACCTCGCGGCCGGCAATCCCGGCACACTCGACCTCGCCGCCCTCACTGAGCCACAGCGTGAGCTGCGCCGCAAGACCCACGAGACCATCAAAAAGGCCGGCGACGACATCGGTCGGCGCACCACCTTCAACACCGCCATCGCGGCGGTGATGGAGCTGACCAACGCTATCTCGAAGTTCGACGACACCTCCCCCCTGGGCCTGGCCGTGGCCCGCGAAGCAGTGGAAGCCTGCGTGCTGCTGCTTGCGCCGATCACGCCCCACGCCTGTCACATGCTGTGGCAGGAACTGGGCCATAGTGAGCCGGCGATCGATGCCCGCTGGCCGGAAGTTGACGATAAAGCCTTGGAGCGCGACAGCATCGAGCTGGTGGTTCAGGTAAACGGCAAGCTGCGAGCGCGCCTCGAGGTCGAGGCCTCCGCCGACAAGGACGCCATCGAGGCTCAGGCACTGGCAGCCGAGAACGTGCAGCGTCATATCGAGGGGAAGACGGTCCGCAAAGTGATCGTGGTGCCCGGCAAGCTGGTCAACATCGTGGTCGGCTGACCGCCGCACCCTGACGAGGAGAGTCCCATGCAGCGCCGCTCCCTTCTGCAATTCGGCCTCACCGCCGGTGCCTCCCTGGCGCTGGCCGGCTGCGGCTTTCGCCTACGCGGTTTCGATCAGCCGGTGGTGGCCATCGACGCCCTGGCCGTGGAGGGCGCGGATAGCGAACTGGCCCGGCGAGTCACCCGCCGCCTGGAAAGCGCGGGCACCCGGGTACATGACCAGGCGGCGCTTGTGCTTAACCTCGGCACGGAAAACTTCCGCGAGCGACGCCTGAGCGTGCTCGACAGCGGACATCGCGACCTTGAGATGACCCTTGCGGTGCCTTTCTCAGTGCAACGCCGCGCCGACGGCGCTTACCTGCTCGACCAGCAGCGCCTGGAAGTCAGCGAACACCTCACGGTCAACGATGACCAACTGCTGGCCCAGGATGACCTGCGCGAGGAAACTCGCGACCGGCTGCGTGACGACGCCGTAAGCCAGCTGATGAACCGGCTGCGCGCACTGGACACTGAGTAAAGGTGCTTTCGTGAAGGTCTTCCCCGACAAGCTTCCCGACACGCTGGCCAAGAAATTGCCTCCGGTCGTGATCGTCGCCGGCGAAGAGCCGCTGCAGCACGTGGAGGCCTGCGACGCCGTTCGCGCCGCCGCCCGCCAGGCCGGGGTAGACGAGCGTGAGATACTGCACGTGGAGGCCAATTTCGCATGGGGACACTTAACCGAAGCCGCCGCCAACCTCTCGCTATTCGCCACGCGACGGCTCATTGAGGTGCGGCTGGGCAGCGGCAAGCCCGGCCAGGAAGGCGCCAAGGCACTGCGCGACTATGCCGAGTCCATAAAGGGTAGCGACGATATCCTGCTGCTCTCAACCGGCAAGCTCGACTACCGAGAGCAGAAGAGCGCGTGGTTCAAGGCCCTGGACAAGGTCGGCCTGTTCGTGCCTGTCTGGCCGGTGGACGCGTCACGACTGGGGTTCTGGCTGCGTGACCGAGCCGGGCGCCACGGTCTCTCCCTGGACCTCGATGCCGCCCGGTTGCTCGGTGAACGCACCGAGGGCAACCTGCTCGCCGCCGACCAGGAACTGCAGAAGCTGGCCCTGATGCTGCCCGCGGGCGCACGGGTGGGTGCCAGGGAAGTGGCTGGTGGCGTAGAAGACAGCGCCCGCTATGATGTCTTCACCCTGCTTGACGCCTGCCTCAAGGGCGAGCGCGCCCGGGTCACTCGGATCATGGCCGGCCTGCGCGGTGAAGGGATCGAGCCACCCATCGTGCTCTGGGCCCTGTCCCGCGAGCTGCGCATATTGCTCTCCATCCAGCAGCACCTCGACCAGGGACAAAGCCTGGAGCATGCCTGCAAGGCCCAGAAGCCACCGATCTTCGAGAAGCGTCGCCCCGCCTACCAGCAGGCCATTGCCCGGCTACCCCTGAAGCGACTGCACAAGCTGTTACTTTTCGCCCAGCGCCTCGACCTGGCCATCAAGGGCGGCAGCAGCGTGCCACTCTGGGATGGCCTCCACGACCTGGCACTCACCCTGGCCGGCGGCCGCGGCCTGCTGGCCGAACTGCCCTCTTCCTACCGCGTCGGCTAGAGCGTTGGGCAAGCGCTATTGAGAACGCCACTTCTCGTGGGAGCGATGCCGAGTTTTCCCCCACAAGGGCATGAAATGTCACGGCATTCTGTCCTATACTGGAACGGCATCGCTGCTTCGCTGGCCTGCATGGATGCAGCGTCGACGGAGCCTGGAGCTGGAAGCCCATCCCGAGAAGAAGGAACACCACCATTATGAAGAAGCTCTATCGCTATCTCAGCCCGCTGCTGATCGCCGCCCTGGTACTGGGCAGCCTGCCGGTTGCCGCCGCACCAGCCAATCCGGGCAGTGGCCTGGTCTCCACCCAGGATGTCCTGAATGCCGAAAGATCCCAGGGCGATCGGGAGCGGATCCACGAGATCCTCGCGCGTGACGATGTGCAGGATCAGCTCCTCGCCCAGGGCGTCGACCCCGCCGAAGTGGAGGCCCGCGTGGCCGCCCTCTCCGATGCGGAAGCCGCCCAGATGGCCGATCAGCTCGAGCAGTTGCCGGCCGGTGCCAGCGTGGTCGGTGCCTTGTTTGCCGTCTTCGTGATCCTGCTGGTCACCGATATCCTCGGCCTGACCAACGTCTACCCGTTCGTCCGCTGATCGGGAGCGTCGCATGACTCCATGCCCTACCAGGCATCACGCAAACGCTACCCTGCTGAACGCCCGCCTAGCGGGCGTTCTCGCGTTGGTACTACTGGTACTCATCATGACCGGCTGCGCCAGCGCGCCCCAGCTGGCCGAGACCACGAAGCGCAAACTGCCCCGCCAGGCCCTGCTCGAGGACATCCCCTTTCACGGGCAACGCGACTACCAGTGCGGCCCCGCGTCGCTAGCGATGGTGCTCAACGCCTCCGGAGTGCCGGTAGAGGTCGACACCTTGATTCCGCAGGTCTTCCTACCCGGGCGCGAGGGTAGCGTACAGCCGGAAATGCTGGCCACCGTGCGCCGCCACGGCCGCATCCCCTTCATGATCGAAGGAAATCTCGATGCCCTGCTTACCGAGCTCAACGCCGGCCATCCCGTGGTGGTGATGCAGAACCTCTCCCTGCCCGCCTGGCCGGTCTGGCATTACGCCGTGGCCATCGGCTTCAATCTGGAAGAGGAGACGCTGACCCTGCACAGTGGCATGGAACCGGAGCGTATGACGTCCTTCAAGCGCTTCGATGCCACCTGGGCCCGCAGCGATCGCTGGGCCTTCGTCGTCCTGCCTCCGGGTGAAATGCCTGCCACTGGTGATGGCAACGAGTCCCTGGACGCCATCGCCGATTTCGAACGCGTCCAGGGTGCCCAGGCCGCCCTCCCCGCCTGGGAAGCCCTTGTGACACAGCACCCGCAAGTCGCCATGGGGCACTTCGCCCTGGGCAATGCACGCCATGTCACAGGCGACAGCCAGGGGGCCATCGAGGCTTTCGAGGACGCGGCGACGCAAGACCCTGAACTCGCTGTGGCCTGGCTCAACCTAGGGCTGCTGCAGCGCAACCGGGGAGAGATAACCCAGGCTCGAGAGGCGCTGACCCGCGCCGCCGAGCTCCCCGGTCGATGGCAAGCCCAAGCCCGGGACGCGCTGGCGGCGCTGTAAGGGATAAGGGAATCGTCTGCATGCATGCTCAATACCATCTCTCCTAACCGATCACAAACACTGCATCAAGTGGTTTTTGATCGGTTAGGAGAGATGGTATCTAGGATCCTTGAACTGGTCTAATTGAGACCACTTCAGCCAACAGGTCTTGCATCGTTACTTCGTCCGCCCTCAAAGTAAGCCATCGCTATACTGCAGTGATATGTTCCGCAAAATTCTGCCTCCCAATATGCTGTCACTTCACCAAGGTGCGCCATATATATTTGAGATCTTGGCGAAACGACCAATTTTTCACGTAGTTGACATTGATGCGCACCTTGTCGGGCCAGATCACAGTACGGTTGTAGGTTTCGGGATCTGTCAAGTTGTTGAGGATTTCTTCCTCTCTGCGGTATTTGAGTGTTGCCGGTCCAGTGATGCCTGGCCTCACACTGAGCAGTAACCGCTGTTCTCCCTGCAGGAGGTCGGCAAATCCTTTGATATCCGGTCGAGGGCCAACGATACTCATGTCGCCGATCAGCACATTGCAGAGCTGGGGCAACTCGTCGATTTTGGTTCGGCGCAGGATCCGCCCCAATCGGGTGATCCGCGGATCGTTGGCACATGTTACGGTGGTCGAAACTCCACCTATCTCGCGCATGGTGCGGATCTTGACCAGTGAGAAGAGGCGACCATTCATACCGACCCGCTTCTGGATGAAGAAGCCGTTGCGACGGAATTCCATGCTGGCTGCTACCCAAGCCAAGGCAATCACCCACCACAGCAGCAGCAGGCCGAAGCAGGCACCGACAAGGTCGAAAGTGCGTTTTATGAAGCGTGAGCTTGGCCGCTCAAGGCCCGTGTGCGACTTGCTCGATAAGTTGGTGTGGCTTGGTTGATACAAGGTCATGTTCGTGCTCTCTTAGATCAGGTGATATGAAAGAGACGAGCTAGGAAAATGAGAGCCATGCTGGCTAACTAATTCTTTCTAACCTCAGGGAAGATTTGTAGTCGAACGATCGATGGATCCGTTCCTGCTCCAGCAATACCGTGAGCTTCCGGAACATCGGCCGGCTAGTTTTGCCGATCAGTCGACGGAAAGGGTAGAGCGCATGTACTGCAGCCGCCAGCAGGGGGGTATATACCACATGGAGCTTGGCATAAGCCTTGCGGAAACCGAAGCGGTTGATCAGGAAGTCGTGAATCCCCGTGTCGTGGCTGATGCTGCGAGCGCCATCCGAAACGTAACGGAGGCGACGCTCATTGAGATAATGAAGGTTCATTTCGTAGAACAGGGTGTAAGCGGCGTATTGCCCAAGTGAAGCCGGATTGAACCAGATGGAGAGATAGAAGCAGGCGTCATCAATGACCAGGTTCTCGCTGAAGGCTACCAGTTCATTACTTTCCCTGGTGCGCACTGTCCAGAACTCCGTCTCCGGGGGTAACTGGCGAATGGCTTCCCTAAAAGCGGCCTCCGACATCATCGGCTCGAGGGTGTCGTAGCGCTCGTAAGCCTGGCGGTAAACGACATATCCCTCGTTCAGCACGCTGCAACGTGGTTCGCAGCTAACCGACAACTGGCGGCTGCCGCGCCGTACTTTGCTGCGTGTGCTGCGACTCAGTACTTCCAGGTGCTCTTCCTCGGATTTGATAACATGCCACCAGTCTGTAGTAGATGCACAGTCAAAGTTCGATTCCCAGCGTACGAGGAGAGCTCCATGAGCTTTCAGCAAAGCTCTGGCATCAGGAGCCTCGAGTCGGGCATCACGATGTGGCATGGACAGAGGGATCAGAGTGCCTTGGTGCTTGCGCCACAGAAAGCCCTCATCGTGGAAATATTCGTATCCGATCATTGGGGTACCCATTCTTGACCACAGCAGGGAAAACCGACTGACGCATCGAGGCTGAAGTGGACCCCACCCTTCGGACAACCTGACAGGTCATCTAAGCTAGGATCCGGTCATCATCGGCGTCAGGGCGCGCAGCCGGTAGGGATAGATTCGATGCCCCTTGCCCGGCAGACTGGTACGAGGCTTCGGATAGACGGCCTGGTGCCCCATCTACCGCATCAGA
Source organism: Halomonas daqiaonensis (assembly GCF_900109725.1). Taxonomy (GTDB): domain Bacteria; phylum Pseudomonadota; class Gammaproteobacteria; order Pseudomonadales; family Halomonadaceae; genus Halomonas; species Halomonas daqiaonensis. The sequence continues at coordinate 216,373 of NZ_FOBC01000002.1, forward strand.
CGACGGACTTGCTTGCGGTTGACCCGGTGGCCCAGCCGATTGAGATGGACGGTTATCCTGAGTGAGCCGTAGACCGGCGTCAGCAGGTGATGCTCATCGATCAGACGCATTAGCACAAGATCCTCGGTCAGCCACTCGCGCTGCTGGTAGTGCAGCGACGAGCGGCCGATAACCAGCAGCTGGCACTGACGCCTCTGACTCGGGGTGGCGGGTGATGGCGGCACGATCATGGCCAGGCGCTGCGCCCGGCTCAACGCTCGAGCCTGCGTGATAAAAAAATCCCGTTCCACCGTCAGCTTACCGATCTCGCGGTAGAGGGTGTCGATCTCCCCCTGGCTGCCTTCAGTATAAGGCCTGGAGGTGTCTACGAAACCCGGGGCGATTCACTGCTATCGGCATCATTGAGAGGGATCCAAGTAGGCCGTGTCGGGTGGCAAGGAGCTATACAGGCCCCAGATCACACAAAACCATCCTGTATAGGCGGCCATGCCTACCGAATAGGCCATGAAGGTATAGGTCAACCCGAAGCCGGCAAAGCCAACAGGCAACAGTAATCCGCAAGTGGCCAGGGCACGTCTTTCCGGGTCACGGGCGCGCAACCCTTCCCGGAACAGCCAGACCGGCAGCAGGTAAATGGCTAACAGCACCAGCATGCCGAATGCACCACGCCGCGCCCAGGCATCTAGCACGTCGCTGTGGGAATGCCAGTAATTGGAGGTCGCCGGGTCCAGCCTGCCCGCCTCCGAGAACTGTGCCATGCCCTCAAAGTATTCCGCGTCTCCCCAGCCGAGCAGCGGACGATCACTGATCAGCATCACCGCACCTCGCCAAAGCTCTACCCGGGCAGCTGTGGCCACTGTACGTTCCCCAGAAAGATAACGGCTAGCATGTTCGATGCCCGATGCCAGTCGCGAGTGCACTCCTGTCTGCGGGATCGCAACGGCAGAGACCACCAGCAATGTGCCGAAGATAGCGAGCTGCACTCGGCGACGTAGCGTCAACCAGCCGCCAAACGCCATCAAAATGACAGCCAGCAGTCCAGGAAGTACCACCCAGCCTCCCCGCGTACCGGAAAGCAATGAGGCAAAACAACCCAGCAGCGCCCCCAAGGTCATAAAGCAGCACCAGAAAACACGTTCAGGTTGCCGCGATGCCCAAGCAAGCCCTGCAAGACAGAAAAGTCCCAGCATCAGAGCGAGATTGCCGAACAGGATCGCATGCAGGGGCTCATGACCCGCGGCCCTGGGCGCACCCTGCACCAGCACCTGGAACACCGCCCAGGCCCCAGCACCTGAAGCTCCCAGTGACAAGCCAGCCCAAAACCAGGTAGGGTCCGGCCGTGCACATCGCATGACCCAAAGTACCGGGGCCGTCAACAGCGCAGGCCATACCAACCGCCATGTTGCCAGGGTCTCACCGTGCCCTGCAGCCAACGCGAGCCACGTAACGCCGAAGAGGGTCATGATTAGGGAAGGCAAAAGCAGTGTCAGGTCAGCAGCGCCTGGCCTGGGTCGGACCAGGCAGCCAATCATACCGGCGGCCAACACTAGCAAGAAAAGCTGGAAACCATGGGGCAGGAGCAGCGAGAACGCGGCCAACGCAAGAACACCCAATCCGGCTACAATATCCATGTTCTGCTATCACTTTGCCTGCCAGAGGGAACCGTCTTGGTGCTGCGGCAAAACCCGCACCAGACGATCGCACTTGGCCGATGTCACGCCATCCAGAATTACATCCCAACCCGCTGGGGGCTGTCGTCCTTCCGCCCAGGCAATCAGGGCACCTGGGACATCGGCACCGGCCTCGGCACTGAAGGGATAGCCGCCACCAAAGCGAGGATTTAGCTCAAGCACAAAGCACGCTTCACCGTGCAAAAAGACGTCACAATCCAGGTTTCCCACATGCCCCAGGGCTTCACCGATCCGCCTGCCTACTTCGAGGAGTTCAGGACGACTCTCTGTGACGGCCTTGTCGGTCTCGCCTCCACGCATGGCGAGCTTACGCTTGAGGAACGTGGCCTGGTAGCGTCCATTCAAATCGTTTACGACATCCAACCCATACTCCTGTCCACGCAAGAATTCCTGGATCATCAAGCCGCCCGCTCCCCTGATTCCGCTGCATAACCCCAGCCTGGGCAGTCGCAGTTGCCCGTAATTCCAGGCCAGTCTGAGTTGTTCCAGGTCATCGACCACCTCGATGCCCAAGGATGCCGTTCCCCAGCGTGGCTTCACGACCAAGGGAAAGGCTACCTCACCGCAATCCAGGCCCATCAGGGCCTCCTCCAGTGAGGCATAGGTTACGGGTGTCTCGAGCCTCGCCGCTTTCAGGAATCTTGCCGTCATCAGCTTGTCTGCCGCCAGCGAGATCACCTCGGGGCGAGAGACCACTACCTGCACCCCTTGATCGTAAAACCGCTCCCTGACGGCGGCCAGGATCGGCAGCTCATGGTCACTCAGTGAAAACAGCAACCCGACGCCCTGAGATAGACACAACCCAAGCAGGTACTCAACATAGTCGGGCTCGTTCACACGCGGCACCACAAACGCTTCATCTGCCTCCTGAAGCGCCGCGGCATACTCCGAGCAATCCGCGGCCAACACACGCCCTCTCCCTGCCAGGGAGTCCCGGAAATACCCAAGCAGGTAGTTACGACGTCCAGCGCTAGTCAGCAGGATGTTCAAGATAGGCTGCCTCTGGGGCGTCACTGGGGTGCGTTAGGTAAGAGGCCAGAATGCTGTCGGGTGAATCGGCCTGCTTCAACAGTCGTCCTTGGCAATCCACCACCGCTGGGCAGGGCACGATGAAGGGCGGTGTATAGTTTAGCGAGTAGGCTCCTCGGTTCTCGAAGACCACGAAGTCACCAGCCTCCAGCCCCCACTTGAAGGATTCGCAGAGAATGTCATGCTCCATGCAGGTATTACCGACAAGACGATAATCCCGCGGTATCCGCTCGGCCTCCGGGCGGAATGAGGACACCACCTTCAGACTAGGCCGGGTACTGGAACGGGTGGGGTTGAGACTGTTGATGCCGGTGTCGAGCAAGGCCTGCCAGCCCCCTCGACGCTGCCGGGTCTCAACGACCGGCGCTATCAGAGACATGGTGTTTGCTACCATCGACGTGCCGGGCTCAACGATCAAGCGCATGGAAGCCGTCGGGGAACAGCGCACGAATGCTCGACCGATAGCATCAGCGTACTCGGCTAGACTCGGTATCGAATAGGGAAACTGATCCCTGAGAGACGCAGGCATGTCGCCCAGCAGCCCCCCACCGATATTGATTGACCGGATGGGATGTCGAGGCAGCATTTTACCGGCCAGGCGACAGAGGCGCTCGACTCGCTCCACGGGATCAGCCACCCCCAGATGGCGGCGGGTGGCATGGCAGTGCAGCCCCACGACATCCAAACCGGGGATCGAGTCCAGGAAAAGGAGCGCTTCATCCAGTTCCCCGCTTTCTACCTCAAAGCCAAAACGGCTGGCCAACTCGGTAAATTCGAAACAGACCCGCAGGCCCACCTCGATACGTTCGAACTCCGGCGCGATCTTCTCCAGCAGACGGATCTCTCGGAAGGAGTCCAGATTGACCTGACTCCCCTTATCCAGCGCCTCACGCAGATCCTGTTCATGCTTGATCGGCCCATTGAAGATAATCCTCTCGGCAGGCAATGAGGCTCTGGCAACCTGATACTCAAAAGCAGAAACCACCTCCGCCCAGCCATCCAGCTCGACCAGCAGCGGCCCGATAGGCGGCATGTAATTCGCCTTCATGGCATATGCCAGTTCCGTGTTCGGCCAATGGCTACGAAGCTGGTTTCGTAGGTTAAGATAATTGTCGTGAAATCTAGTTGAATCGAAGAGATAGAAGGCGCCACCTACCCGGCAGGATACGGAGGCCAGAAAAGCGTAATCAGGCAACATGCCTGAGCCCTAGGCGCCTGCGATATTCATCCAGCCGCCCCTGGGGGGCAGCATGGAGAATGCCTTCACGCTTGAGTACGATCAACACGGTGGCAAAAAGAATCTTGAGATCCAGCCACAATGTTTGGCGATGGACGTACTCCACGTCCAGCCTGAGCTTGTCCTCCCAGCTGATATCCTGGCGTCCGGCAATCTGAGCCAGCCCGGTCACACCGGGCCGAACATCATGGCGTTGCCGCTCATAACCGATGAAATAAGGGAGGTACTCCATCAGCAATGGCCGGGGCCCTACGAAAGACATCTCGCCTTTCAGGATATTGAGCAGCTGGGGCAGCTCATCGAGGCTGGCACGGCGGATACACAGCCCGAGCCGAGTGACACGCTCCTTGTCGGGCAGGGGTTCCCCCTGATTGTCCACCGCATCGCGCATAGTCTTGAACTTGATGACTTGAAAGGGAATTTCATCCTTTCCCGGCCGCCATTGACGAAAGAACACCTCCCCCTCCATGGTCAGTCTTAACAGCAAGGCCACCCCCAGCATGACGGGAAAAAGAAAAACAAGCATGATGCTAGCCATGGAAATATCAAATGCACGTTTTATCATAACAGATTCTTCCATTGGTTGAGAAAGATTTCATCTCAGCCTGGGTACGACTGATAAATAAGCTTGCTGAACACTTGGCACTACTCATCACGGTTAAGCATTACCCGCACTGAATCCTAACAGGATTCCTCAGACCTTGTGTCTGGCATCAATCAGACTAGAAACGATTTTAGACTAGCCTGTGCGAAGCCACAGGGCCAAAAAATGAACTTCATTCTTTATCCTCCGGGCAGAAAGCCTGGGCGAACTCGATGGCATGGACGCTGTCGAGGTTCGGAGAAAATTCGGATAGTCGGTATCGAGCACCGAGCACACTGCCCTGCTGGTCCACGCGCCCTGCAGCGAACCAAGTGACGATCTGCACGAACATACGGCACATCTGCATGAAGACCCTCTGGCGATTTTCCTCATCGGAGAGGCCAGGGTCATGGGGCCTGGCCGCCTGGAGGATCGGCCTGCCGGTATCCATGCCTTCATCGACGAAATGAACGGTTGCCCCAATGAACTTGCAGCCGGCCTTCAGCGTATCGCCGAAGCCGTCCAGGCCGGGACAGGCGGGCAGGACGGCAGGATGGAAGTTGACGATACGCCCTCGATACTTCTGGAGAAACTTGCCGGAAAGCAGCCGAGAGTAAGAAGACAGGAAGAGGTCGATCTCCGGCTTGCCCAGGAAGTAGTCGTAGAGGGCATCCGAGAACTCCCTGCCGGTGCAGCATGGCATCACCTCGACGGCTACACCATGACGCCGAGCGACCCATTCGGCACCACACTCCCGGTCGCACACCACGAGGGCGATGTGCTGCCTGCAGGCGTCCACCTTGAGTGCCTCGTCGAGCACACTCCCGCCGGAAGACGCCAGTACCACCATGTTCTTCGTCATGTCACACCAGCCCTACGATGTTCGAGATTCCTGGTGTGTTTGTCCTCAACCCTGACCTTTCTGGTAGAAGCGCGCCCCATCGGGCCGATACCACTCGTCCAGACTGACCGGTACCCGGCTGTTGTAGCCCAGCAGCTGTCGGGTCAACGGTGAGAGGTTTCGCCCGTACTCCTCCCCCAGCATGCGTGCGTAGTCCACCTGCGGCTTGAAGAAAGGCCGGGTGAAGCCGCTTGTCAGGGCGACACGAGAGTCGTTAGTCCTGTTCTGTCCACCGCGATGCCAAAGATAGGAGTTAAAGAACACCACGGAGCCCGCGGGGCCGGTAATCGGAACGCAACTGGCCCCGAATTCCTCATCAGTAGGCTTCTGTTCCTTGTGGTGGGAACCCGGCAGGACCTGTGTGGCACCATTCTCGACTGTAAAGTCATCAAGCATCACGATCATGTTAAGGCGCGCCTTGTAGCAAGAAATGTAGCTGCCAATGTCACGATGTACGCTGTGCAGATAATTGCGTTTGTGCGCATAGCCGGCCGTGGGTGTACTGCAGCACAGGATGTAGGGCTTGTCGTCGAAGTAGCGCGCGATATAATCGTGGAAGAGGTGCATGTGGTAGAATCGGTCAAGGCTATCGTTACCACCAACAGTCTGATGCGCCGTGCCATCGCCTAAATCGTTTAGCCCCCGCTCAACCTGATACTTCTCGCAGAGATCTATCCACTTCAGCACGTCAGCCTTCATCTCAGCTACCAGATCATTATCCACTGCCTTCTCGAAGATGATCCACCCCTCTTCATCCATACGATGGTCATAGTCAGTCATCGTCATTCCGGTATACATTTCTCAACACCTCAGCTCCGGAAGTACTAATATTAACTTCACGCCTCTACATCCACATCTTGCCCGTGCTACCGCTACCGCCATGCAGACTACAACTGGTTTTTCCATTGCAACTACACAGTTCCAGAACGCTACCGATACACTTTATTACCATGCCTCCACATAAGATTACACTCAGCACCGGCATTCTGCCTGTATAGTTTTTCTCATCCACAAAAGCTGAAACTACTCAGTAGGCGGATCTTACCCAGAACACTGCCTGAGGGACTTGCTGCCAAAGCTAACTCATGCGTCTGTATCATGGTCCTGTGGCAACTGGTCGTTACACACCAGCAATCCCTCCGCACGCATCTGTTCCACCAAAGCGTCCATGTCGGCCTCGAGCCGCTCGCGAGATACCTGGTATCGCCCCAACAGCGCCGCTAATGCCCGCTGCATTGAGCCCTGTATCATCAACAGTTGCCAGAACTTCGCGCTGATACCGTCCAGTCTGTAGACACTGGCCGAATCAGCTGCGCGCTGTGGAATTCTTGCCACAATCACGCCATCGTCCTTGCAGCACCATAGCACGCGATCATGGGCCCGAATATCGGCTCCGGGATAGGGGATATTCAGTGTCAGGGTCGGCAGATAGTCCACGATTGCATCGTTCTCGAGGCGGCGCAGCAGCAGGCGACGCTTGAGACAGCGTGACGGCGGCACCACATCCCAGCCTTCCACGAAGCGCCCTGCCGTCTCATCCCAGCGCCGCGTCCGTGGCGTGCACCAGGCGAAGGCAACGCCCAGCGTCTGCCCCGGCCAATAACAGTCATCACCGAGACGGGCGAGACGCTGGCGACGCCACGCTTCATGACCCGCGCCACCCGGTGCCGGCGTAGTATCCTCTAGGGTCGCACCGGACAAACAGGCCACTACCCTAGGCTCACAGGAAACTATACCGGCGCATAGCGCCTCTGGGGCATAGAGGGGGCAGAACACCACGTCGTCTGCAGCAGTAAGGCTCAGGCTTTCTCGAAACCGGGTACCGGAGAGGCTGCAATCGTCAACCACGAACAGCGTCTTCTCGACAGCGGCGGCGTCCAGGGTAGTGAGCTGTTCAGGGCGCAAATCAAGGTGGTAGGCCAGCATCCCCAGCACGATCAGGCCACCCCGGGGAATGGCGGCAAACTGCGCAGATTTCAGGAACTCGGCACTGAAGGTCGCGACCAGCCTCTCGGCCAGACGACCACATACGGCCTCTGCGTGAGGATAGTCTACGAACTCTCGTTCTTGCATTAGGAGATCGAGCTGATCTCTCAACTGCATCAGCAGCGCCTGCTGCTCCTCGGTAAAAGTGCCAACCACCGCCAGAAGCGGCGCCGGCTCGTACCTCCCGATCAATGCCGAGCCGGTCAGCCGAGACCAGAGGGGATTGGCGCGAATGGCCGTAGCCAGCTCCTCAAGTGCCGAGGTAATGTCTGGCTGGCCGGTCGCCGAGAGCAACCTGGCAGCGGGGACGCGGGTGCCATCATACAGCGTGACCACCAGGTTGGCTGCGATCACTCCTTGGCTTCCAGGTCATTTTCGATGGCTGCATGCACGTCCGCCAGATGACAGAAACCATCCGGATAGCCCAGACGCTTGACAGGCACGGCGCTTGCCAAGCGTGCAAGGTGGGCGAAACGGTCGCGCAGCATGGGGGTAGCCTCAAGGACATGGCCGAGGAAAGAGTGCCTGGCTAGTTCCGCCACCGCCCTGGCAGGTGGCAGAGTCTCGATGACCACGCTTTCCTCATGCCCCCTTTCGAGCAGGTAGATCGCTCCCACCGGGCGTGGGCCGAGATCGAAATTTCCCAGGTCGGCCACAGGCACGCTCAGCTTGGGAAAACCCGGGTGAAAGCGGGGGTATGACCGGCCTTTCCCCTTCACGAAGCGTCCCAGTTGCTCGGGAGTCAGCTTGACTTGGGGAAATGCCGAGCGGCAGATAACCACGCCCGTATTCTCCTCCACGGCAGCGATATCATCTGCCATCAAGGAAAAGCCCGCCGCAACCATGGAAGTCACCATGGTGCTCTTGCCCGCCCCCCTTTGTCCGGCCAACAGCACGGCACGATGGCCAACGGCAAGTGCGCCCGCATGCAGGGCCAGGATCCCTTGGCGCTCCAGGTAGCAAGCCATGACGTGTCCCAACAGCAGGACATCGACCATAAAAGCAAGCCTCGGATCGACAAGCCGGCACTCGATCTCTCCTGACATGAGATAGAAGTCGGCAATCCCTGGAAAGCGCATCAACCAAGTAGACTCGTTCACCTCGAAGAGTTGAACGGAGGGATCGCCCGAGCCGTTAAGGCTATTACTGAGGTAGAGGGCATTGTCGGTGGGGGCCTGCATCTTAGCCGGATCAGCTGGGAGACAACTGAAAGAGAGCTCAGGACCCGCAGACGGTGAGGATTCCGCCATGGGAGTGGCCAGATCCATATCGGCAAGAGTTTCAAAGCCGAACAGGCGGAGACGGGGCATGATATGCTCCATGCTCAAAAACTTGATGCGAGAACGGCAACAATATCATTCCATAGCCAACCGAAGAGACGCGGCCTTGAGGCCGCGTCTCTGTCGTTCTCACGCAATGGCTCGTTCAATGAAACCCCGTGAAGTTTCCCTGCCGTTTCTCAGCCAACCAAGGGATCATGCCGATCCACCGGCCCAAGTCACGCTACCATCTGGATTATCATCCTTCACGGGGTTACTGGAGGGATACGTATCACCAGAACCGCCAGAGCCACCAAGGCGAGTCAGGTCCGACACGGCACCCCAAACCTGAAGCTGAGGGGGTTGATATGGCGACCTGGCATCAGTCTGGCAAGCATTTTTCGTATTTGTTTTCATCATATACCTCCTTGGTCAGCAAAGGTGATGCAACCGATCCTGGTGATACGGATACCACTCGCCACCAATGACCTTATTCTAGATTCTAGCATTACCAAGCATAAAGATACGTACCGGTTACAAAAAAATCCGCGGCGGTCAGTCATCGGTAGTTGCCTAGAACTTGGTGCAGCATGATGAAGCCCTGCTTGCCTATGCCCACCAGTGACGCAGCCAGAGTTCAAGCGACAGCACAGCCCAGAAGTCGACGTCCTGAAGGTCTCCGCAGCAATGGCGCTTAAATAGTTCCCGAAAATGCTCTTCGTCGACAAGGCCAAGAGCCGCGCATCGACTGTCAGTCATCAGGCCAAGCACCGAATCATGAACCAGATGGCGAATCGCATGTTCATACAAGGGTGACGGCACCACCTTGCGGCTATGGCGCATCGCCTCATCCGGCATGATGCCGCACACCGCCTGGCGGGCCAGTCGTTTCGGCTGACGGAACCTGTTGACTCGATGCTGTGGGCAGGCGAGAACAAAGGCCGCCAGACGCCGATCACTCCACGGATCTGCCCTGGCCAGCCCGTGGGTCGCACAGTGGCGTTCAGCGTGCCGCATCACGCTCATGACCAGAGGCGAGAAGATCTGTCGATAGCGCTCGCGGTGAGAGGCCCGGCTCCAGGCGTTCGAGTCGGCAACGAGGGGATCCCTGTCGGGTAAACCGCAGCGTAGAGCCACATCGGGCGTGACGAAGGAAGGCAGGCGATCACGCGGGGAATAGGCCGAGAGGAAAGCATCGCTGAGAGGGGCGCGCCTTGCAGGCCTTGTCAGGAAATAGAGGGTGTCATCGAACACCTGCCTGATCCCGAAACGCCAGAGGCCTCGAGTTCGGCTAAGCCCATGGCCACGTCGGAGGCCAGCCAGTTCAAATCGCGCCTCGCGCCAGCATCCTTCACGGACCAGGCCCGAGACATCATGAATCCCTCCCCCCACCACGACATCACCACGGTAGCCGAACCAGACGCTGCGGCAGCCATCTGCCGCGGCTCCTTGCAGCACCTTGTCGACGAAACTCTGGTAGATCAGGTTGAAAGGGCCATCCTCGTCCGGTGCATAGGCAGCCAGGTCCATCAATGGATAGGTCTGCTCGGCGGGAATCTCGCTAACCGGGATGGAAAAGCGATTGGCAATGCGGTAGATGTTCTCGCGCTCGTCACACTCGGGGTGCTCCGTGAAAGCCCAACTGTAGGCCCTGAGTGCCGGCACATCATTGCCCTGCTCGGCCAGCCAGCCGACAGTCGAGGCGACACTTCCCGAATCCAACCCACCGCTAAGGCCGATGGCAACAGGCGAAGCAACGCGGGAGCGACAGCGCACGGCCTCGACGAAAAGCGAACGGAAATGCTCGGCATACTCGCGGCTGTCCCGATAGTGAGCCCGATGGCTCGGATCCGGCTTCCATACCATGCGGCGACGCACCCTGCCGCGAAGATCGATCTCGACCTCCTCACCGGGCAGGACCTCATCGATCCCCTCGTAGAAGGTGCAGCCGGGAGGCGTCTGCTGATCGGACAGGTGCCATGCCATCGCCTTCCGATTGATGCGCCTCGGCACGCCTTCCACGGCCAGTATCTGGCTCAGCTCCGTGGCAAAGAGGATACGCCCCGGCTCGACCCGATAATAGAGTGATCGCATGCCCATGGCGTCTCTTGCCAGCCGAAGGGTTCGCTGCCTCGCATCCCAGAGGGCATAGGCAAAGTCCCCTATCAGCCTGCCGGGCCCTTTCTGCGGGTCATGCAGCAGTGTCCCAAACATCAGGCGGCTATCGGCTGCCTTCTCATCCACGGGAAAACCGGAGGACTGCCATGCAAGGCACGACTCGCGGTTGTCCAGGCGGGCATCCGCGGCAAACACCCATTGGCCTTCCAGAAATGTTTCGGGGAGGCACTCACCTGTGCCATCCGAGGAGCTATCGCGGGATAGACAGGCCAGCCCCATGCCATCCTGGTAGTGATAGGAGACACCATCGACCACTCGATGCCGGCACCTCAACACCATGGCTTCCAGTTGCGAGGGCGAGACGGGACGCCCATCGAGGCTCACGATGCCGCATATAGCACTCATTCACGCCTCGACCTCGCGGTACTGGTATGCCTGCTGGCTGAACAACTCGCAGTAAATGCCCCCCAGTCGAATCAGCTCGTCGTGGGTGCCGGCCTCACGAATCTCTCCATCGTCGAGCACATAAATGTAGTCCGCCATGCGCACGGTGGAAAGGCGGTGACTGATCACCAGGGCGGCACGATGGTCGATCCGCTCGCGAAAGTTGGCGAACAGATCGAACTCGGCCCCGGGGTCGAGAGCGCTGGTCGGCTCATCGAGGATGATCACTTCGGACTGGTGCATGAAGGCGCGGGCCAGGGCCACCTTCTGCCACTGGCCGATGCTGAGCTCCTGGCCATCGTCGAACATGCGGGTAAGCGGCGTGTCGTAGCCGCTATGCAAGGAGCGAACGAAGGGGTCCGCCCCCGACTTGTTTCCTGCCGCCTCGACCAGCGGCGTATCCTCGGGCTGACGGATATCACCGTAGCGAATGTTGCTGCGTACCGTGTCGGCATACTTGCCGTAGTCCTGGAAGATCACGCTGAACTTGCGCCGGTAGTCGTCGAGGGAGTACTCCCGGGCGTCGACCCCATCCAGGGTGATACGCCCCGAACTGGGGTCGTAGAGGCGACAGAGCAGCTTGATCAGTGACGTCTTGCCGGAGCCATTGGCACCCACCAGAGCAACCACCTGGCCCGGCCGAATAGCGAGGTCGATGTTACGCAGCACTTCCCGGGTGGTGCCGGGGTAGCGAAAGCCTACGTTCTCGAAGCACACTCCCCCTCTCATGCGCGAAGGTAGCGGCCTGGGATCGACGGGCTCCGATATGACCGGACGCACATCGAGAAACTCGAACAGCAGGCCGATATAGAGATGGTCCTCGTAGAGCCGCGACAGTTGACCCACCAGTTCCTGACCCATGGACTGGGCGCGCTGAAACACCAGCAGGAAAAGCACCAGGTCACCGACACTGTTGCGGCCTTCCGAGGTCTCCCATGCCAGAAAGCCCAGTGCCGAGAAGAATGCCGCCGTGGCCACCGCCGACACGCCCACCTCGACAAGGGTGCGCTGACGACTGATGGCCAGCCTTTCCCGCCGAATCAGAGCTTTCAGTTCATCGTATCGCTCGCTCAGGAAGTCACCCAGCTGATTGAGACGCAGCTCCTTGGCGTTGATATCCGAGGTCAACAGCCAATCCAGATAGCCCGCCCGGCGCTCCATCTGGGTCCGCTTGCGTTGCCAATCATAGAGCCTGCGTGTGAAGCGCAGCCTGACCAGCAGCGCCGGCACGATGGCCACTAGCAGAAGCGGCAGCAGCATCCAGTTGATGGTGGCCAGCAGCACCACGATGGCGGCCAGCATCAGCGTATTCTTGAACAGTAACATCAGGTTGTTGACGACCTGCACCGGTCGCTGGCTGCCGGACTGCCGGGCACGCTGCAGGGTGTCGAAATAGCGGGGGCTCTCGTAGAAGGCGAGATCCGCATGCACGGCACGCTCGTGGATGTCCTGGTCGATCCGCTCGGCTACCAGCAATCCCTGGGTTTCCCTGGCCAGCCCGGAAAAGCCCCGGGCAGCCAGAAATCCCAACGAGCAGAAGCCGGTAGCCGCCACCGTCCAGAGTACGTCCCGAATGCCGTCAACGGGGCCATCACTGCCCAGCAGCGTGGTCACGACGTCGACGAGTTGCTTGAGCAGGAAGAGCACCGCAAGTCCGAAGAAAATCTCGAGCACCATCAGGCCGGTAGAAATCAGCGTCCATTTACGGCTACTGGTCCAGAGGATGGGAAAGATTCGCTTCAGGGTGTGCAGCGGCGCAGTCAGCTTGGCAATCGAAGGCATGACCCTTCCTGGAGCTAGTCAGTATCGGGATAGGTGCCAGCGGCGACGGCACGCCCGCCAGAGTCGAAGGGGACCATACAGCCAGTGCCAGCGGGGCGACAAAGGCCACTCTTGAAAGAGGTCATACTTCGGGCGGAAGATACGCAGCCAGCCCAGCAGCTTCCAGCGAAGCCGGTGGCCACGATCCGTCTGCCAGTGAAAGGCAAAATCAAGGGTCGACCTCTTGCTGACCAGTCGACGCTCGAACTCCCGGTCCCCCTGCATGGCCTCCAGCGAAAGTTTCAAGAGTTCATCGACCCGCTCATCGTGGTAACCCTGAGGTTCGAACTCAGGCGAGCTCAGCACCTCGGCCATCTTCAGGCACGACTCGACCGTGGCGCTCAGCCCGTGACGAGCGGCACAGGCGAGGACCGCCTGACGATCAAAGCCAGGATGGCGCTGAATGGCATCGATATCCACCAGCCAGTGCAGGCGCGACCAGAAATGCCTGGTGTGGTGCCAGCAGACATAGACGAAGAGCTCAGCGGTCGGCAGTACGGCCACGTCAGTGTTACCGACGCGAATCAGCTCTGCCCTATCGATCAGCGCTCGAGAATCGTACACCGTGCCGATCTTATCGATCTGCGAATGGAATTCGATAATCACACCGCGCGGCGAGAACAGGGAGATCACATCATAGAAACGCGCCACGAACATCAAACTGACGGGATCATCCGCCAGATCCTGGGGATTCAGAGGCCGATAACCCTCTGCCAGGGCATGAGCCAGCAGCGCTGCCATTCGCTCCCTGGGCACCAGGATGTCGATATCGCGACAGAAACGCATTGCAGGCTCGTCATAATAGCGCGCAGCCAGGGATGGCCCCTTGAAGGTCACGTAAGGAATGTCCAACGGTACCAGCAGCTGCTGGTGGATTTCTCCCAGACTGGTCGCAACGTTCAGACCATGTCGATAGAGCGACAAAACCTGCTGCTTCATCAGCGCAAGCTGTTCGGCAGGCAGCGAAGGAGGCTGAAGGTGGCGCAGGTGGCGGTACGCCAGAGGAAGGATGAAGCGATGGGTAGCGATGAGGCGAAACCCCTCCCAGTCCTCTACCGCTCGGCAAAGCGACTGTGCTTCCCTGGCCTGGTCGTCGTCAAGCTCCAACCGGGCCAACAGCAGCAACAAGCGAAATTCGGTGCTCAGTGCTGGTGATCGAGATGGGAATGCTGTCATGTCCTATCCTTGCTGAGGATGCTACCAGCCCCTTGGTGACGCAGGAGCCTCACATGTGGAGGAAGACGAAGAAAGAAATACGCCCAAAGCGATGGCAATATCGGTCGCTTTGGTTAGAATCGTATTAGAATCGTATTAGAATCGTATTAGAATCGAAACATCATCGAGAGCTTACATCACATGTCAAATCCATTACTAGAAAATACCGCTTTACTGGTAAGAACCCCGAATCTGATAGCCGCTGATCTGGACGGTGAACTGGTCATGATGGATGCCCAAGCGGGCTGCTATTATGGTATCTCAGGCGTGGGAACGCGCGCATTCGAGCTGCTGGAAACACCGATCAGTATCGATGGTCTTGTCGAAATCATCACTCATGAGTACGAAGTAGGCCCAGAAACCTGCCGCCGGGAAATGCAGGCATTTGTTCAGGCGCTGATGGAAAACGGCCTGGTTCGGCCAGTAAGCCAGTAGTGCTTCAGACGACTGCCGGCACCTCCTCAGGCGCAGACAACCAAGCCGATACCTCCTATCGTCTCGGGGCGCCTTGGCCGCGGATCCTTACAAGATGAATTCATACCGGTGCCGCATCGTTTCCCTGCTGAAAAAGCCAGTGTTCACCAGAACCTGGCTGCTGCCTGTGTGGATAATTCTGGGCATCAGCCGCCTGGTCATACTGACACTGTCTTTCCGGCGGCTCGCACCCTTTCTAGGCCATTCGGTTGGCCTTCAAGCCTATACTCACCTGCTCACGTCGCCACAGGAAAGGCGGGCCGTCCAGATTTCCCATGTAATTCACCTGGCATCGCGATATTGTCCATGGGTGGCCAACTGCTTTCCTCAAGCCGTAACGGCACGCCTGATGCTCGGGCTTTTTCGCATCCCCTATGCGCTCTACTTTGGCCTGGCCAGGGACAGAAAAATCGGCGAATTCAAGGCTCACGCCTGGGTGATGGCTGGACGGGTCCCAGTATCCGGTGGTCATGGTTTCACTGACTATACGGTGGTGGGGTGTTATCTCAAAAAGATAGATAGTGAGCCAGCCTGATCACTTGAAACTCTCTGTATTTACCCTCGCCATGAGGTGATGAGATTACATCTCGGGATGTGTGCCTGCGGCTACAGCCTCAGATCCGACTCTCCCTTGGGCAGCAGATACTTGAGATCGTAGAGGACATGCTTGGGCTTGCCCCAGGAGCGAATGCGCTCGACGCTCAACTCCCGGAATTCGCGGTGGGCCACGGCGAGGATCACGGCATCATAGGCGCCGGTTTCGGGCTCAACCACCGGACGGATGCCGTACTCCCTCTCCGACTCCTCCTTGTCGACGTGCGGCTCAAGCACATCCACGGCGATGTTGTAGTCGGCAAGCTCCCTGATGATGTCCACCACCCGGGTATTACGCAGGTCCGGGCAGTTCTCCTTGAAGGTCAACCCCATCACCAGCACCCTGGCACCCTGCACGTGAATGCGACGCTTGATCATCTGCTTGACCAGTTGTCCGGCCACATAGGCGCCCATGCCGTCGTTGATGCGCCGCCCCGAGAGGATCACCTCGGGGTGATAACCCACCTGCTGCGCCTTGTGGGTCAGGTAGTAAGGATCAACGCCGATGCAGTGCCCGCCCACCAGACCCGGGCGGAACGGCAGGAAGTTCCACTTGGTCCCCGCCGCCTCCAGTACCGCTTCGGTGTCGAGCCCCAGGCGGTTGAAGATCATCGCCAGCTCGTTGATCAGGGCGATGTTCACATCGCGCTGGGTGTTCTCGATCACCTTGGCCGCCTCGGCCACGGCAATGGAGCTGGCCCTGTAGGTGCCGGCGGTGATCACCCGCCAGTAGAGGGCATCCACGAACTCGGCCACTTCGGGCGTGGAGCCGGCCGTTACCTTCTTGATGGTGGTGACCCGGTGCTCCTTGTCGCCCGGGTTGATGCGCTCGGGGCTGTAGCCGGCGAAGAAGTCGCGGTTGTAGACCAGGCCGGACACCCGCTCTATCACCGGGATGCACTCCTCCTCGGTGGCACCCGGGTAGACGGTGGACTCGAAGACCACCACGTCGCCCTGCGCTACCACCTTGCCCAGGCTCTCGCTGGCCATGATCAGCGGGGTGAGATCGGGGCGGCGACTTGCATCGATGGGGGTCGGCACGGTCACGATATAGACGTTGCACTCGCGCAGCACATCAAGCTCACTCTCGAAGCTGAGCTGTGTTGCCTGGGCCAACAGTTCAGGCTCCACCTCCAGGGTGTGATCCACGCCATCGCGCAGCTCAGCGATACGCTGTGCATTGATGTCGAAGCCCACAGTGGGCCACACCTTGCCGAACTCTACCGCCAGGGGCAGGCCCACATAACCGAGACCGATCACACCCAGGCGCACATTATCCATGGTCAGCATGTAGTTGTTCCTTCACGAAAGATCATGACTTGATCCCAGCCTCCTCCATCACCTCTTGCAGCACCTCGCAGGTCTTGTCGATCTCGGCATTGGTCAGCGTGGGGTGGCAGAGGAACATCAAGCTGGTCTCTCCCAGTTCCTTGGCAACGGGCAGCGGTTGCTCAGGGCGCCAGCCGGTGCCGTCGAAGGCCATTTCCCGGTAGACCTCGGAGCAGGAGCCGGAAAAGCACGGCACGCCCCGCTCCACCATCGCCTGCTGGATACGATCGCGGCCCCAGCCTTCTATCAGCTGTTCAGGTTCGACGAACAGATAGCACTTATAGGCGGCGTGCTCTATATGATCGGGTATCTGTGGCACTCGCAGCCCGTGGCTTTCAGAGGCCACCTGCCATATACGCTCGGCATTGGCCCGGCGTGCCGCCGACCAGGCAGGCATTCGCTGCAGTTGAATACGCCCGATAACGGCCTGCATCTCAGTCAGTCGCCAGTTGGTACCGAAGCTTTCATGCAGCCAACGGAAACCCTGCGGGTGCTCGCGTTCATACACCGCCTCCCAGCTCTTGCCGTGGTCCTTGTAAGCCCACATCTTGCGCCACAGCACCTCGTCACCAGTGGTGACCATGCCGCCTTCACCGCCAGTGGTCATTATCTTGTCCTGGCAGAAGGACCAGCAGCCGACATGGCCGATACTGCCCACGCTGCGCCCGCGGTAGCGTGCCCCATGGGCCTGGGCGCAATCCTCGATCACGAAGAGTCCGTGCTGCTCGGCCAGTGCCATCAGCGCCTCCATCTCGCAGGGCCAGCCGGCCAGGTGCACGGTGATGATCGCTCGAGTGTTGGGCGTGATCTTCTCCCCCACCGTCTCGGCGGTAATATTCTGGGAATTGCGGTCTACATCGGCAAACACCGGCACCGCCCGCGAGGTGACGATACTGGACACGGAGGCCAAGAAGGTTCGCGAAGTCACGATCACCTCGTCGCGCCACCTGCCATCGCCCTCGCCGATGCCCAGCGCCTTCAGTGCGAGATCCAGCGCCGTGGTGCCATTGGAAACGGCGATGGCATAGTCGGTGCTGGCGAAGGCCGCGAACTCACGCTCGAACTCGCGGCCCTCCTGGCCGGTCCAATAGTTCACCTGGTTGGAGAGCAGCACACGCTGAACCGCCTCAGCCTCCTCCTCGGTGAAGGAGGGCCAGGGAGAAAATGGTGAATTAAGCATGGATCACTCTATAGAGGCAGAAAGATTAAAGCCAGTTATGTAAAGTTAAACTAATATTTAGATAGAATTTTATACATCATTTTCGACAAACAACGTAAACAGTGTCAGTTAATTTAGCATTCCACGATGATGAGTTACCGTTCAAGTCTAGCTCGGCAATATCAGACTCTAGCGCAATCACTTCAAAACCAACCGCATGAAGGACATCCAACAGCTCCTGGACTTTGTACCAATAATTATAAGGCCCCCTGTCATTCAAAAAACTTAAATTAGGTCGATTATTGTGTTTAAGCCAAGGAATTGATTGCATTTCTCGCTTAGAGAATAAAATTCTCTTTATTAAATAAAGGTATGTCAAAAAAATAAAATACTTAGGCTGTGAAAAGCGTCCATCAAAGCAAAGAAAAGAAAATATTACCACCCCGCCTTTTTTGACAATACGATAGACTTCTTTTAATGCCCTTTCCCTCTTAAAATTACTATCAATAAAGCAAATTATTTGCTGCAAGTAAACAGCCTGATCAAAACTATTATCTCCATATGGCAAGAATGAAGCATCTTGAACATAAAAAGAAATCCCTTTCCCTTGCTTTCGTTTACCTGATTACGCATAAGAGTCAGCCATCTTCAAGAACCGGTACGGCATCGGCGGCGTTCTCGCCGCCACCGTCAGAAAGCGCGGGATCATGGCCTTGAGGTCATAGCGCCGATTGAACCGATACTCGAACTCGGCCAGGTAGCGTGGGGCATGCTGCCCGCGGATGGCATGGTAAGTGCCGGTGATGGCGTTCTTGACGTTGCCCAGCAGGGTGTTGACCCAGTTGAACTCGGGGTTCTCCACACTGGCACGCCCACCCCCGGTAATGTGGCAGTCATGGACGTAGAGGGGCGTGTCGAAGGCTCGGAAACACCCGAGGCCATCGCTGATGACCTGGCTCCCGGGGGCAATGGCCTGTTGGGCGTAGCGTCGGATCTCGGTGAGGGTGAAGCCGCTCACCCGGCGAAGCTGAACACGCAGTGGGTGGCCTTCCGCATCGGTTTGTACGGCCGCCAGGAACGGTAACTTGTGCTCAGCGCCGCGCCCGCGCTTTCCCGGCCGTTCCCCGCCCAAGTAGGCATCATCCAGCTCGATGCGTCCGGAGAGCTTCTCTCCCTGGTTGCGCTCGTGCATGACCTGCAGCAGCTTGTGCTTGAGCTTCCAGGCGATGTTGTAGCTGACGCCGAGCTCCCGGGACAGCTGCAGCGCTGAGATGCCGCTCTTGCGCTGGGTCAGCAGATAGATGGCCAGAAACCAGGTGGTCAACGGCAGGTGTGTGGCATGGAAGATGGTACCGGCGGTCAGCGCGGTCTGATGATGGCAGCGATGGCACTGGTAGAGCCCCCGCGACAGCCGGCAGGCCGTGGTGTTGCCACAGTCGGGGCACACAAACCCCTTGGGCCAGCGATGCTGGAAGAGGGCTGCTTGGCATTGCGCTTCCGTGCCGTACTGCTCGAGAAACGCCGGCAACGACAGGCCGGGCTGGAACTGAATAGGATTGCGTGCCATGACGTCACCTCCTCTACTGGACATAACATCAGTATAGAAGAGACTGGCGGGATGGTGGCTGATCAACATGAGTAATCAGGTTCGTTTATTTGCTATATCAATCATGTTATCCGACAAATCAAACCCATGAAGAGATGCAAATCCCATTTTTTCCATTTCGAATAATATCCGACCTCCCCCTGTCCCTCCCTCTATTGTAGGCCCGGATTTTTCGAGATATTTTTCTATAAGCTTTCTTTCTTTTTCCTTTAGCCCTTTCAGATTCCCCCACCTTTCTAGCTCTATATTATCGAATACGTTATCTGCAGAACTCATTTCAGTGCCTCTTAACAATTCATGAGAGAGCCACACGAGAATAAATAAAATATTGAATCACCGCCGATTACTTTACACGCACCACTTAAATCTAGGCTTTGTCCGAAAAGTCTGCTCGCAGGCAACGGTCTATGCACGCTAGGCATACCATGGCCCTGAAGCTGCTGGCCAACTTGTCGTACCGCGTGCAGACCCGGCGTAGTTCTTTGACCCACCCGAAGCAGCGCTCGATGATATTCCTGTCGCGATACCGGGGCTTGTCAAAGCCCCTCGGTGCGCCAGGGCGTGCCTTGCGCTTCATTTTGCGCCTGGCAATGATGGGCTTCATCCTGTGTCTGTCGCAGTAGCGTCGAAGCGGATCACTGTCATAGCCCTTGTCCGCCACGATGAAACGGCAACGCTTGAGCGGTCTGCCTACGGGACCCGCCAGGTGAACGTGCTCCATGGTCGGGACGAAGTGGCGCGTATCCGAGTCCTGCCCCGGCGACAACGTGAAGGTCAGTGGCCAGCCATGCCGATCACATACCATGTGGATCTTGGTTGTCAGGCCGCCTCTGCTGCGTCCCAGGGCATGGTCTACGGGTTCGTGGTGCCCCCCTTTTTACCGCCTCCCGAGGCGGCTCGTGTTGCCCGGATCGAGGTCGAGTCGATCATCCACGTGTCGTGATCCATCAGACCATCCTTGCGGAGTCGCAGCTGGAGCCGAGCCAGGATGGCTTCGAAGGTGCCATCATCGCGCCACTGGCGGAAGCGGTCATAGACCGTCTTCCGAGGGCCGTAGCGTTCTGGCAAGTCACGCCACTTGGCGCCAGAACAAAGGATCCAGAAGATGCCGTTCAACACCTGACGGTCATCACGGCGCGGACGCCCCATCGTTTGGGGCGGGGAGACGATATATTCGATCAGGTCCCAACCGTAGTCGGAGATCTCGTAGCGTCCTGCCATAAGTCACCTATGCAGCTGCGACATAGGTAAAATTAGCACATTCGACTTTTCGGACAAAGCCTAGGTTTTGTTTGAGAAATTCGTACTCTGTTAGCTGATTCCGACTGCCAGGCCGATTAATGAGCTGGCATGCTAATCCCCATCGCCTCCAGCATCACTGCATTCACCTTGTGCACGTCGTATTTCTCTTCGGCTATCTCACGGGAACGATGGCCCATGCTGGCCATCAAGCCAGGATGATGGATGAACCGTTCCATGGCATCAACCAAGGCATCAACCGATTTCACCGCCACCAGGAAACCGTTATCGCCCTGCACCACCGTTTCACGACATCCGGGGGCGTCGGTAGTGATAATCGGGCGGCCCATGGCCATGGCTTCCAGCACGGTGCGCGGCGTACCTTCGCGGTAGCTGGGCAGCACATAGACGCTGGTCTCGGCGATCGTTGGGCGCACATCGTCGAGCTGGCCTAGGTACTCCACATGCCCAGCGCCCATCCACTCCTGCAGTTCGGTACGGGAGATCGAATCGGGGTTGTCATCCAGGTTCCCCACCAGCCGAAACACGGCTTGCGGATGGCGCTGACGAACGAGGGCAGCGGCCGCCACGTATTCGCGCACGCCCTTGTCTCCCAGCAGGCGGGCAATCAACAGGAAGACCGGCCCTCCTAGTGGCAGCTGTGCCACCGTAAAGTGTGCCGTATCGATGCCTGAGCCGTTGACGACCTGAGACGGCACTCGCTCGGGCAATAGTCCGAGTTCGCGAAACAGGTCACGGTCATCGGGATTCTGGAAGAACACACGGTGCGCCTGTCCTATGGCCTGGGTGTAGAGGTGGCGCACCAGGGTCAACACGGCTGCCCGCTTGCCTTTTGCCTCGCCGGTGAAGGCGTAACCCAGCCCGGTAATCAAGGCGAAACGACGCGGCACCCGTGCCAACCAAGCCGCCAGGGTAGCGTAAATCACCGGCTTGATGGTGTAGGCCAGCACTGCATCCGGACGCACTAGGCGAAAGAGCCTGTAGAGCGCTGACATGGCAGCCATATCCTTGATGGGGTTTGTACCGGTTCGCCGCAAGGGAACCTCATGGACAACCACACCCCAGGCTTCGAGCTCTCTGCGCGTCGTCTTATCCGATAGCATTCCAGGTGCCACCGCATGCACCTCCAGCCCCGCTTCCTGAAAGGCGCAAATCAATGGCCCGCGAAAATTGACAAGCGAATGAGCGAAACTTGCTACCACCATGATCCGTCGGATCGGCGCGGTAGCCTCAAGTTGTTCCATATTAGCTTTATCCATGTGGCTCACGCCATGAAGTGCACGCAGGCCTTGGCCTTTACAGACAAATATCAACGGAATCTTTGGTCAACACATACTTCAAGTAATTGAACACATGCCTGGACTTGCCACAGGAAAGGGTAGTGGCTGCCTCCAATTCGAGAAAATCGCGGTGAGCCACGACCATAATGATGGCCACATAAGAACTCGTATCGCGCTCGACCATCTGGCTCGTGCTGTACTAGCGATCGGCTTCGGTCGTCTTGATCGGTCATTTCTAAGCGCTCCGTACCGGCTGACCCGGAGAACGCCACTCAGGATTATTGACACAGTTTTCCTCCGCGGAATTTTGACAAGGCTCGACCTGTGATTTATTGCGCTCCTCGCGCAAGGCTCACGCCTTGCGCCATACAACCCGGTTTACGAAATCGGTGTAGCTGTATATAATTCGCAAGACTTTTTCCGAAACATTATCGGCTGTGTAGTCGTAGACCATGTGCAGCAACCGGGCCTCGTCGCGTGGCTGGTGCTTCAGTATCTCCAGCCCCTGCATGACCCGCTCGGGGTTCATCCCGACCATCATTACCGCGCCTTCTTCCATTCCCTCGGGGCGTTCGTGCGTTTCGCGGATGTTGAGCGCCGGGAAGTTCAGGATCGAGCTTTCCTCAGTGATGGTACCGCTGTCGGATAGCACGGCACGAGCGTTCATCTGCAGCGCGTTGTAATCGGAAAAGCCAAAAGGCTTCATCTGCTGAACGCGCGTATCCAGTTTCGCCCCGCTCTGATCGATTTTTCTGCGCGTGCGGGGGTGGGTCGACAGGATCACCGGCAGGCCGTATTTTTCAGGCAGCATGTTGATGATTCCGACCAGTCTTTCGAACTGGCGCTGGTCCTCGATGTTTTCCTCCCGGTGAGCGCTGACGACGAAATAGCCGTGCCTTTCAAGTCCCAGGCGCTGATGCACATCCGAGCTCTCGATGTGCGCGGCATAGTCGGAGAGAACCTCGCGCATGGGGCTGCCGGTGACGATGACGCGCTGTGGGTCGAGCCCTTCGCGCAGCAGGTATTCGCGGGCGATCTGGCTGTAAGTCAGGTTGATATCGGCGGTATGATCAACGATGCGCCGATTGATTTCCTCGGGCACGCGCATATCGAAGCAGCGGTTGCCGGCCTCCATGTGGAAGGTCGGGATCTTTAGCCGCTTGGCACTGATGACTGCCAGGCAGGAATTGGTGTCGCCCAGCACAAGCACAGCGTCAGGGCGATGGTCGGCCAGCACGCGAGCGGAGGCGGAGATCACCTTGCCTATGGTTTCAGCCGCTGTGTCGCCCGCCGCGTCAAGGAACACATCGGGTTTGCGCAGGCCGAGATCTTCGAAAAAGATGCCATTGAGTTCGTAGTCGTAATTCTGACCGGTATGAACGATCAAGTGATCGCAATGCCGGTCGAGCGCAGCCATGACCCGAGACAGTCGGATCAGTTCGGGCCGCGTGCCCACGATGGTGGAGACTTTGAGTTTTTTCATGGCTTGTCCTATGCTGCGCGATCAGGTCAGTCGCAAAGTGGATGCGCGACCGTATCCGGGCGGGCGCTGTCAAAAAGTTCGTTGGCCCACAGCATGCAGATCAGCTCATCCTGGCCAATATTTGTGATGTCGTGGCTCCAGCCCGGCACCGTTTCAACGACCATCGACTCTTCGCCGCGGGTTTCCAGTGCGTGGCTCTCTCCGGTGTCCATGTTGCGGAACCGGAACCGCGCGTGACCCTTGAGCACCAGGAATTTCTCGGTCTTGGCGTGGTGGTAGTGTCCGCCCCGCGTTATCCCCGACCCGGCCGTGAAGAAGCTGAATTGGCCCGAGTGCTCAGTGCGCAACATCTCTGCGAAGACGCCCCGATTGTCGCTGTGGCGGTTAACCCGATAGGCGAAATCTTCGACCGGGAGGTAGCTGACATAGGTGGCGTAGAGCCTCCGCCCTAGCCCGGTGCCGGTTTCGCCTATCGTATGCGTATGGCGAATGGAACGGTAACCGTGCAGCGTATCGGCCAGCGCCTGCAGGGTGATGCGGTACTCAGGCGCGGCAGCACTGATCTGCACCCCTTGCCCCGGCGTGTCGAGCCACGCCAGCCAGCTGTCGATCACGTCATCGATATGCACCAGACGCAATTCCGCTGAGGGGTCGCTTATTCTGATCGGTAGATCACGCGCGATATTGTGGCAGAAGGTAGCAACGACCGAGTTGTAGTTTGGCCGGCACCACTTGCCGAACACATTGACCAGCCGGCAGATGTTCACCGGCGCACCTGACGCCGCGCCGAGCCCGCGCAGGTGATCCTCAGCCGCGAGTTTGGTGCGGCCATAGGGAGTATCGCGGTCGACCTGGATGGTCGAGGCAGCGATCACCGGCACCGGCCGCTCGCGGAGCAACGCGCAAAGCTGCGCCGTAAAGCAGTCGTTAGCGAGCTCAAAGTCTTCCTTACTCTCAGGGCGGTTGGCGCCGGCGAGGTGCACGATCGCATCGGAGCGCGCCACCTTAGCGGCTATCTCCGGAGCACCGGTCGCCCGTGTAACGGCCAGCACCTCGTGATTCTGCTCGTTCAGGCGCAACACCAGGTTGCGCCCGACAAACCCCGCGGCCCCGGTTACCAGAATCCTCATGTCATACTCCCGGATCGACAGCGTCACCGGCCAACGCATTGCGGATAAAGGGTAGTTCCAGCAACAGCGTCTTCATACCCGCGACATCCAGCCGTCGCGTGTTGGCCGAGGTGTAATCATCCGTTCCGCTGATGTCGCGCTCGCCGCGTTCGACATACTTGCCATAGTTCAGGTCGCGCATGTCCGCCGGGACGCGGTAATATTCGCCCAAGTCTTCGGCACCAGCCAGTTCTTCACGCGACAGCAGCGTTTCGTGCTTCTTCTCGCCGTGGCGGGTGCCGAGAATGTAGACCGGATGATCGGGCCGCTCGAACATTTCCAGCAACGCCTGCGCCAGAACCATGATGGTAGCCGCCGGCGCCTTCTGAACCAGGATGTCACCAGAGCGGGCATTTTTATAGCCGAACAGCACCAGATCCACGGCATGATCCAGCGTCATCATGAAGCGCGTCATTTCCGGGTCGGTGACGGTCAAGGGCTCGCCCGCGAGGATCTGACGCACAAAGAGCGGGATAACCGATCCCCGCGAGGCCATGACATTGCCGTAGCGCGTGCAGCAGATCGTCATGCGGTCGGGGTCGATGGCACGGGCCTTGGCGGTCACCACCTTTTCCATCATAGCCTTCGAAGTGCCCATCGCGTTGATCGGGTAAACCGCCTTGTCGGTGGACAGGCAGATCATGCGCCGGACGCCGGCACGGTGCGAGGCGTCGATCGCGTTGGCGGTGCCCATCACGTTGGTGTGCACCGCTTCGAGGGGAAAGAACTCGCATGACGGAACCTGCTTGAGCGCGGCGGCGTGAAAGACGTAATCGACGCCATGCATGGCATCGACGAGACTGTCGCGATTGCGCACGTCGCCGAGGAAGAAATTGAGCTTGTCATTCATGTACCACTTGCGCATGTCGTCCTGCTTCTTCTCGTCACGACTGAAGATGCGGATCTCGCGCACATCGGTATCGAGGAAACGGCGCAGAACGGCATTGCCGAAACTGCCAGTGCCGCCGGTGATCATGAGCGTTACGTTATCGAGCAATTTTTTTTCCTCTCAATGTCTGCCTAGCTTCATTTGCCTTTTTATTTTAGGCGTTGCATAAATGCCTCAGCTTGAGTTTTCCATTTGTCCAGTGCGAACGGATTACTATTTGACTGTCTCACTCGCATTTCAAAATAGGTTTTTTCGTCTAAGTCCAACGCGGCGTTCAAAGATTGAGCTACGAGCTTGGCAGAATAACCTGGGACTACAATTCCGTTCACCCTATCTTTGAGAAAAAGTCCAATGTCACTGGTGAGGTTCGCAATCACTGGAACGCCAAGCGTTGAGGCTTCCATGTATTTTGTGGGGAAACCGGCACTTGCAACTCGAGTGGGCTTTCTCAAAAAGATAGAAAAATGAGCTTCGGACAAAGCGTCGAGTGCGGTTTGGTGGTCGACCTTGCCGTGAAACCTGACGCTATCACGAAGATGATTGAGGATCTCTTGCTGATTTGGGACCTCGGAAATAAACTCTTCCCTAGTAATCCCATAAACATCGAAGATGAAATCGCTTCGCGTGTCGCCAATTAAGGAAAAACCCTCGATGATCTTAGGAAGAAGATCTTTGTGCATTCCTATCCCCGGGCTACCAATATAGACAAACATTCTCACGTCCGACCGCCGCGGCGACCGATCACGTCTCTTTTCCCAACGATCCTCAGTCAAATCGACAACGAAGGGCAGAACAAGAGTGTTTCTAGCCTTTACGCGCTTCGTAAGCCATGAAGATGTGCAAATCACATTCCCTACCTTACAAGACAAAATACGCATTCGCAGTTCAGTGTTGAAAATACGCAGCAAGTTCCGGGCAATCTTACGGCCTTCCCATCCGTACCATTCTGTCAGGTCAAGTCCGACCGGAACTTTTCTAACGGCACAGGCGCGCATTACGGACATCAAGCCAAATGACGGATAATTGTAGAGAAGGACAACAGCCACGTTAGCTGCACCAAGGCGCCGCACCACCTCATCGACGGAAGACCCGTCTGTGACATAGTTGCAGGCAAGGGATTCTGGCCAGGGCTTTCGAATGTCACGTGCTGGCATACCGCTTATTTCGATCAAATGCAGGTCTTCCGGCCTCTCCGGTGCAATGCGTAACTTCCCAAGAATTAGAGGATTGTATCCGATACTCTTGACCAGCTTGGCCAAGCCGACGGCTCTAATAGCAGACGCCGTGCGATCTGGAAGGCCGAAACCTCCAGCGAGAATGACCCATTGTTTGGCATGCGGATAGGCGGCCATTATTTTACACTCTCCACAACTGCTCGGCGCGCCCGATAAATCAGACCGCCCAAGGTTTCGGCGTAGGTCTCGAATGCGAAGGCCAGCTCCGCCTGTGTCCGCGCACCTTCGCGCAACGCTTGTCGCTGCCCGGCGTCCAGCCTCAAAACACGGTCTAGCGTGTGCTTGAGCGCCTCGGGTGCCAGCGCAGGGCAGATGAATCCGTTTTCCCCATCGCGTAGGTGATCTGCCAAATCGCTTGTCAAGTTTGTGATCACCGGAGTTCCCAGGGCCAGACTTTCGACAAACTTGGTGGGAAAACCGTTGGTCGAGACCCTGTTCACACGGCGCAGGAACACCGTGAAATCGGCTTTCCCCACAACCTCCATGGACCGCCCGTGAGCCACGCGGCCATGGACCCGCAGGCAGGCAGGCAGCCCAGCCCGCTCCGCCCGTAGCGGCGCGCGCTTTAGCAGTTCCACCTCGGATAGGCCGACCACGTCAAGCACCAAGTTCGCGCCGCGCCGGTGCAACGCCATCACCGCCTCCAACACCAGGTCGAGCAGGTCTTTATTCCCGGGCGAACCTGCGTAGGCCAGCCGCAGCGGGCCGCTGGGGTCGGGCGCCTGCGGCGCGGCGATGATCTCGGCGGGGTCGAATAGGGGCGGCACACGCCCCACAGGCAGACCGCGCCCGGCATAGTAGGTCTCGAGCGCCCGGCTGATAGCGATAACCCCATCGAGCCGGGGGATAAGCACCCGCATCGCAAGTTCCGTGTTCCACAGATAGGGTGAGGCAAGAAAGCCGAACACCGTCTCAGCGGTGTACCACTCGACCGCGTCGAACAGCAACGGCACATCGACGCGCCGAGCCCAGGCCCCAAGTTGCAGCAGATAGGGCGTGTAGCCGGAATAGACAATCACCGCCGCCGGCGGCACCGCATAGGCGTCGAGCCAGCGCCGGCTGCGCGCGCCCATCAGCGCATAGCGGGCATGGCGCAGCACCTTGGAAAGGTGTTCCGAGTCGCGCTCGTTGACGCTGACGCACCGGATACCTGGTGCGACGTCGAACATCTCGCCCCAAGGCCCGACTGGCTGGCCCGACACGATGATCACATCGTACCCCGCAGCCACGAGTGCTTTGGCATTGCCGACAATCCGTCGCGCCGCCGCGCCACCCTCAGGAAAGGCGACGGGACCAACATAGGCGATCCAGGGGCGTGCAATACTCATGCGTGTCTACGCCGCCCCGGCAGCGCCCCCCTCACGGCACGCCGACAGAGGTCACGCTCGGACTGTGTCGCAGCAAGGCCGAGCATCGCTACCAGGTAGGCGGCAGCAAACAGCATCGACCCCATCACCAGCCCAATCCACCCGGCGGGCAGATAGGACGCACCCACCAGCCCCACGGCCACCAACCCCGCAAAGGCAGGAAAGATACCGCGCCAGGTCTCGCGCCAGTAGCGGCCCATCTTTATCCCTACCCGGCGCTGCAGTAGAATCGCGATGACAAGATATCCGGCGATTACGGCCAGCCCGGTGCTGGCGGCGGCACCGCTGACTCCCCAGATTTTAAGCAGCACGACGGTCAGCGGAATGTTCAGCGCCGCCATTCCCAGCGTGATAGCTGACTTGTACCAATAAAGCCCTTTGACCTGCAGCACGATGTTCCGGACATTGCCAGTCAGCTCCAGCGCATAGGGCACCAGCACCAACAGCATCACCGGGTAGGAGGCGGCGAACTCCGCGCCCAGCCAGAGCGTGAGAAACTGCTCGCCGAATACGATCAACCCGCCGAGTATCATCAGCAGTACCAGCGCCTGCGCCCGAGAAATGCGTATCATCAGATCCGTCAGGGTTTCAGCATCGGCCCCGGCATCTATTCGGCGCACAATCTCAGGCGTCATGATGCGCGAGATCGCCGTCGCGAAGCTCATAAAATATTTGTTGAACGTCACGCCGATCGCGTAAACGGCCACCGGTGCGGCCCCCAGAAGCGCCCCGATCAGGATAGCGTCGAACTTCCAGAAGATCGCTTCCGCGACGATCACCAAGAGGATCGGTGCGGCATATCCCCCGACGCTACGTAGCTCGTCCAGAGCTGGCCACGCAAGTCGTACCCGCACCTCGATCCGCAGAACGGCAAAGCCCAGCCGCAGGAGTGCCTGCAGGGCCGTAAAACTTGCCGTCACGAGAACGACTTCGACCGGCCCGTATCCGGCCAGGAGCACCGCCACCAGGGCCAGCGTCGTTACGAGGGTCGACGCAATCTCGAGCCCGCGAAGGAAAACAAAGGACTCGGTCGCGGAGAGCAGCGCTCCAAACGGATTGAGCGCGACCAGCACGGCGGTCCCGCTGCCTATGTAAAGGAACATCACACGGAGCATCTCGACCTGCCTGGGGGTATTGCTGGCTCCGAAAACTGGCTCGGCCAGAGTCGAGAAACCAACCGCCGCCAGCAGAACGAGTCCGGCAAGCACGGCGTATAGACTCAGCATGCGGCCGAGGAAGGCATCGCGCTTTTCGCGATCGTTCTCATGCGCCACAAAAAACCGGAGAATCGCATCGTTCATTCCGAAATCGAGGATCATGAGATAGGCGGCCATTGCTCCAGCCAGTGCGAAAAGGCCGTAGCCCTCGGTCCCCAGCGACGACAGCATGAATGGCGTGAAGAGCAGCGTGACCACCAGCTTGACCAGGATCAGCAGGTAGGAAAGCATGGCGCCGGACATGCGCTGATTCATGGTGCCACTTTCCGGCGGCAGACCAGCGCCTCTAGATGGTCCAGCTTGGCGGCATCATCAAGAAGTGCAGCGGGATAGCCACCATCCGCTAGACGTGCTCTCAGTTCAGTGTCGGTCAGAAGACGTGCCATCGCTGCCACGATCGCGTTCTCGTCCTGCTCCACGACGACACCGTTGACCCCGTCTTCGAGCTGCTCGTCGATGCCTGAAACCTGCGTCGCGATCACGGGCTTACCCAGAACACGAGCCTCGTTCACAACGCCGCACAACCCTTCATAATGCGACAGCATCGCTACCAGGTCGGCGGCGCGATAGGCTGGAAACGGGTTGTCGAGCCGACCAAGCAAGATCATCCGCGCACTCATTCCGTGCCGATCTATCTCATGCTCGAGCAGAGGCCGGTCAGGGCCTTCACCCGCGACATACCAGTGAAACGAAACTTCCGCCTCGGCGAGCGCACGGCAGACGCGAACCATCCGTGTCAGCCCCTTAGCATGCTCGCTAAGACGACAGACGCTCAGAACGACGGGGACCCCGTCCTGTGGCGGCGGAAAAGGCGGCTTGGCTTCTTTCGCCCGCGCGTGCATCTCGTCGGAGTTGAGGATGTTGTAGATCACAACGGCCTTGTCAGCTGCCTCGGGTACGGCGGCCAGAAACGATGCACGCGCTACCTTAGAAACGCAGATGAACAGGTCTGTATTGGTCGTTGCGCGACGCAGCGACCGAGCAACCGATCCGGTTGGATCAGCCCCCGACAGGTCACTGCGGATCCATCGCATCTTAGTATCTGCGCGAACAAGGTACTCAATGATCAATCTGGGATAGCCCATCACGAGCACTCCAGCCGCGTCGAAACGATCAAGTAGTAGGCGTAGTAGCGAGGGAAACCCAGCGAGAATGCAGACGACCCGGAGGCACTGCCGAAGCGCTCTGCGTCGAAGCGTGGATCGAGGACCAGTAGAATTGCCAGAGATGCCAGAGTAGAGACATGGCCTCAGGGCGAGACACCTGACCCTGTCATCAAGAATGGCGAAGGCCCCCCTTTCTCCCCGATTGAATGTTACTAGAGTAACATCATGCCCTCGACAAATCAGAGCGTTCATCATCCTAGCAGACGACATCTCCGCACCGCCAAGATCGAAGTTCTTTGCGAGAAAAATGAAACGCATCACCAATAGCATCCTTGTTCAATAAGTTCTGCACCTGCAGGGACGTCTGTTTCTGAAGGCCTTACCCAATGAGTGTTGTAGAGCTTGGAGATGATGGGATGATTGTCCCAACGCCGTCCCTTTATCCCGAAGAGGATCTGCAGGGCACCGCCCATGTGGATCGCCTGCTTACCGAATGCTTTGGCACGGGCTGCCAAGGGAAAACCATAGGCACCTGCACCAACAAGTACTACATCAAATGGTACGGCAGCCATCGCTTCCGTCATGTGATCGAGTGCCTCGAACCAAGATGAAAAAGGGACCCGAGTATTGGCGATGCTCTGTACCGCAGGGATCGTGGACAGCTGGAACTCTGGCAGAACATCCTCACGTTCGAAGAGCTCTCTACGATTGGAAAACTGGATTTTTATCAGATCCGCCAGTGGGTGAATGACTAGCACATGCTTGCCAGAAAGAGCACGACCCCAACTGACCTGAGTATAATACGGCTCTAATGCCCGAAGATCCACCACTTCCGCGGGAAGGGCGCGGTTAGCGATGAGAAATTGCGGATGCCCCAACATGCCCAACAAGTCTGCGCTGGAGACACAGTTAAACATCAGTTCCACAAAACACTGAACTGCCTCTTGTCTTGGGGGAAAAAATCCTGCGTTTATGTTCAAAGTCTGCACGGTGCGCTGCGAAAATTGGCGCCGCAAGCCAAACTCTATCTCCATCGCTTCGTATAGCGCGGCAAGTTCGCTGGTTCCGATGCGCCCCGCAAAAAACGGGTCACTTCCCGCCAAATGTCCTTCAATTAGGGCTGACCCATTACTCAGCGAGAGCACGTCACGGCCGGCGATCTTCCTCGGCTTGACTCGCACGCCTGTCAAGCGTTCCCACAATGCTGATGAGTTACGAACGGCCAGAAAGCGTGTGTATGCCAAACTATTCAGTGAGAGAGTCATCATGTTGCTGTCTGCTCGGTGCGCTGCAAGGCAAAGCGGATGGAGCCACGGAGCGCAAATACCAACCGATATCCATAAGCCCAAGGCGGATCCCTAACAGAGTCATCCTCATCAAGAACAGCGTTGTTTTTATAACAGGTTAGGCACGGAAAAAAACGGTCAAAATCCAGCATAAGCATAAGATCCCGGTCAAGGCTTTCGATATCAATGTTAATAAATTCGATCGGACCTAACTCGTGCATTAGGGCATTTATAGATAAAGATGAAATGGCTTCAGCATTATAGGTGAGTGAACTATTTTTTACTCTATATTGGGCAACTTCTTCTCTATGTTGGGCAACTTCACAGCTCAGTGTATCAAGAGCGGACAAAGGGTTTTCAAAGAAATAGGCTTTCCTGATCACGCATAATAGTCAGCCATCTTCAGGAACCGGTACGGCATCGGCGGCGTTCTCGCCGCCACCGTCAGAAATCGCGGGATCATGGCCTTGAGGTCATAGCGTCGATTGAAGCGGTACTCGAATTCGGCCAGGTAGCGTGGGGCATGCTGGCCGCGGATGGCATGGTAAGTGCCGGTGATCGCGTTCTTGACGTTGCCGAGCAGGGTGTTGACCCAGTTGAACTCTGGGTTTGCCATGCTGGTACGTCCACCCCCGGTGATGTGGCGCTCATGAACGTAGGTGGGGGTATCGAAGGCGCGGAAGCATCCGAGGCCGTCGCTGATGACCTGGCTGCCAGGCGCAATGGCCTGTTGGGCGTAGCGACGCATCTCGGCAAGGGTAAAGCCGCTGACACGGCGAAGCTGAACACGCAGGGGGTGGCCTTCCTCATCGGTTTGTACGGCCGCCACGAACGGGAACTTGTGCTCAGCGCCGCGCCCGCGCTTTCCCGGCCGTTCGCCGCCCAGGTAGGCGTCATCCAACTCGATGCGTCCGGAGAGCCTCTCTCCCTGGTTGCGTTCGTGCATGACCTGCAGCAGCTTGTGCTTGAGCTTCCAGGCGGTGTTGTAGCTGACGCCGAGCTCCCGAGACAGCTGCAGCGCCGAGATGCCGCTCTTGCGCTGGGTCAGCAGATAGATGGCCAGAAACCAGGTGGTCAACGGCAGGTGCGTGGCATGGAAGATGGTACCGGCGGTCAGCGAGGTCTGGTGGTGGCAGCGATAGCACTGGTAGAGCCCCCGCGACAGCCGGCAGCCCGTGGTGTTGCCACAATCGGGGCACACGAACCCTCTGGGCCAGCGATGCTGGAAGAGGGCTGCCTGGCATTGCGCTTCCGTGCCGTACTGCTCGAGAAACACCGGCAACGACAGGCCGGGCTGAAACTGGATAGGGTTGCGTGCCATGACGTCGGCTCCTATACTGGATATAACCTCAGTATAGGACAAGCTGGCGGGATGGTGGCTGATCAACATGAGTAATCAGGTAGGCTTTTGCCGTGTCTTGATCTGAACTGCCCAAGATCGCGGCCTAAACATACATGACCTTGCCTGCGCGAAACCGCTTCATCTCGTCGATCTTGTATGTGCTTATATCAACCGCGACACCATACCAGCCAGCCTTATGCAGTAGGTAGATATTTGAGATCGATTTTGGACGATAGGAACCAATGCCAAAGTAGCGGCCACCCTGCAGATTTTTCAGATAGAACATGCAAAAAATCCTCGTCCTTTTGTGAACAAGAACGGCGCCTTGGAAGAGACGTCAAGTATAGAGAAACTAGCCGCAATGGTAGGACCAGCGTGATTTGATACATTTCATCCAGGATACGAGAAATAAATGATACCGAAATTATATTCTCCATGCACTTGGTGCTCGGCCCCGCCAATGTTCAGTAACGGAAAGCTGAAAAGGCCACGCTTTTTCATTTATCGGAAACTGCGGGCCTTGCTACGCAAATAACTTGTGACACGGTTCTGTCGATACGTGACCATATCCGCGATGCTGCGTGAAATCCTCCGGGCCCAAAGCAGCGATAAATAGTGCGCCACTTTGGTGGCCACCGATGCTGTACTTCACGTGCTTCAAGAACCTCAAAGCCCGCAAGTTTAACAACATTTCCAAGGTTCGCTGCACTCCAGGAGAACAAGTGAAAATCTCGATCGTTTTCGCGAAAAGCAAAATCAGCTCGATGACAAGGGACGACGATGACGAGAGTTCCGTCTGGGCGGATCACGCGGCGCATCTTGCGTATGACTGACACCGGGTCCTCAACATGCTCAAGGCAATGATTCGAAACGATAAAATCTATGGATGCATCGTCAAAAGCGTCAATGCTTTCTTCGATTCGGAAGCCACGTGCTTGCGCGGCGTCTCGGGCATGCGGATTTACTTCGACACCGTTTTTACCACCCAGGGCCTCCAAAAGTGCGCCATCACCGCACCCAAAGTCCAATATATCCTGATCACGACGGACAAGTGATTGGAATTTCCATGCGTTGATGGCACCACGCAAATCCCCGTCGCGCGACTGATCACGGAAATATTCCAAATCGTAGTGCTGGCACGCGTCCGAATAGTTGGTGTCCTGCTTGTTCCAACGAGACATGGCAATTCCTGTTTTCAGTGTTCGAAATTTTACACGCACCCCACGCAGGGTGCGCTTGATCCATGGACCACCATAGATCTGTGCCACCCGACGCAGGATGGCGGGGTCTTCGGCCACATGTTCCAGACGGTAGGGGCGCGCCGCGGTCAGGGCACAGGCGTTCACATCCTGCCCCTGACGAGTATGCACGCCGCTGTCGTCGAAGCCGATATTGCGCACCCGGTTATGCACCGGGTAGATCGTGTGCCACCCGGCCAGGCATTGCCATAGTCCGAAACGGATCGACCAGGAATCGATCCTGCCTTCGAGCTGCCGGCGCAGCCGGTCAAGCCGGTCGTTGCCGGCCGCGTTGAACCGGCGCCGCAGCGCGTGCTCATTTAACAGCTGAGCGGCGCCGCGCGCGTCCCAATCCACCGCGCGCCAACGGTCGGCCCAGGTGGCCCAGCCATGGCTGCAATTGCGCGGCAGGGCCATCACATCATGGGCATAGCCGGGCGGCGGGGCTGGCAACGGCGAGAAGCCGGTCACCGAGCCGACGCGCGAGTCGTCGCGGTAGAAATCCAAGCAGTCGTTCATGAAACGCAGGAAATCGGGGGCTACCAGTAGATCATCCTCGACGACGATCGCCTTGCCGGCTTCCTCCATCACCCGGCTCACGCCGGTGATGATTGACAGCGCCAGCCCTATATTTATGTCGGATGTTTCCACCCGCACCGATGCGAACCGCGCATGCCAGGCCGGGTTGCGCGCCACCGCGCGCGCGGCGTCGATTGGGACCGGGTCAGCACCCGGCTTGAATCCGTCGCAGAAGATCCACAAATCGCTGTCACGCGCGTCCTCGGCCCGTGCCAGGTGATCCAGCGTCTGGCGCAGGTGATCAGGCCGGTTATAGGCAAAGACAATGATCGGGGCATTCGTGCTCATGCCTGCCCTCCACTCGCGTCGGCCATGATCGCTTCGTAGGTGGCGACGAGATCGTCAAGGTTGCGCTCGGGGTCGTGCGTTTCTAGCGCCCGGGCGCGGGCCGCTTGCCCGAGTCGCGCAGCGAGCACCGAGTCCTCGAAGATACGGCGGACCTGGAAGGCCAGCATCACCGGGTCGTCGGCGCGATAGAACAGCGCCTCGATCTCGTCGCGGGCCATGGATGGCGCGCCCCCGGCATAGGCCGACACGGTCGGAACGCCCATGATCATCGCCTCGCCCAGCGTGTTGGGGCTGTTTTCGATGATCGAGGCCATCAGACAGACATGCGACCGCGCCATACGGTCGGCCATCTCGGGCCCCGACAGAACGCCGGTAAAATGAACCCGGTCCTCAAGATCCAGCTTGCGCACAAGATGCAGCAGGTAGACCGGGTAACCGACATGCCGCTTGAGCGAACGCCACGCAAAGCAGCGCGGGTCCTCGCCCGCGATGTAGAGCCGGGCATCGGGGAAGTCGCGTACCAGCAGCGACAGTGCTTGCACGGCGACATGCGCGCCCTTGCGCGGCGACGCCGCGTTGCCGATAAAAATCGAGCCGGGCTCCGCGGCATCGGCTTGCCATTGCCGAGTGTAGAAAACATCACGCAAAATGCGTGCGCAATGGTGATAGCGCGCCTCCGGTGCCAGCGCCTTTGCTTGAGCACGGTCCCACAGAGTCCGGCCGGAAACATGGTCCGCCATCCGCATCGCGGAGCACTCCGACGCCAGCCGCGGTAGGAACCGCAAGTGGCGCTGCGTCAGAAGGGCAAGCGCCGTCAGCATCAGCCACGGTCGCAGCGGATTTAACATCGCCACGATCGGCAACCGTCCCAGCTCATAACGAGCGTAGCCATTCAATACCCCTTGCATCGACAGCAGGCCAGGCCCCATCCAACTCGACAGAAAGCGGCGCGCGTGGCGCATCTCGGCACCTTCGACATGCAGGATGTCGGGACGGAACTCGGATAGCACCCGCTCGACATCAGCCTGCGCCACGTCAAAACGGTCGCGCTGCTGCGGCAAGGCGAAGTGAATGATTCCATTCTTCTCGACCCGACGGAATTTCCGCGACTCGGAGCGCATGGCGACGCCAATCTCGAAGCGCGGAAGGCCCGCCAAGCGATCGGTCATCAGCGAGAGCCAGCCGCCGAACGGCGTGGGAGTGAGGCCGAGGTCGGGCGCCACCGCCGGCAGATCGACATTCGACGTCCAGAGCACCCGGATCGGTTGGTCAGTCACACAGAACCCCGTAGGTTTTCCAGGAATAATAGCGCCTCGGCCTGCCACTGGAGCATGTCAACCGGGTTCTCGGCGCGGCAGCGTGCCACCATGGCTGCCCGCTGCGCAGGCGTCATGGTCACGGCCCGGTGCAGCGCTTCCTCGATGCCGGCCTTGTCAAAACCGGGGCAAGAATACCGTTCTCGCCGTCACGCAAATACAAGGGAATATCGCTGGTAGGATTCGAGATGACCGGCACGCCCAGCGTCGCCGTCTTGACGTATTTTCCGGGAACTCAGTAATAACTTGCGCACGGACGCCTCGCGACTGACTGCACAATGACACGGCAGGTCATACCCGTAATCGTGACGCCCTAGCGGCCGCGCACTGACACCGACACATCGCGGAACTTGCCTATGACGAGCACCCGGTAAACTAGGCTCTGTATCATCTTTCCAAGGCCAAGCGGAAGCACCGCCGGCGCCCCACTGTGTCGAGCCCGCAGCCACCGTGGACAATGATCAGGTCACGCATGCGCGACCACCTCGTCACGCGGGCTTTGCTGCGCCCTGTTGGCGCTAAGGATATGAAGCGATACTGGGAACATAATGTAGAGCATGAGCCCCGCCGCTGCGAACCCGTTATTCATACCGAAAATTACCGCCACGGCTGCAAGCATCGACAGCCCAACACCGAAATACCGCTTGTTACTGCACATGACCCTGACAGCGGGAAAAGTCACGAGATAAACGAAGACACTGCCGAAAAACACACCCCAACGGGCGAAATTGTCGAGAATTGCCGAATGCTTCCCAGTGTTGTCGAAGCTCAGCACCCCGATCAGCGGATTTTCGACGAATAGCCGCAGGCTTCGCATGTAACGTTGGATCCGATCAGCGGCAGTTCCCACGGCATCGCCCTGCTGAAATGAGGCAAGCACGTCCCGAATCTTATTGACGAAATTCGTACCCTCTGCTAAGGGAAGGAGCGCGGACAGTGTGACATCAAGGATCGGCCGGGCGAGAATCGAGAAAAAGAGCGTCGCGAAAACCGTGATCAGAAGCCGCGTTGCAGTGAAGCTCTTGAGGAAGGTCACCGATAACAGGATGCCGGCCAGCGCGATCACCGCGAGCGAGAAACCCGCGGTCAGAACCAGTGCCACACCCATAGCGAGATTCAGGACCACCAGCGCTAGGGAGATGCGTGGCAGAACGTGCAATGGTTGCGGTAGCGCATCACCGCGCAGCGTACGCGGGTTGTTCACCATTCCGATCAAAGCGGGAATCAGTAGCAGGGTGCCGTAGACCAGCGTATACCCGCCCACACCCTGCAGGGACAGTTCCAGCGCCTCAGGACTGGAGCGCACGATAATGCGCGCGGCATGGTCGTTAACCGTCACGATTGTCTGTATGGTAATGAACAGCCAGACAGGATAAACCGCCAGTACCAGCCAAAATATCGACACGAGGCTTTTCAGATCGTTCTGCCGGCTCTGCCAGACAACCAAGAAGAACAGCATGATCCAGATTTGAGTATTTCTGACCACCCCCTCAACACCGGACAACATCAATTCGTTAAGTCCGGTGTAACCGATGAAAAGAAGCGTCATCAGCACCGGTAGGGTGATCCGACGAGCCAGCCCGTCATGACGTAGAATTTCCAGCACCATCCAGATCACGGTGGCCATTACCACAAGCAACCGCGCCGAGCCGCTGACAAAAAGCGGAGGCGAAATCGTCCAGATTGCGATATAGGCTACCGCAAAGTTTTGAAGCCGCTTGGCACTCACAGGATGCAATTACCCTGACGATCCCAGTCGAAGGGATAGCGATTACTGTCACCTATCCCGACCAAGGATCCTAGTTTGCCAACGTAAGTCAGCTTGTCGACGTTGACCACGCGGTCGTCAGTGTTGGCGATGATGTGGCGTATCACGGCCGAGCCGATGAAGCCCGCGCCGCCGGTGATGAGCAGTTTCATGGGTATCCGTGAGTCGGGAGTTCAGACGTCGTAGTAGTCGCGGTACCAGGCGACGAAGTTGGCCACGCCTTCCTTGAAGGGGGTGGCGGGCTTGTAGCCGACGGCGTGTTCCAGCTTGGTGGAGTCGGCGTAGGTGTCGGGAACATCGCCGAGTTGCAGGGGCAGCAGCTCCTTGATGGCCTGTTTGCCCAGGGCGTCTTCGATGGCTTCGATGTAGGCGGAAAGCTTCACCGGGTTGTTGTTGCCGATGTTGAAGATGCGGTACGGGGCGTTGCTGGTGGCCGGGTCGGGGGTGTCGCTGTTCCACTCGGGGTTGGGGGCGGCGATGTCGTCGCTTGCCCGGATCACCCCTTCGACAATGTCGTCGACGTAGGTGAAATCGCGGGTATGGTTGCCGTGGTTGAATACCGGGATGGGCTCGCCGGCAAGCGTCCTTTTCGTGAACAGGAACAGCGCCATGTCCGGCCGACCCCAGGGACCGTAGACGGTGAAGAAGCGCAGCCCGGTAGTGGGCAGGCGGAACAGGTGGCTGTAGCTGTGCGCCATCAGCTCGTTGGCCTTCTTGGTGGCAGCGTAGAACTGCAGCGGATGATTGACGCTCTCGGGCTCGGAGAATGGCATGCGGGTGTTGGCGCCGTAGACGCTGCTGGTGCTGGCGTAGGTAAGGTGCTCTACCTTATGGTGCCGGCACGCCTCGAGGATGTTGGTAAAGGCGACCACGTTGCTTTCCACGTAGGCGTGGGGGTTTTCCAGTGAGTAACGCACCCCGGCCTGGGCGGCCAGGTGGATCACGCGCTCGGGCCGGTGCTCGCGGAGGGCCTCGTTCACCGCTTGCAGATCGGCCAGGTTGGCGGGATGAAGGTATAGGCGCTGCCGGTGCGCGAAGCGGTCTCTTCCAGGATCGCCAGGCGGGCTTCCTTGATGACGGGGTCATAGTAGTCGTTGACCACGTCGAAGCCGACCACGCTGTCGCCGCGCTCGAGCAGGCGCCTGGCGGTGTGAAAGCCGATGAAGCCGGCGTTGCCTGTTACCAGAATCTTCATTTGAAAAAAGGTTCCCTCAGCGGTACTGGTAGTGGTAGTGGCCGTAGTAGCCGGAAGCTGTCGAGGGCTTGTGCTCCACGGCATTCAGCACCGCGCCACGCACCTGGATTCCACTATCTTCCAGGCGGCGCCTGGCCGCCTTGATCTCGCGAACGGGGTTCTTCTCGAAACGAGCCACCAGCAGGGTGGTGTCGCAGTGCTTGCCGACTACACTGGCATCCGTGACTGCCAAGATCGGGGGGGTATCGACCAGCACCAGGTCGAACCTGTCGCTGAGTGCTTCCATGGCCTGCGCCAGGCGAGACTGCATCAGCAGCTCGGAAGGGTTGGGGGCCACCCTGCCGCGACTGATCACATGGTAGTTGTCGATGCCGGTGGGTCGAATGATGTCGGCAAGGCCGCACTGTCCGGACAGATAATCGGATAGCCCCGGGCTGGCATCCAGCTGGAAGGCGCGATGCAGGTAGCCCTTGCGCAGGTCGGCATCGACCAGTACGACCCGTTTGCCTGCCTGGGCGAAGACCGAGGCAAGGTTGATCCCCAGGAAACTCTTTCCGACACCGGGACTTGACCCCGTGATCATCATGCGGTTGTTGCACCCTTCCAGCAGGGCGAAGTGCAGGCTGGTTCGCAGCCCACGAATCGCTTCGACGCTCAGGTCTGCCGGCTGGCGTTGGGCCAGAATGCCGGTTACCACGTTCTTGGCCTGCCCCAAGCCTCTGCGTCTCACCCGCTTGGTCAGGCGCGACTGGGCGCTGGAGAGCGGAACGGTGGCGTAGACGGGAATCCCTGCCGCCTCGATCTGTTCGGGTGAGGTGACGCCACGACGCAGCAATTCGCGCACCAGCACCAGACCGACGCTGAGCACAAGACCCAACAGCGCCGCCAGGACCAGGATGTGAGAGCGATTGGGAGCCACCAGGCCACTGATCACCGCGCTGTCGATGATACGCACGTTGCCGATGGTGCCGGCACGCGCCACCTCCAGCTCCTGAATCTTGTTGAGCACGTTGACGTAGATCGCCTGAGTGACATCCACATCGCGCCTCAGGCGAACCACTTCCTGCTGCGCGGCAGGAAGCTCGTTCACCCGATCGTTCAATTCGGCCCTGTCCTGCTGGATCTGACGACGCTGGCGCAGCAGGGCCTGGTAGGTGGGGTGGCTGGGCGTATAACGCTGAGCCAGCTCGGCTTCCTGAAACTCCAGCTCGTTCAGTCGGGTTTCAAGCTCGATGTAGCGTTCAATGGCAGCCTGCGATTCGCTGTTGAGATCGACGCTGTCCAGGCCAGAGCGATATTCATTCAGCCGCAGCTCGGCTTCGGCCAGTTGGGCGCGAAGCTCGGGGGCCTGCGCCTCCAGAAATTCCAGGCTCTGCTGGGCTTGGGCCGACTGGCGCTCGACATTCTGGGTCAGGAAGGTTTCCGTCACGGCATCCAGGGTGCGAGTCAACTCAACCGGGTCGTCACCGACCATAAGCAGGCGCAACATGATGCCGGAGGGTGAGGAGGATCCCGACGTGGTATCCCGAATCTGCAGCCGGGAAGCGATGCTCCCTATCGCCGAGGTACGGTGCTGCTTCATGAGGCGAAAGCGCGCCCCGGGCGCCGCTTCGAAGCTTTCGATACGCAGAATCAGCTCATCGTCGAGAAAGCGTTCCGCCTGCCCGATGTGGCCGCTGCCGATAGGCACATCGTCCAGCAGCACCTGATAGCCCTGCTGTAGGCGCTCGACAAGGATCCTTTGTCCTCGGCGGCTATCGGCTAGATCGAAGCGTGTCACATCGAGGGACTCATCGCCCCAGACATGGGGTTGGCCGACCATGAACTCCGGCCGGGGAACCTTGTGGCGCTCCACGAAATTGCCAATATAAGGCAACTCGACCGGTTGAATGATGACATCCCGCTCGAGGCGATCCACTACCTGACCCAGCACCATCCGCGACTGCAGGATCTGCACTTCAACCGATGTGTTGATCTCGTCATCTCCCATGACGCTGCCGACGGTACCTAAAGGGCTGACACTCGAGCGCCTCTCTACCTGCACCAGGGCGTTGGCCTGGTAGATAGGGGTCGCCAGCTGACCCTGAACGTACCCGAACCCGGCGAAGAGCAGCGTGATGAACAGGATCAGCCATTTATGATCCATCATCAGCATAAACAGGCGCCCGAGATCGATGTCCTTTGTGTCCTGGCTTTGCGGTGTCTCGTTCATGAATTCTTCCGAGGCGGAGGGAAAAATGGGGAGCCCTTGCAGGCGTCAGAGCCGGTCTGCCCAGAGGCGAGTGGCCGCCTGCAGCAACCGATGGACATGCTCGAAGACGTCCTGGCTCTTGCGGTAGGGGTCGGGGATGTCCGTGGCCTGCTCCTGGCTCAGCCACTTGCCCAGCAGCAGCGTTTTTCCACGCGCCTCCGGCCAGCGCCCGGCCAGTGCCTGGCGCTGACCTTCCGTCATGACCAGCACGAGATCAGCTTCGGCAAGCATTCCGGTTTCCAACTGGCGTGCTTCATGGGCCTCGACGTCGAGCCCGTCGGCTTCCGCCAGCCTTCGTGCCTGGGCATCCACCGGCTGCCCGACCAGGGCACCCAGGCCGGCGGATTGTACCGTCAGCCCCGGCAGCCGGCATTGCAACATCGCCGCCGCCACGGGGCTGCGGCAGATGTTGCCGGTACACACGATCAAGATACGCTGGAACATGGTTAGCAGCCTGTCGGACTTAACACTGATCTACTGCGAATCCCGGCCTTTCGGCCAACTTCATTCGATCTGATTCGTTAAAGAGCCCCACTATTCGCCTCATCAGATCGATAAATTTGACTCGAAATCCGTCATTCTCGTGACGATCGGTCAAGCCCAACAGGCTGCT
This sequence comes from Halomonas daqiaonensis, assembly GCF_900109725.1. GTDB lineage: Bacteria > Pseudomonadota > Gammaproteobacteria > Pseudomonadales > Halomonadaceae > Halomonas > Halomonas daqiaonensis. Next base: position 258,701 of record NZ_FOBC01000002.1, read on the forward strand.
ATAGCAGTTCGCCGAGGTCTTCACCGCTGCCACCGATATCACCCGGGAGAGTCAGTGACGGCAGAAGCAGGCTGATCACGCGGTTCCAGCGAGCCAGCGGCGCGGTAGTGACGTACACCACATCACTGGGCTCGAGGGGAAATTTGCTGGCCATCATGTAGGCGGTGGCATCGCTCACATCGAGCTGATACACCGTAGCCAGCTTGTCGCTTTCCAGCGAATGAGGGCGCAGTACGAAGATCCCCGAGGCATCCCCACGCTCTTCATCGATGCCGCCGGCACGGGACAGGGCATCGGTCAAGGAAAGAAGCTCTCGGTTCATGGGCAGGTTGCCGGGCGACATGACCTGGCCGAGCATGGCAACCCCCTGGTTGTCGGCACTGGCCAGGTGCAGCTGGTCGCCGTCTCGGAGCAGGCGATTCTGGGTCTGGTCGCCCTCGCTGAGCAGGGCAAACAACGAAAGCTGCTCCTCCTTTCCGCCACGAATCAGGGTGAGCTCATGCCAGTAGGCGTCAGCAGTGGGGCCGCCGGCGGCACTGATGGCATCCACTATGGTCAATGGCACATTGGTGATGGGTAAAACACCCGGCGAGCTGACTGCGCCGGTGACATAGGCCTTCTGTGAATTGAACTGGGCGACAAACACATCTACCTGAGGGTTCGTCAGGTACTCCGACAGGCCACGGGTGAGTTGCAGGCGAATGTCATCCGTTGCCTTGCCGGCGACACTGATACGTCCCAGGAAGGGGTAGAAGATGGTGCCATCGGGCCTGACGATGTGGCCGGCTTCAGTCGCGCTGCGCTCGGCGCCAGCAGGAATAGTGAGTTCGGGGTGATCGTAGACGATGATGCTCAGGATATCACTAGGGCCGACATGATAGTCGTACTCGGCAATCTGGCGGCGCAGCCCAACCGGCTGGGGCTTAGCGGTCGGCCGCTCGCGTTCGATGCGTTGCAGCAGTTCCGGTGTGATGGCTTCGATATCCACACTTTCGGAGAGATCGACGCTTTCATCGGCACGACGATCCATGTGCCCACCGGGGGCCATGACACATCCCGCCAGTCCAAGCATGGTCAAGCCTGTCAGGATAAGCCTGAGTGATCTGAGTATCGTCATGAGAGTCTTCCATGTTGTTTATGTCTACCAGGCGTTGCTTCTTCCACGCTACCGCCCCGAGGTGTTGGCACATCCTCGAGGCCAGTCAGTCTTCTTGTCACCGCTGGTCAGGAAACAGAGCTCGCCAGTAAGCGGCAGTTATCAGTTCCTGCTTGCCTTGTTGAACATCACCGCCGCTCCTTCCGCCTCCGACCGAACCTGAGCGAACGAAGCAGCCGGTTTTCCATATGCCTGCGCCCCTGCCCAAGGGCGGAAAACATCGGCTGTGCCATGGTGGCCCTCAACGGGCTGCCGCGGCTCACTAGAAACTGTCTTGTCTTGCGACTGACCGCAGGCCACCTGCTGGAGCCAGCGGATATCCACCAGCTCGTTTAGGGGTGCGTATCCGACCGGGACTGAGAGGAGAATCTTGCGGACCTGGTCCATATCCTGCTTTTGACATGCCAGATCGAGTGCCTGGAGCGACGGCTGAAGTATTTCCCAGTCGAGCATTGTCTCGTTGGCCGTCATTATTCGGGGGTGAGACGTAGACTCCGCCGCTTCGGAGATCAGCAGCTCTTCATAGAGCTTTTCTCCGGGGCGCAGTCCCGTGAACTCTATGGCGATATCGCCTTTCCTGCAGGCGAAGGCAGGCGGCGTGCCGTGCATGGCGTTGGCATTCGGCTCGCTGGTGTCGAGGTAGTAGGGTTGCAGCCCGCTCAACAGAATCATTCGATGTGCCAGATCCACAATCTTGATCGGCTCTCCCATATCCAGCACGAAGACATCCCCACCACGCGACATGGCACCCGCCTGGATGACCAGTTCGGCGGCTTCGGGGATGGTCATGAAGTAGCGAGTGACCTCGGGATGGGTAACAGTGACAGGCCCTCCCCTTTCGATCTGCTCGCGGAACAGGGGAACGACGGAGCCGGATGAGCCGAGCACGTTGCCGAATCGGACCATCGAGAAGCAGGTGTCGGATTGCTCCCTGGCCAGCGCCTGGCAGACCAGTTCGGCCATCCGCTTGGTGGCTCCCATCACGTTGGTCGGCCGCACGGCTTTGTCCGTGGAGACCAATACCACCTTTTCCACGCCTGCGGACACGGCGGCCTTGGCCATGCCAAGCGTACCGAAGACATTGTTGCGAATGCCCTCGGCCATGTTCTGCTCAACCAGGGGCACGTGCTTGTAGGCAGCGGCATGGTAGATGGTATCGACGCTGAACACGCGCATGAGCCCTTCCAGGCGTTCACCGTCCTGCACCGAGACCAGGATAGGCTGACAAGGAACCTGGAGCCCTTCTCTCCGCTTCAGCTGCGCAATATCCTGCTCTATGCGGTAAAGTGAATATTCCGACACATCGATCAATAGTAGCTGCTTGGGATGCTGCCTGAGGATCTGGCGGCTGAGCTCGCTGCCGATGGAACCGCCGGCACCGGTGACCATCACGACCTTGCCAGTGATATTCGCTCCCATCAGCGACGGGTCGGGCGGGATGGGATCTCGCCCCAGCAGGTCCTCGATCGCAACGTCTCGCAGCTCGGTGACCTTGGCCTTGCCCGATACCACGTCGGCCATGTCGGGAATGGTCTGGACCGGTATCTTCATTATCTCAATAGACTCGATAACTTCCTGACGCCTGGCACGCGATGCTCCGGGGATTGCCAGAAGAAACATCTGGACGCCGTACGCCTTGATGATGTTGCTGCACTCCTCCGGCGGGTAGACCTTGAGCCCCTGGACATGGCTACCCTGCAGGCGGGGTGCAAAGTCCACGAATGCAACGGGCTCATAATGGCGCCCATGGCGAAGCGACATGACCAGTTGGCGTCCGGCCGCTCCAGCTCCGTAGATCAGGACGCGCTTCTTGTGCTGCTGTTGCTCACGCAAGTAGAAATGACGTAGGCCGAACCTGACACCACCGACCGTGAGCAGTGCAAGCATGGCATACAGAAAAGGGACCGAATTGGGGATAGGGAGATCAAACAGCAGCGCCGTCACGCCAAGCACACCGGAGGATGCCACGACACCGATCAGGATCGTCTGGGTTGTTTTCAGGCCAAGGTGACGAATGATCGCTCGATAGAAACCAAGCCATGCAAACAGAGCGATGCTGATAGGTACGACTATCGGCAACGCGAGCCAGACGCCAAACTGGCCGAGAAAATTGAAGCTATCAAGCCTCAGCCACATTGCGCCCAGGAAGCTGGCCATGATGAGAACGATGTCTGCCAGCACTTCCATAACTCGCTTGGTGGTGCGAGACAGCCCGAACAGAATTGACAAGACTGGAGGCATGGCGAAACCTTCTTGACCCTATCGGCGGTGATGGAGACGCCCACACCTTGACGTTCAGACAGACAAGCTTGTTGACGACGCCAAGGCACACACAATCAATACTCGAAACTTACTAGATGGTTACAGGCGGTAGCAAATAAAAACATCGGTGTCGCAGAAAAACCACACTTTTGGCCCACTTCATCCCGCCGATCGTCAGACCGACAATCTTCTTCCTATTCGGCAGGTACATGCGCAATTGCCTGTTTTTCTAAAGTCATGATTCCAGAACTGGCATTACAGAAACCATTAACCCTGTATACACTTGATTATTAAAGAGAAAAACTGATTTCTAACAATTCACCCTTGCTTCCATCTCTACGGTTAGATGTGACCAGGGTGTCAAAATCGCGAGGTGGGGGACGAGTCGTGTCACTTCACGTAATTCTGTTACAGCCTCAAAAAGTATGAATTATCTAGTCTTTAAGGATGGTTTAAGGCCATAATCGGGCTGCCACTTTTTAACTTGGCTTATTAATCAGGTCGTTGATTTGGTGGCTTATGTCGGTTGTTACCGACACAAGACCACTCCAGCGTCACCCGGCCCACGACTTTGCCGAGAAGACGTGGCGGCACCTGAACTTCTTTCAGCACCACTGTTACCTGCATGCCCGCGTGTCCCGCACCAAGTGTCCCGAGCATGGCGTCAGGCGCATCAAGGTGCCCTGGGCGCGGCCGGGCAGCGACTTAACCCTGCTGTTCGAGCAATCCGCCATGTCGCTGGTCAAGGAGATGCCGGTGCTGGCATCGCCTCCTCCAGGAGCAAAGGCGAAAGGAGGGGTATGCCGTAAAAATCCGAATAATTCCATGGAGTTAAGTGAGATTCCGGCATCATGACCGCGGATTCTGGAAAATGGCCGAAATCGGTCATGATGAAACGGAATGGCCGGTCATGTTGAGCCGGAATAGTCGGTAACGATAGATCGGGGCGGGCGGTCACGATGGCGCGGAATACGCTAGGCGACCCGGCCAATGTGGTCGAGGTGGTCTGCGACATGTCTCAGGCTTTCCTGGGTGGCGTGGCCGATAACCTCTCCAACGCCGAGGTGACGGGCGACGGGTTCCACATCGTGCAGACCTTCACCAAGGTACTGGACGAGGTCCGCAAAAAGAGCGCCGTGAGAAAGGTCACCCCAAAGCCCTCCGGTGGGCGGTCTTGAAGAATCTGGATAACGGCAATCTGACGGCCAACCAGATCACCGCGCTCCAGGAGCTGGTAGCCGACCAAGGGGCCACCGGCGATGCCGGGGTCATCAAGGAAAAGCTGCGCTGGATCCAGAAGGCTCCCACACCGCGTGCCGCCTGGTGGCGCATCACGAACACCCTCAAGGTCATCGCGAGGCCGACACTAGCCAAGCACTGCTTACGCCGATGGCGAAGGCCCTAACGACGCTGGAGCGCCATGCCGGGCAGGTGCTGGACCTCCGGCCTGACCAACGCCCGCCTGGAGGGCATGAACAGTCTCTTCCAGGCGGCCCGGTCAAGAGTGATGGCGGGCATGTACAACCGTATCAAGGTCATCAAACGGTTGACCTACAGGTACCGAGACACGGTGTACTTATTCCTGAAGATCCGTGCCGCGTTCCCGGCAAAGTGCGATAAACCATAAAAAAAGATCAAGAACCGCCGGCCCTTGATCCTCATCGTTCGTTCCTCAGACTTCAGCGTCGGGTGGCGTCGTAGCCCAGATCGGCCCCGCGGCTTTCGTCGCTGCGGCGACGCTCACTGCCCTGGCGCTTGCGGTTCTCTTCCTCGCAGACCTCGTCCTTGCCCCCGCAGACGTCGCAGCCTTCCTTGAGGCCGAGGTTGTTGAGGCCGCCGCAGGTCCCGGCGATGGGCTTGCGACCCATGATCACGCCAACCGCCATGGCGGCCATGATCAGCAGAAAGAAGGCGAATACCATCAGGTAGGTTGTCATTGCAGCACTCCTCAATCACGAAAAAACGATCATCTCAACTCTGAGACAACACTGGGCGGTGAGAAGTCCAGGTCGAGAAATATCTGATGCCTGAGATGACGACCAGGGACTATCAGCATGTCTGTCGGCATTTCGGGCAGCAAATCGAAGGGGCCGGCCTTTCGGCCGGCCCCGGGTTACGCTTTGAGACGATCGAGATCAGCCGCCGAAGTCGTCCAGCAGGATATTCTCGGGTTCCACGCCCAGGTCGATCAATAGCTTGATCACCGAGGCGTTCATCATGGGCGGTCCGCACATGTAGTATTCGCAGTCCTCGGGAGCCGGGTGGTCCTTGAGGTAGTTCTCGTAGAGAACGTTGTGGATAAACCCGGTCGGCCCATCCCAGTTGTCCTCGGGCTGCGGGTCGGAGAGCGCCAGATGCCACTCGAAGTTGGGGAACTCCTCGGCCAGCTGGTCGTACTCCTCGTTGTAGAAGGTCTCCCGCCAGGAGCGCGCGCCGTACCAGAACGTGATCTTGCGGTCGGTCTTGAGCCGCTTGAGCTGGTCGAAGATATGGCTGCGCATCGGCGCCATGCCGGCACCGCCGCCAATGAAGACCATCTCGGCGTCGGAGTCCTTGGCGAAGAACTCGCCGAAGGGCCCCATGACGGTGACCTTGTCGCCCTTCTTCAGGCTAAAGACATAGGTCGACATCAGCCCCGGGGGATGGTCGGTATTGGGCGGCGGTGTGGCGATACGGATGTTGAACTTGAGGATACCCTTCTCATCCGGATAGTTCGCCATGGAGTAGGCGCGGATGACTTCCTCGTTGTTCTTGTGGGAGATGTTGAACAGCCCGAACTTCTCCCAATCGCCTCGATACTCCTCCTCGATGTCAAAATCCTTGAAGGAGATATCATAGGGCGGTGCCACCAGCTGCACATAGCCGCCGGCGCGGAAGGCCACTTCCTCGCCCTCGGGCAGCTTGAGGTTGAGCTCCTTGATGAAGGTGGCGACGTTGGGGTTATCGATGACCTCGCATTCCCACTGCTTGACGCCGAAGACCTCTTCCGGGACCTCGATCTTCATGTCCTGCTTCACCGGCACCTGGCAGGAAAGGCGCCAACCATCCTTCTTCTCGCGCAGGGTGAAGTGGGACTCCTCGGTGGGCAGAATGGCACCACCGCCCTCTTCCACCACGCACTTGCACTGGGCGCAGGAGCCACCGCCGCCGCAGGCGGAGGAAAGGAAGATGCCGTTGGCGGCCAAGGTGTTGAGCAGCTTGCCGCCGGCCTGGGTGGTCAGGGTGTGCTGGGGATCGCCATTGACCTCGATGGTCACATCCCCTGTGCTGACGAGCTTGCTGCGGGCAGCCAGGATCACCAGAACCAGGCCGATGACGACCACGGTGAACATGACCACACCGAGCAAGATGACTGTTGTATCAACCATGTCGGTTTCCTATTGCTTGACGTTGCCTGGACCCCGGCGATCCATCCGGCCGCCGGGAGAGCACGACCTGCCTCAGAGCTGGATGCCGGAGAAAGACATGAAGCCCAGCGACATCAGCCCCACGGTGATGAAGGTGATGCCCAGCCCCTGCAGGGAGTCCGGAACGTCACTGTACTTGAGCTTCTCGCGAATGCCGGCCAGCGCCGTGATGGCCAGCGCCCAGCCGGTCCCGGCGCCCAGGCCATAGACCACGGACTCGCCGAAGTTGTAGTTACGCTCGACCATGAACAGCACGCCACCCAGGATGGCGCAGTTCACGGTGATCAGCGGCAGGAACACGCCCAGCGCGTTGTAGAGCGCGGGCACGTACTTGTCGAGGAACATCTCCATGATCTGCACCAAGGCGGCAATGACGCCGATATAGGAAAGCAGACCCAGGAAGGAGAGGTCGATGTTCTCGGCACCGCTGATACCGGTCCAGGTCAGGGCGCCTTCCTGCAGCAGGAGGCTATAGACCAGGTTGTTGACCGGTACGGTAACGCCCAGCACCACGATGACGGCGATGCCCAGGCCGAAGGCCGAGGAGACCTTCTTGGAAACCGCCAGGAAGGTACACATGCCCAGGAAGAACGCCAGGGCCATGTTCTCGACGAAGACCGAGGCAACGAACAGGCTGATATAGTGTTCCATGTTACACGGCCTCCTTCGGCTGGGTGTTTGCCTTCATCTTGAACTCGTTCTCTTCGACCTGCTCCGGGTTGAGGCTACGCAGCACCCAGATGATCAGGCCGATGATGAAGAACGCCGAGGGCGGCAGCAGCAGCAGGCCGTTGGGCACGTACCAGCCGCCATCCTGTACGGGCTGCAGCACGGTGAAGCCGAACACGCTGCCGGCACCGAGCAATTCACGGAAGAAGCCCACGGTCATCAGGATGAAACCGTAGCCGATGCCATTGCCGATGCCATCCAGGAAGGACATTCCCGGGGTGTTGGTCATGGCGAAGCCTTCGGCACGCCCCATCACGATGCAGTTGGTGATGATCAGACCGACGAACACCGAGAGCTGCTTGGACATCTCGTAGGCGTAGGCCTTGAGGATCTGGTCAACCACGATGACCAGCGAGGCGATGATGGTCATCTGCACGATGATGCGGATGGAGGACGGGATATGGTGACGGATCAGCGACACGAACAGGTTCGAGAAAGCCGTCACGAAGATTACCGCCAGTGTCATCACCAGCGAGACACTCATGCTGGTGGTTACCGCCAGGGCCGAGCAGATACCCAGTATCTGCAGGGCGATGGGGTTGTTCTTGAAGATCGGCGTCGTCAGGACGCTCTTTGGGCTCGCAGCGGACATGATCAGGCTCCTTCACTTTCTAGTTCGACATCGGCGCCCTGGGTCTCGGCCTGGCTGGTCCCCTCACGGAACCGCGCCAGGTAATCACCGAAGCCTTCCGGGCTCAGCCAGAACTGCAGCATGTTGGTCACGCCGTTGCTGGTCAGGGTGGCACCGGAGAGGGCATCGACCTCGGTCTCGCCGCTAGCACCGCCCTTGACCAGGCGGATCGCGGGATCAAGCTCACCTTGCTCGTCGAAGATCTCCTTGCCTTCCCATTGGGCCTGCCAGCGCGGGTTGTTGACCTCGCCCCCAAGCCCAGGGGTCTCGGCGTGCTCGTAGTAGGTGATGCCGACGATGGTGTTGCCGTCGCCTTCCACGGAGAGGAAACCGCGCATCAGCCCCCACAGCCCCTGGCCACGAATCGGCAGGATGATCTGCTCGGGATCGTCCGGATCGCCCACCAGGTAGACCGTCGAATACTTCTCGACACGCGTCAGGCCTGCCGGATCTCTCTCGCCGGAGAGGGTGCGAGACGCCGCCGGGTCGCGACGCGACTCGAAGGCGTTGTAGGTATCCGGGTCGTGCTCCGCGGAGTACTCACCGGTCTCCAAATTAACCACCCGCGGCGTGATCATGGACTCGTAGGTCTCGTTCACGTCCATGCCGGACTCGTAGAGATTGGCCACCTCGAGAATGTTGGTCTTGCGGTCGAGCTCCTGGTTGAACTGCTGCTTCGAACGCAGAGCCACCGCCGCGGTGGAGACGATGATCGAACACACGATACAAAGTGCGAACGCCACCGTCAGGATCTTCTTGATGGAGTTATTGCTCTGTGCCATCAGGCAGTCTCCTCGGCCGGCACACCGGTGCGCTGCATGCGGCGCTTGATGTTGGCCTGTACAAAGAAGTGATCGATCAGCGGGGCGAACAGGTTGGCGAACAGGATCGCCAGCATGATGCCTTCGGGGAACGCCGGGTTGACGACGCGGATCAGCACCGTCATGACGCCGATGAGCGCGCCGAAGATCAGGCGGCCCTGGTTGGTCATGGAGGCAGACACCGGGTCGGTCGCCATGAACACCATGCCGAAGGCGAAGCCGCCCACTACCAGGTGCCAGTACCAGGGCATGGCGAACATCGGGTTGCTGTCGGAGCCGATCATGTTGAAGAGCGCACTGGTCGCCACCATGCCCAGGAAGACGCCGAGCACGATTCGCCAGGAAGCGATCTTGGTCCACAACAGCACGACCGCACCGATCAGGATCGCCAGGGTCGAGGTTTCACCCACCGAACCCGGCACGAAGCCAAGGAAGGCATCCCACCAGCTCCACTGGCTGGAGAGAGCCGCCATGCCGTCCTGGAAGGCGACGGAAAGCGCAGTCGCGCCGCTGTAGCCATCGGCCGCCACCCAGATCGCGTCACCGGAAATCTGTGCCGGATAGGCGAAATACAGGAAGGCACGGCCGGTCAGCGCCGGGTTGAGGAAGTTCTTCCCGGTGCCGCCGAAGATCTCCTTGCCGATCACCACACCGAAGGTGATGCCCAGTGCCACCTGCCACAGCGGAATGGTGGCGGGCAGGATCAGGGCATACAGCACGGAGGTGACGAAGAAGCCCTCGTTGACCTCGTGACCACGCTTGATGGCAAACAACACCTCCCAGAAACCGCCGACCACGAAGGTCACCAGGTAGATGGGGAGGAAGTAGGTGGCGCCCAGCACCAGGTTGGACCACAGGCTATCCGGATCATGGCCGCCGGCGAGGGTCATGGTGATCGCCTCGCGCCAGGTGCCCATGGAGGCAAAGCCATCGGCGATGGCTGCGTTGGCCATCCAGCCGGCGTTCCACATGCCAAAGATCATCGCCGGGAAGGTGCACAACCAGACGGTGATCATGATGCGCTTGAGGTCGACGCCGTCACGCACGTGAGCGGTGGTCTTGGCCACATCGGGCGGGGCGTAGAAGATGGTGTCAACCGCCTCGTAGAGGGGGTAGAACTTCTCGTACTTGCCACCCTTGTGGAAGTGGGGTTCGAGATTGTCGAGTGTCTGTCGGATACCCATCATCAGGCCTCTTTCTCGATCAAGGTGAGGTTGTCACGCAGGATGGGACCGTACTCGTACTTGCCGGGGCACACATAGGTGCACAGTGCCAGGTCCTCTTCATCCAGCTCCAGGCAGCCGAGCTGCATCGCCGACTCGATGTCGCCGACGATCAGCGAGCGCAGCAGTTGGGTGGGCAGGATGTCCAGCGGCATCACCTCTTCGTACATGCCCACCGGTACCATGGCGCGCTCGGAGCCGTTGGTCGAGGTGGTCGGCGCGTAGTGGTTCAGGCCGGTGATCTTCGACAGGTAGATCCCCATCACCGAGTGGCGATTCTTGCCGAGCGACAACCAGCCCATCCAGACGCGCTTGTTGCCTTCCTCGAGCAGGCTGACCTGATCGTGAAAGCGCCCCAGGTAGCGCAGGCTGCCCTCGCAGGTGGCACCGGCGAACACCGAGCCGGAGATCACACGGGTGCCATCGGGGTCGATCACCTCACCCTCGAGAAACTCTTCGGTACTGGCGCCGATCCGGGTACGCAGCAGGCGGGGATTTTCGGCACGCGGGCCACCCACGGCGATCACGCGTTGGACATCCAGCTTGCCTTCGGCAAACAGCTTGCCGAAGGCGATGACATCCTGATAGCCGATGTGCCAGACCCGCTTGTGCAAGGCCACGGGCGAGAGGTGATGGATGTGGGTGCCCACCAGGCCGGCGGGATGCGGGCCGGCGAACGTCTCGTGCTGCACACCCTTGACGTCACTGCCCGGGACGCGAGCATCCGGCGCCGTGCAGAGATAGACCTGACCTTCAGTCAGGCGGGCCAGCACCTTGAGCCCGTCCTCGAAGGCATCAACCTGCTCGTTGATGATATCGGCGGGATTGGCGGCCAGCGGATGGGTATCGATGGCCGTGACGAAGATATCGGTCGGTGAGCTATCGATGGCCGGGGTACGCGAGTAGGGCCGGGTACGCAACGCGGTCCACAGCCCCGACTCGATCAGTTGGTCGACGACGGCCTGACGCTCGAGGCCCTCGAGCTTGTCGCGACCGTGAGCCGTGAATTCCACCGCCTCCTCGGTTTCGTCGACCTTGATGACCACCGAGAGCAGCTTGCGCTTCTCGCCGCGGTTGATAGCGACTACCTCGCCGGCCGCCGGCGCCGTGAAGCGCACCCCGTCGATCTTCTTGTCGGTGAAGAGCAGCTGGCCCAGCTTGACCCTGTCCCCCTCACTGACCTCCATGGTCGGCTTCATGCCGACATAGTCGGTGCCCAGGACAGCCACATGGCGTACCGGTCGCGCATCCTCGATGCGTGCCTCCGGCGTCCCCGCGATGGGGAGATCCAGGCCTTTCTTGACTTCGATCATAGTCTCGCCCAGTTGATGGATCGGATAGATGAAGAAAGGGGTTCGAATGGATTCGAATTCTTCTATTTTCAGTACGTTACCAGTCAGGCCCGAGGCACGCACGGACCACCCCGAAAAATCCATCATATTATAAAGACAAGCGTAAAGCATGACCACTTGCCCTATGGTCGCAAGGCCGGTTTCGAGGCAAGGGGAAGATTGTCGCAGGAGGGAGATGCAAGAAGTAAAGGGGCAAGGAGATGACTCCCCTTGCCCCCTAGATCCGTGGCGGCTGGCCGTTGGCCGTCAGGCCTTGGCGTGCGGAAGCTTGAGGAAGTGCACGTTGGAGACGTGCTGCAAGATGCGGATCACCTGACAGCTGTAGCCGAATTCGTTGTCGTACCAGACATAGACCACCGCATTCTTGCCATTGGCGATGGTCGCCTTGGCGTCGACGATGCCGGCATGTCGGTTGCCGACGAAATCGGTGGAGACCACCTCGGGCGAGTCGACGAAATCAATCTGCTTCTGGTAAGGCGAGTCCAGCGACATCCGGCGCAGGAAGTCGTTGAGCGCCTCGGCATCGGTCTCCTTCTCCAGGCGCAGGTTGAGAATTGCCATTGAGACGTTGGGCGTCGGCACGCGAATGGCGTTGCCGGTCAGCTTGCCGGCAAACTCCGGCAGCGCCTTGGCGACCGCCTTGGCGGCACCGGTCTCGGTCAGCACCATGTTGAGCGGGGCGCTGCGGCCGCGACGATCGCCCTTGTGGTAGTTGTCGATCAGATTCTGGTCGTTGGTGTAGGAGTGCACGGTCTCCACGTGGCCATGCTCGACGCCGAACTCGTCGTTGAGCACCTTGAGCACCGGCACGATGGCATTGGTAGTGCACGAGGCTGCGGAGAGGATACGATCCTGCTCACCGATATCCTGATGGTTAATGCCGTAGACGATGTTGGCGATGTCGCCCTTGCCCGGGGCGGTGAGGATCGCCTTGGCCACGCCCTTGCACTGAATATGCTGACCCAGGCCCGCCTCGTCGCGCCAGATGCCGGTATTGTCGACCACCACGGCGTTATCGATGCCGTAGGCGGTGTAGTCGATCTCGGTGGGCGAATCGGCATAGATCACCCGGATGACGTTGCCATTGGCGGTGATGGTGCGTGCTTCGGCGTCAACGCTGATGGTGCCGTCGAAGGGGCCATGCACCGAATCGCGACGCAGCAGGCTGGCGCGCTTCTCCAGGTCCTTGGCGATATCACCACGACCGCGCACGACAATGGCTCGCAGGCGCAAAAGGTTGCCGCCGCCTGCCTTCTCGACCAGCACGCGCGCCAGGATCCGGCCGATGCGGCCGAAGCCGTAGAGCACAACGTCCTTGGGCTGGCCGTTGTGGCCGTCGGGATCGTGAGCATCGACGATCTCGGACAGCTCGTCGCGCAGGAAGGCCACCGGGTCGCTGTTCTGCGCCTTGAAAGCCACCCCGAGCTTGCCTACGTCGACATGCGCCGGACCCAGGTTGAGCTCGGTCATCGCCTTGATCAGCGGGAAGGTGTCCTGCACGGACAGCTCTGTCCCCTCGATCTTCCGTACGTAGCGGTGATCCTTGAGGATGCGGATCACGCTGCGGTTGAACAGCGACCGCCCGAACATGGTCACGACCACGTTGTTGTGACGATAGAGGCTGCCGATCATCGGGATCATCTGCTCGGCGATCGCCTGATTGTCGTGCCATTCCTGGAAGACGGTATCGAGGGTTTGCTGACTCACGGGTGACCTCAGTCTGGTGATAACAAGGGGGAAGATACCGCTGCATTATCCGGGGCGGCACCTGCCGGGGCAATCGCAGGATGGTCGCACCTGCTGTAGGCGATTTACAGAATTCCGCTGCTGACTACAGGACAACCGCGAGGCTGGTATCATGCCCCATTTCTGCACCCCGCTCACGACCACGGTTGGGTAACCGATAGCATGACGAACTTCTCGCCGCTCGACCCGCCGCGCCCCCAGGGGCTGCGCGACATTCTCTACTGGCAGACGCCGTCGGGCAGCGCCACGGCCCTAGCCCTGGCCCACCTGGCCGAAGATGCCCCGCTGCTGGTGATCACCCCCGATACCGCCACGGCCCAGCGCCTGGAGAATGACCTGGGCTTCTATGGCCACCTGCCGGTGCTACCCTTCCCCGACTGGGAGACGCTGCCCTACGACAGCTTCTCGCCGCATCAGGACATCGTCTCGGAGCGGCTGCGCACCCTGCGTCGGCTGCAGGACGGCGAGCACGGCATCGTGCTCGCGGCCATGAATACCCTGATGCAGCGCTTGCCGCCGGTGGACTATATCGCCGGGCGCGTGATGACGCTGGAAACCGGCCAGACCCTGGACCGCGAGGGGTTCCGCGACGCCCTGTCGCGGGCCGGCTACCGGGCCGTGGAAACGGTCTATGAGCCCGGCGAATACGCGCTGCGCGGGGCGTTGATCGACCTCTTCCCGATGGGCACCGAGGCGCCACTGCGCATCGACCTGTTCGACGATGAGATCGACACCCTGCGCCACTTCGATCCGGATACCCAACGCAGCCAGGACAGAGTCGAGCGGGTGGAGCTTCTGCCCGCCCACGAATACTCGCTGTCACGCAGCGCCATCGCCTGCTTCCGCGAAGGCTTCGAGACGCTGTTCGATGTCGACCCCCGCCAGTGCCCGCTTTACGTTGACGCCCTCAAGGGGATCCCTTCGCCAGGGCTGGAGCAGTACCTGCCGCTGTTCTTCGAGGAGACCGCCACGCTCTTCGAGCACCTGGCCGAGGGCACAAGGGTCGCCATGCTGCCCGGGGTATTCGAGGCCGCCGAACATCACTGGGAAGCCATCGAGAGCCGCTACGAGAACCTCGGAGTCGATCCCACTCGCCCACTGCTGCCGCCTCATCGCGCCTTCGTGCCCGTCGCCGAGGCGTTCGGCGCCATCAAGCGCCATCCCCGGGTGGCCCTGACGGACGATGCGGGGCATCGGCATGCCGTGGCGCCGGCCACCCGAATGCCACCGACGGTGGCGGTGAATGCTCGGGCCAAGCGTCCGCTGGCTGACCTGGAAAACTTTCTCGCCGAACACTCGGCCACCCGAGTGCTGTTCGTCGCCGAGTCGCGAGGCCGACGCGAGGCCCTGGAGGAGACCCTGGGCCCACTGAGGCTCGAGCTGCGCCATGTGGTGGACTTCCCGGCCTTTCTGGCCAGCGATTCGCGCTTGGCGATCACCGAGGGCGAGATCGATGCCGGCCTGTGGCTGACCGACCCGGACCTGGCGGTGATCAGCGAGACCGAGCTGTTCGGCGAGGTGGTCCGCCAGAGCCGCCGCCGGGAGCGCTCCACCGATGACAGCGAACTGGCGATCCGCCATCTCTCGGAGCTGCGTCCTGGCGCCCCGGTTGTCCACCAGGCCCACGGCGTGGGCCGCTACAAGGGACTCGAGACGATCGAGGCCGGCGGCCAGCCCGCCGAGTTCGTGACCCTGGAGTATGCCGACGGAGCACGCCTCTATGTGCCGGTGGACAACCTGCACCTGATCTCGCGCTACGCCGGGGCCGACGACGAGCTGGCACCACTGCACCGGCTGGGCTCGGACCAGTGGGAGAAGGCAAGGCGACGCGCCGCCGAGAAGATCCGCGACACGGCCGCCGAACTGCTCGACATCTATGCCCGTCGCGAGGCCCGTGAGGGCTTCGCCTGTGCACCGCCCGATGCTGAGTATGCCCGCTTTGCGGCCAGCTTCCCGTTCGAGGAAACGCCCGACCAGCGCGCGGCCATCCAGGCCGTGATCGGCGACATGACCGCCCCGCGCCCCATGGATCGAGTCGTCTGCGGCGATGTAGGTTTCGGCAAGACGGAGGTTGCCATGCGGGCGGCCTTCCTGGCCGTGCACTCCGGTCGCCAGGTCGTGGTACTGGTGCCCACTACCCTGCTCGCCCGACAGCACTACGAGAACTTCCGTGACCGTTTTGCCGACACGGCGGTGAACATCGAGCTGATCTCGCGCTTCACTGAGGGCAAGGGGCAAGCCGCCTCCCTGAAGCGTATCGAGGCGGGTCAGACGGATATCGTCATCGGCACCCACAAGCTGCTGTCGAAGAGCACCAAGCTCCCCCACATGGGACTGCTGGTCATCGACGAGGAGCATCGTTTCGGCGTGGCCCAGAAGGAGCGCCTCAAGAGCCTGCGGGCCGAGGTGGACATCCTGACGATGACCGCCACGCCGATCCCGCGCACACTGAACATGGCCATGAGCGGCATCCGCGACCTCTCGATCATAGCCACCCCCCCGGCCCGGCGCCTGTCGGTGAAGACCTTCGTCCAGCAGCGTGACGAGGCGGTGATCAAGGAGGCGATCCTGCGCGAGATCCTGCGCGGCGGTCAGGTCTACTTCCTCCACAACGAGGTCAAGACCATCGAGACCGCCGCCGAGACGGTGCGCGAGCTGGTGCCCGACGCCCGGGTCGGCGTCGCCCACGGGCAGCTGCCGGAGCGTTCGCTGGAGCGGATCATGTCCGACTTCTATCACAAGCGCTTCAACGTGCTGGTCTGCTCGACCATCATCGAGACCGGTATCGATGTGCCCAGCGCCAATACCATCGTCATCGAGCGTGCCGACAAGTTCGGCCTGGCCCAGCTCCACCAGCTGCGCGGCCGGGTCGGGCGTAGCCACCACCAGGCCTATGCCTACCTGCTGGCCCCGCCGCCCCGGATGATGAGCAAGGATGCCGTCAAGCGACTGGAAGCCATCGCCGGCGCCGAGGATCTGGGCGCGGGCTTCACCCTGGCCAGCCACGACATGGAGATCCGCGGCGCGGGCGAACTGCTTGGCGAGGACCAGAGCGGCCAGATGGAAGCGGTGGGCTACGGCCTCTATATGCAGATGCTCGACCGGGCCGTGAAGGCGATCCGCGAGGGCCGCACACCCAACATCGAGGCACCACTAGAGCAAGGCGTCGAGGTCAGCCTCAACCTGCCGGCCTTGATTCCCGACGACTACCTCCACGACGTTCAACAACGCCTGGTGATGTACAAGCGCATTTCCAGCGCCAATGACGAGGCCGAACTCAAGGAGCTTCAGGTGGAGATGATCGACCGCTTCGGCCTGCTGCCGGCTCCGGTGAAGACTCTGCTGCGCCAGACCCGTCTTCGCCAGCGAGCCGAGCGCCTGGGCATCACCCGCCTGGAGGCCGGCCCCGAGAAAGGCCGAGTGATCTTCGGTAGCCAGACCGCCGTCGACCCGCTGGTGCTGGTGGAGCTGATCCAGCGCGCCCCGGATCGCTACCGCCTGGATGGCGCCGACACCCTGCGCTTCGAGGCGCCGATGGAGAAGGAAGAGGCCCGCTTCCAGGCCGTGGAACAGCTCCTTGATACCCTCAACCGCAAGGCAGAGGCGGCGTGATGAGCCGCGGCCAAGCAGCCGGGCTGGCGGATTCCTGCCCGGACGGGCGATACTATAAGACGCTCAGGATGGGTGCATCGCAGCCCCTGACCAACGGCAACCACGAGAACATGACGTCGATGAAGCATTCTTCCCCACTCGGGCGCGTCGCCCGATTCGCAACGGTGCTGGGTCTCTGCGCCACGCTGGCCACACCCCTCCAGGCCAACTCCGAGGAGTGGCCGCGCGGTTACTACCCCCTTCCCGAGGAAGGGGACCTGGTCGGCGAGGTCTATAAGGTCGTTGCCAAGAGCGGCGACACCCTGATCGATATCGGCCACAGGCACGGTATCGGCTATGAGGAGATGGTGCGTGCCAACCCGGACGTCAGCATCTGGGCGCCCTTCGAGGGCACCGCGGTCGTGATTCCCGGCCGCTTCATCCTCCCCGAAGGGCCACGCGAGGGCGTGGTGGTCAATGTGGCGGAGATGCGTCTCTACTACTACCCCCCGGCGGATGAGAGCGAGACGCCACGCGTCGAGACCTACCCCATTGCCGTCGGTCGCATGGATTGGAAGACCCCCCTGGGCACTACCCGCATCACCGAAAAGGTCAAGAACCCGGCCTGGTACCCACCGGCGTCGATCCGTCGCGAGCATGCCGAAGCTGGCGATCCTCTCCCCAGCGTGGTGCCACCGGGTCCCGACAACCCGATGGGCACCCGCAAGATGCGCCTGGGCATTCCCGGCTACCTAATCCATGGCACCAATCGCCCCGAGGGCGTCGGTATGCGGGTGACCCATGGCTGCATCCGCATGCTGCCCGAGGACATCGAGGCGCTCTTTCCCCGCCTGCCCATCGGTACCCAGGTCAAGCTGATCAACGAGACACTCAAGCTCGGATGGGCCAATGGCACCCTGCACGTCCAGGCCTATCCCTATCTGGACGAGGAGGACGGCACTACCATCCAGCGCATCACCGAGGCCCTCGCCCAGGTCGACACGGCGACCAGCGGGCTAGACTACCCGGTGGACTACGCTCGCCTTCGCGAGGTCGTGGAGGTGCCACGTGGCATGCCCGTGGCCCTCGACGCCTCCACGCCGGAATCAACCCCCGAAACACTCTGGGACCGCCTGGAACTGATCGCCGCCGAGACCGGCGTTCGCGAGAGCCAAGCCGAGGAAGGCTGAGTCTCCAACAAGGGCTCCATGCTCCCATAGCGTTAATGGCATCTTGCACCAAAAACAGAGGCCTCGCCGTAACCGGCGAGGCCTCTGTCTTGAAGGTCCTACTACCGCCCTGACGGGCGGTCGAGAACGATCACTTACGCATGGAACGCTCGAACATGCGGTTCATCTCTTCGCGGTTCTGCTCGGACATCTGCAGGGCCGCACGAGCGTCGCGCTGTGCCTGGTTGGCAGTGTTCTGCGCCTGGGTGGCGATGCTGCGTGCTTCAGCTGCGTCGGCCTGTGCAGACTCGGCGGTCATGCGAACCTCTTCCAGGGCGCTGGTAGAGGCACAACCGGCCAGGACGGCCAGGGATGCGGCTGCGGCAGTCAGCTTCAGGGTAGTCTTCAGAGTCATAGTGTTCTCCTTGAGTCTTCCTTGGGTAGTGCATTGATGTTGCCTGAGAATCAGGCTTCCTGCAAAAGCAGGCCTTCTTGCAGCGACTTCTGCTGCGAAGCACAGGAGCCAAACGCTGTTTTATAATATGCAACAGCGCTTGTCCACAGCTTAGAACGTCCCCAGCGAATGTAAAGCCTAGCGGATCACGACGCGTGTGCCAATGTCGATCAGCGACGACAGACGCTCGACCTGCGAGTCGGTCACCGCCACACAGCCATCCGTCCAGTGGAATCGCTCATGGATATCGGGGTCCCCCTTGCCGACCCCGTGAATACCGATGAAGCCGCCGAGTACCGTATCTTGGGGAGGATAGCCGTGCCGACGGTAGTAGGCGAAGTAGTCGTCATACGCCTGCTGGCTATACACCCCCGCCTCCAGCGCCATGCGGGCATGGATCGGGGTGGGATAGTCGAGCCCGATGAAAATGTGGAACTTGCTGTTGTGATTGAAACGGTTGACCCGGAACTCGCCGAGTGGCGTAGCGCGGTCCCCCCGCTGGCGCTGGGGCCTGGCACCACCGCGGCCCAGCGAGACCGGCTCGAAGCGTTCGAGCAGCCGGTTACCACGATAGACGCTGAGGGCCGCCTCGCGGTCCTCGACCAGCACCCATAGCTCGCTGTCGTGGCGAGGGACGATGGCGCGGGACAACAGGTTATCCATCGGGCTGGCGAACGCCTGCGGGGCCAGCAGCAGCAAGGGCGAACTCAGTGCCAGCAGGCCGAAGCGGCGACGGGACAAGTGCTTCATCGGTGACGTCTCTGGAGCATGCAGGAAATGAAAGGCATCGCAGTGCCAGCCGTTATACAGGACTGGCCCGCGACTGTCAGGAGGGAAGCGCGAGTACACCAGACCCGTCCTGCCCGGCTCGTCAGCCAGGCAGGATAGCACCCATCCTGAAGACCTCGCGCAGGGAGGTGATGCCGGCGGCGGCCTTGGCCAGGCCATCGGCAATCATCAGGGTCTCTCCCCGTTCTCGCAGGCTATGTCGCAGAGCGGCGTCATCGGCGTGGCGCAGTAACTGGGCATGATCTTCTTGAGTAGGCTGCCAGATCTCGAATATCCCGGTACGCTCTTTGTAGCCCAAGCCATCACAGTACTCGCAGCCTACCGGGACCCAGGCCTGGTCGGGCACCTCGAGCCCAACCGCCTCGAGCCACTCGACATCCCGGGACGGCGTGGGCCACTGTTCACGACAGTGCTCGCAGAGACGGCGCACCAGGCGTTGAGCGATCACCATGCCGAGAGTGGCGCTGATCTCGGCATCCTCCAATCCCAGTTGTCGCAACATGGAGACAGCCCCCACGGCATCGCGACTGTGCAGGGTCCCCATCAGGGACCGACCGCTGCTGGCCACACTGACGGCCGCCGCGGCGGAGCCCGTGTCGCGGATCTCGCCGATCAACACATAGTCCGGATCCAGGCGCAGCATGGAACGCGTGCCGGTAGCGAAGTCGAGGCCGTTCTTTGCGTCCACCTGGATCTGGTTGATGCCAGGGATGGAATACTCCACCGGATCCTCGAGCGTCACCACGTGACTGTCGGTGAGGCGCAGTTGGTTGAGCAGGGTGTAGAGGGTGGTGGTCTTGCCGGCACCGGTGGGGCCTGCCACCAGCAGCATACCGCCGGTTGCATCCATCCAGCGGCGTATTCCCCGAGCCCCCTGCTCGCCGATTCCCAACGAAAGGGTGTCATGGAAGGTACGGGGAGGCGCAAGAAAGCGGATGGCCAGTTTCTCCCCGGCGACACAGTGCACAGCGGTGACCCTCAGAAATATCTCTTCCACGCCCTCTTCGTCGGAGGTCCAACTGAAGCTGCCGTCCTTGGCGATTTTCGAAGGCATGGGGTCGAGCCCGGCAAGCACCTTGAACTGATTGGCCAGCTGAGCTCCATTCCCGACATCGAGATCCAGGACATCGATGACTCGGCCGTCGATACGCAGGCGAATGCGCCATCGCTCTCGGGAAGGGTCGAGATGAATGTCGGTGGCCCTTGCCCGGGCGGCATCCTCCAGAAGCACATGCGCCGCCAGGGTGTCGTCTTCAGCGCCGGATGGATCGGCGAGCCGTGCCTCGAGACGCGGCAGGAACTGGCGCCTTGCCAGCTGCCGTTCACTCGCCATCAGTCGAGACGCTCGACGATAAACTGGGACATCAGCTTGTCGGTACGTCCACGCAGATGCATCTCGGTCTTGTCGAAGGGAAAGCGATCGATATAGTCCTGGTTCACCGGTGGTTTGTGAACATGCACTAAGGCCGCCTCGAGGCGCTCGCGATAGACATACGTCGCCGCCGCCACGCTATAGCAGAGGGTCTCCCCGGCCTCGAGCCGATTGATCCACTTATCCCGCAGCTCATGATGGCGAATACGTTGACGCACGTCGCCGGATTCACCGATATAGAGCAATCGCTCGATGCCGGGCTCACCTTCGGCGGCGGCCGTACCGGCATAGACACAGAAGATTCCCGATACATCAGGAATCTCGCCAAGCTGCTCGTCCGTCCAGTAGCCCAGCAGCTTGAGTGACAGGATCTGATCCGACATCGCTTTCTCCTCAGTAGTCCTCGAGTCCTTGTATATCGCAGGCAATGCACCGAACCTCGGCCTTCACGCATGCCCGCTCGACACGATGAGCATACAGGTACTGCAGCGTCCTGTGCATGGGCAGTGCCGGAGAAAGCACATCCTGCAGGCTAGCGGATTGTCCGGCAAATGCCCTGATATGGGCAGGTATACATGCCTTCATCCTAGCCAAGCCGCCTTCAACACGCTTGACGCATATCAACTCGTGGGCTTGATGGCCCGCGAAGAACGCTGTACGTCTCGCCCCCAGACGTCAGCCGAACAGCCCCTGGCTACGCAGGTAGTCGTCGTAACTGCCGCTGAAGTCGATGACCCCCTGTTCGCTCATGTCCAGAACGCGGGTCGCCAGGGACGAGACGAACTCGCGGTCATGGCTGACAAAGATCAGCGTGCCGGGGTAGTTTTCCAGTGCCAGATTGAGCGCCTCGATGGATTCCATGTCCAGGTGATTGGTCGGCTCGTCCATCAGCAGCACGTTTGGCCGAGTCAGGGCCAGCTTGCCGAACAGCATGCGGCCCTGCTCGCCACCGGAGATCACCTTGACCGACTTGCCGATGTCGTCGCTGGAGAACAGCATCCTACCCAGGGCGCCGCGCACTTCCTGCTCGCCGCCCTGGGTCCACTGAGCCATCCACTCGAACAGAGTGGCCTGATTGGCGAAGTCATCCGCGTGGTCCTGGGCGAAAACGCCGAGTTCGGCACTGTCAGTCCAGCGCACGGCGCCGGCGTCGGGGTGCAGCTCCCCGCCCAGGGTACGCAGCAGGGTCGTCTTGCCGATGCCATTGGGGCCGATGATAGCGATGCGTTCGCCGGCTTCAACTGTCATCGACAAGCGCTCGAAGAGCGGCGCCTCCTCGCCGAAGCCCTTGGTGATCGACTCGACGTTGACCGCGTTGCGATGGATCTTCCTGGCTTGCTCGAAGCGAATGAAGGGACTGACTCGGCTGGACGGCTTGATGTCCTCGAGCTTGATCTTGTCGATCTGCCGCGCCCGGGACGTCGCCTGCTTGGCCTTGGAGGCATTGGCCGAGAAGCGGCTGACGAACTGCTGCAGTTCGGCAATCTGCGCCTTCTTCTTGGCGTTGTCGGCGTGCTGGCGTTCGCGCACGGCGGTGGCGGCCGTCATGTAGTCATCGTAGTTGCCGGGAAACAGCGTGATCTCGCCATAGTCCAGATCTGCCATGTGAGTACAGACGCTGTTGAGGAAGTGACGATCGTGGGAAATGATGATCATGGTGCTGCTGCGCGCCGTGAGCATGTCCTCCAACCAGCGGATGGTGTTGATGTCCAGGTGGTTGGTGGGCTCGTCGAGCAGCAGCACATCGGGGTCGGCAAACAGCGCCTGGGCGAGCAACACGCGTAGCTTCCAGCCCGGCGCGATCTCGCTCATGGGGCCAGTATGCTGGTGCAGCGGGATGCCGAGCCCCAGAAGCAGCTCGCCGGCCCGGGGTTCGGCGGTGTAGCCGTCGAGCTCGGCGAAGCGCACCTCCAGGTCGGCCACGGCCATGCCGTCCGCCTCGCTCATCTCGGGAAGCGAGTAGATGCGCTCGCGCTCGGCCGCGACCTGCCACAGCTCGGCATTGCCCATGATAACGGTGTCGATGACTCGCTCGTCCTCGAAGGCAAACTGATCCTGTCGCAGCTTGCCAAGCCGGGCACCGGACTCGACCATCACCTGCCCCGAGGAGGGCTCCAGGTCACCGCCGAGGATCTTCATGAAGGTGGACTTGCCGCAGCCGTTTGCCCCGATCAGGCCGTAGCGGTTGCCATTGCCGAACTTGACGGAGACATTCTCGAATAGCGGCTTGGCGCCGAACTGCATGGTGATATTGGCGGTGGAGATCAATGAGGGGTCCAATCAGCGCAAGGAAACGGGGGCAGGATTGTACAGGTTATCGCCGCCGCTCACACCCGACGGTGCCTAGAGCAACAACTCCCCTTCGATAGGCACGAAGCGGCTGGCCGCGCGGATCAGCGAGTCGGCGGTGAGCCGCTCCACGCCGACCACCTCCACCACCACCCCGTGGCGCTCGCGCATCCGCTCGACCAGCAGATCGAAATCGCCATCGCCCGAAACCAGCACCACTCGGTCGACCAGTGGCGCTGCCTCCATGGCATCCAGGGCGATACCCACATCCCAGTCACCCTTGGCCGAGCCATCACGGCGCTGGATGAAGGGCTTGAGCTTCACGGTGAAGCCGATACCGCGCAGGATGGCCTGGAACTGTTGCTGGCGGGGGTCGCCGCGCTCCACCGCGTAGGCGTTGGCCACCACCACCTCGCGATCGGCCGCGAAGTGTGCCCAGAAGGTGTTGTAGTCGAAATGTCGGCTGAAGGCCTGGCGGGTGGTGTAGTAGACGTTCTGGACGTCGACGAAGATGGCGACGCGCTCCCTGGCCGCCTGGCGCGACGTCGCTACCACTCCTCGCTGGTCTCGCGCAGGGCGGCGATTTCGGCCTTGGCCTCGGTGAGGCACCATCGCAACTCGTCATTCAGCGCCGCACCGCTGCCCACGGCAATCAAGCCGTGAGCAGCACCCGTGGCGCGACGGGCCACGCCGTCGCTGCCATGCAGGGCCTCGAGCTTGTCGATCAACCAGGCCAGCCAGTTGTCGGGACGCGCGGCCAGTTCACGCAGGCGATGCAGCTCGGCGATGCCGGCACCCTCGGGGCCGAGCAGCTGGCGCCAGTCATGTCGCCCCAGCTGGGCATGCTCGGTGACCTCACGCAGCAGCGATTGCAGCGCCAACTCGGTAAGTGCCAGGCTGCCCTCCTCCGCAGCCATGCGCCTTGCCTCCGCATGCTCGTCATCGCCTGACGGCAGTGCGAGCAGCAGCTCCGCCTGATAGAGCAGCTGGTTGGTGCGCGATCTCGGGGTCACTTGCGCTTGTCC
This sequence comes from Halomonas daqiaonensis, assembly GCF_900109725.1. Taxonomy (GTDB): domain Bacteria; phylum Pseudomonadota; class Gammaproteobacteria; order Pseudomonadales; family Halomonadaceae; genus Halomonas; species Halomonas daqiaonensis. The sequence goes on from NZ_FOBC01000002.1 coordinate 282,717, forward strand.
TCCACCTGCCACTTACTGCCATCGAAGGTCGCTTTCCAGCCAGTGGCCTTGCCACCCTCGTCGGTCATCACGAACTGCTCCTTGGCCTTGCGAGAGAAGCGGATCTGCGCCGGGCGGCCGTCCGGATCCTCGCTGGGGGCGTCGAGCAGGTAGCGGTACTTGTCGGGCAGCTCCTCGGCATGGGCCTTGAGCTCCTTGACCAGCGGCGGGCGGGTCTCACGGTTCTTGGGGAACTTGCTGGCCGCCAGGAAGAGGCCGCTTGCACCGTCGCGCAACACGTAATGGTCGTCGACCTTCTGGCACTCGAGCTCCGGCATGGGGATGGGGTCCATCTTGGGTGGCGCCACCTCGCCGCTACGCAGCAGCTTGCGGGTGTTCTTGCACTCGCTGTTGGTGCAGCCGAAGTACTTGCCGAAACGCCCGGTCTTGAGTTGCATCTCGCTGCCGCACTTGTCGCACTCGATGGTCGGGCCATCATAACCCTTGATACGGAACCGGCCCTTCTCGACCTCATAACCGTCGCAATCCGGGCTGTTGCCGCAGATGTGCAACTTGCGAGTCTCGTCGATCAGGTAGCTGTCCATGGCAGTACCACACTTGGGGCAGCGATGCTTGGCCCGCAGCGCATCGGTCTCGGCGTCCTCGCCCGCATCGGCTGCCACCGCCTCGTCCCCGGGCAGCAGGTCGATGGTAGTCTTGCAGCGCTCCTTGGGTGGCAGATTATAGCCGGAGCAGCCCAGGAAGACCCCGGTAGAGGCGGTGCGGATCTGCATCTTGCGCCCGCAGGTCGGGCAGTCGATATCGGTAGGCACCGGCTGATTGGGACGCATGCCCTCATCGCTCTCGGCCTCCTCGAGCTCCTTCTTGAACTTGGCATAGAAGGCATCGAGCAGTGCCTGCCAGTTGCGCTCTCCCTCGGCCACGTCGTCGAGGCCATCCTCCATGCGGGCAGTGAAGGAGTAGTCCATCAGGTCGGGGAAGGACTCCTTGAGCCGTTCGGTGACGATGTCGCCAAGCTTCTCGGCATAGAAGCGCCGGTTCTCCAGCTTGACGTAGCCGCGATCCTGGATGGTGGAGATGATCGAAGCATAGGTAGAGGGACGGCCGATGCCGCGCTTCTCCAGTTCCTTGACCAGGCTCGCCTCGGTGTAGCGGGCCGGCGGCTTGGTGAAGTGCTGCTGGGGATCGAGCCGCTCCAGGGTCATGGGCGTGCCTTCGGCGAGGTCCGGCAGCGACTGGTCCTCCTCCTTGCGCCCCATCGGCTTCATCACCCGGGTGTAACCGTCAAACTTCAGCACCCGCCCCTTGGCACGCAGCTCGAAGCCATCGACCTCGACGGTCAGGGTGCTGGAGAGGTATTCGGCCGGGGTCATCTGACAGGCCACGAATTGGCGCCAGATCAGCTCATAGAGGCGCTCGGTGTCGCGTTCCATACCGGCCAGGTCAGTGGCACGGCGCCCCACGTCGGAGGGGCGGATGGCCTCATGGGCTTCCTGGGCACCCTCCTTGCTGGAATAGCGATTGGGCGCCTCGGGCAGGTAGCGAGGCCCGAACTCCTCACCAATGAACTCGCGAACATTCTCCACCGCGTCCTTCGAGAGGTTGGTGGAGTCGGTGCGCATGTAGGTGATGTAGCCGGCCTCGTAGAGGCGCTGGGCCAGGGTCATGGTCTTCTTCACCGAGAAGCCCAGCCGCCCACTAGCCGCCTGCTGAAGCGTCGAGGTGATGTAGGGCGCATTGGGCTTGGAGCGCGTGGGCTTGTCTTCCCGCGCGGTGATCGCCAGGCTCGCCTTGCGCAGCGAAGCGATTCGCTCCAGCGTCTCGGCCTCGGAAGTAGGTCGGAACGCCTTGCCGTCCTGGCGGACCAGCTCGAAGCGCACCGGTGTCGGGTCCTCACCGTCAGGCAGCAGATCGGCATGGACGTCCCAGAACTCTTCGGGGATGAAGGCGTGGATCTCGCGCTCGCGTTCAACGATCAGGCGGGTCGCCACCGACTGCACCCGGCCAGCAGATAGGCCACGGGCGATCTTGGCCCAAAGCAGCGGCGATAGCATGAAGCCCACTACCCGATCGAGGAAGCGACGCGCTTGCTGCGCCTCGACACGCGGGATGTTCAGGCTACCGGGATCCTGAAAGGCTTCCTGAATGGCGTTCTTGGTGATCTCGTTGAACACAACCCGCCGGTAGCGGTCCTCGTCGCCACCGATCGTCTCACGCAGGTGCCAAGCGATGGCCTCACCCTCGCGGTCAAGGTCGGTGGCCAGATAGACCGTATCGGCCTTCTCGGCGAGCTTCTTGAGCTCGGCCACCACCTTCTCCTTGCCTGGCAGTATCTCGTAATGCGCCTTCCAGCCATGCTCGGGATCGATGCCCATACGCCGGATCAACTGGTCGTGGGCCTTGTGCTTGCGGTGCTCGGCCTTTTCCTCCGGGGACATCTTGCGGGTCACCGCGGCCTGACGAGCACGCTCCTTGGGGTCCGAGGCCGCCTTGCCGGCGCCGCTGGTCGGCAGGTCACGGATATGCCCCACACTCGACTTCACGATGAAGTCGTTGCCGAGATACTTGTTGATCGTCTTGGCCTTGGCCGGCGACTCGACGATGACCAGTGACTTGCCCATAGTGCTCCACTGTGCTGATGGCGCCCGCTCAATGGCGTGCGCAAGACGGTTTCGGCCCGCCCTCTCTGGCGGGTGAAAAATGCGCTTACCCTACCCCAGCGATTATCTTCACGCCAGTCGAAGCCAGAGCCCCTCGCTACAGTCAACCTACAGCCAATGGCGATAACCCTGAGCGGGGTGCCCTCTTGACCCTAGTCTCCCGGGCACCATCACGCCAAGCCGGTTAAAGCACCCTTCAACGAAAGCGCCCCCGCCAGACGGGGGCGAGGACGCGGGTACTACAACGTGGGGAGATCAGCTTTTGCCGGGCTTGCGGGGCGTACGCCGCCGCTGTGTGCCGCGGCTGGCGGGCTTGCGCTTGGCCGATGCCTTGGTGTTAGGCGTCGTTGCCTGGCTGGCCGTTGATTCCGAAGCTGCCTCACTGGTCGTCTCCTGCACCGGACCATCCGAGGCGGGCTCAGTGACCGGTTCTTTCACCGGAACCTCGGAGACGGCCTCAGAAGACGACTCTTGCACCGGTGCCTTCGGGGCGTCGGAGGCTACCTCAGGGACCACTTCTTGCGCAGCAGACTCCTCCGGGGCTGCCACGCTGGCCACCTCATTCGATGCGGCTAACGCTGAGGTTGCAGCCGGCACCGGCTCGGCAACGGGCAACGACTCCATCAGGTCTTCCACCTCGCGGCGTGCGAGTTGCCCGGCCTGCGCCTGGCTGGCCACGTTCACCTGGGCATCTTGACGGGCGTCCTGCTCCTCCTGGGGAGCATGCCGGATGGCCTGGCGGAACAAGCCCTTGATGCGTTCGAAGCGATCCGCCGCGCGCTCGCTGAGTTCACCGCTGGCCGCCAGCACCTGTTCGATATGGGCCAGGTGGGCCTCGATCTGGTCGGCCGTCTCTCCTCTCAGCAGGCCCGGGATAGCCTCAAGTGCTGCCTTGTGATCCTGCTGGAGGGTGAAGAACTGCTCACGCACCAGGTGCTTGAAGTCGGCCAGCTGGATGCCCGGTTCGAGCTCGGCCCGCGAAGCCCGCAGCTGCTTGAAGTTGCGATCGTCGGTAGCCGGGGCTCCCCCGAGCACGTGGATCACCGAACGCATGACCGCCTCGTGGCTGCCGCCCTCGGTGATCGCGTGATGGACCTCGTCACGGCGACGCTCGATGAAGCGACGGTGCTCGGGTTCGGCCCCCGGGCGACGACGATGCGCGTGGGCATCACCGCCCAGGCCGACCATGGCCTGCAGCATCGGCTGGCCATAGAAGTCGAGGAAGAGCCGCTCGCTGCTGCTGTCGCGAAAATCGCGCCAGGCGTTCAGGCTGCGGGTAATCTGGTCGGAGAAGATGCCCTCCACTGCGCGGAAGACGTTGTCCTCGTGAACCGGATGGCGGTCGGCACGCACCTTCTCGGCCAGTACCGGGATCGCGGTCATCAACGGGTTGCGATCGGACAGCAGGCGGTAGCCCATGCGGTTGGGGTGCATGCGCCGCATCCACTTCGCCGACTCCGGGGTCGCCATCGCCTGGACCCAGGGCTGCATGAAGTAGCGGTAGAATCCCAGGTTGATCTCGGAGATCCGCGCCACGGTGGCAAAGCGGGTGTCGTCCTCGGGGCGGTGCTGGACTTCCCTGTCGAGTTCCTCGATGGTCCGTGGCGAAAACTCCAGCAGATAGTCGCGCTCGATTAGCTCGGCATCCTCGCGCTCGGAAGCACTCGAGACCGTGGTCTCGTAGAGGCCGGGCGGCAGGACGTCGATGTAGTCCATGTTGGCGGTGAACTCGGCATGCTCCTTACGGGAAACGCTGCCGGATACGAAGATGCCCAGGTGACCGGTGGTGTCGTGAACGCAGTAGACGATGGTCTGCTCGTTGGCGATCACGTCCTCGACCCCCTCGTAGAGGTCGCGTACCCAGCCCAGGGCCTGGGGCGGCGGCGTGATGTCATCGCCCTTCGAACAGAACACCACCACCGGTGAGCGCACGTTGCGCAGGTCGATACGACGCCCGTCCGAAGTCACCAATTGGGCGGTGGAGAGGCGATTGCCAACGAAGAGGTTGTCAACGATGTACTGGATCTCGTCACCACCCAGTACGACGTGACCACCCCACCAGCGTTCGAATTCCAGATAACGTTCCGCCTCGGTGTCGACCTGGGCGTAGAGCCGATATTGCTTGCTCCACCAGGTGTTGGCCGGGTTCAGGCGCTCGAAGTTCTGCACCAGCCAGGCACCATCGAAGAGCCCGGCGCCCATGTCACTCAACAGCGAGGTCATCCAGCTGCCGCCGCTCAGGCCACCGGTATAGCGCATCGGCGCCTTGCCGCGCTCACCGGCCCAGTAGGAAAGCGGCGCGCCGGCGATAAGAATCGGACCGAAGAGTTCAGGCTCGAGGGCGGCAGCCATCATGATCTGCCAGCCGGCCTGGCAGTTACCGACCACGATGGGCTTCTCAGAGGTCTCCGGATGGCGCTCGATGACATGGCGCAGGAAGGCAACCTCGGCCTCGACCACGTCCTCGACGGTCTGCCCCGGAACCGGATAGGGCAGGAACCCGATGAAGTAGCAGGGATGCCCCGCGCGCAGGGCCACGCCGAGCTCGCTGTCGGGCTTGAAGCCGCCGATGCCCGGACCGTGACCGGCACGCGGATCCACCACCACAAAGGGTCGCATCTGCAGATCGGTCTCCACGCCCTCGGGAGGCAGGATGCGCAGTAGCTCGAAGTTGACCGGGCGGGCCAGATTGCGCCCATCCATCAGCACCTCGGAATCGAAGCCCAGCACATTGGGCTTGGTCTTCTCGATATGCTCGAGATACTGGTTACCGCGCTGGCGCATGACGTCCATGAAGAGCACGCTGCGTTCAAGGGTGTCGCGCCAGTAGTCATAGGCGGCTCGTCCGAAACCGAACGGATCCACGAAGGGCAGCACATTGGCTGGAGGAGTCGGTATCAGGGAATTCATCTTGAGCTCCAAGGTTGCTCGGTACAGGGGGCATCCCCTGGGCGATGCATGTAATCGGGCTTTGTTGCAGTGCAATATAACGCATGAAGAGAGGCGCTGCGAGCATCGGATGCCGATGTCCTAAGCTGCCTTCAGGGGCCCGCATCGCGCCTCCGGCTGTCAAGGGGCGCGAATCTTGTGGTATTTTATCATTTTGCGGCCCGCATAACCGCGTGATCATTCGACGTACCAGGCTGCCTTGAACCGCCGAGCGGCGCACTCCCCTGAAAAACCGCGGCAGCGCCCACATGGCATGGCATCGACAGCCAGCGAGAAAAGAGGCTCACAGCTATGAGCGACACCCCCTCCCCACGCGTCTCCAGCGGCGAGAAGTACCGCAACGATCATGGCACGGCCGCCATCAAGGATGGCATGAAGGTTCGTCGCCAGATCGAGGGCGGTGGTGCCGACGGCCGCAAGCCGAAATGGCTGCGGGCGCAGATTCCTGGCGGCGAGCGCTTCGAGGCAGTCAAGAAGAATGTGGCGACTCACCGCCTCAGCACCGTCTGTGCCGAATCGCACTGTCCCAACCAGGGCGAATGCTGGAGCAACGGCACCGCGACCATCATGCTGATGGGCTCGGTGTGCACCCGCGCCTGCCGCTTCTGTGCCGTGGATACCGGCAACCCCAGGGGCTGGCTGGACGCTGAGGAGCCGGAGAATACCGCTCGGTCCGTCGAGCTGATGGGCCTGCGCTATATCGTGCTGACCTCCGTGGACCGCGACGATCTCCCGGATGGTGGCGCCACCCATTACGCCGACTGCATCCGTGCCATCAAGGCCCGCACGCCGGAGGTGGTCGTCGAGGCGCTGACCCCGGACTTTGATGCCGAGCCCTCGGCGATCGAACGGGTCGTCGATTCGGGGCTTGAGGTCTTCGCCCAGAACGTCGAGACCGTCGAGCGGCTCACCGGGCGGGTCCGTGACCCCCGGGCCGGCTACCGCAAGACGCTGGATGTGCTGGCCCACGCCAAGCGCCACCGGCCGCAGGTGATCACCAAGACCAGCCTGATGCTGGGTCTCGGCGAAACCGAGGAGGAAATCCTTACGACCTTCGACGACCTGCGGGCCATCGGCGTCGATATCGTAACCCTGGGACAGTATCTGCGCCCCACGCGTAACCACCTCCCGGTGGAGCGCTGGGTCACCCCGGAGGAGTTCGAGCGCTATCGCGTCCTGGGCCTGGAGAAGGGCTTCATGGAGGTGCCCTCCGGCCCTCTGGTGCGCTCCAGCTACCGGGCTGATCGAGTGTTCGAGAAGAACAACCTGGGCCTGGCCGCGCCCGCCGCAGTACCCGGCCAGCAAGCCGATCCCAATCGCATCGATGCCGTGAATGTCGGGTAAGAGCTAACCACAGCGCCACTCAGCCGCGACGCAAGTCGAGACGTTCGCTTCTACAGATTGACAAGTTCCCGCCCCAACTCTCGCGCCAGGCACTCTGCCAGGCGCTCCCCTATCGCTTCGACGCCAGAGCAGTCATCGCTCAGGTCGGCCAACCGTGTCATGGCCAAGCCGGCATAACCGCAGGGGTTGATCCTCGAGAACGGCGAGAGATCGCCGTCCACGTTGAGGGCCACCCCATGGAAGCTGCTGCCGCGACGAATCCTCAACCCCAGGGACGCGATCTTGGCCTCCCCCACATAGACGCCGGGCGCGTCAGGCCGAGCATGAGCTATCACCCGATGCTCGGCCAGCACGGCAATCACAGCATTCTCCAACGCCGAGACCAGATCGCGCACACCCAGCCGTGAGCGCCTCACGTCGAGCAGCGGATAGAGCACGACTTGGCCGGGGCCGTGGTAGGTCACCTGCCCACCGCGATCGGTAGCTACGACTGGGATATCGCCGGGCATCAGCAGGTGTTCGGGTTTGCCGGCCTGCCCCTGGGTAAACACCGGCTCGTGCTCGACCAGCCAGAACTGGTCGGGAGTTGCCGCATCACGCCCATCGGTAAGGTCGCGCATGGCCTGCCAGACGGGGGTATAGGGACGCCGGCCAAGGCGATGCAGCTGGATCGGCGAAAGCTCGCTTTCGCTTGTCATCAGACGACCATATGCACGCGACCGGTAGCCTTGAGATCATCGAAGAGCGCCTTGAGCTGAGCTTCACCGGTGGCGCGTATCGTCAGGCGTACCGACAGGTAGCGACCCTGGCGACTGGGGACTACCTGGATGGCAGCCGCATCGAAGCTCGGATCATGCCGGATGACGATCTGGCAGACCGTGGCGGCGAAATCGTCGGCGGCATCGCCGACAACCTTGAGCGAATAGTCGCAGGGGAAGGTGATCTTCGGCGGCTTACCTCCCGCCTGGCGACGGGGCTTGCGAAAATCACGCAGGGAATCGTCGTTCATGAAGCCTTCTGGCGAGTCGTGGATATTGATGATTTTACGCAACCCGGCGCGGAGAGACCAACGCCGGGCGGAGACAAAGGCTATCTCAGAAAGTGAGTCGAGTCGGGGCTGACCTAAGGAACCGCTGAACAATGCTGTTCTGGGTAGTTGAAGAGCCAAAATGGCCCGATCATCGCTTCAGCGATCCCTACCTGACCACCTCAGGTGGTCTGTTTTACCCGACAGCCGGGTTATCCGGCTGCCAGGCCGGATTCAAGACACACTGACCCCGTCAACGCGTCCCTGGCATCGTCCTGCCACCACCAGATTGCCGAGAGCAAACAGGGTGAACAGCTGCGCCTGGTTCTTGGCCAGCCCCTTGTAGCGAACCTTCCGGTAGCCAAAGAGGTTCTTGATGACATGAAACGGATGCTCGACCTTGGCC
>NZ_FOBC01000033.1 GCF_900109725.1 Halomonas daqiaonensis
GGCCTGCCGCCAGCGTTCAATCTGAGCCATGATCAAACTCTTCAGTTTAAAATCATCGGTGCGTTAAGCGCACCAAACTTGGCTCAAGGTCTAAACGTTCTCAAAAGGATCCGAAGATCCTTGACGAGTCGCTTGCCTTGAATGTTTCAGTGACTGGTCACCAGCATCCCGACAAGCGCCCACATGAATTACCTGATCGATTGTTAAAGAGCGGCTCTGATCTCTCGAAGAACAAGAGGAGCGTCTCGCTTGCTGGCGTGCCACTGGGTGGCTCGTCAGCGCCCTGCGAGGAAGGCGTATTCTACGTGATCGGCTGGCGCTGTCAACCCTGCGAGGCGTTTCGAAAAAAACCCAAACAGAAACAACCACTTCCGCCGATCATCACCGCCTGCAACGTTTGCCCGTCGCCGGCAGCGGATGCGTACTTTACGGATTCCCCCGGGACCGCGCAAGGCCTTCGGGAAGAAAAATGGCACGGCGATGATAACGCCCGCGCGAAGCGGGCGGTTCAGGGCAAGGCCGGGGCCAGGCTCAGCGGGTAGACGGCGAGCGCTTGAGCTTTCGCATCGTCGCCGTTAACGGCCCGGAGAGTACATAGGCACCGAACAGCAGCAGCAGCATCACCGAGGGCTCGATGGAGATCACCACGAAACCAAGTACGATGGCCAGCAGGAAGACGAAGGGTACCGGCCCCTTGAGGTCTACATCCTTGAAGCTGTAGTAACGGATATTGCTGACCATCAGCACCCCTGCGGTACCCACCACGAAGAGCATCAGCAACTTGAAGCCGAAGGCATCGGCATCGAAGCTGTGGAAGGTCCAGACGCTGGCCGCGACCAGGGCTGCCGCCGACGGGCTGGGCAGGCCGATGAACCACTTCTTGTCGGTGCTACCGATCTGCACGTTGAAACGCGCCAGCCGCAGCGCGGCACAGGCCACGTAGAGGAAGGCCACTACCCAGCCGGTCTTGCCGATATCCTGGAGGATCCAGGTAAAGGCCACCAGCGCCGGCGCCACACCGAAGGAGAGCATGTCGGAGAGGCTGTCGTACTCGGCACCGAAGTCGCTCTGGGTGTTGGTCAGGCGGGCCACGCGACCATCCAGCCCGTCGAGCACCATGGCGATGAAGATCGCCACCGCCGCCGCGGTGAAATCGCCGTTGATGCCCGCCACCACGGCGAAAAAGCCGGCAAAAAGGGCGGACGTGGTGAACAGGTTGGGCAGCAGGTAGATGCCCTTGCGCCGCACCTTCTTGCCGTCTTCCACCGACTCCTCGATCACTTCCGTTTCGCGCACGAAGGTACTCGCCAGGTCTTCATCAGTGCGCTGGTCCGGCTCTTGGTCGCTGTGGTGCGATTCCCCACTCATCAGTTCTCTTCCATCGGCTTGGGTATCGCCCCATTCTACACACAGAGCGACCGATGACTCACGGCAGTGCCGGCAAACAGGCACCCAGACGCAGTGAGGGCGCGGAAGCCCGCGCCCTCGTATCAGCCAGAACGAATATCGAAGATCAGTTCTTCGACTTGTCGACCAGCTGGTTGGCAGCGATCCACGGCATCATGCCCCGCAGCTTCTCACCGACCTGCTCGATCGGATGCTCGGCGTTAAGGCGGCGACGCGCGGTCATCGAGGGATAGTTGCTATTGCCCTCATTGATGAACATCTTGGCGTATTCGCCAGTCTGGATGCGCTTGAGGGCATTACGCATGGCCGCGCGGGACTGCTCATTGATGACTTCGGTGCCGGTCACGTACTCGCCATACTCCGCGTTGTTGGAGATGGAGTAGTTCATGTTGGCGATACCGCCCTCGTACATCAGGTCGACGATCAGCTTGAGCTCGTGCAGGCACTCGAAGTAGGCCATCTCCGGCTCATAACCCGCCTCGGTCAGGGTCTCGAAACCGGCCTTGACCAGCTCAACGGCACCGCCACAGAGCACGGCCTGCTCGCCGAACAGGTCGGTCTCGGTTTCGTCCTTGAAGGTAGTCTCGATAATGCCGCTGCGACCGCCGCCAATGGCCGCCGCGTAGGAGAGCGATAGCTCCTTGGCATTACCGGTAGCATCCTGATGGATGGCGATCAGGTCCGGGATGCCGCCACCACGCACGAACTCGGAGCGCACGGTGTGGCCGGGGGCCTTGGGCGCAATCATCACCACGTCCAGGTCCTTGCGCGGCTCGATCTGGTTGTAGTGGATGTTGAAGCCGTGGGCGAAGGCCAGGGTGGCGCCCTGTGCCAGGTTCGGGGCGATCTGGTTCTCGTAGATGGCCTTCTGGTTCTCGTCCGGCGCCAGCATCATTACCACGTCGGCATTGCGGCTGGCTTCCTCGACGGAGGCGACCTTGAGGCCAGCGGCCTCAGCCTTGGCCGCGGAGGAGGAACCTTCGCGCAGGGCGACGATGACGTCGACACCGGACTCCTTGAGGTTGTTGGCATGGGCATGGCCCTGTGAGCCATAGCCGACGATGGCCACCTTCTTGCCCTGGATAAGGGAGAGGTCGCAATCCTTGTCGTAGTAAACGCGCATATTCGTGCTCCTGAAGGAAAATGTTGAAATCGAGGTCAGCGCTGATGGCTGCCTGGGCCGTCTGTCGCGGCGCTGGATTTCGATACAGAGAATTCGTTGCAGCCGGTGCGACCACCTTACGTCAGCCCTCGCGTTGCGTAAAACGCGATATTTGCAATGTCATATCCCGGAATATGCAATACTGGCCGGATGGACATGCGCCCTCTCAAGCACTTCCTCGCCCTGGCCGAGACCCTGCACTTCGGCCGCGCCAGCGAGGCCTGCCACGTCAGCCCCTCGACGCTCTCGCGCACGATCCGCCAGCTCGAGGAGAGCCTGGGCGTACGCCTCTTCGAACGTGACAACCGCCATGTGGTGCTGACCCGCCAGGGCCGAAGCTTCCAGACCTATGCCCGGGATGCGTTGGAGGAGTGGGAACGACTGCGCCAATCGCTGATGCGCGAGGCGCGCACCCTCACCGGCGAGATCAGCATCTACTGCTCGGTGACCGCCAGCTACAGCTTCCTCTACGAGCTGCTCAGCGAATTCCGCACCCGCCACCCCGGCATCGAGCTCAAGCTGCATACAGGAGACCCGGCCCAGTCCCTGCCCCGGGTGCTGGCCGGCAATGAGGACATGGCGATCACCCCACGGCCACGCCAGGCCCCCGATGCCCTGGCCTTCAAGTCACTGACCCGCTCGCCACTGGTGTTCATCGCGCCCCACAAGGCGCATGAGTGGATCCCCACCACACCCGAGTCACCCTCCGCCGAGCAGTGGCGCGACGTGCCGATGATCCTCTCCGAGGCCGGCCTTTCGCGCCAGTACAGCGACACCTGGTTCCGGGCACTAGGCGTGGCACCCCGGATCTATGCCCAGGTGGCCGGCCACGAGGCCATCGTCAGCATGGTGGGGCTGGGGTTCGGTGTCGGCGTGGTGCCGCACATCGTGCTCGATACCAGCCCTCTGGCGGAGCGGGTCAGAATCCTGCCGGTCAAGCCGGAACTGCCCCATTATGACGTCGGGCTCTGCGTGCTCGAACGGCGCCTGAAGAGCCCGCTGATTCGCGCGCTGTGGGAGGAGGTGGTGGAACGCTGAGCCCCGAAACACAAAGGTCGCCCTTGAGGGCGGCCTTTGCGGTCCGGCGGATGGCTTGGATTACAGGGACAACACTTTATCTCCGCGGGCAATGCCCGACACCCCGGTGCGTGCTACTTCGAGGATACCCACGGGCGCCATGGCCTGCAGGAAGGCATCCAGCTTGCCGGCGTCGCCGGTGATCTGCACCGTGTAGAGGCTCGGCGTCACGTCGACGATCTGGGCGCGGAAGATATCCACGGTGCGCTTGACCTCGTCGCGAGCCGCGCCCAGCGCCTTGACCTTGACCAGCATCAGCTCGCGCTCGATGTGGTTGCCCTCGGTCAGGTCCACCAGCTTGACCACGTCGATCAACTTGTTGAGATGCTTGGTGATCTGCTCGATCACCCGGTCGTCCCCCACGGTGGTCACGGTCAGCCGCGACAGGCTCGGATCCTCGGTGGGCGCCACGTTCAGCGTTTCGATGTTGAAGTTGCGCTGGGAGAACAGCCCCACCACGCGTGACAGGGCGCCCGGTTCGTTTTCCATCAGAATCGAGATGATATGGCGCATCAGGTCCGCTCCGTCTTGGAAAGCAGCATGTCACGCATGGAGCCCAGGGGCACCTGCATCGGATAGACGTGCTCGTGCGGGTCGACGAGAACGTCGAGGAACACCAGCTCGTGCGTGTCGGCAAAGGCGCGTTCCAGTGCCGGCTCGAGATCCGCCAGTGTTTCCACCCGCAGCGCGGTGAAGCCATATGCGCCGATCAACTGCTGGAAGTCGGGCAGCGATTCCATGTAGGAGTGCGCGTGGCGGGACTTGTAGTTGAGGTCCTGCCACTGGCGCACCATGCCCAGCGAGCCGTTGTTGAGATTGATGATCTTCACGCCGCCACCGAACTGCTTACAGGTCGACAGCTCCTGCATCATCATCTGGAAGCTGCCCTCGCCGGTGACGCAGATCACCTGCTCTTCCGGGAAGTGGTGCTTGATGCCCATGGCCGCCGGGAAGCCGAAGCCCATGGTGCCCAGCCCGCCAGAAGTGATGAAGCGGTTTGGCTTGTCGAACTTGTAGTACTGGGCCGCGAACATCTGGTGCTGGCCCACGTCGGTGGTCACGTAGGCCTCACCGCGCGTCACCCGACACAGCGCCTCGATCACCTCCTGGGGCTTGATCGGCTCACCAGGCTGGGAGGGCTCATAGAGCTTGTCGCGGCGCTCCTCGCGCCAGCCGTCGATCTGCTTCCACCAGTCGGCCAGGGCCTCGGGATTGGCGATTTCCTTGCCCTGCACCATGCTGATCATCTCGTTGATCACGCTGCCGGCCGGGCCGACGATGGGCACGTCCGCGCGCACCGTCTTGGAGACCGAGCTCGGGTCGATGTCCACGTGAACGATCTTGGCGGTGGGACAGAATTTCGAGGTGTTGTTGGTCACACGGTCATCGAAGCGCGCGCCGATGGCGACGATCAGGTCGGCATGGTGCATGGCCATGTTCGACTCGTAGGAGCCATGCATGCCCAACCAGCCCAGGCACTGGCGGTCTCTCTGCGGGTAGGAGCCGATACCCATCAGGGTGGTGGTAATGGGATAGCCCAGCCGCTGGACCAGATCGGTCAGCCCCTCACTGGCGTTGCCGGTGACCACACCGCCGCCGGTGTAGAATACCGGGCGGCGGGCCTTGAGCATCAGCTCCACGGCCTTCTTGATCTGGCCGGTATGGCCGCGGGTGACCGGATTGTACGAGCGCATCTTCACCTTCTTCGGATAGATGTACTCATAGCGCTCGGTGGGCGCGGTCATGTCCTTGGGAATGTCCACCACCACCGGCCCGGGCCGCCCGGTCGCGGCCAGGTAATAGGCCTTCTTGAGGACTTCGGGAATCTCGGTCGGATGCCGGATAGAGAAGCTGTGCTTCACGATCGGCCGGGTCACGCCGATGATGTCGGTTTCCTGGAAGGCATCATCGCCGATCAGGTGGCTCATCACCTGGCCGCACAGCACCACCATGGGGATCGAGTCCATGTAGGCGGTGGCGATGCCGGTGACGGCGTTGGTCGCCCCGGGGCCGGAAGTCACCAGCACCGTGCCCGGCTTGCCGGAGGCCCGCGCATAGCCATCGGCGGCGTGGGTGGCCGCCTGTTCATGGCGTACCAGGATGTGCTTGACCTTGTCCTGACGGAACAGCGCATCGTAGATATGCAGCGCCGCCCCACCGGGATACCCATAGATGTATTCGACGCCCTCATCCTGAAGGAAGCGGGCAATCATGTCTGCGCCGGAAAGCAGTTCCACTGATGTATCTCCCCTGGAGGTCTCGAGTGCGATCCGCGCCCAACGTGGGGGCACGAAGTCGAGTGCGGCGGTATGCCGCTGCCGGCGGTGCCGGCACCTGATGCCAAACCCTGGCAATGGGCCCTGTTGGGGCCTGCACTCTTTCGGGAACGCTGATCGATTGCGAGATGAATCAGCGTTCCTTTCACGGCGGTTAACCGCGTCGGGGGCGTTGGCCGGAAGCGGCGGTTGGCCGTATTCCGGTAGTCCTTCGGCGGGTAGAGGCCCTCGGCCCACCCTTCGCGCGGTAATGGGGGGTTGCCCGCTGGAGTCCGCGCCCGTTATCAGGAAGGGCCAAGATTCCATCAGCACCGGGAAAGTGTCAACCGCGGAAACGGCATGGGTAGCCCATGATGGGCCATTCGACAAGGCGAAGGCATCGCTCTGGCCACCACAAAAAAGCCCGTCCACTCACGGGGAGGGGCGGGCAAGGGGGTTACAGGACGCAACCTGAACAGAAGTATAGTGCCTGGCCGCCCGGTCGACTGTGCGCTAGGTAACACTATGGGGTTCGGTGTGGCGCCGCCTTACGGCAAGCGCCACGCCGCCTCCCTCAGCTCCGTAACTTCAGTTCTGGAAGCTCAATTCTGGAAACTCAGTTCTGGAATACCAGGCGGTCGCCTTCCGCCTCCACGTGGATGACGTCATCCGGCGAGAATTTCCCGGCCAGCAGGTCCTGGGCCAACGGATTCTCGATACGGCTCTGGATCGCCCGCTTGAGCGGCCGGGCACCGTACACCGGATCGAAGCCCGCCTCGGCCAGCAGGGCCAATGCCGCCTCGCTGATCTCGAGACGCAGGTCGTGCTCGGCCAGCCGCTCACGCAGACGGTCGAGCTGGATCTCGGCGATGGACTGGATCTGCGCCTGTCCGAGCGCATGGAAGACTACCACCTCGTCGATGCGGTTGATCAGCTCCGGCCGGAAGTGATCGCCGACTACCGCCATCACCATCTCCTTCATCTGCTCGTAGTCGGAATCGTCACCGCCCATGCGCTGGATGATGTCCGAGCCCATGTTGGAGGTCATCACGATCACCGTGTTGCGGAAGTCCACCGTGCGGCCCTGGCCATCGGTCAGGCGGCCGTCCTCCAGCACCTGCAGCAGGATATTGAAGACATCGGCATGGGCCTTCTCCACCTCATCAAGCAACAGCACCGAGTAGGGCTTGCGGCGCACCGCCTCGGTCAGATAGCCGCCCTCCTCGTAGCCGACATAGCCGGGAGGAGCACCGATGAGCCGCGCCACGGAGTGCTTCTCCATGAATTCCGACATGTCGATACGCACCATCGCCTCCTCGGTATCGAAGAGGAAATTGGCCAGCGACTTGCACAGCTCCGTCTTGCCCACCCCGGTCGGGCCGAGGAACAGGAAGGAGCCGTTGGGCCGGTTGGGGTCGGCCAGGCCGGCACGCGAACGGCGCACGGCGTTGGCCACGGCGGTCACCGCCTCGTGCTGGCCGATCACCCGTTCGTGCAGCGCCTCCTCCATGCGCAGCAGCTTGTCGCGCTCGCCCTCGAGCATCTTGGCCACCGGGATACCGGTCCAGCGGGAGACCACCTCGGCGATCTCCTCCTCGGTGACGTTGGAGCGCAGCAACTGGTGCTTGGAGGTATCCGCCTCGGCCTCGTTGCTCTCGGCGATCTTCTTCTCCAGACCAGGAATCACCCCGTACTGGATCTCGGACATCCGCGCCAGATCCCCCTGGCGGCGCGCCTGCTCCAGGTCGACTCGGGCTCGCTCAAGCTCGTCCTTGAACTGGGCCGCGCCCTGGATGCTGGCCTTCTCGGCCTTCCAGATCTCGTCGAGATCGGCGTACTCACGCTCGAGCTCGCCGATCTGCTCCTCGAGACCTTCCAGGCGCTTCTTCGAGGCCTCGTCGGTCTCCTTCTTGAGGTGTTCGCGCTCCATCTTGAGCTGGATCAGTCGCCGGTCGAGGCGGTCCATCTCCTCGGGCTTGGAGTCGAGCTCCATGCGGATGCGCGAGGAGGCCTCGTCGATCAGGTCGATCGCCTTGTCAGGCAGCTGGCGGTCGGTGATGTAACGGGTCGAGAGCTTGGCTGCGGCGATGATCGCGCCGTCGGTGATGTCGACACCATGGTGCACCTCGTAGCGCTCCTTGAGGCCACGCAGGATCGCCACGGTGTCCTCCTCGGAGGGCTCGTCGACCAGCACCTTCTGGAAGCGACGCTCCAGGGCGGCGTCCTTTTCGATGTACTTGCGGTACTCGTCCAGGGTAGTGGCGCCGACGCAGTGCAGCTCGCCGCGAGCCAGCGCCGGCTTCAGCATGTTGCCGGCATCCATGGAGCCCTCGGCCTTGCCGGCGCCGACCATGGTGTGCAACTCGTCGATGAACAGGATCACCCGGCCCTCTTCCTGGGCCAGCTCCTTGAGCACCGACTTGAGGCGTTCCTCGAATTCGCCGCGGAACTTGGCCCCGGCCAGCAGCGCGCCCATATCCAGCGAGAGCACGCGCTTATCCTTGAGCCCTTCCGGCACCTCGCCATCGACGATGCGCTGGGCCAGGCCCTCGACGATGGCGGTCTTGCCCACGCCGGGCTCGCCGATCAGCACCGGGTTGTTCTTGGTGCGCCGCTGCAGCACCTGGATGGTGCGGCGGATCTCGTCGTCGCGGCCGATTACTGGATCGATCTTGCCGCTTGCCGCGCGCTCGTTGAGGTCCAGGGTGTACTTGTCCAGCGCCTCGCGCTGGTCTTCGGCGTTCGGGTCGTCGACCTTCTCGCCGCCGCGCACGCTGTCGACAGATGTCTCCAGCGCCTGGCGGGTGACGCCGGCCTGCTTAAGCAGCTTGCTGACCGCGTGGCCCATTTCCAGCGCGGCCAACAGTACCAGCTCGCTGGCGATGTACTGGTCGCCACGCTTCTGGGCCTCACGATCGGTGAGGTTGAAGAGCTTGATCAGGTCGCGGGAGGGCTGAACCTCGCCGTCGAAATTGGCAACCTTGGGCAGGTCGTCGAGGTGGCCAACCAGGCCATCGCGCAGCCGGGCGGCATCGCCACCGGCCTTCTGCACCAACGCCTTCACGCCGGTGTCGGTGGCGTCCAGCAGCGCCAGCAGCAGGTGGCCAGGTTCCAGCTGGTTATGGCCGCGGCCCACGGCCAGCGACTGGGCATCGGCCACGGCGTTCTGTAAACGGGCGGTAAATTTGTCGAATCGCATGCGTATTCCTCCATCGGGGTGACGGCGCGGTTAGACGCACCGTTTGGCCCTGTCAATGTGTCTTGACGGTATCAATGGAGTCAGCGTGACCGGCTTTCAAGTCAGGGGCAGGGAAAGGGCATGACGAGTTGACGGGGATCAAGCGGCCAAGCGGCCAAGCGGCCAAGCGGCCAAGCGGCCAAGCGGCCAAGCGGCCAAGCGGCCAAGCGGCCAAGCGGCCAAGCCAGAATACATTTTAAGAGCATGGAGCAAGCCAAGGGTTTTCTTGGCGCTTGCAGCTCGGCGCTCGGCGCTATCTCAACCAGATCACACTGGCCATGCGGCCGGTCTTGCCGTTGTCGCGGCGGTAGGAGTAGAAGCGCGGCTCGCAGGCGGTACAGAAGTGGCCGCCGCTGATATGGGCGACGCCCAGGCGCTCTAAGCGCATGCGAGCCAGCTTGTAGAGGTCGCCCATGTAGTGGCCGAGCCGGTAGGGGCTGGGATCGAAGGCTGCCTCGGCTTCCGGGTGCACGCCGACGAAGGCCTGCTGCACCTCGGGGCCGACCTCGAACTGGGCGTTGGAGATCGCCGGGCCCAGCCAGGCCATCAGCGCTTCCGGCGGCCGGCCCATCGCCCCCACGGCCGCCTCGATCACGCCGCCGGCCAGCCCACGCCAGCCGGCATGGGCCACCGCCACTCGCTCGCCGCGACGATCGCAGAGGAACACCGGCAGACAGTCGGCGGTGAGCACCACACAGGCATAGTCGCGATTCATGGCCACGGCGGCGTCCGCCTCGGGCCGGGTATCGGAGTAGCCCTGCTGTACCCGGGCCCCGTGCACCTGGTCGAGCCACAGCAGCGGGCGGCCGTCACCGACCTCCTTCTCCAGTTGCCGACGGCACAGCGCCACATGGGCCGGGTTGTCGCCCAGGTTCTCGCCGGGGTTGAAGGCGGCGAAAGGGCCCTGGCTGGGCCCGGTCTCGCGGGTGGTGACGAAGGCGCCCACGCTCTCCGGCGCCGGCCAGTCAGGCAGGATCGGCGTCGGGCGCAGGTCGAAGGTATCGCTCATCTCGGGATCCTTAGCGCATGGTCTCGTGGTCTTCGCGCAAATAGTCGAGCAACATCAGCAGATCATCCGGCAGCGGCGCGCGGAAGGCCATGCGCTCGCCGCTGGTCGGATGCACGAAGACCAGCTTTCGAGCATGCAGCGCCTGGCGCGGGAACTCGCGCAGGATCTCCTTGAGCGTCTCGCCGGCGCCGGCCGGCAGCTTCAGACGCCCGCCGTAGACCGGATCACCGATCAACGGATAGCGCGCATGGGCCAGGTGCACGCGGATCTGGTGGGTACGGCCGGTCTCGAGCCGACAGCGCACATGGGTATGGGCGCGGAAGCGCTCCACCACCCGGTAGTGGGTCACCGCCGGCTTGCCCGAGGCGTTCACCGCCTGGCGTTTGCGATCCCGCGGGTGGCGGCCGATGGGCGCGTCCACGGTGCCGCCTGCGGTCATCACCCCAACCACCACGGCATCGTACTCCCGGGACACGCTGCGCGCCTGCAACTGCTCGACCAGGGCGGTCTGGGCGGTCAAGGTCCTGGCCACCACCATCAATCCGCTGGTGTCCTTGTCCAGGCGATGCACGATACCCGCGCGGGGAATCGCGGCCAGCTGCGGGTCGTGGTGCAGCAGGGCATTGAGAAGGGTGCCGTCGGGGTTGCCGGCGGCGGGGTGCACCACCAGGCCCGGCGGCTTGACGATCACCAGCACCTCGGCATCCTCGTAAACCACCGCCAGGGGAATGTCCTCGGGCTCGAAGCGGGTGTCGTCCTCGAGCTCAGCGGCCAGGGCCAGGGCCTCGCCGCCGTAGACCTTGTCCTTGGGCCTGGCCGGCTGGCCATCCAGCGTCAGGGCTCCGCTCTTGATCCAGGCCTTGAGCCGCTCCCGGGAAAGATCGGCGAAGAGTTCGGCGGCGGCCTGGTCGAGGCGCAGGCCCGCCATGCGGTCGGGAACGCGGTGCTGTGCTTCGAGGGTCTGGGACATGGGTCGGGACAGGACTCTTTGTACACCAGGAGCGATGACTGCGTTTCGCCGCAAGGTGCTTTATAGTGGGCAGATAACGGCCGATTCTATCACGGCCATCCGGGTTGTTAGACACGAGGATCACGATGCGCGTTATCACCTCCCCCGCCCGCCTGGCGTCACTGCTGCTGGCCGGCGTTGTGCTGGCCGGCTGCGCCAGCAATGACTCCCAGGAAGACGAGCTCTCCGGCGTTGCCGAGCGCCAGCTCTACGAGGAGGGCCGCGAAGCCCTGGAGGATGGCAGCTACACCACCGCCATCAACCGGCTCGAGGCCATCGACACCCGTTTCCCCTTCGGCGAACATGCCGAGCAGGCGCAGCTGGAACTGATCTACGCCTACTATGAGACCGATGACTGGGAAGGCGCCCGTGCCGCCGCCAGTCGCTTCATCCGCCTGCATCCAGACCATCCCCAGGTGGACTACGCCTACTACATGCGTGGCCTGGCCGCCTGGCAGGCCGGGCGCTTCAGCCTGGAGCGGCTGCGGCTGATCGACATCTCCAAGCGCGACCTTGGCGCCACCCGCGATGCCTACGCCGACTTCCGCGAACTGATCCAGCGCTTCCCGAACAGCCAGTATGCCCCGGATGCCCAGCAGCGCATCGTCTACCTGCGCAACCTGCTGGCCCGCCACGAGTTGCACGTGGCCGACTTCTACCTGCGCAAGGGGGCCTACCTGGCCGCCGTGGAACGTGGCCGCTGGGTGATCGAGCACTATCCGCAGTCGGAAGCCACTCATGATGCCCTGGCCGTGATGGTGGAAGGCTACCTGGGCCTCGACATGCGCGACCGCGCCCGCGAGACCCTTCAGGTGCTGCTCGACAACGCCCCGAACCACGAAAGACTCCGCGGCCGCACCTTCCGCCCGGAACACGTCAATACCGACGGCCTCTCGGCATAGCGCCGAGCAGGATGATGCCGCCGTAGTGGCCGGCATCAATAAGAAACCCCGCCCAGTCAAAGCTCGGCGGGGTTTCTGTTTCCAGTCTCGGCACCGGCTACGCCTCACCAAACAGCTTGGCTGCTCGGCGCTTGCAACTGGGCGCTTCCCGAAGGGCGCTTACTCCCCCGGCTGCCAGGCGTTGACGATGGGGTAACGGCGGTCGCGGCCGAAGCCACGCCGGGTGACGCGAACGCCCACCGGCGCCTGGCGCCGCTTGTACTCGCAACGGTCCACCAGCTTGACCACCTGGTAGACGTCCTCACGCTCGAAGCCCGCCTCGATGATCGCCTCGGCGCTCATGTCGCCCTCGATGTAGCGCACCAAGATCTCGTCGAGGATGTCATAGCCGGGCAGGCTGTCGCTGTCCTGCTGGTCCGGGGCGAGCTCGGCGGAGGGCGGCCGCTCGATGACACGTTCTGGAATCGCCGCCGACTGGGTGTTGCGCCAGCGCGCCAGGCGATAGACCCAGGTCTTGTAGACGTCCTTGATGGCGTTGTAGCCGCCCACCATGTCGCCGTAGAGCGTGGCGTAACCCACCGCCATCTCGCTCTTGTTGCCGGTGGTCAGCACCATCAGACCCTTCTTGTTGGAGATCGCCATCAACAGCACGCCACGACAACGCGACTGCAGGTTCTCCTCGGTGGTGTCGCGCTCGGTGCCGGCAAAGCTCTCGGCCAGGGTCGTCATGAAAGCCTCGACCATCGGCTCGATGGGCAGCACCTCGTAGCTCACGCCCAGCATCTCGGCCTGCTCGGCGGCGTCCTGCCGGGAGATATCCGCCGTGTAGTGGTAGGGCATCATCACCGCATGGACACGCTGCGGGCCCAGAGCGTCCACGGCGATGGCCAGCGACAGCGCCGAGTCGATGCCGCCGGAGAGCCCCAGCACCACGCCCTGGAAGCCGCTCTTGTTGACGTAGTCGCGCAGGCCGGTGACCAGCGCGCAGTAGAGGTTCTCCTCCGGCTCGACATCGGGCTCGGTCTCGCCCGCCTGCGGCACCCAGTGGTGCTTCTCGCGCACGAACTGCACCGGCATCAGGCCCACCGCCCAATGGGGTGCCTGCACCGTCAGCTCGCCCCTGGCATTCACGCAGGCCGAGCCGCCATCGAACACCAGCTCGTCCTGGCCGCCGATCTGGTTGACGTAGACGATAGGCAGTTCCACCTCACGGGCGCGCTCTTCGAGCAGCAAGAGGCGCTCGGAGGGCTTGTCCTGGTGGAAGGGCGAGGCATTCAGGGTAACCAGGATCTGGGCGCCGGCATCGCGGGCCTGGCGGACCGGCTTCTCGCTCCAGATGTCCTCGCAGATCAGGATGCCGAGCTTCGCCCCCTTGTGCTCCACCACCAGCGGTAACCAGCCGCTGGTGAAATAGCGCTGCTCGTCGAACACCTGGTAGTTGGGCAGCGCCTGCTTGGCGTACTCGTCGAGCCATTCGCCGTTGTAGAGCACGCCGGCCAGGTTCCAGTTGTGCCCCTCGCGACGCCCCGGGTAGCCGACAATGACCATGACGTCGCGGGCCATCTTCTCGGCCATGTGGGCCCGGGCATGGCGCAGGCGGGTCTCCATGGAGTGACGCAGCAGCAGGTCCTCCGGGGGGTAGCCGGTGAGGAAGAGCTCGGACAGCACCACGATATCGGCACCATGCTCGATGCGTGCCTCGCGAACGGTCTCGATGGCGAGGTCGGCGTTGCCGGGAATGTCGCCGACCAGCGGGTCGAGCTGAGCCATCACCAGGGTCAGGTCTTGCATGGGATTGGAAATCTCTCGAGAATCGATGGAGTCCCGCCATTGTCCCGCAAGGGCGGCCGAGTGGCAAAGCCGGCCACCCCCACCTGGGAGTCCCACTAGGAATGAACCTGTTGCTGATACGCCTGATCCTCTTCGCCGTGATTTTCATCGCCGGCTTGAAGCTCTACCGCATGTACCGCGAATGGAAGCTGGACCGCGAAGGCCCCTCGGAGGGTGACAACGTTCAGGGCAACCGCATGGTGCGCTGCAGCTGGTGCCAGGTGCACCTGCCAGAGGACGATGCCCTGCGCGAGCGCGGCGACTGGTTCTGCTCCGGCGACCACCGGGACAAGTACCTCGCCGAGCAGAAGGAAGAACCAAAGGAAGAGAAGAGAGAAGAGCCGCAGGAAGAGAAGCCGCAAGACAGCAATGACGAGCAGAACGACAAGCGCGGGGAATAGCTCCCGTTACCGAGAACGACCTCTCCTCCGATGACTGACAGCCGCTGTAGGCGATCGCTTACAGCGGCGGCGGTGCGCCCGGCTAGCCTGAAGAAAGACCCCATCGAAAGGCTCCCGCCGGGAGGGCACCATGCACCCTGCTGTCAGCTCCCCCCTTTCTGCTCGCCAGTACGGCCTGACGCTGATCGAGCTGATCGTCGCCATCGCCGTGCTGGCTATCATGGCCACAGTGGGTATTCCTGGCTTTCAGCAGTTTACGGCAAGGAATGAAGTCGCCGCGGAGGTAATGCGCATCAAGACGGCGCTGGCGTTGGCGCGGAATACGGCAGTGACGAGGCGGAGGACGATTTCGGTCTGCCCGAGACCGACGCCAGACAGCCTGGTCTGCAATTTTACGGACTGGACGCACTCACTCGTGGTGGTGGACGGTCAGGTTGCCAGCGGCGACCTGACGGATGGTACGTTGCTCAAGGTGCTGGAAGGCAGCGGCGGCCCTACCGTGACCTTCAACCGCAGTTATCCCGTCCGCTATCAAGCCTTGGGATGGGCTCGAGAACACAACGGCACCTTCGAAATCTGCGGACGCGATGGAAAGGGGGTGAAGGTGATCGTCAGCAATATGGGGCGCGTCAGGATCGGTGGAGAGGCCGATGGTGCACCGGCATGCTGAGCCTCACACAACAAGATAGGCTCATTTACCGGTTCGACGACAGATCCATTTATATTTGGTTCATCGCACTTTGCCGGGAAACGCGGCACGGATCTTCAGGAAGAAGTACGCCGTGTCGCGGTACCCGTAGGCCATCCGCTTGATGACCTTGATCCGGTTGTTCATGCCCTCCAGCACGCTGGTGTTCAGCCGGTGCCGGGCACTGGACAGGATCCCCTCCAGATAGGGAGCCAGCCGCTTGGCGAAGCGTCCTAGCGCTTCAATGCCGCTGCTGATGGCCATGTCGTACCACTCCTGCCAGGCACCGCAAGCGGTGGCCTCGTCGTCGGCAAACCACAGGGTCTTCAGCTGGTCCTTGAGCACATACGCCGTGGTCAGTGACGCATTGGCCGCCAACAGCTCCTCCAGCTTCACCGCCTGCTCGGGCTTAAGGTTGTCGGCGTTGCGCAGCAGCAGCCAGCGGCTGCCCTTGATCACCTTGCGGGCGGCCTTGTCGTCGCGCAGCTGGTTGGCCTGGTCGACGCGCACCCGGTCCATCACCTCGCGTCCGTACTTGGCCACCACATGGAAGCGGTCGTAGACCACCTCGGCGTTGGGGCACTGGGCCTTCACCTCGAGATCGAAGGCCGAGTTCATGTCCATGGCGACGGCCTCGATCTGCTCTCGCGCCTCGCCCAGCCACGCGAAGAACGGGCGGATCGCTTCTCGTGAGCGGCCCTCGCCGATCCAGACCACCTGCTGGGTGTCGGCGCAGGCCACCACGGTGGCGTAGCGGTGCCCCTTGTGCAGGGCGAACTCGTCCATCATCAGGCGCCGCAAGCGTGTCGGGTCCGGTACTGGCAGGTCGCGTTGCAGGCGATGCTTGTCGATGGTCTTGACGGTATGCCAGTGCAAGCCAACCAGGTCCGCGACATGCCGAATCGGCAGCAACGTGACCAGACGCTCCACCCACTGGCGAAGCGTGGTGGTGACCGGCGAGCGCCCGGGTAACCAGTCGATGCGCTCTCGTGTCGGGCCACAGACCGGGCAGCGCAGGCGCCGCACCGGGACGTCGAGCTCCACTCGGTAGATCAGCAGCGGTGCCTCACGGACGCGCCGGCGATGCACGTCATGCACCAGGAAACAGGCATGATCGCAGCCGCTGCAGACAGGGGGAATCCGGTCATCGGGTTCCAGCTGGAGCCGCAGCGTCTGAGGATCCAAAAACTCGTGGTGGGTAACGGTGAACCCTTTCCAGAACAGGTAGAGCGGGGTAGCATCCATGGCAACGGCGGTATCCGTAGGCTGACGTTTTGGCGAATATCAGCTTACTCGGATTTACCGCCGTTACTCTATCCCGCTACTGCCTAAGATCACTTCGTTTTCACGCCAGTCTGCGTAGAACC
>NZ_FOBC01000016.1 GCF_900109725.1 Halomonas daqiaonensis
GTCGGCTGGCCAGAGACACGCAGCAAGCCATTGATCAGCGCGCTGGATTCCCCGGCCGTGACGGCCTCGAGGCGACCCAGTGTCGCGATCACGCGTTGGCGCGACTTGCCGGCCTCGTCCCGGAAGGACTCGACGAGTTTGACGTAGCGGCGCGGGCCGGATTTGGTGACTTTGACGAACATGTCATCACGATAGACCGTAGGCGCTACGAATGGCAAGGTGCCACTAGAAAAACGTGTCACTACAAAGAATGCGGCCAGAATTCTCTAAGCTACTGAATTCTCAGACCACAGGTGCGGATTTCTGGCCAAAATCGGACTGGAAGTGTCGAACTCGGGATGTACTGATGTACTTGCCGGTGAGTTCGCTGGGCTCGATATTGGGGTTGAGCACCTCGACAGCAGTGATATTCGGGAGGTCGGGCCACAGATCGTTGATCAGCACCACCAGCAGATCAAGCGCTTCGGAAAACAGCCGTTTGAAAATGTAGTCGTTCTTGGGGTCGAGCAAGATGGCCATTGACACCGGCAAACCGACTGTGCTCCCTCACGCCGCCCGGTGTTCATACAGCTCGCGCGCGGCGCGCATGCCACGCAGGTGCCGGGCCTGGCGGGCGGCACAGCGGGCGGTGAGACTTTCGGGCGTGCCCACGGCGCTGCCGAAGCGCTTGAGCAGCGTGCTGGAGGCGGCGATAAAGGCCTCGGGGTCGATGCCCAGCCGACCCAGCAGCTTGGGGACTCGGCCTGTGATCTGTCCGCGCTTGTCGGGGCGCTGGCAGCGGCCGGTAGTCTCGACCAGCTCCAGATAGTCTTCCAGGCTGAAGGGAATGGCGGTGGGTAACTGGGCGGTGGCATCGAAGGGCATCAGCGGCTGGTGGGGCAGGGTCTGCCACCAGGCCGGCACCTGGGCCGCCGGCGGGGTTTCGGGCGAGGCATCGGTCAGCAGACCATCGCCAAGGGTTACCCTCTTGGCGGCCCTCTCCGTCTCGCCATCGCCTGGCAGCTCGGCCAACCGCTCGGCCACCGAGGTATGCTGGGAGGCCTCCGGCGTCTCGGCCATGCCGGCGCGGATGGGGTTGAGGTCGACATAGGCCATGGCGCTGAGGATCGCCGCCTCGTCGAGCAGCGCCTGGCTCTTGAAGCGCCCTTCCCAGAAGCGCCCTTTTACCCCGTCCTCGGCGTTGGCCTGGCGGGCGATGGCTTCGTTGAGAACCCGCATGAACCAGGAGACATCCACCAACCGCTCGCGGCAGATCGCCGCCAGCTTCTTGACTGCCGCCACTTCCGCCGGTAGTTGATCGGCCCCGGCCCGGTAGCGTTGCACCAGCAGCGGGCCGGAGAACAGTGCCGTCCAGCGGTGCAGTACCTCGTCGTCGCTCCAGTTCGCGGCGCGTTCGGTCTCCACCCTCACCACCAAGTGGTAGTGATTGTTCATCACCGCATAGGCGGCCACGTCGATGGCGAACACCCCGGCCAGCTGATGTAGGCGATCACTGATCCAGCCGCGGCGGTGCTCGTAATCCTGGCCGCTGACGGCATCGGTTCCGCACAGGAAGGCGCGACGAACACAGCGGTTGACCAGGTGGTACCAGGGCGTGGCGTCAAGCGAGACCAGGGCAGCGCGCGGCTGGGTCATGACAGGTGCCTTCAGCGAGTGAACGTTGCTTTTAGCTTAGTCTGCGCTGATAGGAGGTCAAGTAAGTGGGTGTCCTTTCTTTTTTATTTGGAGGTCAAGTAAGTGGAGTAAGTGGGTGTCCTGTCTTTGGTGTCTTTGGAGTAAGTGGGTGTCCTTTCTTTGCTTTCTTTGGGAAGGACGAATAAAAGTTGCCCGCCGTAATTAATAGCGGGCAATATCCGAAAAAATCTAAAAAATTGACGAGGAGACACTAAGCCTTCCTTTAAAACGCAGGTCTAACCACCCGAAGTCGAAACAATCTTTTCCTGCCAAGTAGATAGACCATACTCATAACTACCATCAGGATTGGCTTGCCCTACCAGCCAAGCTAACAAAGTCTCTCCATTAAAGTACTCAAAGGCGGCAAGAAGAGAATCGTAGCTATAGTTATAATCCTGATTACCTCCTCCACTCACGTCAACACTAGCGGCATCGAAACCCCTATTGACAGAGAGACCATCAACCCCCCCGCCTTCGCCTTTTATCATTTCTGGAGTAACAAGTGTATTCGGTGAGCCAGCGTCCCCCGGATCAGTTGTCCATGTACCATTAGAATTTTCATAAACCTCCTCACCCCCAGATGTTAGGAAATATTCAACGCCTGTAGTCGCGTCGTATTCCGGATTAAGGGTTTCAAAAGAGCCATCAGCTAATTGCATTTTATAGTGCTGGCTATAAGGTGCAGAAATGATAGATCCGGTAAACTCCTCTGTACCACTACCATCAATAACGTAGTCTCCCAGCACAATAATAAGGCCATCGAATTCTGGATTTCCTTTGAATTGAACGTCACCGTCCACGACCAATACACCACTACCTGAGAAACTGCCTTGCCCCACTTCAAAAAGATCTCTGCTCAGCCGTTGATCCTGTAGTGCAAGATCAGCATCTTCTAAACGAAGATTATCAGGATCATAGACTGGATCCTCGTAAGTCCGGGCAACAGCATCCTTATTGGTCACGAAGTGAACCCCAGCATCGAAATCCTGTACAATATTATTTGTCCACTCTGTCTCATTATTTGAAGCCCCACCATCTTGCGTCACAAGCTCATAAACAAACTCATGAAAACGTTCTGGCTGGGATAGAATTGGCGTCCCGAGCTCTGACGAAATTCCCCCTTTATAGTTGCAGAGATCATTGTTTGCTGTGGTACAGTTATTGTAATTTCCTTCATACTCGGGTGGATCGCCTGTCACAACATCTTTTGCATGATAAACTCCTAAGGCACCAGAGCCACAGCTGTCATGGGAGGTACAGTCTTGTCCCGGCTCAGGAACAAATACAGCAAAGTCATTTATATCTTTATTTCCGATAATATCCTGAACAATTTTCTCAGCCTCACCCTTACTATTAACAGAGATAGCTGGATTGACATATCCATCTACTTCTTCACCCGACACTTCTGCCTGAGAGTTGATGCCATCATACGAAGAGACATTACCGGTCAGATTGAATGCAGAAAGCGACTCACCCAGTAGAGCCCCCCAGCCCATAGATACCCGTCGGCGAGCAATTACATCATCTTCACTACCAGAATATACAATTCCATCAACCAGAATGGATATTACTCCCCCTGAAGGGGGATCCACACTGACACGATAGCAGGCATTAGAGATTTTTGTGTCATCCATCTCGACACAGTTAGTAGAGAAGGGTTGGCTATCCGCCCAATCCTTTAGTGCAGTAAGTATTTTACCCGTATAACTATCTACAGTATCATCTGCATCAGGACCGGACGGAACAACGGACGCACCCTTGACTTGGTGCCAAAAATCCGATGCTCCGTATTCCGCCGCCATCATAGCTAGGCTGCTGGAGCGATGATTCCCAGCCATTGCCTCCTCATTCCGAGAATTCTGGAAACTCGACACACCTAATAAGAGTGAAACCGTCAACAAAACCAAGGTCACTACCAAAGCGACACCCTGCTGCTTAGATTCATTACCATTATTTTTTTCCATGACACCCACCTCGTCTGATCTCATCACGGCACTCAGTGGAGGATATTATTCCGCCTTGCAACCATGAAGGTATACTGCCTTTTTTCCAGTGGTTCACTAGGGCCAATTTCAGGAAAAATAACAGTAATCTGAACAAATAAACCATCCCCTGTGGTACCACTAGCGTCCAACTCCACATTAAAGTTAACGCCTTCAATACCTTCAATCAAAGATTGTGAACTTGATAATGACGCATCAGGATCACAACGCACTTGAATCATGAGCTCCGGAGAAACAAAACTATACCTTACTTCCAGCAGGTTATTAGCACTCCCACAATATGGGTCATTGCTCCTAACACCGCTGTCATACGTCATATTCAGAACTGTCTGGTCAGCACTGTTATTTGTAATCTCTACTGATGTTCTAACGTCAAAAGAAACCAGGTCGGAAATGACCCGCAACGACTCCTGCCGCTTAGCCAAATTATCCATTCGATTATAGCTCTGCTTGGATGTCAGATAAAGCTGACCTGCCCCCAGAACTATCAGAAGACCAATAACCAAAGCCACCATCAGCTCAACTAGGGAAAAGCCCCCTTCTACACTATCCCTGAGACCATGATTTTTTTTAGTGCTCTTTTTCATAGACCTAGTTCTTCGGCAGTTTGATGCGGTATTCGAGCGTAGAGACATCTTCACCTTCGAAACGGTCATCTACCCAGCCTACGGTGATGCCGTATTCGCAAAAGACGGGATCTTCCGTGATA
The DNA here is from genome assembly GCF_900109725.1 of Halomonas daqiaonensis. Classification (GTDB taxonomy): domain Bacteria; phylum Pseudomonadota; class Gammaproteobacteria; order Pseudomonadales; family Halomonadaceae; genus Halomonas; species Halomonas daqiaonensis. Next base: position 4,387 of record NZ_FOBC01000016.1, read on the forward strand.
GTTGTGACATCCCGCAATGTGAGGTGATCAGCCCAGTCATTTTTCCAACCAACGGGGTCTGCATCGGGACATGCCTTCAATGTCTTGTTCCCTAAGTCAACCCAAAGCCTCTCGACAGCATCTTGCGCGGCCATCGTGGCGACGGTCCTTTGGAAAGATACGTGGGAGCTTTGCAAGGCTTTTAGTTGCATTGCAGCAACACCCAGAAGACCAAGCGCCAAGACTAGAACCGCTACGAGCGCTTCTAAAAAGCTAAAACCTCTTGAGCATGACTTCCTCACATTTTTCTCCATAGGCCTTTATCTACGTATCAATCCTCGTTACTTTACCAACCGAGTTTATTTCTAGACTTTCAGGAGATCCGCTATAATAAGAGTGCTGGACCGAAACTGAGCAGGGAATAGCAACAGGACAATCTGACCAACCAAAAGCATTAAAAGTTACTGATAAATCTCCTGAAGTCACACTAACATCTCCACCCTGACTTGAGATTTTTCTAAGTTCCTGACCACTGTGAGTAACGATCAATTCCCAACCGTTCGTCGTTGTAATCATGACGCTAACGGGCTCTCGACGTTTTGCTGCCTCGGAACGCGCATAGTGCATACTAGTCAATATTTGGTTAAAATCTGTTGAAAGTTGGTTCCTAGCCATCAAGCTCTGGAAATTTGGTACCGCAATAGTTGCAATTATCGCAATCATAGCAATCGTAACCAAAAGCTCAATAAGGGTAAATCCAGCTTTCCGATTAATTTCACCAACATTCATTAGGCAACCTCACTCCTTGATGGTTCAAGCTAAAGCTGCCACAACTATCGTTCGCCTGAGCACCCTGGGGAGTAGCCGTTATTGTATAACTAGCGGACGATGCACTGATGTCAATTAAATAAAATTCTTCTTCAGTTGGAATATTCGTACCACTCGGACAATTAGTGGCAGTATAGTCAGTATTTACTGTATAACATCTCTCCAATTGACCAGCGATATTCGAAAGGCCAGACATGGCATCCGTCCTTCTTGCTCTTTCCACATACTGTGTGTAGGAGGGATAGGCAATCGAGGCCAAAATCGCGATCACGGCTACCACAATCATCAGTTCGATGAGCGTGAAGCCGGCGGAGCGCCGAGTACTGCCTGCCCGGGCCTGGGGCCCGTGTCGGGTGATCGCCTGCATCTCGCGACGGGTCTCCATCGTCTATTTACACTTGGTTTCAGTATGGATCAGCTCGCGGCAATGTTATAGGGGCGGGACGCAAAAAGCCGGGCGGTGCCCGGCGTCCCTGCCTTGCGCTGGCCTTTCGGGTTGGCCGGGGGCGGCGCTACTCGCTGGCGATCACCCTTTCACGAAGCTCCCGAGGCATCGAGAAGGTGATGGTCTCCTCGCGGCCGGCGATCTCTTCGGGGGCGGTGGCGCCCAGGGCTTGTAGCCTTTCGATCACGCCCTTGACCAGCACCTCGGGGGCGCTGGCGCCGGCGGTGACGCCGATGACGTTGACACCTTCCAGCCATGCCGAGTCGACCTGCTCGGCGCTGTCGACCAGGTAAGCCGGGGTGCCGACTCGCTCGGAGAGCTCGCGCAGACGGTTGGAGTTGGAGCTGTTGGGGCTGCCGACCACCAGCACCAGGTCGGCACCTTCCGCCAGCTCGCGTACGGCGTCCTGGCGGTTCTGGGTGGCGTAGCAGATGTCGTCCTTGCGCGGCCCCTGGATCTCGGGGAACTTGGCGCGCAGGGCGTCGATCACCCGGGCGGTGTCGTCCATGGAAAGCGTGGTCTGGGTAACGAAGGCGAGCTTGGTCGGGTCCTTCACTTCCAGGTTGGCCACGTCCTTCTCATCCTCGACCAGGTAGATCTGTCCGCCATGCGAGGTATCGTAGCGCCCCATGGTGCCCTCCACCTCGGGGTGTCCCTGGTGGCCGATCAGGATGCACTCCTGGCCTTTGCGGGCGTAGCGCAACACTTCCAGATGCACCTTGGTGACCAGCGGGCAAGTCGCATCGAACACCTTGAGCCCGCGCAGTTCTGCCTCCTGCTGCACGGCGCGGGAGACGCCATGGGCCGAGAAGATCACGATGACGTCGTCGGGCACCTCGTGGAGCTCCTCGACGAAGACCGCCCCTCGCTCGCGCAGGGTGTCGACCACGAAGCGGTTGTGGACCACCTCGTGGCGCACGTAGATCGGCGGGCCGAAGGCATCCAGCGCACTGTTGACGATATCGATGGCGCGGTCGACGCCGGCGCAGAAGCCGCGCGGGTTGGCCAGCCTGATGTGTATCGAGTTCGTTTGCATGGTGTTGGGTTGCATAGGGGCCTTGCCTTGATGCCGCAGCACCGTTGCATTTGATAAGTCGAGAAGCATTGTCATCGCGCTGCAAGCCGGATCGCCGGACCGAGCGCTCCTACAAGGGCCTCGATGGACCGTCTGACATTGTAGAAGCTTTGCTTGCAAAGCGAAGGGGTTCGCTGCCTCAGTGAGTCGTGGCGGGCTGCACGTCCAGCACTTCCACCTCGAAGGTCAGGGTACGCCCTGCCAAGGGGTGGTTGAAGTCCACTTCTACCTGTTCGCCGTCGATACGCTTGATCACGCCGGGCAGCTCGCCGCCGGCAGCATCGGCGAAAGACATCACCATGCCCACCTCCGGCTCCTCGCCCTCGAAGTCGTCGCGCTTGAGCAGCTGGATGTTCTGGGGGTTGTGCTGGCCGAAGGCGTGCTCGGGAGTGATCTCGAAGCTGCCGGTCTCGCCGGTCGTCAGCCCCTTGAGGGGGTGCTCGAAGCCGGGCGGCAGGTTGCCGTCGCCCACCTGGAAGGTGGCGGCCTGCTTGTCACGGGTGGAATCCACCACGGTGCCATCTTCCATGCTGAGGGTGAAGTGCAGGGTCACTTCCATGCCTTCATCGATGCGAAGACCCTGGGGTTCCTGGTGGCTCATGGCGTGTCTCTCGAAGCGTGCATGAAGTTTCGTACATGAAGTTCGTGAAGATGATGGCCGCTTGGACGGCGAAGCGGGCTGCGGGTTCCTCAGCCACGGCGGCGCGCTCGGCGCTTCTCGCCGAACAGCGATTCCCAGATCAGGCCGATGGCGCCCAGGGTGATGCCGATGTCCGCCACGTTAAAGGCGGGGTAGTACCAGCCGACCACGTGGAAGGAGAGGAAGTCCACCACATAGCCGTGCACCAGACGGTCGTAGAGGTTGCCGAGCGCCCCGCCGATGATAAGCGCCAGCGATACCGCCAGAAGCGTCTCGTCGGCCTTGAGGCGACGCATCCAGATCGTCAGGCCGATACTCGCACCCACGGCGATGGTGGCGAAGAACCAGCGCTGCCAGCCGGGATGGCCGGCCAGGAAGCTGAAGGCCGCGCCGGTGTTGTGCAGCAGCGTCAGGTCGAAGAACGGCAGCACTTCCACCGGCCGCGCGTAGTCGAGCAGCCCGCTGGCCAGATACTTGGTGGCCAGGTCCAGCACGATCACCGCCAATGCCAGCCACAGCCAGCGCAGGGGCTTGTACATCGGCGGCACCGAGGCGGCTCCGCCTGCATCGGCCTGCTTGCCGGGTGAGGCTTGGCGATCAGGCATAGTGACGCGTCTCGCCGGGGCCGTCCGGCAGGTTGCCGATGCAGCGCCCGCAGAGATCCGGATGCTCAGAGTGGGTGCCCACCTCCGGGCGGTGATGCCAGCAGCGCTCGCACTTGTTGTTGGGGCTCTCGGCCACGGCCACCTTGAGTCCCTCGAGCTCGGTGGCCTCGGCGCCTTTGCCCTCCGCGAGCGGCGCCAGGCGCACCTCGCTGGTCAGCATCACGAAGCGCAGCTCGTCGCCCAGCTTGGCGAGTGTGGCCTGCAGGGCGTCGTCCACGTAGAGGGTGACCTCGGCGGCCAGGCTGCCCTTGATGGCCTTGGCGTTGCGGGCGTCCTCCAGGCACTTGTTGACGGCCTGCTTGACCTCCAGCACCTGCTCCCAGAAGTCGCGGCCCATGGCGGCGTCATCGGCGAGCGTCTCGAGCCCGGTGAAGTACTTGGCCAGCAGCACGCTGTCGCCGCGCTTTCCCGGGATATTCTCGTAGATCTCCTCGGCGGTGAAGGAGAGGATCGGCGCCACCCAGCGCACCAGCGCCTCGACCACCTGGTAGAGCGCGGTCTGGGCGCTGCGGCGCGCCACGGAGTCGGCCTGGGTGGTGTACTGGCGATCCTTGATCACGTCCAGATAGAAGCCGCCCAGCTCCCGTGCACAGAAGCCGTGCACCTGCTGGTAGACGTCGAGGAAGCGATACTCCTCGTAGGCGGTCTCGATGCGCGCCTGCAACTGGGCGGCACGATCGACCACCCACTGGTCCAGCGCCAGCATCTCGTTGAACGGCACGGCATCGCGATCCGGCTCGAAGCCATTGAGGTTGGCGAGCAGGAAACGCGAGGTGTTGCGGATGCGGCGGTAGACATCGGCGGTGCGCTTGAGGATCTCGTCGGAAACCGCCATCTCGCCGCCATAGTCGGTGGAGGCCACCCAGAGGCGCAGGATGTCGGCGCCGAGCTTGTCCATCACCTCCTGGGGCGCCACCACGTTACCCACCGACTTGGACATCTTGCGGCCATGGGCGTCCACGGTGAAGCCGTGGGTGAGCAGGCCGCGATACGGTGGGTGGCCGTCGATGGCGCAGCCGGTGAGCAGCGAGGAATGAAACCAGCCGCGGTGCTGGTCGGAGCCCTCCAGGTAGAGATCGGCGCGCGGGCCACTCTCGTGGCCATGGGGGTGCGAGCCACGCAGCACGTGGCGGTGAGTTGTGCCGGAATCGAACCAGACGTCCAGGGTGTCGGTGACCTTGTCGTAGTCAGCAGCTTCTTCGCCCAGCAGCTCCGCCGGGTCGAGGCGGAACCAGGCGTCGATGCCCTCCTGCTCCACGAGCTGGGCGGCCATCTCCATCAGCGCCACGGTGCGCGGGTGCAGCTCACCGGTCGCCTTGTGCAGGAAGAAGGGGATCGGCACGCCCCAGTTGCGCTGGCGGGAGATGCACCAGTCCGGGCGGTTGGCGATCATGCTGTGCAGGCGCGCCTGGCCCCAGGCCGGCGTAAAGGTGGTCGCCTCGATGCCGGCCAGCGCCCGCTCACGCAGGGTCTTGCCGTCGCGACCCTCTAGGTCCATACCCACGAACCACTGGGCAGTGGCGCGGTAGATCACCGGGGTCTTGTGGCGCCAGCAGTGCATGTAGCTGTGGGTGATGGTCTGGTGGGCCATCAGCGCGCTCACTTCGTCGAGCTTGGCGACGATCTGCAGGTTGGCCTTCCAGATCATCTGGCCGCCGAAGAACGGCAGGTCATCGACATAGACGCCGTTGCCCTGCACCGGGCTCTCGATCTCGTCGAATTCCATGCCGTGGGCTCGGCAGGTGACGAAGTCGTCGACGCCGTAGGCCGGGGCCGAGTGGACGATACCGGTGCTGCCGACCTCGACCTCGACATAGTCGGCCAGGTAGACCGGCGACAGACGGTCATAGAAGGGATGCTGAAATTCCAGTCCGTCGAGGCGCTCGCCGGTGGCGGTTGCAATGATCTCGCCTTCCAGCCCGAAGCGCTCGAGGCACGACTCCACCAGTTCCTCGGCCAGCACCAGCAGCCGCTCGCCGGTATCCACTAGGGCATAAGTGAACTCGGGATGTACGTTAAGCGCCTGGTTGGCGGGGATGGTCCAGGGCGTGGTGGTCCAGATCACGATGGCCGCCGGCTTGGAAAGCCGGTCGAGGCCGAAGGCCGCGGCCAGGCGGTCGGCATCTTCCACCGGGAAGGCGACGTCGATGGCGTCGGACTTCTTGTCCTGGTATTCCACCTCGGCCTCGGCCAGCGCCGAGCCACAGTCGAAGCACCAGTTGACGGGCTTCAGGCCCTTGAAGACATAGCCGGCCTCGACCATCTCGGCCAGCGCGCGGATCTCGCCGGCCTCGTTGGCGTAGTCCATGGAGCGGTAGGGCTTGTCCCAGTCGCCGATCACGCCCAGGCGCACGAAGTCGGCGAGCTGGCCATGGATCTGTTCGGCGGCGTACTCGCGACACAGCTCGCGGGCCTTGCCCGGCTCGAGGTGCTTGCCGTGGGTGGTCTCCACCTTGTGCTCGATGGGCAGGCCGTGGCAGTCCCAGCCGGGCACGTAGGGGGCATCGAAGCCGGCCAGGTTCTTCGACTTGACGATGATGTCCTTGAGGATCTTGTTGACGGCATGACCGATGTGGATGCTGCCGTTGGCGTAGGGAGGGCCGTCGTGAAGCACGAACAGCTCCCTGCCCTGGCGCTCCTCACGCAGACGATGGTAAAGGTCCATCTCCTTCCACTGCGCCACCCGGGCGGGCTCCTTCTTGGGCAGCATGCCGCGCATCGGAAAGTCGGTTTCTGGCAGATTCAGCGTGTGCTTGTAGTCGCTCATATCCTGGGGGTCAGCCGTCGTCGTGGTCGGCGGGATGGCCCGCCGAGGAATCGGAAGTCACGGCCTCGCGCGCCAGCGGCGCCGATGCCAGAGGAAGAGAATCGTCCGCGCCGGCATGCCCGGCAACGGCACCAGCGGCGGGGTGCTGTAGAACGGCACCGGCGGCGGGGTGCTGAAGAAAGAAGGCGCGAGCGCGTGCCTGGTCGGTGCGAATCTGCGCCTTGAGCTCGTCGAAGTGGGCGAACTTCACCTCGCCGCGCAGCTTGGCGCAGGGGAACACCGTGAGGCGCTCACCGTAGAGGTCACCGTCGAAATCGAAGAGGTGCACCTCGAGCACCGGCCGCTCGCTGCCCACCGTGGGGCGCCAGCCGATGTTGGCCACGCCAGGCAGGCAGCGCCCGTCGGGGAGTTCGGTGACAACCGCATAGACGCCCTGCAGGGCCAGCGACAGGGCCGGCTGCGGCAGGTTGGCGGTAGGCACGCCGATGGTGCGGCCCAGCTGGCGGTCGGGCACCACCCGGCCGCCCAGCCGGTAGGGCTGGCCCAGCAAGCGCGCCGCAGCGGCGAAGTTGCCACTGGCCAGCAGGGTACGCACCCGGGTGCTGGAGACCCGCTCGCCGTCGATGGTGAAAGTGCGAGTATGCTCGACGCCAAAGCCGCGGGACTCCCCCACCTCGGTGAGCAGATGGAAGTCGCCGCGGCGGTCGCAGCCGAAACGGAAGTCGTCGCCCACCACCAGGTGGCGTACGCCCAGGCCGTCCACCAGCACCCGCTCGATGAACTCCAGCGCGGTCAAGCTACGCAGGGCGTCGTTGAAGGGCAGGCAGAGGATGGAGTCGACCCCGCATTCGCCGAGCAGCGCCACCTTGTCGCGCAGGCGGGTCAGCCGCGGCGGCGCCTGGTCGCCGGCGAAGAACTCACGCGGCTGAGGTTCGAAGACCACCACGGTCACTGGCAGGCCGAGCCGGGCGGCATGCTCGCGGCACTGCTCGAGGATCGCCCGGTGGCCGCGGTGCACGCCATCGAAGTTGCCGATGGTGGCCACGCAGCCGCGATCCTCGTCACGCAGGTTGTGCAGTCCTCGAATCACTCGCATGGGCGTCGTCGCGCTGGGAAATAAAGTCCACGATTATAACGGACCGGGGGCCCCTTGACAGCCGGCGCGGCTTGGTCTTTCCCGGCTGTTTCTTGTGGGAGCTGCGGTTCGATGCTTCGACTGGCACGGTGATGGGTGCTCTCCGCTTATCGCCGTGCAAGCACAGCTCCCACATGCATCCCAAACCACCGGACATGAATTGTGGGAGCAACGCTTGCGTCGCGATCTGTCGCGAAGCGGCAGTTTGTTCGCATCCCTCACCCCTTCATCCGGAAATGCCGAATCCGTACCCCGAAGGCCATCAGCCAGGCGAAGTAGACCGCCACCCCGGCGAGCACCAGCACTGCCAGCCAGCCGGCACGGGTCCAGACGCTCCAGTCGAGCCAGGCTTGCCACTCGGGCGCCAGCCAGGCCAGCCCCAGGCTCATCACCGTACAGCCGCCGAGCAGCTGCACGGCGTAGCGCCTCCAGCCGGGCTGGAAGACCAGTACACCCTGGCGGTAGAGCAGCCAGCCCAGCAGGCCGGCGTTCAGGAAGGCCGAGAGCGCCGTGGCCAGCGCCAGGCCGGCATGGGCCAGGGGCCAGACCAGGATCAGGTTGAAGACCATGTTGGCGACCATGGCGATGATGCCCACCTTCACCGGAGTAGCGGTGTTCTGGCGGGCGAAGAAGCCCGGCGCCAGCACCTTGATCAGCATGAAGGCCACCAACCCGAAGGCATAGGCCCGCAGACTCATCGCCGCCATGGCGATATCGTGCTCGGTCATGGCGCCATAGTGGAACAGGGCGATCAGCAGCGGCTCGGCCAACACGGCCAGGGCCAGGGCGGCGGGCAAGCCGAGCAGCAACACGGTACGGATCGCCCAGTCGAGCATGGCGGCGAAGTGCTCGCCGGACTGCTCGGCATGGCGCCTGGAGAGCGCCGGCAGAATCACCGTGCCGATGGCGATGCCGAACACCCCCAGCGGCAGCTCCACCAGGCGATCCGAGTAGTAGAGCCAGGAAACGCTGCCCGCCGCCAGCAGCGAGGCCAGCACGGTGTCGAGCAGGAGGTTGATCTGCGAGACCGAGACGCCGAACAGCGCCGGTGCCATGAGCCGCAGGATGCGCCGCACGCCGCTGTGGGCGAAATCGGGCCAGGGTCGCGGCAGCAGTCCCAACCGCGCGAGGAAGGGCACCTGGAAGGCCAACTGGGCGCCGCCGGCAATCAGCACGCCCCAAGCCAGCGCCATGGCCGGCTCCTCGAACAGCGGCGTAAGCAGGATTGCCGCGCCGATCAGCGAGAGGTTGAGCAGCACCGGGGTGAAGGCCGGAACGGCGAAGCGGTTCCAGGTGTTGAGCGTGCTGCCGGCGAAGGCGGTGAGAGAGATCAGCAGCAGGTACGGGAAAGTGAGCCGCAGCATGTCGGCGGTCAGCGCCAGCTTCTCCGGGTCGCGCCCGAAGCCGGGCGCGAAGGCCCACACCAGCCAGGGCGAGGCGAGCATGGCCAGCGCCGTGATCAGCGCCAGTACCGACGCGAGGCTACCGGCCACCGCATCGAGCAGTTCCTTCACCTCGCGCTTGCTGCCCCGCGTGGCGTACTCCGAGAGCACCGGCACGAAGGCCTGGTTGAAGGCCCCTTCGGCGAACAGGCGGCGCAGAAAGTTAGGGATCTTGAAGGCGACGAAGAAGGCGTCGGCCCCGTCGCCGGCACCGAACAGGGTGGCGATCACCACGTCGCGCGCCAGCCCCATCACCCGCGAGAGCATGGTCATCATGCTGACCACCAGCCCGGAGCGCATCAGGCCACCGGCCTTGGGCGCCACCACGCGGTCATGTTCCTCGACGGCCGGCGGGCGAGGCGCGTCGTCAGGCGTCTTTCGTTCGTCGTCCCGGGATTCGGGCGGCTGTTCGTGCTCCGTCACCGTCTCTATCCTCGTTCGGTGCCCTCGGCGGGCACTCGGCAAGAGTCACAGGCACAAAAAAACCGGCCGCAGCCGGTTTTCCTTCTGGCGCTCCCGGCTTACGCCGCGAGTGCCTTGATGCGCTTGTTCAGGCGGCTCTTCAGGCGCGCGGCCTTCTTCTTGGAGAGCACGTCCTTGTCGGCGATGCGGTCGATGACCGGCTGCGCCTGCTTGAAGGCGTCCATGGCCTGGGCGTGGTCACCGCCGTTGATGGCCTTGACGACGTGCTTGATGTAGGTACGGACCATGCTGCGCTGGCTCGCCTTGAGGACACGACGGCCTTCCGACTGACGGGCACGCTTGCGGGCTTGCTTGCTGTTCGCCACTGACTGTCTCCTTGGAGAAAGTTGTGGTCGCCATCTGTGGGCGACACTTGATAACGGTATGATCCAACAGGGAAATAAAAAATCCCCGCCGGCCTGGCCATATTGCCGGCTGCGCTATTGAACGCAGTCGCTTAGGGGCCGTGTCTGAGAGGATGGCGCATCCTATCACGCCAACCCCGTGCTTGCCATAGTTCTTGCGGGAGTGCTACAGCACCACCAGGTTGTCGCGGTGGATCAACTCCGGCGATTCCATGTAGCCGAGGATGGCCTCGATCTGGTGGCTGGGCTTGCCGACCAGCAGGCGGGCTTCGTCGGCGCCGTAGTTGACCAGTCCCTTGGCCACGCGACGCCCCTGGTCATCGACGCAGAGCACCATGTCGCCACGACGAAACTGGCCACTTACCGCGGTCACCCCGACCGCCAACAGGCTGGAGCCGCTGCTCTTGAGCACCTTCACCGCGCCGGCATCCAGCGTCAGGGTGCCGCGCACTTGCAGCTGCCCCGCCAGCCAGCGCTTGCGCGCTGCCATGGGCGCTTGCTCGGGCAGCAACAGGGTACCCAATCGCTCACCCTCAAGCAGACGGCCGAGCACTGCCGGCTGGCGGCCGCTGGCGATCACCGTGACCGCGCCGGAACGGGCCGCGAGCTGGGCCGCCCGCACCTTGGTGGTCATGCCGCCACGACCCAGCACCCCGCCGCCGCCGGCCACCGCGGCCAGGCTCGGGTCGTCGGCACGCCCCTCGGCGATCAGCCGCGCCTCGGGGTGGCTGCGCGGGTCGGCATCGAACAGCCCCTCCTGATCGGTGAGGATGACCAGGGCGTCGGCCTCCAGCAGGTTGGCCACCAGGGCCCCTAGGGTGTCGTTGTCGCCGAAGCGGATCTCGTCGGTGACCACGGTGTCGTTCTCGTTGACCACCGGCACCACCCCCAGCGATACCAGAGTGCGCAGCGCCGAGCGGGCGTTGAGGTAGCGCTTGCGGTTAGAGAGGTCGTCGTGGGTGAGCAGCACCTGGGCGGTAATCAGACCGTGGCGGGCGAAGTGACCCTCGTAGCATTGGGTGAGGCCATTCTGGCCCACCGCTGCCGCGGCCTGGAGCTCGTGGACCGCCGAGGGCCGAACCTGCCAGCGCAGGCGCACCATGCCGGCAGCCACCGCACCGGAGGAGACCAGCACCACCTCGATGCCTCGGTGATGCAGTTCGGCGATCTGATCAACCCAGCCACCGATGGCCGCCTCGTCGAGGCCGCGGCCGTCATTTGTCAGCAGCGCACTGCCGATCTTTACCACCACCCGGCGGGCGCCCATCAGCGCCTCGCGGCCTGCCACCTGCTCGTTGTGCTCCATTCGCTCACGATCCTCAGGGCGCGTACTCGACCTCGACGTCGAAGTCGTCGTCATCGAAATCGTCGTCATCCTCGTCGTCGCGCTTGCGCTTGCGACCCAGGCGGGCCTCGGTGCGGGCCACCGCCTCGTCCTCCATCCGCACGCGCATCTCGCGGGCCCGCTCGGCGGCCTCCTCGTCCTCGTTCTCGAGGCGACGCTGCTCGGTGAGCCAGCGGTGGGCGGCCTGGACCAGGGCATCGGTGCCGTCGCTGGAGATCGCCGAGATACGAAACACCGGTCCCTCCCAGCCGAGCCGGCGAACGATCTTGTCGGCTACCGCCTCGCGCTCCTCGGCCGGCAGCAGGTCGAGCTTGTTGAGCACCAGCCAGCGCGGCAGCTCGGCCAGCGCCGGCGAGAACTCGCCCAGCTCGTGAATGATCGCCTCGGCGGCCTCCACCGGGTCGGATTCGTCGAAAGGCGCGACGTCGACCACGTGGAACAACAGCCGGGTGCGGGTCAGGTGCTTGAGAAAGCGAAGCCCGAGGCCGGCGCCGTCCGAGGCGCCCTCGATCAGGCCGGGCACGTCGGCCATCACGAAGTGCTCGTGCAGGCCGAGCTGCACCACGCCCAGGTTAGGCACCAGAGTAGTGAACGGATAGTTGGCCACCTTGGGCTTGGCCGCGGAGACGGAGCGGATCAGCGTCGATTTTCCGGCATTGGGCATGCCCAGCAGGCCCACGTCGGCCATCACCTTCATCTCGAAGCGCAGATTGCGACGCTCGCCTTCGGTGCCCGGCGTAGTTCGCCGCGGTGCCCGGTTGGTGGAGGACTTGAAGTGGATGTTGCCAAGCCCCCGACGACCACCCTGGGCGACCGGCACCACCTGCCCGATCTCGGTGACGTCGGCGATCACCTCGAGGGTGTCCTCATCGATCACCGTGGTGCCTACCGGCACCTTGACGTGCAGATCCTCGCCGGCGCGCCCGCTCATCTGTCGCCCCATGCCGGGCTGGCCATTCTGCGCCTTGTAGAAGCGCTGATACTTGAAGTCGATGAGGGTGTTGAGGGCATCGTCACCGATCAGGTAGACGGTGCCGCCATGGCCCCCATCGCCGCCGTCGGGGCCTCCCTTGGGCACGTATTTCTCGCGGCGGAAGCTCAGGCAGCCATTGCCGCCATTACCGGCTTCCACGATGATCGAGGCTTCGTCGACGAACTGCATCTCTTACTCTCCTGACGGCCTGTGCCGCCATGATACAAGAAGGCCCCGCCTGGGCGGGGCCTTCTCGCTGCAAGCATCAGTGCCTCAGGCAGAGACGATACTGACGAACTTGCGATTCTTCGGACCCTTGGTCTCGAACTTGACCACGCCCTCGTCCAGCGCGAACAGCGTGTGGTCCTTGCCGATACCGACGCCGGTGCCAGCATGGAACTTGGTGCCACGCTGACGCACGATAATGTTGCCCGGGTTGACGACCTGGCCGCCGAACAGCTTTACGCCGAGGCGTTTGGATTCGCTGTCGCGACCGTTACGTGTGGAGCCCGCTGCCTTCTTGTGAGCCATTGCAAAGTCCTCGCTCGTTCAGGGGAATATCTCGAAAAGCGTTCCGCTGGCGCGGCGCTTACGCGGAGATCCCGGTGATCTTGACTTCAGTGAACCACTGGCGGTGGCCCTGACGCTTCATGGAGTGCTTACGACGACGGAACTTGATGATGGTGACCTTGTCACCACGGCCGTGGGAGACGACCTCGGCTGCCACCTTGGCACCGTCGACCAGCGGGGCGCCAACCGTGACGTCCTCGTCGTTGCCCACCAGCAGAACCTCATCGAACTCGATGGTGTCGCCGGTCGGCACTTCCAGCTTCTCGAGCTTGAGAGTCTGGCCTTCCTGAACGCGGTACTGCTTGCCACCGCTCTTGATAACTGCGTACATGCTTTTCTCTCCAGGACTCATCGGGTGTTGGCTCTTCATCGACCTGCTGCGAGTGGCGCCCCTTCCGGCAGCCATCTGACAGGGAGCAAGATGAGTGGGTCGCAGATTATAACCGCGGGCGAACGACCGTACAACCCGTGATGCGGGCTCGGAAAGCGATGCCGCCGACCCGGCCGAGGGCCCGGCAGAGCCGGCTTGACGCCCCCATAGGGGGCCCATAGCATGGCCGGCAACCCGAAGCCAGAAGGGGCGCCTCTCGCCCCGGCACCCATTACTCGTCGAAACCACCCCCATGCCTGCCAACGCCGCACCGCCCCAGTCATCCCGCCCCGCCCCTGCGTCGCCGCTCCACGCCGCGGTCGCCGATGACTTCCTCGCCGTGAACCGCACGATCATGGACCAGCTTGCCTCGCGCATCCCGCTGGTGGAGACCATTGGCCAGTACATCATCGAGAGCGGCGGCAAGCGGCTGCGCCCGCTGCTGGTGCTGCTGGCGGCGCGCTCGCTGGGCTATCAGGGCAACCGACACATCACCCTGGCCACCCTGGTCGAGTTCATGCACACCTCGACGCTACTGCATGACGACGTGGTCGACGAGTCCCATATGCGCCGCGGCAAGGCCACGGCCAACGATGCCTGGGGGAATGCCCCCTCGGTGCTGGTGGGCGATTTCCTCTATTCACGCTCTTTCCAGATGATGGTGGAAGTGGGCTCCATGCGCATCATGGACGTGCTCTCGCGGGCTACCTGCACCATCGCTGAGGGCGAGGTGCAGCAGCTCACCAACGTGGGTAATCCCGACACAGACGAAGCAGCCTATTTCGAGACCATCCAGGGCAAGACCGCCATGCTCTTCGAGGCGGCCAGCCATAGCGGCGCCATCCTCGCCGATGCCAGCCCCGACCAGGAGGCGGCCCTCCAGCACTACGGCCGCTACCTGGGCCTGGCCTTCCAGTTGATCGATGACCTGCTCGACTACCAGGGCGACGCCGAGGCGATGGGCAAGAACGTGGGCGACGACCTGGCCGAGGGCAAGCCGACCCTGCCGCTGATCCAGGCCATGGCCGCCGGCACCCCGGCGCAGCGAAAGCTGGTGCGTGAGGCTATTCGCAAGGGCGGCCTCGACCACTTGGATGAGGTGCTCACTATCGTCCGCGACACCGGCGCCCTGGACTATACCCGGGCCCGCGCCGAGGAGATGGCCGACAAGGCCCTGGTACAGCTCAACGCCCTGCCCGAGAGCCCCTTCCGCGACAGCATGGCCCAGCTCGCCCGCCTAGCCGTCGACCGGCAGACGTGAGCGGTGCACAGCCGCTCGAGGGGCTTGCATGCCGGCAAGGCTTGGGTATAATTCGCCCCGTCGGTCGCCAAGGGTCCGGCACAAGAAGATTCGGAGTATAGCTCAGCTTGGTAGAGCGCTGCCTTCGGGAGGCAGAGGTCGTAGGTTCGAATCCTGCTACTCCGACCAAAAACATCAGTAAAAACGGCCACTTAGCTCATCAGGGCGGTGGCCGTTTTTCGTTGGATTGCATTCCGGGTGGCAGAGAAGGCGATACGCGGCAGGATTCCGATCGTGCGCCAGCATTCACTCACCGTTATTGAGCCCAGTAGAGACCTCGGCGTGACGAGCGTTATCGCGCGAGCGTGCCCTACACTAATCAGGACAACCAACGGCTTAGGAGGTGGCGCGATGCGCGACTACCTACGCAAACATACCAACCTGCCGGTCTTTCTCTTCTCGGCGATCCTGGCTCTAGCCTTCGTCAGCTGGGGGGTAACGGCGCCTTCGCATCTTGGCGCCATCGCTTCCGACATCAACAACTGGATCACCCAGATCTTCGGCTGGTGGTACATGCTGTGCGCCAGCGGCTTCCTGGTGCTGGTGCTGGTGCTGATGTGCAGCCGCTGGGGGCGAATCCGCCTCGGGCCCGACGACAGTCGCCCTGAGTGGTCGACCCTGTCATGGTTTTCGATGCTGTTCACCGCCGGTATGGGCATCGGCCTGGTGTTCTTCGGTGTTGCCGAACCCGTCTTCCACCTCAACGACCCGCCCGTCGGCGAGGGAGGCACCAGTCAGGCCGCCCTGGAGTCCATGGAAATCACCATCTTCCACTGGGGCCTGCACCCTTGGGCCATCTACATCGTGGTCGGACTGTCGCTGGGTTATTTCTGCTTCCGCAAGGGCTTGCCCATGCGCCCCGCCGCAGCGCTGTACCCCTTGATCGGCAAGCACATCTACGGCCCTGTGGGACACCTCATCGACATCCTGGCCGTCTTCGGCACCCTCTTCGGGCTGGCGACCTCACTGGGACTCGGGGCCACGCAAATCAATGCCGGTCTCAATAATGTCTTCGGTGTAGAGGTCGGGGCGACCTCTCAGGTCCTCATCATCGGGCTGATCACCGCGGTGGCGGTCACCTCGGTCATGCTGGGTCTCGACGCCGGCATCCGCCGACTGTCGGTGATCAACATGTACCTGGCGAGCCTGCTGGCCGTCTTCGTGTTTGTGGTCGGGCCGACTGTTTTCATTCTCGAGTTGATGGTCAACAGCACGGGCCGCTACCTGCAGCATCTACCGGAGAATAGCTTCCAGATGTATTCGTTCTCGCCGGCGGGCTCAGAATGGCTGGGTAACTGGACTCTCTTCTACTGGGGGTGGTGGATTTCCTGGTCCCCCTTTGTCGGCATCTTCATCGCTCGCGTCTCTCGGGGTCGCACCATCCGTTCCTTCATCGGTGGCACCCTGATGGCCCCCGTCGGCGCGTCCATCGTCTGGTTCGCCATTTTCGGCGGCAGTGCGCTGGAGGGAATCCTGAACGACCCCGACAACCCCCTAAGGCAGGCTGGCACCAACGACGCCATGTTCATCCTGCTCAACCAGTTGCCCGTCTGGCCCGTGTTGGGCACCCTAGCATCCTTGCTGGCGATCCTGGTGGTTTCGCTGTTCTTTGCCACTTCGTCGGACTCCGGCTCCCTGGTGGTAGACATGCTGACCAACGGCGGCGACCCTCATCCCAAAAAGGCACAGCGCCTGTTCTGGGCAGTATTGGAGGGCGTAATCGCGGCGGTGCTGCTCGCCGCTGGCTGGGCCGTCGCCGGCAACGCCACCGCGGCCCTTACCCCCCTTCAGACGGCTGCCGTGGCGATGGGACTCCCCTTCTCGCTGGCATTGGTACTCATGAGCTGGGGCTTGGTCAGAGGCTTGAACCAAGAGCAGGCGCACCGTCCCGGTCGGCGCGACCGCTATGTCTATCCATCACCGCCTCGTGAGTAAGACATTGCGCCCGGTTGCTACAAGAGGCGCGACCGGGCGCAAGAGAAACGCACAAGGAAGCTCTCGTCACGTCACGGTAATGACCGAACAGTCGGCGGCATGGCTGACCTTGTGAGAGACACTGCCGAACACCATGCCGCGCACGTCGCTGATGCCGCGGCTGCCCATGACGATGACATCGGCACCCAGCGTCTTGGCCTCCTGGATGATCAACTCCGCCGGCCGGCCCTGGCGGACGACCTCCTGAACCTCGATGCCCGAGAAGTCGGCGGCGGCCCGAGCCTTGTCGATCGCCTTGCGGGCCTCCTCCTTCATGCCGGCCGCCAGCTTATCGCGATCCTCCTCGGTGAAGGGTTCGGGAGTACCACCGGTGAACAGGCCGAGGTTGTCCGGCGGAAACTCGGCCACGGTCATCAGATGCAGGGTGGCGGATGTTCCTTTAGCCAGCTGAGCGGCTACCTTGAGCGCGTGCTCGGCATGGGTGGAACCGTCGACGGGAACGAGGATTGACTGATACATGATATCTACCCTTCTAGTGACACATCGGGATACCCCGCGGCACCCCTCCTGAACTTAAGCCTAGAGGCTGACGAAAATTCAGCATTGTCCTGAATCAAGCTCCCCAGCCGAACCCCAGCACCGGCATGGCCAGGACAAACACCACTAATGTGATGACCAGGACCGCCGCCAGCCCTATCAGCGCCCCGGCGCGCATCATCTCCGCCACGCTCAGCCGCCCGCTGCCGAACACCACGGCATTGGGCGGGGTTGCCACCGGCAGCATGAAGGCGCAGCTCGCCGCCATGGCCACCGGTATCGAGAGCAGCAGCGGGCTGGCACCCAGGCTAACGGTTAGCGCGGCGGTCAGCGGCAGGATCGCCGCCGCGGTGGCGGTATTGCTGGTCACGTGACTCATCAGCATCACCACCACCACGACCATGGCCACCAAGCCCCAGGTCGGCCAGGTGCCGAAGGCCCCGAGCCCCTCGGCCACTGCCGCGGCCAGACCGCTTCCCTCGATCGCCGTGCCCAGGCTGAGCCCGCCACCAACCAGCACCAGCACCCCCCAAGGCAGCTGACGGGCGCTGTCCCAGTCCATCAGGAACTGGCGCTGACGCCAGCGCGCCGGCACCACGAACAGCAGCAAGGCCCCGATCACGGCGATGCCGGCATCACTGAGCGACACCTGCAGCCAGGATTCCAGCAGCGGCCGGGTGACCCAAGCCAGGGCGACGAGGACGAAGATCACCGCCACTCGCTGCTCGGGAGGGCTCATGCGCCCCAGGTCCTCAGCCTGCTCGCGGAGCATCTGCGCCACCCCTGGCAGCTCTTCGTGGCTCACCGGATAGATCCAGCGGGTCAGCAGCCACCAGGCGAGCACCAGCAACAGCAGGGCGGGAGGCACGGCCACCAGCATCCACTGGGCGAAGCCTATCCTGATGTCGTAGTTGTCGGCCATGAAGCCGGCCAGCAGCGCATTGGGTGGCGTGCCGATCAGGGTGCCCATGCCACCGATGTTGGCCGCCAGGGCGATCCCCAGCAGCAGAGTCAGGGCCATGTGATGGCTGCCACCCTCGCCACCCTCTCGCTCCAGCATGGTCAGCACCGAGATGCCGATGGGCACCATCAGCGCCGCGGTGGCAGTATTGCTGACCCACATGCTCAGTGCCGCCGTGGCGACCATGAAGCCACCCACCAGCCGATCCGGACGCAGCCCGGAGAGTCGCAGCACCAGCATGGCAATGCGCCGATGCAGGCTCCAGCGCTGGATCGCCTCTGCCAGCAGGAAGCCACCGAGGAAGAGGAAGATCAAGGGATTGGCATAGGGTGCCGCTACCTGGTCGATGGGCGCCACACCCATGAGCGGCAGCACGGCCACCGGCAGCAGGGCGGTGACGGCGATAGGCACCGGCTCCAGCACCCACCAGGTCGCCATCCAGGCGGTCAGCGCCACCACCTTCCAGGCCGCCGGTGGCATGTCAGCCGGCACCTCCATCAACGCCAGCAGCAGGAACGCCAGCGGTCCCAATATCAGCCCCAGCGGAACCTTGAGGCGCGACAGGCGTGACGGTGATGCCTCCGAGGCATCCTCGGACGTCGAGTCGGTCATGAATCTTCCCCGTCATCGGCCAGTCGCCTGGCCATCGCCTTGCGAGACCTGTTGCGCCGGTAGAGCCGCACCAAGGCAATCCCGATGGCAGCTGTCACCATCACTGCCAGGGTCCAGCCCTGCCAGGGACGCGCGGCATCCCCCATCAGGGTCTCCAGAGTGATGATCAGGATGAAGCCCAGCGCTTGGCTGGTGATGGCCAGGGCGCGCAGGGTATCGAAGGCCGGTCGTGCCATGAGTGCTCCCGGAGGGTGTGAGTGACAGAATTGTAAGCTGGCAGTGGACTAGGCGACGACCCCACTTGAAGCGCGACCGACGCCCCGTTGGCGCTGGACACCTTCAAGATACCCCTGATGCCAGAATGAGGGGACTTGAGGTGCCTGCATCGCTCCAATTGTGCGTTAGCCCGCCTCATTCATCAGGGGGTCGAACGAGGGTGTTGAACCGAGTGATTGCTGGCATCGACCCACTTTAACGTCATGCGGCCGCTTGGTAGTCGGTCAGCCTATACCCGATCCGCCTTCTATCCAGCCTTTTCATATCTAATAGGAATCTATGTCTACTGCCGGTGCAGCCGTGCCCGCCGACCTCCGTTGTGGCCGCTCTGTTGGCTGATTAGATCATGTGATGTCGAGTGTCAGGCCAGGGCCGTCAGCCGAGGCAGTCCCTTCAGCAAGGTGGGCCACCATTTGTCGGCGGCATCGCCGAGGTGAACCGTGATGCGCCGGGCGTGCAGCGATAACGTCGCCGCGACCTTGAGCACCTGCTCGTGCATCCGCATCAGGCTCCACCCCTGTCGGGTTTGCCTGACCAGCAGGCAACGCAGGCCATGCAGCACTTGGTAGGCACAGAGGCTCAGCAGCAGACTCACCTCGTTGCGGGCCATCACGTCCTGGACGGTGGAGGCGCCACGATCGGTCGAGGAGAGGTGCACGTCGAGCGCCGACTTCACCTCACCCATGTGGGCCTCGGCGCTACCGCGCTTGCGGTAGAGCGCCAGGACCTTCTCAGGTGGCCAGTCGAACTTGCCGAGGTTGGTAACCAGGAAGAAGGCATGCAGCAGCAGATCATCGGGGCGCTCCTGCACCACCAGCACGACGCGCCGTGGAGCTGGCCAGGAACCGGCTTGGTACTCAAGGTCATGGCACCACTCCCGAGGTTGCTCGGGCGGGCGGCCTCGAGGCCGTTTCAGGTACGGCGCCGCCAGCTTCTGGAGGCCTGAGTGACTGCGCAGCCGTCCCAGGTATTCGATGCCGCGCTCTTCCAGGGCCTCCAGCGTGTCGTTGTCGGTGAAGCCCGCATCAATGCGCACCCGAACACTGGCGCCGGTGCTCTCGTTGAGCCGACGCACCAGGTGTGGAATCCAGGTGTCGGCGTTCTCGGCCGGGCCGGCGTTGCCCTCGCGCAGCAAGCCACCGACCATGTCGCCGGTCTCGGCCAGCGAGGCGATTAGTGGCGAATAGATCCGTGCGCCGACATGACCATGGTAGGACGACCCGCCCTGATGGCCGTGGACCTCGATCGGCAAGCCGTCGATATCCAGCGTCAGGTGTTTGGGGCGTTCGCCGCCGTTCAGCGCGGTCAGTCGCCAGATCGCCAGCCGCAGAAGCCCTTCATGCAAAGTATCGATGTTGTCATTGCGACCGAGGCAGGTCAGCAACCGCGACAGCGTGGCTTGAGACGGCCGGTCCTGTGCCAATGGCGTTGTCCCCCGCGCATCGCTGCACGCCAGTTGCCAGACCGGATCGCGGCGCAGCGTGGTGGTATCGCTGAGATCGAACCAACCCATGGCCCGTTGCAGCACGACGGTACGAACTTGGTTGGCCAGCGCGTGACGGACGCACTGCGGGTCGCGACGGTCGACCAGATTGTCCTCCAGCGCATCAATGACACCGCTGCTGTCGAGGGCCTCGCGCAGCAGCAGAGCGCCGCTGTCGCTGGTGGTGCGCTGACCGCTCATCTCGACGCGGATGGACCCGTTGCAGGAGGGAGTCCAGGTAGATAAGCTTTCACCCATGGCGAGTAGTCCTCTTGAATCGTGTTCTGGCAGGAACATCTTGATTCTACAAGAGGAACTGCTCGCTATCTTTTTTATCTCAGCCCGGTGATTAAGGCGGCTATATTGCTCTATCTGTGCGTTAGCGCACAGACGGCGGTGTGCCTGCCCACCATACTTCTCATTATTGAGGCTCCCTAAAGCCTTGAAAAAGAGAGATAAACACGAAACTTGCATCCTCGCATCCTTGAAATCCTTATTTTAAACAAAAAGTCATTTTTCAATAAAACAGGACTCTCAGGATAAAATGTAATACATTGACATCCACTGAGGGCAGATCCATTTTACCGCCTCCCAAACGGCGCCCTCCTCATCTTTCGTTTTTCTTTTCATTTT
The DNA here is from genome assembly GCF_900109725.1 of Halomonas daqiaonensis. GTDB lineage: Bacteria > Pseudomonadota > Gammaproteobacteria > Pseudomonadales > Halomonadaceae > Halomonas > Halomonas daqiaonensis. The sequence continues at coordinate 25,185 of NZ_FOBC01000016.1, forward strand.
TCCGCTACAACGCTATAGAAAGAATGAAGATTGCAAAGCGACACCATCTATCTCCGGTGGTCTGCATGACCGGCATGTCAGCAACCGGATTCAAAAAGTCTTTACTAGTTTAAACATAAACTAAAAAACAAGAGCCTGAGATCTCCACAGACTCTAATAAAATTAGATAGCAAACATCAAGGCGATCACGGTGATGAAAAAAATTATACCCTTTGCACTCCTGGCATTAAGCTCAGGGATTGTTGCTGCACAAGTTCCCGGCGGCGCTCTACCCAGCGCCGGTGGCCAGATTCAACAAATCCCGCCATCGCCGACAGTAGAAAGAGTGGCACCGGAAATTAATGTGCAACAGCCACAGGCGCCGGCAATGGATGCCGGCGGCAGTGCAAGGATCGAGGTCAATACACTGAAGCTGAGCGGACAGAGCCTGTTTTCCGAGAAGGAACTCCTCTCTCTCACCGGCTTCCGGCCAGGGGCACAGTTCAGCCTGGGCGAGCTACAGGCAATGGCCGCCCGAATCACCGATTTCTATCACCAGAACGGCTATTTTGTCGCGCAGGCCTACCTGCCCGCGCAGACAATCGGGAATGGTGCGGTAACGATCGCCGTGGTGGAAGGCCGCTACGGTGATGTCACCCTTCGTAACCAGAGCAATCTCTCGGATGGGCTGGCCGATGGCCTTCTCGGTGGCGTCGATACGGGTGAGGTGATCAACCGCGCCCCTCTCGAGAGCCGGCTTCTGCTGCTGTCGGACATCCCCGGGGTCAACGTGCAGTCGACCCTGGTGCCGGGCCAGTCGGTGGGAGCGGCTGACCTGATCGTCGATATCACGCCAGGACAGCGGGTAACAGGCAGTATCGATGCCGACAACGCGGGCAACTACTACACCGGCGAGGAGCGACTGGGCGGAACGATTCACATCAACAACCTGGCAGGACGAGGCGATGTGGCCAGCCTGCGCGTGCTAAGCAGTTTCGACGGCCTCGATTATGGTCGCGCCGCCTACCAGATGCAGTTTGGCAAGACGACCGCCGGCGTTGCCTACAGTCATCTCGAATATGAACTGGGCAAGGAATTCAGTGCTCTGGGTGGCGAAGGCGAGGCACAGATTACAAGTGTCTTCGGCCGTTACCCGCTGATCCGCTCACGCCAGAGCAATCTCTATGCGCAAATTGGCTACGACCACAAGACCTTCGAGGATCGATTCGATTTCCTTCCCTTGATCAGCGAAAAGAATATCGATGTGGTAACGGCGAGTCTGCATGGTGACCACCGCGATGAACTGGGTGCGGGCGGCCTGACGGCGGCTTCTGTCACCCTGCATGCCGGCGACCTCGATATCGAAACGCCTGCCGCTCGTGATGTGGATGCCATTACGGCGAGGAGCAACGGTCAATACGAGAAAGTAAGCTTGAATGTCATGCGTGTACAGCAACTCACCGACATTCTCTCTCTCTATGGATCAGTAAATGCCCAGTTCGCCTCGGGAAATCTCGATGCTTCGGAGAAGATGTCACTCGGCGGCATGTATGGCGTACGCGCCTATCCCCAGGGTGAAGCCTTTGCCGATGAAGGCTACCTGGCAACTCTGGAAGCAAGACTCCTGCTGGCGGGCCTTTCGGAGCAGGTACCTGGCAACGTACATCTCATCGGCTTTGCCGATGCAGGGACTGTCACTATCCACAAGGATCCATGGGATAACGCTGACAATGACCGCACCTTGAGCGGAGCTGGTGTGGGTGTCAACTGGATCGACCACAACAATTTTTCCGTCAAGTCCTACTACGCCCATAAGCTCGGAAATGAAGAAGCCACTTCAGCTCCGGATTCGGATGGCCAATTCTGGTTACAGCTGGTCAAGTATTTCTGATCGCTCTTCCTATACATAGGCATTTATCTAATTAACAAGACGTTCAACATACTTGGAAAACATCATGAACAGAATCTACCAATCCATCTGGAACCAGAAAATCGGCACCTTTGTCGCGGTATCCGAGTTTGCAAAGCGGGGCGGCAGGAAAATTGCCAGGGGTAGCGGTAGCGTTTCAGCGAGTGGAGTCCGCTTCACACTGAAGCCGCTGATCGCGTCAATGCTCCTGGCGGTCACCGGCAACGCCTGGGCCCTGCCGGTGGGCGGCGAGGTGTCGGCTGGCAGTGCGACAATCGGTGGCGATGCGACCGTGATGGAAATCAAGCAATCCACCCAGAATGCCGCCATCAACTGGCAGGCGTTTGATATTGCCTCGGGAGAAACGGTCAACTTTGCCCAGCCCAACAGCAGCGCAGTGGCGCTCAACCGGGTCCTGGGGTCAGATCCCTCGGCCATCATGGGCACGCTCACCGCGAACGGCAGCGTCTTCCTGATCAATCCGAACGGCGTGCTCTTCGGTCAGAATGCGTCGGTCAACGTCGGCGGCCTGGTGGCCTCGACATTGGCCATCAGCGACAGCGACTTCATGGCCGGTCGCTACAATTTCGCGGGCACGGGAGATGGCAGCATCGTCAACCAGGGCACGATCAATGCCGACGGCGGTTATGTCGCCCTTCTCGGAGCCGATGTCAGTAACCAGGGCACCCTCCAGGCCAATCTTGGCACCGTGGCACTGGCGGCGGGTGACGCCATCACCCTCGACGTGGCGGGCGACGGCTTGCTGAATGTGGCCGTCAACCAGGGCGCGCTGGATGCACTGGTGCAGAACGGTGGGATGATCCAGGCCGATGGCGGCAAGGTCCTGATGACCGCTCAGTCGGCGGGCGAGTTGTTCCAGTCAACGGTCAACAACACCGGGGAGATCCGCGCCCAGAGCATCGAAAACCGCAATGGCACCATCATGCTGACGGGTGACATGCAGAGCGGCACCCTGAACCTTGGGGGCAGCCTTGATGTGTCCGGCTCCGAGGCCGGGGAAACCGGGGGTAGCGTCACCGCAACGGCCCATCATGTCGGCCTCTATGATGCGGTGGTTGATGCGTCCGGCGATGCCGGCGGTGGCAGCGTATTGATCGGCGGCGGCTACCAGGGCAAGGATGCCGCTGTGCCGAACGCCAGCGCGACCTATATGAGCGCCGATTCAAGCATCTACGCCGACGCCATCACCACGGGTGACGGCGGCACGGCAGTGCTCTGGGCGGACGATTCGACGCGCGCCTACGGCAGCATCAGCGCGCGCGGCGGTGCGCAATCCGGTGACGGCGGCCTGATCGAGACCTCCGGTGGCTGGTTGGACGTCTCGGGTATCAGGATCGATACCCGCGCACCCAATGGAAGCCTGGGCATGTGGTTGCTCGACCCGGCGGATATCACCATCTCCGATGCGGCTACCTCGGGCGCGACCGAAACCGGCAATGTCTTCGCCCCGGATGACGGGGTCAATGCGGCCAATATCAATGTTGCCGATCTGGTCACCGGCCTGGGCAGCAGCAATATCACCGTGACGACGGAAAACAGCGGTGCCAGCGGTAGTGGCAATGGTGATATCACAGTTATGAACTTCGTCACCTGGGAAGACCCGACAACGCTGACCTTCAATGCCGATCGCGACATCAACATCGACGCGGCGGTTACCGGTACTTTAGGTAGCCTGGTGGCAAATGCCGGGCGCGATGTAAACGTTGACGCGGCCGTCACCACCACCACCGGCAACCTGAGTTTCATCGCCGACGATGACGTCAATATCAATGCGGCAACGACCATAACCACCGGCGACCTCACCGCGCTTGCCGGCCAAGATGTAAATGTAGGGGCAGCGATTTCGGTAACAACCGGTGATGTCATTCTGATTGCCGACAACGACGGTACCGGACCGGGCGCCATTCTCGGCGGCACCGTAGACATTACCTGTGCCGATTGCATCACCATCACTGACCCTGACAGCACCCTGGTCCTGCGTTTCAACCCCGAAAGTTATGCCACCACAGAAGCCGAAATTCTCGCTTATGAGCTGGCCCTGGTTGACGCCGGCGGAAGCCTAGATGCCAAAGCATGGGTATTCGGGCAGGGTGAAGACAAGGTCTACGACGGCTTGCGCGACGCGACCGTCAGTGGCTTCGAGCCCGATATCACCTCTGCGCAACCACCCGTTACGCTGGGTACGACAAGCAACGCTCTCTTCGATACCAAGGATGTGGGCACCGAAAAACCGATTACCTATGAAACCAGCTTTAGCGACCCCGTGTATGATCTCTTTGCCCCCTACAATGACGACGGCACCCCGCCTGCGGCTGGAACCTATTTCACCCGGGCGGATATCACGCCGGCACCCCTGACCATCACGGCCAATGACGGCTCCAAGGTCTTCGGGGAAACCTACCCGCTGTCACGCCAGGCCTTTACCTCGGTCGGGCTGGTGAATGCAGAGACGGTGACCGGTGTCACCCTGACAAGCCCCGGGGCGGTCGCCACGGCCAGTGTGGATGGCAGCCCTTATGCGATTACTCCCGCGGATGCGACGGGTGGCACTTTCAGTCCAGGCAACTATAAAATCAATTACGTTAACGGCGCCCTCTTCGTTAGCTCCACTTCTGTCGGTCCGGGAGCAGCAACGCCCGTCTATCCGACTCCCGTCTACCGGACTCCCGTCTACCCGACGCCCGTCTACCCGACTTCCGGCTACCCTGATCCCGTCTATCCGACTCCCGGTTACCTGACGCCCGTCTACCTTGCTCCGGTGTATCCGACTTACGGCGACTCGGATCAGGAATCCACCACACAGACAATGGAAGGGCTGGAGCTGACCTTCGCCACGGCCGCCATCACTATGCCGACATCGCAGTTGGACCGGGTAGATCTGCTACAGGAAGACGATCTCGTGACATCGCCCAGCGATGCCTATGTGGCGCCAGTTTATGCGCCCAAGCAGGACCGCTTCTGAACCTGAAACAGTGAGTGAGGCAAGCTGCTACCAGCGCTGTCATGGCGCTGGTGGTAGTTCTGCATGATGTCAAAACGGATCACCGCCTTTGGAGGCATGCCCTTGATTACCAGGAAAACACTATGTCTAGGGTGGCTGATCCTTGCCTTTATCGCCCCGCAAGTCGCTCAGGCAAATTCCTACGACCAGTTGGATTCAATATCTCGATACGCCCTCGAACATACATCGATTCAAGTGAATAACACCATCAACTGGATCATGGACTCGCAGGATAATCTCGACATGCCGTTCATGATTATCGACAAGCAGGAGGCGAAGGTCTTCATGTTCGATGCACAAGGCCAGCTCCAGGGGGAGGCCTCCGCCTTGCTGGGTATGGCCGTGGGAGATGATTCCGTTCCAGGCATTGGTGAACGAGCCCTGGCTAGCATTCCGCCGGACGAGCGCACGACGCCGGCGGGCCGCTTCGTGTCCTCGCTGGGGCGCAACCTCAAGGGCGGCGAGATACTCTGGCTGGATTATGAAGACGCCCTTTCCCTTCACCCGGTCGTCGCCGGCACTCCCAGTGAGCGCCGGGAGGAGCGACTGGCGTCACCCGATGTACAGGACAAACGGATTTCCTATGGCTGCATCAATGTACCGAAAACGTTCTATACCACCCTGGTAAGCCCGGCGTTCAAACACTCCAATGGCGTCGTCTATGTGCTGCCTGAAACTCGCTCGAATCATGCCGTCTTTGCCTCCTACTACGAGGTAATGTGATCCGATCCTGGAAGAGGCAGCATATCGAGGGTGGATACCGCCATACAGGCTACCGAAGAGGGGTGAGTGACAGCCCTGCCCGCCGGCAGTAGGCTTGGCGAAACGAATGTGCCCAGTGTAACCGCTGCGGTGCCAGCCGCCGACCTCTCGGGAGTCACCGCCACGACATGGATGCCATCGCCCTGGGGCCCGTCCTGATCCCGCTACCCCGCCTCTATGCCTTTTTTGCCGCCTTGTTTCTGCTGGCTGCCAGCGCCTTCCTACTTGGCCTGCCCCGGGGCCGCCATGCCCGCTGGTTCAACGGCCTGCTGCTGGCCTGGCTGATCGGCGCCCGCCTGGGGCATGGTCTGATGAATCTGGACGCCTATGCCGAGGCACCGCTGGACATCTTCAAGCTCTGGCAGCCCGGCTACCATGGCCTCTGGGGGCTGCTGGCCGCGCTGGGCTGGACCGCCTGGTCGCTGCGCGACCGGCTGGGGGCGATGCTGGGCGGCATGGGACTGGTGCTGGGTGCCTCGCTGCTGTGGCTGACGCTGGTCACCCTGGCCCCGCTAAGTGATGGCATGGCGCTGCGCGAGTTGCCCGACCTCGCCCTGGAGAACCTCGAGGGCGAGGAGATCAACCTGCAGTCGCTGTCCGATGAACGGGTGGTGGTCAACCTCTGGGCCACCTGGTGCCCGCCCTGCCTTCGCGAGATGCCGCTGCTGGCCGAGGCCGACGCCCGCGAAGGTGTCACCGTGGTGATCGTCAACCAGGGCGAGGAACTGCTTCAGGTGGTGCGCTATCTCGACGAGCAGGGGCTCGATTTCGATCATGCCCTGCTCGACCCGCGCCAGCGGCTGATGGTGCTTGCCGAGTCGCCGGGCCTGCCCACCACCCTGCTGTTCGACGACGAGGGCCGCGCCCTGGAGCAGCATGTGGGGGAGCTCACCCGCGCCCAACTCTCGACATGGCTGGACGATCGCTGACCGACACGAGTGCTTAAGCCGCGCCGGGCTTTGCTGTAAGATACCGCGCCCTGTCGCCGCCGGGCCGGGTGTGGCCAGCGGCACCGAACCGATCCCAAGCATCCCCGAGGCACCATGAGCGACTTCTCTCCCGGCCAGCGCTGGATCAGCGACGGCGAGGCCGAACTCGGCCTGGGCACCATCCTCAACGTCGATGCCCGCAGCGTCACCGTGCTCTTCGGCGCCAGCCAGGAAACCCGCACCTACAGCAGCCGCAATGCTCCCCTGACCCGGGTGGCCTTCGGCAGCGGCGATCGCATCGAGTCCGCCGAAGGCTGGCAGATGACCGTCGACGACAGCAAGGAGGTCGGCGGCCTGATCGTCTACATCGGCGAGGATGAGACCGGAGAGCTGTGCGAGCTTCCCGAGGCGCGGCTCGCCGACAGCATGCAGTTCGATCAGGCCCGAGACCGCCTGCTCACCGGCCAGGTCGATCGCAACGACTGGTTCGACCTGCGCTTTCGCACCCTGCACCACTTCCATCGCATCGAGCAGAACCCGGCGCTCGGCCTGGCCGGCCCGCGCATCGACCTGATCCCTCACCAGCTCTACATCGCCGACGAGGTGGCCAGGCGCCACGCGCCGCGGGTGCTGCTGGCCGACGAGGTAGGGCTGGGCAAGACCATCGAGGCGGGACTGATCCTGCATCGCCTGCTACTCACCGGCCGCGCCGAGCGAGCGCTGATCCTGGTGCCGGCGAGTCTGACCCACCAGTGGCTGGTGGAGCTGCTGCGCCGCTTCGCCCTCGAGGTCACCCTGCTCGACGAGCAACAGAGCGAGGCCCATGGCGAGACCAACCCCTTCGAGGCCGGCCAACTGGTGCTGGCCAGTCAGGACTGGCTGTTTGCCAACCCCCAGCGCCAGCAGCAAGCTCAGGCCTGCGACTGGGACTTGCTGATCGTCGACGAGGCCCACCACCTGGACTGGCGCCCGGAGCAGAGCGGCCCCGGCTATGCCTCCGTGGGGCGCCTGGCTTCCCAGACGCCCGGCATCCTGCTGCTCACCGCCACCCCGGAGCAGATGGGCCTCACCAGCCACTTCGCCCGACTGCGCCTGCTCGACCCCGACCGCTACCACAGCCTCGAGGCCTTCCGCGAGGAGGAGCAGCACTATGTGGAGGTCGCCGAGGCGATCGATGCCCTGGAGCGCCTGCCGGGAGAGGACACCGACCGCTCGCGGGTCGCCGCGGTGATCGCCGAAGCCGACAGCCTGGCCCTGCTCGATACCCTGGCCGACCCCGAGCGCGGCGACGACCAGCACGCCGCCGCACGAGACCAGCTACGCGACCAGCTGCTGGACCGCCACGGCACCGGCCGGGTGATGTTCCGCAATAGTCGTCGTCATGTGGGCGGCTTTCCTGAGCGCCGCTTGCATATCGCCGAGCTCGAGGCGCCCTCCTCCTATCGCCGGGTACTGCGCCGGCTGGAGCGCGACGAGGACTACCTGGACGAGCTACTGATCGAGACCGGGATGGGCCATCCCGAGGTGTTGATCTATCCGGACGCCATGTACCGAGTGCTGACCGTCGATCCTCTCAACACCGAGCCCTGGTGGCAGTTCGATCCACGCGTGACCTGGCTGCTGGAGCGCCTCGCCGACGATGGCGAGGGCGGCTTCGCCGATGACAAGGTGCTGGTGATCGCCCATGACCGCCAGACCGCCCTGGGCCTGGCCGAGGGGCTGCGGGTCCTCGGCGGCTACCAGGCCCCGGTGTTCCACGAGGGACTCTCGCTGGTGGAGCGCGATCGCGCCGCGGCGGCCTTCGCCGACCCGGAGGAGGGCTGTCAGGTGCTGGTCTGCTCGGAGATCGGCTCCGAAGGGCGCAACTTCCAGTTCTGCCGCCATCTGGTGATGTTCGACCTGCCGCTGCACCCCGACCAGTTGGAGCAGCGCATCGGCAGGCTCGACCGCATCGGCCAGCGCCACGCCATCGAGATGCATGTGCCGGTGTTCACCGGCAGCCCCGGCGAGAAGCTGCTGCGCTGGTACCACCAGGGCATGGACGCCTTCAACACGCCCCATGGCCTGGGCAGCGAGATCCATGCCGCCTTCGGCGACGCCTTGGCCGAGAGCCTGCTCGACGACGAGAGCCTCGAGGAGGTCATCGCGGAGACCCGGGCGCTGTTCGAGGTGCGCCTGGCCGAGCGCGACGCCGGCCGCAACCGACTGCTCGAGCTCAACGCCTGCCGCCACGATCGGGCCGATGCGGTCATCGAGGCGATCCGCGAGCTCGACGCCGACAAGGCCCTGACCCGCTACCTGGACCAGGCGCTGGATATCTTCGGCGTCGACAGCCAGGAGCTGGGCGGCGGCATCCTGCACCTGCAGCCGAGCCCACAGATGCTCGAGGGCCTACCCGGCCTGGTGAAGGGCGAGGAGGGCTTCTCGGCCACCTTCTCCCGCTCGCGGGCTCTGGCCCGAGACGACGTCCAGCGCCTCTCCTGGGAGCATCCGCTGCTGCGCGAGATGATGGGACGTATCCTCGACGGCCCCATGGGCAATACCGCTCTGGCCCTGCTCAAGCACCCGGCGATTCCTGCCGGCCGCCTGATGGTCGAGCTGGTCTTTCGTACCCACTGCCCGGCGCCGAAGCGCCTGCATCTCAACCGCTTCCTGCCGCCCACTGCAGTGCGGGTGTTGCTCGACGAGTCCGGCGCCAACCTGACCGCGAAGATCTCCTTCACCGGCCTTTCGAAGGCGGTGAAGAAGGTCAAGAAGGCGGTGGCCCGGGACCTGATCAAGAGCCGTCATGATCAACTGCGCGAGCTGCTCGACGGGGCCGAGGCAGAGGCCGAGCGGGAGCTGCCGAGCATCATCGAGGCCGCCCAGATGCGCATGCGCACGGAGCTGGATACCGAGCTAAGCCGACTCGAGGCGCTCTCGCGGCTCAACCCGGCGGTGCGCACCGACGAGCTTGAGGCGCTGCGCAACGAGCGCACCGAGCTGGACACCGCCATCGAGGGCGCTCGGCTGCGCCTGGACGCGGTACGGGTTATCGTGACGGTGGGAGAGGAAACCCGCTAACTCAGGATATCGGCCAGGGCGGCTTCCAGGGTCTCGAACTTGAACTCGAAACCGGCCTCGAGCAACCGGGCCGGGCGCATGTCGGCGCCGGTGAGCAGTAGCCGCGACATCTCGCCGAAGGCGGTCTCGAGGGCAATGGCCGGCACCGGCATCAGGGCGGGGCGCCCCAGCTGCTTCGCCAGGGTGCGGGTGAACTCGGCGTTGGTGACGGGATGGGGCGCACTGCCGTTGAAGGGGCCTTCCAGATCGTCACGTTCAAGCAGGAACATAATCGCCCTGACCAGGTCCTCACGGTGGACCCAAGGCATGAACTGTTTGCCGTCGCCGAAGCGACCGCCCAGCCCCATCTTGAAGGGCGGGAGCATCTTCTGCAGGCTACCGCCGCCGACATCGAGCACCAGGCCGATGCGCACCACCGCCACGCGGACGCCGAAGTCCGTCGCCTTGCGGGCGGTGTCTTCCCAGCGCTTGCAGAGGCGGTGGGCAAACTCGTCGTGAGGCGGCGTCTCTTCGGTGACCTCATGATCGCCCTGGTCGCCGTAGTAGCCCATGGCCGAGGCCGAAACCATCACCTGCGGCGTGCGGCCCTGGCTGGCCTGAAGCTGCTCGCAGAGCACCACCAGGTCCCGAGTGATGTTGACTCGGGAGTCGATCAGACGCTTCTTCTGGTCATCGCTCCAGCGCTTAGCGGCTATCGGCTCGCCGGCCAGGTTGACGATGGCATCCGGCGGGGTGTCGACGAAATCCAGCACCGAACGACGAATGTCGCTGCCCTCAGGGAGGCGGTCGCGAACCTGCTCCGGCTCCCGCGACACCACCAGCACGCGATGCCCGGCCTCCTTCAGTCGACGGCAGAGCCGCTGCCCGACGAAACCACTGCCGCCTGTGATCAGCACTCGCATCCGGAATCCCTCCCCATGCCATTAAGACAAGCCACCGTGAGTTATACAGCCGTTGTACACTTCTGCTAGTCTAGCCATGAAAGCCGTTGACTGCACGAGATGACCATGCCCCAGCCTTCCGTTTCTACCGCCATCATCGGCGCCGGTATCGCCGGCCTCGCCTGCGGCCAGGCCCTGCATTCTGCTGGCCTGGCGGTGCGCCTCTTCGACAAGGGCCGCGGCCCCGGAGGACGCATGTCCAGCCGCCATCTGCCGGGCGCCGTGGTCGATCTTGGCGCCCAGTTCTTCAGCGTACGCGACCCGGCCTTCAGGCGCAGGGTGACCGGCTGGCAGGAAGCAGGCCATGTCGATCTCTGGCCCGACGCCTTCTGGCAGGTGACCGAGACGGGCTGGAAGCGCCACCGGGACAACGTCGAACGCTTCATCGGTACCCCGCGCATGAGTGCCGTGACTCGCCGACTGGCCGAAGGACTCGAGGTCGTGACTGGCACGCGGATCGAGCGCCTCGAAGAGCAAGCGGGGCAGTGGTGGCTGGTGGACCAGCACCAGCAGCGCCACGGCCCCTTCGCGCAGGTAGTGATCGCCACACCCACGCCCCAGGCCGCGGCGCTGCTGGCCGAACACGAGCCGGCCCTGGCGGAGACCTGCGAGGCGGTGATCCAGCGACCCTGCTGGACCGCCTGGGCATGCTTCGATAGCCCCTTGCCGTCCCTGCCGGGGGTCGATGACGACTGGCAAGCGGTGCGCCTGGACCCCGGCCATGACCGGGCCGCCGACCCGCTGCGCTTCGTCACCCGCAACGACCACAAGCCCGGCCGCCACGGCCAGGGCGAGAGCCTCAGCCTGCTGGCACGACTGGAGTGGAGCGAGGCCCACCGGGAGCAAGAGGCCGAGGCCGTGGCTCGGCAGCTTCTCGACGCCTTCCGCGAGCGCCTGCCGCAGGGTGTCACGCTGCCCGAGCCCAGCGATCTGGGTGCCCACCTCTGGCGCTACGCCCAGCCGGACGTCTTCGCCGCGGGCGAGGCCGTCAACCTCGACTACCGTCGCTCGTCCTCAGGGCTGGCGCTGTGCGGCGACGGCTGGCGCGGGCCGCGGGTCGAGGATGCCTGGCTTTCCGGCCATCACCTCGGCGAGGCCCTGGCGGTCGACGCCCCCTGATCCATCGCGACTGGAGACTTCCATGTCCTATGCCCAGATCCTGCTCGCCTACGGCTCCAGCGACCCGAAATGGCGAGCTCCCTTCGACCACTTCGCAGAGCAGGCAAGGGAGTGGGCACGCTCATGAATGACCAGGCAAGGCGCCCGGCCGACACGCCCCTATATCCGATCCGTGAGGTCTCCCGGCTGACGGGGGTGAACTCCGTCACCCTGCGCGCCTGGGAGCGACGCTACGGCCTGATCAAGCCGCAGCGGACCCCCAAGGGCCACCGCCTCTACGCCCGCGAGGACATCGAGCGCGTCGAACGCATCCTGCAGTGGCTGAATCGCGGGGTGCCGGTCAGCCAGGTCCGCGAACTGCTCGACCAGCCAGAGACCGTGGAGACGCCGGCACCAGCAGCCGGCGATTGGCCGGGCCAGCGTCGCCTGCTGGTCAGTGCCGTGCAGGCCCTGGACCTCACGCGCCTGGAAGAGCTGTTCAACCAGTCGCTGGCGCTCTACCCGGTGCCGACCTGCCTGGCCGAGCTCTGGCAGCCGGTGGTCCGCCAGCTCGAGGAGGGCTGGGGGGAACAGCTCGGCGACACGCTGCAGCGCCGCACTCTAGAGACCTTCCTGCGCACCCGCATCGGTACCCGGCTGCTGCATGCCAACCCGATGGGCAGGGGCCCGACGCTGCTGGTCGTACCCCTGCCCGATGACCCCGCCCCGCTGTGGGTGCTGCTCACGGCGCTGGCCGCCAGCGACCGCGGCTACCGGGTACACCTCTTCGATGCCCCGCTTCCCTGCAACGAACTGCCACTGGCGGTGGAGCGCTTCCAGGCGATGGCCTTGCTGCTGGCCAGCGGCAAGGCGGAGAAGGCCGAGCTGGTGCGGCGCCAACTGCCACGCCTGGCCGATCAGCTCGAGGTGCCGCTGATGGCCTGCGGCCCCATGGCCCGCATCCGCGAGACCGACCTGGAGGAGACCCGCGTGGAACTGCTGGGCGATGACCTCTGCGAAGCCATGGAGCGCCTCCAGGCCCGCCTTCCCGTCCGCTGAATCGGAGCCGCCCATGACCTACCCCGTGATCGTCTGGTTCCGCAGTGACCTGCGCATTCACGACAACACCGCCCTGGCCGCGGCCGACCGCCAGGGCCCCGTAATCGCCGTGTTCCTGCGCAGCCTTCCCCACTGGCAGCGCCACGGCCACGGCGCCAACAAGCTCGATTTCTGGGGCCGCGGGGTGGCCGCCCTGGGCGATAGCCTGAGCGGCCTGGGGATCCCGCTGCTGCACCACGACATCGACGACTTCGCCGAGGCCCCGGCGACCCTGCTGGACATCGCCCGGGAGACAGGTGCCGCCGCCCTGCACTTCAACCGCGAATACCCGGTGGACGAACTGGCCCGTGACGCCGCAGTGATCGATGCCTTCGCAGAGGCGGGCCTCACCGCCACCGGCCACCACGACGCCGTGGCCTTCGCACCCGGCGAGTTGCTCACCGGCAAGGGCGACTACTACGGCGTATTCACGCCCTTCGCCAAGGCCTGGCATCGCCAGCTGACGTCGGAGCGAATCGCCCTGCATGACACCCTCCCGCCCCAGGCGCGGCGCAGCATCACCTCCAACCCATTGCCCGAGCTCCCCGAACTGGATGACACGCCCATCGACGGCCGCCAGTGGCCGGCAGGCGAAGGGCCCGCCGCCGACCGCCTGGAGCGCTTCCTGCGCTTCCGCGGGCGACACTATGCCGAGCAGCGTGACTTTCCGGCGATCCGCGGCACCAGCGAGCTCTCGCCCTACCTGGCGCTGGGCATGATCTCCCACCGCCAGTGCCTGCAGGCAGTGATGGCCGAAAACGACGGCGCACTGGCCGAGGGCGACGCCGGGCTCACGGCCTGGGTCAACGAACTGGTGTGGCGGGAGTACTACCGTCACGTGGCTGTCGGCTTCCCGCGAGTGTGTCGCCATCGCCCTTTTCAGCGCCATACCGAGCAGCTTGCCTGGCGCGACGACGAGGCCGGCTTCAATGCCTGGTGCGAAGGGCGCACCGGCTACCCCATCGTCGATGCCGCCATGCGCCAGCTCATCACCACCGGCTGGATGCATAACCGTTTGAGGATGGTCACCGCCATGTTCCTCAGCAAACACCTGCTGATCGATTGGCGACGCGGCGAGGCCTTCTTTTTACGTCATCTAGTGGACGGCGAGTTCTGCGCCAACAACGGCGGCTGGCAGTGGGCCGCCTCCACCGGTACCGACGCCGCACCCTACTTCCGCATCTTCAATCCCACGACCCAGTCGATACGCTTCGACCCCGACGGCCGTTTCCTCGCCGAGTGGCTGCCGGAATTAGCCGAGCTGCCGGCGAAGGCGCGTCATGCACCTCCCAAGGACCTGCTGGGTGACGTCGACTACCCGCCCCCCATCGTCGACCACCGCGCCGCCCGGGCCCGCGCCCTGGAAGCCTTCAAGGCCCTGAACAAGGACTGACACCCCCATCTGACACGGGAGACCCTGCCATGCGCCAGGCACCTGACCTGGAGGCCTTTTGCGCCTTCTTCAATAATCTAGACAAGACCTGTACAAAAAAGCTGTACGAGGTATACACTGACGACGTGGATTTCACCGACCCACTGCACCACATCAAGGGCCGCGAGGCGCTGGAAGGCTACTTCCACACCCTGTACGACAACGTGACATCGTGCCGCTTCATCTTCCACGAGACCCTGCAGCGGCACGATACGGCATTCATCACCTGGACGATGCACTTGGTGCATCCCCGCCTCGATGGCGGCCGCGAGATAGACGTCGAGGGCTGCTCGCACCTCGCTTTCGCGGAGGATGGCCGAGTTGTCAGGCACCGCGACTATTTCGACGCCGGCGCGCTGCTCTACGAGCGGTTGCCCCTGCTAGGGAGCGCGATACGGCTGGTGAAGCGACAACTGGGCCGCTGACGGCCACCGAGAACGGGGAGAGACCATGACCACAGCGAGCGACAGGCAACGCATCTGGCTGACCGGCGCCACCTCGGGCATCGGCCGTGCCCTGGCCGAACGACTGCTCGACGAGGGCCACCGGGTGGCGCTCAGTGCCCGCAGCGAGTCGGCGCTCAGTGAGCTTACCGCCGGGCGCGACAATGCCCTGATGCTGCCCCTTGACGTGGCCGACCGCCAGGCCGTGCATCAGGCCGGCGAGCGGCTGAATGAAGAATTCGGCGGCCTGGACCTGGTGATCCTCAATGCCGGGACCTGCGAGTACCTGGACGCCCGCGAGTTCGATGTCGACCTCGTCGAACGGGTCTTCGCCCCCAACTTCTTCGGTGCCGTCTACGGCGTCGAGGCCGCCCTGCCACTGCTGCGCCAGGCCCGTGCCGAGGGCAGGCGGCCGCTGCTGGCCGCCACCTCCAGCGCCGCGGCCTACCTGCCGCTGCCCCGGGCCGAGGCCTATGGTGCCTCCAAGGCCGCACTGAGCCACTTCCTGGAGTCTCTGCGCCTCGACCTGGACGCTGAGGGCATCGACGTGAGCCTGATCCATCCTGGCTTCGTCAAGACCCCGCTGACCGACCGCAACGATTTCGCCATGCCCATGCGGGTGAGCGTCGACGAGGCCGCCACGGCGATCCTCCAAGGCCTCGCCAAGCGCCGCCTGGATATTAACTTCCCGCGACGCTTCACGCTGCTGGTGCGGCTGGCGGGCATCCTGCCCCCGGACCTGCGCCGCCGCCTGGGCTTGCAAATGGCTCGCCAGGACACCGCTCCAGAGACCCGCTCATGAATGCCTCGCTCACTCCGCTCCACCCGCTGCGCGAGACCGCCCAACGGAGCGCCACCCGACGGAATGCCGCCCAGCGGAGCGCCGCCCGGCGCATTGCCGTGATTGGCAGCGGCATCGGCGGCATGTCGGCCGCCTGGTACCTGTCGAGCCGGCACGAGGTGACGCTGTTCGAGGCCGCCGACCGTCTGGGCGGCCATACCGCCACCGTGGATGTGGAGCTCGAGGGGCGCCACTACGCCATCGATACCGGCTTTATCGTCTTCAATGATTGGACCTATCCACATTTCCAGCGCCTGCTGGCGAGGCTCGGCGTGGCCAGCCAGCCCACGGAGATGAGCTTCTCGGTGCACGAGACGGCCCGCGACTTTGAATACAATGGCCATACCCTCTCTAGCCTTTTCGCTCAGCGCCGCAACCTTCTACGACCCAGCTTTCATCGCCTGCTGAGCGACATCCTGCGCTTCAATAGCGAAGCGACCCGAGCGCTGGAGGACGGCCGGCTCGACCCCGCCATGACGCTGGGCGCCTGGCTCGACGTCAACGGCTTCGGTGGCGACTTCCAGCACCACTACCTGCTGCCCATGGGCGCGGCGATCTGGTCGGCCAGCATTCGCGACTTGCGCGACTTCCCGCTGCTGTTCTTCGTGCGCTTCTTCCGCCATCACGGCCTGCTGTCGGTCAGCGACCGGCCCCAGTGGCACACCCTGGTAGGCGGCTCACGCAGCTACATCCCGGCGCTGACCGCGCCCTATGCCGGTCGCCTTCACCTGGCCACCCCGGTGTGCGGCATCCGCCGCCATGCTGATCGGGTCGAGGTACGCACCGCGGGCGGCATAGAGGCTTTCGACCAGGTGGTGCTGGCCTGCCACGCCGACCAGGCACTGGCGATGCTCGACGACCCGAGCACCGCCGAACGCGAGATCCTCGGCGCCCTGCCCTATGCCGACAATGAGGTGGTGCTGCACACCGACACCCGGTTGCTGCCGCGCCGCCGGCGTGCCTGGGCGAGCTGGAACTACCGGCTCGATGGCCGCGGTGACGATGCCGGGGTCTCGGTGACCTACAACATGAACATCCTGCAGCGCATCAGCGCCCCGCAGACCTTCTGCGTAACCCTCAACGACAGCGCTGCCATCGATCCCGCCAAGGTGCTGGGCCGCTACACTTACGCCCATCCCCAGTTCACCCTGGCCGGCCAGGCGGCCCAGGCCCGCCACGCCGAAATCTCCGGGCCGGAGCACCGTACCCACTTCTGCGGCGCCTACTGGCGCAATGGCTTCCACGAGGACGGCGTCTGGAGTGCCCTGCGCGTGGCCCAAGCCCTGGGCTGTGACGAGGACGACAGCCGCGAGGCGCAACCGGCCATGCCGGCATCGGCCGCCGAGGAGCGTGTGGCATGATCCGCTTGCCGCGCTCGCGCATCTATCGGGGCACCCTGCGCCACCGGCGCTTCGTGCCACGCCATCACGCCTTCGAGTACCGTGTCTGGATGGCCTGGCTCGACCTCGACGAGTTGCCAGAATTGTTCGACGGCGTACCCGGCTTCAGCGCCCGGCGCCCGGCCCTGGCCCGCTTTCGCCGCGAGGACTATCTGGGCCCACAAGACCGCCCCCTCAAGCAGGCGGTGCGCGAGGAACTGGAGCGCCAGTTGGGCAGCGCCCCCGACGGTCGCATCTGCGTGCTGACCCAGTTGCGCACCCTCGGGCTTGGCTTCAACCCGGTATCTCTCTACTACGCCTACAACGCCCGTGGCGAGCTGCGCGCCATGCTCGGCGAGGTGAGCAACACGCCCTGGGGAGAACGCACCCGCTATGCCTGCACCGTGGCGCCTCGCCGCCATGGCCATGTCGCCGAATTCGACAAGGCGATGCACGTCTCGCCCTTCAACCCCATGGACATGACCTACCGTTGGCGCTTCGATAGCCCCGGTGATTCCCTGTCGATGCACATGGAGAACTGGAAAGATGGCGAACGCCACTTCGACGCCACCTTGACCCTGCAGGCCCGCCCCGCCACCCGCGGCGTGCTGCTGGCCACCCTGGCCCGCCAGCCCTGGATGAGCCTGAAGACCCTCGCCGGCATCCACCTCGAAGCGCTGCGGCTCTGGCTCAAGCGCATTCCCGTCCATGACCATCCCGGCCAGAACCACCCTTCCCGTGAGGAGAGCTCGTCGTGAACACCCTTCGCTCCGCTACTGCTCGCCCCCTACCCCCTGAGGGCGACCGGCTGACCCGCTGGCTCAAGCCCCGGGTACTGGCCCAGCTCGACCGCCTTGAAGGTGGCGACATCACCCTGATCGACGGCCACCAGCGCCACCACCTGGGCCAGGGGGGGCCGCTGCGGACCACCCTGGTAGTCCGCCACGGCCGGGCGTGGAAGCGTCTGGCACTGGGCGGCACCGTGGGCGCCGCCGAGGCCTACATGGAGGGCGACTGGGATGCCGACGACCCGGTGGCACTGGTAAGGCTGTTCGCCGCCAACCTGGAGCGGGTCAACGGCGAGATCGAGACCGGCACCGCCCGCCTCGGACGTTGGCTGCTCGGCGTCCTCTATGGCCTGCAGCGCAACAGCCTGCGTGGGTCGAAGCACAACATCGCCGCCCACTACGATATAGGCAACGCGCTGTTCGCCACCTTCCTCGACCACGAGCACCGCATGTACTCCAGCGCCGTTTTCCCCCATCCCGAAGCGAGCCTGGAGGAGGCCTCAACCCACAAGCTCGACCTGATGCTCGACAAGCTCGATGTCCAGCCCCATCACCGCCTGCTGGAGATCGGCACCGGCTGGGGCGGGTTGGCCATCCATGCGGCGAAGACCCGCGGCTGCCACGTGACAACCACCACCATCTCCGCGGAACAGCACGCCTTCACGGCCCGGCGCATCGAGGAGGAGGGGTTGGGCGAGCGCATCACCCTGCTACAGCAGGACTACCGCGAGCTGGAGGGCAAGTATGACCGACTGATCTCGGTGGAGATGATCGAGGCGGTGGGTCACCAGTACCTGGGCACCTATCTGGCGACCCTGGACAGACTGCTCACCGACGACGGCCAGGCGATGCTGCAGGCGATCACTATCCGAGACCAGCGCTACGAGGTCGCCAAGCATGAGATGGACTTCATCAAGCGCTATATCTTCCCAGGGGGCTTCCTGCCATCACACTGCGCCATCCTCGACGGCCTGACACGCCACACCTCGCTGAATGTCGTCGACCTGGACGAGATCGGCCTGCACTACGCCCGCACCCTGCGCGAGTGGCGACATCGCTTCGAGGCCAGCCTGGAGACCGTGAGCCGGCTCGGTTACGACGAGCGCTTCATCCGCATGTGGCGCTACTACCTCTGCTACTGCGAGGGCGGCTTCCTGGAGCGCACCATCGGTACCTGTCAGCTGCTGCTGGCCAAGCCAGACGCACGACCGACGCCGCTCACCGGGGCGGCGTGATCCACGATGGCTACGCAACCCGACAGTCTCGTGAAGCTGCTCGCCAACCTGGCCGCCTTCCAAGCCGGCTGGTTCGCCTGCATATTGGGCGGCTCGCGGGTCGGCCTGCTGGTGGCTGCAATGATCATCACCCTGCACCTGGCCTGGCTGGCGCGACCTGGTGAGTGGCGTTGGCTGGTGGGCTTTGCCGCGCTGGGGCTGGTGGTCGACGGCAGCCTGACGCTGGCCGGCGGCTTTGATTTCGCTGACGGGACGCGGGTTCTCGGCGTGATGCCGATGTGGCTATGGCTGCTCTGGCCACTGTTCGCCACCCTGATACACCACTCATTGGCCTGGCTATGGCGAACCCCCTGGCTGGCCGTGCTCGGCGGTGCCACCAGCGGGCCGCTCTCCTACTATGGCGGCGCGCACCTCGCGGGCGTCGAGCTCGCCCCCTGGCTGCTGCCCGCCGAGGCCTTCGCCTGGGCGCTGATCTGTTTCGCCCTAAGCGGACGCTTCAGCAAAACTCTTACCCTTGATAATCTGTCCCGCTGAGATCTGCTCCCGCCACTGAGCCTCCAGTCGCGCTGCGGGCAGCGGCCTGGCATAGAAAAAGCCCTGCACCTGGGCGCATCCCTGGGCGCGCAGATAATCGCGCTGAGCCTCGGTCTCGACCCCTTCCGCGATCACTTCCAGTTCAAGCCCTCTCGCCATGGCCAGCACGGCACAGACGATGGCTGCATCGGCTTGGTCGTCGGGCAATGCCTGAATGAACGCTCGATCGAGCTTGAGCTTGTCGAGCGGAAGATGCTTGAGATATCCAAGCGAGGAATAGCCGGTACCGAAATCATCGATGGCGACGTGGTGACCCTGCCGGCGCAGTTTTTCCAGCCGTGGGGCGATGTCACCCGCGCGTTCGTCGAGCAGCACAGACTCGGTCAACTCCAGCCCCAAAAGCCGAGGCGGCACGCGGTGACGTGCAAGCCCGGAGGCCAGAGCCGTCTCCAGGTCACCCTGAAACAGCTGCATGGCCGAGATGTTGATCCACACCACTACCTCCGGCATGCCCTTGCTCTGCCAGTGAGAGAGCTGTGCAAGGGCCTGGTCGATCACCCAGTCTCCCAGCGTCGCCATCAAGCCATGCCGTTCGGCCAGGGGGATGAAGTCGCCGGGAGAGACCATGCCATCACGCGGATGCTGCCATCGCAGCAAGGCCTCCAGCCCGACGAGGCTGTCATCCTCCAGTCGATACTGAGGCTGGTAATGCAACTCCAACTGACCACCCACGGCCAGGGCATTGCGAAGGTCGTTGAGCATGCCAAGCTGCGGGCTATCCTGGACATCCAGCGATGGCCGGAAGCGCTGACTGTGATTGCGGCCGTTACGCTTGGCGCTGTAGAGGGCCGACTCCAGACGCTGGAAGAGCACACCGGACTCGCGGCCATCTTCGGGTGAGCGGCAGCTGCCGATGGTCAGCCCCAGCCGAAGGCTGTGCTGGTCAATCTCGAAGGGTTGCCCCAAATGGTTCTGCAGGCCCTTGATCCAGTTGTCATGATCGTCATGTGTCGTGGTAGAAATCACCATGAACTCATCACCTCCCAGACGGCCGACGACACCACCGGCAACCTGTCTGGCCAGCCGTTGCCCGAAGTGAGCGAGCAGCCGGTCGCCGAGCTCAACCCCGATACCGTCGTTGATCTCCTTGAAGCCGTCGATATCGATCAGCGCCATGTCCAGGCTCTCGCCCGCCCGCAGGTGCCGGAGCCGGGACTCCAGCAGGTCGTGCAGTCGCCGGCGGTTGGGCAGGCCGGTTAGCGGGTCCTCGAAGCCTATCCTCTGCAGGTCTCGCTCGCGGGCCTTGTGAATGGAAATTTCGGTAGACAGGCAGACATGATGGGTGACGCGGCCCGACTCGTCCGAGACGACACGGGCACGAAGCCATTCGGGATACTCGTCGCCCTGCTTGCGGCGGTTCCATACCTCCCCTTCCCAGCGTCCTGTGGCCTTCAGGGTCTGCCAGTAATTCTCGAAGAACGCCTTGTCATGTCGTGGCGCGGAAAGCGAGCTGGCATTAGTGCCGCGGACCTCGTCCAGGGTATAGCCGGTAATGCGGGTGAAGGCCGGGTTGACGGTGACGATGCGGTTGGACGCATCGGTGATGATGACGCCTTCTTCCGACAGGGAGAGCGCCGCTTCGCCGAGGCGTGCCCGCTGGTGCTCCAGTCGGATCTGGCGCCAGGCATCCATAATGCCGAGGGCCACCAGAGCCGCCGCGGCCAGGCGCAGCGGGATACCGGGCAGCCAGATACTGGCCGAGAAGGCCGAGAGCGCCACCCAGAGCATGGGTCGATTGAGAGAGAAGTCTGGCCACACGGTATCTGACGCTCCATCGGTGAAGAGTGTCATGCCTGTGCATGAACGGATCGTTACTGTCTTATCGGCAATGACGTGCAAAGCTGAACCCCACGCCGCGGGTATCGTCGCTTGGCGGTCGGCGGACGACAACCCAGGGTCTATGCTCGGATGCTCCGCCTGAGACGTTATCCCATTCACATCCTCCCTGGGCGGGCGAGGCATCACGCCACGCAGAAAACCCGGTTGGCGTGCATTCATCGTGTGTGGACAGTAGACTAGGCACAGCCGCCCGGCGGCCCCAGGCCGCTTTCGGCACACAATAATCTCGACTCTCGGAACGATTCAGTGACCAAGCAACACTCCTTTGATCGCGAAGAACTGCTGGCCTGCTCACGCGGCGAGCTGTTCGGTCCGGGCAATGCCCAGTTGCCGGCCCCCAACATGCTGATGCTCGATCGCATCATGCACATCCACGAAGAAGGCGGGGATCACGGCAAGGGCGAGCTGATCGCCGAGCTGGATATTCACCCCGACCTGTGGTTCTTCGACTGCCACTTCCCCGGCGATCCGGTGATGCCCGGCTGTCTGGGCCTGGATGCCATGTGGCAACTGGTGGGATTCTACCTCGGCTGGCTTGGCCATCCCGGCCGCGGCCGCGCCCTGGGCTGCGGCGAAGTCAAGTTCAGCGGCCAGATCCTGCCCGATGCCCAGAAGGTTACCTACCGCATCAACATCAAGCGCATCATCACCCGGCGCTTGATCTTGGGCATGGCCGACGGCACCGTTTCCGTCGACGGCCGCGACATCTACCAGGCCAACGACCTGCGCGTCGGCCTGTTCACCTCCACCGCGAATTTCTGAACAGGAGGCTCCCATGCGACGAGTGGTAGTCACCGGCTTGGGCATCGTGTCCTGCCTAGGCAATGACGCACAACAGGTTCTCGAGGCGCTCAGGAACGGGCGCTCGGGCATTCGTTTCAAGGAAGACTACGCCGAGCGAGGTTTCCGCAGCCAGGTGGCCGGCAGCGTCGACATCGACCTGGATCCCCTGATCGACCGCAAGCTGCTGCGCTTCATGGGCGACGCCGCCGCCTATGCCTACGTCGCCATGGCCCAGGCCATCGAGGACGCGGGGCTGGCACCGGATCAGGTCTCCAACGAGCGGACAGGGCTGATCGCCGGCTCGGGCGGTGCCTCGAGTGCCAATCAGGTCGAGGCGGCTGATGTCATGCGCGAGAAGGGCCTGCGCCGTGTGGGCCCCTACCGGGTCACCCGCACCATGGGCAGCACCGTCTCGGCCTGCCTGGCGACCCCGTTTAGGATCAAGGGGGTGAACTATTCCATCTCCTCGGCCTGCGCCACTTCGGCCCACTGCATCGGCAGCGCCGTGGAGCAGATCCAGTTGGGCAAGCAGGACGTGGTCTTCGCCGGCGGCGGCGAGGAAGAGCACTGGACCCTCTCCTGCCTGTTCGATGCCATGGGGGCGCTCTCGACCCACTACAACGACACTCCCGAGAAGGCCTCGCGGCCCTATGACCAGGCCCGCGACGGCTTCGTCATTGCCGGCGGTGGCGGCATGCTGGTGCTCGAGGAGCTCGAGCACGCCAGGGCCCGCGGCGCGAAGATCTATGCCGAGGTGACCGGCTACGGCGCCACCTCCGACGGGCACGACATGGTCGCACCCTCCGGCGAAGGGGCAATGCGCTGCATGCGCCAGGCCATGGCCACCGTCGATGGCAAGATCGACTACATCAACACCCATGGCACCTCGACGCCGGTGGGCGACGTGGCCGAACTCAAGGCAATCCGCGAGGTCTTCGGCAACTCTACACCGGCGATGAGCTCCACCAAGTCGCTGACCGGACACTCCCTGGGGGCCACAGGGGTGCAGGAGGCGATCTATTCGCTGCTGATGATGGAGAACGACTTCATCGCCGCCTCCGCCAACGTCGAGACACTGGACGAGCAGGCCGACGGCTTCGATATCGTCACCCAGCGCCGCGACGGCGTGAAGGTCGAGCGGGTGCTCTCCAACAGCTTCGGCTTCGGCGGCACCAACGCCTGCCTGGTGCTGGAGAAGTACCGCGACTGATCTACAGCGATCAGGCCGTAACGTAAGTAACGCAAGAGGCGCCCCGATAGGGCGCCTCTTGCGTTACGGGAGCCGTCGGCATCAGGCCGGGGGCTTCTCGGTGGCCGGCGATGCAGCGGCTGCCGGGCGCGGCACCTCGGAGATCTCGGCCAGCCGCGCCTCGATCCACGCCTCCACCTCGACCATCACCTCCTCGGAGGTGCGGCCGACGGTCTCGATGGGCTCGCCCACCTCCAGCGACAAACGCCCTGGGCGCTTGACCCAGTGGCGCCCCGGCCAGCGCTCCCCGGCATTGTGGGCCACCGGCACCACCGGCACCCCGGCGCGGCAGGCGATCACCGCGCCGCTCTTGTTGTAGCGCTGCCGGCTTCCCGGCGCCACCCGGGTCCCCTCGGGAAAGATAAGCACCGAGAGCCCCTCCTCGAGCCGGGTCTTGCCCTGGGTAAGCACCTGCTTCATGGCCCGGGCGGGTTTGCTGCGATCAAGGGCGATAGGATGCAGCAGGCGTAGCCCCCAGCCGAAGATCGGAATATTCAGCAGTTCCCGCTTGAGCACCGTGCAGACCGGCGGATGCAGCAGCTGCAGGTAGACGGTCTCCCATTCGGACTGGTGGTTGGCGAGGAGAACGCAGGGGCCATCGGGCAGCCGCTCATGTCCGCGGAACTCGTAGCGCACCCCGCAGGCCAGGCGGAACCAGGCGATGATGAAATGGTTATAGAGGTTGAGCAGGCGATAGCGCGAGCGCAGCGGCAGGAAGGGCGCCGGTGGCAGGAAAAGCACACCACAGACCAGCATGGCCAGGAAGTAGCCAGCATAGAAGATCAGGCTGCGGATCAGGTTCATCGTGGCGTCGACTCCTCTTGCACCTTGCCGTCATCCCTGGCCAGGCACCAGGTATCCAGCATTCGCCCCACCTCCAGGCGCCAGGGCTTCTGGTGCACGCCGAACACGTCCAGTACCCGCCGGCAATGCAACACGCGACGCAGTGGCTGGTCGTGATGGTGACTGAGCGCCTTGACGCTGCCCAGTGTAACCTGTTCGCCACGCCCCTCGAGCCGTGTGGCGAGCTGGGTGCGCACCATGGAGACGAAGGTATAGGCGCTCACCGGCTCGGGACCGGCCAGGTGGTAGCTGCCCCAGGCCTCGGCGCCGCAGTGCTGCTGCTGGAGCATGCCGATCACCGCCATGGCCACGGCATCCGCCGAGGTCGGGCAGAAGATCACGTCGGACTCAGCCCGCACCTCGCCACCATCCGTCAGGGTATCGAGCAGCTCGCTCAGCCAGGCCTGACTACCCTCCAGAGCGAACAGTGGTCCCAGGCGCACGATCAGGTGGCGAGGATATTCGGCACGAATCCGGTCGCCGGTACGTATCAGCCGCCTCAGGCTATCGTCGCGAGGCTCGGGGATCACGTGCTCGTCAATGGGGACAGCGAGGCCATCCTCGTAAAGCTGGTCGGAGACGCACCACAACAGCGGAATCTCCGCCTCACGGCAGGCCTCCATGCAGGCCTCGACCGCCTCGGCATGCGCCATGACGGCAGCAGGCTCGACAGTGATCGGCCGCAACAGCGGCGGGATCACCAGCGCATCCGGGCGCACTTCATAGAGCAGCTGCGGCGTGACCGCCAGACCCGGTTCGATGGTGAGCTCGGTGTCGCTGCGCCGATTGGCCTCGCGTGCCAGCGCCAGGCTCAGGCAGTGCCCGGCCTCCAGAATCAACAGCTTCAAAGCATCTCCTCGACTGGTCCCTGGTTAGAACGGGATCTCGTCATCGAAATCGTCGAAGCTGCCCGGATCCGGGGCGCCATAGTTGCCGCCCTGCTGCTGGCCACCACCCTGCTGTGGGGGAGCAGGCTGCGGAGCCGGACGCTGGGACTGACCGCCGCCGAAATTGCCTCCCTGCTGCTGACCGCCATACTGACCGCCCTGCTGGGGCTGGCCACCGCCCTGCTGGGGCTGAGCGCCGTACTGGCCGCCCTGCTGGCCGCCAACGTCACCCCCGCGGGAGTCGAGCATCTGCATGTCGTTGGCAACGATCTCAGTAGTGAACTTGTCCTGACCGTTCTGATCCTGCCACTTGCGCGTCTGCAGCCGGCCCTCGATATAGACCTTGCTGCCCTTCTTGAGATACTGCTGGGCGATCTCGGCGGTCTTGTTGAAGAGCACGATCCGATGCCATTCGGTACGCTCCTGGCGCTGACCGCTCTGCTTGTCCATCCAGGTGTCGGTGGTGGCCAGGTTGAGGTTGGCAACGGCAGTGCCGGAGGGCGTGAAGCGCACCTCCGGATCCTGGCCGAGGTTGCCGATGAGGATGACCTTGTTGATGCCACGGGCCATGAGAGACTCCTTGCTGTCGTTGAATACCTTGTAAGGATCATACGCGGCTCAGGCGCCGCTGTGATGATTCCCGGAACCGGTCAGGCGTGCCAGGGCCTGCTCGTCTAGACGCTGGCGGTCCACCTTGAGATAGGCCAGACGCTCCTCGGGAACGACCAGCACGTCCTCCACCCCGGCCACCTCGGCGAAACGCGCCATCAGGGTATCCAGGGCATCATCCCGCTCGTTGTCGTCTAGCGCCACCACCTCGCTGGTCAGGTGACGCGGCGGCGCCATGCCGACCATCACCGCCAGCCATGCCAGGCCCACCAGGCCGCAGCCGATGAATACTGCGGAAAGCCCCCATTGCTGCACCAGGGCACCCCCCAGTACGCCACCCAAGAAGGCGCCCAGGAACTGGCTGGTGGAATAGATGCCCATGGCGGTGCCCTTGGCCCCGGCCGGCGCCAGCTTGCTGAGCATCGACGGCAGGGTGGCTTCGAGCAGGTTGAAGGCAATGAAGAACAGCAGCAGCCAGCCGAATAACGCGGGGACTCCGTCACCTAGACCCGCCAGCCCGAACAGGCTCAGGGTGATGCCGGTGATCGCCACCAGGCACATGGCCTTCATGCGGCGCCGTTTCTCGGCGATGATCACCAGCGGCACCATGGCCACGAAGGCCAGCAGCATGATGCTCAGGTAAGTGAGGCCATGACGCTCGACAGCAATTCCCGCCTCGACCAGCCGGAAGGGCACGGCGACGAAGATCGCCATCAGCACCAAGTGGAGGGCGAAGATCGAGATATCCAGGCGCCACAAATCACCGCGCGCAAGGATCCCGCGCAGCTGGCCACGATCGATGCCCACATCGCGATGCCGCAACCGGCGCGGCGCCGGCGGCACCAGCTTCCACAGCACTGCCAGCCCAAGGACCGCCAGGGCTGCAGTGAACCAGAAGACCCCAGCCAGGCCGAAGCCCGCGGCAAGCCAGGGGCCGAGCACCATGGCCACGGCGAAGGCGATACCGATGGAGAGCCCGATGGTGGCCATGGCGGCGGTGCGCACCTGTTCACGTGTCTGGTCGGCGAGCAGCGCCATGATGGCCGCCGCCACGGCGCCACTGCCCTGCAGGCAACGCCCCAGGATCACCCCGCCGATGGAGTCGGCACCGGCAGCCACCACGCTACCGAGCAGAAACAGCAGGAGACCGGCAGCGATCACCGGCTTGCGCCCCAGGCGGTCTGAGAGCAGGCCGAAGGGGATCTGCAGGACCGCCTGGGTAAGGCCATAGATCCCCAGCGCCAGACCGACCAACAGCGGCGTCGATCCTCTCAGGTCATCGGCATACAGGGCCAACACCGGCAGCACCATGAACAGACCCAGCATGCGCGTGGCATAGAGTCCCGCCAGCCCGGTGATGGCACGACGCTCGGTGGGTAACAGCAGTCCTGAGACCTTTCGCATGGCGGTTCGAACTTCCGTGGACGGCCCCTCGGGCCCGGAGGTGGACCGCACATTCTAGCGGCTCGTCGGCCTGCAGGGAAAGCCGACGGCGACCCGCGCTTTGCCGCCGACACGGCCCGGCCCGTATAATCGAGCTTTTGCCGCGACCGGCGAGGTGGGAATGGACAAGATCCTGGTCAGGGGTGCCCGCACCCACAACCTGAAAAACATCGACGTCGAGTTGCCCCGCGACAAGCTCATCGTGGTTACTGGCCTCTCCGGCTCGGGGAAATCATCGCTGGCCTTCGACACCCTCTACGCCGAGGGTCAGCGCCGCTACGTGGAATCCCTCTCCACCTACGCGCGCCAGTTCCTGTCGATGATGGAGAAACCCGACGTCGACCATATCGAAGGCCTCTCCCCGGCGATCTCCATCGAGCAGAAGTCCACCTCCCACAACCCGCGCTCCACCGTGGGCACGATCACCGAGATCTACGACTACTTGCGCCTGCTGTTCGCCCGCGCCGGCACCCCACGCTGTCCGGAGCACGGAGAGGACCTCGAGGCCCAGACCGTCTCGCAGATGGTCGACCAGGTACTCACCCTGCCCGAGGGCAGCAAGCTGATGCTGCTGGCCCCGGTGGTCAAGGGACGCAAGGGCGAACACCTGCAGCTGCTCGCCGAGCTGCGCGCCCATGGCTTCGTGCGCGCCATGGTCGATGGCCAGGTGCTGGAGCTCGACGATATCGCCCCGCTGGACAAGAACAAGAAACACGACATCAGCGTGGTGGTCGACCGCCTCAAGGTGCGCGAGGGGCTGCAGCAGCGCCTCGCGGAGTCCTTCGAGACGGCCCTCAACCTGGCCGACGGCGTGGCCACGATCCATTTCATGGATGGCGAGCACGAAGATATCGCCTTCTCGGCGCGCTTCGCCTGTCCGGTGTGCGGTTACTCCATCGCCGAGCTCGAGCCGCGCATGTTCTCCTTCAACAACCCGGCCGGCGCCTGCCCCACCTGCGATGGCCTGGGCGTACAGCAGTTCTTCGACCCCGACAAGCTGATCAGCCATCCCGAGCTGTCGCTGGCCGAGGGCGTGATCAAGGGCTGGGACCGGCGCAGCGTCTACTACTTCAATCAGTTGCAGGCCGTGGCCGACCACTATCGCTTCACCCTGGAGACGCCCTGGAAGGACCTGGCCCGCCACGAGCGCGAGGTCATTCTACATGGCAGCGGCAGCGACGAGATCGCCTTCAGCTACGTCAACGACCGCGGCCGCAAGGTGACTCGCGAGCATCCCTTCGAGGGCGTGCTGCCCAACATGCAGCGCCGCTACCGCGAGACCGAGTCCAGCATGGTGCGCGAGGACCTGGCGAAACACATCGCCGTCCAGCCCTGCCCCACCTGCCACGGCTCGCGGCTACGCCGCGAAGCTCGCCACGTCTACATCGACGACCGTACCCTGCCGCAGTTGGTGCGCCTGCCCATCGGCGAGGCCCTGAGCTATTTCGGCACGCTCAGCCTGCCCGGGCGCAAGGGCGAGATCGCCGTCAAGATCGTCAATGAGATCCATGCCCGCCTGGAGTTCCTGGTCAATGTGGGGCTCGATTACCTGAACCTGGAGCGCAGCGCCGAGACCCTGTCCGGCGGCGAGGCCCAGCGCATCCGCCTGGCCAGCCAGATAGGCGCCGGCCTGGTGGGCGTGATGTACATCCTCGACGAGCCCTCCATCGGCTTGCACCAGCGCGACAACGACCGCCTCTTGCAGACCCTAGAGCGCCTGCGCGACCTGGGCAACACCGTGATCGTGGTCGAGCACGACGAGGAGGCCATTCGCGCCGCCGACCATGTGCTCGACATCGGCCCGGGCGCCGGCGTCCATGGCGGGCGCATCGTCGCCCAGGGCACTCCGCAGGAAATCATCGCCAACTCCGAGTCGCTGACCGGCCAGTACCTCGCCGGCACCCGGCGCATCGAGGTCCCGCCCTGGCGCATCCCCGGCAACCCGGAGAAGGTGGTGCGCCTGACCGGCGCCCGGGGCAACAACCTCCAGGACGTCACCCTCGAGCTTCCGCTGGGGCTGTTCGTGTGTGTGACGGGTGTCTCGGGTTCCGGCAAGTCGACGCTGATCAACGCCACCCTGATGCCCATCGCCGCCCGCGAGCTCAATCGCGCCACAAGCCTGACGCCGGAGGTCCATGAGCGCATCGAGGGCCTCGATCACCTCGACAAGGTGATCGATATCGACCAGAGCCCCATCGGCCGCACCCCGCGCTCCAACCCGGCGACCTATACCGGCATCTTCACGCCGATCCGCGAGCTGTTCGCCGGCACCCAGGAGGCGCGCTCACGGGGCTACAAGCCGGGTCGCTTCTCCTTCAACGTCAAGGGCGGGCGCTGCGAGGCATGCCAGGGCGAGGGCATGATCAAGGTGGAGATGCACTTCCTGCCGGACATCTACGTGCCCTGCGACGTCTGCAAGGGCAAGCGCTACAACCGCGAGACGCTGGAGATCGCCTACAAGGGCAAGAACATCCACGAGGTTCTCGAGATGACCGTGGAGGAGGCGCTGGCGTTCTTCTCGCCGGTGCCGGCCATCGCCCGACGCCTGCAGACCCTGCTCGACGTGGGGCTCTCCTATATCCGCCTGGGCCAGAGCGCCACCACCCTTTCCGGGGGCGAGGCCCAGCGGGTCAAGCTGGCCAGGGAACTGGCCAAGCGCGACACCGGCAAGACCCTCTACATCCTCGACGAGCCGACCACTGGCCTGCACTTCGAGGACATCCGCCAGTTGCTCACCGTGCTGCACCGCCTGCGCGACCACGGCAATACCATCGTGGTGATCGAGCACAACCTCGACGTGATCAAGACCGCCGACTGGCTGATCGATCTGGGCCCCGAGGGCGGCTCAGGCGGGGGACGCATCATCGCCGAGGGGACCCCCGAGCAGGTGGCACGCATGGAGGGTTCTCACACCGGCCGCTTCCTCAAACCGCTGCTTGAACGACAGGCGACGAGCCACGAGCCACGGGCCGCGAGCGCGACCTGATCAAGCGGCCAAGCGGCCAAGCGGCCAAGCGGCCAAGCGGCCAAGCGGCCAAGCGGCCAAGCGGCCAAGCGGCCAAGCGGCCAGCATGAAGCATCCCGAGAAAAAGCGACCCCCGAGGCCAAAGTCTCGGGGGTCGCTTGTAGCTCTGCACTCGGTGGTTGTAGCTGGAATAAAAAACCGGCTCCTCGAAAGGAGCCGGTTTGGCGTGCCACTGGCGGAAGGCCGGTCGAGGATCACTCCTCGGCGACGGCTTCCTCGACGACCGGACGGTCGACCAGTTCGACGAAGGCCATGGGGGCGTTGTCGCCGGTGCGGAAACCGCACTTGAGAATACGGACGTAACCGCCCGGACGCTCGGCGTAACGCGGACCCAGCTCGTTGAAGAGCTTGCCGACCGCTTCCTTCGAGCGGGTACGGCTGAAGGCCAGACGACGATTGGCGACGCTGTCCTGCTTGGCCAGGGTGATCAGCGGCTCGATGACGCGACGCAGTTCCTTGGCCTTGGGCAGGGTTGTCTTGATCACTTCGTGCTCGACCAGCGAGACGGACATGTTCTTGAACATGGCCTGGCGGTGCGAGCTGGTGCGATTCAGGTGACGACCACTCTTACGATGACGCATGGTTGTGATTCCTTACCAAACTGGGACTCGAGTCGAGGCTCACGCGGATGCCTTGTCGTCCTTCAGGCTTGCCGGCGGCCAGTTCTCCAGCCGCATGCCCAGAGAAAGCCCGCGGGCGGCCAACACGTCCTTGATCTCGTTCAGGGACTTCTTGCCGAGATTGGGGGTCTTCAGCAGCTCCACCTCGGTGCGCTGGATCAGATCCCCGATGTAATAGATGTTCTCGGCCTTGAGGCAGTTGGCGCTGCGAACGGTCAACTCGAGATCGTCTACGGGGCGCAGCAGGATCGGATCGATATGATCCTCTTCCTCCACCACTTCCTGTTCCTTGTCGGCTTCCAGGTCGACGAACGCGGCCAGTTGCTCCTGCAGAATGGTCGCGCTGCGACGGATCGCCTCTTCCGGATCCAGGGTACCGTCGGTTTCCAGGTCGATGATCAGCTTGTCGAGGTCGGTGCGCTGTTCGACACGCGCGGCCTCGACGCTGTAGGAAACCCGGCGTACGGGGCTGAAGGTAGCATCCAGCTGCAAGCGACCGATGGCGCGCGACTCGTCGTCGGCATCGCCACGAACATCTGCCGGCTCGTAACCGCGGCCGCGAGCTATCTTGAGTTGCATCTTCAGCTCGGACCCCTCGTTGACGTGGGCGATGACATGCTCGGGATTGACGATCTCGACATCATGGTCGAGAGCGATATCCCCTGCAGTCACGACGGCCGGCCCCTGCTTGTTCAGCGAGAGCACTGCCTCGTCGCGGCTGTGCATCCGGAGCGCCACGTCCTTGAGGTTCAGGAGGATTTCGATGACATCTTCCTGGACACCCTCTATCGCACTGTACTCATGCTCGACACCGGCAATCTCGGCCTCCACCACGGCACAGCCGGGCATGGACGAGAGCAGGATGCGACGCAGGGCATTCCCCAACGTGTGGCCGAAGCCACGCTCGAAGGGTTCGAGCACGATCTTCGCGTGGTGTGCGCTGATCTCTTCGACCTTGATGTCGCGAGGACGGAGAAACTCTGTCACTGAACGCTGCATATGAACACCTTTCAGGCTGCCAAACGGATTGTCGGTACTCACGGCCACCCCCCGCGTACGGGGAGCGGCACGACGCGGGCGCCGCTTACTTCGAGTACAGCTCGACGATCAGGTTTTCGTTGATGTCGGCAGACAGGTCACCGCGTTCGGGCAGGGCCTTGAAAGTGCCTTCCATCTTCTTGGCATCGGTCTCGACCCAGACCACATCGCCGCGGTTGGCAGCGATGGCCAGGGAAGTCTGGATGCGCGCCTGGTTCTTCGCCTTCTCCCGCACGGAGACCACGTCACCGGGCTTGACCTGGTAGGACGCTACGTTGACGGTCTTGCCGTTGACGGAGATCGCCTTGTGGCTGACCAATTGACGTGCCTCGGAACGCGTGGAGCCGAAGCCCATGCGGTAGACGACGTTGTCCAGTCGGGATTCGAGAAGCTGCAGCAACAACTCGCCGGTCGCGCCCTTCAGGCGGGCCGCTTCCTTGTAGTAGTTGCGGAATTGCTTCTCGAGTACGCCATACATGCGACGTACTTTCTGCTTCTCGCGAAGCTGCAAGCCGTAGTCGGAAAGACGCTGACGGCGCTGGCCGTGCACACCCGGGATCTGCTCGGATTTGCACTTCTTCTCGAAGGGAGTGATACCGCTCTTGAGGAAGAGGTCGGTCCCCTCACGACGAGACAGTTTGCACTTCGGTCCAATGTAACGAGCCATGAATCTGTCTCCTTAAACGCGGCGTTTCTTCGGCGGACGGCAGCCATTGTGGGGAATGGGCGTCGCGTCGGTGATGCTCTGCACGCGGAAGCCGGCGGCATTGAGCGCGCGCACGGCGGATTCACGGCCAGGACCAGGGCCCTTGACCAGCACGTCGACGTTTTTCACACCATACTCGGCTGCAGCGGTTGCTGCACGTTCGCTTGCCACTTGAGCAGCGAACGGGGTGCTCTTGCGAGAACCACGAAAACCCGAACCACCGGCAGTCGCCCAGGAAAGGGCGTTGCCCTGGCGGTCTGTGATCGTAATGATCGTGTTGTTAAAAGAGGCGTGGATATGCGCGATGGCATCCACTACCTGCTTTTTAACTTTCTTACGGTTGCTACGCGGGTTAGCCATGTTGATGTCGTTTCCTGTCTTTACGCCAGAACGTGCGTGTTATTTGCGAATCGGCTTGCGCGGGCCCTTGCGGGTACGCGCATTGGTCTTGGTACGCTGACCACGCAGCGGAAGACCACGACGATGACGCAGACCACGATAGCAACCCAGGTCCATGAGACGCTTGATATTAAGCGTGACATCACGGCGCAGGTCACCTTCCACGGTGTACTTGCCGACTTCAGACCGCAGGGAATCCAGATCTTCACTGGACAGTTCCTGGACCTTGGTGGTCGGCGCGATGCCGGTAGCGGCGCAGATTTCCTGCGCACGCGTACGGCCAATCCCGAAGATATAGGTCAGCGAGATCGCCGCATGCTTGTTGTCCGGGATATTGACGCCTGCAATACGGGCCATCAGCTTACTCCGAAATTTGAGCGGCTTGCTCGATTAATCATCTACAAAAGGCGCAATAGCATACCTCTTTCCTCGCTCGAGGACAAGAGGCATGCCAGCACCCGGTTCAGTGCAACGTCGGGATCAACCCTGGCGCTGCTTGTGCCGCGGTTCGATGCAGATGACGCGTACAGCGCCATTGCGACGAATGATCTTGCAGTTGCGGCACATTTTCTTCACGGAAGCTCGAACTTTCATGTTCCATCTCCATAGTTGGCTCGCGCCACGAGCCGATGAATCCGCTCGTGGCGCACCAAATCGTCAGCGGTGCCTCAGCGCATGATGCCGCCGCTACCATAGCCTTTGAGGTTGGACTTCTTCATCACCGACTCATACTGATTCGACATGAGGTGCGACTGCACCTGGGCCATGAAGTCCATGGTCACCACCACCACGATCAGCAGCGAGGTACCGCCGAAGAAGAACGGCACGTTCCAGGCCACGATCAGGAACTGAGGCATCAGGGATACCCCGGTGATGTACAAGGCACCGAACAGGGTCAGACGCGTCATGACCTTGTCGATATAGCGAGCGGTCTGCTCGCCAGGGCGGATACCCGGCAGGAAGGCCCCCGACTTCTTGAGGTTGTCGGCGACATCCTTGGGATTGAAGACCAGCGCTGTGTAAAAGAAGCAGAAGAATATCACCGCCGCGCCGAAAAGCAAGATATACAGGGGCTGGCCCGGCCCCAGAGCCTGAGACGCGCGCTGCAGCCACTCCATGCCATCCCCGGCCCCGACCCACTGTCCGAGCGAGGCCGGGAACAGCAGGATACTGGAAGCGAAGATCGCCGGAATCACACCCGCCATGTTGACCTTGAGCGGCAGGTAGCTGCTCTGGCCGGCATACATCTTGTTCCCCACCTGGCGACGCGGATAGTTTACCGTGATGCGACGCTGACCGCGCTCGATGAACACCACGAAGGCCACGGTGGCGACGCCCAGCACGGTGAGGGCCAGCAGCGGCAGCACATTCCAGGCACCCTCGTTGCGAGCCAGCTCGAAGGCTTGGCCGACGGCGCCGGGCAGGCCGGCGACGATACCCGCGAAGATCAGCAGCGAGATGCCGTTGCCGATGCCCTTCTCGGTGATCTGCTCACCCAGCCACATCAGGAACACCGCACCGGTCACGAAGCTGACGATGGCAGTGAAGTAGAAGCTGAAGTCGGCCGTGTAGGCGATACCCTGACTGGCCAGGCCAACCGACATGCCGGTGGCCTGGATCAGAGCCAGCAGCACGGTGCCGTAGCGTGTGTACTGGCTGATCTTGCGGCGGCCGGCCTCACCTTCCTTCTTCAATTGCTCGAGCTGTGGCGAGACCGCGGTCATCAGCTGCATGATGATCGACGCTGAAATGTACGGCATGATGCCCAGCGCCAT
The DNA here is from genome assembly GCF_900109725.1 of Halomonas daqiaonensis. Taxonomy (GTDB): domain Bacteria; phylum Pseudomonadota; class Gammaproteobacteria; order Pseudomonadales; family Halomonadaceae; genus Halomonas; species Halomonas daqiaonensis. The sequence continues at coordinate 59,914 of NZ_FOBC01000016.1, forward strand.
GATACTCATGCGCTCCAGGGCGCCACCCGAGAACATGTTGAACATGCCCAGGATGGTGCCCTGCTGCTCCCTGAACAAGGCAGCAAGCTGGTCAGGATTGATACCGGGAACGGGGATGTGGGCACCGATACGGTAAACCACGATGGCGAGGAGCACGAAGCGCAGACGCGCCCAGAGTTCACTCAGGCCGCTGCCCATCGCCGGCATGTTTCCTGACTTGGCCATTTAGTCCTCTACCTTGCCGCCGGCGGCTTCGATCGCAGCACGGGCACCCTTGGTGACCTTGATGCCGCGGACCGTGACCACCTTGTTCAGTTCGCCGGACAGGATCACCTTGGCATGCTTGGTGGCGTCCTTCAGCACGTTGGCCTCCTTGAGGGTGTCCAGGGTGACTTCGTCACCCGCGACCCGTGCCAGTTCGGCCAGGCGCACTTCCTCGGAAACCAGAGACTTCGCGGACGTGAAGCCGAACTTGGGCAGACGCCGCTGAAGCGGCATCTGACCGCCCTCGAAGCCAGGCTTCACGCTACCGCCGCTGCGCGATTTCAGACCCTTGTGGCCACGGCCACCGGTCTTGCCCAGACCGGAGCCGATGCCACGGCCGACGCGCTTCTCGGCGTGCTTGGAACCCGGTGCCGGGCTCAGGCTATTGAGTTTCATGGATTACTCTCCCTCAACACGCACAAGGTAGTTAACCTTGTGGATCATGCCGCGGACGGCAGGGGTGTCTTCCAGTTCAACCGTGTGACCGATGCGACGCAGGCCGAGGCCCTTCATGTTGGCCTTATGCTTGGCCAGTACGCCGATGGTGCTGCGGGTCTGGGTAACCTTGATCGTTGCTGACATTGACCTTACCCCGTGATCGCTTCGACAGGCAGACCGCGCTTGGCGGCCACGTCTTCCGGCGACTGCAGGGCGGCCAGACCATTGACGGTCGCCCGCACCACGTTCACCGGGTTGGTGGAGCCGTAGCACTTGGCCAGGACGTTATGCACGCCGGCCAGTTCGAGCACGGAGCGCATGGCGCCGCCGGCGATGATCCCGGTACCCTCGGAGGCGGGCTGCATGTACACCTTGGAGGCGCCGTGACGGGCCTTGACCGGGTACTGCAGAGTGCCACCGGTGAGGTTCACCTTGACCATGTTGCGACGCGCCTGGTCCATGGCCTTCTGGATCGCCACCGGCACCTCACGTGCCTTGCCGCGACCGAAACCCACACGACCGTTACCGTCGCCCACGACGGTCAGGGCGGTGAAACCGAAGATTCGGCCACCCTTGACCACCTTGGCGACACGGTTGATCTGCACGAGCTTTTCCTGCAGATCACCGTTTTGCTGTTCGTTCTTCGCCATCGTAAAAACCCTTTAGAATTCCAGGCCGCCTTCACGAGCGGCGTCGGCCAAGGCCTTCACACGACCATGGTACTTGAAGCCGGCACGATCGAAGGCCACCTGGGTGATGCCAGCCTGCTTGGCGCGTTCGGCAATCAGTTCGCCCACCTTGGTGGCGGCGTCGGCATTGCCGGTCGCACCCTCGCGCAGGGCCTTGTCCAGCGTCGAAGCGCTGGCGAGGACCTTGCCACCATCCGGCGAGATGATCTGCGCATAGATGTGGCGGGGGGTACGGTTGACGCACAGGCGATACACGCCCAGCTCGCGGATCTTGGCGCGAGCACGGCGGGCACGACGGAGACGAGATTCTTTCTTCGCGTTCATAACCCTGCCTTACTTCTTCTTGGCTTCTTTGCGACGCACCTGCTCGTCGGCGTACCGGACACCCTTGCCCTTGTAGGGCTCGGGAGGACGGAAGGCGCGGATTTCCGCAGCACACTGGCCGAGCTGCTGCTTGTCCGCGCTTTTCAGCACGATGACGGTGTTCTTGGGCGTTTCCGCCGTGACACCTGCAGGCAGCGTGTAGTCGACCGGGTGCGAGAAGCCCAGTGTAAGATTAAGCGTCTGGCCCTTGGCCTGGGCACGATAACCGACGCCGATGATTTCGAGGCTCCTGGTGAAGCCCTCGCTGACACCGGTGACCAGGTTCTGGACCAGGGCACGGGTGGTACCGACCATTGCCCAGCTCTTCGCGGACTCGCTCGGCTTGAAGGTCAACTGCCCCTCTTCCTGACCGATCACCACATCGGGGTGAACGGTCTGGGTCAGGGTGCCCTGGCTGCCCTTGACGGACAGCTGGTCACCGTCGAGCTTGACCTCGACGCCTGCGGGCAGTTTGACCGGATATTTGGCTACGCGGGACATTCCAAACTCCTAGAATACGGTGCAGATGACTTCGCCACCGACACCCGCCTGACGCGCCGCACGATCGGTCATCACCCCATTGGAGGTGGTGACGATGGCAACGCCCAGACCTTCGGCGACCTTCGGCAGCGCGTCCTTGCCCTTGTACTGGCGCAGGGACGGCTTGGAAACCCGCTGCAGGTGCTCGATGACCGGCTTGCCCTCGAAATACTTGAGGGTCACGGTCAGCTCGGGCTTGGCGGTCTCGCTGACGGCGAAGTCGCTGATGTAGCCCTCTTCCTTCAGCACGCGGGCCACCTCGACCTTGAGCTTGGAGGACGGCATGGTAACCGTCTCCTTGGTGGCCATCTGCGCATTGCGGATACGGGTGAACATATCCGCCAGAGTGTCTTGCATGCTCATTTACGTTGCGCTCCTGATGATCTACGTGGCGTTACCAGCTGGACTTCTTGAGCCCGGGCACATCGCCACGCATGGCGGCTTCACGCAGCTTGTTGCGGCCGAGGCCGAACTTGTTGTAGTAGCCGTGCGGACGACCCGTGATGCGGCAGCGGTTGCGCTGACGCACCGGGCTGGAGTCGCGCGGCAACTGCTGCAGCTTAAGCTGCGCGTCGAAGCGCTCTTCGTCAGAAGCATTGACGTCCTGGATGACCGCCTTGAGCTCGGCGCGCTTGGCAGCATACTTCGCCACCATCTTGGTACGCTTGAGCTCGCGCTCTACCATGCTTTTCTTTGCCATGATCCCACCCTTATTTCTTGAACGGGAAGTTCAACGCGCCAAGCAGCGCGCGACCTTCTTCATCGGTTTTGGCGGTGGTGGTGATGGTGACATCCAGACCACGAATCCGGTCGATCTTATCATATTCGATCTCCGGAAAGATGATCTGCTCACGCACCCCCATCGAGTAGTTGCCACGACCGTCGAAGGACTTCGGGTTGAGACCACGAAAGTCACGAACACGGGGGATCGCGATATTCACCAGGCGATCGAGAAAGTCCCACATGCGCTCTGCACGCAGGGTGACCTTGATCCCAATCGGCCAGCCTTCACGCACCTTGAAGCCCGCGATGGACTTGCGTGCCTTGGTCACCAGCGGCTTCTGACCTGAGAGCTTCTCCAGATCGCCAATAGCGTTGTCGATCAGCTTCTTGTCGCTGGTCGCTTCGCCGATACCCATGTTCAGAGTCACCTTGGTGACCCGCGGTACCTGCATCACGTTGGCGTAGCTGAACTGCTCTTGGAGTTGAGCCACCACCTCGTTCTGATAACGTTCTTTCAAGTTCGCCATTTTGCTATCCGACTCGCGTTAGGCGTCGATCTGCGACTGCGTCGACTTGTAGATACGTACCTTGGTACCGTCTTCCTGAACCTGGAAGCCGACGCGATCCGCCTTGCCAGTCTCCTGGTTGAAGATGGCCACGTTGGACGCGTGAATCGGTGCCTCGCGCTCGACGATACCGCCCTGATTGCCCGCCATCGGGTTGGGCTTGGTGTGACGCTTGATCATGTTCACACCGGACACCACGAAGCGGTTTTCGAGAACCCGCTTGACGGTGCCACGCTTGCCCTTGTCCTTGCCGGCGATGACGACGACTTCGTCGTCACGTTTGATCTTTTGCATATCCGCCTCGCTCCTTACAGCACTTCAGGCGCCAAGGAAATGATCTTCATGAACTTCTCGTTGCGAAGCTCACGCGTCACCGGCCCGAAGATACGGGTGCCGATCGGCTGGTCGTTGGTGTTGTTCAACAGCACAGCCGCATTTCCATCGAAGCGGATCAGCGAACCGTCGTTACGACGGACGCCACTACGGGTGCGAACCACCACCGCCTTGAGGACCTGGCCCTTCTTGACCTTGCCACGCGGGATAGCTTCCTTCACCGTGACCTTGATGATGTCACCGACACGGGCGTAGCGACGGTGGGAACCGCCCAGCACCTTGATGCACTGCACCCGGCGCGCTCCGCTGTTGTCGGCGACATCCAGCATTGTCTGAGTCTGAATCATCGGTTTTCTCCAAACCTAATCTGACTGCACTGGCTTGACCGGCGGATGCCGATCAACCCTTTGCCTGTTCGACGACTTCGACCAGGGTCCAGGCCTTGTTCTTCGACAACGGACGGCATTCCTGGATGGACACCGTATCGCCGGCCTTGGCCTGATTCGACTCGTCGTGGGCTTGCAGCTTGGTGGAGCGCTTTACGTATTTGCCGTAGATCGGGTGGCGCTCACGACGCTCGATCATCACAACGATGGACTTGTCCATCTTGTCGCTCACCACTTTGCCGGTGAGCGTACGGGCATTCTTCTCTTCGGCCATCTCAGTCACCTGCCTTCTCGTTGAGCACAGTCTTCACGCGGGCAATGTCCCGACGAACCTGCTTGAGCAGATGAGTCTGGCTCAGCTGACCGGTGGCCTTCTGCATGCGCAGGTTGAACTGCTCGCGGAGGAGTTCGAAGAGCTGCTCCTGCAGCTGCTCGGCTGACTTCTCACGAATTTCCTGGGCTTTCATCACATCACCGTCCGTTTCACAAAGGTGGTGGAGACCGGGAACTTCTGGGCAGCCAGGGCGAATGCCTCGCGGGCCAGCTCCTCGGAAACGCCTTCGATCTCGTACAGGACCCGACCCGGCTGGATCTGCGCGACCCAGTACTCGACGGAGCCCTTGCCCTTACCCATGCGGACTTCCAGAGGCTTCTTGGAAATCGGCTTGTCCGGGAAGACACGGATCCAGATCTTGCCGCCACGCTTGACGTGACGGGTGATCGCACGACGACCGGCCTCGATCTGACGGGCGGTGACACGGCCCCGGCCAGTGGCCTTGAGGCCATACTCGCCGAAGCTCACCTTGCTTCCGCGATGCGCCAGGCCACGGTTGCGGCCCTTCTGCATCTTGCGGAACTTCATACGCTTAGGTTGTAACATCGACTCGCTCTCCCCTTACCTGGAACCTTTCTTCTTGGAGGGCGCGGCCTGCGGCTGTTTCGCCTTGGCGCGGACCTCCTCGATGCCCCCGAGGATTTCACCCTTGAAGACCCAGACCTTGACACCGATGATGCCGTAGGTGGTCTTGGCCTCGTAGGTGGCGTAGTCGATGTCCGCGCGCAGGGTATGCAGCGGGACACGACCTTCCCGGTACCATTCGGTCCGGGCGATTTCCGCGCCGCCGAGGCGACCGGAAAGCATCACCTTGATACCGCCGGCGCCCAGGCGCATGGCGTTCTGCACGGAACGCTTCATGGCACGACGGAACATCACGCGACGCTCGAGCTGGCCAGCGATGTTCTGCGCGACGAGCTTGGCATCGAGTTCCGGCTTGCGGACTTCCTCGATGTTGACGTGCACGGGCACGCCCATCATCGCGGTGACGTCGCGACGCAGACGATCGACGTCTTCGCCCTTCTTGCCGATCACGATGCCCGGGCGGGCAGTGTGAATGGTGATGCGGGCGTTGTTGGCCGGGCGCTCGATGGTGATGCGACTCACGGACGCATTCTTCAAGCGCTCTTCCAGAAAGCGACGTACTTCGAGGTCGCTGTTCAGCTTGTCGGCATAGGCGCCGCGCTCGGCATACCACACCGAGGTATGGTCCTTGACGATACCCAGGCGAATGCCTGTTGGATTGACTTTCTGACCCATCTGGTCGACTCCTACTTCTCGGCTACCTTGACGGTGATGTGGCAGGTGCGCTTCAGGATGCGATCCGCACGGCCCTTGGCGCGCGGACGGATGCGCTTGAGCGTCATGCCCTCATCGACGCAGATGGTCGAGACACGCAGCTCATCGATATCCATGCCGTCGTTTTCTTCCGCGTTCGCGATGGCGGACTGCAGCACCTTCCTGACCAGCTTCGCGGCCTTCTTCGGGGAGAAGGTCAGCAGGTCGAGCGCCTCGGCGACCGGTTTACCGCGCACCTGGTCAGCCACCAAACGGGCCTTCTGGGCGGATAAACGAGCGCCACGCAGCTTTGCTGTGACTTCCATCTCTCAATCCTCTCTGGCTTACCGTTTGGCTTTCTTGTCCGCCACATGACCGCGATAGAGGCGGGTAGCAGCGAATTCGCCCAGCTTGTGGCCAACCATTTCCTCGGAGACGTGCACCGGGACGTGTTGGCGACCGTTGTGGACTGCAATGGTGAGCCCGACCATGTTGGGCAGGATCATCGAACGACGCGACCAGGTCTTGATCGGTTTGCGGTCGCTCTTCTCCACTGCAGTCTCGACCTTCTTCAGCAGATGAAGGTCGATAAAGGGACCTTTCTTCAGTGAACGTGGCACAGCCATTACCTCTTGATGTCTTGGCGTTGGATCTTATTTCCGGGCCTTGCGGCGACGGATGATCAGCTTGTCGGTGCGCTTGTTCTTGCGGGTCTTGTGGCCCTTGGTGGGAATGCCCCACGGAGACACCGGGTGACGTCCGCCACTGCTGCGACCTTCGCCACCGCCGTGCGGGTGATCCACCGGGTTCATGGCCACGCCGCGAACGGTTGGGCGCACCCCTCTCCAGCGCTTCGCACCGGCCTTGCCAAGCTGACGCAGGCTGTGCTCGGAGTTGCTCACTTCTCCCAGGGTCGCACGGCACTCGGCCAGCACCTTGCGCATCTCGCCGGAGCGCAGACGCAGGGTGGCGTAGTTGCCTTCACGGGCGACCAGCTGGGCACTGGTGCCAGCGCTGCGAACAAGCTGAGCGCCCTTGCCGGGCTTGAGCTCGATGCAGTGCACGGTGGAACCCAGCGGGATATTGCGCAGCGGCAACGCATTGCCCTTCTTGATGGGCGCGTTGACACCGGACTCGAGACGGTCGCCGGCACTCACGCCCTTGGGCGCGATGATGTACCGACGCTCGCCATCGGCGTACTTGAGCAGAGCAATATGTGCGCTGCGGTTCGGGTCATGCTCCAGGCGCTCGACGATGGCCGGGATGCCATCCTTGGTACGCTTGAAGTCGATGATCCGATAATGATGACGGTGACCACCGCCCACGTGGCGGGTGGTGATACGACCGTAGTTGTTACGGCCACCGGACTTGGACTGCTTCTCGAGCAACGGCGCGAAGGCGCGGCCCTTGTACAGCTCCTCACCAACAATCTTGACGACGTGGCGACGACCGGGGGATGTGGGTTTAGTCTTGACGATTGACATGATCCGTACTCCTGCCCTTATTCGGCGCCAGAGAAGTCTTCAAGAGTCTCGCCGGCGGCCAGTGTCACGTACGCCTTGCGATAACCCTTGCGATGACCCAGACCCTGCGCGGTGCGCTTGGTCTTGCCCTTCATGTTCAGCACCTGAACACGGTCGACCTTCTTGCCGAACAGCTCCTGAACGGCAGCCTTGATCTCGGGCTTGGTCGCGTCGCTTGCCACCTTGAACACGTACTGGTTGCGCTCGGCGGCCATGGCGGCTTTCTCGGTCACGTGCGGACCGAGCAGAACCTTGAATACACGTTCCTGGTTCATGCCAGCTTCTCCTCGAATTTACGCAGAGCGGAGACGGTGACCAGCACCTTGTCGAAGGCCACCAGACTCACCGGATCGGCGGCGGCGACGTCCACTACATCCACGTTGGGGATGTTGCGGGCGGCGAGGTACAGGTTCTCGTCGACTTCTTCAGTGACGATCAGCACCTTCTCCAGGCCCAGTTCCTCGAGCTTGGCGACCAACTGCTTGGTCTTGGGGGCTTCGACGGCAAAGCCATCGACGGCCACCAAGCGCTCCTGGCGAACCAGCTCGGAGAGAATGGAACGCATGGCCGCGCGATACATCTTGCGGTTGACCTTCTGCGAATGGTCCTGGGGACGGGCCGCAAAGGTCACACCGCCGCCGCGCCAGATCGGCGAGCGGATGGTACCGGCACGGGCACGACCGGTGCCCTTCTGGCGCCACGGCTTCTTGCCGCCGCCGCGCACGTCAGAACGGTTCTTCTGGGCACGGGTACCCTGACGCCCACCGGCCAGATAGGCGGTGACGACCTGGTGTACGAGAGCCTCGTTGAATTCTTTGCCAAAGGTGGCATCGGATACTTCGACAGTACCGGCGCCTGCACCTGCAAGATTCAGATTCATCGGTAAGTTCCCCTTCAGCCTGCTTTGACGGCGCTGCGCACGATGACATCACTGCCGGTGGCACCAGGTACGGCACCCTTGATCAGCAGCAGGTTGCGTTCGGCGTCGACACGGACGACTTCCAGGCTCTGCACGGTGCAACGAACATTGCCCATCTGGCCGGCCATCTTCTTGCCCTTGAACACGCGGCCCGGTGTCTGGCACATGCCGATGGAACCCGGCGCGCGATGCGACAGGGAGTTACCGTGGGTGTTGTCCTGGGTGCGGAAGTTCCAGCGCTTGACGGCGCCCTGGAAACCCTTGCCCTTGGAGGTGCCGGTCACGTCGATCATCTGACCAGCTTCGAAGAGGGATACGGTGAGCTCGCCGCCCACTTCCGGAGCCTCGGCGCCTTCGGGAAGGCGAAACTCCATCAGTGAACGACCTGCCTCGACACCTGCCTTGGCGAACTGCCCGGCCTGGGCTTTCGACAGATGCTTGGCCTTGCGGGAGCCGGTTGTCACCTGAACCGCGGCGTAGCCATCGGACTCGATGGACTTCACGCGCGTCACGCGATTGGGCTCAACCTCGATCACGGTCACGGGCACGGATGCACCGTCTTCGGTGAAGACGCGGGTCATCCCGGCCTTCCTACCGACTAAACCGATAGTCATTCTCAGTCTCCTATAGTGTACGGGGCTATCACCCGCTATGGCTGCCCTTTCCAGAGCATTCCACTAGCACGTTGTATGACGCCTTCCCGGCGTGGCGGCTGCTGCTTGGCGCTGCCTTTCTGGTGGACAGACCAGGCGCTGGGCCGCGAGTGTCTAGTGTGGTGTCAGTCGAGCTTGATCTGCACGTCAACGCCGGCGGCGAGGTCGAGCTTCATCAGGGCATCAACGGTCTTTTCGGTTGGCTCGACAATATCGAGCACCCGCTTGTGGGTGCGAATCTCGTACTGGTCGCGTGCGTCCTTGTTGACGTGCGGAGAGATCAGCACGGTATAACGCTCGCGATTGGTCGGCAGAGGAATCGGACCACGGACCTGGGCGCCGGTACGCTTGGCGGTTTCTACGATCTCCGCGGCGGACTGGTCGATCAGGCGATGGTCGAAGGCCTTCAACCGAATGCGAATCTTCTGGTTCTGCATTTGCCCTAACTCCAATGGATACTGACGGCGCGAGCCGTCAACCCACGCATTCGAAGGATGCGCATTATAGGCACGCCGGAGACGAGAGTCAAACACTCGCTTCCGGTGCGCAGAAAGGGGGCTCCTGGTGGAGCCCCCTTCGATCGGTCAAGTGGCGAGTCGCTTACTTGAGGATCTTGGCCACGACGCCGGCACCGACGGTACGGCCGCCTTCACGGATGGCGAAGCGCAGGCCGTCATCCATGGCGATCGGAGCGATCAGGGTGACAACCATCTTGACGTTGTCGCCCGGCATGACCATCTCGACGCCTTCCGGCAGTTCACAGGTACCGGTGATATCGGTGGTACGGAAGTAGAACTGCGGACGGTAGCCCTTGAAGAACGGCGTGTGACGACCACCCTCGTCCTTGGACAGCACGTACACTTCGGCCTCGAATGTGGTGTGCGGGGTGATGGTGCCCGGCTTGGCCAGGACCTGGCCACGCTCGACGTCGTCACGCTTGGTGCCACGCAGCAGGGCGCCGACGTTCTCACCGGCACGCCCTTCGTCGAGCAGCTTGCGGAACATCTCGACGCCGGTCACGACGGTCTTGACGGTGTCCTTGATACCGACGATCTCGACTTCCTCGCCAGCCTTGACCACGCCACGCTCGACACGGCCAGTGACCACGGTGCCGCGGCCGGAGATGGAGAACACATCTTCGATCGGCATCAGGAACGGCTGGTCGATGGCACGCTCGGGCTCGGGAATGTACTCGTCCAGAGCCTTGATCAGGCTGGCGACGGCGGTGGTGCCCATGCCGTTGTCGTCCTTGCCTTCGAGCGCCATCAGGGCAGAGCCGGTGATGATCGGAGTGTCGTCACCCGGGAAGTCGTACTCGTCGAGGAGTTCACGCACTTCCATCTCGACCAGCTCGAGCAGCTCCTCGTCGTCGACCATGTCGGCCTTGTTCAGGAACACGACAATGTACGGCACGCCGACCTGACGCGACAGCAGGATGTGCTCGCGGGTCTGCGGCATAGGGCCGTCGGCGGCGGAACAGACCAGGATGGCACCGTCCATCTGGGCGGCACCGGTGATCATGTTCTTGACGTAGTCGGCGTGCCCCGGGCAGTCGACGTGCGCGTAGTGACGCGACTCTGACTGATACTCGACGTGAGAGGTGGCGATGGTGATGCCGCGCTCACGCTCTTCAGGCGCATTGTCGATGGCGTCGAACTCACTCCAGTCACCACCGAACACTTCGGCGGAGACACGAGTCAGGGCTGCAGTCAGCGTGGTCTTGCCGTGGTCGACGTGACCGATGGTACCGACGTTGACATGCGGTTTGGAACGTTCAAATTTTGCCTTAGCCACTGCTATAACCTCTTTACGTTAGCTAACGGTTAACCGTTCTGGTTGATGACGGCTTCAACGACGCTGGACGGCGCCTCTTCGTAATCCGCAAACTCCATCACGTAGCTTGCGCGGCCCTGGGTCTGAGAGCGCAGATCGGTGGCGTAACCGAACATCTCAGCCAGAGGTACCGTGGCGCGAATGACCTTGCCCATGGAGGAGTCATCCATGCCCTGGACGAGGCCACGGCGGCGGTTCAGGTCGCCCATGACGTCACCCATGAAGTCTTCGGGGGTAACGACCTCGACCTTCATCACCGGCTCGAGGAGCACGGCCTTGGCCTTCTTGGCGCCTTCCTTGACCGCCATGGAAGAGGCAACCTTGAACGCGGTCTCGTTCGAGTCCACGTCATGGTAGGAACCGTCGAACAGCGTAACCTTGACGTCAATCATCGGATAGCCCGCGATGACACCGTTCTTCAGCTGCTCGTAGGCCCCTTTCTCGACAGCCGGCACGTATTCCTTGGGAACCACGCCGCCGACGATTTCCGAGATGAACTTGAAGTCCATGTCCTCGTCATCGCCCTTGTCCTCTGCGGTGAGCGGCTCGATGCGCAGGTGCACATGACCGTACTGGCCGCGACCGCCGGACTGGCGAACGAACTTGCCTTCCTGCTCGACCTTGGCGCGGATGGTCTCGCGATAGGCCACCTGCGGCTTGCCGATATTGGCCTCGACCTTGAACTCGCGACGCATGCGGTCGACGAGGATGTCGAGGTGAAGCTCACCCATGCCTGAGATGATGGTCTGGCCAGTCTCCTCGTCGGTCTTGACCTGGAAGGAGGGGTCTTCCTGGGCCAGCTTGCCCAGCGCCACACCCATCTTCTCCTGATCGGCCTTGGACTTGGGCTCCACGGCCACGGAAATGACCGGATCCGGGAACTCCATGCGCTCCAGCACGATCTTGTCGTTCAGGTCGCACAGGGTGTCACCGGTGGTGACGTCCTTCAGGCCGATACAGGCGGCGATGTCGCCCGCCAGCACTTCCTTGATCTCCTCGCGGGAGTTGGCGTGCATCTGAACGATACGACCGACACGTTCCTTTTTCTCCTTAACGGAGTTATAGATGCTGTCGCCTGACTTCAGCACGCCCGAATAGACGCGGATGAAGGTCAGGGTGCCGACGAAGGGGTCGGTAGCGATCTTGAAGGCCAGAGCAGAGAAGGGAGCATTGTCGTCCGCTTCGCGAGTGGCGATGGTGCCATCCTTGTCGTCCAACTCACCCTCGATGGCCTTGACCTCGGTGGGTGACGGCATGTACTCGATGACGCCATCCAGCACGGCCTGAACGCCCTTGTTCTTGAACGCAGAGCCGCAGGTGACCAGCACGATCTCGTTATCCAGCGTACGACGACGCAGGCCGGCCTTGATCTCCTCGATGGTGAGCTCGCCCTCTTCGAGGTACTTGTCCATCAGTTCCTCGGAGGCTTCGGCGGCCGCCTCGACCATCTCCTCGCGGAACTTCTCGGCGGTTTCCTGGAGCTCGGCGGGAATGTCGACCAGTTCGTAGTTCATCCCGAAGTTTTCTTCATCCCAGAGGATGGCCTTCATCTGGATGAGGTCGATAACGCCCTTGAACTCTTCCTCGGTGCCCCAGTTGATCTGGATCGGCACGGCATTGGCGCCGAGACGCTCCTTGAGCTGATCAACCACCATGAAGAAGTCGGCGCCGGTACGGTCCATCTTGTTGACGAACACCATGCGTGGAACTTCGTACTTGTTGGCCTGCCGCCAGACGGTCTCGGTCTGCGGCTGGACACCGGACGAGCCGCACAGCACCACGACGGCGCCGTCGAGCACGCGAAGGGAGCGCTCCACCTCGATGGTGAAGTCGACGTGTCCCGGGGTGTCGATGATGTTGATGCGGTGCTCATCGAACTGCTTGCTCATTCCCTGCCAGAAACAGGTGGTCGCCGCGGAGGTGATGGTAATGCCACGCTCCTGCTCCTGTTCCATCCAGTCCATGGTGGCAGCGCCCTCATGGACCTCGCCGACCTTGTGGGACAGGCCGGTATAGAACAGGACGCGTTCTGTCGTGGTGGTCTTGCCGGCATCTACGTGCGCCACGATGCCAATGTTGCGATAGCGCTTTAGTGGAGTCTTGCGAGCCACGTTGGAACTCCCCTGTGGTTGGCGATGCGTTTAGAAGCGGTAATGAGAGAAGGCCTTGTTGGCTTCTGCCATGCGATGTACGTCTTCCCGCTTCTTGACGGCCGAGCCCTTGCCTTCGGCGGCATCGAGCATCTCGCCGGCGAGGCGCAGCACCATGGTCTTCTCGCCACGGCGACGGGCCGCATCTACCAACCAGCGCATGGCCAGCGCATGACGGCGCGAGGGGCGAACTTCCACGGGCACCTGATAGGTCGCACCGCCGACACGGCGCGACTTGACCTCGACCATGGGCTGGATGGCTTCCAGCGCCTTGTCGAAGATCTCCAGCGGCTCTTCCTTGCTGCGCTCAGCAACCCTGTCCAGCGCACCATAGACGATACGCTCAGCTACGGACTTCTTGCCGCCGATCATCAGGTGGTTCATGAACTTCGCCAGGCGCTCGCTTCCGAACTTGGGATCCGGCAGGATCTCGCGCTTGGCCGCAACTCTTCTTCTAGGCATGATAAGCCCTCATTAAAGGATCCTTCAGGTAAACCCGAGACTCCTGACGCGGAGTGCTGACACCCCGGCAGCGCTCGACCTTACTCTTATCAGACCGTGGTCAAAATCGTGTGACTACTGCGTACCGAAGTCGGTCAGACCTTGGGACGCTTGGTGCCGTACTTGGAACGGCCCTGCTTGCGGTTCTGCACGCCGGAAGTATCCAAGGCACCGCGCACGGTGTGATAACGCACACCGGGAAGGTCCTTTACGCGGCCGCCGCGGATCAGGACCACGGAGTGTTCCTGGAGGTTGTGACCCTCACCGCCGATGTACGAGGAGACCTCGAAACCGTTGGTCAGACGAACACGACACACCTTACGCAGTGCGGAGTTCGGCTTCTTCGGGGTGGTGGTGTAGACGCGGGTGCAGACACCGCGCTTCTGCGGGCAGGCCTGCAGCGCCGGCACGTCGCTCTTGGCGGCCTGGCGCTTGCGCGGCTTGCGCACGAGCTGATTGATCGTTGCCATGGTGTGTAGCTGACTCCAATGGGTTGCCTTGCCTTGTCCAGCGGGTGCGGGCGTACCCGCCCCACTGTTAAAGGCTGCGCATTCTAATGGCTGACACGACGCGTCGTCAAGCACTGCGCCTCCGCGGGGGAGGAGCAGTGCCGCGACACGGGCATCAGATCTCGTCGTCGTCCGAGTCCAGCGCGGTGAGCTGGGCGCCCAACTCCTGCTCGACGTCGTAGGCCGACGGGTGGAGCAGCCGCTCGGCGTCTTCACGCTTGCGGCGACGCTCCGCGTGGTGGGTCAGGCCGGTACCGGCCGGGATCAGGCGCCCCACCACCACGTTCTCCTTCAGGCCGCGCAAGTAGTCGCGCTTGCCGGTGACCGCCGCCTCGGTCAACACCCGCGTGGTCTCCTGGAAGGAGGCCGCGGAGATGAATGACTCGGTGGCAAGGCTGGCCTTGGTGATCCCCAGCAGCAACCGCTGGTACTTGGCCGGGAACTTCTCCTCCTTCTCCAGACGTGCGTTCTGCTCGAGCACGCGGACCAGTTCGGCCTGGTCGCCGGGGATGAAGTCGCTGTCGCCGGCGTCGGTGATCTCCACCTTGCGCAGCATCTGACGCACAATCACCTCGATGTGCTTGTCGTTGATGCCCACGCCCTGCAGGCGGTAGACATCCTGCACCTCGGTAGTGATGTACTTGGCCAGTTCGGCAATGCCCAGCAGCCGCAGAATGTCGTGCGGGTTGCTTGGCCCGTCCGAGATCACCTCGCCCTTCTCGACCGACTCGCCCTCGAAGACCGCGATCTGACGCCACTTCGGGATCAGCATCTCGAAGGGATCGCCGTCTTCCGGGGTGATGGTCAAGCGACGCTTGCCCTTGGTCTCCTTGCCGAAGCTGATTACACCGCTGACCTCGGCGAGGATGGACGGCTCTTTCGGCTTGCGCGCCTCGAACAGATCGGCGACGCGCGGCAGACCCCCGGTGATGTCCTTGTTGCCGGTGGCTTCCACCGGGATACGCGCTACCACCTCGCCGACACCGATGTAGGAGCCGTTATCGACGGTGATGATCGCCTTGCCAGGCAGCGGGTACTGCACCGGCGTGTCGGAGCCGGAGACGGTGACAGGATTGCCGGCTTCGTCGGTCAACATGATCATCGGCCGCTTGTCGCGCCCGGCCATGGGGCGCGCCGCCGACTCGATCACCTCGATGGAGGAGAGACCGGTCATCTCGTCCACGCTGCGGTGCATGGTGACACCCTCGTCGAGGTCGCTGTACTGCACCTGCCCCTCACCCTCGGCAATGATCGGGTGGGTGTGCGGGTCCCACTTGGCCACGGCCTGGCCGGCTTCGACGCTGTCGCCGTCGCGCACGTCCAGCTCGGCCCCGTAGGGCAGCTTGTAGTACTCGCGCTCGCGGCCGTGATCGTCGGCAACGGCCAGGGCGCTGGAGCGGGACACTACCACCAGCTTGCCGTCGCCACGCTCGACGTGCTTGATGTTGTGCAGGCGCACCTTGCCGCCATGCTTGACTCGGACGCTGTCCACCGCCGAGGCACGAGAGGCCGCCCCGCCGATGTGGAAGGTCCGCATGGTCAACTGAGTGCCCGGCTCGCCGATCGACTGGGCGGCGATGACGCCCACGGACTCACCGATGTTGACCTGATGGCCTCGCGCCAAATCACGGCCATAGCAGGACGAGCAGACGCCATGGGGGGTCTCGCAGGAGATGGTCGAGCGCACCACGATCTCGTCGACGCCCATGGTGTCCAGCTCGGCACACCATTTCTCGTCGAGCAGGGTACCGCGCGGGATCAGCACCTCGTCGCTGGCCGGGTCGATGACGTCCTGGGCGACCACGCGACCCAGCACACGCTGGGCCAGGGAGACGATGATGTCGCCGCCCTCAATGACCGGGTGCAGCGTAAGGCCGCGCTCGGTGCCGCAATCGGGCTCAGTGATCACCATGTCCTGAGCGACGTCGACCAGGCGACGGGTCAGGTAACCGGAGTTGGCGGTCTTGAGT
The DNA here is from genome assembly GCF_900109725.1 of Halomonas daqiaonensis. Classification (GTDB taxonomy): domain Bacteria; phylum Pseudomonadota; class Gammaproteobacteria; order Pseudomonadales; family Halomonadaceae; genus Halomonas; species Halomonas daqiaonensis. The sequence continues at coordinate 75,886 of NZ_FOBC01000016.1, forward strand.
GCCGTGTCCGCCAGGCCCTTCCGCGCGCCGTGGGTCGAGATGAAGTACTGGAGGACGTTCAGGCCCTCGCGGAAGTTGGCGACGATCGGGGTCTCGATGATCGAGCCGTCCGGTTTGGCCATCAGGCCGCGCATGCCCGCCAGCTGGCGGATCTGGGCGGCACTACCCCGGGCACCGGAATCGGCCATGATGAAGACGCTGTTGAAGGAGTCCTGCTCGACCTCCTTGCCCTCGCGATCGACCACCGTCTCCTTGGAGATGCCGGCCATCATCGCCTTGGCGACCTGGTCGTTCGCCCGGGCCCAGATGTCGATGACCTTGTTGTACTTCTCGCCGGCGGTGACGAGACCCGAGGAGAACTGGTCCTCGATCTCCTTCACCTCGTCCTCGGCGGCTTCGACGATCTCGGCCTTGGCGTCCGGGATGACGAAGTCGTTGACGCCGATCGAGGCGCCGGACCAGGTGGCCAGACGGAAGCCGGTGTACATCAGCTGGTCGGCGAAGATCACCGTCGGCTTGAGGCCGGCGCGGCGATAGACCTCGTTGATCAGCTTCGAGATGGCCTTCTTCTTCATCGGCTGGTCGACCAGCTCGAAGGGCACGCCCTCGGGCAGGATGCGGAACAGCAGCGCGCGGCCTACGGTGGTGTCGTAGATCCGGCGGTGATGGCTCTTCTCGCCGGTCTCCTCGTCGATGTCCACCTCGTCGAGGCGCACCTTGACGCGGGCATGCATCGACACGCTCTGGGTGCCGAAGGCACGCTCCACCTCGTCGAGGCCGGAGAACACCATGCCCTCGCCCTTGTCGTTGATGCGCTCGCGGGTCATGTAATACAGGCCCAGCACCACGTCCTGGGACGGCACGATGATCGGCTCGCCGTTGGCCGGTGACAGCACGTTATTCGTGGCCATCATCAGCGCACGGGCCTCCAGCTGCGCCTCCAGGGTCAGCGGCACGTGCACCGCCATCTGGTCACCGTCGAAATCGGCGTTGTAGGCGGCACACACCAGCGGGTGCAGCTGGATCGCCTTACCCTCGATCAGCAGCGGCTCGAAGGCCTGGATTCCCAGGCGGTGCAGGGTCGGCGCACGGTTGAGCAGCACCGGATGCTCGCGGATGACGTCGGCGAGGATATCCCACACCTCGGCCGTCTCGCGCTCGACCATCTTCTTGGCGGCCTTGATGGTGGAGGCATAGCCCAGCGACTGCAGCTTGGAATAGATGAACGGCTTGAACAGTTCCAGCGCCATCTTCTTGGGCAGGCCGCACTGGTGCAGGCGCAGGGTCGGGCCCACGGTGATCACCGAGCGGCCGGAGTAATCGACGCGCTTGCCCAGCAGGTTCTGGCGGAAGCGGCCCTGCTTGCCCTTGATCATGTCGGCCAGGGACTTCAGCGGGCGCTTGTTGGAGCCCGTGATGGCCCTGCCACGGCGACCGTTGTCGAGCAGGGCGTCTACCGACTCCTGCAGCATGCGCTTCTCGTTGCGCACGATGATGTCGGGCGCATTGAGGTCGAGCAGCCGCTTGAGGCGGTTGTTGCGGTTGATCACGCGCCGATAGAGGTCGTTGAGATCCGAGGTCGCGAAGCGGCCACCGTCCAACGGCACCAGCGGGCGCAGGTCCGGCGGCAGCACCGGCAGCACCTCCATGACCATCCACGCCGGGTCGTTTCCGGACCCCTGGAAGGCTTCCAGCAGCTTGAGGCGCTTGGAGAGCTTCTTGATCTTGGTCTCGGAGTTGGTCTGCGGGATCTCCTCGCGTAGCCGACCGATCTCCTCGTCGAGGTCGATGTCCTTGAGCAGCGCCTGGACGGCCTCGGCCCCCATGCGGGCATCGAAGTCGTCACCGAACTCCTCAAGAGCCTCGAAATACTGCTCGTCATTGAGCAGCTGGCCACGCTCGAGGGTGGTCATGCCCGGGTCGATGACCATGAAGCTCTCGAAGTAGAGCACACGCTCGATGTCGCGCAGGGTCATGTCCAGGAACATGCCGATGCGCGACGGCAGCGACTTGAGGAACCAGATGTGGGCGACGGGGCTTGCCAGCTCGATGTGGCCCATGCGCTCGCGGCGCACCGCGGCCTTGGTGACCTCGACGCCGCACTTCTCGCAGATGATGCCGCGGTGCTTCATGCGCTTGTACTTGCCGCACAGGCACTCGTAGTCCTTCACCGGGCCGAAGATCTTGGCACAGAACAGGCCGTCCCGCTCCGGCTTGAAGGTGCGGTAGTTGATGGTCTCGGGCTTCTTGACCTCGCCGAAGGACCAGGAGCGAATCATGTCCGGCGACGCCAGCGTGATCTTGATCGCATCGAACTCTTCGGACTGAGACTGCGATTTGAGGACTTTCACCAAATCTTTCATGGGGTCGGCTCCGTTGCGGAGTTGTCATGGGCGGGGGCGTTGCCACCCCCGCGGACCGTCATTCTGTGAAGCGCAGGCAGTGCAGCCTCAGCTTTCCAGTTCGATATCGATGCCCAGCGAGCGGATTTCCTTCACCAGCACGTTGAAGGACTCCGGCATGCCCGCCTGCATGGTGTGGTCGCCGTCCACGATGCTCTTGTACATCTTGGTGCGACCCTCCACGTCGTCGGACTTGACGGTGAGCATCTCCTGGAGCGTGTAGGCCGCGCCATAGGCCTCCAGGGCCCAGACCTCCATCTCGCCGAAGCGCTGGCCACCAAACTGTGCCTTGCCGCCCAGCGGCTGCTGGGTAACCAGCGAGTAGGAACCGGTGGAGCGCGCGTGCATCTTGTCATCCACCAGGTGGTTGAGCTTCAGCATGTACATGTAACCCACGGTCACCGAGCGGTCGAAGGCATCACCGGTGCGACCGTCGTAGAGCGTCATCTGGCCAGAGTCCGGCAGGTCGGCGAGACGCAGCAGGTGCTTGATCTCGTGCTCCTGAGCACCGTCGAACACCGGTGTGGACATCGGCACGCCGCCCTTGAGGTTCTTCGCCAGGGCGATGACCTCCTCGTCGGACAAGGAGTCGAGATCCTCGACGCGGGTCCCCTGGGTGGTGTTATAGACCTCCTTCAGGAAATCGCGGATCTCGGCTACCTGCTGCTCGCGGGCGTCGCGCAGCAGCCCCTCGATCTTGACACCGAGGCCACGCGCCGCCATGCCCAGATGCGTCTCGAGGATCTGCCCGACGTTCATCCGCGAGGGCACGCCCAGCGGGTTGAGCACCACGTCGATGGGTTCGCCGTTGTCGTCGAAGGGCATGTCCTCGATCGGCATGATCGCCGAGATGACACCCTTGTTACCGTGACGGCCGGCCATCTTGTCGCCCGGCTGCAAGCGGCGCTTGATTGCCAGATAGACCTTGACGATCTTCAAAACGCCCGGCGCCAGGTCGTCGCCTTGGGTAAGCTTGCGCTTCTTGTCCTCGAAGCGCTCGTCCATCTCCTTGCGACGGTTCTCCAACTGCTCGTCGGCCTGGGCCAACAGCTCGTTGAAGGTCTCGTCCTGCAGGCGCAGCTTGAACCACTGCTGGCGCGGCAGCTCCTCGAGATAGCTGTCGGAGAGCACATCGCCCTTCTTCAGCTTGGGGCCGCCGTTGACGACCTGACCGGAGAGGGTGCGCTTGAGGCGCTCGAAGGTGGCATCCTCGGCGATGCGGTAGGTCTCCTGCAGGTCCTTGCGCACCTCATCGAGCTGGCTCTGCTCGATGGAGAGCGCCCGAGAGTCCTTCTCCACGCCGTCGCGGGTGAACACCTGGACGTCGATGACGGTTCCGGTCATACCGGTCGGGGCGCGCAGCGAGGTGTCCTTCACATCGCTGGCCTTCTCGCCGAAGATCGCCCGCAGCAGCTTCTCTTCCGGGGTCAACTGGGTCTCGCCCTTGGGCGTCACCTTGCCCACCAGGATATCGCCGGCGCCGACCTCGGCACCGATATAGACCACCCCGGCCTCGTCCAGTTTACCCAGCGCCGACTCGCCGACGTTGGGAATGTCGGAGGTGATCTCCTCCGACCCCAGCTTGGTGTCACGAGAGACGCAGGTCAGTTCCTGGATGTGGATGGTGGTGAAGCGATCCTCCTGGACCGCCCGCTCGGAGAGCAGGATGGAGTCCTCGAAGTTGTAGCCGTTCCACGGCATGAAGGCGATGCGCATGTTCTGGCCCAGCGCCAGGTCGCCCATGTCCACGGAGGGACCGTCGGCCAGGATATCGCCACGGCGCACCTGGTCACCGGGGCGAACGATGGGCCGCTGGTTCATGCAGGTATTCTGGTTGGAGCGCAGGTACTTGGTCAGGTTGTAGATATCAACGCCGGCTTCGCCGCCGATGATCTCGTCCTCGCTGACCCGCACCACGATCCGCTTGGCATCGACCGAATCGATCACGCCGCCCCGACGGGCCACCTCACAGACGCCGGAATCGCGCGCCACGAAGCGCTCCATCCCGGTACCTACCAGCGGCTTGTCGGCGCGCAGGGTGGGCACGGCCTGACGCTGCATGTTCGCCCCCATCAGGGCGCGGTTGGCGTCGTCGTGCTCGAGGAAAGGGATCAGCGCCGCGGCCACGGAGACCACCTGGCGCGGCGAGACGTCCATCAGGGTGACCTGCTCGGGACGCATGAAGGTGGTCTCGCCGCGGTGACGGACCTGCACCAGATCGTCGACCAGCTTGTTCGACTCGTCCACGGTAGCGGAGGCCTGGGCGATGACGAAGTCGCCCTCCTCGATGGCCGAGAGGTGGACCACGTCGTCGGTCACCTGGCCGTCCACGACCTTGCGGTACGGCGTCTCGAGGAAGCCGTAGCTGTTGGTGTGGCTGTAGGTAGCCAGGGAATTGATCAGGCCGATGTTCGGACCTTCCGGCGTCTCGATCGGGCACAGACGGCCGTAGTGCGTGGCGTGGACGTCGCGCACCTCGAAGCCGGCCCGCTCGCGCGTCAGGCCGCCCGGGCCGAGCGCAGAGACGCGGCGCTTGTGGGTGACCTCGGAGAGCGGGTTGTTCTGGTCCATGAACTGGGAGAGCTGGCTGGAGCCGAAGAACTCCTTGACCGCTGCCGCCACCGGCTTGGCATTGATCAGGTCCTGGGGCATCAGGCCTTCGCTCTCGGCCATGGAGAGGCGCTCCTTGACCGCGCGCTCAACCCTCACCAGCCCGACGCGGAACTGGTTCTCGGCCATCTCACCGACGCAGCGAATGCGACGGTTGCCCAGGTGGTCGATGTCGTCGACGTCACCGAAGCCGTTGCGGATCGCGATCATCTCGCGCAGAACGTCGAGGATGTCCTGGCGGTCGAGGACGCCGGACCCGGTGTCGCTGTCGCGACGCAGGCGGCGGTTGAACTTCATGCGACCAACGCCCGACAGGTCGTAGCGGTCTTCGCTGAAGAACAGATTGTTGAACAGCGTCTCCGCGGCCTCCTTGGTGGGTGGCTCGCCGGGCCGCATCATGCGGTAGATCTCGACCAGCGCCTCGAGGCGGGAGCCGGTGGTGTCCAGCTTGAGGGTGTCGGAGACGAAGGGGCCACAGTCGAGGTCGTTGGTGTAGAGCGTCTCGAGGGTGGTGATGCCCGCCTGAGCGATCTTCTCCAACAGCTCGGGAGTGATCTCGGTATTGCAGGGACAGATCAGCTCGCCGGTATTCGGGTCGACCTGATCCTTGGCCAGAGTCTTGCCGAACAGATAGTCCATCGGCACGTCGAGGCGCTCGAGGCCGGCCTTTTCCAGCTGGCGGATGTGCTTCTGGGTGATCCGGCGGCCTTCCTCGACGATGACGTTGCCGTCGCCGTCCTTGATGTCGAAGGTCGCGGTCTCACCGCGCAGACGCGAAGGCACCAGGTCCACCGAGAAGCCGGCCTTCTCGATGTGGAAGGTACTGAGCTCGAAGAACTCGTCGAGAATCTCCTCGGCGCTCATGCCCAGGGCACGCAGCAGCACCGTGGCCGGCAGCTTGCGGCGACGGTCGATGCGCACGAAGACGCTGTCCTTGGGATCGAACTCGAAGTCGAGCCAGGAGCCGCGGTAGGGGATCACCCGAGCGGAATACAGCAGCTTCCCGGAAGAGTGGCTCTTGCCCTTGTCGTGGTCGAAGAACACGCCGGGCGAACGGTGCAGCTGGGAGACGATGACGCGCTCGGTACCATTGATGACGAAGGTACCGTTCTCGGTCATCAGGGGGATTTCCCCCATATAGACTTCCTGCTCCTTGATGTCCTTGATCGCCTTGTTGGACGAATCCTTGTCGTAGATGATCAGGCGAACCTTGACGCGCAGGGGTGCAGAGTAGGTGACGCCACGCAGCTGGCACTCCTTGACGTCGAAGGCCGGAGTGCCGAAACGGTAGCTGACATACTCCAGCGCAGCGTTGCCGGAGAAGCTCGCGATCGGGAAGACCGACTTGAAGGCGGCGTGCAGGCCGATTTCCAGGCGTTCTTCGGGTGAGCGATCCTGCTGGAGAAACTCGTAGTAGGAATCAAGCTGGATGGCCAGCAGGTAGGGCACATCCATTACTTGCGGCAGTTTGCCAAAATCCTTGCGGATGCGTTTTTTCTCAGTGTATGAGTAAGCCATCTGTATTCCCCAGCTTGTTCACCATGGGTGACCGATGCGTGTCGGCGTCACCCGACGGGTTCGGCTCCGTCAGGCGCTGACGGCAAGCCTCCATCAGGAAGCTCGCCGTCGGAATTCGGCTAGCGGTGGCCCTAGGGCAACCGGCTAGTGACAACAGAAAAAGGCCGGCAGCGGGTGTCCCGCCACCAGCCGTGGAAGCTTACGCAGCAACGCGTGAAGCCTCGGGCACAAGGGTTACTTGAGCTCCACACTCGCGCCGGCGTCTTCCAGCTTCTTCTTTGCCTCTTCGGCATCGTCCTTGGACAGGCCTTCCTTGATGGTCGCCGGTGCGCCGTCGACGGCACCCTTGGCTTCCTTGAGGCCCAGGCCGGTGATCTCGCGGACCGCCTTGATCACGTTGACCTTCTTGTCGCCGGCGCTTGTCAGCACGACGTCGAACTCGGTCTGCTCTTCTTCGGCGGCGGCTTCACCGCCACCCGGGCCGGCCACGACAGCGGCGGCGGCAGAGACACCGAACTTCTCTTCCATGGCCTCGATCAGCTCGGCCACTTCCATGACGGACATGTCGGCGACGGCGTTGATGATGTCTTCTTTGGTCAGTGCCATTGTCTAGATTCCTAACTTTGCGGGAGCCTCGTCATCGCGATGGCTCGGGATTCAATGTTCGATTCGGGCTGAGCGCAAGAGTTCGCCGTTCAGGCGGCCTCTTCCTGCTTCTGGTCACGCAGCGCCGCGAGGGTACGAACCAGCTTGCCGGCAGAAGCTTCCTTCATGACGGACATCAGCTTGGCGATCGCCTCATCGTAGGTCGGCAGATTAGCCAGACGGTCGATGTCGCTTGCCGGGATCAGCTCACCTTCGTAGGCCAGCGCCTTGACCTCGAACTCCTTCTGACCCTTGGCGAACTCCTTGAACAGACGGGCGGCAGCACCCGGATGCTCGTAGGAGAAGGCCAGCATGGTCGGACCGGAGAAGGTCTCGTCCAGAATCTCCCAGGGAGTTCCAGACAGGGCGCGGCGTGCCAGGGTGTTGCGAACAACACGGATCTGCACGCCATTCTCGCGGGCCTGCTTGCGCAGGTCAGTCATCGCGCTGACCGCGACGCCACGAGAGTCGGCAACGACGACGGAGAGCGCATCCTTGGCCGCTTCACTGACCTCGGCAACAATTGCCTTCTTGCCTTCGAGTGCTAGTGGCACAGTGATCACTCCTTCGTGCCGGAACCTCGCGAGAGGATTCCGGTGGTTACCATCTCTCCCGACCGAAGGCCGGGAGCCTTGGGTGATGGTGCTCACCAGATATCTGGCGGCCACACCATCTGCGCAGGCCTTCCCGGGGGAAGATTAAGCCGCACTCGCAAGAAGCGCGGCACCTGCGGTCTTTGACGATGCCCCGCCGGCGAGATAGCCCGGCACGGGGACCGCAAAGTTCCTGCAATCGTCTCGATCGCCGCCCGATCAGGCTAGGGCGGAATGATCGATGGTCAGCCCCGGGCCCATGGTGGTAGACAGGGTGACCTTCTTGAGATAGATACCCTTGGACGTGCTCGGCTTGAGCTTCTTCAGGTCGGCGACCAGCGCCTCCAGATTGCCCTGGATGGCAGAAGCCTCGAAGTCGACCTTGCCAAGGGTGGTATGGATGATGCCGTTCTTGTCGGTCCGGAAGCGCACCTGGCCGGCCTTGGCGTTCTTGACGGCAGTGGCCACGTCAGGGGTCACGGTACCAACCTTGGGGTTCGGCATCAGGCCGCGCGGACCGAGAATCTGGCCCAGCTGGCCGACGACGCGCATGGCATCCGGCGAGGCGATCACCACGTCGAAGTCCAACTGGCCCTTCTTGACCTGCTCGGCCAGGTCGTCCATGCCGACGATATCGGCACCGGCTTCCTTGGCGGCATCGACGTTGGCACCTTGGGTGAAGACCGCAACACGCACGTCCTTGCCGGTACCGTTGGGCATGACGGTGGCGCCACGCACGACCTGATCGGATTTACGCGGATCGACGCCGAGGTTGATGGCAACGTCCAGGGACTCCTTGAACTTGACAGTGGACAGCTCGGAAAGCAGGGCCACGGCCTCGTCGAGAGAGTAGGTCCGGTTGGCGTCAACCTTCTCGCGAATCTGTTGTGCACGCTTGGTAAGCTTGGCCATGATCAAAGACCCTCCACATTCAGGCCCATGCTGCGGGCGCTACCGGCAATGGTACGCACCGCGGCGTCGAGATCGGCAGCCGTCAGATCCGGCTCCTTTGTCTTGGCGATCTCCTCGAGCTGCTCACGAGTCACGGTACCGACCTTGTTCTTGTTCGGCTCACCGGAGCCGGACTTGATGCCGGCCGCCTTCTTCAGCAGGACCGCGGCAGGCGGGGTCTTGGTGATGAAGGTGAAACTGCGGTCGGAGTAGACAGTGATGACTACGGGGGTCGGCAGGCCCGGCTCGATATCCTGGGTCGCGGCGTTGAACGCCTTGCAGAACTCCATGATGTTGACGCCGTGCTGGCCCAGCGCGGGGCCCACGGGGGGACTCGGATTGGCCTTGCCAGCTGCCACCTGCAGCTTGATGTAAGCCTGTACTTTCTTGGCCATGATGGACTCCAGTTGGGTAGTAGCGCCTTGCGGCTCCCCGGGTTACACAACCACCCGCAGGTGATTGCCACGAAACAATCAGGGCCGGAAGGCTATTCCTTCTCGACCTGGGCAAACTCCAGCTCGACAGGCGTGGAGCGGCCGAAGATCAGCACGCTGACCTGCACTCGGCTCTTGTCGTAATTGACCTCTTCGACGACTCCGTTGAAGTCGGCGAAGGGGCCGTCGACGACGCGCACCGACTGGCCCGGCTCGAAGAGCGTCTTGGGCTTCGGCTTGTCGGTGCCGTCCTTGACCCGACTGAGGATGGCATCGGCCTCCTTGCGGGTAATGGGGGCCGGCTTTTCCTTGGTGCCACCGATGAACCCCATCACGCGCGGCGTCTCGTTGACCAGGTGCCAGGTCTCGTCATCCATTTCCATCTCGACCAGCACGTAGCCGGGATAGAACTTGCGCTCGCTCTTGCGACGCTTGCCGTCACGCACCTCGACGACCTCTTCGGTCGGCACCAGGATCTCGCCGAAGCGATCCTCCATGCCGTGCATCTTCACGCGCTCGATAAGCGAGCGCATGACATGCTTCTCGAAGCCGGAGTAGGCGTGGACGACATACCAACGCTTTGACATGAAAACTCCTAACCGATGACGCCGGACATCGCCCAGCCAAGAAGGGTGTCGATCAGCCAGAGCATCAGCCCGACCACCAGCACGGCCACCAGCACGATGGCGGTGGTCTGTACGGTCTCGGCCCGTGTCGGCCAGATGACCCGCTGGATTTCCTTCTTCGCACTCCTGGCGAGTTCGACCAGATCACGCCCCTTGGTCGTGGTCAGCGCCACCAAGGCCGCCGCCGCACTAAGCACGACGACACCGAGCACACGATAGAGAAGCGCCTGGTCGGCGAAATAGGTATTGCCGACCACGGCAAGGACCAGCAGAGTGACGACAACCGCCCACTTGAGCCCGTCGTGGCGCGACTCCTGCACCTCGGCGTTATGCTTCATGAAAACGAGACTCCTCAGGGTGCAGCAATCGAAACATGAAAGTATATGAGATCTCGCCAGCCTGGGGAAGACTGGCAGGCCAGGAGGGAATCGAACCCCCAACCTGCGGTTTTGGAGACCGCTGCTCTGCCAATTGAGCTACTGGCCTGTATCTGCTTTACGCGACCACCCTTTGCAGGCGACCTGTACGACAGCGGGCGCCATGATAGCGAAAGCCGCTCTTTCTGGCAACCCCTTCCCCGCACGATGCCATCACGGGAAAGAAAAAGAAAAGACGAGCCTCGGCTCGCCTTCTCGATATGGAGCTCATGGACGGATTTGAACCGTCGACCTCACCCTTACCAAGGGTGTGCTCTACCCCTGAGCTACATGAGCGCAACCTTGTGGCTTCGCAGCCTGATACCTGGAGCGGGCAGCGGGGATCGAACCCGCATCATCAGCTTGGAAGGCTGAGGTTCTACCATTGAACTATGCCCGCCGACCCACTCTTGCTTGCCATCACTCGACGCATCGGGTGCAGCTGAACCTGGTGGAGGGGGAAGGATTCGAACCTTCGAAGCTTTCGCGGCAGATTTACAGTCTGCTCCCTTTGGCCACTCGGGAACCCCTCCAGCTGGCGGTGCATTCTACCGCCTCTGCTTCCAGTGTCAAGTGCCTGTTTTCACTGCATCTTGACTCGGTACGACCACCTTGCCGGTTGCCGGCCGCGCCTCTCCGGAACGCGGCGCATTGTGTCAAAGCAACATCGAGAATGCAAGCGCGGCACGTATCTTTTCCAGCGCCACCGGCGCGGGCACCCGGGGTGCCCCGGACATGCGTCCCGCCCGCTCGGCTGCGGTCAACGGGAAGCAGGCTTCCAGCCCCCCGTAGACCATGTCCGGCCAGACCGTATGGGGCACCTGGATACCGCGCGATACCACCCGGGCATCACCGCCGGTCAGCATCATCGGTAGCGCCACGCCCTGCTGGTCACAGACCTCGCTGTAGATGCGATTGACGGCGCTCACCGCCGCCATATAGATGCCGTGGTTGACCGCCTCGACGGTACGCCTGCCAGGCTCCAGCAGCTCCTCGGCCTCGCTGTCGGGATCAATAGCGACGTTGCGGGTGCCGAGCTTGAGGCTCTCCTTCATCAATCGCAACCCGGGCAGGATATAACCTCCCAGGTGGCGCCCACCGGGCAGCACGAAATCGACGGTGATGGCACTACCGCAGTCTACGGCACAGCAGCCACCAGCCAGTTGGTAGCCCGCCAAGGCCCCCATCCAGCGATCGACACCAAGCTTACCGGGCTCCTCATAGCCGTTGGTGACCCCCAGGGCCTCGGCTGTCGAGCGCGCCACATGGACGGTGCCCACCCGATGGTGCAGTAGCGCCACCGTCTCCTCCAGCACCGCCTTGCGCGCCACGCTGGAGATCCGTACTGCCTCGACCACGTCGAGGTCGGGGATATCCGCACCCGGACGCCACTCCTCACGGGTCCAGACGGCACCGCGCGAGCGAATCTCGCTGCTGTCGGCATCCTTTAGCCGCCACTTGGAGAGGGTGTTACCGATATCAAGGTCCAGGATCATGCGCGTCTCCGCACGCTGATCTCGCCACCGGCAAGCCGCACCGGACGACCTTCCTGCTGCACCCAGAGATTTCCGGCATCATCCACATCACCGGCGATCGCTAGCTCCCGGGCTCCCCGCTGCAGGATCTCGACCTCGCGGTCGTAGAAGGCATGCCGGGCGTTCCAGTCGTCGCGCCAGGCAGAGAACCCCTGTCTCTCGAAGTCCGCCAGCAGAGGCAGCAACTCGTCCAGCAGTTCGACGGCCAATGCATTGCGAGAGAGTCCCGGTGCCTGGTCGTGGACCGCCGCAACGGCCTGATCGATGCCCTCGCGGAACACCGCCGGCAAGTCGACATTGATACCCATGCCCACCACCACCTCGCAGGGACCGGCGGCATCACCGCTGATTTCCACCAGGATACCCGCCAGCTTGCCAAGCACCCCGTCATCGTCCTCCAGCAGCACATCATTGGGCCACTTGAGGCGAGGCCTGACGCCATGGCGTTCGAGTACCCTGGCGAGGGCCACACCCAGTGCCAGACTCAGCCCTTCCAGTGACGTCACTCCCGCTTCGACCCGCCAGCCGATCGAGAGCATCAGGGTTCGTCCCCAGGGGGTCACCCAGGGGCGTCCTCGACGCCCGCGCCCCTCGCTCTGCTGCTCTACCAGACAGACCTCGCCATGCCCCGCCCCTTGGGAAAAGCGCTCGCGCAGGAAAGCGTTGCTGGACGGCAGGCTCTCCTCGACAAACAGCCGCGCCAGGTGGAGGCGCGCATCTGGCGACAGACCAGCCACAATGGCGCTACCATCCAGCAGCTCCAGGCGCTCGACCAGTCGATATCCCTGGCCCTTGACCGCCTCCATGGGAATGCCCAGAGACTCCAGCTTGCGCAACTGTTTCCATACCGCCGCCCGTGACACGCCCAGCCGTTCACCCAGTTGTTCGCCGGAGTGGAACTCGCCATCGCTCAGCAGGCGGATCAGGTCACCGATGGTCATGCTCATGCCCCTGACCGGAAATGTGACATTCTAGCGGATGCGGCCAGCCCCCGGAAACGACAGCGACGAAAGTCCCACCCCTTAACGGTACGGGCGCCAGACAAGAAAAAACCCCGCGCTCTTTCGAACACGGGGTTTTCTCGGGATAGGTGCCTGACGATGACTTGGCCGGCACCCCGGGACTCTCCATGGGAAGGCCCCCAACGACGAAACCCCGACCAAGGGCCGGGGTTTCTGAGTAGGTGCCTGACGATGACCTACTCTCGCATGGGGAGGCCCCACACTACCATCGGCGCTGAGCGGTTTCACTGCTGAGTTCGGCATGGGATCAGGTGGTTCCCGCACGCTATGGTCGTCAGGCGAAAAACGGTGAATCATGCTGAACTGAGTCGTCTCGTCGTATCCGGCTGTCGGTCGCCATCGGCAGACCGCTTGGGTGTTATATGGTCAAGCCTCACGGGCCATTAGTACCGGTTAGCTCAACGCCTTGCAGCGCTTCCACACCCGGCCTATCAACCAGCTGGTCTCGCTGGGCCCTTCAGGAGGCTCGAGGCCTCGGGGATGTCTCATCTTGAAGGGG
>NZ_FOBC01000040.1 GCF_900109725.1 Halomonas daqiaonensis
GCGGTAGAGGAGCGTCGTGTACGCCGATGAAGGTGGATCGAGAGGTCTGCTGGAGGTATCACGAGTGCGAATGCTGACATGAGTAACGACAAGGGGCGTGAAAAACGCCCCCGCCGGAAGACCAAGGGTTTCTGTTCGACGCTAATCGGAGCAGAGTGAGTCGGCCCCTAAGGCGAGGCCGAAAGGCGTAGTCGATGGGAAACGGGTCAATATTCCCGTACCTCACTGTATTGCGATGGGGGGACGAAGAAGGCTAGGTGAGCCAGGCGTTGGTAGTCCTGGTGAAAGTCAGTAGGCTGGGGAATCAGGCAAATCCGGTTCCCCAAGGCCGAGAGACGAGACGAACAGCCCACGGGCTGGAAGTCATCGATGCCACGCTTCCAGGAAAAGCCTCTAAGCTTCAGATACAGTGGGACCGTACCCCAAACCGACACAGGTGGTCAGGTAGAGAATACCCAGGCGCTTGAGAGAACTCGGGTGAAGGAACTAGGCAAAATGGTGCCGTAACTTCGGGAGAAGGCACGCCGGACTAGGGTGACGGGCCTCGCGCCCCGAGCCTGAACCGGTCGAAGATACCAGGTGGCTGCAACTGTTTATTAAAAACACAGCACTCTGCAAACGCGCAAGCGGACGTATAGGGTGTGACGCCTGCCCGGTGCCGGAAGGTTAAGTGATGGTGTTAGCGCAAGCGAAGCTCCTGATCGAAGCCCCGGTAAACGGCGGCCGTAACTATAACGGTCCTAAGGTAGCGAAATTCCTTGTCGGGTAAGTTCCGACCTGCACGAATGGCGTAATGATGGCCACGCTGTCTCCACCCGAGACTCAGTGAAATTGAAATCGCAGTGAAGATGCTGTGTACCCGCGGCTAGACGGAAAGACCCCGTGAACCTTTACTATAGCTTCACACTGGACGCTGATGTTGCTTGTGTAGGATAGCTGGGAGGCTTGGAAACCCGGACGCCAGTTCGGGTGGAGCCAACCTTGAAATACCAGCCTGGCATCATTGGCGTTCTAACTCAGATCCGTGATCCGGATCGAGGACCGTGTGTGGTGGGTAGTTTGACTGGGGCGGTCTCCTCCCAAAGCGTAACGGAGGAGCACGAAGGTACCCTCAGCACGGTTGGAAATCGTGCATTGAGTGCAAGAGCATAAGGGTGCTTAACTGCGAGACAGACACGTCGAGCAGGTACGAAAGTAGGTTCTAGTGATCCGGTGGTTCTGTATGGAAGGGCCATCGCTCAACGGATAAAAGGTACTCCGGGGATAACAGGCTGATACCGCCCAAGAGTTCACATCGACGGCGGTGTTTGGCACCTCGATGTCGGCTCATCACATCCTGGGGCTGAAGTCGGTCCCAAGGGTATGGCTGTTCGCCATTTAAAGTGGTACGCGAGCTGGGTTTAGAACGTCGTGAGACAGTTCGGTCCCTATCTGCCGTGGGCGTTGGATGTTTGAGAAGGGCTGCTCCTAGTACGAGAGGACCGGAGTGGACGCACCTCTGGTGTTCCGGTTGTCACGCCAGTGGCATTGCCGGGTAGCTATGTGCGGACGGGATAACCGCTGAAAGCATCTAAGCGGGAAGCCCCCTTCAAGATGAGACATCCCCGAGGCCTCGAGCCTCCTGAAGGGCCCAGCGAGACCAGCTGGTTGATAGGCCGGGTGTGGAAGCGCTGCAAGGCGTTGAGCTAACCGGTACTAATGGCCCGTGAGGCTTGACCATATAACACCCAAGCGGTCTGCCGATG
>NZ_FOBC01000022.1 GCF_900109725.1 Halomonas daqiaonensis
GGTTCTACGCAGACTGGCGTGAAAACGAAGTGATCTTAGGCAGTAGCGGGATAGAGTAACGGCGGTAAATCCGAGTAAGCTGATATTCGCCAAAACGTCAGCCTACGGATACCGCCGTTGCCATGGATGCTACCCCGCTCTACCTGTTCTGGAAAGGGTTCACCGTTACCCACCACGAGTTTTTGGATCCTCAGACGCTGCGGCTCCAGCTGGAACCCGATGACCGGATTCCCCCTGTCTGCAGCGGCTGCGATCATGCCTGTTTCCTGGTGCATGACGTGCATCGCCGGCGCGTCCGTGAGGCACCGCTGCTGATCTACCGAGTGGAGCTCGACGTCCCGGTGCGGCGCCTGCGCTGCCCGGTCTGTGGCCCGACACGAGAGCGCATCGACTGGTTACCCGGGCGCTCGCCGGTCACCACCACGCTTCGCCAGTGGGTGGAGCGTCTGGTCACGTTGCTGCCGATTCGGCATGTCGCGGACCTGGTTGGCTTGCACTGGCATACCGTCAAGACCATCGACAAGCATCGCCTGCAACGCGACCTGCCAGTACCGGACCCGACACGCTTGCGGCGCCTGATGATGGACGAGTTCGCCCTGCACAAGGGGCACCGCTACGCCACCGTGGTGGCCTGCGCCGACACCCAGCAGGTGGTCTGGATCGGCGAGGGCCGCTCACGAGAAGCGATCCGCCCGTTCTTCGCGTGGCTGGGCGAGGCGCGAGAGCAGATCGAGGCCGTCGCCATGGACATGAACTCGGCCTTCGATCTCGAGGTGAAGGCCCAGTGCCCCAACGCCGAGGTGGTCTACGACCGCTTCCATGTGGTGGCCAAGTACGGACGCGAGGTGATGGACCGGGTGCGCGTCGACCAGGCCAACCAGCTGCGCGACGACAAGGCCGCCCGCAAGGTGATCAAGGGCAGCCGCTGGCTGCTGCTGCGCAACGCCGACAACCTTAAGCCCGAGCAGGCGGTGAAGCTGGAGGAGCTGTTGGCGGCCAATGCGTCACTGACCACGGCGTATGTGCTCAAGGACCAGCTGAAGACCCTGTGGTTTGCCGACGACGAGGCCACCGCTTGCGGTGCCTGGCAGGAGTGGTACGACATGGCCATCAGCAGCGGCATTGAAGCGCTAGGACGCTTCGCCAAGCGGCTGGCTCCCTATCTGGAGGGGATCCTGTCCAGTGCCCGGCACCGGCTGAACACCAGCGTGCTGGAGGGCATGAACAACCGGATCAAGGTCATCAAGCGGATGGCCTACGGGTACCGCGACACGGCGTACTTCTTCCTGAAGATCCGTGCCGCGTTTCCCGGCAAAGTGCGATGAACCATTTTTTTGGACACCGATCTAAGCGATTATCCGGTATTCGAGGGCTATGAGCTGACCGTCCCAGTACGCCCGCCCGGGCTAGACCTCGGAAAATGCCGCCCTGCGCATCTTGGAAGAAAATCGCACGGCTCAAGAGACCTGATGAGGATCGAGATCCTCACCCGGTCACCACGCGATTTCGGCCCAACGCCTTGGCCTCGTAGAGGCGTTCATCCCCGGCGCGCATGATCGAGTCCAGGTCCTTGCCGTCCTGGACCATTTGGGCACTACCCACGCTGACCGTGACCTTCAACACCTTGCCGTGCAGCCTGATCTCCAGGTCATGAAGGGACGAACGAATGCGCTCAGCGATCTCGCCCGCCTGCTGACTGTTGGCATCCGGCAACAGGACCTGGAATTCTTCGCCACCCACCCGGGCCAGCAGGTCGGTGGGCCTCAGATTCTGTTGCATTGTCAAGGCCACCTGTTTGAGCACCTGGTCACCGGCCTGATGCCCATGGACGTCATTGACCGTCTTGAAGTGATCGATATCCAGGCACAACAGCGACAGGGGCGTGCCGTTGCGTTGTGCCCGGGCGAGTTCCCGCCTGGCCTGTCTCGTCAACTGGCGTCGATTGGCCGCGCCGGTGAGCCAGTCGGTGGCGGCCTGTTGGGCCAGGCGTGTGTTGGCTGTCTTGAGTTTTGCCAGGGCCTCTTGGGTGTGAGCCTGTTCTTGCCGGACCTGCTTCATGACCTCCGCCTGGCTGTAGACGGTGGAGAAGGAGCCGGTGGTATGGAAGGCGTGAACGACGCCGTAGCTGAGCAGGAGAAACCCTGTCGTGAAGATGACGTGGGCCAGCCACCACAGATGGCTCCAGGGATCGGAGATCAAGAAGGCGATCGAGGCCTGGGCGAAAGCCGCCAACGAGAGCAGGTAGATGATCATCAGCGGCAGGCGGATACGCCGCAGGGCCGTGACGATGATACCTGCCAGGAAGAGTGCCAAGGCCAGGGCTTCCATCACCGGGATCACGCTCTTCGCCGAAACCATGGGAATCAGGAAGAATGCCGCCAGCCCCAGATCGATGGCCAGGAAGATTCCCACTGCCATCCCCCAGGTGGTCGGGCGTCGGCGTGACTCGGAAGGCCTCACCGGCTTGCCGAAACGCTTCAGCGCGACCAGTAAGCAGATGGCCATGGCTAGGCGCGAGGCGGGACCATAGGCGAGGAACAAGGCCATCATGTCATCGGAAAACCGGGTGAAGAGACCATGCGGCAGATAAACCAGGGTGAAGCCCAGGAACGCCAGGGCCAGCCAACGCAAGAAGATCTCGCCGGATGCCAGATAGCAGCGCCAGGTGACATAGGTGACAAAAGCCCCTAGTGCAATGGCCAGCAAGGAGGCCACCTCATGCAGGCCATATGCCTCGAAAAGAAGCTTGGGATCTTGGAAGAGCTCCAGGTAGCTGATCATCATCAGGGGGAGAAGGGCCACCAGTAACACCAGCAGGCGCTGGTAGATGCCCGTCAGGCGCCGAATGAAGGCATCGGGCTTTCCTTGGTTTTCTGATTCCGTGTCACTTTTGGATGAATCGCTTAGCCGCTGCGCTACGGTGCCGTCATGCATCAGGGATCGAATCGTCCGGGGGCGTTTCCACCAAAATATCAGCTGATTCATGATAATCGCGCCCAGCTTTTGAGTAATGCCAAAGCGTCATCGGCCGTGACGGGTCGGCTGAATAGGTAGCCCTGGATCACATTGCACCCCAATTCCTGCAGCATGGCGCGCTGGGCCTCGGTGAGATAGCGAAGGCGAGTATCAACGATGCAGAGGGTACCGAGGGGCTGGCCCGAAGGACCGCGTAGCACCGCACCGGCGTAGAAGAGGATGGCGATGGGCACCTTGAAGATTTCTGCCACGAGCCGCGTGTAGCGATCGAAGCGCTCCTCCGGTGAGGTGTTGAGGATATCGAGAGAACGGAGTTCGGCGAGCCGAGCCGTTTGGTCGAAGGGAAGTACAGTGTCTATCTTGTGTTCGACCATGATGAGCCGTCCTGATGCTCTGCCCCTTCAATATTAAGCGGCTTGTGCGTGGGGGTGGGGAAGGAGGCGGACAGGCACTCAGTCGATGGGTGCCGGAGAGCAGGATGTTCTTGGGAAAGCCGAATAAGCTAAGTGATCTTACCCAGCAAACGTGGACACCGATCTAAGAGATCTTTCGGGCCTCGAAGGCCTCAGGGCTGATCATCCCAATCGCACTATGCCGGCGCTGCCGGTTGTAGTCCAACTCGATGTATTCGAACACTTGCCGCCGCATGGCCGCCCGGGTCTCGAAACGTTCACCATGGATCGCCTCGATCTTCAGGCTATGGAAGAAGCTCTCGGCACACGCGTTGTCGTAGCAGTTGCCCTTGGCACTCATGCTGCATTTCAAGTCGTGCTGGATCATCAGTGACTGGTACAGGGTCGAACAGTACTGGCTGCCGCGATCCGAATGTACGATCACCTTCTCGGGCATCTTACGGCGCCACAACGCCATCTTGAGGGTGTCACCGACCAGGTCAGCCGTCATGCGGTCGCTCATTGCCCACCCGATCACCTTGCGTGAGTAAAGGTCGATCAGCACCGCCAGGTAGAGCCATCCTTCACCGGTCGCCAGATAGGTGATGTCGCCGACCCATTTCTGGTTCGGCGCCATGGCGGTAAAGTCTTGCTCCAGCAGGTTGGGCGCTACCGGCAGCGAGTGCCGTGAGTTCGTCGTGGCCTTGAACTTGCGCGCCGCCTTGGCGCGAAGCCCCTGGCGGCGAAGGCTGGCAGCGACGGTCTTGCGATTCACCGCCAGGCCATCGTCAACCAAGTCCAGCGCCAATCTAGGGGCGCCTGAGCGCCCCTTCCGGCGCTGATAAGCCTGGGCCACTTGCTGGTCGAGAGCCGCTTGTTGGCGGCGTCTCAGGGGCGGTTCACCGCCACGCTGTCGCCAGGCGTAGTAGCCGCTGCGAGCGACCCCAATAACCCTGCACATGCGCTGGATGCTGAATGCCTGACGATGCTGGTGGATGAAGGCGTACTTCACTTCAGGCTCTTGGCAAAGTACACCGCGGCTTTTTTTGCGATTTCAAGCTCTTCCGACTTCTCGGCCAGTTGCCGCTTGAGCCGAGCATTCTCGTCGGCCAGGGCTTGCTCACGCTCTGAGGTGCTTTGCCGCTGCTGGGCCTTGGTTCGCCACTGGTAGAGCTGGCTGGGCTGAAGGCCAAGCTCTCGGGCGGCGGCACTGATGCCGACCCGGTCGGCTAAGGCCAGCGCCTCGGCCTTGTAGTCTTGGGAGTAACGGGTACGGGTCTTCTTCATCGAAGCTGGTTGCCTTGCCATGGGTCACCTCGTCTCAGTGTACTGTCTTAATGAGGTGTCCACTGCTGCTGGGCAAGATCAAAGTGTGCTCGCTCTGTGGTCATGACGGCTCGTCAAATCGGACCGGTATGACAGGGCTTAATTTGAGGCCGCGGTAACAATTGGTTCGCGTGCGCCGGCACCTTTTTGCAATCTACTCTGGCGGGGTTGTCTGCTGGTACCAGAAACGAACTTAAGGTTCATCAAGGATGCCTGTTTTTTAACAAACATACGACTGTTTCGTAACAAGGCTAATTATAATTAACACATGACTCACCGAACTGAGTTAAAAAATGAGTGGCGATAAATTTCTCAAATAAAATCAATACGTTTAAACCATAATGCGATTCAAGAGACCACTCACAGTGGGTGTAAAGCGAATCCTCTGGATTCTGTCCCGAAACGCGTCCATCCGCGTTGAGCTTGATGGCCAGCGCATCACCAGCGATCGCGGCGCACTGCCGCTGCATGCCTTTTCCCTGGTCACTAACCTCAGCAAGTTCGAATGGCCGCCGGAGAAGGATACCCCAAGCGTGGTAGCACTGAAGCCCACACGGGCGAGGTGAAGTCTGCGCAGGACATGCATCTCTCCTCGACGGATCGCGGCTGCTCTACCGTTCAGGACGTGATGGCCCGCAACGAGGTGAGCCTGCTGCTGAGCCTCTATGACTACCAGATGCTGCATGGGCTCTGGCGCCTGCTGGAAAGCCGGACACACCAAGGGTGGAGTCTGATGCGGATGCGCGAGCAGGTGCTCAAGGTCGCCGCGACGTTATCGCTGCCCCCCGGCGCATTACGGTTCACCTCGGTGAAGCGGCCGACAAATGGTGGCTGACCTTGCTGAAGGGACTGCCTCGGCCGACGGCCCTAGCCTGACACTCGGCATCAACATGATCCAATCAGCCAGCAGAGCGGCCACAACGGAGGTCGGCGGGCACGGCTGCGTCGACAGTCGACCTCGATTTCTATGAGATATAAAAAGGCTGGATGAAAGTCGAAACGGGCATAAATTAGGCGGTTGATCAGCAGACGGATGCAGTTGAGGCAGGCCGGTATCGGCAGCCACCGGCTTCAAACCAGTCGTTCGGCACCCCCGATGAATGAAGCGGGTGTATCCCTATGCAGCAGTATGGCCATGGCGCGCGAGCTGCTTGGCCATGCTGGGGTCCACATCCTCGGCTAGCTGCTCCTTGGCCTTGTCACGAGCCTTTCTTGCGTCCGCCAGCGTTACGTCCGGGTAGGTGCCGATCGCGAGGAGCCTCTCCTTGCCAGTATAGCGGTACTTCATCTGCCAGTACTTGCTGCCAGTCGGTCGGATCTCAAGATAGAGTCCTCCGCCATCGGCCATCCTGGTGGTCTTGTCTTTGGGCTTCACCGTCTTCACGGCGGTGGCTGAGAGCTTGTTGATCTGGCGGCTCATGGGGGGACCTCACAGCGAGCTTGGCAGGTACCCCCATCGTGGGCCGCCTTGCACTTGCGAGGCGACTTAGAAGCCCGCCTGATGCGGTCTGCGGGGTGTTGGGGGTACCAGATTATGGTTTCGACGATGTACCCCCAGATCTACCCCCATCGTTGGGGGTATGTCAAAGGATGACCTGGGAACTCCTGAAACAAGAAAGGGGCCCGGAGGCCCCTGTTCATGCGGTTTCTGGCGTTTCTTGGGAACTCCTGAAACCTCGGTTTGGTGGAGGCGGCGGGAATTGAACCCGCGTCCGCCGGCACTCACCCTTCGGCTCTACATGCTTAGTTTCGTCTTTTGATTTAACGCGACTGGCTCCGACGAGCAGGATCCAGTCACGCGGTTCCTCTAAGTTTTAACGATCGGCGAGAGGACACCACCGATCGCGATCCCATCAGTCTTCGCTCGTATCCCCTCCGTGATGAATGGGCACATCACTTCGGGGCCGGGCTAGAAGCTAGCGGCGTTTAAGCTGCCAGCGCGCCCTGAGCGTAGTTGTCGTCGTTTGCGACTATTTAATCGTGATGTTGGATTTACGAGATACATCACGCTCTCGGCATGCACCTCAGGGATTGTCACCGGCGTCGAAACCGTGTCGCCCCCGTAACGAGCATCCTAACAGGATGTGTAGCCTTGTGACACATCAGGCCTTGATTTGTTCCCGCATGATGCGGCCCTTCTGGCGCTGCCAGTCGCGGTCCTTCTCGGTAGCCCGCTTGTCGTGCAGTTTCTTGCCGGTCACCAGGGCCAGCTCGCACTTTACCAGGTTGTTCTTCCAGTAGAGCTTGAGCGGAATGCAGGTGTGGCCCTTCTCCTGGGTGCGCGAGAAGATCTTGGCGATCTCCTTGCGGTGTAGCAGCAGCTTGCGGGTGCGCGTGGGGTCCGCTACCTCATGGGTGCTGGTGGTGTTGAGCGGCATGATATGGCTGCCCAGCAGCCAGGCCTCGCCGTTCTTGACCAGGATGTAGGTGTCGGTGAGCTGCGCCTTGCCGGCCCGCAGGCTCTTCACTTCCCAACCGGCTAGCGCCAGGCCAGCCTCGAAGGTCTCGTCGATGTGGTACTCGAAGCGCGCCTTCTTGTTCTGGGCGATGACGTTGTTGCCGGGCCCCTTGCTCTTGGCTTTCTTGTTGGCCATGAAACCTCGTGTCCTGTATCTGCCGGTGGCGCCGCCCCTTCGATATGGGGGGAAGCGTGGTACCATTCAAGGCCTGAAATAAGCGCTCATGATACGCCCTGGGCACAGTGAAGTCAGCGGAGGGCTCAATGCCAACGGTCAATCGGTCCGCCATGGTGCGGCACACTCCCAAGGAAATGTTCGACCTGGTCAACGACTTCGAGCGCTACCCGGAGTTCTTGCCAGGGTGCCGGCGCGCGCGTCTGCTCGAGCGCGACGAGTCGCATTTGATCGGCGAGATGACCCTGGGGCGGGCCGGGATCGAGCAAAGCTTCACCACCCGTAATGACCTGATCGAGCCCGAGCGCATCGAGATGTCGCTGGTCAGCGGTCCCTTCAAGCGCCTGCGCGGGCGCTGGCTGTTCCTGCCTATGGGCGAGGGGGCCTGCAAGGTGAGCCTCGAGCTGGAGTTCGAGTTCGCCAACCGCCTGCTGGGCATGGCCTTCGGCAAGCTCTTCCAGCAAGTGGCTGGGCAGTTGGTCGATTCCTTCACCCGCCGTGCCGATGACCTCTATGGCCCCTAGGTCGCCCGCCATGCTCGATATCGAGGTGGCCTTTGCGCTGCCCGAGCGGCAGCGCATCATCCAGCTCGTGGTGCCCGAGGGCACTACAGCACGCCAGGCGGTGGCAATGGCGGGGCTGGAGGCGGCGTTTCCCGAACTGCCATCGGTCACCTTTCGGCAGGCCGACCTAGGCATCTTCGGCAAGCGGCTGCGCGACCCCGAAGCGGTGCGGCTGCGCAGCGGGGATCGGGTCGAGGTCTATCGGCCACTGCAGATCGATCCCAAGGCGGCTCGCAGCGAGCGGGCCGCCCGCGAGAATCGCTGACGCCCCAGCCAGCGAGGGTCGGGGCGTCAGCAAAGCACGCGGTGCGGAGCTATCAGGGGCGATCCGGGGTGACGTTGTCGATCGGGGCTTCCCGGGCGTCCGACGTGCCCTCGACGCTGGGGCCGACACCCCGGTCATCGGGCAGTTGGATGTCGCTGGAGATATTGCCCTGGCGTTCGATATTTGCCAGTTGGTTCCCCTGGAAGGTCAGGGTGACGCGGCGTTGTTCCACGCCGCCATAGGCCTTGTCGAGGCGATAGACATAGTCCCACTGGCTGGAATCGAAGGGAGCTTCGAGCAGCGGGCTGCCCATCAGGTCGACCACCTGCTGCCGACTCATGCCCGGTTGCAGCTGTTCGACCATGGCCTTGTTCACCAGGTTGCCCTGGGGCAGGTCGCGCTTGTACACGCCGAAGTAGCTGCAACCGCTGATCATCAGCAGGGCGGCGGAAAGGGTGATGATTCTGGTCAACTTTTGCATTTGCGCCTGTTCTTCACTATCGTGGTTTCGGTCGATCATAACCGACCCTACCCGATACTGCGAAGAGCGACCATGGCCGACCAGAACCATGAATTGCGCAAGGCCGGTCTCAAAGTGACCCTGCCTCGCGTCAAGATCCTTCAGATCCTCGAGAATGCCTCCGAGCAGCATCACCTGAGCGCCGAGGATGTCTACAAGACCCTGCTGGACACGGGCGAGGACGTGGGCCTGGCCACCGTCTATCGCGTGCTTACCCAGTTCGAGTCCGCCGGCCTGGTGATTCGCCATAACTTTGATGGTGGTCATGCGGTCTTCGAGCTTTCCCAGGATGAGCACCACGACCATATGGTGTGCCTGGAGAGCGGCGAGATCATCGAGTTCTTCGACGAGACCATCGAGCGTCGGCAGCAGGAAATCGCCGAGGAGCACGGCTTCGAGCTGGTCGACCATGCTCTGGTGCTCTACGTGAGGCCGCGGGGCTCCAAGGCGACCCGCCCGGAGGGCATCCAGAAGAAGTGACCTCGCCACGCTGAGTCTGCCAGTTACACGACCGCGGCCCCGATCCCAAGGATCGGGGCCGCGTTGCGTCAGGGCTGGGCGGTCCGTGGTGGGCGACCGGTGTTGGTCGCTCAGTGGTGGGCGCGTTGGCTGGCATCGAGCATCTCCCTGGCGTGAGCCAGGGTGTGGTCGGAGAGGTTCACGCCGCCCAGCATGCGGGCCAGTTCGCCGACTCGGCCGGCCTCGTCGAGCAGTGCCATCCGAGTCAGCGTGGAGGCTTCTCCGGCCTGCTTCTCGATGTGCAGGTGATGGTGCGCCTGGGCGGCTACCTGCGGCAGGTGGGTCACGGTCATCACCTGGCCGTTCTCGCCGAGCCGGCGCAGCAGTTGGCCGACGATCTCGGCGGTGGCGCCGGAGACGCCCACGTCCACCTCGTCGAACACCAGGCTGGCGATGGTGGAGTGCTGGGCCGCTACCACCTGGATCGCCAGGCTGATGCGCGAGAGCTCGCCGCCGGAGGCCACCTTGGCCAGCGGCCGGGCCGGCTGGCCGGGATTGGCGCTGATCAGCATGCGAGCGACCTCGAGCCCCTCGGCGGCTGGAGCGTCGCGGGTCTCCAGCTCGACCTCGAAAGTTGCCTTGTCCATGGCCAGGAAGGCCAGCTGTTCCTGCACGGCCTCACCGAAGCGACGGGCGGCCTGGCGGCGAGCCTGTGAGATCTCGGTAGCCTGCTCGTGCCAGCGGTTCTTCAGGGTCTCGGCCTCGCCGGCCAGGGCCTCCAGGTCGCCATCGCCGCCTTCCAGGCCCTCGAGCTCCTTGGCCAGCCGCCGATGCAGGGCGAGGAGTTCCTCGGGTAGCACATGGTGCTTGCGGGCGATACGGTGCACCTCGCTAAGACGCCCCTCGACCCAGGCCAGTCGCTCCGGGTCCAACTCGATGCTACCGGCGAAATGGCCGAGCTCGCGGCTGGCCTCCTCGACCTGGATGCGCGCATCGCCGAGCATGCTGAGGGTGTCGGCCAGGCTGCCGCGCTCGCTGCCCGGCAGCGCCGAGAGGTGCTGGATTGCCTGGTTGAGCAGTGACAGGGCGCCGCCCTCGTCGCCGTCGCAGCATTCGGCAGCGAACTGTGCCTCGCGCAGCCGCTCCTCGGCGTGGGCCAGCTCCTCCTGCTCCTCCTCGAGCCCCTTGAGCTCGTCCTCGGCCAAGGCCAGCTGATCGAGCTCCTCGACCTGATAGCGCAGCAGCTGGCGGCGGGCGCGGATCTCGTCGCCATCCTCGGCCAGGCGCTCGAGGCGGCGGCGGGTCGCCTGCCAGTCGCGGAAGGCCTGGCGCATCTCGGCCACCTGCTCGTGGTGGCCGGCGAAGTCGTCGAGCAGGCGCAGGTGGGTCTCCTCGTGCAGCAGCGCCTGGTGGGCATGCTGACCGTGGATCTCGATGAGATGCTCGCCCAGGGCACGAAGATCGGCCACTGTGACCGGCTGGCCGTTGATCCAGGCCTTGGAGCGCCCGCCGCGGGTGACCACCCGGCGCAGTAGGCAGTCGTCCGTGGGCAGCTCTCGTGTCTCGAGCCAGGCACGGGCCTCGGGCAGCGCCTGGAGGTCGAAGCGGGCACTGAGGTCGGCGCGCTCACGGCCATGGCGCACGCTGGCGCTGTCGGCACGCTCGCCCAGGCAGAGCCCCAAGGCACCCAGCAGAATGGACTTGCCGGCCCCCGTTTCACCGGTGATGGCGGTCATGCCGCCGCCAAGTTCCAGCTCGAGGTGGTCGACGATGGCGAAGTCGCGAATGGCAAGCTCTGTCAGCATGGTGCCTCCCGGGGCCTGTCTGGGGCTACTGTTCTGAAGCTACTGTTCTAGAACCACTGTCTATCTATACACATAATGTCATTTTATACAGTAGTCAAGGTTCGCCCACAATGCACGTCCGGCTTCGTCTCCCGGTAACGCCTTGAGTTCGCCTCGGCCAGCCCCATATATCCCGCAGACACGTCATCAAGCCATCATCAATGCCTTGCCAGCGGCCCTGGCCGCTGATTGCCATTCAGGAGACCCACATGGCCAAAGACCCCCAGACCCCGCTGGACGACGAACTCGCTCGCGAGGAGCAGGAAGCCGAGCCGCAGCCCGAGACCGTAGAGGGTGAGCTGGAGGACGCCATCGAGGGCGCCGAGCAGGCTGCCACTGAGTCCCAGGCCGCGGACAATCCCGAGGCCGAGACGCTGGCCGCCCGGGTCGAGGAGCTCGAGCAGAGCGTAGCCGATGCCAAGGAGCAGCAACTGCGTGCCGCCGCCGAGGCGCAGAACGTGCGTCGCCGCGCCGAGCAGGAGGCCGAGAAGGCGCGCAAGTTCGCCCTCGAGAAATTCGTCAAGGAACTGCTGCCGGTGGTCGACAGCCTGGAAAAGGCACTGGAGGCTATGCAGGACGGCGCCAGCGAAGCGCATCGCGAGGGCGTTTCCATGACCCTCAAGATGCAGCACGACGTGCTGGCCAAGTTCGGCGTCGAGGTGGTGGACCCCCACGGCGAGCCCTTCGACCCGCAGTTCCACGAAGCCATCACCATGGTGCCCAACCCCGAGATGGAGCCCAACACCGTCATGGAAGTGATGCAGAAGGGCTACCTGCTCAACGGACGCCTGGTACGTCCGGCCATGGTGGTGGTCAGCAAGGCTGCCGACTGAGGCCGGGCCGTACACCGGGGCATACAAAAGCGGCCCTCGGGTCTTGAAAAGGTCCTGAGGGCCCCCAGATAGACGGCAACCCCGCGGTGAAAGCCGCAGACAATGAATTCAACTGTAATTTTGAGGATTTCCTATGGGACGCATCATCGGTATTGACCTGGGGACCACCAACTCCTGTGTCGCCGTGCTCGACGGTGACAAGGCCAAGGTGATCGAGAACGCCGAAGGCGCACGCACCACGCCCTCCATCATCGCCTACACCGAAGACGGCGAGATCCTGGTGGGCCAGGCGGCGAAGCGCCAGGCGGTGACCAACCCGCACAACACCGTCTACGCGATCAAGCGCCTGATCGGCCGTCGCTTCAAGGACGACGTCGTCCAGAAGGACATCAAGATGGTGCCCTACACCATCTCCGAGGCCGACAACGGTGACGCCTGGGTGGAAGTGAAGGGCAAGAAGCTCGCGCCGCCGCAGGTCAGCGCCGAAATACTGAAGAAGATGAAGAAGACCGCGGAAGACTACCTGGGTGAGGAAGTCACCGAGGCAGTCATCACCGTACCGGCCTACTTCAACGACAGCCAGCGTCAGGCCACCAAGGATGCCGGTCGTATTGCCGGCCTCGAGGTCAAGCGCATCATCAACGAGCCGACTGCGGCGGCCCTGGCCTATGGCATGGACAAGGCGCGCGGTGACAAGACCATCGCGGTCTACGACCTGGGCGGCGGTACCTTCGATATCTCCATCATCGAGGTGGCGGACGTCGACGGCGAGACCCAGTTCGAGGTGCTGGCCACCAATGGCGACACCTTCCTGGGCGGCGAGGACTTCGACCTGGCGCTGATCAACTACCTGGTCGACCAGTTCAAGTCCGACAGCGGCATCGACCTATCCGGCGACAACCTGGCCATGCAGCGCCTCAAGGAAGCCGCCGAGAAGGCCAAGATCGAACTGTCCAGCGCCCAGCAGACCGACGTTAATCTGCCGTACATCACGGCCGACAACACTGGTCCCAAGCACCTCAATGTCAAGGTGACCCGCGCCAAGTTGGAGTCGCTTGTCGAGGACCTGATCAAGCGCTCCATGGATCCGTGCAAGACCGCGCTCAAGGATGCCGGCCTGTCCGCTTCCGAGATCGATGATGTCATCCTGGTCGGCGGCCAGACCCGCATGCCCATGGTGCAGAAGTCCGTGGCCGACTTCTTCGGCAAGGACGCCCGCAAGGACGTCAACCCGGATGAAGCTGTGGCCGTGGGTGCAGCGATCCAGGGCGGCGTGCTGGGCGGCGACGTCAAGGACGTGCTGCTGCTCGACGTTACCCCGCTGACCCTGGGCATCGAGACCCTGGGTGGCGTGATGACGCCGTTGATCGAGAAGAACACCACCATCCCGACCAAGAAGACCCAGACCTTCTCGACCGCGGATGACAACCAGACGGCCGTGACCATCCACGTGCTGCAGGGTGAGCGCAAGCAGTCCAGCGGCAACAAGTCACTGGGTCGCTTCGACCTCAGCGATATCCCGCCGGCGCCGCGCGGCGTGCCGCAGATCGAGGTTGCCTTCGACCTGGACGCCAACGGCATCCTGCACGTGTCTGCCAAGGACAAGGCTACCGGCAAGGAGCAGTCGATCGTCATCAAGGCCTCCAGCGGTCTCTCCGAGGAAGAGGTCGAGCAGATGATGCAGGACGCCGAGGCCCACGCCGACGAGGACAAGAAGTTCGAGGAGCTGGTGCAGCTGCGTAACCAGGCCGACGGCATGGTCCACGCCGCCCGCAAGACCCTCGAAGAGGCCGGCGACAAGGCCAGCGACGAGGAGAAGCAAGCCATCGAGAGCGCCGCCGCCGAGCTGGAAGAGGCAATCAAGGGTGACGACAAGGACGACATCCAGGCCAAGCTGGACAAGCTGACCGAGGCTTCCGGCAACCTGGCGCAGAAGATGTACGCCGAGCAGAGCGATGCTGCCCAGCAGGCCGATGAGGCCGGTGGCGACGCTGGCGCCAAGAAGGAAGATGACGTGGTCGATGCCGAGTATGAAGAAGTCAACGACGACCAGAAAAAGCAGTAAACCACGACATCTGAACCACGGATGACGCCAGCGCGGGAGCCTGACTCCCGCGTTGGTGTTTCCGCAGAGTCCCTACGGAGGCGGACAGACTCATGTCCAAGCGTGATTACTACGAAGTACTGGGCGTCGAGCGCGGGGCCGACCAGAAGGACATCAAGAAGGCCTACCGGCGCCTCGCCCAGAAATTCCATCCGGACCGTAACCCGGATGATGACAAGGCCGCGGAGAAATTCCGCGAGGTCTCGGAGGCCTATGAGGTCCTGAGCGACAGCGAGAAACGCGCCGCTTACGACCAGTTCGGCCATGCCGGTGTCGACGAGCAAGCCGGTGGTGGCGGCGGCTTCGGCGGCGCCGGGGCCGGTGGCTTCAGCGATATCTTCGGCGATGTGTTCGGCGATATCTTCGGCGGGGGCGGCGGGCGCCGCCATCCCAATGCGCCGGCCCGTGGCTCGGATCTGCGCTACAACCTCGAGCTCGACCTCGAGGACGCCGTGGCCGGCACCAGCGTGGATATTCGCGTGCCGCGTCATGTCGAATGCGAGCGCTGCGACGGCAACGGTGCCGAGCCGGGCTCCTCCAAGGACACCTGCCCGACCTGTAACGGCATGGGCCAGGTGCGCATGCAGCAGGGCTTCTTCGCCGTGCAGCAGACCTGCCCGACCTGCCACGGCAGCGGCCAGCACATCAAGGTGCCGTGTCACAAGTGCAACGGCGATGGCCGGGTACGCGAGACCCGCACCCTTTCGGTGAAGATCCCGGCCGGCGTGGACACCGGTGACCGCATTCGCCTCAACGGTGAGGGCGAGGCCGGTATCAACGGTGGCCCGCCCGGGGACCTGTATGTCCAGGCGGCGATCAAGCCGCACCCCATCTTCCAGCGCGACGGCCGCCACCTGCAGTGCGAGGTGCCGATCAACTTCGTCGACGCCGCCCTGGGTGGCGAACTCGAGGTGCCGACGCTGGATGGCCGGGTCAAGCTGAAGATCCCGCCCGAGACCCAGACCGGCAAGGTCTTCCGTCTCAAGGGCAAGGGCATCAAGCCGGTGCGTGGCGGCCCGCCTGGCGACCTGCTGTGCAAGGTCGTGATCGAGACCCCGGTCAAGCTCAAGGAGGAGCAGAAGGAACTGCTGCGCAAGTTCCAGGACAGCCTCGGCGGCCAAAACGGCCATCACCACTCACCGAAGAAGTCGAATTTCTTCGATGGGGTGAAGAAGTTCTTCGAGGACATGAAGCCGTAAGGCGAGTCCGCTCGGCAACGACAGGGCCCCGGCATCGCGCGATGTCGGGGCCCTGTCATGTCTGGTTAGTGACGATCAGCGCTGCAGGTGATCCATCCGCCATGCCAAACCATCGTCGTGGGGTTGGAATCGCTCGTCCCGAGGCAGCGATAGTGGCTGACTGTCCAGCCGCCACAGCCACTGGTTGTCCGCCATCAGCGCATCGACCACGGGGCTGACGTGCCAGGCTCGATCAGGCCCCGGGGCGATCAGGTGGTTGTCCATCGCCCAGTGCAGATCTGGCGTCAGAGCCAGGCCATTGCAGGGGCGATCGTCGCGGCTCGCAGCGAAGGGGATCAAGTGGGCGGCTTCGACCAGGAAGCGAAAGTCCGGGGTGATGAAGCGTCGCCGGCTAGCCGCGCAGCGATAGTCATAGGCATCCAGCACCAGGGTGCGGAATGCCGCGGACCTGGCCTGGTTCTGGTCCGCTTCGCGAACCTCGCCTGCCAGGCGCTCTGGGGCTTTCTCATATTCGCCACTGGCAAATGCCGTCTCGAGATATGCCTGAAGTAGCGCATAGGCCCCCTTGTTCGAGGACAGATACCGGCTGGCCAGCAGCGCACAGGCTTCACGGGCAGTGTTGGTGTCCTTAAATGCCGAAAAGAGTGCCGGATCAAGCCGAGCAGCGCCGAAGCGCTGTTCGAGCTGATTCATGGATTTCGGTTGCCCCATCTGGTCGGCCAACTCCTTCACGGCCTGGCCATACTCGGGACGCCAGAGTTTTCCGGTGGGGCCTTCCCGGTTTTTTAACGCCCACATCGGCATCCATGGACGGGCTCGGTAGGCTCTCCTGTCGCCGTCTCGAAGATGTCGTGGTAGCGGGCGATCAGGCGTGTATCAATCTGGACAAGCGGGGAGGTGATATGGCCTGCCTGAATCTCGCAGATGATCGCCAGCAACAAACAAGGTTGGTGTGGTGCGGGTCGCCCCGTACTTTGGTCGACTTTGAGCCGTGTTAGGCAGTCAAGCCGAGTATCCATCCGCACTTCCTCTTGTGTTCCCTGTTTCTGCTGCTCCTGAGCTCACACCAGTCTGCCATGCCTTGCTGCTCAAGTGTGCGGTTACCCTATATCACTCATGTACTAAGGTGCTGGCGACGGTGATCGTTACAGCCAGCCGGCTCGACGGAAGCGATAGTAAAGCAGGCTGCAGGTGCCTCCCATTACCAGCAGGGCCAGGGGGTAGCCGAGTCGCCAGTCAAGCTCCGGCATGTGGGTGAAGTTCATGCCCCAGATGCCGGCGAGGATCGTGGCTACCGCGAAGATGGCCGCCCAGGCCGCCAGTCGCTTGTGAACCTCGCCCTCTTCGATGGCCACCATCGAGAGGTTGACCTGGATGGCGGTGATGGTCATCTCGCGGATGGTGTCCACTGTCGATTCGATGCGGTGCAGGTGGTCGTAGACATCCCGGAAGTACTCCCGTGTCTTGCGGCACAGTGCCGGTACCCTGCCGCCGAATAGGTGCGCCGTGGCCTCGCCCAGGGGCATGGCAGCGTGCTTGAGCTTCATGGTCTGGCGCTTGAGCTTGTAGAGGCGCTCCAGGCTCCGGCGGGCCGTACCCTTGACGAAGATCTCGTCCTCGATGCTCTCGAGCTCGGCCTGCAGCGATTCAATGACGGGGAAGTAGCGGTCGACGATGGTGTCCATCAGGGCATAGAGCACGAAGGCCGGCCCATGCCTCAGAAGCTTCGGCTCGTGCTCGCAGCGCCGGCGTACCTCGGCGAAGCCTCGGCCCGGGTGGAGGCGCACCGAGAGCACATAGCCGGGACCTGCAAACACGGCTACCTGGCCGGCCTCGAGCTGGTCGTCGCGCATGGTGATCATGTGCATGACCATGAACAGCGCATCGCCGTACTCCTCGATCTTGGGGCGCTGGTCCCCTTTCAGGGCGTCCTCCACGGCCAGTTCATGCAGGTCGAACACCTTCTGGAAGGTGGCCATCTCCTCTTCGTCCGGATTATGCAGTGCCACCCATACGAAGCGGTCCGGCGTTCCCAGGTAATCGCCGATCTCGTGGGTCTGGATGTCCTGCAAGCGATGTCCCTTCTCGTAGGCCACGCAGTTGACGATCATTTTCAGGTTCTCCCGCCGGTGATGGAGCCGTGTGCAAGAGCATAGACGCTGAGGCCGTTCGCCTGCCGTTCCCTTCCAACGGTGCGGTATGGGGAGTGAGCGGTAAAGTGCGGTCAGGGCTGGCGTTCCGGGGTGACGTCGTCATAGTCTGAATGCTCACCCAACGAGATGCGGAGGCCACCATGCCGATTTCACGAGCCGAGCTGCACGCCGAAGACGCGGCGTCGCTGGTCGACCAGCTCTGCGAGCGCTGGTCGGACGCCAAGGAGGTGGATCGCTCCAGCGATCCGGTTCGGGTCACCTTCGATGAAGGTAGCTGCTTCCTCCAGGCGCAGCCGGACAAGCTGCTGGTGGTGGTCGAGGCACTGGATGACGAGTCTCACAACGAGCTCGAGGGCCAGGTGGATGCTGCCCTGGATTCCCTGAAGGGCGTCGAGCTGGATATCGTCTGGGAGGCGTGAGCAGCGCGGTATCCTCTCGCGCCGCCCATCTCGGCATGCTGCTGTGGGCGGTGCTGGTGGGACTGTCGTTTCCCGCGGTGGGGGTGATGAGCGAGCTGCCGCCGTTCTCGCTCACCGCGCTGCGCTTCGCCATTGCCTGCAGCGGCCTGTGGTGGCTGGCTCGGCGCTCACCGGCCTTCCTGCCTTCCTGCCGGCAACTGCCGCTCTATGCCCTGATGGGGCTCTGCCTGGCTGGCTTCTTCGGTGCCATGTTCTGGG
This sequence comes from Halomonas daqiaonensis, assembly GCF_900109725.1. Classification (GTDB taxonomy): domain Bacteria; phylum Pseudomonadota; class Gammaproteobacteria; order Pseudomonadales; family Halomonadaceae; genus Halomonas; species Halomonas daqiaonensis. Next base: position 17,945 of record NZ_FOBC01000022.1, read on the forward strand.
CGGCTCACCATGCCACGGCGCTCTCCATGTCGACGCTCTTCGTTACAGTGCCACTGCTGGCTTTCCTGCTGGGGCTGGGTTTCGGTGTGGAACAGCTGGCCTGGCGCCTGCCGGCAATTCTGGCGCTGGGCGCGACGGGAGCGCTGGGCCTGGCGTTCGCTGAATCCCTGGTGAAGGGTGGGCGCCTGCAGTTCGGCATCGGCGAGGCGGTGTTCTTTCTGGGCTGTCTCTCCACGGCGCTCTATCCGGTGCTCAGCAAGTGGGGGCTGGCGACCGGACGCCTGCCGGAATCGGCGGCGGTTCGCACCTTCTGGAGCCTGGGCCTGGGTGCCGTGCTGATCGGGCTGCTAGGGATCGCCCTCGAGCCGGTGGAGCGTCTGGCGACCATGAGCGGCCGTGACCTGTTGTTGCTGGTCTATCTGGGGCTGTTCTCCAGCGCCCTGACCTTCTGGCTCCTGCAGCGCGCTACCTCGGTGCTCACCCCGGGCGCGGTCACCGCCTACAGCTACCTGGTGCCCTTCGTCTCGATGCTGCTGCTGTTCGTCCGTGAGCCCGAGCGGATCGGCTGGGTCTGGCTGCCGGGCAGTTTGCTGGTGATCGTGGCGATCTTGCTGCTGCTGCGAAACGGCCGCGCGACTGCCTAGTCGGCCGCACTTTGCCGGACGTCCTGGCCGGCCGCACCTAGCTGCTCTCGCCACCGCCCGCTGCCTCACCGGGAAAGGCCAGGCGGATCTCGTCGTGCAGGCGGCGGGGGTCGCTGACGTGGCGGCGCGAGAAGTGGAAGGGCACCAGCCGTGCCACTCCGGCCGCCGCGGCGATTTCCCCGCAGGCTCGTGCGGTCAGGTGGCCGGTGCGTCGGGCCTGCTCCGCCTCGGCCTCCAGGAAGGGAGCCTCGCAGAAGAGCACCCGGGCGCCCCGCGCCAGCGCGACCAGTCGCCGCCGGTTTTCCGCGGTGTCGCCCAGATCGGTGGCATAGACCAGCCGCTCGCCTGGCCGGCTCATCAGCAGCACCTCTGCCAGCCGGGCTGCCGTCTGCGTGGTGCCGTCCGGCAATCGGATCAACGCCTCTTCCTCGCCTGCCAAGGTGTGATGCTTGAGCGTGCCGAGCCAGGGGCCCGGTGGCCAGCCATGAGCCGCCAGTTGTTCCTTGCGAACCGATACCCGTTGGTCGGGCTCCAGGGCAAAGGCTAGCACCGGCGTGCCGTGGTCGAGGGTCGTGGCGCGCACGCGAAAGCCGAGCTCCCCGCGCAGCAGGCCGCCGGGGACAGAGCGGCTGGGCAGGGGCGTGGGTCGCGTTTCGCCGGCGACGATCCGCCAGCGAGCGAGGCGCTCGCCATGCAACTCGTTGACCTCGAAGCGCGGCGCCTTGTCGCCGACCCGGTCCCAGAGGATGCCGCGCACGAGCCCGTGCAGATGGCTCGCCAGCCCCGGTGGGCCGTAGAGTCGGCAGGGCGGGTATTCGCCGATGCGTGAGCGCAGCAGCCACAGGAAGCCGCCGATGTGGTCGAAGTGGGCGTGGCTGATGAAGACATCGCTGACCTGGTGGGCGAGGCGCGCCGGCAGGCGGCCGGGGTCGCCCAGGTCGAACAGCAGGCTGCGCTGCTGGTGCTTGAGGCGGACATGCAGCAGCGGGTCGCCGAAGACGCCGTTGACCAGGGTTGCGGTAAAGGTGCCGAGGTCGGCCCGGGGACCCTCGCGGCTTTCCAGGGGCTCGGGGGTATCGTCCGATTCTGGCGTGTCGCGGGTGGGTAAGCAGGGACGGGCGGTGCCCAGTTGCCCGTCGCATCCGCGCTGGGCATCGCGAACTACCAGGGTGCAAGGCGTGCCGGTCGGCGTGGGGGCGCGAATCCAGAGCCGGTTAGCTTCCAGCGCGATTATCTCGCCTAGGCCCAGCGTGTCGCCCCGCTCGTCGAGCAGCCCGACCTGGCGTCCGGCCCAGGCCTCGGGAGCGCTGCGCGGCGGGACGGTGCCGATCAGGGCCAGTGAGGGCAGCTCGAGCATGGTCTCGTGCGCCGTCGCCAGCCAGGCCGCCCAGTCGTCGCTGCGACGCTCGCGGCGCCGTCGCTTTCCGGGGTGGCGGGCGTTCGGGGCCGGTGCCAGGGTGACGGTTTCTAGCCCCAGGGCGCGACACTCCTCGTGCAGCGGGAATGAGGCTGCATCCGCCGTCAGCAGCAGCAGGGCACTGACGCTTCCGGCCTCCGCCAGCGCTGGCAGCAACTCGGCGCCGGCGGCGCCACGGACGACCCCCGGGGCATCCAGCAGCAACGCCCCGGCAGGGGCCCGTTCGGCCAGGCATCGCACCGCCTGCACCAGTGGCAAGCGGAAGCGGGCGGCATCCAGGGTGGCGAGGGCCGCCAGGGCTTCAAGCTGCCAGTCATCCGCCTGCCAGCGGCCCAGGCAGGCCGCGCCGGGTGGCCCGATGCCGGGCAGCCCCGGGTCGGCACTCAGGCAGTGGCACGCCTGGCCTCGAGCGGCCAGGGTCGCGGCGGCCGCGCGCACCAGGGTGCTCTTGCCGCTGCCCGGGGCGCCGGCCACCAGCACGTGGTCATGTCGCTTCAGCAGGGCCAGCAGGGGATGGTCCGCGGGGAGGTGCTCGGTGGGTACAGGCATCATGGCGGCTCTCGGCATCGATAGGCCCAGTGTGGGGGGATTGGTGGGGGACGGCCACCCTGCGCGGGTGGCCTCTGGTATACTGCCGCCATTCCTCAGCCATTGAATTCGCAGGAGTCCGCATGACCCGTATCGCCATCGTCGGTGTCGCCGGCCGCATGGGCCGCACCCTGGTCAACGCCGTGCAGCAGGATGACGGCGCCACCCTGGCCGGCGGCATCGTCGAGCCGGGGAGCTCGCTGGTGGGGGCCGACATCGGCGAGCTGGCGGGGGTCGGCAAGCTGGGCGTGACCGCTGTGGACTCCCTCGAGGCCATCGCCGATGACATCGAGGTGCTGATCGACTTCACCACCCCCCAGGTGACCCTGGCGAATCTGGCGTTCTGCGCCGAGCACGGCAAGCGCATCGTCATCGGCACTACCGGCCTGAACGACGAGGAACTCGCTGAGCTGGACGCCTTCCGCGACCGGGTGCCGATGGTCTTCGCGGCGAACATGAGCGTGGGGGTGAATCTGACGCTGAAGCTGCTCGAGACGGCGGCCAAGGCGCTGGGTGACGAGGGCTACGATATCGAGGTGATCGAGGCCCACCATCGCCACAAGGTGGATGCGCCTTCCGGTACGGCGTTGAAGATGGGCGAGGTAGTGGCCGAGAGCCTGGGCCGTAGCCTCAAGGAGCACGGCGTCTTCGAGCGGGTGGGCCAGTGCGGACCACGCGATCCCAAGGAGATCGGCTTTGCCACTGTGCGTGCCGGCGATATCGTCGGTGAGCACACCGTGATGTTCGCTACCGAAGGCGAGCGCATCGAGATCACCCATAAGGCGTCGAGTCGCATGACCTTCGCCAAGGGCGCGGTGCGCGCCGCACGCTGGGTGGCCGATCAGGGCATTGGCCGCTTCTCGATGCAGGATGTGCTGGGGCTGGATTGACTGGGGTGGCGTAAACTAAGGGTCGCCTGGTCTCCGCTCCCGATAGAATCGGCACCACGACCTTGTGGGAGCGGTGCTCGCACCGCGATTTCTGTGGCGCGGCACTAATCGCGCTGCAAGCAGTGCTCCCACAAAACCCACTGCAGCTTGGTCAGCTATGGCGTGTCCTGCCTTATTCCCAGGGCAGTATCGATGGCCCTGCCTGGTAGGCCTCCGGGGGTAGCCGCTTGGCGCCTTTTCCTGTAATATCCCCAAAATTTTGGCCGGGCGCATGGGCGAGAGCCCCCTTCGCTGCGCTTGTTGCTTCGGCCCCCAGTGTGCTGATGTTCTGAGCGAATCAGTTCCGAGCGAATGACAACAAGCGGGATGAAACCGGTCTTACATCGGATTTCGTCCCGCTTTTTTGCGGGGCGGCCTTCCGCGGGGCGGCCTTCCGCGGGGCGGCCTTCCGCGGGGCGGCCTTCCGCGGGGCGGCCGCTCGGGGCCCGGCCATGACGCGCAGTATTCCTAGACGAGCATGGGAGGACGTTGCATTGAACAAGCCCGCGATACTGGCCCTGGAAGACGGAAGTGTATTCCACGGCACGGCCATCGGTGCCGATGGACAGACCAGCGGTGAGGTGGTGTTCAATACGGCCATGACCGGTTACCAGGAAATCCTGACCGATCCCTCCTACACCCGCCAGATCGTCACCCTGACCTATCCACATATTGGCAATACCGGCGTCAACGCCGAGGACGTCGAGTCCGGCGCCATTGCCGCTTCCGGCCTGGTGATCCGTGACCTCCCCCTGCTGGCCAGCAGCTTCCGCTGTGAACAGACGCTCTCCGACTACCTCAAGAGCCAGAACGTGCTGGGCATCGCCGACATCGACACCCGCCGCCTGACCCGCATCCTGCGTGACAAGGGTGCCCAGAACGGCGCGATCCTCGCCGGTTCCGATGCCGAGGGTGACGACGCCGTCGATCGTGCCCTGGCCGCCGCCCGCGCCTTCCCGGGCCTGAAGGGCATGGACCTGGCCAAGGTGGTCTCCTGCCAGACCCCCTATGAGTGGAACGAGGGCGAATGGACCCTGGGCACGGGCTATGCCGATGTGTCCGGCCCTGATGGAAAGGCGGAGCGCCCCTTTCATGTGGTGGCCTACGACTACGGCACCAAGCGCAACATCCTGCGCATGCTCGCCTCTCGCGGCTGCCGCCTGACCGTGGTGCCGGCCCAGACCCCGGCCGCCGAGGTGCTGGCCATGAACCCGGACGGCGTCTTCCTGGCCAACGGGCCCGGCGACCCCGAGCCCTGTGACTACGCCATCAAGGCGATCCAGGAAATCCTCGAGACGACGATTCCGGTGTTCGGCATCTGCCTGGGCCACCAGCTGCTGGCGCTGGCCAGCGGTGCCAGAACGATGAAGATGGGCCATGGCCACCACGGCGCCAACCACCCGGTGCAGGACCTCGATACCGGCAAGGTGATGATCACCAGCCAGAACCACGGCTTCGCCGCCGATGAGGCGAGCCTGCCGGCCAATCTACGAGCCACCCACCGCTCGCTGTTCGACGGCACCCTGCAGGGCATCGAGCGTACCGATCGCCCGGCCTTCAGCTTCCAGGGTCATCCCGAGGCCAGTCCGGGACCGCGCGACGTATCGCCGCTGTTCGACCGCTTCGTCACCATGATGAAGGAACGCCGCTAGGCTGCACCGCCTCCATCTGACCGTCATTCATCGATTAGCCGCGGGAACCGTCATGCCCAAGCGTACCGACATCCAGAGCATCCTTATCATTGGCGCCGGCCCCATCGTCATCGGCCAGGCGTGCGAGTTCGACTATTCCGGCGCCCAGGCCTGCAAGGCGCTACGCGAGGAGGGCTACCGGGTCATCCTGGTCAACTCCAATCCGGCCACCATCATGACCGACCCGGTGATGGCCGACGCCACCTACATCGAGCCGATCACCTGGCAGACGGTGGAGAAGATCATCGAGGCCGAACGCCCGGATGCCATCCTGCCGACCATGGGCGGCCAGACCGCGCTCAACTGCGCGCTGGACCTGGACAAGCACGGCGTGCTGGCGAAATACGGGGTGGAGATGATCGGCGCCAACGCCGATGCCATCAACATGGCCGAGGACCGCGACCTCTTCGACCAGGCCATGAAGCGCATCGACCTGGAATGCCCCAAGGCCGAGGTGGCGCACAGCATGGAGGAGGCCTGGCGCATCCAGGCGCAGTTCGGCTTCCCGGTGATCATCCGTCCTTCCTACACCATGGGTGGCTCCGGCGGCGGCGTGGCCTACAACAAGGAGGAGTTCGAGGAGATCTGCACCCGTGGCTTCGAGCTCTCCAACAACCATGAACTGCTGATCGACGAGTCGCTGCTGGGCTGGAAGGAGTACGAGATGGAGGTCGTTCGCGACAAGAACGACAACTGCATCATCGTCTGCGCCATCGAGAACTTCGACCCCATGGGCGTGCACACCGGCGACTCCATCACCGTGGCCCCGGCCCAGACGCTGACCGACAAGGAATACCAGATCATGCGCGACGCCTCGCTGGCGGTGCTGCGCGAGATCGGTGTCGAGACCGGCGGCTCCAACGTGCAGTTCGGCGTCGATCCCAAGACCGGGCGCGTGGTGGTCATCGAGATGAACCCGCGGGTGTCGCGCTCCTCGGCGCTGGCTTCCAAGGCCACCGGCTTCCCGATCGCCAAGATCGCCGCCAAGCTGGCCGTGGGCTACACCCTGGATGAACTGCAAAACGACATCACCGGCGGGCGCACCCCGGCCTCCTTCGAGCCGTCCATCGACTATGTCGTCACCAAGATCCCGCGCTTCACCTTCGAGAAGTTCCCGCAGGCCAATGATCGCCTGACCACCCAGATGAAGTCGGTGGGCGAGGTGATGGCCATCGGCCGCACCTTCCAGGAGTCGCTGCAGAAGGCGCTGCGCGGCCTGGAAACCGGCAATGACGGCCTCGACCCCAAGTTTCCTGAGCACAAGCTCGGCGAGTTCACCGACGAGGCCATGGCGCTCATCAAGGGTGAGCTGCAGGCCGCCGGCGCCGAGCGTATCTTCTTCGTCGCCGACGCCATGCGTGCCGGAATGAGCGTCGACGAGGTCTTCGCCCTGACCAACATCGACCGCTGGTACCTGGTGCAGATCGAGGACCTGGTGCGCACCGAGGCCGAAGTGGCGAAGCGCTCGCTGTCTGAGTTCAGCCCCCGCGAGCTGTTCGCCCTCAAGCGCAAGGGCTTCAGTGATGCCCGCCTGGCGAGCCTGCTGGGGGTCGCCGAGAAGGAGTTCCGCAAGACTCGCCAGCAGGCCGGTATCCGTCCGGTCTACAAGCGGGTCGACACCTGTGCCGCGGAGTTTGCCTCGGATACCGCCTATATGTACTCCACTTACGAGGAGGAGTGCGAGGCCGAGGTCTCCGACCGCAAGAAGATCATGGTGCTGGGTGGCGGACCCAACCGCATCGGCCAGGGCATCGAGTTCGACTACTGCTGCGTCCACGCCGCCTTCGCCATGCATGACGACGGCTATGAGACCATCATGGTCAACTGCAACCCGGAGACCGTCTCCACCGACTACGACACCAGTGACCGTCTCTACTTCGAGCCGGTGACCCTGGAGGACGTGCTGGAGATCGCCGACAAGGAGCAGCCGGTTGGCGTGATCGTGCAGTTCGGTGGCCAGACCCCGCTGAAGCTTGCCCGCGAGCTGGAGGCTGCCGGCGTGCCGATCATCGGCACCACGCCGGACGCTATCGACCGCGCCGAGGATCGCGAGCGCTTCCAGCAGATGATTGACAAGCTGGGCCTCAAGCAGCCGCCCAATGCCACCGCACGCAGCTTCGAGGAGGCTTTCGCCAAGGCCGAGGCGATCGGTTATCCGCTGGTGGTGCGCCCCAGCTATGTGCTCGGCGGGCGCGCCATGGAGATCGTCTACGACCCCTCGGAGCTGGAGAACTACATGACCCACGCGGTCAAGGTCTCCAACGACTCTCCGGTGCTGCTCGACCACTTCCTCAATGCCGCCGTAGAGATCGACATCGATGCGGTCAGCGACGGGACTCAGGTGGTGATCGGCGGCATCATGCAGCATATCGAGCAGGCCGGCGTGCATTCCGGCGATTCCGCCTGCTCGCTGCCGCCCTACTCGCTTCCCGTCGAGGTGCAGGACGCGATGCGCGAGCAGGTCAAGCAGATGGCCGTGGAGCTCGGGGTCAAGGGCCTGATGAACGTGCAACTGGCCTGGCAGGACGGCGAGATCTACGTCATCGAGGTCAATCCGCGTGCCTCGCGTACCGTGCCCTTCGTCTCCAAATGCATCGGCACCTCGCTGGCTCAGATTGCCGCGCGCTGCATGGCCGGCTCCAGCCTCGAGGAGCAGGGCTTCACCCGCGAGATCGTGCCGCACTTCTTCAGCGTCAAGGAGGCGGTCTTTCCGTTCAACAAGTTCCCGGGTGTCGACCCGATCCTCTCGCCGGAGATGAAGTCCACCGGCGAGGTGATGGGCAGCGGTGACACCTTTGCCGAGGCCTTCTACAAGGCGCAGCTGGGTGCCGGCGAGGCGATCCCGCCCCTGGATGGCGACCGCAAGGCCTTCCTCTCGGTGCGTGACCCGGACAAGGCGGGAGTTATCGATGTGGCACGTTCTCTGGTAACCTTGGGGTTCACTCTGTGCGCGACCCGTGGCACGGCCGAGGCCCTAGAGGCCGCCGGCCTGCCGGTGGAGATCGTCAACAAGGTCTATGAGGGCCGTCCGCATATCGTCGATCTGCTCAAGAACGACGAGGTCGCCTATATCGTCAACACCACCGAGGGCCGCCAGGCCATCAACGACTCCTCGGTGATCCGTCGCACCGCACTCGCCCGCAAGGTTCCCTATGCCACCACCCTGGCAGGGGCCAATGCCGTTTGCATGGCGCTCGAATACGGCAATGCCATTACCGTGCGGCGGCTACAGGAACTGCATGCAGGAGCTACGCAATGAACAAGGTCCCGATGACCGTCGCCGGTGAGAAGCGGCTTCGCAAGGAACTCGAGGAGCTCAAGAGCGAGGCGCGTCCGCGGGTAATTGCTGCTATCGCCGAGGCTCGCGAGCACGGCGACCTGAAGGAGAACGCCGAGTACCATGCGGCCCGCGAGCAGCAGGGCTTCATCGAGGGGCGTATCCAGGAGATCGAGGGCAAGCTTTCCAACGCCCAAGTGATCGATGTCACCAAGCTGCCTCAGACCGGCAAGGTGATCTTCGGCGTGACCGTGGGGCTGATCAACCTGGAGTCCGACGAGGAAGTGACCTATCGCATCGTTGGCGAGGACGAGGCCGATATCAAGTCGGGTCGCATCTCGGTGACCTCGCCCATCGCTCGTGCCCTGATCGGCAAGGAAGAGGGCGACGTGGTGGTGGTGAAGACTCCCGGCGGCGAGGTCGAGTACGAGATCTCGAGCGTAGAGCACCTCTAAGCGCCGAGCTACAAGCGCCGGGCCATTTGGTGACGGGCGGCTCGGCGCGGGCTCACCGGCAGGCAAGAAGAAACCCCGCGGACTCTGGTCGGCGGGGTTTCTCGTTCAAAGCACCGTGGCATCATCCTGCGGCGCTCGGCGCTCGGCGCTCGGCGCTCGGCGCTCGGCGCTCGGCGCTCTAACGCCGCCCGTGGTGGTTCTCGAAGCGCGTGATGTTGGAGAGCTTGGGGTTGACCCGGGGGTTATGGCGGTAGAGCAGGGCCATTTTGCCGATCTTCTGTATCAGCTCGGCGCCGCTCGCCGCGACCAGCTCGTCGAGCATGGCGGCGCGGTCGTCGCGATCGGGCAGGGCGAGCTTGACCTTGATCAGCTCGTGGTCGCCCAGCGCGCGGTCGAGCTCGGCCAGCACGCCCTCGGAGGCTCCGTTCTCGGAGACGGTGACGACGGGGTCGAGGTAGTGGCCGATGCTGCGAAATGCTTTCTTTTGTGCCTGTGACAAGCTCATGGTATCTTGCTTCTTCCCGGTTGGCGCGCAGCGCACATGGTACGGTGAAACGTCGCGGGGCGAAAGCGCGTGGCCTTGCCATCCTCAGGATTCCACCAGCCGGTCCCGCAGGTCAGCACCCCGTCGTACCTCCACAGGTCTTTCCGGAAACCGCTCGACTGCCTGTCATTCATGGTCATTCACAGGTGATGCCGTGGCACGTTCCAATGCTTCCCGCGCCAAGGGCGCAACCGGCAAGGCGCCGGCCAGCAAGACCAGCAAGACCAGCAAGGACTGGCTGAAGGAGCACTTCGACGACCGCTTCGTGCAGCAGAGTTGGCAGGACGGCTATCGCAGCCGCGCCAGCTACAAGCTGCTGGCACTGGACGAGAAGGATCGCTTGTTGCGGCGAGGAATGACGGTTATCGATCTGGGTGCCGCGCCCGGCGGCTGGAGCCAGGTGGCCGCCGAGAAGGTCGGCTCCGAAGGCGTGGTGATCGCCTCCGATATCCTGGAGATGGATGCCCTGGCGGATGTCGACTTCATCCAGGGCGATTTCACCGAGGAGAGCGTGCTCGAGGCGATCCTCGCGACGCTAGGCGATCGACCGGTAGACCTTGTGATGTCCGACATGGCCCCCAATATGAGCGGTATGGCGGCCATCGACCAGCCCCAGGCGATGCTCCTCGCCGAGCTGGCGCTGGACCTGGCACGCCAGACGCTCTCGCCCGGCGGCACCTTCCTGGCCAAGGTGTTCCAGGGGGAAGGATTCGATGCCTTTCTCAAGGAGCTGCGCGGCAGCTTCACGCGGGTGGTGACCCGCAAGCCGGAGGCCTCCCGGGCCCGCTCCCGCGAGGTCTACCTGCTGGCGGAAGGGTTTCGCGGCTGAGGCAATGCCTCGTCGCGCTAGGTGCTTTCACGATAGGTCGCGCCTAACGGGCCGATTGCCGGACACGGCATCGTGACTGTGTCACAGTGACAGCAGTTTCCCCTCCCCACGGAGGCTGGCTGAACATGTGCCGCTCATGTAGTGTCGAAAGACCAGGCATTTTCGGCCGACAGATTCTTGCAATGAGGGTAGTCCCTTGAATGATATGGCGAAGAACCTGATTCTGTGGTTGGTCATCGCGGCAGTGTTGCTGACGGTGTTCAACAATTTCAGCGTCGACAGCTCACCGCAGGCGATGAACTATTCGCAATTCGTCCAGCAGGTGCAGAACGAACAGATCCGCAACGTGACCATCGATGGCTATACCATTACCGGTGAGCGTACCGATGGCTCGCAGTTCCGGACCATCCGCCCGGCGGCGGAAGACCCCAAGCTGATGGATGACCTGCTCGCCAATGACGTCACCGTGGTGGGCAAGGAGCCCGAGCAGCAGAGCTTGTGGATGCGCCTGCTGATCGCCAGCTTCCCGATCCTGTTGATCCTGGCCATCTTCATGTTCTTCATGCGCCAGATGCAGGGCGGGGGTGCCGGCAAGGGTGGGCCGATGAGCTTCGGCAAGTCCAAGGCCAAGCTGCTCTCCCATGACCAGGTCAAGACCACCTTCGCCGACGTCGCCGGCTGTGACGAGGCCAAGGAAGAGGTCGAGGAGCTGGTCGACTTCCTGCGCGATCCCACCAAGTTCCAGCGCCTGGGCGGTACCATTCCCCGCGGCGTGCTGATGGTGGGCCCGCCGGGTACCGGCAAGACACTGCTCGCCAAGTCCATCGCCGGCGAGGCCAAGGTGCCGTTCTTCTCGATCTCCGGTTCCGACTTCGTCGAGATGTTCGTGGGTGTCGGTGCGTCCCGCGTGCGAGACATGTTTGAGCAGGCCAAGAAGCAGGCACCCTGCATCATCTTCATCGACGAGATCGATGCCGTGGGCCGTTCACGCGGCGCCGGCATGGGCGGCGGTAACGACGAACGCGAGCAGACCCTCAACCAGCTGCTGGTCGAGATGGACGGCTTCGAGCCCAACGAGGGCATCATCGTCATCGCCGCCACCAACCGCCCCGACGTGCTCGACCCGGCGCTGCTGCGCCCGGGCCGCTTCGACCGCCAGGTAGTGGTGCCGCTGCCGGACATCCGCGGTCGCGAGCACATTCTCAACGTGCACCTGCGCAAGGTGCCGCTGGCCGACGACGTCAAGCCGTCGCTGATCGCCCGTGGTACCCCCGGTTTCTCCGGTGCCGACCTGGCCAACCTGGTCAATGAGGGGGCCCTGTTCGCCGCGCGTCGCAACAAGCGCCTGGTGGGCATGGAAGAGCTCGACATGGCCAAGGACAAGATCATGATGGGCGCCGAGCGCAAGTCTATGGTCATGACCGACAAGGAGAAGCTCAATACCGCCTACCACGAGTCGGGTCACGCCATCATCGGCCTGGTGATGCCGGAGCACGACCCGGTCTACAAGGTCACCATCATTCCCCGTGGTCGGGCGTTGGGCGTGACCATGTTCCTGCCGGAGGAAGATCGCTACAGCCTCTCCCGCCAGCAGATCATCAGTCAGATCTGCTCGCTGTTCGGCGGCCGGATCGCCGAGGAGATGACGCTCGGTCCCAATGGGGTGACGACGGGCGCCTCCAATGACATCAAGCGGGCCACGGAGCTTGCGCACAACATGGTTGCCAAGTGGGGTCTCTCCGAGGAGATGGGGCCGATCATGTACGACGAGGACGAGTCCCACCAGTTCATGGGCGGCCCCGGCCAGGGCGGCAAGCTCAAGTCCGGAGAGACTACCTCCAAGCTGGACAAGGAAGTGCGCAAGATCATCGACGGCTGCTACGAGCAGGCCAAGAAGATCCTCGACGAGAACCGCGACAAGCTCGATGCCATGGCCGAGGCGCTGATGAAGTACGAGACCATCGACTCCCATCAGCTCAAGGACATCATGGAAGGGCGTGACCCACGGCCACCCGAGGGCTGGGACGACCCGAGCAGCGGAACGCCAACGGGTGGCGAGCCTCAGGCCGAGTCCGCCCCGGAGTCGAGCGACGATGCCGAGGATGACGAGACGCCGTCGCGGAGGCCTTCCGACCCGCTGGGTGGTCCGGCCGGCAGCTGAATTCGCTGCGTTCCCCCTTTTCAGGCGCCCTGCGGGGCGCCTTTGCCGTTCGACCGACAGGAAGACGATGGATACCCGTACCCCGACGCATCTGCCGTGTGGCCGGCACCGGCTCGACCTCTCCTTCCCCCGCATCATGGGGGTCCTCAACGTCACCCCCGACTCCTTCTCCGACGGCGGCCGCCATGCAGTGCCGGATGACGCACTGCGTCATGCCGAACAGATGCTGGCCGAGGGGGCCGCGATCATCGACGTGGGTGGCGAGTCTACGCGTCCCGGTGCCGAGCCGGTCTCGGTCCAGCAGGAACTGGACCGGGTGGTGCCGGTGGTGGAGGCCCTGGTGCGCGAGTTCGATGCTCTGGTCTCTGTGGATACCAGCACCCCCGCGGTGATGCAGGCAACATCACAGGCCGGCGCGGGCATGATCAACGACGTGCGCAACCTGCGTCGCGAGGGTGCCCTCTCGGCGGCGGTCGTCAGCGGGTTGCCGGTGTGCCTGATGCACATGCTCGGCGAGCCCGGCGACATGCAGGACGCCCCGCACTACGATCAATCGGTGGAGGAGGCCGTGGCTGCCTTCCTGACGGAGCGGGTGGCGGCCTGCGAGGCGGGCGGGCTGCGTCGCGAGCGCATGCTGCTCGACCCGGGCTTCGGCTTTGCCAAGTCGGTGGAGCACAATCTGCGGCTGCTCAAGCATATGGACCGCCTGGGGGAGCTTGGGTTGCCCCTGTTGGTGGGCATGTCGCGCAAGAGCATGATCGGCAAGGTGCTGGGCCGGCCGGTGGAGGAGCGCCTCTCCGGTGGCCTGGCGCTCTCCGCCATGGCGGTGGAGCGCGGCGCCCGTATTCTGCGCGTCCACGACGTGGGGCCCCACGTGGACGCGGTGAACATGACCTGGGCCGTACTCGAGGAAGGTAGTGCGCATGACTAGACGCTATTTCGGTACCGATGGCATCCGTGGCACCGTCGGGGAGTCGCCCATCACAGCTGATTTCATGCTCAAGCTGGGCTGGGCCACCGGCCGGGTCCTGACCCGGGACAAGAGACGTGCCCGGGTAATGATCGGCAAGGACACCCGGATCTCGGGCTACATGTTCGAATCGGCTCTGGAGGCGGGGCTCTCCGCCGCGGGTGTCGACGTGATGCTGCTGGGGCCAATGCCAACCCCGGCGATTGCCTATCTGACGCGCACCTTCCGCGCCGATGCGGGCATCGTCATCTCGGCCTCCCACAATCCCTTCCAGGACAACGGCATCAAGTTCTTCTCCGCCGCCGGCACCAAGCTCGCCGACGAGGTCGAGGAACGCATCGAGGCCATGCTCGGGGAGGCGCTGACCACAGTGGCGCCGGATCACCTGGGCAAGGCGATGCGGGTCGATGATGCCCCCGGTCGCTATATCGAGTTCTGCAAGTCGACCATTCCAGACCGGGTCAGCCTGCACGGGCTGAAAGTGGTCATCGACTGCGCCCATGGCGCTACCTACCACATCGCGCCCAGCGTGTTCCGCGAACTGGGCGCAGAGGTTCGCCTGATCGGTGCCAATCCCGATGGCCTGAACATCAACCAGGAGGTGGGCTCGACCCATCCCGCTGCGCTGCGGGCAGCGGTGATCCAGCAGGGGGCCGACCTCGGGGTGGCCTTCGACGGTGACGGTGACCGGGTGCTGCTGGTGGATGCCGATGGCCGCGAGATCGACGGCGACGATATCCTCTATCTGATCGCCATGGATCGCCATGGTCGTGGCGAGCTGGGTGGTGGCGTGGTGGGTACCCTGATGTCCAACTTCGGCCTGGCGGCCGCCATGGAAGAGCGCGACATTCCCTTTGAGCGCGCCCGGGTCGGGGATCGCTACGTCATGGAGCGGCTGGCCGCCAACGGCTGGCAGCTGGGGGGCGAGTCTTCCGGCCATATCGTCTGTGGCCATGTGCAGACCACCGGCGACGGCATCGTCTCGGCGTTGCAGGTGCTGGCGATCATGGTCCGCGAGCAGCAGCCTCTGGGGCGCCTGCTCGCCGGCCTGCAGAAGGCACCCCAGGCGCTGGTCAATGTACGCCTGACACCCGGCAGCAATGCCAAGGCGTTACTGGAGCAGGAATCTCTCAAGCAGGCGGTGAGCAGCCTGGAGGCGGAGCTGGGCGATCAGGGGCGCGTGCTGCTGCGGGCCTCGGGCACCGAGCCGCTGATCCGTGTGATGGTCGAGGGACGTCCTCATCTGGACGTCGATTCTCTGGCACGTCGTCTGGCCGACGACGTCGAGGCGCTGCTCGGCTGATCGTCGGCAGGCTGCCCGGTGCCGGTTGTCTTGAATGGGTCCCTCCTATACCATTTCGCACCACCTTGAAAGAGGAATTCCCATGCGCATGCCGCTGATCGCCGGAAACTGGAAGATGAACGGCTCCCTGGCGCTTGTCGAGGAGTTCGGCCGGCGCTTTGCCGATGTCTCCCTTCCTGTGAACGTCGAGGTGGCGCTGATGGTGCCTTTTCCTTTCCTGGAGGCGGCGGGCCGGGCCTTCGGCGAGACCTCGGTGATGGTCGGTGCCCAGACGCTCAGTGATCGACCCTCGGGGGCCCTTACCGGTGAAGTCAGCGCGGCGATGCTGCGCGAGTGCGGTGCCCGGCTGGTGCTGGTCGGCCACTCGGAGCGACGCACCCTGTTCGGTGAAGACGACGCGGCGGTGCTGGCGCGCGTCAAGGCGGCCCTGGATGAAGAGCTCACGCCGCTGTTGTGCGTCGGCGAGACCCTCGAGGAGCGCGAGGCCGAACGCACCGAGGCGGTGGTGCTGGGCCAGGTAGAGGCGGTATTCGACGCCCTCGACGAGGCCGAGCGCAATCGGCTGGTGATCGCCTACGAGCCGGTCTGGGCGATCGGCACCGGACGCACGGCGAGTCCCGAACAGGCCCAGGCGGTGCACGCGGCCATACGAGGCTGCCTGGCGCGTTATGATGATGCGCTTGCCGGTGGCATGCGTCTGCTGTACGGCGGCAGCATGAAGGCGGATAATGCCGCCGAGCTGCTCGCCCAGCCCGATATCGACGGCGGCCTGGTGGGCGGTGCTTCGCTCAAGGTCGACGATTTCCTAGCCATTTGTCAGTCAGCAGGTTGAATCCATGCAAGTTGCCATTCTCATGACCCATGTGGCGATCGCCATCGCCCTGGTAGTCCTCATCCTGCTGCAGCAGGGCAAGGGCGCCGAAGCCGGTGCCGCCTTCGGTGGCGGTGCCTCCCAAACCGTGTTCGGCTCGCGGGGCAGCGGTAGCTTCCTGGCGAAGTTCACCGGGTTGCTTGCCGCGGCCTTCTTTGCCACCTCCCTGACCCTGGCCTGGTTTGCCTCCCAGGCCGGTGAGGCGCCCGAGGCCGGCATTCCCGATGCCCAACTGATCGAGCAGCAGAATGCCGTGCCGACCCTTGACGATGGCGGCGGCGATGTGGATAATGCTGCGCCAGCGCTGGAGGAAAGCGGCGACTGATGTCGCTATCCAGCCTCTCCGTTGCCGAAGTGGTGGAATTGGTAGACACGCTATCTTGAGGGGGTAGTGGCCTTATGGCCGTGCGGGTTCAAGTCCCGCCTTCGGCACCAATGACGAAGTGGTCGATGCAATGATCGAGGCTTCGAAGCAGGATTGGCAGTATGCGGTGTTGCCGCTTGACGGAGTCGTCATGCGGGCTTACAATCACCGGCCTAGATTGATGCGGGGTGGAGCAGTCTGGTAGCTCGTCGGGCTCATAACCCGAAGGTCATCGGTTCAAATCCGGTCCCCGCTACCATCTTCCTGGCAGGCATGCAGTTGTTGAGGGGCATGTCGGAGAGCCGAAGTGGTATACAGGTTTCTTGTGAAAGCCCCTTCCTGTGAAGGGGCTTTTTGTTAGCAGCTTGCCAGCCGGAGACGGCGGCGCTGTTCCGGGCAACGCCAATCAGCCACCTGACTCTTCTCTTCACTCCCGGCCAGGTGCCTGATGCAACGGCTGTAGGAGCTTTCTTCCGTGGCAATCAAGGATGCAGCACTGCATGCGCTGATCGAGCCGGTGGCCTCCGCCATGGGGTTCGAGCTATGGGGCATTGATCATCTGTCCCAGGGCAAGCATTCCCGTCTGGTGATCTATATCGATCACCCGGATGGGGTGAGCGTGGATGATTGCGCCGATGTCAGTCGCCAGGTCAGTGCGGTACTCGATGTCGAGGATCCGGTGCCCGGTGAGTACCGGCTGGAAGTCTCCTCGCCGGGCATGGATCGGCCGCTATTCACCCTCGAGCAGTTCGAGCGATACGCCGGTCATGTGGTGGCCGTGAAGCTGCGCCTGCCCTTCGACGGGCGGCGCAAGTTCCAGGGCCTGCTGGCCGGGGTCGAGAGCGATGAGGTGCTGCTGCAGATCGACGGCGAGGAATATTGCTTTCCCATCGAGAGCATCGATCAGGCGCGAGTGGTCCCGCAGTTCGCGTGATGAGCTCGGTGCATAAGGACAGGTTCACTGGCGAGGCTAAGGCATGAGTAAAGAAATTCTGGCGGTCGTCGATGCGATCTCCAACGAGAAGGGGGTCCCCCGCGAGGTGATCTTCGAGGCCGTCGAGGCGGCCCTGGCCAGTGCATCGCGCAAGCGCTTCGATGACGAGGAAGCCAGCGTGCGGGTGCACATCGATCGCGAAACCGGCGACTACGAGACGTTTCGTCGCTGGGAGGTGGTCGAGGATGATGACTTCGACGGGCCCGATGCCCAGATCAAGCTCTCCTTCGCCGAGCGCCGTGACCCGCCCCTGGGGCTGGGTGACGTGGTCGAGGAGCGCATCGAGAATGCTTCCTTCGGCCGCATCGCCGCCCAGACCGCCAAGCAGGTCATCGTGCAGAAGGTGCGCGAGGCCGAGCGGGCCGAGGTGGTGCGCCAGTATGCCGAGCGCGAGGGTGAGCTGGTCGCCGGCATCGTCAAGAAGACCACACGCGACGGCCTGATCATCGATCTCGGCGATAACGCCGAGGCCTTCCTGCCACGCAGCGAGATGATCCCCGGCGAGCGCTACCGCATGAACGAGCGGGTCCGCGCGCTGCTGGTCAAGGTCGATCCCGAGGCGCGCGGCGCCCAGCTGATCCTGTCGCGCACCTGCCCGGAATTGATCATCGAGCTGTTCAGCATCGAGGTGCCGGAGATCGCCGAGCAGCTCATCGAGATCAAGGGCGCGGCACGCGACCCGGGCTCGCGGGCCAAGATCGCGGTCAAGACCAATGACCGGCGCATCGATCCCGTGGGCGCCTGCGTGGGTATGCGTGGCTCACGTGTCCAGGCCGTTTCCTCGGAGCTGCAGAACGAGCGTGTGGACATCGTGCTGTGGGACGACAATCCGGCCCAACTGGTGATCAATGCCATGGCGCCGGCGGATGTCGGCTCGATCCTCGTCGACGAGGAGGCCCACGCCATGGACGTGGCCGTCGCCGAGGACAACCTGGCGCAGGCCATCGGCCGCAGCGGCCAGAACGTGCGCCTGGCCTCCGAACTCACCGGCTGGCGTCTCAACGTCATGACCGAGGAGGAGGCCGAGGACAAGCGCGATCAGGAGATCGACAGCCTGGTCGAACATTTCATCCAGCACCTGGATATCGACGAGGACGTGGCGCGACTGCTCGTGGAAGAGGGCTTCACCTCCCTGGAGGAGATCGCCTATGTGCCGGTCGAAGAGATGCTGGAGATCGAGGAGTTCGACGAGGAGCTCATCGAGGAGCTGCGCGCTCGCGCCAAGGATGAACTGCTGAACCTGGCCATCGCCTCCGAGGAGGAGCTCGATGGCGCCCAGCCGGCCGACGACCTGCTGGAGATGGACGGTATGGAGCGCCACCTGGCCTTCATTCTGGCCAGCCGGGGCATTGTTACCATGGAGGACCTGGCCGAGCAGTCCGTCGATGACCTGCTGGACATCGAGGGAATAGACGAGGAGCGCGCCGCGGCACTGATCATGACTGCCCGTGCGCCATGGTTCGAGAACGAACAGTAAACAGGTCACGGGCTGAGGAGGGTCGTAATGTCAGAAATGACCGTTAAGGATTTTGCAGCGAAGGTGGGGCGCGATGTACCCCGCCTGCTGGAGCAGATGAAGGAAGCCGGGCTCGGTCAGAAGTCCGAGAGCGATGCCGTGTCCGAAGAGGACAAGCGTCAACTGCTTGACTATCTCACCAAGAGTCACGGCGGCAGCGGCGCCGGGGCGAAGAATCGCATCACCCTGACGCGCAAGACGCGTAGCCGTATCAAGACCGGCGAACGCGGCAAGAGCATCGAGGTGCAGGTGCGCAAGAAGCGCACCTACGTCAAGCGTGATGAGGAAGAGACCCAGCCGGAGCCGGCGAAGGATGCCGGACCGCGCCAGCTGGTTGGCGACATGGCCGATTCGCAGCAGGCCCAGGCCGCCAAGGATGCCCGTGAGGCCGAGGATGCTCGCGAAGCCGAGAGTGCTCGTGAGGCCGAGGAATCCAAGGCGCGTGCCGCCGAGGAGTCCGCCCGCGAAGCGTCGGCCAAGCTCGAGGCCGAGAAGGCCGCCGCCGAGCCCGAGATTCCCGTGCCGGAACTCGAGGCTGCCTCGCCCGCGGAGGAGCCTCCGGCCCCGCCCAAGGAGGGACGTCCCGAGTCGCGCCGCGCCGCCGTCAAGAAGGCTACCACCAAGGCCGGTGCCGGCAAGAAGGGCCGTGGCGAGCGCGACGACGACGATCGCGGTGATCGCGAGGAGCGTCGCCGTGGTGGCAAGAAGGTCAAGCGTGCCGAGCGCCGTGGAGGTCGCCGCGGCGGCAGCCAGGGGGGTGGCGGCAAGCATGGCTTCCAGAAGCCGACTCAGCCGATCGTCCGCGAGGTCTCTATCCCCGAGTCGATCAGTGTCGCCGACCTGGCCGACAAGATGTCGATCAAGGCGAACGAGGTCATCAAGGCCATGTTCACCATGGGCGCGGCGGTGACCATCAACCAGACCATCGATCAGGATACTGCGGCCATCGTGGTCGAGGAGATGGGCCACAAGCCCAAGCTGGTCAAGGACGATGCGCTGGAGACCGAGGTCCTCGAGGGCATTTCCTACGAGGGCGAGGAAATCACCCGCTCACCGGTGGTCACGGTCATGGGTCACGTTGACCACGGCAAGACCTCGCTTCTCGACTATATCCGCAAGGCCAAGGTGGCCACCGGCGAAGCCGGCGGTATCACCCAGCACATCGGTGCCTACCATGTGGAGGACGACCACGGTGGCGTAACCTTCCTGGATACCCCGGGCCACGCGGCGTTCACCGCCATGCGTGCTCGCGGTGCCAAGGCCACCGACGTGGTCGTGCTGGTGGTAGCCGCCGATGACGGCGTCATGCCCCAGACCATCGAGGCGATCGAGCACTCGCGGGCAGCCGAAGTGCCGATGGTGGTCGCGGTCAACAAGATCGACAAGGCAGGCATCGACCTGGACCGGATCAAGAACGAGCTTTCCCAGCACGGTGTAATCTCCGAGGAGTGGGGCGGAGACACCCAGTTCGTGCATGTCTCCGCGCACACCGGCGAGGGCATCGAGGAGTTGCTGGAAGCCGTTCAGCTGGTGTCCGAGGTGCTCGAGCTCAAGGCCGTCCCCGAGGCGCCCGGCAAGGGCGTGGTGGTCGAGTCGCGCCTGGACAAGGGCCGCGGCCCGGTGGCCACGGTGCTGGTCCAGAACGGTACCCTGAAGAAGGGCGATATCGTGCTCGCCGGCCTGCACTACGGCCGCGTACGAGCCCTGACCAACGAGCTGGGCAAGCAGGTCGATGAGGTTGGCCCGTCCATGCCGGTGGAGATCCAGGGTCTGGACGGTACGCCCGAGGCGGGTGACGACTTCATGGTGCTGGCCGACGAGAAGAAGGCCCGCGAGGTCGCCAACTTCCGCCAGGGCAAGTACCGCGAGGTGCGCCTGGCACGTCAGCAGAAGGCCAAGCTGGAGAACATGTTCAGCCAGATGGGCCAGGACGTGGCCGCCAAGCTCAACATCGTGCTCAAGGCCGACGTCCAGGGTTCCCTGGAGGCGATCAAGGGCGCCCTGGAAGAGCTCTCCACCGACGAGGTGGAAGTGGCCGTGGTCTCCTCCGGCGTAGGCGGTATCACCGGTACCGATGCCAACCTGGCACTGGCCAGTGACGCCATCGTGGTCGGCTTCAACGTGCGTGCCGATGCTGCGGCCCGCGAGATCGTCGAGCGTGAAGGCCTGGATCTGCGCTACTACAGTGTCATCTACCAGCTGATCGACGAGGTCAAGCAGGCCATGAGCGGCATGCTGGCACCGGAGTGGAAGGAAGAGATAGTCGGCGTGGCCGAGGTTCGTGACGTCTTCCGTGCACCCAAGATCGGTGCCGTGGCCGGTTGCATGGTGGTCGAGGGCAGTGTGCACCGCAACAAGAAGATCCGTGTGCTGCGCGACAACGTGGTGATCTACGAGGGCGAACTCGAGTCCCTGCGTCGCTTCAAGGACGACGTCCAGGAAGTGCGCAATGGCATGGAGTGCGGCATCGGCGTGAAGAACTACAACGATGTCCAGGTCGGCGACAAGATCGAGGTCTTCGATCAGGTCAAGGTCGAGCGGACCCTCTAAGGACTCGAGGAGTCGTACATGCGCGAGTTCAAGCGTACCGACCGGGTGGCCGACCAGCTCCAGAAGGAGCTGGCGGTGCTCATCCAGCGCGAGGTCAAGGATCCGCGGCTGGGCATGGTCACCGTCAGCGGCGTTGAGGTCAGCCGTGACCTCGGCTATGCCGACGTCCATGTGACCCTGCTGGGCGAGCAGACCCCGGAGCACATCAAGGAGAACCTGGCTGTGCTCAAGCGGGCCGCCGGTTTCCTGCGCAGCCAGATCGCCCGGCGCATCAAGCTGCGCCATGTGCCGGAACTGCGCTTCCACTACGACGAGAGCGTGGTGCGCGGCCAGCGACTGTCGTCACTTATCGACGAGGCCGTCGCCAGCGACCAGGTCCAGTACGACGAGGCGGCGGATGACGACAGTGGCCCGGCCGATGGTTCGGTCGACGATCGTTCGGCAGGCAATGCTTCTGCAGACAGGGACGAGCGCGACTGATGGCACGGCGGCGTCGCGGGTTGCCGGTGAACGGCGTGCTGCTGCTGGACAAGCCCGCGGGCCTGTCCAGCAACTATGCGCTGCAGCGGGCGCGGCGCCTGTTCCAGGCCCAGAAGGCCGGCCACACGGGAACCCTGGATCCCATGGCCACCGGCCTGCTGCCGGTGTGCTTCGGCGAGGCGACCAAGTTCTCCGCCCACCTGCTGGATGCCGACAAGGTCTATCGCACGCGGGTGGAGCTCGGCGCGATCACCGACACCGGTGATGCCGAGGGCGAGGTGGTGGAGCGCCGCGCGGTGCCTCGGCTGACCGAGGCCGACGTCGAGGAGGTGCTCGAGCGCTTTCGCGGCGAGATCGACCAGGTGCCGCCGATGTATTCGGCGCTCAAGCATCAGGGGCGCAAGCTCTACGAACTGGCCCGCGAGGGCAAGTCGATCGAGCGTGCAGCCAGGCGCGTGAAGGTGTATGATGCGCGCCTTCTTTCCCTTGCCGACACCGCCTTCGAGCTCGAGGTGTGCGTCAGCAAGGGGACCTATATCCGTACCCTGGCCGAGGACATTGGCCAGGCACTGGGCTGCGGAGCGCACATCAGCGCGCTGCGCCGTCTGGCAACGGGGTCTTTCACGACTGAGGGCATGCTGACCCTCGACGCGCTGGAGGCGCTGCCCGGCCAGGCCGAACGTGAAGCGGCGCTGCTGCCCGTCGACGTGCTGGTCGACCACTTGCCACGACTCGAGGTCGATGCTGTGGCGGCCACTCGGCTGAACCATGGCCAGTCGGTTCGAGTCGAGGCTGGCGAGTTGGCCGAGGGCGAGACACCAAGACTCTATCGTGCCGGGGCCTTTCTGGGCCTTGGCGCGGTGACGGGGCCACAGGAGGTGGCGCCGAAACGGTTGCTGAGCACCGTAGCCGACTGAAGGGAGAAACGCCCGAGACTGCAAATATGCGTGGTCTCAAACATTCATCACCCAAGCATATTGCTTACTGGAGAGACAGATGGCACTGACAGCCGAGCAGAAGTCCACAATCGTCAACGAGTACGGTCGTGGCGAGAACGACACCGGTTCCCCTGAAGTGCAGGTAGCCCTGCTGAGCGCCAACATCGATGGCCTGCAGGACCACTTCAAGACCAACAAGCAGGACCACCACTCCCGCCGTGGCCTGATCCGCATGGTCAACCAGCGCCGCAAGCTGCTGGATTACCTGAAGCGCAAGGATTTCGAGCGCTATCAGTCGTTGATCCAGCGCCTGGGCCTGCGCCGCTAAGCGACGTACCCCAAGCGGTAACGAAACGGGCAGCCTTCGGGCTGCCCGTTTCGTATTGGTAGATACCCAGGAAATGTCGTTAACCGGTGGCCGCGGCGGGCGTCAACCCCTAAAATGGTCGCCGAGCTAAAACGAACCAAACATCGAAAAGTTGAAGGAAGTCGCCGTGAATCCGGTCAAGAAAACGTTTCAGTACGGTCGCAGCACCGTCACCCTGGAAACCGGGCGTATCGCCCGCCAGGCCACCGGTGCCGTGATGGTCACCATGGACGATACCGTCGTGCTGTGCACCGTGGTGGCCAAGAAAGAGGCCAATCCTGCTCAGCCCTTCTTCCCGCTGGGGGTGTTCTATCAGGAGAAGACCTACGCAGTCGGCAAGATTCCCGGTGGCTTCTTCAAGCGCGAGGGGCGCCCCACCGAGAAGGAGACCCTCACTTCGCGGCTGATCGATCGCCCGATCCGTCCGCTCTTCCCCAAGGGCTTCATGAACGAGGTCCAGGTGGTCTGTTCGGTGCTCTCCACCGACCGCAACCATGACCCGGATGTAGCCGCGATGCTCGGCACCTCCGCTGCCCTGGCTGTTTCCGGCGTGCCCTTCAACGGCCCGATCGGCGGCGCGCGCGTGGGCTTCACCGAGGATAACGGCTACTTCCTCAACCCCACCGTCGAGGAGTTGACCAGCTCCGAGCTCAACATGGTGGTTGCCGGCACGGAGAAGGCGGTGCTGATGGTCGAGTCCGAGGCCAACGAGCTGCTCGAGGACGAGATGCTGGGCGCGGTGCTCTTTGCCCATCAGGAGATGCAGGTGGCCATCCAGGCCATCAATGAGCTGACCGCCGAGGCGGGCAAGCCGAAGTGGGACTGGCAGCCCCCCACCGAGAACACTGTCCTCAAGGGCGCCATGGCCGATGCCTTTGAGCAGAAGATCGGCGAGGCCTATCGCATCACCGACAAGATGGAACGCCAGGATGCCCTCTCCGCCCTGAAGGATCAGGCGGTCGAGCAGTTCGCTGGTGAAGAAGAGGACAAGCACGAGGCCGACGCGGTCAAGGGCGCTTTCGCAGGCCTGGAGAAGCGTGTGGTACGCTCGCGCGTGGTCAGGGGGGAGCCCCGCATCGATGGCCGCGACCACAAGACCGTGCGTCCGCTGGATATCGAGGTCGGCAGCTTGCCCAAGACTCACGGCTCGGCGATCTTCACCCGCGGTGAGACCCAGGCCATCGTGGTCGCGACCCTGGGTACCCTGCGTGACTCCCAGCTGATCGAGTCGCTGGAAGGCGAGCGCAAGGATCGCTTCATGCTGCACTACAACTTCCCCCCCTACTGCGTGGGTGAAGCCGGCTTCATGGGCGGGCCCAAGCGTCGCGAAATCGGTCATGGTCGCCTGGCACGTCGTGGTGTGTCGGCGATGCTGCCCTCCGAGACGGACTTTCCCTATACCATCCGGGTGGTGTCCGAGATCACCGAGTCCAACGGCTCCAGCTCCATGGCCTCGGTATGCGGTACCTCATTGGCATTGATGGATGCCGGTGTTCCCATGAAGGCGCCGGTGGCGGGTATCGCCATGGGCTTGGTCAAGGATGAAGACGGCTTCGCGGTGCTGACCGACATCTTGGGTGACGAAGACCACCTCGGCGACATGGACTTCAAGGTGGCCGGCTCCGCGAACGGCGTCACCGCCCTGCAGATGGACATCAAGATCGAGGGGATCAACGAGGAGATCATGGAACAGGCCCTGCAGCAGGCCTATGAGGCCCGCCAGCAGATCCTCGAGCAGATGAATACGGTGATCGCCCAGAGTCGTGGCGAGGTCTCCGAGAACGCCCCCTCCATGGCGACCATCAAGATCGACCCTGAGAAGATCCGCGATGTCATCGGCAAGGGCGGCGCCACTATCCGCAAGATCTGCGAGGAGACCGGCGCCTCTATCGACCTGGATGATGACGGTACCGTGCGCATCTACGCCGAGGACAAATCGGCGGCCAAGGCGGCCATCGACACCGTGCTGGCGATCACCGCCGAGCCGGAGATCAGCAAGCTCTACCGTGGCAAGGTGGTGCGCATCGCCGACTTCGGCGCCTTCGTCAACATCATGCCGGGCACCGATGGCCTGGTGCACATCTCCCAGATCGTTCCGGAACGGGTCAACGACGTGCGCGATTTCCTCAACGAGGGCGATGAGCCCATCGTCAAGGTGCTCGATATCGACAACCGCAACCGGGTGAAGCTAACCATCAAGGAGATTACCCCGGAAGAGAAGGCGGCATTCGAGGCGGAAGAGGTCGCTGAACCCCAGCTGTAAGCGACCGTCTTCGAGCCGCAAGCTCCAAGGAGCAAGGCATAAGGAAAACCGCCGCCAGGGCATAACCCTGGCGGCGGTTTTCTATGGTAGGTCACAAAAGCAGAATGCCCGGGGCAGTAAAAAAGCCCAAGGCACTCTATTTTCTTACAGATTACAGCTCGCGCGCAGCGCAGCTTATCTTTCGATGGCGAGTGCTACACCCTGTCCACCGCCGATGCACAGGGTTGCCAGGCCCTTCTTGGCATCACGGGCGATCATCTCGTGGACCAAGGTCACCAGGATGCGGCAGCCGGAGGCACCGATGGGGTGGCCGATGGCGATGGCGCCGCCGTTGACGTTGATCTTGCTGACATCCCAGCCCAGTTCCTTGTTGACAGAGATGGCCTGGGCGGCGAAGGCCTCGTTGGCCTCGACCAGATCCAGATCATCCAGGCTCCAGCCGGCTTTCTCGAGGCAACGACGGGTGGCCGGGGCCGGGCCGATGCCCATGATGGAGGGGTCGACGCCGGCGTTGCTGTAGGCCTTGATGCGGGCCAGCGGCTCGAGGCCCAGGGCCTTGGCTTTCTCGGCGGAGCAGAGCATCACCACGGCGGCCCCATCATTGATGGAGGAGGCGTTGCCGGCGGTCACGCTGCCGTCCTTCTTGAAGGCCGGGCGCATGCCGGCGAGCTTCTCGGCGGTCACGTCACGCGGGCCCTCGTCGGTGTCGAAGACCACCGGATCGCCCTTGCGCTGGGGAATCTCCACGGGAACGATCTGTCCCTTGAACTTGCCCTCGCGAATGGCCGCGGCGGCCTTCTGCTGGGAGCCCGCAGCGAACTCGTCCATCTCCTCGCGGCTGATACCGTACTTCTCGGCCAGGTTCTCGGCCGTGATGCCCATGTGGAAGTTGTTGAAGGCATCCCACAGGCCGTCGTGGACCATGGTGTCGATGGCCTTCCAGTCACCCATGCGCTGGCCGGTACGAGAGTTCGGCAGCACGTGGGGTGAGGCGGACATGTTCTCCTGGCCACCGGCGATGATCAGCTCGGCGTCGCCGCAGCGGATCGCCTGGGTGGCAAGGTGCAGGGTCTTGAGGCCCGACCCGCAGACCTTGTTGATGGTCATGGCCGGAACGGCATCCGGCAAGCCGGCCTTGATGGATGCCTGGCGGGCGGGGTTCTGACCGACCCCGGCGGTGAGTACCTGGCCGAGCAGTACCTCGTCGACCTGGTCTCCAGCGACGCCAGTGGTGGACATGATGTCCTTGATGACATGGGCACCCAGGTCGCTGGCGGGAATGCCGGCCAGGGAACCACCGAAGGTGCCGACGGCAGTGCGGCGAGCGGCAACAATCACCACGTCTTGCATGGGAGATACTCCTGAACAATGACTAGCTGGCTTGCGGCCTTGTCTGAGGACAGCCTGAACTCGATGACGTCTCAGACAAGGCCGGGCCCTTCAGCATAGGGGACGCTCGTGCGTGGCGGCAATGCTTCCATGGGCGAATGCGCAGAGGGGGTGCCAAACAAGAAAGCATGTTGGCTGAAACGGCATGCCACAGGGTGCCGTGGCAGGCGGATGTCAGGCCAGCTGAACGGGAGTGGCACAGCAGCCCTTTTCGTTGAGCACGGCATGGGTGACACGGTCCATGGGCAGCGTGGCCTTGAGCCTGATGGTCTGCATGGGGTAGAGGTCCCTCTGCATGGCGGCACCGTGACGGCGCCAGGCCCTCAGCGTGGCAGGGTCAGGCTCAGATTGTCGATCAGTCGGGTCGGGCCGAGACGCGCGGCGGCGAGCAGGACGGCCTGACGGGTAGTCGCCGTGACCGGCCCCAGGTCGTCGTCGCGAAGCTCGAGGTAGTCGGGTTCGAAACCGGCTTCTCGCAACCGGGCGAGGCCCTCGGCGAGGGTGCCGTCCGGGTCGGCGCCGGCCTCCAGCGCATCGCGCAGCGTGCAAAGAGTGCGGTAGAGCGCCGGGGCGGTGGCGCGCTGGGCGTCATCCAGATAGCCGTTGCGTGAGGAGAGGGCCAGACCGTCATCGGCGCGCACGATGGGTACGCCGACGACCTCCACGGGGAGGTGCAGGTCGTCGACCATGCGGCGGATCACCGCGAGCTGCTGGTAGTCCTTCTCGCCGAAGCAGGCCACGTTGGGCTGCACCAGGTTGAAGAGCATGGTGACGACGGTGGCGACGCCATCGAAGTGTCCGGGGCGGTCACCACCGCAGAGCCCCTCGCTGACCTCGGGCACGCAGACCCGGGTCTGGGCCTCCAGGCCGCGCGGGTAGACAGTCGTCGTCTCGGGGGCGAACAGCAGGTCGCAGCCGGCGTCCTCCAGCTTCGCCTGGTCTTCGGCTAGGGTTCGCGGATAGGCGTCAAGATCCTCACCGGCTCCGAACTGGAGCGGATTGACGAAGATGGTCGCCACGACCACGTCGCCCTGGCGTCGTGCCTCCGCTATCAGCGCCAGGTGGCCGTCGTGCAGGTTGCCCATGGTCGGCGCCAGGGCGATGCGTTGACCGCGGCGCCGGCACTCGTCAAGGGCCTCACGAAGGGGCGGAATCTCTCGCAGGGTACGCATCGGCGAGCTCCTGAACGCTGCTTAGAAACAATGCTCTTGGGCGGGGAAGCGGCGGGCCTTGACGTCTTCGTGGTAACGGCGAAAGGCACCCGGGATATCGTCGGCCTCGGTCATGAAGTTCTTCACGAAGCGGGGCGTACGGCCGTGGGTGACGCCCAGCACGTCGTGCATCACCAGGATCTGGCCGTCGGTATCGGGGCCGGCGCCGATGCCGATCACTGGCACTTCCAGCGCCTCGCTCACCGCCCGGCCCAGGCTTGCCGGTACGCACTCGAGCAGGATCACCGAGGCGCCGGCCTCTACCAGCGTGCGGGCATCCTCGAGGATCCGGGTCGCCTGCTCGGCCTCGCGGCCCTGCACCTTGTAGCCGCCCAACTGATAGACCGACTGAGGTGTCAGGCCCAGGTGGGCGCAAACCGGCACGCCGCGACGGGTCAGCTCGCGGATGCCGTCGGCCATCCAGGCCTCGCCCTCAACCTTGACCAGCTCGGCCCCGGCGCGCATCAGCTGGGCGGCATCCTGAAGCAGACGCTCGGTGCTCGAATTGCTCATAAAGGGCAGGTCGACCATCAGTAGACTCTTGTCCCTGCCGCGGTACACGCAGCGGGTATGGTAGCAGACCTCGTCGAGGGTCACCGGCAGGGTGCTGGCGTGCCCCTGCAGCACCATCCCCATAGAATCGCCGACCAGCAACACCTCGATCCCCGCCTCTCCGGCCGCGCGGGCGAAGGAGGCGTCGTAGGCGGTCAGGCAGCTGAACGGCTCACCGGCGCGCTTGAAGGCCTGCAGCGTGCTCAGGGTGACGGTTTTCATGGCGTGCTCTCATCGTCTTGTCGTGGGAGGTCTCCGGCGGACCTGCCTTGGTGTGACCAGCGATTGTTACCCGAATTCTGCCGAAGTGTCGATAGGTAACAGTTTGGAGTGTATTTCAGCTCTGCGGTAACACCGGCTGCAGGTCCCCGGTATCGAGCCCTGCGATCCATTGCGCCAGGGGGTGACCTTCGAGTACCAGAGTCGGCGCCAGCTCTGCCAGCGGAACCAGAACGAAGGCGCGTTGGATCATCTCCGGATGGGGCAGTGTCAGCCGCGGCAGCGTGACCCGGTGATGATCGAAGAGTAGCAGATCCAGGTCCAGGGTCCGGGGGCCCCAACGCCGACCGCGCACGCGGCCGTGGCGCTGTTCCAGGGCCTGCAACTGATCGAGCAGGGCGAGTGGCGAGAGCCGAGTCTCCAGGTACGCCACGGCATTGATGTAGTCGGGCTGGTCGGCAGGGCCCAGCGCTGGGCTGGCATAGAGCCGCGAGGCGGCGATGCGCTGGGTCAGGGGGAGATGGTCGAGCTCGCGAAGGGCGCGCTCGACATGCTCCTGCGGGCCATCGAGGTTGCTGCCCAGGCCGATCCAGGCATGGTGCCGCGGGTGGTTCATGTATCGCTCGCGGGACCCCGCGGCTTCCTGCGGCGTCGGCGGCGCTTGCGCGGCTGGCCGCTGCCGGCCGGGTCGGCGCCGACCTTGCCCAGCAGGCGCCGCTGCTCATGCTCGTCGGCCTGCTGGAAGGCGGTCCACCAGTCGCCCAGGCCGGGTTCTAGCTCGCCGGCGCCTTCGCGCAGCAGCAGGAAGTCGTAGGCGGCCCGGAATCGCGGATGCTCGTGGGTCTGGAAGACGCGCTTGCCGCGGCGCAGCGGCAGGCGCTGCTGCAGGTCCCAGATGTCGCGCATCGGCAGGCTGAAGCGCTTGGGGATGGAGATGTGCTGGAGCTGACGCGAGACCACCTGCTGGGATGCCGCCTGGAGCGCAGGAATAGGCGGCATGCCCTCGGCCTCTAGGCTCGCCTGGCGCTGCTGGACGGGTGCCCAGAGCAGAGCGGCGAACAGGAAGGCCGGGGTTACCGGACGGTCTTCGGCGATGCGGCGGTCGGTGCTCTCGAGCGCCAGCTCGACCAGGCGCTCGGCCCACGGCAGTTCCTCCATGGCCTCGTCAGCCTCGGGGAAGAGCATCTCGAACAGCCCGTAGTCGCGCAGCAGATGGAAGGTGGTGACGCCCTGACCGGCCATGAACAGCTTGAGGATCTCGTCGAACAGCCGCGCCGGGGGAATCTGCAGCAGCAGCGGCGCGGCGTCGTGGATTGGTGCCTCGGTGGCAGAGTCGAGGTGGAAATCGAGCTTGGCGGCGAAACGCACCGCCCTGAGCATCCTCACCGGGTCCTCGCGATAGCGGGTGGCCGGGTCGCCGATCAGCCGCAGGGTACGGGCCTCGATGTCGCGCACGCCGTCGGCGAAGTCGTGGATCGAGAAGTCGGCGATGTTGTAGTAGAGGGCGTTGACGGTGAAGTCGCGGCGCAGGGCGTCTTCCGCGATATTGCCCCAGACATTGTCACGCAGCAGCAAGCCATCGTCCGACTGCTGTGAGATATGGTCTGCGTGGTCATCGCTGGGCTTGCCCCGGAAGGTGGTGACCTCGATCACCTCGCGGCCGAAGCGGACATGCACGATGCGAAAGCGCCGGCCAATGATGCGCGAGTTGCGGAACAGGTCCTTGAGCTGTTCCGGCGTGGCGTCTGTGGCGACATCGAAGTCCTTGGGCATGTGGCCGAGCAGCGCATCGCGGATGCACCCTCCCACCAGAAAGGCCTGAAAGCCGGCATTGTGAAGCCGGTAGAGCACCTTGATGGCGGCCTCGCTGAAATGCTGACGCGAAACAGGATGTTCCTGACGAGGAATGATGCGCGGCCCGGTGCTGCCGGCCGGCGCATCCTGAGGGCCGAACAGCGACTTGATGCGCTCGCCCGGACTCTGCAGAAAGCGGGTAAAACCTTTGATCATGCGGCGATATCGACTCGCGGGACACGGAAAAGCGTTGAGTGTAGCGGACCACTGACACCTTGCAAAGCACATCACGGCGCCGAAGGCGTTCTGGACGTAGAAAGGGGAGGCCGATGGCCTCCCCTGTAAGCAGGATGCAGCATCCCTGCTGCTGGTTCTTCTTCGTGATGGCGCATCGCCCTGAATACGCACCACAGTCACCAAGGAGTGTTCAGGCAAGCGGTGTTCTTGTGTTTGTTGATGCTCCTGACGGCGACCGTCTCGTATTCAAAACAATAGTCCAACCACGACGGCATGGATGCATGCCTCCTTCCGGCTTGTTGGTGTTGTTGCCGAAAGTGCACCTCGACGGCCATTGTCATTGTTGGTTGGCCGTATGCGGGTGCGTCGCGTCCTGATGGCTCCGGTGCTTCGAGCAGCTTGTTCTTGTTGGGAGCCCGAAGGCCTCGCGCCGTGCCGATGCTGTTCTTGTTGTCGGCAGGCGCCGAAGTCGTATGGGCCGGGTGTCTTGTTGTTGTTGGCGGGTCAAGCCCTGTCACGCCTGGCTGTCTTGTTATTGTTGGCAGCGGGTGACGTCCGGATTTGTTTTTCTTGCCATTGAAGTAGCAGGCTGCGTGCCACAGCAGGAAAATACTATAAATAACATGATGTTATGGCGTATTGAGTGAGTCTGTCTTCCGGCGCAGGGCTGGAGTGTTACCCGATTTTCCCCGTTGTGAAACACTGGCTGTGTGGGAAGGTAACAAATGGTGCATGACCCCGCAGACGAAGCCGCGGGTGCTTGAGCCTAGTCTCATGGCGGTTGCCTCAACTCGTGCTGCGACGTGGACTCTTCTTGCGGGGAATGCCCAGGCGTTGGCGGCGCTCCCACAGGCACTTGCGGCTGATGCCGAGTTTCTGGGCGAGCTCGGTCTCGCTCATCTGGTCCTGGTGCTCCAGCACGAAGTGCTGGAAGTAGTCCTCCAGGGAGAGGTCCTCCCCGTCGCTGGCTTCCTGATCCCCCGCGCCGGCGAGGACCGGTGCGGGTGCCGGAGACCTGTCCTGCGGCCGGGGTGTCCGCGCGAGCCCCAGGTCGTCGGGATGGATGAGGTGGCCCTCGGCGAGGATGGCGCCGCGTTCCAGGGCATTCTCCAGCTCGCGTACGTTGCCTGGCCAGGGGTAATCGCGGATGGTGCGTCGTGAGGCCTGCGAGAGCCGCAGCCCGTTGCGCGCGTGGCGCCGGCAGGCCTTCTCCAGCAGCACATCGGCGATCTCGAGGATGTCGTCCTCGCGCTCGCGCAGGGCCGGCAGGTCGATCTGCATCACGTCGAGGCGGTAGTAGAGGTCGAGGCGGAACTCACCGGTCTTCGACAGGCTCTGCAGGTCGCGGTGGGTGGCGGCGATCAGGCGCACGTCGACATGGCGGGTCTCCACCGAGCCGATCTTGCGGATCTCGCCCTCCTGCAGCACCCGCAAGAGTCGCGCCTGGGCATCGAGCGGCAGTTCGCCGATCTCGTCAAGGAAGAGG
Source organism: Halomonas daqiaonensis (assembly GCF_900109725.1). Lineage (GTDB taxonomy): Bacteria > Pseudomonadota > Gammaproteobacteria > Pseudomonadales > Halomonadaceae > Halomonas > Halomonas daqiaonensis. Next base: position 49,984 of record NZ_FOBC01000022.1, read on the forward strand.
GTGCCACCATCGGCGGCTTCGACCAGGCCGGTGCGCGAGGCACTGGCGCCCGTAAAGGCGCCCTTCTCGTGCCCGAACAGCTCCGACTCGATCAGCGTCTCGGGAATGGCTGCGCAGTTGACGCATACCAGCGGCGCATGGGCGCGGCGGCTCTGCTGGTGCAGGGCGCGGGCGACCAGCTCCTTGCCGGTGCCCGACTCGCCCTGGATCAGCACGGTGACATCGGCCGGCGCCGCCTTGCGGATGCGCGTGTAGACCACCTGCATGGCGGGGCAGTTGCCGATCATCGGCTGGTGCTTGCCGCCAGGTTGGGCGACGTCAGGGGGTACGCCCTGCTTAAAGGCCTCACGGTGCAGTATCCGAGCCACAGTCTCGAGCAGCTCGTCGTGGTCGAAGGGCTTGGCCACAAAGTCCACGGCGCCGAGCTTCAGCGCCTCCACCGCGGATCGCATGCTGGCGTAGCTGGTCATGATCAGCACCGGCACGGGGGCGGCGAGGGCGATCAGCTCGGTGCCGGGCTCACCGGGCAGCCGCAGGTCGCTGATCACCAGGTCGAAGCCTTGTGGCTCGAGCGCCAGGGCCTCGTCCACCGAGCCGGCCTCGCTGACCCGGTGGTCGTGGCGCTCCAGCAGTCGCTTCAGGGCGCTGCGGATGATGGCGTCGTCTTCAACGATCAGGATCCGGCTCATCGGTCACCATGCTCTGGTTGGAGGGGCAGCCACAGGTGGATCCGGGTGCCTTGTGATGAAGGGGTCGTACAGGCGGTCGTGTGCCCGCGCTTCGATGCCGTGGCCCTGGTCGGTGACGGGACGTGGAGCCACTTCCCTTGACCTCGTCCCTTTACGTCGAGGCTGGCCGGGCAACGGTTGTGGTAGCGGGTATCCTCCCCCGAGCGGGCAAGGTGGATCAAGTGCAGGGCCTCGTCGGTCAGCACCCCCAGATGAGGAAGGGGCGATACCAGGCCACCTCGGGGATGGCCCAGCCGCTCCTCAGCAGTGGCGAGCGCAGGTGTCCGCCGAAGACCAGGAAGAGCCTGATCTGATAGACGTCCATGGCGGACTTCTCTCAAGGGGCGTCGGTGCTGGCCTGACGGTGTGCCTCGGCATGCAGCCGGTCGATCTTCCAGTGGGCGACGGCCCAGCGCAGCTGCTCGTCCACTGGTGCCGTGGCCAGCTCTTGGGGCGGGGTCTGGTCAAGCGCTGTCAGCGCCGCATGCAGCAGCGGGCGCACGGCGTCGTCCTGCTCCGGAAGGGCCGGTGCCAGGTTCTGCTTGGAGAGCTTCTGGCCGTCCTCGCCGATGATCAACGGCAGGTGCAGATAGCTGGGTTCGGGGACGCCCAGGGCGTGCTGCAGCTGGCGCTGCCAGGGAGTGTTGTCGAGCAGGTCGAAGCCGCGCACCACGTCGCTGATGTCCTGGTCGGCGTCGTCGACCACCACGGCGAGCTGGTAGGCCCAGAGGCCATCCTTGCGCTTGAGCACCACGTCGCCGAGCTCGGCCGGGTCGAAGCGCTGCTGGCCGAACAGGCGGTCCTGCCAGACCACCGGCCGCAGGCCGAGATCGCTGCGCAGTCGCCAGGCTACCGGCTTGGCGGGTTCGCTTACGCCGTTGCGGCACCAGCCGGGGTAGACGGAATACTCACGCCACTGCTTGCGCGAGCAGCTGCAGGGGTAGGCGAGATCCCGGGCGATCAGTTGCTCGAGGGCGGCCTGGTAGGCGTCGTGCCGGTCATGTTGCCAGATGACTGGTCCATCCCAGTGCAGGCCGAAGGCCTCGAGCTGGCGCAGGATGGTGTCGGCGGCTCCGGCGGGGCAGCGCGGTGGGTCGATGTCCTCGATGCGCAGCCGCCATTCGCCGCCCGCTCGGCGAGCATCCAGGAAGCTGGCCAGGGCCGCCACCAGCGAGCCGAAGTGCAGGGGCCCCGACGGGGTCGGCGCAAAGCGTCCACGGTAGTCGCTCACCGGCTCATCCTGTTGCAAAGGGCCGGCATGCAAACGGGCACCCTGGGGTGCCCGTCGCGGGGTGGAATGGCGCAGATCGTCATGGCCGCCTCAGCCGCCCAGCTGTTTTTCCTTGAGCTCGGCCAGGGTCTTGCAGTCCACGCACAGGGTGGCGGTGGGCCGCGCCTCGAGCCGGCGGATGCCGATCTCGACGCCGCAGGCCTCGCAGAAGCCGTAGTCGTCCTCGTCGATCTTCTCGAGGGTCTCGTTGATCTTCTTGAGCAGCTTGCGCTCGCGATCGCGGGTGCGCAGCTCCAGGTTGAAGCCTTCTTCCTGGGTGGCGCGATCGGCGGGGTCGGCGTAGTTGTTCGCCTCCTCCTGCAGGTGGCGCACGGTGCGGTCGACTTCTTCCATGAGCTCCTGTTTCCAGCCCAGCAGGATCTGTCGGAAGTGCTCCAGCTGCTTCTCGTTCATGTACTCTTCACCCGGCGCCGGCTCGTACGGGGTGAATTTCTTGGGAGCATCCATCTTCTTTTCAGCTACTGGCATGGGATTGCCTCGTTACTTGAGTGACTACTGATCAATACCCGCCGTGGTGCCTGGTATCTCACGCCAAAGGGGTGCTTGTTTAGCGTAAAAAGAAGGCACATGCAACCTCTTCCACTGTCAGGACTGCGCCGGCACGCCAAAAGTCGTAAGATGCCGGTTTTGACCGCCGGCTGCGGGTTTAAGGTGCCCGTCGTGCCGCGCCGTGTCGAGAGGAGCCGTGCATGTCCTGGAATCCGCGCGTCGAGCGCATCGCCCCCTTCCGCGTGATGAGCCTGCTGGAGACGGCCCAGGCTCGCGAAGCCGCCGGGCACGATGTCATCCACCTAGAGGTCGGTGAGCCTGATTTCCCGACTCCCGAGCCGGTGATCGAGGCTGGCCATGTCGCCCTGTCAGCGGGGTATACCCGCTATACGCCCGCAGCGGGGCTTCCGGCCCTGCGCGAGGCCATCGCCGGTCATTATGCCGAGCATTTCGGCACCGCGGTCGACCCCAGGCGCATCCTGGTCACGCCCGGTGCCTCAGGGGCGCTGCTGCTGGCCAGCCAGCTACTGGCGGGCCCCGGTGATCGGGTGCTGATGGCCGACCCCAACTATCCCTGCAACCGCCACTTCATGGCCCTGGCGGGTGCCGAGGTAGACGCGGTGCCGGTGGGCCCGGCCAGCGACTGGCAACTGGATGCCGGTCTCGTCGAGGCCCACTGGCGCGACGAGACCCGCCTGGCGATGCTTGCCACGCCCTCGAACCCCACTGGCCATATGCTCGATGCCGGCCAGCTCTCGGCGGTGGCCGACACGGTGGCGGCGCATGGTGGCCATCTGCTGGTCGACGAGATCTACCAGGGCCTCTGCTACGACCTCGAGCCTCTTTCGGTGGCCTCGATCACCGCGGACGCCTTCGTGGTCAACAGCTTCTCCAAGTATTTCGGCATGACTGGCTGGCGCCTGGGCTGGCTGCTGGCGCCCGAGGCGGCGGTGGAGCCTCTCACTCGGCTCGCTCAGAATGTTTTCCTGGCTGCTTCTACCCCCGCACAGCACGCGGCCCTGGCCGCCTTCACACCCGAGAGCCGAGGCATCCTCGAGACTCGGCGCAGCGAACTCGGACGGCGCCGCGATGCCCTGCTGGCGGGGCTCTCCCGCCTGGGGCTGGCACCCTCGCTGCCACCCCAGGGAGCCTTCTACCTGTGGCTCGACATCTCGCGCTACAGCGACGACAGCGAGGCCTTCTGCCAGGCGCTGCTCGAGGAGGAGAACGTCGCCATCACCCCGGGCACCGATTTTGCCCTACACGGCGGTGAATACCATGTGCGCATCGCCTTTACCACCGGCGAGGCGCGGCTGGAGGAGGCCGTTTGCCGCCTCGAGCGCTTCCTGGCGCGCCGCTGATGGAATATCCTGCCTTGGTTCCCGGTATCTTGCTGCGTCGCTACAAGCGTTTTTTGGCCGACGTGCGCCTCGATGATGGCCGCGAGGTGGTGGCCCACTGCCCCAATACCGGCTCGATGCGGGCGGTGAACGTGCCGGGTTGTCGGGTGTGGCTGTCGCCCAGCGACAACCCGGCCCGCAAGCTGGCCTGGACCTGGGAACTGATCGAGCTGCCGCAGCCTAACGGCACCACTGCGACGGCCTCGGTGCACACCGGGCGGGCCAACCGCATCGTCGAGGAGGCGCTGCGCGAGGGCAAAGTAGAGGAACTGGCCGGCTATGCGGCGCTCCGGCGCGAGGCTAGCGTAGAGAGGGCGAGGCTCGATTTCCGTCTCGATGACCCCGAGCGTGGCTGCGTCTTCGTCGAGGTCAAGCAGGTGACTCTCATGGAGGCCGACGGCCACGGCTATTTTCCGGACGCGGTGAGCGCGCGGGGTCGCCGGCACCTCGAGGCGCTGGCCCTGCTCGCGGCACAGGGCCACCGCGCCGTGCTGCTCTTCTGCGTGGCCCACGAGGGCATCGAGGACGTGGCCCCCGCAGCCCACCTGGACCCGGCCTATGCTGCGAGTCTGCGCGAGGTGGCGGGCCTTGGCGTGGAGGTGCTGGCGCGGCGCTGTGAGGTGATCCGTGAGGCCGGCGTGCCGGTGGCAATCCGCCTGGGACGCCGGCTGCCGGTTTCACTTGTCCGCGAGGTGGACTCGGCCGTTGTCGTCGATTGAGCCGGGAGGCTCTCGCGGGTCAGCGGTCGATATAGAAGCGCTGGATGAAACTGATCTCCGCGGGCTCGGCATTGCGGTCGTAGCGCACACGCAGGTCGAAGCGCATCGGTTCGTCCTCGTGGATGCGGAATACTGCCACCTGGGATGGCGTGTCACCGATACGCAGGCTGCGAAACGCCAGCGGTTTGGCGTCGCCCCCGTCGAGCCCGCTGATTCGACCGTCGACCGGCGCCGTGACCGGACGGGTCGAGCCATCCTCGAGTTCCTCGATCACGCTGACGTTGAGCAGGGCCATGACTCGGCTGCGCTGGATGCCGTGTTCCCGGGCCACCTCCTCCGGCAGGAAGCTGGTGTTCACGGCGCTGTAGTGGATCTGGTAGTCCCCCACCTGTTCGTACTGCTGGGCCTGGGCCGGTAGGGTCAGCAGCAGCGCCAGGCCCATGGCCAGGGCCGCCAGGCTGTGTCGCATCATCGTCGGTGCTCCCTTCATCGGTGTCTCGCGCTTGCGCCTCCCCGGCGTCACGCCCTGCGGCGGGTGACCCGGAAGATGGCGATCTCGCCGAACAGGTTGGGCCACCACCGCGAGGTCCAGTGTCCCTCGTGGTCACCGATGCCCACCGCCCGGTCGACAATGCTCAGACCCTTGTCGCGGCACAGGCGTTCAAAGTCGTTGAAGGTCGAGAGGTGGATGTTGGGGGTGTCGTACCAGGCATGGGGCAGCGACCGGGACACCGGCATGTAGCCCTTGAAGCCCAGGTAGGCGCGGTGGCGCCAGTAGGCGAAGTTAGGAAAGGTAATGATGCACTCGCCGGCAACGCGCAGCATCTCGTCGAGCATCAGGTCCGGGCGACGCAGGGCCTGCAGTGCCTGGGTCATGACCACCAGATCACAGGCGTCATCCTCGAAGTTGGCGAGCCCCTCGTCGAGGTTCTGCTCGATGACATTGACCCCCTTGGCCAGGCAGGCGGTGATGCCGTCGGGGTCGATCTCCAGGCCATAGCCCGTGACCTGCTTGTCGCGGGCCAGCGCCGCCAGCAGCGTGCCCCCACCGCAGCCCAGGTCGAGCACCCTTGCGCCGGACGGAACCCAGTCATGAATAAGCTTGAGATCGGCGCGCATCATGGGCGTTCCTCTAGGCCCTGGTCGCGGGCGACGCGGTTCATGAAGGCGGCGAATACCGCCTGATAACGCGGCTCGGGCATCAGGAAGGCGTCGTGGCCATGGGGCGAATCGATATTGGCGTAGCTGACGGCCTTGTCGGCGCGGATCAGGGCGTTGACCAACTCCTTGGACCGCGGTGGCGGGAAGCGCCAGTCGGTGGTGAAGCTGACCACCAGGAAGGGACAGGCGGCAGGCGCCAGGGCGCGGGCCAGATCACCGTCGTGGGCCGCAGCGGGGTCGAAGTAGTCCAGCGCCTTGGTCATCAGAAGGTAGGTGTTGGCATCGAAGGAGTTGGAGAAGGCATCGCCCTGGTGGCGCAGGTAGGACTCCACCTGGAACTCCACGTCGTAGCCGAAGTTCAGGTCGTTGCTGCGCAGGTCGCGACCGAACTTGCTGCCCATGGCGTCTTCGGAGAGGTAAGTGATATGACCTACCATGCGGGCGAGCTTGAGGCCGCGGCGTGGCGCCGTGTCATGGTCGAAATACCAGCCGTCCTGGAAGTCACGGTCGGAGCGGATCGCCTGACGTGCCACTTCGTTGAAGGCGATGTTCTGTGCCGACAGCTTCGGCGTCGCCGCGATAATCACCGCATTGGCGATGCGCTCCGGATAGTCGAGGGTCCACTGGAGGACCTGCATGCCCCCCAGACTGCCGCCGATCACGGCGGCGAAGCGCTCGATGCCCAGCCGGTCGGCTAGCCGCGCCTGGCTATGGACCCAGTCTCCGACGGTCATGATCGGGAAGTCAGGTCCCCATTGACGCCCCGTCTCGGGATTGTCGCTGGTGGGGCCGGTGCTGCCGTGGCAGCCACCGAGGTTGTTCAGCGAGACCACGAAGAAGCGCTCGGTGTCGATCGACTTGCCCGGGCCGATGTGCGCATCCCACCAGCCCGGCTTCCGCTCCTCCGGCGAGTGGTAGCCGGCCGCATGATGGTGGCCGGAGAGGGCATGGCAGATCAGGATGGCATTGGAGCGTTCGGCGTTGAGGGTGCCGTAGGTCTCGTACACCAAGTCATAGGCCGGCAGCGTCCTGCCGCAGGCCAGGGCCAGGGGGTCGTCGAAGTGCGCCGTTTCGGGCGTCACCAGGCCGACCGAATCGGGGGGGAACTCGGGCATCGGTCGTGTCGTGTCCAGTCGTGGGTGTCGGCCGGCCTCAGAGGCCGACCAGGGCACCGGCGATGCCGGCGGCACGGGTCAGCGAGCCCACCACGATACCATCGATCAGGCTGATGGCGATGAACACCACGATGGGCGAGAGGTCGATCATCCCCAGCGGCGGGATCACCTTGCGCACCGGCGCCATGATCGGCTCCACCAGTTGCATCACCAGCAGTGCACCCGGATGGCTGGCTTGGGGCGCCACCCAACTGAGGATGATCATCACGATCAGGGCGAAGAAGTAGATCTTGAGGATGGCGTTGGCGATGGCGGCCAGTGAGCCGATCGCCACGCCGGCGATGGGCGCCATGCCGAAGCCGGCGACCTGCAGGATCACGATGATGCTGATCGCCTTGATGACGAGGGCCGTGGCCAGGGTGGCCAGGTCGAAGCGTCCCATCACCGGTCCCAGGAAGCTCTGGAAGGGACGTACCGCCGGCTGGGTGATCTTCACCACCGACTGGCTGATGGGGTTGTAGTAGTCGGCCCGTGATGCCTGCAGCAGGAAGCGCAGCATCAGCAGAAAGATGTAGATGTTGATCAGGGTGTTCACCAGCAGCAGGCCGGCGCTTCCCAGTTGACTGCCCATCGGGGCTCCTCCATGTCGTTGAATCGTCGTCGTGTCGGCCCTAGTGAGTGACGGACACTATCACTATCGGGTCAGCGCTTGCCGAGTTCGTCGGCCATCTCGGAGGCGCGATCGGCACATGCGGTCATGGCCTCGGCCATGATGCGGCGCAGGCCGGCATCCTCGAGGTGCTCGATGGCTCGCTCGGTGGTACCGCCGGGCGACATCACGTTGCGCTTGAGCTCGGCAGGAGGCTTGTCACTCGAAAGCGCCATCTTCGCTGCGCCCAGGGCGGTCTGCATGGCCAGCCGCCGTGCGGTGTCGGCGGGCAGGCCCAGCTTTACACCGGCCTCTTCCATGGCCTCGAACATCAGGAAGAAGTAGGCGGGAGCGCTGCCCGAGACGGCGGTGACCGCATCGAGCAGGGCCTCGTCATCGACCCACTCCACCAGGCCCACGGCCTCCATCAGCTCGGTGGCGAGACGTCGTTGGGCATCGTCGACATTGGCGTTGGCGTAGAGCCCGGCAGCCCCGGCTCCGACAAGCGCGGGAGTATTGGGCATGCAGCGTACCAGGGGCAGATTGCCGCCGAGCCAGTGTTCCAGGGTCTCGGCGGGCAGGCCCGCCGCCACCGAGACAATCAGCGGCCGGCGTGACTGGATGGCATCACCCATTTTCTCGCAGACCTCGCGCATGATCTGCGGCTTGACGGCCAGCACCACCACGTCGGACTCGGCGGCGGCCGCGGCATTGTCGGTCGTGGTGCGGATGCCCAGCCGTTCACGCAGCGGGGCGAGGATGTCGTCGCTGGGCGAGGTTGCCGTGATGTCGTCGGGCGAGAAGCCGCTCTCGATCATTCCGCCGATGATGGCGCCGGCCATGTTGCCGGCGCCAATGAAGGTGACTTTGCTGGCCATGGAATCTGTCCTGTGTCGTTCGACGTATGTGGCCGGCGTGGTTCGCCGGCATATGTTGGTTGTCACTCTCGTGCGGTTCGCTCTCCGAAGATCGCGGTACCCAGGCGTATCAGGGTGGCACCCTCGAGCACGGCGGCTTCCAGGTCGCCGGACATGCCCATCGAGAGGGTATCCAGCGGTGCCTCGGGGAGGCGCTCGCGGAGGCCCTCGAGGGCCTCCCGAAGGCGGGCGAAGGGCGCGCGTTGGGCGTCCAGCCCCTCGACCGGCGCGGGGATCGCCATCAGTCCGCGCAGGTGCAGGCGAGGCATCGCCTGGACCGCCTCGGCCAGCGTGGGCAGTGCCTCGAGCGATACGCCGGACTTGCTCGGCTCATCGCTGATGTTGACCTGCAGGCAGATGTCCAGCGGGTCGAGCGCCCCGGGGCGTTGATCATTCAGACGTCGGGCGATCTTCTCACGGTCTACGCTATGCACCCAGGCGAAGTGCTCGGCCACCTCGCGGGTCTTGTTGGATTGCAGCGGACCGATGAAATGCCAGACGATGGGGTCGAGGTCCGCCAGTTCGGCCTGCTTGTCCAGGGCTTCCTGGACATAGTTCTCGCCGAACTCGCGCTGGCCCAGGTGCCAGGCTTCGCGGATCATGGTGGCGGGCTTGGTCTTGCTGACGGCCAGCAACCGGGCGGCATCGATGGGCCTTCCGGCGGCGTTCAGCGCGTCGGCGAGACGGGTGCGGGCAGCGGCCAGGGACTCGGAAAGTACCACGTCCGTCATGTCTGAGTGTCTGTCATACTGATCATTCTGAAGGGAACCTTATCCCGGGAGCAGGGGAACCACATGGATATTACCGAACTGCTGGCATTCTCGGCAAAACAGAAGGCCTCGGACCTCCACCTCTCGGCGGGCCTGCCGCCGATGATCCGTGTCGATGGCGACATACGCCGGCTCAATGTGCCGGCCATGGAGGACCGCGAGGTCCGCAAGCTGATCTACGACATCATGGCGGACCGCCAGCGCCGTGACTACGAGGAGTTCTTCGAGACCGACTTCTCCTTCGAAGTGCCGGGCGTCTCGCGCTTCCGTGTCAACGTCTTTAATCAGGCGCGGGGGGCCGGCGCGGTGTTCCGTACCATCCCCACTGAAGTGCTAACCCTGGAAGATTTGGGCATGGGCCAGGTCTTCCGGCAGCTCTCCATGCTGCCCCGCGGCCTGGTGCTGGTCACTGGCCCCACCGGCTCGGGCAAGAGCACGACGCTCGCGGCGATGATCGACTACATCAACGACAATCGCTTCGAGCACATCCTCACCATCGAGGACCCGGTGGAATTCGTCCACCGCAGCAAGCGCTGCCTGGTCAACCAGCGTGAGGTGCACCGCGATACCCATGGCTTTGCCCCGGCGCTGCGCAGCGCCCTGCGCGAGGACCCCGATATCATCCTGGTCGGCGAGCTGCGCGACCTGGAGACGATCCGGCTCGCCCTCACTGCCGCCGAGACCGGCCACCTGGTATTCGGCACCCTGCATACCACCTCCGCGGCCAAGACCATCGACCGGATCATCGATGTCTTTCCCGGCGAGGAAAAGTCCATGGTGCGCTCGATGCTCTCCGAGTCATTGCAGGCGGTGGTCTCCCAGGCCCTGCTCAAGCGCCAGGGCGGTGGCCGGGTCGCGGCCCACGAGATCCTCGTGGCCACCGCGGCAGTACGTAACCTGATCCGCGAGGACAAGGTGGCGCAGATCTACTCGGCGATCCAGACCGGTGGCAACCTGGGGATGCAGACTCTGGACTCCTCTCTGGCACGCTTGGTGACGGACAACACGGTGACCCGCGAGGAAGCCCAGGCGAAGGCCAAGGGTACGCTGGCGAGCTGAGGAAGAAACAACGATAACAAGGAGCAGGGACATGACGGCAAAAGAGTGGCTCTACCAGCTGCTGGATATCATGGTGCAGAAGGAGGCGTCGGATCTGTTGATCTCGGTGAACGCGCCGCCGACTCTCAAGATGGCCGGCCAGCTCACTCCCCTGGGCGACCAGGGCCTCAGCGTGGCGCAGGTCACCGAGCTGGTCGGTGCCTCGATCCCCGAGATGTTGCTGGAACGCTTCCGCGTCGAGCATGAGGCCAACTTCGCGCTGAGCCTCAAGGACAAGGGTCGCTTCCGCGTCAGTGCCTTCCAGCAACGCAACCAGATGGCCATGGTGATCCGGCGCATCGGTTTCGAGATTCCTCATCTGGAGGAGTTGTCGCTGCCCGCCACGCTCGGTGAGCTGGCCAACAACAAGCGCGGCCTGGTGTTCGTGGTGGGCGGTACCGGTACCGGGAAGTCGACCACCCTGGCGTCGATGATCCAGCAGCGCAACGAGACCGTGGGGGGGCACATCATCAGTGTCGAGGACCCCATCGAGTACGTTCATCCGCACCGCAAGGCGATCATCAACCAGCGCGAGGTCGGTATCGATACCGATTCCTTCGAGGTGGCGCTGAAGAATACCCTTCGCCAGGCGCCGGACGTGATCCTGATCGGTGAGGTGCGTACCCGGGAGACCATGGAACACGCTCTGACCTTCGCCGAGACCGGCCACCTGTGTCTGGCGACGTTGCATGCCAACAATGCCAACCAGGCGTTGGACCGGATCATCAACTTCTTTCCCATCGAGCGACACGCCCAGGTGTGGCTCGACCTCTCGCTCAACCTGCGGGCTATCGTGGCCCAGCAGCTTCTGCCGACCATTGATGGCGGTCGCACGGCCGCCATCGAGATCATGCTCAAGTCGCCGCTGATCGGTGACCTGGTGCGCAAGGGGGAGGTCTCCGAGATCAAGAACGTCATGGGTCGCTCGCGGGATCTCGGCATGCAGACCTTCGATCAGGCGCTCTTCGATCTCTTCAAGGCCGGCAAGATCACCGAGGAAGTGGCGCTGGTGCATGCCGATTCGGCCAATGACCTGCGCATGATGATCAAGTACGGCGACGAGGACAGCGAGGGGGTGGCCGGGGCCAGGGACGCGGCCAGCCATCTTTCACTGCGCGGCGAGGACGACTTCTAGGGAGCGTAGATCCCGCCCAGCACCCGAGGCCCGGTGGCGCCCGTCACCGACGCCAGGTTGCCAGGCAGCCCGGCCAGCCGCCGCCACGCCAGCCAGGCGAAGGCGCCGGCCTCCAGCCACTCGGCGGGCCAGCCCCAGTCATCACCGGAGACCAGCGACGTCTCTGGAAGCCGGCGAGCCAGGCGGGCCAGCAGGTCCGGGTTGTAGGTGCCGCCACCGCAGGGAATAAGCAGCGCGGCCGGCGGGGCGTCGAGGCCTTCCCTGGCCATCTCCACGCCGAGGGCTACGCTGGCGGCGGTCAGCTCGGCCAAGGTGGCCTGGACGTCTTGCGGCGCCTCCTCGCCCTGTAGTTGCCTCTGCAGCCAGTCCAGGTGGAAGAGCTCCCGGCCCGTGCTGCGCGGTGGCGGCAGGTGGAAGAAGGGCTCCGCCAGCAGACGCTCCAGCAATGCCTCGTCGACCCGTCCCGAGGCCGCCCAGGCCCCGCCGGCATCGAAGCGCCCCCCGCGATGCTGGGCATGCCAGGCATCCAGCAGGGCATTGGCCGGGCCGGTGTCGAAGCCCAGCAGTTCTCGTTCGTCCTCGGCGGGCGGCAGCAGGGTCAGGTTGGCGAAGCCCCCCAGGTTGAGCACCAGGCGCCATTCGCCGTGAGCCCGGAACAGCGCCTCATGGAAGGCCGGGGCCAGGGGCGCGGCCTGGCCGCCGGCGGCCAGGTCGCGACGCCGGAAGTCGGCCACCACCGGACAGCCGGTGAGTTCGGCCAGCAAGCTGGGGTTGTCGAGCTGCAGCGTATAGGCCGGGCCACCGCCATGGCCCTTGGGGGCGTGCTCGATGGTCTGGCCATGGCTGCCGATGGCCGAGATGGTCGTCCTTTCCACCCCGCTCGAGGTGATCAGTGCTTCGACGGCAGCGGCCTGCAGTCGGCAGAAGGTGTCCTCGGCATCCGCCAGTTCGCTGAAGGCCACCCTGTCGGCATGGCAGAGCCGCCACAGCAGGTCGCGCAGCGTCTCGGGCATCGGCGTGTCTTGCGTGGCGACCAGGCGTGGTGCGTTCTCATCACGGATCTCGACGAGGGCGGCGTCGATGCCGTCGAGGCTGGTGCCTGACATCAGGCCAATGTAGAGACTCATGGGGACTCCCGGGCGGGCTCAACCGTGGATGGCCGGTCATGGTAACATCCTCGACCATTCGACTATCGAGTGCCCGCGGGTCGCGGGCCGCCTGCTGAGTGGAGAGGAGACAATGACCGATGTTGCTGACGCCCTGGCGCTGCTGAAGCGCGGTACCCACGAGATCCTGCTCGAGGAGGAACTGGTCAAGAAGCTGGAATCCGGGCGCAAGCTGCGCATCAAGGCGGGCTTCGATCCCACCGCACCGGACCTGCACCTGGGCCACAGCGTCCTGCTGACCAAGATGCGTCAGTTCCAGGACCTGGGTCACGAGGTCATCTTCCTGATCGGCGACTTCACTGGCCGCATCGGTGACCCCACCGGCAAGAACGTGACGCGCAAGCCGCTGACCGAGGAAGAGGTCAAGATTAACGCCCAAACATACAGGGAACAGGTGTTCAAGATCCTCGATCCCGAGAAGACCGAGGTGCGCTTCAATGCCGAGTGGTTCTCCGCGATGAGCGCTGCCGACATGATCGAGCTGGCCGGCCAGAGCACCGTGGCGCGTATGCTCGAGCGTGACGACTTCGACAAGCGCTACACCGCGGCGCAGCCGATCTCCATCCACGAGTTCCTCTATCCGCTGGTGCAGGGTTACGACTCCGTGGCGCTGGAGGCTGACGTGGAGCTCGGTGGCACCGACCAGAAATTCAACCTTCTGATGGGCCGCGAGATCCAGAAGCACTTCGGCCAGGCGCCCCAGGTCGTGATCACCATGCCGCTTCTGGAAGGTCTGGACGGCGTACAGAAGATGTCAAAGTCCTTGGGGAACTATGTCGGGGTCGACGAGGCGCCAGGGTCGATGTTCAACAAGTTGGTCTCCATGCCCGACAGCCTGATGTGGCGCTACTTCGAGCTACTCTCGCTCAAGCCCAACGAGGAGTTCGAGGCGCTCAAGCGCGATGTCGAGGCCGGTGCCAATCCCCGAGACATCAAGATGATCCTCGCCCGCGAGTTGATTGGTCGCTACCACGGTGAAGAGGCAGCGGCCAACGCCCACCGCTCTGCCGGCAATCAGCTGGCCGAGGGGGAGTTGCCGGAGGATCTGCCCGAGGTCGAGGTCGACTTCGAGGGCAGTGCCCAGGCGCCCATCGCTGCGGTGCTGAACCGCTCGGGGCTGGCCAACAACAGTGCCCAGGCCAAGGACATGCTCGGCAACGGTCGGGTCAAGGTGGATGGTGACGTGGTCGAGCGCGACCATATGCTGGAAACCGGCCGTAGCTATGTCATCCAGGCGGGCAAGAAGCGCTATGCCCGGGTGACACTCGCCTGACGCTGATCGATGAGTCTTCCCACGACGCCCGCGCAGGGCGGGCGTCGGCGTCTCTGCCCAATCTGACTTTTTGTCCACAGGCGGTGGCCGCGAAGGGGTTGTGGAACGAATGCGAGAAGGTTGGACTGTCTCGGCCTGTTCACTCTGCCGTTAGCGCCGTGACATTTTTCTTCCCGAGGGCCTTGCGCGGTCCCGGGGGAATCCGTAAAGTACGCATCCGCTGCCGGCGACGGGCAACGTTTCCGGCGGTTGTAATTGGCAGAATCCGTTGTTTCTATTTGGTTTTTTCGAAGCGGCACGCAAAATTACCGCTTGACGAAAACATCGACTTCGGTAGGATGCGCCACTCGATCGGATCATGCGTCGATCACCCCGGAGCCTTCTTCGGAACGCCCACAGGGTTGACAGCGCCAGCCGATCACGTAGAATACGCCTTCCTCGCAGGGCGCTGACGAGCCACCCGGTGGCACGCCAGCAAGCGAGACGCTCCTCTTGTTCTTCGAGAGATCAGAGCCGCTCTTTAACAATCGATCAGGTAATTCATGTGGGCGCTTGTCGGGATGTTGGTGACCAGTCACTGAAACATTCAAGGCAAGCGACTCGTCAAGGATCTTCGGATCTTTTTGAGAACGTTTAGACCTTGAGCCAAGTTTGGTGCGCTTAACGCACCGATGATTTTAAACTGAAG
>NZ_FOBC01000043.1 GCF_900109725.1 Halomonas daqiaonensis
TCTGCCCATGGAGGCTCGCGTAAATCCGGCATGTCGCCGGTTGCTGCCTGAGAAGTGGGAAGCCCCGCACACTCGGGCGGGGAGCAGTCACTCTAACATGGCGCTGCCGCCGTTGGTCACCTACCCAAGCGGCCCCCATGATGATCGGCGGTGCCGTTGCCCGGCCGATCCGCCACACCTTGCACGGAAGCCGTGACATGTCGACTCCAGAGACCGCCTCTGCGGCCCCAACTCCCTTTTCCAGGCCTCTGGCGCTGCTGCTGATGTGCGGCCTGGCGACGCTGTTCGCCTCCAATCACGTGGCCGCCCGGGTTGCCTTCGACGCGGATACCGGACTGCTGCTGGCGATCCTCGTGCGCTCCGGCGTGGCACTGGCGATCCTGGCTTGCCTGGTGATGGTGCAGCGCAAACGGTTGTCGCTGCCGGCGGGTACGCACCCCTGGCAACTGCTGGTGGGCCTGCTGGTAGCTGTGCAGAGCCTTTGCCTCTACTCGGCGGTGGCGCGTATCCCGGTGGTGGTGGCGCTGCTGCTGATGAACACACTGCCGATCCAGTTGGCGCTGCTCAGCTGGGCACTGGGCGGCCCCCGGCCGACTGCACGAGCCGCCCTGATCATGGGCATCATCCTGGTCGGCCTGGTGGTGGTGCTGGATGTACCGGCCTGGCTCAACGAGCCCGAGGCCATGGGCCCCGAATGGCTAGCCGGGGTGGGGTTCGGCCTGGCCGCCGCCTTTGCGTTTTCCTGCGCACTCTGGATCACCGAGCATCGCCTCGCCGAGGTGGGCAGCACCCTGCGTACCCTGCTGACCATGCTCACCGTGATCGTGACCATGCTGGTGGCCGGCAGTCTGGGGCTGGTGCCGGGCGGTCTGGCATTGCCGCACTCGCTGCACGGCTGGATGGGGCTCGCGGCCCTGGGGCTGTTTTACGGGGTGGCCTTCTCGACGCTGTTCATCTGCGTGCCCCGCCTGGACATGGCCCGCAACGCGCCGGCCATGAACATCGAGCCGGTGGCGGCCCTGGTACTGGGCTATGTGGTGCTGGGTCAGGCCCTCTCGCCGGTGCAGCTGATAGGCGGTGGCATCGTGGTGGCGGGTATCGTGGTGCTGGGGCTGTCTAAGCGAGCGTAAGGGGCGCGAGCGAAGGGGGGGGTTGGCGCAGGGCTATCGCAGTTGAGCGAACTGACGAATGAGGCTCAGTAAGTAGTCGTCATTCCAGCCTGCTTGCTTTCGCTTTCCTTTCATAGACCCT
>NZ_FOBC01000042.1 GCF_900109725.1 Halomonas daqiaonensis
ACCCGTAGCTTCGGTACCTGGTTTGAGCCCCGTTACATCTTCCGCGCAGGCCGACTCGACTAGTGAGCTATTACGCTTTCTTTAAAGGATGGCTGCTTCTAAGCCAACCTCCTAGCTGTCTGAGCCTTCCCACATCGTTTCCCACTTAACCAGGATTTCGGGACCTTAGCTGACGGTCTGGGTTGTTTCCCTTTTCACAACGGACGTTAGCACCCGCTGTGTGTCTCCCACGCGTCACTCACCGGTATTCGGAGTTTGCCTCGGGTTGGTAAGTCGGGATGACCCCCTAGCCGAAACAGTGCTCTACCCCCGGCGGTGCTACGTGAGGCGCTACCTAAATAGCTTTCGAGGAGAACCAGCTATCTCCGGGCTTGATTAGCCTTTCACTCCGATCCACAAGTCATCCAAATCTTTTTCAACAGATCCTGGTTCGGTCCTCCAGTTGATGTTACTCAACCTTCAACCTGCTCATGGATAGATCGCCCGGTTTCGGGTCTATTCCCAGCGACTGGTCGCCCAGTTAAGACTCGGTTTCCCTACGCCTCCCCTAATCGGTTAAGCTCGCCACTGAAAATAAGTCGCTGACCCATTATACAAAAGGTACGCGGTCACATGACATGCATGCTCCCACTGCTTGTACGCATACGGTTTCAGGATCTATTTCACTCCCCTCTCCGGGGTTCTTTTCGCCTTTCCCTCACGGTACTGGTTCACTATCGGTCAGCCAGGAGTATTTAGCCTTGGAGGATGGTCCCCCCGTCTTCAGTCAAGGTTTCTCGTGCCCCGACCTACTCGATTTCACGTGATCAGATTTTCGGCTACGGGGCTATCACCCGCTATGGCTGGCCTTCCCAGGCCATTCGCCTAATCGGTCACACGCTTAAGGGCTGCTCCCCGTTCGCTCGCCGCTACTGGGGGAATCTCGGTTGATTTCTTTTCCTCGGGGTACTGAGATGTTTCAGTTCCCCCGGTTCGCCTCCCAACCCCTATGGATTCAGGGTGGGATACCCACGTTACCGTGGGTGGGTTTCCCCATTCAGAAATGCCCGGGTCACAGGTCGTTTGCCACCTCGCCGAGCCTTATCGCAGGCTTCCACGTCTTTCATCGCCTCTGGCTGCCTAGGCATCCACCGTATGCGCTTCATCGCTTGACCATATAACCCCAAGAGGTCTGGTCCGCGATGACGATCGACAATTGCCGGATACGCTTGAGACGTATCTCGTGTCTCTTCCTCTCGGAAGAAACTTGTCAGCATGATTCACATTGTTAAAGAGCAGACTGTCAATCGACAGTCACAAACCTGACATCACCGAAGGTGACAATGGCTTGTGACTGCAGACTCGATCAGGTCATCGACTGT
>NZ_FOBC01000007.1:0-147300 GCF_900109725.1 Halomonas daqiaonensis
GTCGGTGTCCACCACCGTGATGTCGTTCTCCTCCCGGGCCAGGTGCTCGGCCAAGGTGCCGCCGACCTGGCCGGCGCCGAGAATGATGATCTTCACGGAAGGTTCTCCTTCTTTTCAGCAGGATCGTCGGCGTTTTCAGGCTCGATCATCAAGCGGTAACCGATCCCGGCCTCGGTCTGCAGCAGTGATTGAGCACCGGAATCGTCACCGAGCTTCTGGCGCAACTTGCTGATCACGATGCGCAGGTAGTGGGTATCCTCAGCGTGGCTCGGGCCCCACACTTCGCGCAATAACTGTGTCTGGGTGACGACCCGGCCGCTGTGGCGGCACAAGCGCTCGAGCACGGCGTACTCCTTGGGTGTCAGGTGAACGGGCATGCCGTCACGACAGACCCGTCGTTCACTGGGGTCGATCACCAGCCCATTGTTGCGGTAGCGCTGGTCTTCCGGGGAGCCTTGGGGAGCCTCGCGAAGTCGCAGCAGAGCCCGGATGCGCGCCAGAAGCTCCCGGATGCCGAAAGGCTTGGTCATGTAATCATTGGCACCATGGTCCAGCGCCCTGACCTTTTCAGCCTCCTGGCCGCGCACCGAGACCACGACGATGGGTACCTGGCTGCGTGCGCGCAGACGGTCGAGCACCGACTGGCCGTCCATGTCGGGTAGGCCCAGGTCCAACAGGACGAGACTGGGTATCTCCTTCAGGGCCAGCTCCAGCCCCTCGTGGCCACTCGCCGCCTCGTAGACCACGAAGCCCTGAGAAACCAGGCTGATGCGCAGGAAGCGACGAATCTGCGGTTCGTCGTCGATGACCAGGATACGCTGGGGTTCAGTCGACATGACGACGAGAATCCTCGGTGGCGTCGGGCAGCGGCAGGCGCATCACGATGCGCGTGCCGATTCCATCCTGGCCAGGCTCGGCAACGATGGTGCCGGCATGGGCGCCGAGCATGCCGCGACAGATGGCCAGACCCAGTCCACTGCCATGGCGGCCACGATCGCCTTCGCCGCCGGTATAGAACATGTCGAAGACCCGCTCGCGCATATGAGGCTCGATGCCTGGGCCTCGGTCGATCACTGCGAGCCATAGCTGGCCCGACTCGACTCCGGCCTCGAGGCGCAGCAACCCGCCTGACGATGAGAAGCGCGCCGCATTCTCGATGACGTTGACCAGTGCCTGCTCGATAAGCGCTGGATGAACGTGCAACAGCGGCAGGTCCTCCGGCCAATCGCGCTGTACGCAGAGCCCCTGCAGGACGGGCCCCAGGCGCCGGAGGGCGCTGGCCACCAGATCCTCCAGCGAAATCCAGTCGCGCTCCAGCTTGAGGCCGCCCTGTCCGAGTCGCGTCATATCCAGCAAGTTCTGGATGTAACGGTCCAGGCGCTCACTTTCACTCAAGATGCCGTCGAGCAGCTCGGTCCGGTCAGCTTCGTTTAGCTGATCGGCCAGGTCGCGCAGGGTGCTGGCAGAACCGATGATCGAGGCCAGGGGGGTTCTCAGATCGTGGGAGACCGATGACAGCAGCGCCGAACGCAGACGCTCGTTCTCCTCGGAAAGCCGCGATGTCTCCAGGTCGGCGACCAGTCGGGTACGCTCCAGCGCCACCGTCAGCATGCGCAGCATGGCATCGATGCGACCCTCCTCGTCCGGCGAGGGTGGGTGCTCCCGTTTGCCCAAGGCAAGACATATCAGCGCCACCAGTCGTTCTTGTTCGACCAGTGGAATGACCTGCCAGTCGGTATCCAATGGCTGTCCGGTTCCCTTGCCGCTGGGGCGGCGGTGAAGGCGGGTCCACGTCACGGCGGTCCTGGCCTCGGCGTCGAGGCGTTGTTCCGCCGGCGCGCTATGCAGCAGTGCCACATCCCCCTTCTCATCGGTGGCATCCAGCATCACCACTGGACAGCCGAGCCAGCGCATCAGTGTTGCCACGCCCACTTCACCGACCCGTTCCCGGTCCGTCGCCACCGCCAGTTCACGGGAGAAGGTGAGCAGCTGGTAGGTCTGTTCGCGGCTCGCACGTAGGGCGAGCAGGCGCTTCCGGGCACTTCCTGCCAGTTGCCCTACCACCACGGCGACCAGCAGGTAGACCACCACGGTGACCAGTTGATCGTCTTCCACCATGACCAGCGAGTAGCGCGGCTCGGTCAGGAAAAAATTGAAACTGACGAACCCCAGCACGGCGGCCAGCATGGCGGCTCGAGTTCCCGCCAGGGCGGCACTGACCAGAACTGCGCCGAGAAACAGCAGGGATAGATTGCCCAGCGCCAGCCAGGACTTCAGGCCTGCCGAAAGAGCCAGCGCCGCCAGGGTCGCGCTCACGGCTATCCCCGTATCACGCCAATGCCAGAGACGTTGACGCGGGCGAGGACGAAAGCGCGGCCGCTGGCGTGCTTCGGCAGCCACCACGAGGTCGAAGGGTCCTCCCAGGCGGGCCAGCCGCTCCGCCAGGGGACGGCGCCAGACTCGCCAACCCGATGGGCGCCCATGGCCGACCAACAGCGTGGCGACCTTTAGTTCACCAGCCAGCGCCAAAAGCTCCCGGGCACGATCCTGTCCCGAAACCACTCGAACATCCCCACCCAGGCGTTGCACCTGGGCAAAATCGCGCTCCAGCATCAGCCGTCTCTGTGGGTCTTCTCTGTCGCTCTCGACATAGGCCGCACACCAGTGTTCACCGTGACCAGACGCCAGGCGATGGGCGGCACGCACCAGAGCGGCATCTTCTGCTCCACCGCTCAGCGCTACCAGCAGCCGAATGGGTGCGGAATGGCTCGATTGACTGGCCGTGTGCGCTTCATGATCCTGCATGGTTTCTTCAAGAGCCTTTTGCATTGTCGCCTATTGCCGCCAGAACATTGGGGTCATGAGAATCAGCACCGTCAGGATCTCCAACCGCCCCATCAGCATGCCGATACACAGCAGCCACTTGGCGGCATCGGGCAGCGCGAAGAAATTGCCGGCGGGGCCGATAGTATCCCCAAGCCCCGGACCGACGTTGGCTACGGCCGTGGCCGCGCCGGAGAGAGCCGTGATGAAGTCTACCCCCATCAAGGCAAGAGCCAGTGCCAGGCCCGCGATGGTCAGGAAAAAGAAGAACGAGAAGGCCACAACCCCTCGAGTAATGTCCTCGGTGAGCGGCTGGTTGTTGTAGCGCGAGGTAAAGATGCCGCTCGTATGAATCAGGAAGCGCAACTGGTTGCGCAGAAGGGTCGCTGCCACCTGGAAGCGGAAAATCTTCATGCCACCGCTCGTAGAACCACTGCAGCCGCCGACGAAGGTCAGGTAGAAAAAGGCCACAAAAGCCAGTGAGCCCCAGGTGCTGTAGTCGTCGGAGGCATAGCCGGTGGTGGTGACGACCGAGATGACGTTGAAGGCGACATGGGTCAGGGCTTCGAAGGGTGGGGTGTCTTGCCAGATCCGCCATGCGGTCAGGACCAGGATTACCACCGCCAGCAGAAGCAGCAACCCTTGCACCTGTTGGTCCCGCCACATAGCCATACGCGTTCCCCGTAACACGCGGATATAGAGCACGAAGGGCAGGGCGCCGCAGAGCATGAAGAGACTGGCCAGCCACAGGATACGAGGAGAGTCGGCATAAGCTCCGAAGGAGGCATCGGAGTTGGCGAAGCCTCCCGTGGCGACTGACGTCATGGCATGCACCACAGCATCGAGCGGGGCCATACCACCTAGCCAATAGGCAAACATCGCCGTGAACGTAAAGCCGCAGTAGATACCGAGCGTTGCCTTGGCAATGCCGCCGGTCCGAGGCATGACCTTGTCGGACCAGTCGGAAGATTCGGTATGGAACAGCCGCATACCGCCGACCTTCAGGAACGGCAGGATGGCGATGCCCATGACGATGATGCCGATGCCGCCAAGCCACTGCATGATGCCTCGCCAGAGCTTGAGGCCGTCGGAGAGTTGGTCGATACCACTCAGCACGGTGGATCCGGTCGTGGTGATGGCCGATACCGACTCGAATACCGCATTGGTGAAGGACAACTGGGGTGCGCCGAGTACCAGCGGCAGGCTGGCGAAGCCGCTGATGGAGACCCAGCTCAGGGTAGTAAGCACGAACATCTGCCGTGTCTTGAGCTCAAGGGGAGTTTGGTGGGTGAGTAGCCAGATCAGCGCCACTGTGCTCAGGACTATGAGAATCGAAAGGCCGAATGCCATGGCATCGGGCTCGTTCTCGATGATCAGGACCAACCAGGGGATGGCCATGAAGATGGCCAGGATCAGCCATAGCACCGACATGACCTTCAGGACCGGTGCCCAGCGGAGCGCATGGACAGTGAGGCGGCGAGTCACGACATGGGGCTTCGACACGGCCCTGATTCTCCCTGGCTGATGTCATCGGGGGTGATGAAACCATGGGAGATAATAAAAAGTCCGTAAAAACTCTCCCCCAGCGGTGAGGTGTTCCCGCCAATCCCGGGGGCGTTCTGTTGCCCTATCCTTACTCCTGCCCTTCTTTGTCTGTCTCCGCAAGTTTGGGGTCCGGATGGGTTTCATCCAGCCAGGTGCCGCAGATGAGACAGTACTTGGCATTCTTCTCATGACGGTCGTGGCCGCAGCCGGGGCAGGCTTCATCCGAGTAGCGCTCCTCGCGGATAGCACGGATCACCTGGGCGGAGAAGACACCGGTGGGCACGGCGATGATCGAGTAACCGGTCAGCATCAGCATGACCGTGATGGCCTGGCCGAGCGGGGTCACCGGCACGATGTCGCCGTAGCCCACGGTGGTCAGGCTGACAATGGCCCAGTAGATTGCCATGGGGATACTGGTGAAGCCGGCCTCGGCGGGCTCGATGAGATACATCACCGAGGCGAAAATGGTCACCAGGATAAAGATGCCGAAGAAGAACAGGAATATCTGATGGAGGCTGCGCTGTAGGGCATCGAGCAGCAGGCGCGATTCGCCGACAAACTGCATCAGACGCAGCACCCGGAAGATGCGCAGGGTGCGCAGCAGGCGAATCACGACCAGCGACTGGCCTCCGGGGATCACCAGAGTGAGCCAGGTGGGCAGGATGGCGACCACGTCGACGATACCGTAGAAGCTGCGCAGGTAGAGCCATGGCTTCTCGAGGCAGTAGAGGCGCACGAACAGTTCGATGGTGAAGGCGATGGTGAAGCCCCATTCTATCCAGTAGAAAAGGCTGCCGTATTCAGCATGGTAGGCGGGCACGCTGTCGAGCATGATCACCAGCACACTGCCCAGGATGGCGACGATCAGGGCAATATCGAAGCCCTTGGCCAGCGGCGTATCGGACTCGAAGATGATCTGGAAGAGCCGGGTGCGCAGGCCCTTGCCGGCGGGCTTGTGGGTGTGGTTCACGGGGGTTCGTCCTTGTGGTGGCCGAGGCCTGTCAGGCCAGATCGACGCCTCCGGGTAGCCGGCGGGCCAGTCGCAGCATTCGGCGGCCGAAGGCCGGAGTCAGCCAGGTCTCGGTGCCCAGGGCCTCGGCGAGGGCCCGGGCGTCGTCGTGCAGTGCCTTGTCATCGAGGGCATCATCGCCCGTTTCGGCCAGGTGCTGGAAGGCCCGGCGCGCTTCACCGCGCCAGGTCTCCTTGCCGGTATCGGCCAGGGCATCCAGTGCCACAGTGGCACGATGCAGCCAGGCCGCGGGGCCGTTGCCCCCAGGCAGTGTCCAGCCACTGCCGAGCAGTGCCCCGCCGCGGGCCGCCTTGCTGGTGTCCGAGGGTCGCAAGGCGATCGTCTCGGCCAGGTCGTCGGCGAGGGCCCAGAGGCGGGCCGGCTCGCCCGCCTTGAGCTCCAGCTCCAACTCGCGGACCGCCACTGCCTGCCCGCCTGCGCGAATCTCGCCCAGGTCCAGGGCCAGCTCGAGGGTCACACCATCCTCCTCCAGCCACCAGGCCTCACGCACGAAATCGGTGGCGAAGCGCGGTACCAGTCTCTCGAGCAGACTCGGGTCATGATCGGTCATGGGGGGCAGGGCGGCCAGCCCCGCGAGGTCGAGCCCCGGGCCCGGTACCTCCCACTCCCACTCGCCGCGGGTCGAAAGGCCGCCACCGCCCTGGCCGCGGGTCTTGAGAGTCTGCAGCAGGCGGTCGCCGGCCCGGCGCAGGCGCAGCGCCATTCTCGCCCCCTCCAGGTCGCCCTCGGGGGTGTCATAGTAGGTATTGCCCAGGCGTGTGAGCGTCGGGGCCAGGCTGGCCAGGCGAGGATGGTGGCGCAGCGCCTCGGGCGCCTCGGCTCCCAGGGCCAGTTTGAGCTCGATCTCGTCTGCCATCGGCGCGCCACCTCGTTTTGATGAACAATGGATGATTTTTTCATGACGGTGACGGTGTCAGTCACTATACTGACGCCGCCATTTTCCAGGTTCACAGATGCTCTATGGTGACATCCAATCCCTTCTCCGCGATGTTCGGTCGCTCGCCATTCCATCCGCTGCTGGCCCATATCGTCAAGGCCAACGAGTGCGCCGACGAGCTGCTGCCCTTCTTCGAGGCCTCCCTCGTCGGTGACTGGGACACCGCCGCCCAGCATCGCGAGACCATCACACGCCTCGAGCACGAGGCCGACGAGCTCAAGACCGACCTGCGTCTCAATCTGCCCAATACCATGTTCCTGCCGGTGTCGCGCTCCGACCTGCTCGACCTGATCAGCGTCCAGGACAAGATTGCCAACAAGGTGCGCGACATCACCGGCATCATGCTCGGTCGCAAGATGCAGATGCCCCAGGAGCTGGCCCAGCCGATGCGCGACTACATGCGCACCTCGGTGGCCTGCGTGGCCCAGGCACGCCATGCCCTGGAGGAGCTCAAGGACCTGCTCGAGTCCGGCTTCGGCCGCAACGTCTCCGACGTCATGCAGAAGCTGATTCGCGAGCTGCATGTACTCGAACAGCAGGCGGACGGCCAGCAGGTGGCCATCCGCCGCCGGCTGTTCGAGCTGGAGGATCGCCTGCCCCCGGTAGACGTGATGTTCCTCTACAAGATCATCGACTGGGTGGGCGAGCTCTCCGACCGCGCCGAGCGCGTCGGCAGCCGCCTGCAGATCATGACGGCCAACTGAACAAAGCGGCCCCGGCGATCCCGGGGCCGCGATTTATTGACCTTCTTCCGACCGCTACAAGGGAACCCTCCCTATGTCGATCATTGCGCAGCACGGTGAGATCTTCATCATCCTCGCCTGTCTCTTCGGCTTCTTCATGGCCTGGGGCGTGGGGGCCAACGACGTGGCCAATGCCATGGGCACCTCGGTGGGCTCACGGGCGATCACCATCAAGCAGGCGATCATCATCGCCGTGATCTTCGAATTCCTCGGTGCCTGGCTGGCCGGTGGCGAGGTCACCAACACCATCCGCAAGGGCATCATCGACCCCGAGTTGCTGCAGGATGACCCTCAATTGCTGGTCTACGGCATGCTCGCGGCGCTGTTGGCGGCGGCGACCTGGCTGCTGATCGCCTCCATGAAGGGATGGCCCGTCTCCACCACCCACTCCATCGTCGGTGCCATCGTCGGCTTCGCAGTGGCGGGCCTTGGCGCGGGCGCCGTGGATTGGCCAAGTGTGGGCACCATCGCCGCCAGTTGGGTGGTCTCGCCGCTACTGGCCGGTACCATCGCCTTCACCCTGTTCAAGTCGGTTCAGCACCTGATATTCGAGGCCCACGACCCCTTCAGCGCGGCCAAGCGCTACGTGCCCATGTACGTCTTCCTGGTCGGCTTTGCGGTGACCATGGTGACCCTCACCAAGGGCCTCAAGCATGTTGGCCTGGATGTCGGTTTCGGTGCCAGCCTGCTGTTATCGATCCTCGCCGGCCTGTTGGTCGCGGGGCTCGGCGTGGCCATGGAGCGTCGCGTCAAGGCCTCGAGCCGACAGTCCGACCAGTTCGGCTTCTCCGGCGTAGAGCGCGTCTTCGGCGTGCTGATGATCTTCACCGCCTGTGCCATGGCCTTTGCCCACGGCTCCAACGACGTGGCCAACGCCGTGGGGCCGCTGGCGGCGGTGATCAGCGTGGTGCAGACCGGTGGCGAGATCGAGGGAGCGGCCCTGGTGCCCTGGTGGGTGCTGGTACTGGGCGGCGGCGGTATCGTCGTCGGCCTGGTTACCTACGGCCACAAGGTGATTGCCACCGTGGGCACCGGCATCACCGAGCTCACCCCGAGCCGTGGTTTCGCCGCCACCCTGGCCGCTGCGGTGACCGTGGTGCTGGCCTCGGGCACCGGCCTGCCGATCTCCACCACGCATACGCTCGTCGGGGCGGTATTGGGCGTCGGCCTGGCCCGCGGCATGGCAGCGCTCAACCTGCGAGTCATCGGCACCATCGCCATGTCGTGGCTGATCACCCTGCCGGCTGGCGCCGCTCTCGCGATCCTGTTCTTCTTCACGTTCAAGGGCATGTTCGGCTAAACGTCAGCGACGAGCAGGGCAGGGGTAACTTCCTGCCCGACGTCCGAAACGGCGGTGCCACGGCAGTGGTGCCGCCGTTTTCGTCGCTCTGATATAGTGACGCTCGACTCCCCTTCGTTCACCTGCTGCCGGAGTGCGGCCTTGGATACTCGTTTCCCCTTCGTGGACTGGTTCCGCAATTCCTCGCCCTATATCAATGCCCACCGCGGGCGCACCTTCGTGATCCTGATCGAGGGCGAGGCCATGGCCAGCGGGCGAGGGGAGCAACTGATCCAGGACCTGGCGCTGCTGCATACCCTGGGCGTGCGGCTGGTGGTGGTGTTCGGCATTCGCCCCCAGGTGCAGCAGGCCCTGGACGAGGCGGGCATCGTGCCTCGTTATCATCAGGGGCGCTGGGTGGCCGACGAGGCGATCATGACCCGGGTCGAGCGTATCGCTGCCGAGCAGCGGCTGTGGTTGGAAGCGCGGCTCTCGCCGGGGCTGCCCAACACGCCGCTGCACGGCATCGAGATGACCGTGGTCTCCGGCAACCTGGTGATGGCCAAGCCGCTGGGCGTGCGTGAAGGCATCGACTTCGACCACAGCGGCGAGGTGCGTCGGGTGCGGGCAGAGGCTATCGAAGGCTTGCTCGACCGCGGTTCGCTGGTGGCGTTGCCGCCGCTGGGCTTCTCGAGTACCGGCGAAGTCTTCGACCTGGACGCCGCCGAGGTGGCCCGTCATGCCGCTACGGCGCTCGGTGCCGACAAGCTGATCCTGCTCGGCGAGGCCAGCGGGTTGTTCGACCGCAGCGGCCAGCTGCAGCGACAGCTGACCCCGGGCGAGGCCGAGCCGCTGCTTCAGCAGGCCGACCCCTACAGCGAGCTGGCCCGGCACCTCGGCGCGGCCTGTGTCGCCGCACGGCATGGCGTGGCCCGCACCCATCTGCTTTCCTGGCACGACCACGACGCCCTGCTCGGCGAACTGTTCACCCGCGACGGCGTGGGTACCATGATCACCGAGCATCGCTATGAGCAGCTGAGAGCGGCGGAGCTCGGCGACATCGGCGGCCTGCTCGAGCTGCTCGAGCCGCTGGAGCAGCGAGGCATGCTGGTGCCGCGCTCCCGGGAGCGGCTGGAGTACGAGATCGACGACTACCTGGTGATCGAGCGTGACGGCATGATCATCGGCTGCGCTGCCCTGCATACCTTCGGCGAAGCCACGATGGGAGAGCTGGCCTGCGTCGCGGTCCATGACGACTATCGTGGAGGGGCACGCGGGGAACTGCTGCTCGCCGAGATCGAGCGCCGGGCCCGCCGGCTGGAACTCTCGGCGTTGTTCGCCCTGACCACCCACACCACCCACTGGTTCTTCGAGCACGGCTTCCGCCTGGCCGACATCGAGACCCTGCCGCCGCTGCGTCGCGACACCTACAGCCACGCGCGCAAGTCCAAGATCCTGGTTAAGACCCTCGCCTAAAAGGCGCGCTGTCGCCTGGAGGCGTCGCCGGGTTTTCTGGCGTCGTCATCCGGAGACTGTGTAATGGGTTGAAAATAAAGTAATCCTTCCAGGATTTCCGAATGGCGTCGCCACGTGGCGACGAAATATCGCCCTGATTCTCTCCCTCAGCGTCTTTTCGCGGGCTTATTCCGGTCCATGTCGCCTTATTGATTCTATAAGAATATGATCTATATGGTGTAATGCGATTTTTGGCACGTCATTGGCAGTAGTCAGAGCGAGCACGTATTTGCTCCAAGCGATGTGTGATTTTCAGGCTGCGATGAGACGGTACCGCCGTCAGGCAAGGATCGGTATCGAGAGGGCAAGGATGCCCTGGCATGGATGCCTCTCCCCCACCAGGGGATCGAATCGTGCAGCATCGCCGTCGGCCTCGGTCGAGGCGGTGGTGCCAGGAACGGAGCAGGGCGGCGCACCACGCGATGGCTCGCCACCCGCATGAGGATGACCAGCCCCTGGTGGCAGATGGCGCCTCATGGCTTCGGGGCCTTCCGGCCCATGGACATTCGGGAGATGGACGGACCAGGCCGTCGATTGAGCGATTGTCCAGACCCTTCAGTTCCCTGCGTATTGGGCCGGCTCTGCCGGCCTTTTTTTTACTTGCGGACCTTATGCTGGGTGCCGATTGGCCACGGGGCGTTCGGCAGAACTCTGGTATCCTTGGAAATGGACGATGGTGGTTACCGTTACCCTTCTGCAAAGAACGCTATCCATGACCTCTGCCGTTACGCGTCGCTGGCGGCCGCGCTCGCTGTTGCAGCTGGTGCTGCTGGCCTTCCTGGTGGTGATGCTGCCGCTGGCCGTGCTGATGATCCAGGCCGGCCAGGCCATCTCCGAGCTGTCACGCCTGGCCGATGACAGTGCCCGCCAGGCCGTGGAAGAGACCCGGCGTGCCCGTTCGCTGGGTGCCCTGGCGCTGGAGATGGAGCGCGCTGCTCGCCAGTATGCCGTGGTCGAGCAGGAGAGCCTGCTGGAGATCTTCGACCAGCGCCTCGAGGAGTTTGGTGATCTGCTGGCCCAGCAGCGCCAGCTTTTGCCCGATGATCCTGACGTGGCGGCGCTGGAGGCGCAGCTCGACCGCCTCGCCGAGTTGCCCGAGCTGCCGATGGAGGCGTTCACCGCCCGGCTCGTCGAATTCCTGACCTTTGCCCAGCACACCGAGGCGATGCGCCGCGCCACCAACCGGCGCATCGACGAGCGCATCGAGGGTATCCGTGCCCGAGCCGAAGCCGTGCAGGTCCGCCTGTGGTGGCAGACCGCGGCATTGGTCTCGGCGAGCCTGGTGCTGATGCTGTTGTTCACTCGCCTGATCATTCACCCGATTCGCCAGCTCGAACGGCGCATCCTGGGGATCGGCAGCGCGGGCGGCGACACGCGACAGACGTCGCGCTCCTTCAAGGGCCCGGCGGAGCTGGTCGCCCTGGACGAGCGGCTGGACTGGCTGGCCTCGCGGCTCGACGAGCTGGAGGCCCAGAAACAGCAGTTCCTGCGCCACATGTCCCACGAGCTCAAGACACCGCTGGCCAGCGTGCGCGAGGGCTCGTCGCTGCTCGCCGACGGCGTGGCCGGCGAGGTCACGCCACGCCAGCGCGAGATCCTCGAGCTGATCGATACCAGCGGTCGCGAACTGCAGCAACTGATCGAGCAGCTGCTCGACTACAACCTGCTCCAGCACAACCGCCAGTTGGACATCGAGCGGCAGGATGTCGCCACCGTGGCCAAGGAGGTGCTGGCCAAGCACCGCCTGGCCCTGGACAGCAAGCAGATGCGGGTCAGCTGCTTCGATGGCCCTCTGGCCTGGGAGCTAGACCGCACCGCCACGGTACGAATTCTTGACAACCTGATCTCCAATGCCGTCGCTTATGGTGAGGACGGCGGCGTGCTGGAGATTCGTGCTCGTCCGCTGCACGACCGGCTGGTCATCGAGGTGGCCAATAGCGGTGAGCCGATCGCCGAGGAGGACAGCGCCCGGCTCTTCGAGGCCTTCTTCCAGGGCCGTGGACGCCGCAAGGGGCCGCTCAAGGGCTCTGGCATCGGCCTCTCGGTGGCCGCCGACTGTGCCCGGCTTCAGCACGGCAGTCTGGAACTCGTCGACGACGCCCGGCTGGCGGTGTGCTTTCGCCTGACCCTGCCGCGGCGGGCGCCGGCACCCGAGCAAGACCTTGATCACGAGCACGACCACCCGACGCTCGCCACGGCGGGCGATCACTCGAGGAATGACACCCCATGACCGCGCGCCCTTGGCTCATGTGCCTTGCCACGGCCTTGCTGGCCGGCTGTCAGTATCTGCCCGAGCAGCTGCAGTTGCCCTCTGGCCCGTCCTCCCAGCAGAGCCCTTCCAATGGCTCGTCGCTGTGCCAAGCCGAGCTGCCCGATTTCGACAACGAGTCTTGCCTGCTCCACGACTGGGTGGCCTTCGGCCTCGCCTCCCAGCGTGGCGATCAAGCTTGGCGGGAGGCCACCCTCACGCGCCTCGAAGGCGAGAGTAACGAACGTCGCCTGGCGCGGGCCGTGTTGCTCGCCTGGGGAAACCGGCTGCAGTGGAACCTTGCCTCGGAGCTCTACAAGGCCGATCTGCATGCGGCACCTGCCGACCTGCAGCCGCTGGTGCGCTATTGGCTCAACGAACTGGAGGGGCGTCGCCGCCGGGCCGGCCAGCTGGCCGAGAGCCGCATCGAGCGTGAGGCCGCCGTGGAGGAGAACGCGGCCCTCACCGAGGAGCTCGAGGCCCTGGCCGAGAAGCTCGAGCAGCTCACCGCCATCGAACAGAGCATCAACCTGCGACAGCAGAATGAATGAACCGGGAGAGACGACATGAAGCAGACCGGACGCCTGCCCAACGCCGGTGAACACGGCGCACACATCCTGCTCGTGGATGACGACGTCAGCCTGTTGAAACTGCTGGGCATGCGGCTCGAGAGCCGCGGTTATCGTGTCACCACCGCGGAGAGCGGCCGCGAGGCGCTCAAGCGGCTGGAAGCCGCACACCCCGACCTGGTGCTGTCGGACCTGCGTATGGACGAGATGGACGGCCTGGCGCTGTTCCAGGAACTCCAGCGCCGGATGCCGGGCCTGCCGGTGATCCTCCTCACCGCCCACGGCTCGATCCCCGATGCCGTTAGCGCCACCCGACAGGGGGTGTTCGGCTTCCTCACCAAGCCGGTGGATCGCGACGAGCTCTTCTCCGCCATCGATGACGCCCTGGCCCAGACCTCCGGCGCCGGCACCCAGGGCGATGACCACTGGCGCGAGGCGATCATTACCCGCAGCCCGGAGATGGAGCGTATCCTCGAGCAGGCCCGCATGGTGGCCGCCGCGGATGTCAGTGTGCTGATTACCGGCGCCTCGGGGTCGGGCAAGGAACTGCTGGCCAGCGCCATCCACCAGGCCAGCCCGCGGGCCGACAAGCCCTTCGTGGCGATCAACTGCGGTGCGCTGCCCGAGCAGTTGCTGGAGAGCGAGCTGTTCGGCCACGCCCGGGGTGCCTTCACCGGGGCGGTGAACGAGCACCGCGGCCTCTTCCAGGCGGCCGACGGCGGCACCCTGTTCCTCGACGAGATCGGCGACATGCCGCTGACGCTGCAGGTCAAGCTGCTGCGCGCCCTGCAGGAGCGCCAGATCCGTCCGCTCGGCTCCACCACCTCTATCCCCATCGACGTGCGTATCATCTCGGCCACTCATCGCGATCTGGACCGTGCCATGCACGAGGGCGAGTTCCGCGAGGACCTCTACTACCGCCTCAACGTGGTGAACCTCAAGCTGCCACCGCTCAAGGATCGCGCCGAGGACGTGCCACTGCTGGCCAAGCACCTGGTCGCCCAGGCCGCCGCCCGGCACAAGCCCTTCGTTAAGGGCTTCTCGCCGGAGGCGCTCAACCTGCTGGCCACCTCGGCCTGGCCCGGCAACGTGCGCCAGCTGGTCAACGTGGTGGAGCAGTGCGTGGCCCTGACCACCTCGCCGATGATCCCGGAGGGGCTAGTGGCCCAGGCCCTGGCCGCCGAGGACAACGCCCTGCCCACCTTCAACGACGCCCGGGCCGCCTTCGAGCGCCGTTATCTGGTCAAGGTGCTCAAGATCACCGAGGGCAACGTCACCCAGGCGGCGCGCATCGCCGGTCGCAACCGCACCGATTTCTACAAGCTGCTGGCCCGCCATGAGTTGGAGCCCAGCGCCTTCAAGCCGGCCACGCGCCAGGCCGAGCACCACTAGTCTCCGGCACGCATTCTCCGGCACACAACGCGAGACCCCCTGCCGAGGCAGGGGGTCGTCAGTGCGTAACGCGAACCTTACGCCTTATTTGGGCAGCTTGGTCCGGCGCAGGTAGGGGAAGACGGTCTCATATTCGCCGAACTTTGCCTTGGCATCCTCGTTGGAGACCGTCGGCGGGATGATCACGTCCTCACCGACGTTCCAGTCGGCCGGCGTGGCCACGCCCTTGCCGTTGGCGGTTTGCAG
Source organism: Halomonas daqiaonensis (assembly GCF_900109725.1). Lineage (GTDB taxonomy): Bacteria > Pseudomonadota > Gammaproteobacteria > Pseudomonadales > Halomonadaceae > Halomonas > Halomonas daqiaonensis. Next base: position 14,328 of record NZ_FOBC01000007.1, read on the forward strand.
GGCATCCAGGGCGCGCAGCACCTCGGCGAAGTTGCGGCCCACGTTCATCGGGTAGGTCATGGAGAGCTTGAGCTTCTTGTCCGGGCCGATGATGAACACCGTCCGCACGGTGGCGCTGTCGGCCGGGGTGCGACCGTCCGGCAGATAAGCCTCGGCCGGCAGCATGTCGAACAGCTTGGCGACCTTGAGGTCCTCGTCGGCGATGATCGGGAAACCGACCTCGCAGCTGGCATAGCTGGAGATGTCGTTGATCCACTTCTTATGGTCCTCGACGCCGTCCACCGAAACGCCGATCACCTTGGTGTCGCGCTTCTTCCACGCCTCGTTGAGCTTGGCCACGGCGCTGAACTCGGTGGTGCAGACCGGGGTGAAGTCCTTGGGGTGGGAAAACAGGATCGTCCAGCTGTCGCCGATCCACTCGTGGAAGCGGATCGGGCCCTGGCTGGTATCGGCCTCGAAGTCGGGTACGACGTCATTGATGCGCAGTGACATGGTGCAACTCCCATTCTTTCGGGTGGACGAACCTGCCGGCACGCGTTCCGCCATGCAGGCAGTGAAATTTGAAGATGCCTCCATTGTCGGGCCTGCCGGTTCTCCCGACAACGGCCTGGCACCGTCTTCTTATTTCTTAAAACCGTAAGTTATATGTTGAGGCAGCAATGCTCAGGGAGGGTTAGTCCGGGGGCAGGCCGTCGCACCTGCGCCTGGTTCATTCCTCCCTGCGGTCCAGCACTCGCAGGGCGAGCCGTCCCTCGCCCAGCCGTGCCTCGAGCGCTTGGCCGGGGGCGGTATCTGCCGCCCGGCGCACGACCTGGCCATGCTCGTCCTCGAGAATCGCATAGCCGCGTCCTAGTACCGCCAGCGGGCTAACGGCCTGCAGCTCACGAACCAGTCCGCCCAGCCGCTCGCGATGGCGGGCCAGCTCTCGCGGCATGGCCTGATGGAGCCGTCCGCGGGCTCGCGTGAGCCGCTGTTCGGCCTGCTCCACCAGCCGGCCCGGCGAGCGCAGCGCAAGGCGCTGGCGCAGGTGTTGCTCTCGGCGCCGTTCACCGGCGAGCCTGGCCTGCATGGCCCGCCGCAGGCGTCCCTCCAACTCGGTCAGTTGCTGACGGCGCGCGTCCAGCACCTCGCCTGGATGACGCAGCCGGGCTCGTAGGTGGTCCAGGCGTTGGGCCTCGGTCTCCAGGCGGGCGCGCTGGGCACGGGTGAGCCGCTCGGCCAATCTCTCGAGGCGGTGGAGCCGCTCGCGGCGATCGGGTACCAACTGCTCGGCGGCGGCCGAAGGGGTGGGGGCGCGCAGGTCGGCGGCGAAGTCGGCCAGGGTGACGTCTACCTCATGGCCAACCGCCGACATCACCGGCAGCCGCGAGTGGAAGATCGCTCGAACCAGGTGCTCGTCGTTGAAGGCCCAGAGATCCTCCAGGCTGCCGCCACCCCGGGTGATCAGGATGGCGTCGCGGGCCGGGTCCAGCGCCTGCTGGCGGTTGAGCAGGCCAAGCGCCGAGATCAGCGCTGGGGCGGCCTCGCGCCCCTGCACCGGCACCGGGATCAGCGTCACCTGCACCAGCGGCCAGCGCGCTGCGAGCACCGCCAGCACGTCGCGGATCGCTGCGCCGGTGGGCGAGGTGAGCACCAGCAGGTGGCGCGGTGGATAGGGCAGGGGACGTGCGTTGGCGAAGACGCCCTCGTCGGCGAGCCGGGCCTTGAGGCGCTCGAAGGCCGCCAGCAGTTCGCCTTCGCCTGCCGCCTGCACCGCCTCGACGAGCAACTGATAGTCGCCGCGTGGCTCGAACAGCGACACCTGGCCACGCACCTTGACCCGGTCGCCGTCGTGCAGGGGGGTAGCCACGAAGCGCGCCCGGGTGCGGAACAGGGCGCAGCGCAGCTGAGCCCGGTCGTCCTTGAGGGTGAAGTAGATGTGCCCCGAGCTCGGCCGCGACACGCCGGAGAGCTCGCCCTCCACCCACACCTCGCCGACATCCTGCTCCAGCGCCTGGCGAGCGCGACGGTTGAGCTCGCTGACGGAGAGGGCAGGGGGGGCGACGGTGGTGCCGCTGGCGTTGGGGGGCATGGTGGCAAGGTCTCCGGCCGGTACGCCGCCCAGCCTAGCATGGAACCGGCCCTGCCTGGTTCCTGGTGCCGGTCGCGTCAGGCGCTCAGGCGCCGGCAAGCGCCCAGCAGCACCGGCATCAGCAGGATCAGCACCGTGATGCGAAGCAGGTGGTGCGCGGTGACGAAGGCCGGGTCGATGCCCAGTGAGAGCGCGACCAGGCTCAGCTCGGGCGCCCCGCCCGGCATGTAGGCGAGCAGCGCCGCCGGCAATGACACCCCCGCCCCAGCGTGGATACCCCAAGCGGCGAGGATGGCGATCGCCAGCAGGCCCAGCGCCTGCAGCGCGGCCATCACCAGGGTATGGCCCACCTGGGCCAGCGAGGTCCCCGTGAAGCGCACACCCACCGAGACGCCGATGATCACCTGGGCAAGGGCCAGCAACGTCGGCGGCACCGCGGCGTGGGTGACGCCGGTGAGGTGCAGTGCCGCCGAGGCCAGCGCCGGGCCGAACAACATCGCATTGGGCAGGCGCACGAGGTGTCCCAGCCAGGCGCCCAGCACGCCGGCACCGGCCAGCCAGGCGGCATCTGCCGGGCCAGGCAGCCACAGCCACTGGGCCGGGTCCGTCATGGCGCTGCCCAGGTCGACGTGGCCGATGGCCTGCAGCACCGGCGGAATGGCCACCAGCAGCACCAGGATTCGCACCGCATGGGTCATGCCCACCACCCGCAGGTCGGCGTTCGAGTCCAGCGCCATGCCGGTGACCGCCGAGACGCCCCCGGGCACCCCGGCATAGAGGGCGGTGTCCAGTGAGTGGCCGGCGATCCGCCGCGAGAACCACACCGAGAAAGCCATCATCACCGCGGTGGCCAGCAGCATCATGCTCAGGCTGGCGCCCCACAGCGTGAGGCCGCCGGTCATCTCCGGGGTGAAGGCCGCGCCGAGCATCACGCCGATCACCACCAGCACGCCCTGGCGGCCCCGTCCCGGCGAGCGCAGCCGGGCGCCGGCGAGGCTCGCCACGGTGGTCGCCAGCATGGCACCCAGCAGCCAGGGCAGGGGCAAGTGCAGCGCATAGGCGAGGCCTCCGCCTCCGAGTCCCAGCGCCAGGGTGGGCAGGAAGCGGCCCAGGCCCACCAAGGAGCGTTCCATCGCATCGCGCAAGTCGTGATTCCTCCGATCAAACGCCCCGGTCCCACCTTGGGGGCCGGGGCCAGGGGAGAGAGGGTCGAAAGTTGGCTCAGCTGTCCTCCACGTCCTCCCGAGGCGCGTTGCCGGCCAGTAGCTTCGGTACCAGCCATGGCAGCACCAGCAGTAAGGCAGCGGCTATCCACAGCCCCAGTGAAATACCCGACTGCCAGAGGATGCCGACATCGCCCCCGCTGATCGACAGCGCGCGGCGCAGGTTTTGCTCCATCAAACCACCCAGCACGTAGCCAAGAATCACGGGGGCCAGGGAGAACCCCAGCTTGCGCAGCAGGTAACCGAACACGCCGATGACCAGCATCAGGTAGATGGCAAACAGGTCGGAGTGCAACTGATAGACACCAACGAAGGCCAGGATGGCAATGGCGGGCACCAGGACCCAGCGCGGAATGGTCAGCACGCGAGCAAATACGCCAGCCAGCGGCAGGTTGAGCGCCAGCAGTACAACGTTACCGATGTACAGCGAGGCGATCAGGCCACCGGCCACTTCCGGGCGCTCGGTGAACATCATCGGCCCTGGGGTGATGTTGTAGAGCATCAGCGCGCCGAGTAGGACGGCCGTGGTGCCAGAACCGGGAATGCCTAGCGTCAGCATGGGCACGAAGGAGCCAACTGCAGCCGCGTTATTGGCCGACTCTGGCGCTGCCAAACCGCGCATATCGCCCTTGCCAAAGGTGCCTTCCTTGTCGGAAAGGCGCTTCTCGGTGGTGTAGGAGACCGCGCCGGCCACCGACGCACCGGTGCCGGGCAGCACGCCAATGATAAAACCTAGCAACCCCGAACGGCCGATAGCACCTTTACATGCAAGTACTTCCTTGAGGGTGACGAAGACCCGGCCCAGCGGCGGGAGCTTGCCGTCGTCCTCCGAGCGGTGGGCATGCTCGAGCATCAGCAGAATTTCACTGATGGCAAACAGCCCAATGATCATCACCACGAAGTCGATGCCGTCGTAGAGCTCGGGCAAACCGAAGGTATAGCGCAACACGCCGCTGCCGGAGTCGATGCCTACGGTGGCAATCAGCACGCCGAGCACCGCGCCAATGGCGGTCTTGATCGGGTCCTTGCCCATCATCACCGACATGGAGGAGAACGCGAATATCATGAGCGCAAAAAATTCTGCTGGGCCGAACATCACCGCGACTTCTGCCAGCAGCGGCGCAAAGAGTGTCAGGCCAATAATGGCAATGGTCGCGCCAATGAATGAACTGACGGCCGAAAGGCCTAGAGCGGGGCCTGCGAGCCCTTTCTGTGCCAGCGGGTAGCCATCCAGGGTGGTCATGACAGCGCCGGCATCACCAGGCACGTTGAGCAGGATGCTCGACATGCGCCCGCCGTATTCGGCGCCAGTGTAGACGGCGGCCAGCAGGATCAGCGATGACTCCGCCGGCAAGCCAAGGGTGTAGGCCAACGGCATCAGGATGGCTATGCCGTTGATCGGCCCGATGCCCGGCAGTGCCCCGAAGAGCGTGCCGAGCAGCGCGCCAAGGAAGGCCAGGCCCAGGTTGAGAGGCGTCAGCGCGACGCCGAAGCCGTCGATCAGGAAATCGAACATCTCAGCGATCCTTTAGATGAAGCTGGCGAACAAGTAGCCAGAAGGCAGACTGATGCCGAGGGCGGCGGTAAACAGAAAATAGCCGACAATCGACATGACAACGCCGGTGATCAGTGCCTTACCCCAGGTCGCATCAAACAGTCGCGCTAGAGCGGTTACCACCAGCAGCGATGAGACGATGAACCCCAACTGTCTGAACAAGACGGCATAGACCAACAGCAACACCAGCACCAGTAACAACCGGAGCGCCAGCGCCTTGTGCGGCCAGCTGCCGTTGTCGCCGGGCCTGAGGATCATGGCCAGCGATAGTAAGGTCAGCAGAATCGACAGCCCCAAAGGGAATGCCTTGGGGCCGACGGGCTCATAGCTGAAAGGTATTTCCAGCTGAAGGGCCTGGACGGCGATAAACGCCGCCAGACCGATCAGGGCAATACCCAGTACTCGGTCGGCGGCGATTCTCATTGCGTTAGACCCACTTCTTCGGCCAGCCCTTTGAATTCGCCAACCTGTTCTTTGACGTAGCTGTCGAAGTCGTCACCGAAGCGTGACATCGGGAAGAGACCGCGCGCTTCACGCAGTTCGGCAAAGACAGGGTCTTCTGCCAGTTCCTGCATGCGCTCGATCCAGGCCTGGTAGGCTTCGTCGCTGACGTCCGGACCCATGTAATAGCCGCGCCAGATCGGCCACTGGACGTCGTAGCCCTGCTCGGCCGCGGTGGGGATTTCAGCGTAGGGGCCGTCCATGCGCTCTTCGGAGAGGGCCGCCAGTACGCGGATCTTGCCGCTCCCAAGCTGTGACTTGAGCTCGGAGAGATCGCCGGTGAAGACCTGGATATGGTCGCCGAGCAATGCTGCCAGGGCCTCGCCGCCACCCTCGAAGGCCACGTAACGAAGGTCTCTTGGCGACATGTCCCCGGACTTGGCGATCAATGCCGCCTTCATCCAGTCCTGGCTACCAACCGTTCCACCAGCGCCGAAGGCGATCTCGCCCGGGTTGTCCTTGAGGTCGGCCATCAGCTCATCGAGGTTTTCCCAAGGCGCATCGGCACTGACGACGATAGCGCCATAGTCGACGCCGAGCGCGCCCAACCAGCGAACCTCATCAGCGTCGTACTGGCCAAACTTGCCCAGCGCCAGGTTGACGGCGGCACCGGTGCTGGCGGCAACGATCAGGCCAGGGTCATCGGTGCGTACACCGTTGACATGGTTATAAGCTACCGCGCCAATGCCACCGGGCATGTAGCTGACCATCATTGGCTTGCTGATCAGGCCGGTATCCTGCAGGCCATTGGCAGCCAGTCGGCACGTCAGGTCGTAGCCACCGCCGGGCTTGGCTGGCGCGATGCACTCGGTGGATTCCGGGATTGTCTGAGCGTGAGCCTGACCAATAAACAATGCACTGCCGATGACGGCAAGGCCAGAGGCGCGGCGAAGGGTTGGGTTGATCTTCATGACGAACTCCTGTTCTCTTGTAATGAAGGGCGAGCAAGGGCCTCGCCCGCCATCTCGTGATGGCCAGGGCGATGCTAGGCCCGTCACCTTTCATCAACCTGTCACCTTGCCTGTCACTCCCTGAGACATTGGTCGTATGCGCCTGCTGGTCATCGAGGACGATGTACTGATCGCCCGCTCGCTGGAGCAGGCACTGTCTCCCTTGGGCAATACCGTCGAGGTGTTCACCACCCATGGCGAGGGCGCGGCCGCCCTGCGCCACGACCGCTTCGACCTGGTGCTGCTCGATCTCGGCCTGCCCGACGGGAACGGCCTGAGTCTGTTGTCGGCGCTGCGCGACCGCGGCGACACCACCCCGGTGCTGATCCTCACTGCCCGGGACGCCGTCGACGATCGCGTCAGCGGCCTCGACCACGGCGCCGACGACTACCTCGCCAAGCCGTTCTCGCTCGCCGAGCTGGAGGCCCGGGTGCGGGCCCTGTTGCGGCGTAGCCAGCAGCGCAGTGACAACCGGCTGCGTTACGGGACGCTCGTCTTCGATCCGGCCACCGGCGCGGCGACCCTCGACGACGCTCCGCTGGCGCTGCCGCGCCGCGAGCTGCGCCTGCTCGAGGGGCTGCTGCTGCACGCCGGCAGCATCGCCCCTCGCGAAGCCCTGGAGCGGCGCCTGTTCGGCTTCGACGAGGTGGGCTCCAACGCCCTGGAGGTCTACGTCAGCCGGCTGCGCAAGCGGCTCGTCGGCTCCGGGTTTCAGATTCGCACCTTCCGCGGGCTGGGCTACCGGCTGGAGGACGATGCCGGGTGATCGAGGTCACGGGCTCGCTCAAGCGCCGCCTGGCGGTGTGGCTGCTGGTCACCGTCACCGGCCTCGGCGCACTGCTGATGGTCGAGGCCTGGATGAGCACCCACCGGGCCGCCGAGCGGGCCTACGACAGCCAGCTCGAGGCCGCCGCCCTGACGATCGCCGAGGCCGTGCAGTGGCAACAGGGCGAGCCGCTGGTGGAGGTGCCGGCAGCGGCCCTGCAGATACTGGCCACCCGGCACCAGGAGCGGGTCTTCTACGCCGTGCTCGACGCCGACGGCGAGGCGGTGTCCACTAACCTGCCCTTCGCCATCGAGCCGGCCTGGCGCGAACAGGTGACCAGCGCGCCGATGGCGCTCACCACCCGCCTCGACGGCGCCGCCTGGCGGCTCTACGGCCGCGAGTATGACTCGGCAGGCTGGGTCTCCCAGGAGCCGGTGCAGATCTGGGTAGGGCATACCCGCGGCGGGCGGGTGGCGCTGGCCGATGAGCTCTTCGAGCGCACCCTGACCCGCTTCGTGGCCATGGTGCTGCTGGCCGGCGTGCTGATGGCCCTGGCCCTGCGGGTGGCGCTCGGCCCGATGCGCCGGCTGCGTCGTCAGCTGCGCCACCGAGACGCCGACGACATGCGCCCGCTCGATGCCCGGGTGCCCGAGGAGATGCGTGAGCTGGCCCAGACCCTTGACCACCTGTTCGCCCGCCAGCGCCAGAGTCGCGAGGAGCTGCTGCGCTTCACCGCCGACGCCAGCCACCAGCTCAAGACACCGCTGGCCGGGCTGCAGAGCACCAGCGAGTTGGCGCTGCAGAGCGAGGACCCGGCCGACTGGCAGGCCGCCCTGACGGCGGTGCACGAGGGGGCCGGGCGCACCAGCCGCCTGGCCGGCCAGTTGCTGAGCCTCGCCCGCCTGCGCCACCTAGGCGAGGCCGACGCGGTGGCGCCTTTGGACCTCGCCGCTGTGCTGCGCGAGACCGTGCTGGAGTGGGCCGGGCGCGAGGTGGCGCGCCACCATGACCTTGGGCTGGCTGAGCTGCCCGACGGCCCGCTGTGGGTGTGCGCCGAGGGCTGGGCGATCCGCGAGCTGCTCGGCAACCTGATCGACAACGCCCTGCGCTACACCCCGCCGGGCAGCGTGATCACCCTCGGCGTGGCGGTCCACGGCGACGAGGCGGTGCTCTTCGTCGAGGACGACGGCCCGGGCGTGCCGGCTGATACCCGCGAGCGGCTGCTGCAGCCCTTCGAGCGGGGCGGGCGCCAAGATACCGACGGCTCCGGGCTGGGTCTGGCGATCGTCGACTCTATCGCCCGGGGGCTCGGCGGTCGGCTGACGCTGGGGACTTGCAAGCCTCACGGCCTGGTGGTGAGACTTCACCTGCCCCTGTGCGATCCCAAGGAGACTCCATGACGCGATGGCGAGTCGGTCTGCATCTGGTCCTGCTGGCGATGCTGCTGGCAGGGGCCGCCCCGCTGCACGCGGCGTCGACGCCGCTGGTGGTTGAGGCGGCGCTTGACCGCGAGGTGGTCGCACCGCTGCTCGACGCCTTCCGCGCCGCCCATCCCGACATCGCCCTGGACTTCCGCGACCGCTCGACCCTGGAGGTTGATGCGCGGATCGGCGAGGCCGACCCGGCGCCGGACGTGGTGATCAGCTCGGCGATGCCCTGGCAGATGGCGCGGGTCAACCAAGGCTACGCGCGGCGGCTGGATTCGCCGGCGGCGCGGCGCTGGCCAGCCTGGGCCAAGTGGCGCGACGAGGTGTTCGGCTTCACCTTCGAACCCATCGTCATGGCCTACCGGCTCGATCTCTCGCGCCACATGGCGCCGCCCCAGACCCACGCTGACCTGTACACCCTGCTGACCACCGAGCCGGGCAAGCTCGAGGGCAAGGTCACTGGCTACTCGCCGTTCAAGAGCGGGGTGGGCTACACGCTCTACCAGCAGGACGCCCGCTACACGCCGCGCTTCTGGGACCTGGTGGCCGGCATGGGGCGGGTGAACGCCCAACTCGAGGGCAGTACCCGGGCGATGCTCGAGGGGCTGAGTGAGGGGCGCTACTGGCTCGGCTACAACCTGCTCGGTTCCTACGCTATGCTCTGGGCCCAGCAGCACCCCGAGGTGATCGTGCAGGTACCTCGGGACTACGCGCTGGTAATGATGCGCATGGCCTTCATCCATCGCGACGCGCCGCATCCGGTGGCCGCCGAGGCCTTCGTCAACTTCCTGCTCGGCCGCGAGGGGCAGCGGGTGCTGGCCGGCCAGACCACGCTGTTCAGCGTGCGCCCGGACATCGTCGGGCCCTACACGGCGGCGCGGCTGCGCGATCAGGTGGGCGAGCGGCTCTTCCCGATTCCCCTCAGCGCCTCGCTACTGGCCTTCGTCGATCCCCAGCGCCGCGCCGCCTTCCTGGCGCGCTGGCGCCGCGAGTTCCGCCGCGCTGAGTGACGGGGGCCGGCCACGACTCGCATTGCCGGCCCCCGGTCGTGGTCGCTATAATGGGGGATTAACTTTCCTCCCTCCCACCAGTTCACTGGGTGTCGCCGCAATGCTACGTATGGCCCAAGAAGCGCTTACGTTCGATGACGTATTACTCGTACCCGGGTATTCCGATGTCCTGCCCAACGACGTCAGCCTCAGGACCCGCCTGACCCGCGACCTCTTCCTGAACATCCCGCTCGTCTCCGCCGCCATGGACACCGTCACCGAAGCCCGACTGGCCATCGCTATGGCCCAGGAAGGCGGCATCGGCATCATCCACAAGAGCATGACCATCGCCCACCAGGCCGCCGAGGTGCGCAAGGTCAAGAAGCACGAGAGCGTGATCGTCAAGGACCCCGTCACCGTGGGGCCCGATGCCAAGCTGGCGGACCTGCTGGCGATGGCCTCCGAGCACGGCTTCTCCGGCTTCCCGGTGGTGGAGGGCGAGACCCTGGTGGGCCTGGTGACCCAACGCGACATGCGTTTCCAGCCCAACCATGGCGACAGCGTGGCCGACATCATGACCCCCGGCGAGAAGCTCGTCACCGTGGCGGTGGGCACCGGGCTCGACGTCATCAAGGGCAAGATGCAGGAGCACCGTGTCGAGAAGATGCTGGTGGTGGATGATGACTTCCGCCTGCGCGGCCTGGTCACCTTCCAGGATATCGAGAAGGCCCGCACCTTCCCCTATGCCGCCAAGGATGCCGACGGCCGCCTGCTGGTCGGCGCCGCCGTGGGCACCGGCCCCGAGACACCGGATCGGATCGCCGCGCTGGCCGAGGCCGGCGTGGACGTGGTGGTGGTCGACACCGCTCACGGCCACTCCCGGGGCGTGATCGAGCGGGTGCGCTGGGTGAAGGAGCACTTCCCGCAGGTCCAGGTGGTAGGCGGCAATATCGCCACCGCCGAGGCCGCCCAGGCGCTGGCCGAGGCCGGCGCCGACGCCGTCAAGGTAGGCATCGGCCCCGGCTCCATCTGCACCACCCGCATCGTCGCCGGGGTGGGCGTGCCGCAGATCACCGCCGTCTCCAACGTGGCCGCGGCGCTGGTGCCCTACGACATTCCGCTGATCGCCGATGGCGGTGTGCGCTTCTCCGGCGACCTGGCCAAGGCCGTGGCCGCCGGTGCCAGCACGGTTATGGTCGGCGGACTGCTGGCCGGTACCGAGGAGGCCCCGGGCGAGATCGAGCTCTATCAGGGCCGCACCTACAAGGCCTATCGCGGCATGGGTTCCATGGGCGCCATGTCCCAGACTCAGGGCAGCGCCGACCGCTATTTCCAGGACAAGAGCGAGGGCGCCGAGAAGCTGGTGCCGGAAGGCATCGAGGGTCGCGTGCCCTACAAGGGCATGATGAGCGGCATCGTCCACCAGCTGATGGGCGGCCTGCGTGCCTCCATGGGCTACACCGGCTGCCGCGACATCCAGGAGATGCGCACCAAGCCGCAGTTCGTGCAGATCACCGGGGCCGGTTTCGCCGAGTCACACGTGCACGACGTGCAGATCACCAAGGAAGCCCCCAACTACCGCGCGGGCTAACGCTAGCTTGAAGCCGGAAGCTTGAAGCTGGAAGTGGCCGCGCCGCTTCCAGCTTTCGTGTTTCCGGGCCGTTCGCCTCTCAAAGGAAAGGCCTGATGACAGACATTCACGCCCACAAGATCCTGATCCTCGACTTCGGCTCCCAGTACACCCAGCTCATCGCCCGCCGGGTGCGCGAGATCGGCGTCTACTCCGAGGTTCGCGCCTTCGATATCACCGAGGCCGAGATCCGCGAGTACGCGCCCAACGGCATCATCCTCGCCGGCGGCCCGGAGTCGGTCACCCAGCTGGACTCGCCTCGCGCACCGCAGTGCGTGTTCGAGATGGATCTGCCGGTGCTGGGCATCTGCTACGGCATGCAGACCATGGCCGAACAGCTCGGTGGTGCCGTCGAGGGCTCCCACGTTCACGAGTTCGGCTACGCCCAGATCCGCATCGATGAAGAGACCGCGCTGTTCCGCAATATCTCGGACCACATCGACCACGAGACCGGCAGGAACCTGCTCGACGTCTGGATGAGCCACGGCGACAAGGTTGCCCGGATACCGAGCGAGTTCACCGTTACCGCCTCCACGCCGAGCTGCCCCATCGCCGCCATGGCCTGGGAGGAGAAGCGCTTCTATGGCGTGCAGTTCCACCCCGAGGTGACCCACACCCTGCAGGGCCTGCGTATCCTCGAGCACTTCGTGCTGGAGATCTGTGGCGCCGAGCGCCTCTGGACCCCGGCCCAGATCATCGAGGATCAGATCGCTCGCGTTCGCGAGCAGGTGGGCGACCGACACGTGCTGCTCGGCCTCTCCGGCGGCGTGGACTCCTCGGTGGTGGCGGCCCTGCTGCACAAGGCCATCGGCGACCAGCTGGCCTGCGTGTTCGTCGACAACGGCCTGCTGCGCAAGGCCGAAGGCGAGCAGGTGATGGAGACCTTCGCCCGCCACATGGGCGTGAAGGTGATCCGCGTCAACGCCGAGCCGCTGTTCCTCTCCAAGCTCGAGGGCGAGGCCGACCCCGAGGCCAAGCGCAAGATCATCGGCAACACCTTCATCGAGGTGTTCGACGAGGAAGCCAGCAAGATCGAGGGCGTCGACTTCCTGGCCCAGGGCACCATCTACCCCGACGTGATCGAGTCCGCCGCCGCCAAGACCGGTAAGGCCCACGTGATCAAGTCACACCACAACGTCGGCGGCCTGCCCGAGACCATGAAGCTCACGCTGGTCGAGCCGCTACGTGAATTGTTCAAGGACGAGGTGCGCAAGCTCGGCGTCGAGCTCGGCCTTCCCTACGACATGGTCTACCGCCACCCCTTCCCGGGGCCGGGCCTGGGCGTGCGCATCCTTGGCGAGGTGAAAAAGGAGTACGCCGATATCCTGCGCGAGGCCGATGCCATCTTCATCGAAGAGCTGCACAAGGCCGACTGGTACCACAAGACCAGCCAGGCCTTCGCCGTTTTCCTGCCGGTGCGCTCCGTCGGCGTGGTCGGCGACGCCCGCCGCTACGAGTGGGTGATCGCCCTGCGTGCCGTGGAGACCATCGACTTCATGACCGCCCGCTGGGCGCACCTGCCCTATGAATTGCTGGAGACCGTCTCCAACCGCATCATCAACGAGATCACCGGCGTCTCTCGCGTCACCTACGACGTCAGCAGCAAGCCGCCCGCGACGATCGAGTGGGAGTGATCATTCCGCCGTGCTAGTCTTCAGGAAACCCGCCCGCGTGGCGGGTTTCCTGTCTCCGAGATAAGGAGGGGAATCGCATGGATGCCAGCGAACTGATTCTTTACCAGACCGATGATGGTCGCACCGCCATCCACCTGCGCACCGAAAGCGGCACCGTCTGGCTGACCCAGGCGGAGATTGCCGAGCTATTTGCGACCACCAAGCAGAATGTCAGTACTCATTCTCGTAACATATTGAATGAAAGCGAGTTATCAGAGGCTTCAGTTGTAAAGGAATCCTTTATAACTGCCTCTGATGGAAAGCGCTACCGTGTCAAGTGGTACAGCCTGCCGATGATTCTGGCGATCGGCTATCGCTTGCGCTCGCCTTGCGGCACTCAGTTCCGCCAGTGGGCCACGGCCAACCTCAGCGAATACCTCGTCAAGGGCTTCGTCATGGACGACGAGCGTCTGAAAGAGCCCGGCGGTTGGGACTATTTCGATGAGCTGCTGGCACGCATCCGTGACATACGCGCGTCGGAGAAGCGCTTCTATCAGAAGATACGGGACCTCTTCACTCTGAGCAGTGACTACCGAGCCGATGACCGGGATGCACCGATTTTCTTTGCCGAGGTGCAGAACAAGCTCCTGTATGCCGTTACCGAGCAGACTGCCGCCGAGATCGTCGTCAATCGGGCCGATGCCGGGGCGCCCAACATGGCGCTTACCACCTGGCAGGGGGCGCGGGTGCGCAAGCAGGACGTCACGGTGGCCAAGAATTACCTGACAGCTGACGAGATCGATACCCTGAACCGGTTGGTGGTGATCTTCCTCGAACAGGCGGAGCTGCGTGCCAAGCAACGCAAGGATCTGACACTGGATTACTGGCGTCAGAATGTGGACCGCCTGCTGGAATTCAACGACAGTCCCATTCTCGAGGGAGCAAGGAGTATCAGCGCGGAACAGGCGAGAAGTGTTGCTCATGAACGTTACGAACTGTTCGATACCCAGCGCCGACAGAGTGACGCTGTCGAAGCCGATCTTGAGGACTTGCGGTCGCTGGAAGCCTTGGAACAGCAGGTCAAGCGGGATAAGAAGTGATGAACGGTAGCACCAATCGGCCATCACTGGTCGAGGAAACCTTGCTGACCTGGTTTCATCGTCTAATCGAGGCGTGGCAGTGGGGGACATAGCCTCATTCCCTCTTCAATTGATGTCAGGTTTTAGCCATGGCCCACTGCCCAACGCGCTGGCATCTTTGTGCAGTTGCTCAGCAGTCGTCGTTGCAACCCCTCCAGCAGTGTCAGTTCGGTGCCTTGATGGGCTTCTGCTCCCAAGGTGGTGAAGGTTTTGTCGATGGCCGCCGGCATCCTTTCGGCGACTTCGAGCCCCTGGTACAGGAAGTAGCGTGGCTGGAACCGCATCGAGCGGGCCAGCGTTTCCAGGTGGGAACGCTCGATGCTGCCGGGGCGATCCTCATCGGCGATGCGAAACGCAAAGCGACGCGAGAGGCCGCTGTAAAGCGTCGTGCTCATCAGGTCGTGGAACGGCGCTAACCGTGGCCCGTCGTCGATATAGAGGATGGCGAGGTTCTTGGCTTGGCTGGGCACAGGCTTGACGTACGGAGCCCAAGCCACGCAGCAAGAAGCGAGGAAAGTCCCTCATTTCTCTGATGCCCCATCCTTTGACCAGCGCGGAAAAGACTGCATACGCTTTGGGTATGATCAGCATGCACTGCACACTTCCAGATTGAAGGATATCGTCTATGCGTTTGATTCCCACTATCGCAGGTGCGGCACTCCTTGCCTTTGCGCTTCCGACATTTGCCCAGACGTCAGATGAAAACATTCGTTCTGACCAGAGCCAGGGCGCGATGGATACGGAAGGCCTGCAGCCTGGCACCTACGCCGAAGGCCAGGGAGCGATGGATTCGGAAGATCTTCAGCCTGGTACCTTCTCGGAGGATCGGAGCGCCATGGATTCGGAAGGCCTGCAGCCCGGCACCTACTCGCAGGATCAGGGCGCCATGGATTCGGAAGGCCTGCAGCCTGGTACCTTCTCGGAGAATCAGGGCGCCATTGTGCCGGAGGTTCTGCCGTCTGGCTCGGACGATCTCGGCGACAACCCGGACGGTACGACGTCCCCCGGTGACGGCTCGAGCGCAATGCCCGATCGGAACGGGCGGGAACGCAACGAGTGAAGCGGCATCGGCGGTCAGGCCCTCGGCAAGGCCTCGCCCAACTCGGCCGCCCTCCTGGAGAACTTGCCACATTCTGGAGGCAGTTTTACATGTCGCCAGACAAGGGCTATCGGTGACCTGATGTAACCTGCTGCCCATCGTTGCCGAAGTGAAGGCTCACTCTCATGACACATCCCGACCGCAAGACCTGCCCCTGTGGCAGCGAGTGCAAGTTCAAGGCTTGCTGCGGCCCGGTCTGAGAGCCGGGATTACGTCGACCGGCGGCGGAGAGGGTCGGCAGCATCGGCCGGCGGACTCGCGGATGAAGGCTTGAGGGGTTATCGTCGGAGACATCGATTCTTTCGCTTGCTGCGCGCCGGCGCAGGATGATCATCCCTTCATCCGCCATTCAGGAGGTTTCATGAGCCAGGATAACGAGTACGTTCCGCCGAGAGTGTGGACCTGGGAGAAGGCCAGCGGTGGCACCTTCTCCAGCATCAACCGCCCGATCGCCGGGCCCACCCATGACAAGGAATTGCCGGTTGGCAAGCATCCCTTCCAGCTCTACTCCATGGGTACGCCCAACGGTGTGAAGGCCACGATGATGTTCGAGGAACTGCTGGCACGAGGCCACGAGGGCGCTGAGTACGATGCCTGGCTGATCCGCATCGGCGAGGGCGACCAGTTCGGGAGTGGCTTCGTCGAGATCAATCCCAACTCCAAGATTCCGGCGATGGTCGATCGCAGCACGCCCGAGGCAATCCGGGTGTTCGAGTCGGGCGCGATCCTGCTCTACCTGGCGGAGAAGTTCGGTGAGTTCCTGCCTGATGACCCGGTTGGGCGCACCGAGACACTGAACTGGCTGTTTTGGCAGATGGGCAGCGCGCCCTTCGTCGGTGGCGGCTTCGGTCACTTCTACGCCTACGCACCGGAGAAGCTGGAGTATCCCATCGACCGCTATGCCATGGAGACCAAGCGCCAGCTCGACGTGCTCGATCGCCGCCTGGCCGAGACGCGCTACCTGGCGGGCGATACCTACACCATCGCCGACATCGCCAGCTGGCCCTGGTACGGCCAGCTCGCCCTGGACCGGCTCTACGACGCTGGCGAGTTCCTTCAGGTGGAGAAGTACCAGAACGTGCAGCGCTGGGCCCGCGAGATCGATGCCCGCGAGGCGGTGCAGCGTGGGCGCATGGTCAACCGCACCTTCGGCGAGCCGGAAATGCAGCTCCACGAGCGCCACGACGCCAGCGACTTCGAGCTGCGCACCGAGGACAAGCTGGCGGGCGAGTAAGGGCCACGACTGATAGGCTGCTGCCTGCGAGCCGAAACGCCCGGCCGGTGCCGCGTCGGGGACACGACCCCTCGTTGCGATACGGCCGGATCGATCATTCGACCAACGACAATCGAGGAGAGATTCCGCTATGGGCCATCACGGCAAGTCTGAGGAAGAGCTTCAGAGAGAACGTGAGGTGCGCCATGAGGGGCACCTCGAGACCACCTACAAGACATTCATCAACGAACTGTGCCTACCCGGCGACCTGCGTCAGGACGAGGCCGAGTGCGCCGCCGTGGCAGTGCTGTGTACTCTGGAGAGTCGCATCGAGCCCGAGGAATCGCAGGACATGGAAGCCCAGCTTCCCCAGAAGCTTCGGGAGCTGCTGGCGCATTGCCGACATGGCAAGGAGGAGGCACCGCAGCGGTTCGGAAAGAAGACCTTCCTCGAGCGGATCGCGGCGGATCTCGATGTCTCCGCTGAGGAGGCGGAATCGCTGACGCGCCGGGTCTTCACCACGCTGCGCGACCAGATCAGTGACGGTGAGATCCAGGATGTCGAGGGCCAGCTTCCCCCGGATATTGCCGACCTGTGGCGCGCCCCGCCGGTGTGAGATGGGATAGACCCTCGTTAACCTCCCTTGTATGCCCTGTAAGGTGGCCAGTTCCCTGGCGTTGAGCGAATACGACGATAAGCAGGATCTGGACCTGATGGCGCTTCTCTGCCGGGAAAACACCTGGCGATACAGGAGCTGGAACAGGAACCGGTGCTGGGGCACTCAGCGCCGGTTTCGAACCAAGAATTCCATGGCGGGCCTGGCCAAAGCTCGCCTATGATGCATGCAGGTCCCCTTCCGGAATACGATCATGATCCAGGGCATCGTTATCTGCTTTGCCTTTCTCTTCGCCCAATTGGCTGTACTGCACTATATCGACCTTCGCCTCGCCCCACCGGCAGATTCCGCCACGTCTGCGACGTCCAGCAGTGACCCCGAATCCGATAGTCCTGGGTGATAGTTCTAAGCGATAGTTCTGAGTGTTAGTCCTGGGAGATTCTCCCGAGTGATCGTGGCAGAACAGTGGGCTCAGACGACCCTGCCAGAGCGGCGCTTCAGCTCTTGCAGGCTGAGAATCGCCAGCGTCAGGAGCGTGAGAGGGAGCACGAAGTACAGCATGACCCCGGTGAACCCGGCTAGCGCATCATGTTGGGTTGTCGCCAGGATCAGGTAGAGGGTGTAGGCGATGTAGTAACCCAGCAGCAAGGCCCCCTCCCAACGCTGGATGACGCCACCGGTGAAACAGATCGGCAGGCAGGCCACTGCGACGGCCAGCATCACGGGAATGTCGAAGCTGATCATGGCGGGAGGCACCGTGATGCCGGACGAGGCGATCAGGCTGCTCACCCCCAGCACGCCGAGAATGTTGAACACATTGCTGCCCACCACGTTGCCCACGGCGATATCCCGCTCGCCACGCAGGGCAGCGATCAGCGAGGTCATGACCTCGGGCAGCGAGGTGCCCGCCGCAATGATGGTCAAGCCGATCACCTGCTCGCTGACGCCCAGATAACTGGCGAAGGTTACCGCTCCCTCGACAAGCCAGCGGGAGCCAAGCACCAGCAGGGCCAGGCCTGCCACCACTAGCACCAGGTTGACCACCCAGGCGTTGCTGGCCGGAGGCGTGCTGTCGCTCTCGGCCGTTGTGTCCAGGCGGGAACGGGCATTCTGGTAAAGCAGAAAGGCAATATAGGCGACCAGCCCCGCCGCCAACAGCAAGCCATCCAGGCGGCTGAGCTGTCCGTCCAGCACGAGCAGCAACAGTGCCGCCGAGAGGGCGACCATCAAGGGGATATCGAAACGGATCAGCTGCTGAGCGACCACCAGAGGCGTCACCATGGCCGAAAGCCCCAGGATAAACAGCACGTTGAAGATGTTGCTGCCCACAACGTTACCCATGGCGATACCCGCCTGGTCCGCCAGGGAGGCCTTGATGCTGACCGCCAGCTCTGGCGAGCTGGTGCCGAAGGCCACGACCGTCAGGCCGATGACAAGCGGAGAGATACCGAGGCGGGCCGCCAGCCGTGAAGCGCCGCGAACCAACATTTCAGCGCCTACCAGCAGGAAACAGAGCCCCGCCAGGAACGTGATATAGATCATGCCTTCTTCCCCAGTGGTTTAGTCCCACCGCCTATTATGTGATGGGACTGAAAGCTAGCGTCACCCTGTGTGCCTGATGGCTTCGGAACTCATGGGATTGCCGAGACAACAACCCGCGGCCGTTTCCTCGAGGATCCGACAGGGATACCGCGCTGTGCGGTCAGCCGACCCGCGCCGCCCCCTTACTGCCAAGCCAGGTTTCGAAGGTGTCGGGCAGGAGGGGTTTGGCGAACAGATAGCCCTGCACCTCGTTGCAGCCCAGTTGGCCCAGGTAGGCGAGGGCGGCCTCGCTCTCCACCCCTTCGGCGACGACGCTGTAACCCAGGTCATGGGCCATGCCGATCATCGACGCCACCAGGGTCCGGGTACGTGCATCCTCACCCAGGTGGGTGATGAAGCCCCGGTCGATCTTGACGATATTGGCCGGAAGCTCATGAAGGTAGGAGAGGCTGCTGTAGCCGGTGCCGAAGTCGTCGATGGCGATCAGGATACCCGCTTCGGTCAGGATGTCGAGCTGGGAAACCGCTGCCTGACCCTTGCCGATCAGGGCGCTCTCGGTCACTTCCAGTTCGATGGCGTCGGTGGGTAAGTTAGCTTCGCGGAGCTCAGCGAGCACCCGCTGGGCGAAATCGGCTTCCTCGAGGTTGGTCGCCGACACATTGATCGAGATTCGCAGTTTTCTGCCCTGTCGGTGCCAGAGGGCCGCCTGGCGGATTGCCCGGTGGACCACCCAGGCCGTCAGCGAACGGGCCATGGGAGTGTTCTCGATCAGCGGGATGAATTCCGCAGGAGAAACCTCGCCCAGGACGGGATGTCGCCAGCGCAGCAAGGCCTCGGCGCCTTGGCAGACTCCTGTCTTCACGGAAACGCGTGGCTGGAAGACCAGGTAGAATTCGTCGTCACTCTCCAGGGCCCGGCTCACATCGGAGAGCAGCATGATGCGACGCTGGAAAGAGTCGTCCAGTTCCGTCGAGAAGAGGCCGGCCCCCTCGCCCATATGGCGAGCGTCCAGGCTGGCGGCATGGGCGCTGCGCAGGATATCGGAGACCGTCATCTCGCCTAGCCGGAAGGTGGCGATGCCTACGACCGGCCGCACCAGCACCGGCACCTCCCGAGCCGACTCGAGCGCCATCAGGTCCTCGCGCAAGCGCAGGGCATGCTCGATCAGGCGCTCGTCGCTGTCCGCCGACACGAGATGGACGAACTGGCCGCTGCCAAGATGATAGAGCTTCGATTCGCTGCCGATGGCTTCCTGAAGGCACTGGGCGGATACCCGGGCCAACTCGTCCAGGAATGCAGGCCCCATGGTGCGGTGCAGTATGCTCAGTTCGCTCGCTTCGACCACTTCGGTGAAGAGGGCGACCCTTTGCTCGCCGGGGGCATCGAGGGTCAGGTCCTGGAGGCCCTCGTCGAACTGGCCACGATTCGCCAGGCCCGTCAGGGAGTCGACCCTGCCGAAGGCATGCTGGAGTTCGATCTGCGACATGACCATGGCGGCGAGGTCGACCAGTGTCACCTTCTCCTGCTCGGTGACCTCACGCGGCTCGGTACCCAGGACACACATGGCCCCCAGGGTATAGCCCTCCCGGGTCGTCAGTGGCGCGCCGGCATAGAAGCGGATGCCCGAGTTGGCCAGATGGCTCTCCCGGTAGCAGCTCGAGGCCAGCATATCGTTGATGATCACGACCTGGGAGGAAGTAGACACGTCAGCACAGGGCGCCTTCTCGCGGGGGATCTCGCAGTGATCGACCCCAACCCTCGACTTGAACCACTGGCGATCGGCATCCGTCAGCGACACGGCAGAGATCGGCAAGCCGAACAGCTGGCTGGCCATGCGGGTGATGCGATCGAAGCTCTCGCTGGGGGAAGTATCGAGGATATTGAGTTGCTGAAGCGCGAAAAGGCGTGCCTGCTCAGGATTTTTCATCGACGTAGAGTGGCCTCGTGGAGGGAGAGGCAGGCAAGATACCTTCGAGAAAGTCAGGTATCCAATGAATCCGGGCTATGGATATCATCAATCCAGACGGGCCTGCCCGGGCGCCGTTACCAGCGAACTGCCACACGGTTTCTGCCCTCGTGCTTGGCCTGGTACATGGCGGCATCGGCCCGCTGAGTGACGGTCTCGATGTTCGCATCGGTCGGCTTGAAGCCGGTAACGCCGATGCTCACCGTGAAGTGGAAGGGCAACTCCTCGGCCTCGATGGTGGCCTCGGCAATCTGACGAAGCAGGCGCCAGGCGATGGTCTGGGCTTCCTCTTGGGTCATGCCGGGCATGATTACCATGAATTCCTCCCCGCCATTGCGACACGGCAGGTCGCTATTGCGCAGGTTGACTCGCAGGGTATCCGCCAGTAGCCGCAGGCCCTTGTCACCTTCGGCATGACCCAGGGTATCGTTGATGGTCTTGAAGCGATCGATGTCGATCATCAGCAGGGCCGCCTGGAGTTCCTCTTCCTTTACCGCTCTGGCGACTCTCCTGGCGGATTCCTCGAAGGAGCGCCGATTGGCCAGCCCGGTCAAGGGGTCGGTGCTGGCCTTGCGGACCCAGTCGGCCTCCTGCCGCCTCTGCCGGGTGATGTCGCGATACACCCAGAGGTGACCATGGTACTGGTTGGCGACGAACAGGGGCGTATATGAGCGCTCCAGGAAGCGGCCATCCGCCATGGTCAGCAGGTCGCGAGCCTGCTTGCTCCGTTCCATGATGAGTTCCTCGATGCGCGCCATGAAGCCTTCCGGTTCGGTGAAAAATCCCTTCGAGGACTGGGCGGCCTCCCGGCAGTCCATGCCCACCAGGGCTTCTGGCGGCGCCTCGATGGCGAAGAGGTCGCAGAAGGCTTGGTTGACCATGACAACCCGGCGATTCTCGTCCTCGAGGAGCAGGCCCACGTCGAGGCCCTCGATGACTACTTCCAACTGATGCTTGGAGACGCGTTGAGCGGTCTCGAGTGTCTTGCGCTCCGTGATGTCGAATTCGCCCATCACGATCATCGGCAGGCCCGTCTTGGGGTCGGTGGCGAGGCAAAGATCGACATGATGCCAGCGCTCGCTATCGCGGAGTTGCATGATCGTATCCAGTGAGCATCTCTGCTCGTCCTTCAACTGCTCCAGGATCTGCCCGGCGAAGTCGTGATCCGTGAAGCAAGCCTTGAAGGAGGTCAGGCCTCGGCGGGCTTCGAAGGCGGCCGGGTTGCGCATCAGCAGGCGCCCATGCCCGTCGAACACCGAGACCATCATGGGCGTGTGCCTCACGGCCTCCAGGGCGCGCAAGCTGGAGGCATCCAGAGATATCTCGCTTTCGAGCCCCTCGATGAGCATGCCGGTTCGTCCGTCACCCATGACGATACCGCTGCAGCGACAGTGCATCGAGACAGCCTGACCGCCGGGGTAGAAGCTCCAGTGCTCGTCGATGACCTCGCCCTCTGCCAGGCGAGGGAGATAATCCGCCAGGCGTCGCCGTGTCGCCTCGCTCATCGTTGAGGAGAAGTCACGGGCATAGAGTTCATATGGCGTTTCCGCCCCCCAGAGTTTCAAGGCGGCGGTATTGGCGTAGTCCCGCCTAATTCACCGGGCTGACGTAGAAATGAAGATGGCGAGTGGATTACCTTGTAGAATCAGGATGTTCCAGCCAGAACACGATTCAAGAGGACCACTCGCCATGGGTGAAAGCTTATCCACCTGGACTCCCTCCTGCAACGGGTCCATCCGCGTCGAGATGAGCGGTCAGCGCACCAGCAGCGATAGCGGTGCTCTGCTGCTGCGCGAAGCGCTCGACAACAGCGGTGTCATTGACGCGCTGGAGGACCATCTGGCCGATCGCCGCGACCCCCAACGCGTCCGCCATTCACTGGCCAGCTAAGTTCGTACCGTGGTGCTGCAACGGGCCATGGGCTGGATCGATCTCAGCGATACCGACACGCTGCGACGGGATCCGGTCTGGCAACTGGCGTGCAGCGATGCGCGGGGGACAACGCCATTGGCGCAGGACCGACCGTCTCAAGCCACGCTGTCGCGCTTGCTGACGTGCCTTGGACACAACGACAACATCGATATCGTGCACGAAGGCCTGCTGCGGCTGGCCATCTGGCGCTTGACCTCGCTGAATGGCGGCGAGCGCCCCACGCAGCTGACGCTGGACATCGACGGCCTGCCGATCGAGGTCCACGGCCATCAGGGCGGCTCGGCCTACCATGGTCATGTCGGCGCACGGATCTATTCGCCACTAATTGCCTCGCTGGCCGAGACCGGCGACATGGTCGGTGGCTTGCTGCGCGAGGGCAACGCCGGCCCGGCCGAGAACGCCGACACCTGGATTCCGCACCTGGTGCGTCGGCTCAACGAGAGCACCGGCGCCAGTGTTCGGGTGCGCATTGATGCGGGCTTCACCAACAACGACACGCTGGAAGCCCTGGAAGAGCGCGGCATCGAATACCTGGGACGGCTGCGCAGTCACTCAGGCCTCCAGAAGCTGGCGGCGCCGTACCTGAAACGGCCTCGAGGCCGCCCGCCCGAGCAACCTCGGGAGTGGTGCCACGATCTTGAGTATCAAGCCGGTTCCTGGCCAACGCCACGCCGCGTGGTGCTGGTGGTGCAGGAACGCCCCGATGATCTACTGCTGCATGCCTTCTTCCTGGTCACCAACCTCGGCAAGTTCGACTGGCCACCGCAGAAGGTCCTGGCGCTCTACCGCAAGCGCGGTAGCGCCGAGGCCCACATGGGTGAGGTGAAGTCGGCGCTCGACGTGCACCTCTCCTCGACGGATCGTGGCGCCTCCACCGTCCAGGACGTGATGGCCCGCAACGAGGTGAGTCTGCTGCTGAGCCTCTGCGCCTACCAAGTGCTGCATGGCCTGCGTTGCCTGCTGGTCAGGCAAACCCGACAGGGGTGGAGCCTGATGCGGATGCGCGAGCAGGTGCTCAAGGTCGCGGCGACGTTATCGCTGCACGCTCGGCGCATCACGGTTCACCTCGGCGATGCCGCTGACAAATGGTGGCCCACCTTGCTGAAGGGACTGCCGAGGCTGACGGCTCTGGCCTGACACCCGGCAACACCACAACGCACGCATCAGGAAAGGCGACCACCACGAAGGTCGACGGACACGGCTGCGCCGACGCTCGACATTGATGCTTATAAGCTATGGATAACTGCTTTTAAATCCAAGTAGGGAATAAATCATCCAGCGATCAAGCGGCTCGATGACGTTGAAGCGGATCGGGGCCGGCAACACCTCGGTTCAACCCCCGCATTCGGCACCCTGATGAATGAGGGGGGGGTAGTGCATCCGCTCTTGCTCGATATCGAAGATCCAGACCGGGGTCTGGAGCCGATCGAGAAGGGGGTCGTGGCCGCGGATAGCCGACTGGGAAGCGTTATGAAAGGAGGTCATGAGAGGCAGGATCTTGGTGGTTGCCGCAGTATCCGCCATCTCTGGTCAATCAGCGCGGATTCCCGTTGTTACAGAGTTGTAACTTTACCATCCAACGGCCAGTACATCAGCCACCTTGTGCCGCAGACTTTGGTACCCCGACGTTGGTCGTCATCTTGTCCAGCGCGTCATGGGTGCTGTCGGAGGGTTGATGGCGCGCGAGGGCGACTCGTCGCCTGCTGTGTCACCATGACCGGCAGGATGTGTGCCAGGAGAGTCGAGGGCCTTGCGCCTCAGGGTGTCGAAAGCAGGCACCTGACACACCATCGCGCCGGGTTGCCCGTGTCGCCGGCGCCAAACCGACCAGGAGTGAGTCCTCATGAGCAATCCCATTATCGCCGACAACAAGCCCGCCAAGGTGACCCTGACCAAAGGCAAGGAGTACGCGTTCTGCCGCTGCGGGCGTTCCGCCGACCAGCCGTTCTGCGACGGTTCCCACGCCGGCACCGGCTTCACGCCCAAGAGCTTCGTGGCGAAGAAGGATGGCGAGGCCGTGCTCTGCCAGTGCAAGCACACCGCCGATGCGCCCTTCTGCGACGGGACTCACAAGAAGTTCGATGACGACCAGGTGGGCAAGGAGGCGCCCGACGAGGCGAAAGACGCCGCTGACGAGGGCCCGGAGGCGAAAGATGCCTCCGACAAGGCCCCGGAGGCAGAGGCCACCCGGGAAGAGCCTACGGTGGCATTCATCCACGAGTTGGCCCGGGAAGGCTTGAAGAAGATGGGCCCCCACGGCCCGACCACCGCCATGGGGGTGCCGCGACACACCCTGCCGCACTGGGACGACCTGCAGATCATGGCCGCCCAACTGGCGACCCAGCCGCTGATGGAGGATGCCGAGGTCGCCACCGAGCTGGTCATCGGCCCGGAGGCAAGGAAACCGCTGACCCTGAGCATGCCGCTGTTCGTCTCGGACATGAGCTTCGGCGCCCTCTCCGAGGAGGCCAAGATTGCCCTGGCCCGCGGCGCCGAGCTGGCCGGTACCGGGATCTGTTCCGGAGAAGGTGGCATGCTGCCGGAGGAGCAGCAGGAGAATTCCCGCTACTTCTATGAGCTGGCCAGCGCCCAGTTCGGCTACCGGGAGGAGTTGCTGGAAAAGGTCCAGGCCTTCCATTTCAAGGGCGGGCAGGGGGCCAAGACCGGCATTGGCGGCCACCTGCCGGGTAACAAGAACACCGGCAAGATCTCCCAGGTGCGCGGCATCCCGGAAGGTGAACCCGCGACCTCGCCTCCCACCTTCCAGGACCTGCACTCGGTGCAGGATTTCCGGCACTTCGCCGACCGGGTGCGGGAGGTAACCGGTGGCATTCCGGTGGGCTTCAAGCTCAGCGCTAACCACATCGAGCGGGATGTCCAGTTCGCTCTCGATGCGGGTGCCGACTATCTCATCCTCGATGGCCGCGGCGGGGCCACCGGGGCGGCGCCGGAGCTCTTCCGCGACCATATCAGCGTGCCCACCATTCCGGCCCTGGCGCGCGCCCGTCGCCATCTGGACGAGCAGGGCGCCAGTGGCCGGGTCACCCTGATCGTCACCGGCGGGTTGCGGGTGCCGAGCGACTTCGTCAAGGCCATGGCCCTGGGAGCGGACGGCATCGCCATCGCCAACAGCGCCATCCAATCGATCGGCTGCGTGGCCGCCCGGATCTGCAACACCAACAACTGTCCGGCCGGCGTCGCCACCCAGCGGGAGGACCTGCGCCAGCGGCTGAATGTCGACAAGTCCGCGCACCAGCTACAGAATTTCCTCGAGGCCTCCGTCTCGCTGATGCAGGTCATGGCGCGGGCCTGTGGCCACGATAGCCTCTCCAAGTTAAATCGCGAAGACCTGGCCACCTGGCATCGCGAGATGGCCCTGCTGAGCGGGGTTCGGTATGCGGGCGTGCTAGACCCGCGCGGCTGAGGGCGGAAACCCCGATCTGCATGCTGATGGCGTGAGGAGGTGTCAGCCCAGGGGACCCTTGCATCACGAAGGTTCTGTCATCCGCGGCGGGAGGTCCGGAGGGTAGCCGACGGGCACCCTGCCGCATGGTGGACCCTGGGCATGTCGACTATCGTCAAGGGAGGGAGCAGGGTTCTGAGAGGTCGCATCATGGAGCGCATCCGGCATATCCATGCCATCACCAAGCGCCTGATCGTCATGACGACGGTGGCGGTTGCCGTGCTGGGAGGGGTCTTCGCGCTGACCTTCTTCTTCAATCAACGGTTTCTGGTGACCTGGGCGGTGCCCCTGTGCGGCATCATCGGGGGGTTCGTCAGTATCCAGCAACGTCTGAACAAGGTTGCGGACGAAGAGCTCGCCTTGCTGAATGCCTCCTGGTTCCAGATCCTGCTGGTGCCCATCTTCGGCGGGGTGTTCGCCCTGGTGCTCTATCTGGTGTTCCTCTCCGGCATCGTATCGGGCGATCTCTTTCCCGCGTTCTCGTTCCCGAATCAGGACGATATCGAAGAGGGCGAGGATTTCATGCTGCACATCTTCCAGAAGACCTACCCGAGCTCCGGGCCGGATCTGGCCAAGCTGCTGTTCTGGTCGTTCGTGGCGGGCTTTTCGGAACGCTTCGTGCCCCAACTGATCAGTACGGTCACCTCGTCGGTGTCCGAGGTATCCGGGGTGAGCGAGAGAGACGAGCGGGATGACTCGGCAGAGCGCTGATGGGCTTCTCGCCCATCAGCCAGGGGTCGTTCAGAGCCGTACCAGCATCTTGCCGGTGTTGGCGCCCTCGAACAGCGCCAGGAAGGCGCCCGGAGTGCGCTCGAGTCCCTCCTCGACGGTCTCCTCGTAGTCGATCTCGCCCTTGGCGACCCGCGGGCCAACTTCTTTCAGGAAGCTTGGATAGTCGTCCCAGTGATCGAAGATGATGAAGCCCTGCATGCGCAGGCGCTGGATCAGCACCATGGCCAGGTTGCTCGGCCCCGGCTCCGGCTTCTCGGCGTTGTAGCGGGCGATCATTCCGCATACGGCGATGCGACCGCCGATCCGCAGGGTGTTGAGGGCCGCTTCGAGGCAGACACCGCCGACGTTCTCATAGTAGACATCGAAGCCCTCCGGGCAGGCCGATTTGAGCGCCTCGGTCAGCTGCTGGGTGTCCCTGTCGCGGTAGCTGACCGCCTTGATGCCGTGGGATTCCAGCCACTCGAGCTTCTCGGGCGCCCCGGCGATGCCGACCACGGTGCCGCCCTTGGCCTTGGCCAGCTGCACGGCCAGTGAACCCACCGCACCGCTGGCGGCGCTGACCAGCACGTTGTCGCCGTCGCGCATCTCGGCGATCCGGTTCAGGCCCGTCCAGGCGGTCATGCCCGGCATGCCGAGCACGCCGAGGTAGGCCTGCTCCGGGACCTCGATGCTCGGCAGCGACTCGACCTGGTCGCCCGGCAACTGGGCGATGTCCCGCCAGCCGGCCATGTGCCGGACCTTGTCGCCCACGGCCAGGCGGGAGTCCCGCGACTCGATCACTTCACCCACTGCGGCGCCTTCCAGCGGCTCACCGATGACGAAGGGGTCGATGTAGGTCTTCACGCCGCTCATCCGCCCGCGCATGTAGGGGTCCACCGACAGCCAGGTGTTGCGGATTCGCACCTCGCCCTCGGCCAGGTCGGATAGCTCGGCTTCGTGCAGCTCGAACAGCTCGCGCCCCGGCGTGCCCTGGGGGAAGTCGTTGATGGTGAAGTAGCGTGATTGCATGCTGTCCTTCCTTGATGTCGCGGAAAATCCGACCAGTCTAGGGTAGATGGCGGGTCGCAGGCCAATTGCTGCTGCCGTGGCTGGACTAGGCTGGTGGATGAGCCGCGGATCGCGAGGATGCCGATGAGTGATTTCCATCCCCTGTTGCGCCTGTTCCTCTGGCTGCTGCTGGCCTACGCCATGCTGGTGATGGTGGCCTGCGCCTTCCAGGGCCGGTTGCTCTATCAGCCGCATGCGGGCGGGCGTGAATATCTTGCCACTCCGCAAGATCGCGGGCTGGAATATGAGCCGGTCACCCTACGAACCGACGATGGTCTGCGCCTGGCTGCCTGGTGGGTGCCGGCTCGGACGGCACGGGGCAACCTGCTGTTCCTGCATGGCAATGCCGGCAATATCTCCCACCGCCTGGACTCGATCGAACAGTTCCATCGCCTGGGACTTTCGGTGCTGATCCTCGATTACCGCGGCTACGGGCAAAGCGAGGGTAGCCCCTCGGAGGCGGGCACGGCCCTCGATGCTCGGGCCGGTTGGCGCTGGTTGCGCGAGACGGCCGACCTGGCACCCGATGAGATCGTGGTGTTCGGTCGTTCGCTGGGGGCCGCCGTTGCCGCAGGGCTGACTGCGGAGCTGCAGGACGACTCGCGGCCGGTGGCCCTGATACTCGAATCGCCGTTCCGTTCGGTTCCAGAGCTGGCCCAGCGGCTCTATCCCATCCTGCCGGCCCGTTGGCTGTCGCGGTTCGACTATGACACCGTCTCCCGTGTGGCGAAGGTCCAGGCCCCGTTACTGGTGATCCACAGCCGGGAGGATGACATCATCCCCTTTGCCGAGGGCGAAGCCGTCCACGCGGCGGCGTCGGAACCCAAGCGAATGCTGGAGATCAGCGGGGGGCACAATACCGGCTACCTGGAGAGCGAGCCACGCTATCTGCAAGGAATCGATGCCTTCCTGACCGAGGAGGCGGGGCTGCCCCGGGAGTGAAAGTGTGCACAGCCATCCAGCTTTGTATACCGTGTTGAGGCCTCCGCTGCTGCACAGCACCGGAATGTTCGATCCTCTTCATCTGTTCCGTTTTGTCGGGCCTCGCCAAGGTATCATAGCGCTATCCGGAAGCTCGACCACGCCCTCACTATCGAATGGCAGGGTGGCTGAAGCGGAAAATCAGACCCTATAGCGGGTCGAAACGATGAGTCGAAAGTCAAGGAACCATGGCGTCATGAATACCCATAACCCCGCCGACGATATCCATCCCCTGGCCGAGCAGTTCGATGCGGCACTGACGCGTTTCGAGTTGGCCCGTCAGCAGGAGCCCAAGCCGCCCAGGGCCGAGGTGCTCGAGGCGGCCAGGATGCTGATGGCTACCCCCGGAGGGCTGGATGCCCTCTATGGCCGGGTGGCCGCGATCGAGGCCGCTGGGGTCTTCGTCCACAGCGACTGGGGACAACCCGCCATCCTTCAGCCTGCCCTGGCCGTGCGAACGCTGCGACAGGGGGATCCGGGCTATACGGTCATCGAGGCCTTGAGCGAGATCCGCTTGCTTGCCGTGGTAATGGGCGATTACTTCCACCCCGGTATCTCCGCCGAGCAGGCACTGAATTTCCTCACCCAGGTGATGGCGCTGAACCTGGACCTGCTGTCCGGGCAGATGACCGAAGCCGACCGCGAGCGTCCCAAGGAGCTGGGCGTCATCGTCCACTCCCTCTACGAATACCAACTGGATCGACTGGGCTACGAGAGCATCCTCGAGAGCCTGGTGGGCGAGGTCCAGCGGCTGCTGGCCCAGCGCCCGGTCCAGACGGACAGCATCAAGGAGATGATCAGCCAGATCGCCCTCTGCCTGTTCGATCCCGAGATCGACACCGACGGCATGCACAGCGCCGCTCGCCTCGTCAGTGCCCTCTTCGGCCCGACCAAAGGATGTCGCGAGGATCCGGGGCTGGCGGTCTATGCTCGGCGCCTGGGGACCATGGACGACGCGACCCTGGCCGAGGAGGCGGCGGATTTCGCCCGGGCGATGCACGAGACCGGCCTGGTGTCGCCCTATCACCCTCTCTTCCTCCGCCATCTGCGCCATCAGCGCGATGACCTCATCCCCGCAGCCCTGGGGTTGAGCATGACCGGCATCGATGTGCTGCAGTGCTACAGCCAGCTGGTGCATGCCCTGATTGACGAGGCGGTGTTTCCGGAAACCAGCCAGGCGGTCTATGGCCTGGCCATGTTGCTCGAGCGAGGTGCGCTCTTCTCGCATCCCGTCGCTTCGGGGCTGTGGCGCCAGATCACCCTGAAACTCTCCGTCGAGACCTCGGACAAGCTGGCCACCGTCTTCGGCGAGGCGCAGCCTCCCCGAGTCTTCCTGCTCGCCGGGGTACTCAGCCTGCTGGGTCAGCCACTGGGGGTGGGGCAGGGCAACAATCCCACCTGCCAGTCGGTGATCGGGATTTCCATGTGGGCCGACAATGACGCCGATTACTTGCTGCAACTCGTCGCCTGGGCCGCGCGCGACGATGAGATCCTCCAGCGCTTCGAAGGCGAGCGGGTCTCCTCCCGGGGGCTGGAGGCGGGGCTCGCCAAGGAACCGCCGCTGGACGTGGATCCCGTGTCACTGCTATTGGTGCCGCATCTCGATCGCATCTACATCGAGATGGGCCGCTTGTGCGGTGAGCGTGACGATGACCTGCACCGCTGGATCAATCCCGAATTCTACGGCTGGTGGGTGGGTTACGGCTTTCGTGTCGTGGTCGATGTGCAGACCGGCCAAATCGAGGATTATGCGGCCTTTCTTCGTGACTTCTACGCCTGCTATCACCCCTACTACAACGGCAACCTGCCGGTGATTCATCCCCAGCCCGCGGGGATCGCCGTCACCGATAGTGCCGCACGCCTGGTCGGTCGGCATGCGATCACCATCTTGCGGGTGGCGCTGGATTCGGACGGCGAGATGCGTGTCTACTTCTACAATCCCAACAACGACAGCGGCCAGGACTGGGGCCAGGGAATCCATTGTGCGACCCAGGGTAACGGCGAACGCTACGGAGAGGCCTCCCTGCCTTTCGCCGAATTCGCCTCGCGAGCCTATGTGTTCCATTTCGATCCGCTGGAACTCGGTGACACAGAAGCGGTTCCGGAAGGGGAGGTGGCGCGCGTCATCGAACTCGGGCTCACCAGCTGGGCGGCGGATCTGTAAATCGGCGTAACGAAAACACCCCATTCGACCTGAGGCCGAATGGGGTGTGGTGACTGCACTTGCAGGTACGGTCACGGCCTCAACGCTGAGGCGCTTCCTCGAACAGCTCTGCCTTGGCATCACGCATGACGTCTTCGCAGGCGGCCTGATGGGCGAGTTGGGTGAGCAGGCTCTGGGTCAGGGCGAAGCCCTTCTCCAGGCAGGTGTCGACATCCTCACGGCTCACTTCGGGGGTGACGTTGCAGTCAATCTTGATCGTTCTTCCACCACCATCCAGCTTGTCGGCGAATTCCCGAAAGCGCCAGGCGATTCGCGCCTTCCAGCTGGCTGATTCTTCCACGCCCTCGTTTACGCTAAACGTGCACTGCCATTCCGGTTTGTAGACCTTCATGAGAACCTCCCGTGCTGGCTTGAAAGAATGATCGATCGTGTTTTCTGCTCCGTATCTGAAGATGTTGCACAATCATCATACAGCCTTTCTGCGTTCGGGATAGTGCTCCAGGCACGTCAGTGAGACTCGTCAGTCAAGGTAGGCGGCGAAGGCCTCGAAGGCGGCCCGCTGAAAGTGGGCCCGGTCGGCCCAGCACTGCAGCACGTAGTGGTCGAACGATTGGAATTGCGCTTTTGGGGTAGTCATTGCGATTGCCCTCCTCAGGGGATTGCACTACCACCATAGGCGCTTTTGTTGCAATGCAGCAAGGCGTTTTTTGTGTTTCCCCGAGCGTGCCTTCTCATGGATCACAAACGATGGCCGTTGCGCTCATCCCCCCTCAGTCGATGACGTTTCCACCGCAGCGCTGATCACGTCCTGGTAGTTGCGAATCCGCTGGACGTAGTGCACCGGTTCGTAGCCCCGTGCATAGCCGTAGCGGGTCTGCGGGTAGTAGCGCTTGTCGGCCTTGAGTGGGAGCACTTCTTCCATGTCTTCCCAGGAGTCGGGATTCTTGCCGAGCTCCCGGGCCAGTTCCCGGGCATCGAGCACATGACCGCGACCGATGTTGTAGCTGGCCAGGGCCAGGTAGGTGCGGTCTGGCTCGGGGATATCGTCGGGCAGCCGTTCATGACGGTCGGCGAGATATCGTGCCCCGCCGTCGATGGCGGCGGCAGGATCCAGGCGATTGTCGACCCCGAGGGACTTTGCGGTGTTCTGGGTGAGCATCATGATGCCACGCACCCCGGTGGGCGAGACGGCCTGCGGGTCCCAGTGTGACTCCTGGTAGGAGAGTGCCGCGAGCAGGTCGGCGGGCATGCCGGTCTGCTCCTCGGCCTCCAGGAAGAGGTCGAGGTAATCGGGCAGGCGCTCATCAATCCGGTCATTGAGGGCCCGCAGATCGACGAAATCGAAGTCGTCGATATAGTCGTAGTAGCGGTGTTCTACCGTAGCGAGGGTCTCCTCACCCTCGGCGCTCTCCATCCATTCATTAGCACGCGCGGCGAGGTCGTCCTGTCCCTCGGCCAGGTACCAGCCCAGCCGCGCGTTGCCGGTCAAGTTCATGGCGATTTCCAGGTGGGGAAAGTGCCGGCGCACCACCTGAACGATATTGGAATCGGCCACGGTACACTCCAGTGTCTTTTCGGCCACCCTGGCGAGGAGAATCTCGGTGGTGCGCGGATCTTCCTGAAAGCGGATGCCGGTATACTCGTTGACCAGTGACTGGAGCCTCTCCGAATAGCTTGATCCTTCAGTGACCCGGATCTCGACGTCCGCCATCTCGTCGAGCTGATGCGGCAAGGGACGCATGTCGCGGTGGCAGACCAGTTGCTCGACGATATCGGTATGGGCAGGTCCCTGACTGAACCTGGCATCGCGAGAGGGGAGGTGAGTCAGGCCCGCGGCGGCGAGATGGGACTCGCCCTGGGCCAGGGCTTCGAGGACAGCAGCGGTGGAGTCATGCAGTGTCCATTCCACCTCCCAGCCATTGGCCTCGGCGAAGCCCTCGACCAGGTCGTGCTCTGGCCCGGCCGGGATTTCTTCCCGGTCGAGGTAGTAGGTGGTGGCCGCGTTGCGGGTGGCCACCTTGAGGACGCCAGTCTCTTCCGGGAGTGCCAGGCTTGATGTGGGTTCCGGATTTTCGGTCTGGTCACAGCCGGCAAGCACAAGAAAACCGGTGGCCAGCAGCAGGGTGACGATAAACAGACGGGACCGGGACATGAGATAGGTATCCTGATCGGATGAGTGAATCGTGCGCTGTGGTGTTCAGCTTATCAGGCTCTCGCCACGCACCAGCGTAGTGAGTCAACGCAGGGCTTGGCGTGATGGCCACAACCTGGCCGTCAGGGCCACGGCGACAGCCAGCAGAGGCAGCCAGGCGCTTCGCTCGCCGAGTGTGTCGAGGGTCAGCCAACTCTGTAGACACCAGAATACGGGAATGATCACCAGCGGCCAGGCGCGTCTCGCCGGTTCGGCCATGGCCCCCACGGCCAGGGTGGCCATGGCGAGAGGGTCGGGAGTGAGTCCGATGACCTCGGCGCCCGACAGGCCTCGTCCCGTCGCCACGGCAATCAGCGGATGCAGGGCCAGGGCATAAGCGAACAGCCCGATGCCGATGCCGCGCCGTACGCTCCAGTGACACGGCAGGCGCAGTCCGCCGCGCAGGCTGCCCAGCGCGACCAGCAGCAACGCCTGGAAGCCGAACAACGGGGCGATATAGGCGATGCCCCAGTGGATGGGGGCGTAGCGTTGCCACAGGAAGGCCCAGGCCACGAAGCCCCATGCCACTGCCAGCAACATCAGGACCAGGCGAGTGCCGCGCGGGCCGGGGCGCAGCAGGACGGCTAGCGCCATGCCGCCCAGCACCAGGGCCAGCAACTGGGCGGGCCACAGGGCTTGGTTGTGTAGTTCGAACAGCCGCTCATAGACGCGCGGCGAGAACATCAGCAAATCTTCGGGACGATAGGTCCACCACGCGCTGCCCATGGCTTAGAGGTTCCGTACGTAGTCGGCCATACGGTTGCGCATGGCATCGTCGGGCAGGGGCTCGCGGGCGGCGGCAAGATTCTCGCGGACATGCACAACCTGGGTGGTCGCGGGGATGGCGCAGGTGACCGCCGGGTGGGAGATGATGAACTTGAGGATGAACTGCGCCCACGTCTCGGCGGCGATCTCGGCGGCCCACGGTGGCAGCGGCTTGTCTTCCAGGCGCCGTATCAGGCGCTTCTGCTGGAAGGGGCGGTTGGCAATCACGCCGATGCCGCGCTCCCGGGCGAGCGGCAGCAGGCGCTGTTCGGCTTCGCGATCGACGATGTTGTAGGTGAGCTGGACGCTATCCAGCGGTACGCGCTGCATGATGCGCTCGACCTCGCCGTGGCGTCGCCCGTGCGAGGTGGTAATCCCCAGATGGCGCACCTCGCCGGCCTCCTTCATCGCCATCAGGGTCTCGAGGTTGCCTTCCCAGCCCAGCAGGTTGTGGACCTGCAACATGTCGAAACGCGGTATGCCCCAGGCTTGCCGGGAGGCCTCGATCTGCTCAGGCCCTTCGGAAGGGCTTGAGGTCCAGACCTTGTCGGCGGCATAGACGCGATCGACGGCCCCGAGGCGTTTCAGGGCGTGGCCGATCGTCGCCTGTGACGAGCCGTACATCGGCGAGGAGTCGATCAGCCGTCCTCCTTCAGCGAAGAAGGCCGCCATGACCTCGGTACACTCCTCCAGCAGTACCGGATCATCGCCGACGTTGAAGGTGATCCAGCTGCCCAGGCCGACCCGGGGCAGGGCTGCGCCGGTACCGGGCAACTCGCGGGTCAGCGGCTCGGCCGCCCGCGCCGGGGCGATGAGAGAGGGCAGCGCCGTTACGGCTGTAGCGGCGAGCAGGCCACCGAGCAGCTTGCGGCGTGACGGGTCAGGGCGGGGATTCGTCATGATGTGCTCCTGTGGATGCTGAGCAAAGTGTAGCTGTCGGGTGAGGGTGGACGCCGCGACCGGAGTCGCATGAACCGGTGGCCATCTTGTAGCAGGGTGCCCAGGGCAGGCGTCGAGGCGAGCGGTCCGGGCGGCGTGCTCGTCAACTTTCTGCTACACTACTGGCCCTAAAATTTCCCACTCTCTGGCCCATGCCGCTCGGCTTTCGCCGCCGCCCGTTCGACTTCGGCTCGCTTGCTGTTCCCGGCTGCCCTCTTGTCTGCAGGATGATTCCTTGTCTGATCCCCTCTCCGACGCTTCCTTCGCCACGCTGTCGCTGGCGCCGGAACTGCTGGCCAACCTCGATTCGCTCGGCTATCTGGCCATGACGCCGGTCCAGGCCGAGAGCCTGCCGCCCATGCTGGCAGGCCGCGACGTGATCGCCCGGGCGAAGACCGGTTCGGGCAAGACCGCCGCCTTCGGCCTGGCGCTGCTGTCACGGTTATCGGTGGCCGACTTTCGGGTGCAGGGGCTGGTGCTTTGTCCGACCCGCGAGCTGGCTGACCAGGTGGCCGACGAGATCCGTCGCCTGGCGCGGGGCCTGCCCAACGTCAAGGTGCTGACCCTATGTGGCGGCGCTCCACTGGGGCCTCAACTGGCATCGCTGGAGCATGGCGCGCACATCGTCGTCGGCACGCCGGGGCGGGTGGAGGAGCACCTGCGCAAGGGCTCGCTGGCGTTGGGGGCGCTCGAGACCCTGGTGCTGGACGAAGCAGATCGCATGCTCGACATGGGCTTCCAGGCGGCCATAGAGGCGATCATCGCCGCGACCCCGGCGAGCCGCCAGATGCTGCTCTTCAGCGCCACCTATGCCGAAGGCATCCGGCCCATCGCCGAGCGGTTGATGCGCGAGCCGGTCACCGTGGAGGTGGCCGAGCCCCACGACGCCACCACGATCCGCCAGCACTTCTATCGGGTGGCGGACGAGTCGGCTCGCTTCGAGGCGCTGCGTCGCCTGCTGCTGCACTTTCAGCCGACATCCAGCGTGGTGTTCTGCAATACCAAACGCGAGACCGACGAGGTTGCCGAAGCCCTGAATGACGCGGGCTTCAGCGCCCTGGCGCTGCATGGTGATCTCGAGCAGCGCGACCGCGATCGCCTGCTGGTGCTGTTCGCCAACGGCAGCGCCTCGATCCTGGTGGCCACC
This sequence comes from Halomonas daqiaonensis, assembly GCF_900109725.1. Classification (GTDB taxonomy): domain Bacteria; phylum Pseudomonadota; class Gammaproteobacteria; order Pseudomonadales; family Halomonadaceae; genus Halomonas; species Halomonas daqiaonensis. Next base: position 49,989 of record NZ_FOBC01000007.1, read on the forward strand.
GACGTGGCCGCGCGCGGGCTGGACATCGATGCCCTGGATGCGGTGTTCAACTACCGTATTGCCCGTGAGCTCGAGGTGCATGTCCATCGTGTCGGGCGCACCGGTCGGGCCGGCGGCTCCGGGGTGGCCTGTACCCTGCTCAGCGAGCAGGAGGACTACCGTCTGGCGAAGCTCGCCGACCTCCTCGGCGAAACCCTGGAGGCCGAGCCGCTGCCCTCCCGTGCGGTGCTGGAGCGCCAGCCTCTTCGCCCGGCCATGGCGACACTGCAGCTCGGCGGCGGCAAGAAGCAGAAGCTGCGTCCCGGCGACATCCTTGGCGCCCTGACGGGCGAAGGCGGGATCGCCGGGGATCAGGTAGGCAAGATCAAGGTGCTTGCCAACAGCGCCTATGTGGCCGTGCGACGCGATGTCGCCGATGCGGCCCTCGACCAGCTGGGCAGCGGCAAGCTCAAGGGGCGCAACTTTCGTGCCCGCCGCATCAGCCGCTGACCGGAATACAACGTGATACGCCCGCGGGATACCCAGCCGACGGGTTCTATGCCAACGTGGTGATATGAAGATACCCAAGAGATTGCAACCGCTGGTCGACGACGGTCTGATCGAAGCGGTCGAGAGCCAACTGATGAGCGGCAAGGAAGCCCAGGTGTACGTGGTGCGCTCCCATGGCGAGCGGTGCTGTGCCAAGGTCTTCAAGGAGGCCAAGCAGCGCAGCTTCAAGCAGGCCGTGCAGTACCAGGAAGGACGCAAGGAGCGCAACAGCCGCCGCTCACGCGCGATGGCCAAGAAGACGCGCTACGGCCAGAAGGAGCAGGAGCAGGCCTGGCTCAACGCCGAGGTCGATGCCCTCTATCGGCTGGCGGCGGCGGACGTGCGGGTGCCCAAGCCCCATGGCTTCGTCGACGGCGTGCTGCTGATGGAGATGATCACCGATGCCGAGGGCCTGACCGCCCCCCGACTGGATGACGTGTCACTGACGGCCGACGAGGCTCGGGCCCATTACGCCAAGGTGCTCGGGGACGTGGTGCGCATGCTGTGTGCCGGCCTGATCCATGGCGACCTGTCCGAGTTCAACGTGCTGCTCGCAGCCGACGGCCCGGTGATCATCGATCTTCCCCAGGCGGTGGATGCCGCCGGCAACAACAGCGCCGAGATGATGTTCGAGCGCGATGTCGACAACATGCGCCGCTACTTCGGCCGCTTCGCCCCGGAGCTTTTGACCACCGATTACGGCAAGGAGATCTGGGCGCTCTACGAGGCGGGCGACCTGCACCCGGACAGCCAGCTGACCGGGTGCTTCGAGCACGATACCAGTACCGTGGACGTGGACGAGCTGATGACGGTGATCGACGACGTGCGCGAAGAGGAGGCCGAGCGCCGTGCCGCGCTGTCTCGCGACGATGAGCCCGGCGTGGAGGAGGCCGCAGAGGCCTGGCGGGAGTCCCACGGCGAGCGCTGAGGCCTGCCGCTGGCCTTGAAATCTCTGATGGGGGGCGGCATGTTGGTCGACCTGCCATCATCGCCGAGTTCCCCATGCCCCGACACGATAACGACGCCTCATCCGACCAGCAACACAACAAACCCAAGCGGTCGCCTCTCTGGTATCCGGAAGAGACGCAGCCTTCCCGTCGGCAGTGGTTGTCCTTCCTCTGGATCGCCCTGGCCATCGTGCTGCTGTTCCACTATCTCGATTCGTCGCAGCGTCAACAGCAGGTCGAGTTCACCTATTCCGAATTTCTGACGGCCGTAGAGCAGGGACACGTCGACTCGGTCACGCTGCGCGGCCAGTCGGTGGAAGGCACCTTCAGCGACGCAGGCATCGAAGCGCGGGATCTCGACCAGGCCGATGGCTTCGAGTCCACGCGTCCGAACGTCGAGAGCGAGCGCTTGCTGGAGCGTCTCGAGGCGAATGGCGTGCAAATCGACGCCGAGCCCATCGATCCGCCCTGGTGGCAGCGCGTTCTGGTCGGGGCCCTGCCCTGGATCCTGATCCTGGGGCTGATGTTCTGGTTCTGGAATCGGATGCAGCAGCGTGCCATGTCGGGCGGCGGGCTGTTCAACATGGGCAAGTCCAAGGCGCGCCAGGTGAGCAGTGAAGAGAGCCATGTACGCCTGGACGATGTCGCTGGTTCGGAGAACGCGAAACAGGAAGTCCTGGAGGTCGTCGAGTTTCTCAGGGAGCCGGAACGTTTTCAGGCACTGGGTGCCAAGATTCCTCGCGGTATCCTGATGATGGGCCCCCCTGGCACGGGCAAGACACTGATGGCCAAGGCGGTAGCCGGCGAGGCCGACGTGCCGTTCTTCAGCATCAGCGGCTCGGAGTTCATCGAGATGTTCGTCGGCGTGGGGGCGTCGCGCGTCCGTGATCTCTTCAAGCAGGCCAAGGAGCAGTCGCCGGCGGTCATCTTCATCGATGAACTGGATTCCATCGGCCGCTCCCGAGGCGCCGGCATGGGTGGCGGTCACGATGAGCGAGAGCAGACGCTCAACCAGATTCTCTCCGAGATGGATGGGTTCCAGGCCGATGAGCCTGTTGTCGTCCTGGCCGCCACCAATCGTCCCGACGTGCTCGACTCGGCACTGTTACGTCCGGGTCGCTTCGATCGCAAGGTGACCCTTGAGAATCCGCATCGCGAGGCGCGCCGGGATATCCTGCGCGTCCATACGCGCGACATGCCGGTGGCCGATGACGTCGATTTCGAGAAGCTGGCCGAGATTACCATCGGCTTCTCGGGGGCAGACCTGGCCAACCTCGCCAACGAAGCCGCCCTCCAGGCGGGTCGCAATGACCAGAAGGAGGTGGATTGGGCCTGTTTCTCCGCGGCTCGCGATCGCCTGCTGCTTGGTGAGGCCAAGGATGTCGGCCTTTCCGATAGCGAGCGCCACATCGTGGCGTATCACGAGTCGGGCCACGCGCTGCTCGCATACCTCCTGCCCAAGGCCGATCCTCTCGAAAAAGTCACGGTGCTGCCACGCGGCCGTGCCCTCGGCGTGACCGCACAGGTGCCCGATGAAGAGCGCTATAACCATGGCGAAGCCTATCTGCGGGACCGCATCACCGTGATGTTCGGCGGTCGCCTGGCGGAATCCATCGTCTTCGGGGAAGTGTCGAGCGGCGCCGAAAATGACCTGGAACAGGCCACGCAGTTGGCGCGGCGCATGGTGGCTCGCTGGGGGATGAGCGAGCGTATCGGACCGGTCATGTTTGCTCAGAGCCAGGAGCATGTCTTCCTGGGCAAGGAGATGGCTCAGTCCCGCGAACACAGCGAAGCCATGGCGGGGCTCGTGGATGAGGAGATACAGCGGCTGTTGACCGAGCTTGAAACGCGCGGCCGAGAGCTACTCGAGTCACATCGGGAAGATCTGGACACCCTGGCCTCGGCCCTGGAGGAGCAGGAAACCCTGGAGGCCGAGGCGATCCGTGACCTCCTGGGTAAGGCATCCGCCAAGTCGTGACGCCCGATGCCTGGCTCGACTACGCTGTAGTCGAGTGTCGCCCACCGCGGGCGACGCCGGTCATCGATGAGGAGACGTCAATGAACAACTGGATGACAGGCCTGGCCCTGGCGGGCAGCATGTTAGTGGCCGCCCCGGCCTTGGCCCAGATGGAACGCACCTCGGCCCCGGAGGGTAGCGAGGTCTACTTCATCTCGCCCGAGGACGGGGCCACCGTCGAGAGCCCATTTACCGTGCGCATGGGGCTCAAGGGCATGGGCGTGGCGCCCGCCGGCACCCAGGCCGAGGGCACCGGCCACCATCATCTGCTGGTGGACACGCCGCTGGACGAAGTGGATCTCGACCAGCCCCTGCCGGCCAATGACGCGATGCGCCACTTCGGCGGCGGCCAGACCGAGACCTCCCTGGAGCTCGAATCCGGCGAGCATAGCCTGCAGCTGCTGTTCATGGATGCCAACCACGTCAGCTTCGACCCGCCGGTCACTTCTGACGCCATCACCATCACGGTGGAGTGACGCGCTCGACGCGGGCGCTCTCGCGGCGCCTCACGTTTCGTTTTCGATCTCGGCGTTGTGGAAGACGTTCTGCACGTCGTCCAGTTCGTTGAGGGTGTCGAGCAGTTTCTCGAACATCGCCACGTCGTCACCCTCGACGGGAGTCACGGTCTGGGGCACGAACTGGATTTCGTCGATCTCGAACTCGAGTTCGCCGAAGGCGTCGAGCAGTGCCTGCTTGGCCTTGGCATACTCGGTATGGGGAGCGAAGATGGTGATGTGGCCGTCTTCGCTCTCGATGTCCGTGACATCGACCTCGGCCTCCATCAGTGCCTCGAGCGTGGCTTCCTCGTCATCGCCCGGGAAGGCGAGGATGGCGCAGTGATCGAACATGTGGCTGACGCTGCCCGGGGTGCCGAGCTTGCTCTTGGCCTTGTTGAAGCAGGCGCGCACGTCGCCGAAGGTGCGGTTCGGGTTGTCGGTCAGGCACTCGACGATGACCATGCAGTTGCCCGGCCCGAAGCCTTCGTAGCGGGCCGGGGAGAAGTCCTCGCCGCCCACCCCTGACGCCTTGTCGAGGGCCTTGTCGATCACGTGGCTGGGTACCTGGTCCTTCTTGGCGCGCTCGATCAGACCGCGCAGGGCCAGGTTGCCGGTCGGGTCGGTGCCGCCCTGCTTGGCGCAGACGTAGATTTCGCGGCCATACTTGCTGTACACCTTGGTCTTGGCGGCGGCCGTCTTGGCCATGGATTCCTTGCGGTTCTGGAAGGCCCTGCCCATTGCATTGTCCTGTGGCGTTGAAACACGAGGCTGGATTCTACGAAACCGGGGCGGAGGCGAACAGGGATATTTTGCCGCGATTCCCGGGGACGTGACGCCCGTCATGACTACACTGCCAGGGAATCTCGTTCACCCAGGAGCGCCATCCGATGGATCACCACGCCTACCGCCACACCCTGGTCGACTGCCTCGCCGAGAGTGAATTGCCCTTTGCCCTCGAGGAGTTTGCGGCGCGTCGGCGCCGGGTGCGACAGGCCATGCAGGCCGCCGGGCTCGACGCATTGCTGCTGACCGACCCCGCCGATATCTTCTACCTGACCGGCTATCACACCTTCGAGGTCTCGGTGTACACCTGCTTGGTCGTCTCGGCCGACCGACTGGTTCTGCAGGTACCCTCCATCGAGACCGGCCCGGCCGTGGTCACCGCCACGGTGGACGAGATTCTGGGCTATCGCTGGGAAGGCATCGAGGAGGTGATCGCGCCGCTGGCCGAGATCCTCGCCCCCTTCCCTGCCATCGGCCTGGATGTCTTCGGGTCCGGCCTGCGTCACGGCGTCATCCGCGAGCTGCAGGCCCGCCTTGGCAGCGGGCGCTTCAGCGACGACGGCGGTGAGCTGCTAGACCGCATCCGCATCGTCAAGACACCGGCGGAACTCGACTGCCTGCGCGAGAGTGCGCAGATCACCGCCGCCGGCCTGCGGGCGGCTATCGAGATCATTGCGCCCGGGGTCACCGACAACGAGGTCGCGGCAGAAGGCAGCCGGGCGCTGCTGGCGGCCGGCAGCGAGTTCATGAGCCTGCAGCCCATCGTCACCACCGGTCGGCGCATCAGCGTCATCCACGTCAACCACAAGCGCCATGTGATCGCCGCGGATGACCCGGTGTTTCTGGAGTTCGGCTCGGCCTTTCACCGCTACACCGCGCCAATGATGCGCACTGCCGTGGCCGGCCGGGCCAGCAGCGAGATGCAGGTGCTGCGCGATGTGTGTCGCGAGATGTTCGAGGCGCTGATCGCCGCGATGCGTCCCGGCCGCACCTTCGACGATGCCGCCCGTGCCGCCGAGGCAGTGCTGGCGCCCCATGCCGAGCGCGTGTTCTTCTCGGGGGTGTTCGGCTATGCGGTGGGGGCGCAGTTCCCTCCCAGCTGGGTCGAGGGCACCGGTTACATCGCCCGCGGCCAGCATCGCGAGTTCGCCGCCGACATGGTCTTCCATCTGCCGCTCTGCCTGCGACTGCCGGGGCAGTGGGGCATCGGGCTCAGCGACACCATGCGGGTCACCCCCGAGGGCGGCCAGCCGCTCACCGACAACGACTGGCAGCTGAGGGAAATGGCCTGATCCTTGCTGCCTGGGCAATCACCGGTCGCCGAATCGGCAACCCCCGCCCTGATCCACGACAAGCCCTGCGTGGAAAGGGTGGCTGGTTGCAGGAGAGCGAATATAACTACACTAAAGGTATGGCGAGGGGATGCCCCTCTCGTCTTATCCCGGTGCTTCCGGCGCCGGTCAGTCCATACCCCTGTTATGGAGGGTTTCATGACACAGACCGTTACGGCTGCCTATGGCAGCAACGACAAGGCCGTCAATGCCTTCGACGAGCTGGTCTCCGAGGGCTTTCCCCGGGAGAAGCTGTACCTCGACAAGGAGACCAACGAGGTCAAGGTGATCGTCCCGGACAACACCCAACCTGAAGCCGAGACCATCCTGCGGCGCCACGAACCGGACGATGTCTCGTCGCAGCCCTTCGAGGACTCGTAGCGACTCCGGCCCGACAGGGTCTAGGAGATCTAGGAGAGGAGATGCCACGGTCGTGGAAGACACACCCATAGGGTACTGTCGACCCGGCCGTCCTCATTCTTAGCGGGAGCCTGCCCTACCCACGTCTACCAGACCAGCGCCAGGCCCGTTGCCATCGAGGCGACCATGGGCAAGCCCTCCCGGCACCGTCGGATGGTCGGTGAACTCTTTCATGGTGGCTCTAGGCGGCGTCTGCTTCAATGGCTGATACAGGAAAGTGCCGGGTCATCGGCCCGCACACATTCCTGGGGTCGAGTCGATACCCTCTAACTCTGGATTCAACGCAAGGGTTTCCCGTGACATGAATGGCGAGTCGCTTGCCCCCGAGGCGTTGTCCGAGAGCGGTCATCGGGATACACGTCGTCGCGCCATCGCCCTCTACGTGCTGGCTCTGCTGGCTCTGCTGCTTCTGTTCGCCGTTATCCTGCTGGACCAGCATCGGCGTGACCTTGAGATGGGCCGGGAGCATGCCAGCGCTCGGGCCGACCTGGTGGCCGAATGGGTGGCCACTACCTTCGCCTTGAGCGAGCATGCACTGGGAGGACTGTCGCAGTTGCTCGATACGCCTCCGGATCGGGGTGCGACGAGACTGGCGCTCACCCCGAGTGATTTCGAGACCCTATTGGCCGGTCAGCGTGACCGGCTTGCCTTCATCGATGAGCTGAGCCTGGTGGATGCGGCAGGGCGTGTCATTGCCTCCTCTGCGCCCCATTGGCCGCCTGACTACAACGTCAGCACCCGATCCTTCTATCTCGCCTTCCGTGAAGATTCCAGTCTCGAATCCCTGGTGACGCCGCTCTATTGGTCGCCATTCAGGCAGACCTACCATCTCGTCCATGCCCTTCGCCTGCAGGGGCCAGATGGCAAGTTCCGGGGGCTGGCCGTGGTGCGGCTCAATCCAGCGATCTTCGGCGAGGCCCTCGAGCGATTAGACATGACACGAGGCGAGAGCATCGCCATCGCCGATACCGAGATGCGACTGATCACTCGCCGGCCGGCCTTCGATGAGGGGGGCGCCATGGACGTGCTCGGCACCCCGGTCAGCGAGCCGCTGACCCGAGCCTTCCTCGACAGTGGCGAGGTATCGACGACCCTGCTTACGGCCTCACCGCTGGATGGCAGTGAGCGATTCTATGCCATGCAGCGCGTGGCGGACCTGCCCTTGCTGGTGGTAGTCGGCGAGGAGGTCGAGGTGCTGCTGGCCGGCTGGTGGCAGCGGCTCTGGCTGCAGGGCGGCATCTTTCTGGTGGTGGCGGCGCTGGGCTGGTGGCTGCTGCGCCATTACCTGGGCCGGCTGCGGCTGGAAGGGGAGCTCCGCCGGCGCTTGGTGGAGCGTGAGCAGGCCCGTCGGGCGGTGCAGGACCGAGAGGCGCGAATGCAGGCCCTGGTCGGTTCGATCCAGGACATGATCCTCGTATTCGATGCCCATGGGCGTTTCGTCTATGTCCATGCCGTGGACCGGGACCAGCTGCTCGAGGACCCCGAAACGCTGCTGCAGCGCCATTATCGCGGGGTTCTGCCCGATGCGGTGTCGCGGCAGTTCGATCAGGCCCTGGCCGAGCTGAAGGCCACCGGTGAACCGGTGGAGACCGAGTATCGCGTCATCCTGGCCGGCGTGCCCCGCGACTTCCAGGCCATCCTCAGTCCGCTGGCCGAGGAGGGCGACGGCTCCAGCGGCGTGCTGGCCGTCGTGCGCGAGGTGACCCAGTCCCGTGCCACCGAGGCCCAGTTGCGCATCGCCGCCACCGCCTTCGAGACGCACATGGGCATGGTCATCACCGATGCCCAGGCCAGGATCCTCAAGGTCAACGATACCTTCACTCGCATCACCGGCTACTCCGAGGCGGAGGTGTTGGGCCGCAATCCCAGCCTGCTCAGTTCCGGACGCCACGACGAGGCCTTCTACCAGCACCTCTGGGCATGCGTGCGGGAGAACGGCAGTTGGCAGGGCGAGATCTGGAATCGGCGCAGGAACGGCGAGGTGTACCCCGAGTGGCTGACCATCAGCGCGGTACACGACGAGGCCGGCGAGCTAACGCACTATGTGGCCACCTTCAGCGATATTTCTCAACGCAAGGCCGCCGAGGCGGAGATACACCAGCTCGCCTTCTATGACCCCCTGACCGGGGTACCCAACCGCCGGCTGCTGCTTGACCACCTCGAGGACGCGCTCAAGGAAAGCTATCGCAGCGAGCAGTTCGGCGCGCTGCTCTACCTCGACCTGGATAACTTCAAGCAGGTCAACGACACCTTGGGATACCACGCCGGCGACCAGTTGCTGCAGCAGGTCGCAGGCCGACTGACGGGGGTGTTGCGCGCGAGTGATACGCTGGCTCGGTTGGACGGCGACGAGTTTGCCGTGCTGCTCCGCGACCTGGGCCGCGACCCTCAGCGCGTGGCGGTTCTCGTCGAACGCGTCGCTTACAAGCTGCTCGGGGTGCTCCAGGCGTCGGTCACTGTGGTCGGGAGCTCGGTGACGATGACCGGCAGCATCGGTATCACGCTCTACCGTGATCACGGCACGACCCTCGATGAGATCCTCCAGCAGGCCGACATGGCCCTCTTCCAGGCCAAGCAGGCCGGGCGCGACACTTTGCGCTTCTTCGATCCGGCCATGCAGGCAAGGCTTCATGCCCGTGCGCGACTCGAGGCGGATCTACGCCAGGCGTTGGCCCGGAACGAGTTCCTGCTCTACTACCAGCCTCAGGTAAATGCCGACCGGCGTATGGTCGGGGTCGAGGCACTGCTGCGCTGGCAGCATCCGGAGCGCGGCCTGGTCTCCCCGGGCGAGTTCATTCCGTTGGCCGAGGAGAACCGGCTGATCGTGCCCCTTGGCGACTGGGTGCTGGAGACCGCCTGCCGGCAGTTGGCGGCTTGGGCCGAGGATCCCGCCACGGCCGGCCTCACGGTCTCGGTGAACGTCAGTGCCCAGCAGTTCCGCGAGACGGATTTCGTCGCGCGGGTGCTGGCCACCCTGGAGCGCACCGGCGCCCGTCCTGAGCGGCTCAAGCTCGAGGTGACCGAGAGCCTGTTCGTCGATAATCGCGACGAGGCCCGCGAGACCATGCGGCTCCTCAGGGAGCACGGCGTGAGCTTCTCACTGGACGACTTCGGCACTGGCTACTCCTCGCTCTCTTACCTCAGGCGTCTGCCGATGGATCAGCTCAAGATCGATCAGTCCTTCGTGCTTGACCTGCTGGCGGACGAGGCCTGTGCGGCCATCGTCGTCAGCATCATCACCCTCTCCCAGAGCCTGCACTTGGAGGTGATCGCCGAGGGGGTCGAGACCGAGGCCCAGCAGGGCTGGCTGGCGGCGCATGGTTGTCACGCCTTCCAGGGCTACCTCTTCGGACGGCCGGTGCCGGTAGAGGCATTGGCCCTCGATACCTGATCCGCGGTCTCAGTCCTCGCTGTCGCCCAGGTGGGCCCGGGCCTCCTCGGCGCTCTCGTAGATATGCGGCGAGACGGCGCGTGCCTCCAGGGCGTGGCCGAGCTTGCGGCGCATGAAGCCGCTGGTGGTGTAGCGGGTCACCCGGGTGTAGAAGCGCTGCTCGAGGCCGCGCACCATCTCGGTGTAGGGGGCGAGCAGGCTGTCGTCGATGCGGCAGTGGTCGTAGTTGACGATGGCCTGGACCCGGCGGCCCAGCGGAGCGAGACGACGCTCGACCTCCTGTTCGATGGCCTCGATGTCCGCCCGGGAGGTGACGCGCAGGTGCTCGAAGTTGATGAAGAGAATGCCTGCCTCCTCGTCGAGGCTGAAGCGCTGCGCCAGCGGCTGGTCGAGCAGTTCCTCGGCGAGCCCCATGGGCGCCTCGCGGAAGATCCGCGCGTCCATCAGCCGGGGTGGCTCGGGCATCCGCGGCGTGAAGTCCATCAGCGCCAGGACGTCGCGCTCCAGATCGACTCCCGGGGCAATCTCGGTGAGGGTGAGGCCCTCCGGGGTGAGCTCGAACACCGCCCGCTCGGTGACATAGCAGACCGGCTTGCCGTCCGCGGCGGCGAGCGTCCCGCTGAAGGTGCGATGCTCCACCTCGGCGACGAACTTGCTCTGGCCGCCGGGGGGCGCCTCGAGGCGCCCGTCGACGATGGCTAGGGCCTCCCTGGTGGCCACGAAGGTGCCCATGAACACCACCTTGCGGGCATTCTGGCTGATGTTGATGAAGCCGCCGGCGCCGGCCAGTCGGGGGCCGAAGCGCGAGACATTGACGTGGCCCGCGCCGTCCACCTGGGCCATGCCCAGGAAGGCGATGTCGAGCCCACCGCCGTCGTAGAAGTCGAACTGGGCCGGCTGGTCGATGATCGCCTGGGTGTTCAGTGCCGCGCCGAAGTCGAGCCCGCCGGCCGGCAGCCCGCCGATCACCCCGGGCTCGGCGGTCAGGGTCAGGTGCTCGAGCAGGCGCTCCTCGCTCGCCACCGCGCCGACGCCCTCGGGCATGCCGATCCCCAGATTGACCACGCTGTTGGGCCTGAGCTCGAAGGCCGCGCGCCGGGCGATGATCTTGCGGGCCGAGAGCGGCAGCGGCTCTGGCGTTGCCATGGGGGCGCGGATCTCGCCGGAGAAGGCCGGGTTGTAGGCGGTGCGGAAGGTCTGCCAGTGGTGGGCGGGATCCTCGCAGACCACCACGCAGTCGACCAGGATGCCGGGGATCTTCACGTCCTTGGGGTGCAGGGTGCCGTGCTCGGCGAGGCGCTCCACCTGCACGATCACCACGCCCCCGGCGTTGCGCACCGCCGTGGCGATGGCCAGCGCCTCCAGGGTCAGGGCCTCGCGCTCCATGCTGACGTTGCCCAGGGTGTCGGCGGTGGTGCCGCGCAGCAGCGCCACCTGCAGCGGCAGGGCCCGGTAGAAGAGGTACTCCTCGCCGTCGATGGGCAGCAGCGAGACGCGCTCCTCGGTGGTGACGTCGTTGATCCTGCCGCCGCCCAGGCGCGGGTCGACGAAGGTGCCCAGGCCCACCCGGGTGAGGGTGCCGGGCTTGCCGGCGGCGATGTCGCGGAAGAGGTGCGAGATCACCCCCTGAGGGAGGTTCCAGGCCTGGATGTGCCCCTCGAGGGCGAGCTTCTGCAGGGCGGGCACCAGCCCCCAGTGGCCGCCGATCACCCTCGCCACCAGCCCCTCGTGACCCAGGTGGTTGAGCCCGCGCTCCTTGCCGTCGCCCTGGCCGGCGGCATACATCAGGGTCAGGTCGCGGGGCTCGCCGGTCTCCAGGAAGCGTCCCTCCAGGGCCACGGCGAGCCCCTCGGCGAAGCCGATACCGACAAAGCCGCCGGTCGCTACGGCGTCGCCGTCGCGGATCAGATTCACGGCCTCGCGGGCGGAGACGACTTTGCCTTTCGCGGTGAAGGGCTGGCGGGAGAGCAGCGGATGGGGCATGGCGGGCGTCCTGGTGATCGTTTCTTGTAATGGTTCTTTGTGTTCGCTCCTTCACGGTAGCACGCGCCCCCGGGTGCTGGCAGGGCTTGCCAGGCAGGGAAAAAATGTCGAATACTATACATATAAACAGTATTTGGCGGAGAGGCCTCTGATGTCGTCGATATCCACCACCGCCCGGATGATCGGCCGCGCCGTGCTGCTCCCCGGCGAGTCGGCCCAGCCGCTGATGGGCTGCCGGGTTCGGGCGGGCTTTCCCAGCCCCGCCGACGACCACCTGGATGTGGAGATCGACCTGCACGCCCATGTGGTGAAGCGCCCGGCCGCCACCTACTTCGTGCGCGCCGAGGGCGACTCCATGCTGGGTGACGGTATCCACGACGGCGATCTGCTGGTGGTGGACCGCAGCCTGGAGCCGCTGCCCGGGCGGGTGGTGGTGATCGCCGTGGATGGCGAGCCCACCGTGAAGCGCCTGGAACGCCGTGGCGAGCAGACCTTCCTGATGGCCAGCAACCCGCGCTTCGCGCCGATTCCGCTGGCGGGCCGCGAATGTGAGGTGTGGGGCGTGGTCACCCATGTGCTCCATGCATTGCCGGGGGGCGAGCCGTGATCGCCCTGGTCGACTGCAACAACTTTTACGTCAGCTGCGAGCGTGTCTTCGACCCGCGCCTGGAGGGGCGGCCGGTCGGCGTGCTCTCCAACAACGACGGCTGTGTGGTGGCGCGCTCCAACGAACTCAAGGCACTGGGCGTGGCGATGGGGGCGCCGATGCATCTGCTGCCGCCGGCCATTCGCCGCCAGGCGGTACTGCTCTCCAGCAACTATGCGCTCTACGGTGACATGAGCCGGCGGGTCAATCTGATCCTGGCCGAGTTCTCGCCGGACGTGGAGGTCTACTCCATCGACGAGAGCTTCGTGGGCTTTTCCGGGTTCGCCTCGGCCGGCCTGGAGGCCCATGCCCAGCGGCTGCGCGAGACCGTACGCCGCGATACCGGCATTCCGGTCTGCGTGGGGTTGGCACCGACCCGGGTGCTGGCCAAGGTGGCCAACCGGGCAGCCAAGAAGCTTCCTGCCTATGAGGGCGTCTGCCTGCTCGAGGCCGACGGCCCCGCCACTCGGGCGCTGCTCGAGGGGCTGCCGGTGACCGAGCTGTGGGGCGTGGCGCGACGCACCGCCGAACGCTTGGCGCTGATGGAGATCCACACCGCCTGGCAGCTGCGCCAGGCCGATCCCAAGCAGATCCGGCGCCATTTCTCGGTGGTGCTGGAGCGCATCGTCTGGGAGCTGCGCGGTCGCCCGGCCATCCTGCTCGATGACATCAATGCGCCGCGCCAGCGCATCATGGTCTCGCGCTCCTTCGGGCGGTTGACCGGTGCCTTGCCCGATCTGCAGGAGGCCGTGCGCCAGCACGTCGCCCGCGGGGCCGAGAAGCTGCGTGGCCAGGGCAGCCAGGCCCGGGCGCTGATGGTCTTTGTGCGCACCAACCAGCACCTGGCCGGCGAGCGCCAGTACCGCAACAGCGTGGTGGTGCCGTTGCCGGCCCCCAGCGACGACAGCCGCGAGCTGCTCGAGGCCGCTGCTCGGGGGCTCGCGGCGATCTTCCTCGAGGGTGTGCGTTACCAGAAATGCGGAGTGATGCTGCTCGACCTGGTGGAGGCCGACTGCCACCAGCTCTCGCTGCTGGCTCCGCGCAGCGAGGGGGCGCGCGGGCGCAGCCAGCGGCTGATGGCGACGGTGGACCGGCTCAATCGTGAGATGGGCCGTGATACCGTGCGCTTCGGCCTGCCACGCCAAGGCACCGCCTGGGCGCTGCGCTGCGAGCGGCGTACCTCGCGCTACACCACGCGCTGGAACGAGTTGATGCGGGTCAAGACACGCTGAGAAAGTGCCGGAAGCTGCAGTGGTGCGGGGTTTTCGCGGTCGGGTGCTTGCTACACTGGGGGGGCACAAAGGCGTGGTCGTTCGTCGCGCCGGAAGGTCATCGACAGGAGAAGACCCATGCGCATGAAGGGCAAGAACGTCATCGTCACCGGCGGTGCCAGCGGTATCGGCCTGGCCAGCGTGGAGCGCTGCCTGCAGGAGGGCGCCAGCGTGGTCATCGCCGACCTCGAGGGCAGCGACGGCCAGGCAAGGGCCGCCGAACTCGATGACCGCTACGACGGAGGCTGCCTGTTCAAGGCATGCGACGTCACCGATACCGCCCAGGTGGATCGCCTGTTCGAGGAGACCGTTGCGGAGCTGGGCAGTGTGGAGGCGGTGTTCAACAATGCCGGCATCGGCGGCATCTGCCCCACCGACGAGCTCGAGGACGATGACTACCTGAAGGTCATCGATATCAACCTCAACGGGGTCTTCCGGGTGGCCCGTGCGGCGCTCAAGGTGATGTATCGCCAGGGCGGCGGCAGCATCGTCAACTGCGCCTCCATCCTCGGGGTCTTCGGCCAGTCCCAGACCGCCGCCTATACCGCTGCCAAGGGCGGGGTGGTCAACATGACCCGCACCCTTGGCATCGAAGCGGCGCCGAAGGGCGTGCGGGTCAACGCCATCGGGCCCGGTTATATCGACACCCCGCTGCTCGAGGCCCTGGATGACGACATGATCGAGGGGCTGATCAGCCTGCATCCGATGGGACGGCTGGGGCGCGCCGAGGAGGTGGCCAACGCCTTCCTGTTTCTGGCCAGCGACGAGGCCAGCTTCGTTACCGGCACCACCCTGATGGTCGACGGTGGCTTCACTGCCGGCAAGTCCTGAGCCTTGCCCTGGCCGGTCGTGAGTGTCCGGCCAGGGTGATGGCGTCAGATTCGGTTGAGCAGGCCTGTCCGTATCAGAGCACGGACAGGAAGTCCTTCAGCCTGTGTTCATCGGAGAGGTCCCCATAGAGCACTCGGCGGTTCCCCGAGGCGTCGATGTGCATCAGGGCGGGGGTGGCGAAGATGCCGAAGTGGATGGCCTGTTGCGGCTCATGCAACAGGTCTATCTCGCGGGCCGGAGCGTCGCTGATGCCGCTGGCGTCGAGGGCGGCCGCCAGGTTGCGTTGGGCCCGGTGGGAACGCGGCGCCTCGCCGGTCACGAAGAGGATGAGCGAGCTGTCGTGCTGGTGTTGGCCATCGTCGGCAAGCGGGCGGTTCACGGGTCGACTCCTCCCTGGTCGGCATCCCGGCGGCGCAGGATGCTGTGCTCGTGACGTTCCACCTGATCATCGGCTTCCGTCTGGTCGTGATGTTCGGCGGTCAGTGCCTCCTGCAGGCGTTCAAGCTCCTCCTGCCCCTGCTGGATAAAGCCACGGGTCTTGTCGATGTCCCGTTCCAATCGCTGTCGCTGGCGAAGGCGTTCCTTGAGCTGGCGTTGCCGCAGGGCGGCTTCCTCGCTTTCCTTCTGGACGCGCGCCGTACCCATCAGGACCTCGCTGCCATAGGGATAGACATCGGCGAGGTCGATACCCTGGTGGGAGAGCGTCATCTCGCGGACCTGGTTGGAGTGGGCCGTTCCCCGAGACTTGACCACCGTCAGTGAGCGATTACGCTCGCCGCCGATGACCTGGTAGCGCAGCACGATCCAGGTATCCGCCAGGGTCGAGGCATGGCTCAGGGTGGATTCGTCGAAGGGATCATCAGCCTCGGACAGCGAGGTGAGCAGCGTGGTAATGCCACGGATGCGTGTGATGGCCAGTAGACGCTCCAGGGCGAGGAAGGCACTCTCGGCACCGGACGACTTGAGCAGGGCCGAGGCCGGGTCGATGACCAGGCAGTCGGGTTGGAAGTCATCGAGCAGTTCCAGCATGGCCATGTAGTGCTCTTCGACCAATGCATCCCAACTCGCTCGTGTGACGACTTTAAGATGGCCGCTGTCGATGGGCGTCTGCAGGTCGATGCCCAGGGTGGCGACGTTGCGCACGACCTGGCGGGCGAACTCGTCGAAGCTGACCAGTAGCGCGCGCTCGCCCCGCCTGGCGGCAGCCGCAACGAAGGCTGCCCCCAGGGTAGTCTTGGAGGTCCCGGGCTGGCCGGAAACCAGCACGATAGAGCCGCGATAGACGCCGCCATCGAGTATCTTGTCGAGTCGCTTGATGCCGGTACCGAGACGTTCGCCGGCGGCCGGTACCGATTCGGCGACGAAGGGGTCGGCATAGGGGAGATGGATGCCGGCGTCATCGATCAGCATGGCGAGCTCGTCGGGGTTGTGGCGGGTGCCCCGGTACTTGGCAATGCGAAAGCGTCGGTTGAGGCGCTTTTCCACCAGCGTGCTGGACAGCACCAGGATAGTGGACAGCATGAACTCGATGCCGCTGAGGTAATCCGGTTGGGGGCGGTTGTCACCCATGTGCTTGCCGGTCAACAACATCGAATAGCCTTGCTCGATGCACCAGTCATTGAGCTGAGCGATCTGGTCGATGGCCGTCTGGCTGTCCGGTTGGCGACGCAGCAGTTGATCGATGCCATCGAGTACGATCCAGCTGCCATCCACGCGTTTGGCACATAGGTCCAGCACGGCGAGGAGCCCTTCGATATCGAAGGCCCCGGAAAATTCGGCACGCCTCATCGATTGGCCGTCGATGATCTCGCAGCGTGGTGACTCCCTCAGTTGCGGCCCCCAGCGGAAGGCATCGGCATTGCGCAGGAGCTGCTCGCGCGACTCCTCGAAGCTCATGAAAACGCCGCCTTCCCCACGTTCCAGGGCGCTGGCGAGGATCTGCAGGCCGATGATGGTCTTGCCGCAGCCGGGTTCGCCGATTACCAGGGTGGCGCCGCCAGCGGGCAGCCCGCCATGGGTGACCGTGTCCAGGTCGTGAATGCCGGTGGGTCGTTTGACGAGTCCGTGTTCCGCTATCGCGTCGGTATCGTTCATCGTATCTCCTGCTCGAAAGGTTCCTCCGACATAAAAGTTCCTCCGTCATCCTGCGTGCGTCATGTCATCCCCGGAGTTATGGAGCCATCAGAGGGGAGTGTCAGTGGGCGTGGGCGGTGCCAGGGGCAGACGGGAATGCTTCTCCAGCAACCAGCGGAAGTCCTCCACTTCCAGCGGCATGCTGTAATAGTAGCCTTGGCCGATTCGGCACCCCAGCTCGAGCAGGGCATCGCGCACGGCGGTATTCTCAACGCCCTCGGCTACGGTATCGGCCCCCAATACCTCGCTGATGCCCAGGATCATGGACACGAGGTTGCGGTTGAGGGGCTCGTCGAGGATTCGCCGAACGAAGCCCATGTCGATCTTGATCTCGTCGAAGGTGTATCGCTGGAGGTAGAGCAAGGACGAATAGCCGGTACCGAAGTCATCCAGGGAGAGCCGCACCCCCAGTGCATGCAGGTCATTGAGTTGCCGGCGCAGCGTCTCGGATTCCTCGCTGAACACACTTTCGGTGATCTCCAGGGTCAGGGCGGCGGGATCGATGGTGTAGGTCTCGAGCGCCTCTCTTACCTTGTGGGTGAAGTCACCCAGGCGGAACTGGTCCACTGAGACGTTCACTGAGACCCGGACCAGGTCGAGCCCCGCCTCCTGCCATTCACGCAGATGACGACAGGCCTCGAAGAGTACCCATTCGCCGATCGGGCCGATCAGCTGGCTCTGCTCGGCGACAGGGATGAACTGGCCAGGCATCTGCATGCCGCGCTCCGGGTGCGCCCAGCGGATCAGCGCCTCGCAGCCGATCATTGTGCCGGTCGCCAGGTCCACCTTGGGCTGGAAGTGCAACTCGAACTGGTCATTCTCCAGGGCGACTCGAAGCTCTCGCGTCAGGTCGATGCGCTGCTGCGCGCGCCGATCCATCTCCCGGTCGTAGCTATGGAACTGGCTGTTATCTCGCCGGCGAGTCTCATGCAGGGCGATCTCCACCTCGTGGAGCAGGGCCTCGGCGCTGCGCTCGTCCTCTCCCAGCATGGTATAGCCGCCACGGGCCTCGATCTCGATGATCAGTTCTGAAAGATGTATCGGCTGATGGAAGATGTTAGCCAGCTGATCAAGACGCTCGTAGGGTCGCGAGGCATCGTCACCGGGCAGCAAGACGATGAACTGGTCACCGCTGATACGGCCGAGCAGCGTGTTATCCGAGAGGTGTTCCCCGAGGCGACGTGCCATCTCGATCAACAACTGGTCGCCCACATGGTAACCATGGGCATCGTTGATGCTGCGCATCTCCCGGATATCCAGCAGGGCGACGATGTCCTGAGGGTTCCAGCCGTGTCGATCGAGATGGCGCGAGAAGGCTTCGATGAAACCCAGCCGATTGGCAATGCCTGTCAGCGGATCCTCATAGGCCTGTCGCTTCAGCTCCTGTTCCGCCAACTTGCGTTCGGTGATATCCACGTGCATTACCACGGCGCCCAGGAAGCCTTGCGCCTCTTGGGCCGGTATAAGCCGAGTCGCCATCATGCGGAACCAGCGAGGCTGGTCAGGGGAATGGCAGGGATATTCGAGAGCGAAGGCGTCCCTGTCACCCGCCAGTACGGCCTGCAAGCCATCGGCTGCTTCGAGTGCCTCCTCGGCGCAGTCGCCATCGGCGGCACGGCACACCGCCAGGTAGTTGCTGCCGACCCCGAAGGTGGCGTCCCGCTGGTCATTGTCGGTGCCGAAGTGTCGCCACTGGTTGTTGACGTCGAGAATCTTGCCCGTCTCATTCAGCAGGGCGATATGGGCGGGAAGCGAGTCGATCAGTGCCCTGCGAGTGGCCAGGGCACCGGAGAGGGTCTCGACCATGGATTCCTGCTGGTCGAGCATCCGGTTGAAGGTGCGTGAGAGGTCGGCGAATTCGTCCGAGCCCGACACCGGAACGTGAACGCCATGCTCGCCGGCTTCGACCCTTTGTACAGCTTGTGAAAGCGTCCGAAGGGGGCCATTGATTCGCTTGAAGAGGAGCCCGAAGGCGGCGACGCAGAAGAGGCCGAACATGACCGCCGCACCGGCAAAGCTGGCAGCGATCCAGTTGGCATCGCGGGCGATCTGTGCCTGACGCTGGATCGTTACCTCTCGAAGCGCGGTATCCAGTTCGATACCGTAGTCGGCCACCTGATTCATGATGGCCTGGCTGTGCAGGGACAGAAGCAGCGGGCTGTCGGCCTGGCGTTGGGCATCGCTTCCCTCCTGGAGCCTGGCGGATTGCGAATAGACAGCCGAGAGGGTGCCGACCAGGAAGTCGATGTGGTGGATGGCGCGGCGAGCGCCGGGATGATCATCCGACAGCGTTGACAAGGTCTGCTTGAGGGAGACTGCCTCGTCACGATAGCTCGCCAATCGCGACGGGGGGACACGATTGGTCAGCAGCGCGTCGCTGGCCACGGAGAACTCCCCGATGCGGTGGTGGAGATCCATCAGGGCCTTGATCTCTGCCTGTTTTTCATGCATCTCGCCCATGCTGTGCAGACCCACCAGAACCAGGGCGATAAGGCCCATTACGCAAGCGGTAATGCTGATCACGGACAGGCGCACGAGCTTCATGGTCGGGTTTTCCGGCCATCGAACTTTTCGTTAATAGTTTCCTCAGCGGTCTCGCGGGTCAACTGGCTGGTTTGCATCAGCACTGTCAGCAGCGACGGACTCAGGCTCAAGTCGAATAGCGACAGATCGCCGAGGGTATCGACACGCAGAAGGCGTATGGGGATATGGGTGTTCGCAATGATACGTTTTCTTATCCAATGCCATCCTAGACAGCAGGATTGTCGAATCCGCATGCTCGCCAGCGTCCATGTTGAGGAGAGTCAGTAACGATCTCCTGCCAGTATGTTCACAGGCTCTCGAGATTATCAATCAGGGTGTAGGCATTATGGCCAGGGAAATCGGAAGGCCGAGGGTGGTCAGCGCGACCAGCATGATCGGGGACCCACGTCGTGGTATCCCCAGGTCACGCCATTGGCGCGTGGAGCGTCGATGACTTCCGGTGCCAGTCTCAGCCAGTCGGTCAGGATCCGTTCGGTATGCTCACTGAAATGTCTGGTGCCGCAAAGAGGAGTCGAACCTCCGACCTACGCATTACGAATGCGTTGCTCTACCAACTGAGCTATTGCGGCAGCAGTGGCATGGTAGCGCCGCTTCAGGCCCGATGCCAGACATCAGCGGCGTAGCCGGGTCAGCCCCTCCTGGGCGCTGGAGGCGACCAGCCGACCTTGGCGGTCGTAGATACTGCCGCGGGCGAAGCCCCTTGCCCCGCCAGCCCAGGGGCTGTCCATGTCGTAGAGCAGCCAGTCGTTGACCCTGACGTCATGGTGGAACCAGAGGGCATGGTCGAGGCTGGCGATCTGCAACTGAGGGTCGCGGAAGTCAATGCCGTGAGGCACCAGGGCGGTGGTCAACAGGTTGAAGTCGGAAATGTAGGCGAGTAGGTAGCGGTGTAACGTCTGATCGTCGGACAGGTCGCCGACCAGCCGGAACCAGAGGCGCTTGCGGGCCGGTCGACCAGCCTCGGCCTCATCGCCAAGGTGCAGGAACTCGATGGGGTGCCCGGGAAAGCGCTCCAAGCGGGCATCGCTCTCCACAAGCGTCTCGGGTAGGGCGACGTCGGGCATGGCAGGCTGGTGGGTGATGTTCTCCTCCTCACCGTGGAAGGAGGCGCTGCAGAAGAAGATCGGCCGACCCTTCTGGATGGCCGTGACCCGGCGGGTGGTGAAGTTCGCTCCGTCGCGGATCGCATCGACCTGATAGACCACCGGGCGATGGGGATCCCCGGGGCGAAGGAAGTAGCCGTGGAGAGAGTGCGCGTCGCGCGCCGAATCGACGGTCTGACTGGCCGCCGAAAGCGCCTGGCCCAGCACCTGGCCACCGAATAGCTGGGGCAGGCCGAGGTCCTGGCTGCGGCCGCGGAACAGGTGTTCCTCCAGTGGCTCCAGGGCGAGCAGGTCTACCAGGGCGTTCAGGGCGTCGTGCTTCATCGTTCTCCTCCGGGGTGATGGCATGGCGGCCATCGCTATCATACGATCGTCTGAATGCCACCCAGTCTACGGGAGTTCATGACAGTGCGCAGCGACGACTTCTACATGCACCGGGCGTTGGATCAAGCCCGGCAGGGGCTTGCCGCCGGCGAGGTCCCGGTGGGCGCCGTGGTGGTGGACGCCGCGGGCGAGATCCTCGGCGCGGGCTTCAACGCCCCGGTGGGGGAGCACGATCCCAGCTCTCACGCCGAGATCCGCGCCCTGCGTGATGCCGGCGCGCGGCTTGGCAACTACCGGCTGGATGGCTGCACCCTCTACGTGACCGTGGAACCCTGCCTGATGTGTACCGGGGCGATCATCCATGCTCGCCTGGCGCGGCTGGTCTACGGCGCGGCTGAGCCACGCAGTGGCATGGTGGAATCGAAGGCCAACCTCTTCGCCCAGCCCTGGTTCAACCATCGGGTCGAGGTGCAGGGCGGTGTTCTGGCCTCCAGGGCCTCCCGACTGCTCAGGGACTTCTTCGCGACGCGCCGTGAAGGGCCGTCATCAGGGTGACGATCCTGCTGGCGCTGAGGGTGGGGGAGCGATGATCACCCTGTTGCGTCCCTCGGCCTTGGCCGCATAGAGCGCTTCATCGGCGGCCTGCAGGAGGGCATCGATCTGGAGTTCGCCATCCATCTGGGTGGTGACGCCGATACTGATGGTGAGAGGGCGTCCATCGGCCTGGCGCAGGTCGAGATGCTGTATGGCTTCCCGCAGGTGTTCGGCGATGTCTCTTGCCATGACGGCGTCATGGCTCGGCAGGCAGGCAATGAATTCCTCACCCCCATAACGAGCGAAGACCCCGCCGGCCGACTCGATGA
Organism: Halomonas daqiaonensis; assembly: GCF_900109725.1. Lineage (GTDB taxonomy): Bacteria > Pseudomonadota > Gammaproteobacteria > Pseudomonadales > Halomonadaceae > Halomonas > Halomonas daqiaonensis. The sequence goes on from NZ_FOBC01000007.1 coordinate 71,601, forward strand.
TTTCCCTTCCCAGCTCACCGATACGCTTGAGGTAGTGGTCGCCCTGGAGGTGGCCGAAGGTGTCGTTGATCTGCTTGAAATGGTCGATGTCACAAATCAGCAGACTCAGCGGACGCGTTTGGTGATGGCGTTCCAGGACCTGCATGAAATGTCGGCGGTTGGGCAGCTTGGTCAGGTCATCGTGGCTGGCGAGCCACTCGACCTCCTCCTGTAATCGTGTGCGATTGCGCACCTCGTGGCGCAACTCCCGGTTGGAGCGAACCATCAGGCGCTGCTGTGAGGCCATGTGGTGGTGGGCGAAGAGCACCATGTAGAGCAGATAGGCGAGCAACAGGCCGGTAGTCAGGCTGACCACCGGCTGGCGAGACAGTCGGCTCAGTAGCAGGCTCAGGGTCGGCCTCGAGACCAGGGTCAGCGAAAGGCCATCCAGATCGATGGACGAGCGGTGCTGCCAGGCGGCCACGCGAGCTATGGCCTCGCGCTCGGCCAGCGTCTGGTCGAGTGTCATCAGAGAGAGGCCGAAGTGGTTGGCATTCGTCTGGCGGAAGAGAGTGTCTGCCAGCACCGGTAGGCTGACCACCATGCCGACGGCCCCCCGTGGCCCTTGCGAGTCATCGTCGAGAATCGGCAGGTAGTGGATGATCCCGGGTTCGCCCTGCAGGAGCTCGATGATGCCGGTGCGTCCTATCCGGCCGCTGAAGAGGGCTTCTCCCTGGGCAGAGCGCCCCTCGGGTTGTGCATCGAAGAGTCGCCTGCCCAATAGGCGCTGATTGGTCGCGCTGGCGGGATAGACACGTCGAATGCGGCTATCGGTATCGATGAAGGCGATGTTAAGGAAATACTGGAAATCCCGATGGTAGGGAGCGGCCTGACGTGCCCATTGGGCCTCGGCGGGCAGACTGTCCTGCAATTCCCAGCTGTTGGCAAACCGCTGCATTGCCTGGAGATGATCGTGGATTTCCCGTGACAGATTTTCCGCGAGACGTTGGCTCTGGACCTGCGTATCCGCGCGGAGGTTGCTCTCTACCAGTGTCTTTTGCTGGTGCCAGAAGAGCAGCGTCAGGCAGGTCAGCAGAACACCGGCGGAGAGGGCACGCTTCAGGCCGGGAAAATGATCCCGCCAGTTGGCCGCAACCCCGCTGAGCTGGGCGGCCAGCAGGCTCCAGAGGGCAGCCTGCTCCAGGGCTGAGCCGGCCAGCGAGAGCAGGTGGGGGGCATGCCAGGTCTCGATCCCCTGCATGATCAGAAGGAGCGCGGTCATGGCCTGCAGCTGGGGCGATCCCAGGTTGGCGCGGGTCCTTACCAGCAGGCTTGCGATCAGCATGATCAGGCAGAGGATGACCAGCAAGGGAGGCCGCCAGTCGACGATCAGGCTGCCGGCTATCAGCCGCTCGGCAAGCCGATTCCAGGCGGCATGGGCAATCCAGTGTTCCGGTATCAGGAAGCTGGCCAGGGCGAAGATCAGCACCATCAGTATCGCCAGCCCTGTCCAGCGTGCCAGTGCCTGGTGGTGGTGATGCCAGGCGAGCTGGCAGAGGGTCGTTGCGAGAATCGGCAGCGAGCCCGTCAGGGAAAGAGCCTGCCCGGGCGGCACCCAGTCTAGCAGCGAGGCGAGCACAGCCAGGAGCAGCGCCAATAGCGTCAGGTTGAGGGAAGGTCGCGTTACCACGGTCCAGCTCGTCGATCAGGTGTTGGGGGGGACGAGCTGGAAAACATCGCTGTCGTCTCCATCCGGCAGGCGAGCATTGAGTTCATGAAACTGCTCCTGGCTGCGGTCAAGGTAGGCCAGGATCTCGTAGTAGCGGCGGATATTGCGGACATAGATCACTGGCTCGCCGCCGCGAGCGTAGCCGTGGCGGGTCTGGCTGTGCCACTTGCGTTCCTGGAGCAGTGGCAGGGACTCGCGCACATCGCGCCACTGGTCTGGGTCGCCGCCGCGCTGCTCGGTGATCCTGCGGGCATCGTAGAGATGGCCGAGGCCGACATTGTAGGCGGCCATGGCCATGTAGAGCCGGTCTTCATCGGTTATCGACTCGGGCAGTCGATTCTTTAATTCTCGCAAGTAACGGGCGCCGCCGTGAATGCTCTGAGCGGGGTCGAGGCGATTGTCGACGCCGAGATCGCCGGATGTGGCGTTGGTCAGCATCATCAGCCCGCGCACGCCGGTAGGCGAGGTGGCCTTGGGGTCCCAATGGGACTCCTGGTAGCCCACGGCGGCCAGCAGCTTCCAGTCGAAGCGGGTATTGCGGGCGGCCTCACGAAACAGCTCGGCGTAATGCGGCAGGCGCTCGCGGGCTTGTTGAATAAAGATGCGGGCGCCCACGTATTCGAGATAATCGTCATGGCCGAAGTAGCTGGCTACCAGGGCATCGAGTTCGCCGTCGCGGCGCAGGTCATCGAGGAAGCGGTTGGCGGCATTGACCAGCCCCAGGCCGCGTCCTGCGGGGAAGGCCCAGGCCAGGGAAAGTGGCTTGCCGAGGGTGAAGCCATCCTCGACCTCGGGAAAGAACAACCGATTGAGGCGGAACTGGTGCTCGAAGACCACTGCCGCATCCAGGTTGCCGCGTGCCACCTGGCCAAGTAGATCGGCCACTTCCAGGGCGACTGATTCCTTCCAGCTCAGCTCGGGATGCTCGGTCTGCAGTTCGCGCAGCACACGGTCGGCCCCGGATCCGCGCAGGGTGCCGATCTCCAGCCCATCGAGTTCGGCAATCGTCTCCGGCGGGTGCAGATCGCGGCGATAGACCAACAACGGCTGCAGCAGCATGATCGGCCGGCTGAAAAGCAGGCCCTCCAGCGTCGGATCCAGGGGCAGGGCGGCCGCACCGAGGTCGCCTTCCTCGCGTACGGCATCCAGAACGCCCTGGATGTGGTGGTCGGCATCCAGGGTCAGGCTGACTCCCAGGTGGTTGGCGAAGCGCCGCACCAGCTCGTATTCGAACCCGGTGGGCCCCTGGCGCCCTTCGTAGTAGGTGGTGGGGGTGTTGCGGGTGTGCACGCTGAGGAAGTCCCGGGCCAGTACCTCCTCCAGATGCGGCCCCTCCGGGGTGCCGGAACGCACGGGCAGCAGCGCCAACAGAAGGGCGCTGGTCAGGAGAACGGTCCCGCGCCACTGGCGTCGGGCAGGGTCGGTCGGGAATGCAGGCATGTAGGCGATGTGCGGCGATTAGATCCTAAACCTTACCCAGCCCGCGGGCGGCTGTCATCTGCGCCGATTTCTCGCGCCCGGCGCTTTCCCGTATCATGTGCGCTCGTTGCCGCCGGTCGCGGCCCCGAACTCTCCCTGTTTCAGAGGCTCCAGGATATGCTCGAACTGCGAGGCGCGCCCGCCCTATCTGCTTTCCGTCATGCCAAGCTGCTGGACGCCCTGCGCGCATCCGTTCCCGAGGTCGAGTCCCTGCACGCTGAACATGTCCACTTCGTCGACCATGACGGCGACCTGGGGGACGACGAGCGTCGCCTGCTGGAGCAACTGCTCGACTATGGTCCAGCGCAACAGCGCGAGGGCCCAGAACTGCAAGGTGAGCGCCGTGCCGAGGGTCAGCTGTTTCTGGTGGTGCCGCGTATCGGCACGCAGTCGCCCTGGTCCTCGAAGGCCACCGACATCGCCCACAACTGCGGTCTGGCCAGGGTGCGGCGCATCGAGCGTGGCGTTGCCTACCGGGTGAAGCTCGAAGGCACCCTCACCGAAGTTGCCTTCGAGCAGATCAAGGCGGCCCTGCACGACCGCATGACCGAAAGCGTGCTCGCCGATGCCTCCGACGCGGCCAAACTCTTCGAGCACCACGAGCCGGCGCCGCTGGGCAGCGTCGTCGTGCTCGAAGGGGGCCGCGAGGCGCTGGCCACCGCCAACGCCGAGCTGGGGCTGGCGCTGGCCGAGGACGAGATCGACTACCTGGTCGATGCCTTCCGTGACCTTGGCCGTAACCCCACGGACATCGAACTGATGATGTTCGCCCAGGCCAACTCCGAGCACTGCCGCCACAAGATCTTCAACGCCGACTGGGTAGTCGATGGCGAGCCACAGAGTCACTCCCTGTTCGGGATGATCAAGCACACCCATGAGTGCTTCCCCGATGACATCCTCTCCGCCTACAGCGACAACGCCGCGGTAATCAAGGGCTCGGAGGCACCGCGCTTCTTCCCAGCGCCTCTCACCGGCAAGGAGGGCGAGCGGGCCGTCTATGGCAGCACCCGCGAGCCGATCCAGATCCTGATGAAGGTGGAGACCCACAACCACCCGACGGCCATCGCGCCGCACCCCGGGGCGGCCACCGGCGCCGGTGGCGAGATCCGCGACGAGGGCGCTACCGGCATCGGCGGCAAGCCCAAGGCGGGGCTGACCGGCTTCAGCGTCTCCAATCTGCGCATCCCCGAGTTCGTGCAGCCCTGGGAAGCCTTCGACTACGGCAAGCCGGAGCGCATCCAGTCGGCGCTCGAGATCATGCTCGAGGGCCCCATCGGCGCTGCCGCCTTCAACAACGAGTTCGGCCGCCCGAATCTCGCTGGAGTCTTCCGCACCTACGAGCAGGACACCCTGGGCCACGACGGCATAGAGCGCCGTGGCTACCACAAGCCGATCATGCTCGCCGGCGGCTATGGCAATATCCGCGACGGCCACGTCGAGAAGGGCGAGATCCCGGTCGGTGGCAAATTGATCGTGATGGGCGGCCCGGCGATGCTCATCGGCCTGGGCGGCGGCGCGGCCTCCTCCATGGCGTCGGGGACCTCCAGCGCCGACCTGGATTTCGCCTCGGTTCAGCGCGGCAATCCCGAGATGGAGCGCCGCGCCCAGGAGGTCATCGACCGCTGCTGGGCACTGGATGAGGGCAATCCCATCCGTTTCATTCATGACGTGGGTGCCGGCGGCCTTTCCAACGCCCTGCCGGAGCTGGTCAAGGATGGCAAGCGCGGCGGGCTGTTCGAGCTGCGCGCCGTGCCCAACGCCGAGCCGGGAATGAGCCCACTGGAGATCTGGTGCAACGAGGCCCAGGAGCGCTACGTGCTGGCGGTGGCCGCGGAGGACCTCGACACCTTCGAGGCGCTGTGCCGTCGTGAGCGTTGCCCCTATGCCGTGGTGGGCGAAGCCACTGAGGCCCACCACCTGGCGGTGACCGATGGCCACTTCGAGAGCCAGCCGGTCGACCTGCCGATGAGCGTGCTGTTCGGCAAGCCGCCGAAGATGACCCGCGAGTTCCAGCGTCGGGCCAATACACTCTCTGCGGTGATGCTCGACAACCTCGACCTGCGCGAGGCCATGGATCGCGTGTTGCGCCTGCCCGCCGTGGCTTCCAAGAGTTTCCTGATCACCATCGGCGACCGCTCCATCACTGGTCAGGTGGCCCGCGACCAGATGGTCGGCCCCTGGCAGGTGCCGGTGGCCGACGTCGCCGTGACCACGGCGAGCTTCGACACCCATGCCGGCGAGGCCATGGCCATGGGTGAGCGCCCGCCGGTGGCGCTGATCGATCCGGCCGCCAGCGCCCGCCTGGCGGTGGCCGAGGCCATCACCAACCTGGCCGCCGCACCCATCGACAAGCTCTCCGACATCAAGCTTTCCGCCAACTGGATGAGCGCCGCCGATCACCCGGGCGAGAACCAGGCGCTGTATGACGCCGTTCATGCCGTAGGCATGGAGCTCTGCCCGGCGCTGGGTATCGCCATTCCGGTGGGCAAGGACTCGATGGCCATGCGTACCGCCTGGCAGGAAGAGGACGGCGCTGATAAAGGACAGGGCGAGACAGGGCAGAGCGAGATGGAAGAGAAAAGCGTTACCTCGCCGCTGTCGCTGTCGATTACCGGCTTCGCCCCGGTCACCGATGCCATGAAGACCCTGACCCCGCAGATCAACCTGGAGCAGGACGAATCCGACCTTCTGCTGATCGACCTGGGCGGTGGCCAGAACCGTCTGGGCGGCTCGGCCCTGGCCCAGGTCTACGGCCAGGTGGGCGACGAGTGCCCGGATCTGGACGACCCCGAAGACCTCAAGGCGTTCTTCGCGGTAATCCAGGGTCTCAACGCCGAGGGCAAGCTGCTGGCCTATCATGACCGCAGCGACGGTGGCCTGCTGGTGACCCTGCTGGAGATGGCCTTCGCCGCCCATACGGGCCTCGAGATCAAGCTCGACTGGCTTAGCGACGAGCCCGTCGACGCCTTCAATGCCCTCTTCGCAGAGGAGCTCGGAGCGGTGATCCAGGTGAACCGCAAGGATACCGAGGCGGTGCTGGCCCAGTTCGCCGCCGCCGGCATCGAGACCTGCGGCGTCATCGCTCGGCCGCGCTACGACGACCAGGTGCGGGTGACCCTCTTCGAGGCGCCGTTGCTGGAGACCACCCGGCTGCTGGCTGAGCGGACCTGGGCCGAGACCAGCTTCCGCCTGCAGGCGTTGCGTGACAACGCCGACTGCGCCAAGAGCGAGTTCGATGGCCTGCTCGATGGCCGCGACCCCGGGCTCTCCGCCCAGCCAACCTTCGATGTCGACGAGGATATTGTCGCGCCCTACTTGAACAAGGCCCGCCCTGCAGTGGCGGTGCTGCGCGAGCAAGGCGTCAACGGCCAGTCGGAGATGGCCTGGGCCTTCGACCGGGCCGGCTTCGAGGCAGTGGACGTGCACATGAGTGATATCCTCGAGGGGCGTATCTCCCTGGAGCAGTTCAATGGCCTGGTGGCCTGCGGCGGCTTTTCCTATGGCGATGTGCTGGGGGCCGGTGGCGGCTGGGCCAAGTCGGTGCTGTTCAACCCCCGTGCGCGGGAGCAGTTCGCGGCCTTCTTCGAGCGCGACGACAGCTTCTCGCTGGGGGTGTGCAACGGCTGCCAGATGCTCGCCCAGCTCAAGGAGCTGATTCCCGGCACCGAGGCCTGGCCGCGCTTCGTGCGCAACGAGTCCGAGCAGTTCGAGGCGAGGGTCTCCATGGTGCAGGTGGAGGAGAGCCCGTCGATCCTGCTGGCCGGCATGGAGGGCTCGCGTCTGCCGATTGCCGTGGCCCACGGCGAAGGCCGTGCCGAGTTCCGTGACAGCGCCCACCTGCGCAATATCCAAGGCAGCGGCCAGGTCGCCCTACGCTTCCTGGACAACCATGGCCAGGTAACCACCCGCTACCCGGCCAACCCTAATGGCTCGCCTTCCGGCATCACCGGCCTGACCACCCCGGACGGTCGGGTCACCATCATGATGCCGCACCCGGAGCGGGTGGTGCGCGCGGTGACCAACTCCTGGCGTCCCGCTGACTGGACCCAGGACGGTGCCTGGATGCGCCTGTTCCGCAATGCGCGGGTCTGGTTGGGCTGATGTCCGCTGGTCAGCATGATGGGAAGGTGGCACTGGTGCCGCCTTCCGCGTCTTCGGGCCCCACATCTCCCTCCCTGCGCCCCTACCAGCAGGCGGCGGTAAGCCGTGTTGTCGCGCACTTCCGCGGCACCAGCGATCCGGCGGTGGTGGTGCTGCCCACCGGCAGTGGCAAATCGCTGGTGATCGCCGAGCTGGCGAGCCTGGCTCGAGGTCGGGTCCTGGTGCTGGCCCACGTGCGCGAGCTGGTGGAACAGAATCACGCCAAGTACCAGGCGTACGGCCTCGAGGCCGACATCTTCAGTGCCGGCTTGGGTCGCAAGGAGGCCGGACGCCAGGTGGTATTCGGCTCGGTGCAGTCGGTTGTGCGTGGGCTGGAGCGCTTCGGCGATCGGGATTTCACCCTGCTGGTGATCGACGAGTGCCATCGGGTATCGCCGGCGGAGGATTCCAGCTACCGCCAGGTGATTGACCACCTGCGTGCGGCCAACCCACGCCTCAAGATTCTGGGCCTCACGGCGACCCCTTATCGCTTGGGCCAGGGCTTCATCTACCACCGTCATCATCACGGCATGGTACGCGGCGACGAAAACGCCTTTTTTCGCGACTGTGTTTTCGAGCAGCCGTTGCGGCTGATGGTCAAGCAGGGCTATCTGGCGCAACCGGTGCGGGTCGACGCCGCCGTCGAACGCTACGATTTCTCGGCACTATTCTCCACGTCAGGCCCGGCGGCGGGTAGCCTCTTCCGAGAGGAGGAGCTTAATCGGGTGGTCGCAGGAAACCGTGCTACTCCGGGGGTCATCGCCGAGGTGGTCGAGCGCGCCCGGGATCGCCAGGGTGTGATGCTCTTCGCGGCCAGTGTGGCCCACGCCGAGGAAATCGTCGGCTACCTGCCGACGGGCGAGGCGGCGCTGATCACCGGCGAGACGCCCTCCGCTGAACGCGAACGGCTCATCAGCGCCTTCAAGGCCTGTGAGCTCAAGTACCTGGTCAACGTGGCGGTGCTCACCACCGGTTTCGATGCGCCCCACGTGGACTTGATCGCCATCCTGCGCCCCACCGAGTCGGTGAGCCTCTACCAGCAGATCGTCGGCCGCGGCCTGCGCCTCTCGCCGGGCAAGCGCGACTGCCTGGTCCTCGATTACGCCGGCAACCCTTGGGACCTCTATGCGCCGGAGGTGGGGGCGCCAAAGCCGGCCGGCGATACCGAGCCGGTGCAGGTCGAGTGCCCGGCCTGCGGCCATGCCAACCTTTTCTGGGGGCGTCGCGACGGCGACCTGGTCATCGAGCACTTCGGTCGCCGCTGCCAGGGGCTGGTGGACGCTGAGAACGGCGAGCCGGCCCTGCCCGGCGCGGCCCCGGGCGCCAGTAAAGAGCCTAGAAAGGGAACAGCAACCAGGCAGTGCGACTTTCGTTTCCGCTTCAAGGTATGTAGCGACTGCGGCGCCGAGAATGATATCGCCGCCCGCCGTTGCCACGGCTGCAAGCGGCTGCTGGTTGACGCCGACGACAAGCTCAAGGAGGCGCTACGCCTGCGCGATGCCCGGGTGCTGCGCGTCGCCGGCATGCAGCTCGAAGCCACCGTCAACGGCCGTGGGCTTCCACGTTTGAAAGTGACCTATCACGATGAGGACGGTACCACGCTCACCGAATGGTTCGCCCTCGAGACTCCGGCCCAGCGCGCCGCTTTCGCCGCAGCCTTCCTGCGCGATCATCTGCGTGCCCCCGGCTGCCGCTGGTCGCCACACACGCCGGATGAGGTGATCGCCGAACAGCGCCGGCTGCGCCACCCCGACTTCGTGGTGGGCCGCAAGGTGGGACGCCACTGGCAGGTGCGCGAGAAGCTCTTCGACTATACCGGGCGCTATCGTCGCGCGGAGGCGGCGGAGTAGGCCTGTCGCCGGTAAAGCCCCGCTCTCTCCGGATAGCCTGGTTAACAGAGTGCCAGTGCTGTCTCCAGCGCTGCGCTCTTGCTAGACTGCCCCGTTGATCCTGCGTCCCCGAAGAGGCACGCCGCGTGAGCGCCACCCCCGATACCGCCAGCCCCCAGCAGACCGAGGCCGCAGCCGGCCACGCCGAGGTGCTCGGAAGACTGTTCGACGAGCCGATCACCCAGCTGCCGGAGGATCTCTATATCCCGCCGGAGGCGCTGCGCGTGTTCCTCGAAGCCTTCGAGGGGCCGCTGGACCTGCTGCTCTACCTGATTCGCCGCCAGAACCTGGATATCCTGGCCATCGACGTGGCCGCCATCACCCGCCAGTACATCGAGTACGTTGAGCTGATGAAGGCCATGGAGATCGAACTGGCCGGGGAGTACCTGTTGATGGCGGCCATGCTGGCCGAGATCAAGTCGCGTACCCTGTTGCCGCGCCCGCCCAAGGAGGGAGGCGACGACGAGGAAGAGGACCCGCGGGCCGAACTGATCCGCCGGCTGCAGGAGTACGAGCGACTCAAGAATGCCGCCGAGTCGCTGGCCGAGCTGCCGCGGTTGGGGCGTGACTGGTTCCCGGCTCGGGCGGCGCTCCCGGCCCTGGAGGCACGAGTGATCCACCCCGAGGTGGGGCTCGACGAGCTGCTCGGAGCTCTGGCCGGCATTCTGCGGCGCGCCGAGCTCAACCGGACGCACCAGATCAGCCGTGAAGGGCTCTCGACCCGGGAGCGCATGCTGGCGATCATGGAGCGCCTGGACGCCGAGCACTACACCGCCTTCGAGGCTTTGTTCAGCCTCGAGGAAGGGCGGGCCGGGGTGATTGTCACTTTCATGGCGATCCTCGAGCTTGCCAAGGAAGCGATGATCGAGATCGTGCAGAATGCCCCGCTCTCGCCCATCCATGTGCGGGCCAGGACCGGCCGGGACGAGGGGCCCGAGGAAGCGTTCCTCGAGATGGAGGGCGGCGAGAGCGCCTTCGATGACCGCCCCCTGGATGACCCGGAGGGAAGCGAGCCGGTATGACCGCCATGGAATATCCCGATGCCCTGGACGATATCCTCGAGGCAGCGCTTCTGGCGGCCGGAGAGCCGCTGGGACTGGACCGTCTGGAGGGGCTTTTCGATGACCACGAACGCCCGGCACGACGCGACCTGCGTGAGGCCCTGGAGCGCCTGGGCCTCCGGCACCAGCGTGGGGCCATGGAGCTGATCGAGACTGCCTCGGGCTACCAGCTGCGGATTCGGCCGCGCCTCTCGCCCTGGGTGTCGCGATTGTGGGATGAGCGGCCCCAGCGCTACTCCCGGGCGCTGCTGGAGACTGTGGCGTTGATCGCCTATCGCCAACCGGTGACCCGGGGCGACATCGAGGAGGTACGGGGTGTCACGGTCAGCGGCTCGATCATGCGCACCCTGCTCGATCGTGGCTGGATCCGCGTGGTGGGCCACCGCGACGTGCCGGGGCGTCCGGCGGTCTTCGCCACCACGCGAAGCTTCCTCGATGATTTCGGCCTCAAGACCCTCGACGAGCTGCCGCCGATGCACGAGCTAAAGCACTTCGAGGAGCCGGTCCTGGAGGAGGAGCAGGCGCCACCTCCCCAGAGCGATTTGCTGGCCCAGGCGGACGAGAAGGTAGAGGACTCGCCCGAGGCGAGCGATACGCAAGATGAGATGTCGCCCGAGGCGGGCGACGAGGTGGCCCCGCGGGCTACCGACACGACGGCCGGGAGGGCCGACGATGAGCACGCCGGGACGGCGTCCGAGCGGACAGGGCTGAGCTTCTCCGATCTGGAGGCTCGCCTGACCGAACGTGCCCGGGGCCGCGTCGCCGATGACGCTGCCCCGGGGACGGAATCCACATCCAGTGAGAATGACGATTGATGAGCACTACCACCGAGAAACTGCAGAAGGTCCTGGCGCGTGCCGGGCTGGGCTCGCGTCGCGAGATGGAAACGGCCATCGCCGACGGCCGGGTCAAGGTCAACGGCAAGGTGGCGACCCTGGGCGACCGCATCGAGATGCGCGACCGGGTAGCCTTCGATGATCGCCCGGTGACCCTGCGTGGTGCCGAGGAGGTGCCGCGCCGGGTGATCATGTACAACAAGCCCGAGGGCGAGTTGTGCACCCGCAAGGACCCGGAAGGGCGACGCACCGTCTTCGATCGACTGCCGCGCCTCAAGGGCGAGCGCTGGATCGCCATCGGCCGTCTCGACATCAACACCAGCGGCCTGCTGCTGTTCACCACCGATGGGGAGTTGGCCAACAAGCTGATGCACCCTTCCACCGAGGTGGAGCGCGAATATGCCGTTCGTGTGATGGGCGAGGTGAAGAAAGAGCAGATAGTGGCCATGGTCGAAGGCGTGATGCTCGATGATGGCCCGGCGCGCTTCACCGACGTCCAGGAGTTCGGCGGCGAAGGGATCAACACCTGGTTTCACGTGGTGATCATGGAGGGCCGCAACCGCGAAGTGCGCCGGCTGTGGGAGTCCCAGGGGCTTACCGTCAGCCGCCTCAAGCGGGTGCGCTACGGCAACATCTTCCTCGACAAGCGGACCAAGGCCGGCGAGTGGGTGGAACTCTCCCAGGATGAGATCGATGATCTGGCGGCGACGGCCGGGCTGGAGGCGCGCAAGGTGCCTGAGCTGACCCCGGACGAGAAGAATCGCTGGAGCCGCGACAAGCACAAGCGCCGGCCGGTACAGGCCATGCGCAAGCCCAAGAGCCAGCGCGAGCGTTGACCCTAGGCCGGCTCTGCGACCAAAGGCAAAAAGCGCTTGCCATGACGGGGACAGATCAGTAATATCTGCCCCCGTTCGGAAGGGTCGTTAGCTCAGTTGGTAGAGCAGTTGGCTTTTAACCAATTGGTCGTAGGTTCGAATCCTACACGACCCACCAGTTATCAACAAAGCGCCCTTGCTTCCTGGAAGCAAGGGCGCTTTGTATGTATAGCATCCACCTGAGATTGGTCGATCATGCCCGGTCTACAGGCGATTATTTCGCCCTTCGGTGATGGTCGTGGGAAGCGTCTTCAGTGAGCGAGGAGCATCTTCGGCCTGCAGCCTCAGGGCCTCTCCCGCGTCTTGCCAATCGACTCATACCTCGCTTTTCTTAGCGAAGGCCGAGGACGGAAAGAACCACTAGCACGATAACGACGGCGCCGACAATATAGACGATGTTGTTCATGAAAACTTACCTCTGCGATGCATCACCCTGCTTCAGGATGATACGAAATGGCTCGTGAGATGATGACGTCGCAATCCGTGCGACGCATGGTGAAACTCCCTGTATTGGCTGTTCCCCTATTCCCTCTTTTCCCTTGCCTCACCTGCCATGAGGATATGTCATTGATGGTGTCCTATCTGTGCGCTGGCACACATTGAGTCGCATTTTTTCACCTGCATCCCACACTCATGGTCATTTCGCTGTTCTTCTCTCCCTCAGTGTCAGGATGGCAGATCCTTGCGCAATGACTGGTCAAACTCCTTGGTTGCCGTGATGTCGAGAAGGGTTATCCCTACACCATCGATCACATTGTCGAGTCGGCGGCAGGGCATGGTCCATACCGTGAACCAGCGGCCGTCGGTAGCGGGTATTTCTTTCTCAGAAAATGTCAGGGTACTCAAGGTATTAAGAGCATCGTCGTTGAGTTCCGGATACTGATGATCTTTGATGCCCGGTCGGTGTGGCGACGGAGATTCAGGTCGAGAAATAGAATGGCGATCTCGATGCTGTTGAGCAGGTTGTTCATATCGCTCTGGGCAAGCGCGAAATCGTCGAGCTTGGTCTGCATTTCCGCGTTGATGGTCTGCAGCTCCTCGTCCCTACACAAAGCCTCAAGGTCGAGGCCATCCATGGCGAGCGATTCGAGATGTGGGACGCCATGCGGCGACAGGTGTTCGAGTACATCGAGTTGGACTACAACCGGTAACGCCGGCACAGTGCAATCGGGAGGGTCAGCCCATAGACCTTTGAGGCCGAATGATCGCTTAGATCGGTGTCCACTAATGCTGGGTAAGATCAGCATTGGATTCGTTAGCGGTTGTGGACATGTCAGGCTCCAAGTTTGATATCCGAGTATGGTTATAATGGTAGCGCATCTGGTTATAAAAGAGTATGAAAATTGGTCGTCAGCAACCCGACAACCTTAAGCTTTAAAAGGCATGAATCTGATATGTTTCGTTATGAAAACTATTGAAACTGAAGCTTGCGCTGTAGAACGTTGAATTATAAACGGCTTTTAGCTGTGTATTTAAAGAAACACATAAACTATGTGTGCTGGCGCACAGAAAGCTCCTTACTTACCTCATATGCTCGACTTATGATGAGTGGCAAGGGATCTGTCTGAACAAGAATGTTGCACCGCGCGACGTAGTGACTGCGTCGTCCTCCTCATAGAGATGCATGGCAACAATTTTCAGGTAATTTCATGAGTAAATAATTTGCCAGCGCGCCTTGATTTCGGAAAGTATGCAGGCGTTTTATTGTCTGGATGTAGAAAGATAAAATAAATGAATAAAAAGGAGAATGGCATGAAAAGAGCAGCAATTTTCATCGCCGTTGGTGCGTTTAGCATCGGCCTAGCCCAAGGGATGCTCGCTCAGGAAACGAAGAATCTAGGAGCTGAGATTTGCGTCGAACGAAAAGAATCTGACATTAATGTCGAGCAGGGGCGTGCAGAGATTCATTTTGAGCTGGAGTCTCCACGAGATCGCAGGATTTACCGTCTATAGTCAGGAAGACGGTGATAGAGTCAGCGTCGAGCGTTTCGATCCAGATACGCATCCATCAGCTTGGTATTGCGCAGATTGGCCTTGAACGCGAAATCGAACAGGTCCCCGAGCACCGGAATCGCGCCGACCACGGCATCCAGCATGATGTTCAGCACCATGCGTGCGAGCCCCCTGGCGGGCACACCGGCATGCGCCGCCTGCACCACGATATAGAACGACACCCCGGCCGCCGCGAGATCACCGACACCCGGTACCAGCCCCATGAGCCCGTCGACCCCGATGCGGAAACCGCCGGGCAGCCGGACCGAACTGTCCATCAGCCTAGCGATTCGGTGCACACGCTTGCGCGCATCGTCGGACTGGCGCTGCGACTTGTCAACTGGCGGCATCTCCGTTTTCATCGCCTGGCGATAATCCATACGGCGTGAATGATGCCGGGAATATAACCGAGCAGGGTGAGCAGAATATTGATCCAGAAATGCTTGCCGATGCCTTCTTGCAGGAAGACGCCGAGTGGTGGCAAGAGGATCGCGACGATGATGCGAATTAGGTCCATGGGCTACACTCCTGGCTGCGATGGGGTGCCGTTCGAGGTCCAGTGCGCTGCCGTACGCGAACGGGTCTAAAGATACTGCATCTTGACATGTCAAATACGAAGGTTTCGTGTGTCACCGTACATTAGGCCGATGCTGCTGCCATATTAGACGTTACCTGCGGAAATTGTCATGCTGATTTCAACAGTGTCGACGCGCTGATCGGTGGGTTTCTGTTTAGATTTCCTTGGCAATGGCTTCGCATCAGATGGGCAACGCACAGACAAGACCTCATGCTTCAGCTATCTTGGTATCTACACTCTGCCTCATCATGAGTTCATGACAAGAGGCGGGCCAAAAATTAAGTCGTCATCTGAGGATTGGTTTATGAACAAGACTCGCGTAAAAGGTCATGCCATGGAGGCGAAGGGCAAGGTCAAGGAGGTTGTCGGCAAGGTGACTGGCAACAAGGCCATGGAGTACAAGGGTAAAGCCGAAAAGCAGGGCGGCAAGGCTGAAGCTAAATACGGAAATATCAAGAGCGATATTAAGAAGACAACGAAATGACCGATACGATGACGTAATCGAAGATCTAAGATGATCGGCTTGGTAGCATCCAAGCCAGGGTTATCATTGTAGAATTCGGCTGGTGCGCCCTGACAGGACCTCGCCAGCCGCGATATCACGAACGTATGTCGTGGATGATCTCGTTGATATTCTGGCTCAGCAGGCCATTCTCCGTTTCGCCTTCGCCGGATTGCCTGGCGGGCATGTCGGGTTTCTGCTGATGATGCCGTGAAGCATCGGCAGCACGATTCCGACGTCACAGCAGGTTGACGTTGGAGCTCCAACACAACATCGACCGATATTGCCTCACGTTTCGAGTGCCCTTGATCCTGATGGGTGGCGCCCGCATATCAGTATCGAGACGCTTTTCTGGTCCTGACTGGTCAATACCTCACCATTCTGGTCTAGAATAGACATGTGGGTTGGTCATCGCGAGAGACGCAACGGCTGACCCTCTGGCGTGTTGTCCCATGCGGAGTGCATGAGCGGCGACACCTGCTGCAACGCAGGGGGAGCCCCTGCCTGTCACGGTGGTAGACACGATGACAATCATGACTTCCCGTGCCGATCTGCGCGAGCAGCTGGCACGCACCTATTGCCCCACCCGCATTCCAGCCGAGGACGAGGCGCGCATCGAGGAGATCAAGGGTCTGCTCAAAGCCAACAAAGCCGTGCTGGTGGCGCATTACTATACCGACGATGCCATCCAGCAACTGGCCGAGGAGACCGGCGGCTGCGTGGCCGACTCCCTGGAGATGGCCCGCTTCGGCGCCCGGCACCAGGCCGACACCCTGGTAGTGGCTGGCGTGCGCTTCATGGGTGAGACCGCCAAGATACTCTCCCCGGAGAAGCGCGTGCTGATGCCCACCCTGGAGGCGACCTGCTCGCTGGACGTGGGCTGCCCGGCCGACGAGTTCAGCGCCTTCTGCGACGCCCATCCCGATCGTACCGTGGTGGTCTATGCCAATACCTCGGCAGCAGTGAAGGCGCGTGCCGACTGGGTGGTGACCTCATCCATTGCCGTGGACGTGATTGAGCACCTGCAGGCGCGCGGCGAGAAGATCCTCTGGGCGCCCGACAAGCATCTGGGTGGTTACATCCAGAAGCAGACCGGCGCCGACATGCTGCTGTGGGACGGTGCCTGTATCGTCCACGAGGAGTTCAAGGCCAAGGGCATCGAGGATCTCAAGGGGCTCTATCCCGAGGCTGCAGTGCTGGTGCATCCCGAGTCGCCGGCCTCGGTGGTCGAGCTGGCCGATGTGGCGGGATCGACCTCCCAACTGATCAAGGCGGCCAAGGAGCTTCCGAATGACAAGCTGATCGTGGCCACAGATCGCGGCATCTTCTTCAAGATGCAGCAGGCGGTTCCCGAAAAGACCCTCTTCGAGGCGCCCACCGCCGGCAACGGCGCGACCTGCAAGAGCTGCGCCCACTGTCCCTGGATGGCGATGAACGCACTGGGCAACCTGGCGGGCACCCTGCGGGATGGTTCCGGGGAGATCTTCGTCGATGATGCGCTGCGTCTGGCAGCCCTTAAGCCCCTCGATCGAATGCTCAACTTCCAGAAATAACAGCGCCTATTGAAACTCCTCCAGCGTCTCACGATAGCCGATGAAGGCCTCACGACGCTGCTCGATGTGGCTGGCGGCAGTGGTGTCGCCCTCGCGTACGGCCACGTCCTTCGCTACCTCGAGTTGGCGGATGGCGCGGTCGATGTGACCGGTAAGCTGTAGCTGTTCGGCACGGGCCAGGTGGCCCCAGGCCTCACGGCCACTGCGGCCGGCGGCTTCGGCGAGCAGCGTGAACGCCTGCGGGTCCTCGGGGCGTGAATCGACCAGGTCGCGCAGCACGCGATAGGCCTCGTCTGGATCGCGCTGCAGCAGCGCTTCGCCCAGTAGCCGGCTCGCCGGGGCGTAATCCGGCATCAACCGCAGCTGGCGACGGCTGCGGTTGATGGCCTCATCGATGCGATCGGCCTCGAAGGCGACCTGGGCCGCCGAGGCCGGCAGCATCGCCAGATCGGGCTGTGATCGGGTCAGGGCATCGAGCTCCTTCAGCGCTCGGTCGGTTTGCCCGGCCCGGGCATTGATCAGCGCGTCCAGGTAGCGTCGGGCCGTTTCCGGCACCTGGTCCTGCGTCAGGCGGGTGCTGGCCTGCTGCGGATCGCGGTCATGGATCGTCAGCAGTGCCCGGGCCCTCACCAACTGATATTGAAGGTCCCCTTCGCGCGGGGCCGCGACGGTGATCTGCTCGGCGCGAGCCTGTGTATCGCTGATGCGTGATTCGGTCACCGGGTGGGTGAGCAGGAACTCCGGGGGATTGCCCCCCTGCAGGCTCACCATGCGCTGCATGGCACGGAACATCGTTACCATGGCGCTGGGCTGATAGCCGGCATCAGCCATGGCCTGCAGGCCCACGCGGTCGGCCTCCTGCTCGAAGCGCCGGGAGTAGCTCAACTGGTCCTGGATGACCGCCGCCTGCGAGCCCATGGCGGCGGCGATACCGGCGTCGCCGCCGCCTCCGGCGGCAATCAGCATGCCGGCGAGCATGGCCGCCATGGCCGGGATCTGGGTCTGCTCGGCGCGGGCCTGGCCGCGGGCATAGTGGCGCTGGGCGAGGTGGCCGAGTTCGTGGGCGACCACCGAGGCCAACTCGGCCTCGCGTTCGGCGAAAGCGAGCAGTCCGGCATTGACGCCGATTATGCCCCCAGGCACGGCGAAGGCGTTGAGTAAGCGGCTTTCCACTAGGACAACGGCGGTGCGGGCATTGCCCAGGCCGCTATGAGGCAGCAGCCGGGCGACCAGCGACTCCACGTAATCCTGGGCGATGGCATCCTGCCATTGTGGGGCACGGGCGCGAAACTGGCGCAGCCAGGCGCGGCCCAGTCGGTATTCCTCGCCGCTGATGGCCTGGCTGTCACTGCCGGTCAGACTGGGCAGCCCGTAGTCGCCTCCGCTCGTGATCGCGGGGCTTCGGGTCAAGCCGGGTGCCTCATAGCGGTCGGGGGCCTGGGCCTGGGCCGGCAGGGCAAGCGCCAGGCCAAGGGCGCAGATGGTGAGGCAGTATCCGGTTCGACGCAGCATGGCCGTCCTCGTCAAAGGGGCAAAAGTGGTGGCAGGTTCCTGCTCCGACATTGATTCGGCCTGTAAAGTGCCTTTAAATCGCAGGGACTTGCGTGCGGCCCCGCGGGGCGGCATGACCTGATGCATTTTCCCGGGAGATACCATGGCGCTGCAACCCGATGATCTACTTGATGCCCGCGGTCTTCCCTGCCCACTGCCGTTGCTCAAGGCCAAGCAGTCACTGACACGCCTCGCGTCCGGCCAACTGCTGGAGGTGATGGCCACCGATGCGGGCTCCTGGGGCGACTTCGAGACCTTCGTGGCCCAGAGTGTGCACGAGATGCCGGCCAGGGAAGAGCGTGGTGATGTCTATCACTTCTGGATCCGCAAGGGCGGGGAGCCGGCTTCATGACCCTGAGGTCGGTCTTCAAGAGCTGGATCGATCACTATTTCTCTGACGAGGAGGCGGTGATCCTGCTGGTGGTGCTGGTGCTCGGTTTTGCCGCTGTGATCCTGTTTGGACGCATGCTGGCGCCCTTTCTCACTGCCCTGGTACTTGCCTTCCTGCTGCAGGGGCCGGTGAGCTGGCTGGAGCGACGCAGGATGCCGCGCCTGCTGACGGTGTTTGTGGTGTTTCTCGCCTTCATCGGTGTGCTGTTGGCGCTGGCCTTCATTCTGATGCCGCTGATCTGGAACCAGTTGGTAGGGCTGGTTCAGGAAGCGCCACGCATGTTTGCCAGCGGCCAGCGGTTGCTGGATGACCTTCAGGAGCGATACCCCAATCTGATCACTCCCGACCAGATGCAGAACTGGATCGACGTGGCTGGCCGCGAAGTGACGCAGCTCGGCCAGCGCGCCCTGACTCTTTCGCTGGCCTCGTTGGGCAACGTCCTGACGTTGATCGTCTACTTGATTCTGGTGCCAATCCTGGTGTTCTTCATGCTCAAGGACCGTGATCGCCTGGTGGGCTTCACCACATCGCTGCTGCCCCAGCGGCGCGAGCTGATGACCCGTGTATGGGAAGAGATGGACGATCAGATCGCCAACTACGTGCGCGGCAAGGTCATCGAGATCATCATCGTGGGAACCGTGGCCTTCTTCACCTTCGCCTACTTCGGGCTCCCCTACACGGCGCTGCTGGCGGTGGTGGTGGGCCTGTCGGTGCTGGTGCCCTACATCGGGGCGGCGGTGACCACCCTGCCCGTGGCAGCAGTGGCCGGCTTCCATTTCGGCCTGACGGACGAGTTTGTCTATGTACTGATCGCCTATGGCGTGCTGCAGGCGCTGGATGGCAACGTCCTATCGCCGATCCTGTTCTCCGAGGCGGTGAATATCCACCCGGTGTCGATCATCCTGGCGATCCTCTTCTTCGGCGGGATCTGGGGCTTCTGGGGGGTCTTTTTCGCCATTCCCCTTGCGACCCTGCTCAAGGCGCTGGTCTATGCCTGGCCGCGTGGCATCAAACAGCGCCACTTGCAGGAGGCGGCCGAGGCCTCCGTCGAGCGGTGAGCGCGGCGCGGAAGGTCATCCACGCGGAGCAACAGGGGGAAACGGTCAGCCGGCGTGCAGGGTCTGGGCGGCTTCCAGCACCTCCTGCGCATGGCCCTTGACCTTGACGCCGCGCCATTCCCGGGCAAGCTTGCCGTCGGCATCGATCAGGAAGGTGCTGCGCTCGATTCCCAGATGCTCCTTGCCATAGAGCTTCTTCAGCTTGATGACGTCGAACAGCCGGCAGAGGGTTTCGTCCTTGTCGGATATCAGCGGGAAGTTGAAGCCCTGCTTGGCCGTGAAGTTCTCCTGGGCACGGATACCGTCCCGGGAGACGCCGAGGATCACGGTGTTGGTGGCATCGAAGGCCTCCTTGCGGTCGCGGAAGTCGCCGCCTTCGGTGGTGCATCCGGGTGTGCTGGCCTTGGGATAGAAGTAGACCACCACCTGCTTTCCCTTCAGCTCGGAGAGAGTGACGGTGGTTTCGCCGGTGGCCGTGGCGGTGAAGTCCGGAACGGGCTCGCCGAGGCTGACGCTCATGGTCATGCTCCTGTCGTGGATGAGAGAATGAGCACTGATTACACGCAACTCGCGGCGAACTGTAAAGTCGCGGCTGTACAGGCTCCCGAGGCCTGAGTACCATTTGTTCCCTGATACCGGTGGCAGCTTCCGGGGTGTTGCCCGAGGCCCCAGTGGCCGCGAATGCAGGCGAATCGAGAGGAATCGAGAGGATGATCACTGGCAGTATCGTCGCGCTGGCGACGCCGATGAAGGTCAACGGCGATATCGACTGGGAGGCCCTGCGCCGCCTGGTGCACTTTCATCTCGACAACGGCACCGATGCAATCGTGGCGGCCGGCACCACCGGTGAGCCGACCACCATGTCGTTCGCCGAGCATTTCGATGTCATCCGTACCGTCGTGGAAGAGGTAAACGGGCGAATTCCGGTCATCGCCGGTACCGGCTCCAACAATACGACCGAGGCAGTGGAGCTGGCCCGTTATGCCAGCGAGGTCGGTGCGGACTGTTGCCTGACCGTGGCGCCCTATTACAACAAGCCCACCCAGGAAGGGCTCTACCGACACTTCAAGGCCATCGCCGAGAGCAGCGACCTGCCGGTGATCCTCTACAACGTGCCGGGGCGTACCTGCTCTGACATCTACAACGAGACCGTGTTGCGCCTGGCCGACGTCGACAAGATCATCGGGCTCAAGGACGCTACCGGTAACCTGGAGCGTGCCGAGGACCTGATCGCGCGCCTGGAAGGTAGTGGCTTCATGCTCTATTCCGGAGATGATGCTACCGCCTGCGACTTCATGCTGATGGGTGGCCATGGCGACATCTCGGTGACCGCCAACGTGGCGCCGCGGGCCATGCACGACCTCTGCAGCGCTGCCGTGGCCAGGAATGCCGACAAGGCCCACCAGATCAACACTCGCCTGATGCCGCTGCACACCAATCTGGGGATCGAGTCCAACCCGATTCCGGTCAAGTGGGCGTTGTATCGCATGGGCCATATCGAGCCCGGTATCCGGCTGCCGCTGACCTGGCTCTCCGAGAAGTATCACTCCACCGTCAGCGAGGCCCTGCAGCTGGCGGGTCTGATCGATGACTGAGCGGTGCCCTATACCGCACTCCGCACAACACTAGGCAAGGTGGATGCATGAATTATGTGCTGAAAGGGATGCCGCTGGTGGCGTTCATCGTCCTGGCCACGGCAGGCTGTGCCCGTGATGGCTTCTATCATGACCGCAACCTCGACTATGACGAGGCCGGGAAGAATGCCCCCCTGGTGCTGCCGGACGCCCGCAACGTCGAACGCTACCGAGATGCCATGCCGGTTCCCGAGGTCAGCGGCACACGGTCCGCCGAGCAGGGCGTTGTGGAGGCACCGCTCCCCCAGTCCCTATCGCCCGGGCGCATCATGGAGCGAGGCTATGTCGAGCGTCGCGAGATCGGCGATGACAGCTGGCTGGTGGTGGGTGCTGAACCGGCAACAGTCTGGCCGGAACTAGAGCGTTTCGCTCGCAGTCGCGACCTGACTATCACCGCTAGTGACTCTCGCCGCGGTATCCTGGACACCCACCAGGCCAGGCTCAGCGTCCGCCCGGCACTGCGTAGCGGCGACAGCGAGATACGCTGTGAGCAGGGCGGGATCCCTCAGGCGGCCTGCTTGACGGCGTTGGAGCGCCACTTCGAAGCACGCAGCATGTCGTCAAGCGCCGCCTCGCTGGCCGCCCAGCGGGCTGACACCCAGGACCGGGCAAGGTTCGAGCGACGTGGCGACGAGTGGCAGGTCACCTTGCCCTTCGAGGTGGACCGTCTCTGGTCCGAGCTCAGCCACCAGTTGGAGCTTGATTTCGCGGTCGAAGGCCGTCGCGAGTTGCTTGAGCGTAATCCGACGTCGCACAGTTTCCTGGTACGTTACCTGACTCGCAGTGAGCGGCAGCGAGGCCTTCTTCGCTCGCTGGCGACCCTGAATCTGGGTGAGTCGACACATCAGATCCGTCTGATGCTGGAAGCCCGTGGGCCTGAGGAGACAGTGCTCAAGGCGCAGAGTGTTGATGAGGAAGCGCTTTCCACCGAGGACCAGCGAGAGCTGCTCGAGCGGGTGGCGGGTCTGCTGCGCTGATGAGCGGCATGGTGCGGGGCGCCCTAGGGCGCCTCTCCTTTGCCTCCCTGGGCAGCGGCAGCAAGGGCAATGCCACCCTGGTCAGCGACGGCGAGACGCACCTGCTGGTCGACTGTGGTTTCACCCTTCGTGAGACCGAGCGCCGCCTGGCTCGACTGGGACTGCATCCTCGGCAGCTCGATGCCCTGCTGGTGACCCATGAACATGGCGACCATGTGCGGGGCATCGGCCCTTTGGCCCGGCGTTATGGGGTACCGGTCTATCTGACACCGGGCACCTGGCTGTCGGGTCGGCTCGGCGAGCTGCCGCATCGCCACTGGATCACCCCTCAGGCCCGCTTCGCGGTCAAGGGTTTGACCATCGACCCCGTCACCGTGCCCCACGATGCTCGGGAGCCGGTGCAGTTTCGCATCGCCTCCGGTGAACGTTGTCTCGGGATGCTCACCGACCTGGGGCACCCCAGCGCGCATGTAGTCGAGGCCTTCGCCGGCTGTGACGGACTGGTGTTGGAGTGCAACCACGACCCGCGCATGCTCGCCGAGGGGCCATATCCCGCGAGCCTCAAGCGACGGGTCGGCGGCGACTGGGGACATCTGGCCAACGGTCAGGCGGCCTGGTTGCTTCAACGACTGGGGCTCGATCGCTTGCAGCGTATCGTCTGCTCCCACCTCTCTGACCACAACAACCGCCCCGAGCTGGCTCTGGAAGCCTTGGTGCCGTTGCTCGACGGCGATGAATCTCGGCTTCGGGTCGCCGCCCAGGACGCTGGCCTGGCGTGGCAGATCCTCGACTGACCGACCACCCTGACTCTTATCCGCGCCTCTGGAGACTCCCCATGGAAAAGCGCCAAGAACTCTATGCCGGCAAGGCCAAGTCGGTCCATGCCACCGATGACCCCGATCGCCTGGTCCTGACCTTCCGCGACGACACCAGCGCCTTCGACGGCGAGCGCATGGAGTCGCTGGCCCGCAAAGGGATGGTCAACAACCGCTTCAATGCCTTCATCATGGAGACGCTGCAGGCGGCGGGGATCCCCACGCATTTCGACCGACGTCTCTCCGACACCGAGAGCCTGGTCAAGAAGCTCGAGATGATCCCGGTGGAGTGTGTGGTACGCAACATCGCCGCCGGTGGCCTGGTAAAGCGTCTCGGCGCGGAGGAGGGCCAGGCGCTTGACCCGCCCACCTTCGAACTGTTCCTCAAGAACGATGCCTTGCACGACCCCATGATCAACGAGTCGCTGGCCGAGACCTTCGGCTGGGCGACCCCGGAACAGCTGGCCGAGATGAAGGCGCTCACCTTCCGGGTCAACGGGGTGCTGAAGGAGCTCTTCGCCGAGGGTGGCCTTCTGCTGGTGGACTACAAGCTGGAGTTCGGCTTGTTCCAGGGCAAGATCGTGCTGGGCGACGAGTTCTCCCCGGACGGCTGTCGCCTGTGGGACGCCAGGACTCGCGAGAAACTCGACAAGGATCGCTTTCGCCAGGGGCTGGGCGGCGTGATCGAGGCCTACGAGGAAGTTGGGCGGCGCATCGGTATCAGCTTCGACTGACGCCGTCGACGCGATGCGAGAAGGGCCCCGCGGGGCCCTTCGTCATCTCTGGCCCTGGGCCGGGACGATCTCGACCACCCTGAGGAGCGTGGGGCCGGTTCGCTCCTGCAGGGCCTGAAAGCGCACGTCCAGGTCGCGCAGCCTGACGCCGTAGATTCGCTCCTCTGCTCCCCTGCGGTAGGCGGGGCGCGGGTCCTGGGCCAGCACCTGGTGGATCAGTTCGCGCAGAGAATCACCGTCGCGCCGCAGGGCAAGAACGGCCTCGGCCTCGGGCGAGAGCACGACCTGCAGCTGTGGCGGTGAGTCGGGAGCAAAGCCGGCGAGGGCATCGGGGCGGGACTCTACCCAGGGCAGGTAGGGTTTGATGTCGAGGACCGGGGTGCCATCGGCCAGGTCGGCGCCACGGAGCCACAGGCGTACGCCGCGGGAGGTGTCGATGTCGACCAGTTCCACCAGCGAGAGTCCCAGGCGGTTAGGGCGGTGGGTGCTGCGGCTGGCGAAGACTCCTACCCGGGTGTTGCCGCCGAGGCGAGGCGGGCGCACCAGGGGGTTCCAGTCCGCCGGACCGCTCTGTCCGGGACTGAGATGGAAGACGAAGGTCAGCCAGAGGTGGCTAAAGGCCTCCAGGCCACGCACCGCGAGCGGGTCATCGTAGGGTGGGAGTAACACCAGGGACGCCTTGGCCGCCGTGGCCAGCCCCGGTTGGCGCGGGATACCGAACTTGTCCGGGAAGTCGCTTTCGATCATGCCGATGGACGTCAGGTGGAAGGCGTCGGACGGGTCGTTCATGGCATATCCTGACAGTGTCCAGCCGCAGGGCTTGGCCCCACGGTGTGGCTTGGGTAGTCTGCTGGGCCGGTCATCATTTCAGGAAGGTTTCGCATGCGTCATGCCGACAGCGACCAAGGTTCCGAGCCGAGCGTACAGCCGCCGCCCGGGCATCGTCGAGGTCCGCGAATCGTCTATCGCACGGCCCATCCCCGTGATGGTGCCGACCAGGCCGAGGTCTTCCATCATGCCGTGCTGCAGGGCGCAGCAGGGCACTATTCGCTGGCCGAGCGCCAGGCCTGGGCAATGGTGCTGCCTCGGGACGGCTGTGCCTGGGCGGCACGACAGGCGCTCTACACCTCTCTCGTTGCCGACTGCGAAGGCCGCTGTGTGGGGTTCCTGGAACTGGACATCCCCCGCGGGCGGATCGAAACCCTCTATGTCTGGCCATCGCTTGGCCGGCGCGGGATCGGCGCCACCCTGCTGGTGCATGCCGAACGCTTGCTGCTGGAAGCAGGCGTGACCCGTGCCACTATCGAGGCCAGCGCCATGCTGGTTGATGGCCTGGTGCATCGCGGCTGGCAACGGCTGGGTGACGACTGGGTCGAGCGCGGTGGCGAGCGACTCTACCGCCAGCGGCTCGAGAAGCGGCTCGTCGCTGTCGAGACCTGAGAGTGCCGTTCAGGTTTCCTGCTCGATGATACGCATCGACAGGTCGATGGCCTCGATATCCTTGGTAAGGGCACCGCTGGAGATGCAGTCCACGCCGGTCTTGGCGATGTCGAGCAGGGCGCTCTCCTCGACGTTGCCCGAGGCCTCCAGGGTGGCACGCCCGGCGCTACGATGTACCGCCTCGCGCATGTCGTCGAGGCTGAAGTTGTCGAGCATGATCACGTCGGCCCCGGCGGCGAGTGCCAGGTCCAGCTCTTCGAAGGTTTCCACTTCCACCTCCACCGGCAGGTCGCTGGCGATGTTGCGCGCCTCGCGCACTGCCGCCGCGATGCCGCCGCAGGCAGCAATATGATTCTCCTTGATCAGGAAAGCATCATAGAGGCCGATGCGGTGATTGTGGCCGCCTCCGCAGGTCACCGCGTACTTCTGGGCGAGCCTCAGCCCGGGCAGTGTCTTGCGAGTGTCCAGCATACGTACCCCGGTGCCCTCGAGCAGGTCCACATAGTGGCGGGTGCGGGTCGCCGTGGCGGAGAGGGTCTGCAGCAGGTTGAGCGCGGCCCGCTCCCCGGTAACCAGACTGCGCGCGGGACCTTCCAGTTCGAGGAAAGCCTGGCCAGGCGCGAGGCGATCGCCATCGGCGGCCTGCCAGTGCAGCGCGACCCGAGCATCGAGGCGTCGAAAGAGTTCGTCGACCCAGGCCACACCGCACAGTACCGCCGCCTCACGAGTGATTACCCGGGCCCGGGCCATCTGCTTGTCGGCAATCAGCTGGGCGGTGATATCGCCGGGGCCGACATCCTCGGCCAGCAGCCGGGCGGCACTGTCACGGATCTCTTCGACAAGGGCGTTCTGGTAATGCATGGCGGGTCCATCTCTGTGCTGAGGAGCTTGAGAAGGTCATTATAGGGAAACCCATGCATCGACGTCAGGAAAAACCATGCGCATCAACGAGGGCTGGCTGAGTGGAGCCCGGCGGGTTCCCTCGCCCAACCAGGACGAACGCCCCAGCGGGGAGGTCTCGCTTTTGCTGCTGCACTCCATCAGCCTGCCGCCCGGGGCTTTCGGGGGTGAGCATATCGAACGGCTGTTCACCAACCGGCTTGATCCCGAGGCACACCCCTTCTTCGCTTCCATCGCCGACCTGCGTGTCTCGGCCCACCTGCTGATCCGGCGCAACGCCGAGTGTGTGCAGTTCGTGCCCTTCGGGGCGCGGGCCTGGCATGCCGGCCGCTCGCGCTGGAAGGACGGCGGGCGCGAGCGCCGAGCATTGAACGATTTCGCCCTGGGCATCGAGCTGGAGGGCGACGAGGTCAGCCCCTACGCAGGGGCACAGTACCGGGTGCTCGCGGCCATCACCCACGCGTTGCTGGAGGTCTATCCGGCCCTCGACGAGACACGCATTACCAGCCACGCCCGGGTGGCACCGCTACGCAAGAACGACCCGGGGCCCGCTTTCGACTGGGCGTACTTTCGCCAGGAAATGGAAAGAATACGTTCCTGAGGATGCCAGAAAGGCGTAATTGATCGACTCGGAATGGCACGCTTGCTTCATACGGTAGTTTAACTACAACTTCCTGAGAGAGGCTGGTTTCGACTCGGAAGGAGCACGTAATCCCCTGTGTTGCGGTGCAATATCTTTTATGTGGAAAACAATTCCATTCTATCTCGAATTGGCAGGGGTTGGCGTTTACGGTATCTTCGCGCCAACGGCAGCGGCATAACATACGCCTTCGTAAAACAACGACAGGGCTGATGTATTCGGCCTTCACGAACGAACATGAGCGCCACTCGCCCCTCTGCGGGGCTGTCGTTCCCACCGTCATTCGGAGAGACGTCTATGAGTCTGGAAACAAGAGAAGATCTCGATCCGGTCGAAACCACGGAATGGCTGGATTCCCTGGAGTCGGTCCTGGATCGCGAGGGCGAGGATCGTGCCCGGTACCTGATGACGCGACTGGTCGATCGCGTGCGTCGCGATGGCATGCAGGTGCCCTTCTCGGTGACCACCCCGCACCGCAATTCCATTCCGGTGCACCGTGAGGCGCCGCTGCCGGGGGATATCTTCATGGAGCGGCGGATTCGTTCGCTGGTCCGTTACAATGCGATCGCTCAGGTGATTCGCAACAATCGCGCGAACCCGGGGCTGGGTGGTCACATCGCCAGCTTCATGTCTGCAGCGACTCTCTACGATGTAGGCTTCAATCATTTCTTCCGTGCCCCGAACGGCGATTTCGAGGGCGACCTGGTCTACATTCAGGGCCATGTGGCGCCGGGCGTTTACGCTCGTTCCTACCTGCTGGGTCGCCTCACCGAAGACCAGATGGACAAGTTCCGCCAGGAGGTCGATGGCGATGGCCTGTCATCCTATCCCCACCCCTGGCTGATGCCGGACTTCTGGCAGTTCCCCACGGTATCTATGGGCCTCGGGCCGATTCAGGCTATTTACCAGGCCCACGTCATGAAGTACCTGGACGCCCGTGAACTCAAGGACATGCACGATCGCAAGATCTGGTGCTTCATGGGCGATGGCGAATGCGACGAGCCGGAATCGCTGGGCGCCATCCACCTGGCCAGCCGCGAGAAGCTCGACAACCTGATCTTCGTCATCAACTGCAACCTGCAGCGCTTGGACGGCCCGGTTCGCGGCAATGGCCGCATCATGGACGAGCTCGAGGGGGTCTTCCGGGGTGCCGGCTGGAACGTGCTCAAGGTCGTTTGGGGCCGCCTCTGGGATCCGCTCTTCGAGAAGGACAAGAAGGGCATCCTGCAGAAGCGCATGGACGAGGCGGTCGATGGCGAGTACCAGAACTACAAGGCCAACGGCGGCGCCTATACCCGGGAGCATTTCTTCGGCAAGTACCCCGAAACCGAGGAGATGGTCAAGGACCTGTCGGATGAGGATATCTGGAAGCTCAACCGCGGCGGCCATGATCCCTTCAAGGTGTATGCGGCCTACCATGAGGCGACGCAGAACGCCAATGGCCGTCCCACCGTGATCCTGGCGCATACCGTCAAGGGTTATGGCATGGGTAGCGGCGACGGTGAGGCGGCCAACGAGGCCCACCAGGTCAAGACCATGGAGTATGAGGCGCTCAAGACGTTCCGTGACCGTTTCGGCATTCCATTGAATGACGAGCAGCTCAAGGAAGTGCCGTACTACAAGCCCGAGGACGATTCCCCGGAGCTCAAGTACATGCATCTCCAGCGCGAGCGACTGGGTGGCTACGTGCCGAGTCGGCGGAGCGACTTCGAAGCGCTGGAGATTCCATCCCTGGATGACAAGATATTCGCCTCTCAGACAGGCGGCTCGAAGGGGCGTGAAGTGTCCACCACTATGGCCTTCGTGCGCGTGTTGAACGGCCTGGTCAAGCACAAGCAACTCGGTCCACGGGTGGTGCCGATCATTCCCGATGAAGCACGTACCTTCGGCATGGAGGGCATGTTCCGACAGCTGGGGATCTATACCTCGGAAGGCCAGAAGTACGAGCCGGTCGACAAGGGCCAGATCATGTTCTATCGCGAGGATCAGAAGGGCCAGATCCTCGAGGAAGGCATCACCGAGGCCGGCGCGATGTCGGCGTGGATCGCCGCGGCGACGTCTTACTCCAACAACAACATCACACTGCTGCCGTTCTACGTGTATTACTCGATGTTCGG
Source organism: Halomonas daqiaonensis (assembly GCF_900109725.1). Lineage (GTDB taxonomy): Bacteria > Pseudomonadota > Gammaproteobacteria > Pseudomonadales > Halomonadaceae > Halomonas > Halomonas daqiaonensis. The sequence goes on from NZ_FOBC01000007.1 coordinate 100,470, forward strand.
CTTCCAGCGTATCGGCGATCTGGCCTGGTCGGCCGGCGATATGCAGGCGCGAGGTTTCCTGGTCGGGGGTACCGCCGGGCGGACCACGCTCAATGGCGAAGGTCTCCAGCACCAGGATGGTCACTCGCATATCCTGGCCTCGACCATCCCCAACTGCCGCAGCTACGATCCTACCTATGGGCATGAGGTGGCGGTGATCGTCCAGGACGGCCTGAAGCGCATGTTCACCGACAAGGAGAACTGCTTCTACTACCTGACGGTGATGAACGAGAACTACGAGCACCCGGCCCTCGACGAGGTGCCTGCCGACGACATCATCAAGGGCATGTATCGGCTACGCGAGACCCAGGGCGACAAGGGCCGCGTTCAGTTGCTGGGCTCCGGCACCATCCTGCGCGAGGTCGAGGCCGCTGCCGAGATGCTCGTCGAGGAGTGGGGCGTGGGCGCGGATATCTGGAGCGTCACCAGCTTCAACGAACTGCGCCGTGAGGCCCTGGAGATCGATCGCCAGGCCTTCATCAACCCCGACGCCGAGCCGGGCAAGCCCCACGTAACCGCCTGCCTGGAAGGCCAGAAGGGCCCGGCAATCGCTGCCACCGACTACATGAAGTTGTTCGCCGACCAGGTCCGTGCCTGGGTGCCGACCGACTACCATGTATTGGGGACCGACGGCTTCGGTCGTTCCGATACCCGCGAGAAGCTGCGCGCCTTCTTCGAGGTCGACCGCCGCTTCGTGACCGTGGCCGCGCTCAAGGCGCTGGCCGACCGTGGCGAGCTGGATCGTAAGGTCGTCGGCGAGGCGCTCAAGAAATACGGCATCGACCCGGCCAAGCCCAACCCGCTTGAGGTGTGAGGCGCCGACCGAGTGAACCGGTGGCATGGCGGGCCCGCGAGGCCCGCCCCCGTCAAGAGTTTGAAGGAGCGCGACCTTGAGTAGCGAAATCATCAAAGTTCCGGACATCGGTGGCGATACCGATGTGGAAATCATCGACATCGCGGTGGCCGAGGGCGATGTCATCGCCCCCGAGGACACTCTGATCACGCTGGAGTCTGACAAGGCCTCCATGGACGTGCCGGCGCCCAAGGGCGGCAAGGTGCTGAAGGTGCTGGTCAAGGAGGGCGACACCGTCTCCGAGGGCGACGACATCGTCGAGATTGAGGCCGAGGGCGGCGGCGAGGATGAGGCCGACGACACCGAGGAAAAGAGCGAGGCGCCCGAGGCACAGAAGGAATCCGAATCGGCTTCCGAACCCGCCGCTGAGAAGCCCGCCACCAAGAGTGGGGGCGGTGGTGGTGGCAAGCGCACCGTGGAGATCAAGGTCCCCGACCTGGGCGGCGCCGAGGAGGTGGAGATCATCGAGGTGGCGGTGTCCGAGGGCGATGAAGTGGCCGCCGAGGACCCGCTGATCACCCTGGAGTCTGATAAGGCCTCCATGGATGTGCCGAGCCCCCATGCTGGAAAGCTGGTCTCGCTCACCGTGAAGGAGGGCGACACCGTCTCCGAGGGCGACGTGATCGGTACCATGGAGGTCGCGGACGTGGGGTCCGGCGAGGGGGACGACGAGGTCGAGCCCGCCGCCGAAAGTTCGTCGGCGCCGGAGGACAGTGATACCCAGGACGAGGCGCCGGCAGAGGAACAAGCAGCCGGTAGTGGCGAGCCCGAGCGCAAGGAGGTTCGCGTCCCGGACCTCTCCGGCTCCTCCGACGTGCCGATCATCGAGATCGCCGTCAGTGCCGGTGATGAGGTCGACGAGGAGGACCCACTGATCACCCTGGAGTCTGACAAGGCCTCCATGGATGTGCCCAGCCCCTACAAGGGCAAGCTGGTCGAGCTGACCGTTAAGGAGGGCGATACCGTCTCCGAGGGCGACCTTATCGGCTATATCGAGGTGGCGGGAGCCAAGGCAGCCCCCAAGAAGGCCAGTGAAAAGCCGAGCGAGAAGAAGGCAGAGCCCTCGGCGCCCAAGGAGTCCGAGAAAGCATCGGAGACACCTGCCGGTTCGCCGAGCCCCGAGGCCCAGATGGCCGCCCACAAGCCGCGCGAAGGCAAGCTGGTCCACGCCGGCCCGGCGGTGCGCATGCTGGCGCGCGAACTGGGCGTCGACCTGGCACTGGTCAAGCCGAGCGGCCCGAAGGATCGTGTCCTCAAGGAGGACGTCCACGCCTACGTCAAGCAGGTGATGCAAGGCAAGGCCCAGACGCCTGCCGCCGCGGCACCGCCGGCTGCCGTCGGGGGCGGCATCCCGCCGATTCCGGATCAGGACTTCAGCCAGTTCGGCGAGGTGGAAGAGAAGCCCATGGGCCGCCTGATGAAGATGGGCGCCACCAACCTGCATCGCAGCTGGGTCAACCTGCCCCACGTCACCCAGTTCGATGAGGCGGATATCACCGAACTGGAGGCCTTCCGCAAGTCGATGAAGGCCGAAGCCGAGGAACAGGGCGCCAAGCTCACGCCGCTGCCCTTCCTGATCAAGGCCTGCGCCTTTGCGCTGCGCAAGTTCCCGCAGTTCAACGTCAGCCTGAAGAGCGACGGTGAAACGGTCGTGCACAAGAAGTACGTGCACATCGGGCTCGCCGTAGACACCCCTGACGGCCTGATGGTGCCGGTGATTCGCGATGCCGATCGGAAGTCGCTGATCGAGCTTGCCAAGGAGTCCGTGGAACTGGCCAAGAAGGCCCAGTCCAAGAAGCTCAAGCGTGAGGAGATGACCGGTGGTTGCTTTACCATCTCCAGTCTGGGCTCCATCGGTGGCACCGCCTTCACGCCTATCGTCAACGCCCCGGAGGTGGCTATCCTCGGTATCTCCAAGGCGCAGATGAAACCGGTGTGGGATGGTCAGGATTTCCAGCCGCGGCTGATGATGCCACTGTGCCTATCCTATGATCACCGGGCGGTCAACGGCGCCGATGCCGCGCGCTTCACCGCCTTTCTGGGTCAGGTGCTGACGGATATCCGCCGTCTGCTGCTCTAGCACGGCTTCCTGCCTGGCACAACGGCGCCGCAAGGCGCCGTTGTCATTCTTGGCGGGAACCATCGCACAGGGCAGACCAAAGTGCTATTCGCTGCCAGTAGGTTGATATGCGGTAGCTTTTTCCGGTTCTGGGGGCGTGTTGATGCCCCCGTCGCTTGTCTGGATCTGACGGCACGGTTATCGTTCGGTTCGTCCCTTTCTTCGTCATGAACGTCACACCTCAAGGAGCAGTCAGATGCGTTTGATCCTGTTGGGCGCCCCCGGTGCCGGCAAGGGCACCCAGGCCCAGTTTATCTGCGAGCGGTACGATATCCCGCAGATCTCTACCGGCGACATGTTGCGCGCCGCGGTCAAAGAGGGCAGCGAGTTGGGGCTCAAGGCCAAGGAGATCATGAACAGCGGCGGCCTGGTGTCCGACGATATCATCATTGCTCTGGTCAAGGAGCGCATCAGCCAGCCCGACTGCGCCAATGGCTTCCTGTTCGACGGATTTCCCCGCACCATCCCCCAGGCTCAGGCCATGAAGGATGCCGAGGTAAAGATCGACCATGTGCTGGAGATCGCCGTGGACGACGAGGAGATCGTCAAGCGCCTGGCCGGTCGACGTGTACACCCGGGATCCGGTCGGGTCTATCACCTCGAGTACCAGCCGCCGAAGGAAGAGGGCAAGGACGACGTCACCGGCGAGGCGCTGATCCAGCGCGACGACGACCGTGAGTCTACCGTACGCAATCGCCTGGCGGTCTACCACGAGCAGACCGCGCCGTTGGTCGACTACTACCGGCAGTGGGCCAAGGAGGATCCCGAAGCGGCCCCGGAATACCATCGCGTCGAAGGTGTGGGCAGCATCGACGACATTACTGCCCAGGTGAAAGAGGCGCTGGAGGGCTGAGCTCCATCGCTTTACCCCTTGCCGAAGGCCCGCCATGCGCGGGCCTTCGTCGTTGGCGGTGGCGCACGTATAATGCCCCCACATTTCTCGCCGTGACCGCTTGCCCATGCCGATCCTGCTGGCCCTGGATGCCTCCTCGAGTGCCTGTTCCGCCGCCCTGCTGCACCGCCGAGAGGGCCTCGATGACGAACTGATCTCACGCTTCGCGCTGACCCCGCGGGAGCACACGCAGCGGCTACTGCCGATGGTTGATGAAGTGCTCGGCGAGGCCGGTCTGTCGGCTTCGGCCCTTGATGCCGTAGCCTATGGCCGAGGGCCGGGCTCCTTCACCGGCCTGCGCATCGCCGCCGGAGTCGCCCAGGGGCTCGCTTTCGGCCTCGACCGGCCGCTGGTCGGCGTCTCGACCCTCGAGGCGCTGGCGTTGGGTGCCCATCGCCGCTACCACTACCGCTGGTTGATCACTGCCCTGGATGCCCGCATGGGCGAGATCTACGTGGCGGCCTGGCAGTGCCGTGATGGCACGCCCATAGCGCTGACCGAGGAAGCGGTGATGTCACCGGCGCGGCTGCGCCTGCCCGCCGGCCAAGACGACCACGACTGGGTCGGCATCGGCTCCGGCTGGACCCTGTCGCACCAGATGCCCACCGAGGTGCAGGCCGGCATGGGGCTCTGCTTGACCGAGCCCGAGGCCGATGCTGCCGATATGGCCCTGCTGGCCATGGATGAGTGGGAGGCCGGAGGAGGCCAGCCCGCCCATCTTGCCCAGCCGGTCTACCTGCGCGACCGGGTCGCTTGGCAGAAGAGTCGATGAGCCCTGCCATGCCGGTGGGGGTGCAGGACCCGGCTCTGGCGGCGCGCCTCGGCCTGCCCCGGGCCAGGGAGGGCGAGGCCGAGCTGCTGCTGGTCCGCCACGACGACCGTCTGGTGCTGGCCGGCGATCCGAAGCGCTATGGCCATCCACTGGCGGTGGATTTCGTCGCCGGGCGGGCCGCCCATCGGCGTCGCTTCGGCGGCGGCCGTGGCCAGCTGGTCGCCCGTGCCTGCGGCCTGGCCAAGGGCATTAGCCCCTCGGTGGTGGATGCCACGGCGGGGCTCGGGCGCGACGCCTTCGTGCTGGCGAGCCTGGGAGCCGAGGTACTGATGGTCGAGCGGGTCGCGTCGATCTTCGCGCTACTGGAGGATGGCCTGGCGCGGGCGAGGCTCGACCCGGAGATCCGCGACATTGCCGCCCGCATGGCACTCGTCCACGGCGATGCGACCCATGGGCTGGAGGCGCTGGTGGCGAGCCGGGCGGTGGCGCCCCAGGTGGTCCACCTAGACCCCATGTTCCCTCACCGTGACAAGTCTGCGCTGGTCAAGAAGGAGATGCGGCTCTTTCGCACCCTGGCCGGGGAAGACCCGGATGCCCCACGGCTGCTAGAGGCGGCACTGGACGTGGCTTCCCATCGGGTAGTGGTCAAGCGGCCTCGCAAGGCCCCGCCCATTGAGGGACCGCCACCTCGCCACGTCATCGAGGACAGGACCAGCCGCTATGACCTCTACGTCCACCGCCGCCTGGATGTCTGACCTCAGCCCTCGTCCGGGCGACTGACCAGCTGCAGCCGATGGCGCAGTGCCGGATCGAACAGCGCCCGACTCCGCTGGGCTGCCTCACGCAGGCGGTCGTCGAACATCAGTCGACCGTCATCGGTGCGTACCCACCCCTGCACCTCCAGGCTCTCCACTAGTCCGGAAAACAGCCGGGTATCGAAGAATTCCGGGGCGTCCAGCCCCGAGAGCAGTGCCAGCCGCTCGGCGAACTCGCGGCTTCGTTCAGTCAACTCGTCGGCGGTGAAGTGTCCGGCGGGCTCGCTCAACAGCACCGACAGCAGCAGGTAGCCGCGCTCCAGGGACGGCTGCATCAGGCCTCCGAGCATGCGCAGCTGCTCCCCCGCTTCCAGCGATTCCCGGGGCCGTCGCCAGCCCTCTCCGTCAGGTTCCAGAAGCTCCGCCTCGACCAGGGCGTCGAGCATGATGGCCAGGTCCTCTCCCAGTGAGGCCGGCGGCGAGATCATCAGTTCCCGGGTGAGGATCGGCCAGCCAGGGGAGAGCAGGGTTTCCAGGCCATCCAGGTCATGGAATGCCTGATGGCGGAAGGCGAAGGCGGTGAGCCCGGCGAGTGCGAAGAGGTGCAGCACGTTGTTGCGGTACCAGCCCAGCAGGCCGGCCTGGCGGTCGTCGGCGACGATGATGTCGCCCAGTGAGTGAGGTCGGCGTTGGACCATTCCCAGGCTGAGTACTCGCTCGAGCCAGACGTCGGGCGTGCCGTCTGGAAGGCTGGCATGGCGGCCGCCCGGGAAGCGTTTCTGCAGGGTCACCAGCAACGCGAGCTGGCGCTTGAGCAGGCTGGCCTCGATGGCATGATGCGGGGTCGCCAGCAGGACCAAGGCCACCAGGTTGACCGGGTTGAGAGCGGCGGCCGCATTGATGCGCCGCGAGAGCGTCTCGCCCAGGCGGGGCACGACCCGGGTGAGCCAGGCCGGGCGCGGGTCATCGAGTTGTCGTTGCCAGCCGGGTACTTCCCCGTCGAGGAAGGTTCGCAGTGACAGCGGCTCGCCGATGTTCACGGTTACCTGACCGAAGGGCCGGCGCAACTGGCCGAGCACCCGCAGCAGTCCCCACTGGCTCTCCTTGCGCTTCCTGCCGCCATGCAGCTCACGCTGGTAGCTGCCACTCTCGAGGATGCGCTCGTAGCCGATGTAGACAGGGACGAACACCAGGGGTTGGCCACCGCCATTTGCGCTGCGCAGGTAGGAGCGCAGGGTCATCGAGAGCATGCCCGGCCGGGCAGGTAGCATGCGGCCGCTGCGCGAACGTCCCCCCTCGATGAAGTACTCCAGCGGGTGGCCGCGGGAGATAAGACGGTGCAGGTACTCGTTGAACACCGTGGCATAGAGGCGGTCGTCGCGGAAGCTGCGGCGCATGAAGAAAGCCCCTCCGCGACGCAGCAGCGGGCCGATCAGCGGCATGTCGAGGTTTCGTCCGGCGGCGATGTGCGGGGGCATCAGGCCGTCGCGATAGAGCACGTAGGAGAGCAGCAGATAGTCGATGTGGCTGCGATGGCAGGGAACGTAGACCAGGGTGTGGTCGCCGGCGATGGCCTTGACCCGCTCCATGCCATGCACGGCCACGCCGTCGTAGAGGTGGTTCCAGAGACGCCGCAGCAGACCGGCCATGAAGCGCAGGACCGGGTAGGTCATGTTCGAGGCAATCTCACGGCCATAGCGGCGGGCCCGACTCTCGAGGCGTGCCGCCGAGCGCTGCTCCGCGGCCGCCACCTCGCGAATGACGCGGCGCACCTCCGGGCTCGCCGCGACTCCCTCGATCAGGGTTCGCCTATGGGAAAGATCCGGCCCCAGTACCCGGGTGCGCAGGCGGCGAAAGTGCACCCGCAGCAGCCTGGCGATCTTGCGGTCGGTGAGACTGGCCTCACGCTCGTCCAAGAGGTCACTGAGCCTGAGCGGGGTACCGAGATGGACCTCCACGTCCTTGCCGTTGATCACGACCGACAGAAGACGGCGAAGCCGCCCCGTGAGCTGCCAGCTGTCCGCGGCAAGCAGTTGCCAGAAACCGAAGCGTTTGCCCGGGGCACGCCCCCAGAAGATGCTCACCGGCACCAGTTGGACGTCATGGGCCGGATCCCGGCGGCACTGCTCGATCAACGACAGGAAGGGAGCTTCCGGGTGCTGTCTGCCGCGCCACAGTCGGCGGCTTCGGGCGGGCAACGGCAGGCTGGCGGGCAGGGAGATAGCGCCGATGGTCAGCTGGCCGCCGGCCGTCGGCAGCCCATGAGTTCGCGTCAGCGATTCCAGCAGCAGGGTGTCGGAGAGCGCGGGATGTGGCAGCACATAGAGAGTCGGGAGCGTTGGCTCGAGGGGGAGCGCATCAGGGTCGGGCTCGATCAGTCGGATCTGGGCCCAGCGGGCCATCAGTCGCTTGAGCGGCGCGCGCAGCGCGCCGGCCAGCATGTGTGCACGGCCCATCCTGTCGCCTTTGCCGGTTGTGAGACGTCAGTATAGCGGCCCGACTGCCGACGGTCAGGGGGCCGGGCTTTTCCTGGGCCGGCAAACATGCGTCAATGCTGTAACGGTATGTGACAGGGACAATGCCATGCACGGCATGTGGCGAGACGCCAATCACTTCGAACTGCTTCCCGAGGCAGCCCTCTTCCTGCCCACGATGTTCAAGGCGGTCGACCAGGCACGCCATTCCGTGTTGATCGAGCTCTACCTGATGGAGTCGGGCCGGCTGGCCACCGCGCTGATCGAGACACTGGTACGCGCTGCCGAACGTGGCGTGTCGGTGTTGTTGCTGCTCGACGGTTACGGGGCCATGGGGCTGGCCAGTGCCGACTGCCAGCGTCTCGAGGATGGGGGAGTGGCGCTACGCTTCTTCAATCCGCTGGGCGTGCAGTCGCTTGTGCGTAACCTGACCCGGGACCACCGCAAGCTGGTGGTGGTCGACGGTGCCGAGGCCTTCACCGGGGGATTCGGCGCCGTGGACGAGTTCCTGGATGCCTGGTACGAGGTGGCGATGCGCATCGAGGGGCCCGTGGTAGCGGACTGGGTACGGCTGTTCAGCCGGCTCTGGGACTCTCCCCTGAGTCGCGGGCCGGGCAGGGCTTCGCTGGTGCGGGGGCTCGAACTCGCGACACGGCACCGTGAGGGCTATCACGGCATGCGTGGCCGCGTGGTCTGGGGGCAGGGTTACCGTTACCAGGCGATCCGCCACTCGCTGCATCATCGGGTTTCGACGGCGTCGCGGCGGCTGTGGCTCTGTACGCCCTACTTCGTGCCCACCTTCACTTTGCGCAGGCGCCTGGCTCGGGCGGCCCGGCGCGGTGTTGACGTGCGCCTGCTGCTGCCGGGCGAGCTCCACGACCATCCCGGCGTGCGCTATGCCGGCCAGCGCTTCTATGGCCGTCTGCTGCGGGCAGGCGTGCGCATTTTCGAATTCCAGCCCACCTTCATCCATGCCAAGTTTTCGTTGGTCGATGACTGGGTCAGCCTCGGTTCATGCAACTTCGACCACTGGAGCCTGCAGTGGAACCTGGAGGCCAATCAAGAGGTGGATGACCGCCGCTTCGCTACCGAGGTTGCCGGGCTGTTCGAGCGCAATTTTGCCTCGAGCCAGGAAGTCGAGCTGGAGGCCTGGTCGCGGCGGCCACGTCTGCAGCGCTTGCGCGAGTGGCTCTACGGGACCTTGGACGGGATGCTGACGCGGCTACGCTAGCGCCGAGCGCCGAGCTACAAGAAAACCCCGAGACCATTGCCTCGGATATGCTTTTGCTCGTGAGCATCACACACTGACTGGCCGCTTGGCCGCTTGGCCGCTTGGCCGCTTGGCCGCTTGGCCGCTTGGCCGCTTGGCCGCTTGGCCGCTTGGCCGCTTGGCCGCTTGGCCGCTTGGCCGCTTGGCCGCTTGGCCGCTTGGCCGCTTACCGCCGGCCCTTGCTGCGCCCGGCGGGCTGCTTGCGGCGTGGCTTGGGCTTGGGCGTTTCCGGGGGAACGCGATAGTGCAGATAGAGGTCCAGCACCAGCTCCGGCAGTTGGGTGACGAGATCTTCGAGGCGTGTCGTATCGTCGGCCAGCTCCGCCATGTCGGGTTCGTCATCGAACAGTCCGGAAAGCAGCATGAAGGGCAACAGCAGGGTAGCGGCAGCCTCCTCGTCATCGCTGAACCAGGCGGCTTCGTCGAGGAAGACTCCCTCCATGAAGCCGGCGCACCAGTCGCCGATTGGTGTCTCCTCAGGGGCGTTGTCACCCAACTCGAGCTCGAAGGGCAACTCGGGGAGGCCGCCCGCCTCCAGTACCTCGATGGCGTTGCGCCGGAGGCGCTCGAGAAGCCCCAGGATCGCCTCGCGCTCGGCGTCGTCCGTGAAGGCCGGCTCACCATGGAAGAGTTCGGCAACCCAGGCCGCCGGGGGGATGTCACTTGGGGCCACGGCCAGGGCTACCAGAAAGCCGTGGGCGCCGATGACGTCCAGGGCGTCGGCATCCACCCGGTCAGAGTCGAAAAAGTCGTCGAGCAGATCGAGCTCCTCGTCCTCAAGCAGCGGCTGGGGGAGGGGCGCTTCGGCATCGGACATGGCGGCTCTCGCAGGGAAAACGTGGGCATGAGGGGAGGCTTTACGCCTCGACACGAAGACGCCATTCTATCATCCCATGACGATACCCGCGCTTCCCGCCCCCGACCCCTCCCGACTCGACGCCCTCGACCGAGTCGCCCTCCACCGTACCCTCCTCGAGCGGGTCGAGGCGTCTTATGGGCTGTGTCGCGAGCTGCACCCCGGGTTGCCGCGCCCGGCGGTATGGCTGGACCTGCAGGGCAAGTGTGCCGGTCAGGCGCACTTCGGACGCGGCGGGCTGCGTTTCAATCCGGTGCTGCTGGAGGAGAATCGCCTCGCCTTCCTGGTCGAGGTGGTGCCCCACGAGATGGCCCACTGGCTGGTGCATCACCTGGAGGACGGTCATCGGGCGCGGCCTCACGGCCGCGAGTGGCAGACCGTGATGCGTCGCCTCTTCGGTGTGGAACCCCGGACCACCCACCGCTTCGATACCGACCGTGCGAGTCCGGCGCCTTACCGCTACCGCTGCAATTGTCGCGAACATGGCTTTTCCGCCCGGCGGCATGCCCTGGCGCGCCGGGGACGGGGATACCGGTGCCGACACTGCGCTCAGACCTTGGTCTATCTCGGTCGTTCCGCTTCCTGATTGTCTCGTAAGTCATTGTGATCCATAGGAAAAATCTTGCTACCAATGTCTAAAGGGAAGGCCGCGTCCTGGCGTATATGCTGTTAGCAGCTTTTATGGGGCCGGCTGGTCCAATCGCAATGCGGCCGGCAACATCCACCTGGAGGGTCTCCACCCCCTGGACAGAGGCATATCCATGACCGAACACCAGAAAGTCCATCCCGTAAGCGAAGAGTTTGCCGCCAAGGCCCATGCCGACAAGGCTACCTACGAGGCCATGTACCAGCAGTCGGTCGATGACCCCAAGGGGTTCTGGTCTGAGCAGGCCAAGCGCCTCGACTGGACCAAGGCGCCGACCAAGATCAAGCACACCTCCTTCGATTCGAACAACGTGGATATCCGCTGGTTCGAGGACGGCACTCTCAACGCCAGTGTCAACTGCCTCGATCGTCATCTCGAGACCCGCGGCGACCAGCCGGCGATCATCTGGGAGGGCGACGACCCCAAGGATGACAAGACGCTCACCTACCGCGAGCTCTACGAGAAGACATGCCAACTGGCCAATGGCCTCAAGGAACTGGGTGTCAGAAAAGGTGATGTGGTCACGCTCTACATGCCGATGATTCCCGAGGCCGCCATGGCGATGCTGGCCTGCGCGCGCATCGGTGCCGTGCACTCGGTGGTATTCGGCGGCTTCTCCCCGGACGCCGTGGCCCAGCGAGTGATCGGGGCCAAGTCCAAACTGATCATCACCGCCGACGAGTCCGTGCGCGGTGGCAAGCGTGTGCCGCTCAAGGACAACGTCGATGCTGCCCTTACCCGCGACGGTACCGAGGTCTGCGAGAAGGTGTTGGTGGTCAAGCGCACCGGTGGTGAGGTCGACTGGAAGGAGGGGCTCGACGTCTGGTATGACGATGTCGTCTCTAAGCAGCCCACCGACTGCCCGGCCGAGGAGATGGGGGCCGAGGACCCGCTGTTCATCCTCTACACCTCCGGCTCCACCGGGGCGCCCAAGGGGCTGAAGCACACCACGGGGGGCTATCTGCTGCATGCCGCCATGACTCACCAGTATGTCTTCGACTATCAGGATGGCGAGGTCTACTGGTGCACCGCCGATGTGGGCTGGGTCACCGGTCACAGCTACATCGTCTATGGCCCGCTGGCCAATGGCGGCACCACCCTGATGTTCGAGGGCGTGCCCAGCTACCCGACCCATGGCCGCATGGGCGAGATCGTCGACAAGCACAACGTCAGCATCCTCTACACTGCCCCCACCGCGGTCCGGGCCTTGATGGCCCATGGCGACGACGTCATGGATTCCAGCAAGCGTGACAGCCTGCGACTGCTCGGTTCGGTGGGCGAACCCATCAATCCCGAGGCCTGGGAGTGGTTCCATCGAGTGATCGGCAATGGGAAGTGCCCCATCGTCGATACCTGGTGGCAGACGGAGACCGGCGGCATCATGATCGCGCCGCTGCCCGGCGCGATCGATCTCAAGCCGGGCTCTGCTACCCTGCCGTTCTTCGGCGTGATGCCCGCGCTGGTCGACAACGAGGGCAACGAGCTCAAGGGTGCCGCCGAGGGTAACCTGGTGATTCTGGACTCCTGGCCGGGCCAGGCACGTTCGATCTGGGGTGATCATGATCGCTTCGTGCAGACCTACTTCTCCGCTTACAAGGGTGTGTATTTCACCGGTGACGGCTGCCGTCGCGACGAGGATGGCTATTACTGGATCACCGGCCGCGTCGACGACGTGCTCAACGTCTCAGGTCACCGCATGGGTACCGCCGAGATCGAATCCTCTCTGGTGGCCCACGAAGCCGTAGCCGAGGCGGCGGTGGTCGGCTTCCCCCACGACATCAAGGGGCAGGGCATCTATATCTATGTGACCCTGGCCGATGGCTTCGAGGAGAGCGATGAGCTCAAGAAGGAGCTCACCAAGTGGGTGCGCAAGGATATCGGCCCGATCGCCTCTCCTGACGTCATCCAGTGGGCGCCGGGCCTGCCCAAGACCCGCTCGGGCAAGATCATGCGTCGCATCCTGCGCAAGATCGCCGCAAACGAGGTCGATGGTCTGGGCGATACCAGTACCCTGGCGGATCCGTCGGTGGTCGACGAGCTGATCGAGCATCGCGTCAACCGCTGAGGGCACTGCCCACCCTGGGGCATGCAGTGATTGCCTGTCGCCTAATGGCACGTCAAGCCGGCCCCTCGGGGCCGGCTTTTTCATGGGTGGCCGGTACAGTGTCGACCATGTCCGAGAGCCCTTGGGAATCGCCGTGGCCATGGGGTAACATGCACTTAATACATGTAGAGCCCAGCGTGGCGGCCGTCGGTCAGCTGCTCGAGGAACCGGAGGAAGATCCATGGCCTTTGCCCAGAAATTCATCGTTGCCGATGACCATCCGCTGTTCCGCGCGGCCTTGACTCAGGCCCTGCGCCAGTTGGCACCACAGGCCGAGATCGTCGAATCCGATACCATGGAGGCCACCACCGAGGTGGTCACCCGTCATCCCGATGCCGACCTGATTCTGCTGGACCTTCACATGCCGGGCGCCCACGGCTTCTCTGGCCTTATCCAGTTGCGTGGCCAGACACCCGACATTCCGGTGGCGGTGGTCTCCGGTAGTGACGAGGTCCATGTGGTGCGCCGCGCCATCGACTACGGGGCCTCGGGATTCATTCCCAAGTCCTCGTCACTGGCGCTGATCGCCGAGGCGGTGGGCGAGATCCTAGATGGCGAGGTCTGGCTGCCGGCCGAGATGGCCGAGGCCCTGGGTGAGTCCAATGAGGAGGAGACCAAGTTTGCCGAGGCGATCGCCTCGTTGACGCCTCAGCAGTTCCGGGTACTCAACATGCTCACCGAGGGGCTGCTCAACAAGCAGATCGCCTATGAGCTGAGCGTCTCCGAGGCCACCATCAAGGCCCACGTCACCGCCATCCTTCGCAAGCTCGGCGTACACTCCCGCACCCAGGCAGTAATCGCCGCCCAGAAGCTCGAGGTCGAGCCGCCGAAGGTGGTTTCGTAGCGCCGAGCCCCAAGCACCAAGGAAACGCAGAAAACCCACCGCCCGGTGGGTTTTCTGCGTCACAGGTATAGGCTTTTCTGGCTCGGCCGCTGCTACTGCGCTGCTCGGCTGGCCTGCAGGGTGCGGGTGAGCAGAGCGCGCAGGGCAGCAGGGCGTACCGGCTTGAGCAGCAGCTGGTAGCCGGCGCGCCTGATCTCCTCGGCTACCTCTTCGGTCCGGTCGGCGGTGATCACGATGCCGGGCACCGCGCCCTCCAGTCGTTCGCCGAGCGCCTCCAGGGCCATCAGCCCGGTGACCTCGTTGTCCAGATGGTAGTCCGCCAGTATCGCGTCCGGGTCGCCGTCCAGGTGACGCATTACCGACTTGGCACCGCCGATGGTGGTGGCCGTGAATACCTCGCAGCCCCAGCCCGATAGCATTGCCTTCATGCCTTCGAGGATCAGCGATTCGTTGTCGATGCAGAGGATCCGGGTGCCGGCGAGCTTGTTGCCGGCGCGTTTCGGGGTGGCGTCCTCGGCCTGCTGTGTCGCAGTGCGGGGCGCGACCACCGGCACGCTGACCGAGAACATGGTGCCGAAGCCTTCCTTCGAACGCACGCGGATGGGGTGATCGAGCACCCTGGCCATGCGGTCGGCGATGGACAGCCCAAGACCCAGGCCCTTCTCGCTTTCCTTGTGTCGCGTGGCCTGGTCGAGGCGCCGGAACTCCTGGAAGATCTCGAGCTGCTTGGCCTCGGGTATCCCCGGGCCGCTATCCCATACCTCTATGGTGATGCGCTTGCCATGGCGGCGGCAGCCCAGTAACACCCGGCCTGCCTGAGTGTAGCGGATGGCATTGGAGAGGAAGTTCTGGATGATCCGGCGCAGCATCTGTGGATCACTGTCGACCCACTGGCGGGTCGGCACCACGACGAGATCCAGGCCGCGTTCCTCGGCCATTACCTCGAACTCGGCGCGCAACGGCTGGATGATGTCGGCCAGGGCGAAGTGGCTGCGGCGCGGGGTAAGGGCACCGGCATCCAGCTTGGAGATGTCGAGCAGCGTGCCCAGCAGCTCTTCGGCGGCCTGCAGCGAGTTGTCGATATGGCCGATGGTGCGCTTCATGTCGTCGGCTTCCATCTCCTGGGCGAGGGCCGAGGTGAACAGCCGCGCGGCATTGAGCGGTTGCAGCAGGTCGTGGCTGGCGGCGGCCAGGAAGCGCGTCTTGGAGGCATTGGCATCCTCGGCCAGCTGCTTGGCCTGGCGCAGGGCGAGCTCGGCCTCGGCGCGTACCCGGTTTTCCTGGCGCAGGGCGGCGTTGGCCTCGGAGAGCGCCTGGGTACGCTCGCGCACCCGCTCTTCCAGCGTCTCGTTGGTCTCCTTGAGGGCGATCTCGGCCAAGCGGCGCTCGGTGATGTCCTGGTAGAGGGCGAAGAAGCCCAGTATGGCGCCGCTGTCACCGAAATGGGGCGTGTAGGTGACCAGCATGTAGCGCCGGTCGTCGCCGATGGGCAGCGAGACCTCGAAACTGACCCGCTCGCCGGCCAGGGCGCGTTCGATCCATGGCGCCCGTTCGCGCGCCATGCGGGGGTCCATCACCTCTTCGACACGTTTGCCGATCACCGCGTTGCGATCGATGCCGAAGGCCTGCTCGTAGGCGCGGTTGGTGAAGAGGTAACGACACTCCTTGTCGAAGTAGGCGATCAGCGCCGGCACATTGTCGGTATAGATGCGTATGTTGTTCTCGGAGCGGATCAGCGCTTCCTCGATGCGCTTCTGTTGGGTGATGTCCTGATAGGTGTAGACGAAGCCGCCCCCCGGCATGGGGTTGCCCTGCACCTCCAGCACGCTGCCATCCTGGCGATAGCGCACGTAGCGATGGGGGTGGCCCTCGCGGATGTTGTCGATCAGCAGTCGCACATGCTCCTCGGGATCGCCGGGGCCGTATTCGCCGTTGTGGGCGTTGTAGCGGAAGATCTTGTCCATCGGGGCGCCGACGCGGATCAGGTGGTCGGGGAAGCGGAACAGCTCCAGGTAGCGCTGGTTCCATACCACCAGGCGCAGGTTCTGGTCGACTACGCTGATGCCCTGGTTGATGTTCTCGATGGTGGCCTGCAGCAGGGCGCGGTTGAACTCCAGCACCTGGGAGGCCTCGTCGACGATGGAAATCACGTCCGAGATGCCGATGCCGCGCCCCTGAAGGGCCGAGTTGACCACGATCCGGGCCGAGGAGGCGCCGAGCACCGAGGCCAGGAAGCGTTCGGTGAACTGGATGACGTCGATGGAGGCCCGCGTATTGTTTTCCAGGGGCTTGCCGGTGCGTCGGGAATAATCCTCGAAGGCGCGGTTCACCTGACCGGCGCCCAGGAAGCGCTCGCAGAGCACCTTGAGGTCCCCCACGGTGGTGGCACCGGTCCAGGGGCGGTTCACCGAGGTCTGGCGAGTCTCGACGCTGTCGACGAACAGCGAGGCCTGGATGCGCTCGACGACCCGCTGAGCGGTGACCTGGGAGACGAAGATGTAGCAGAAGAGGTTCACGCCCAGGGAGAGCATCACGCCGTGGGTGAAGCTGTCACCGACGTTGAGACCGAACAGCGAGGTAGGGGTCAGCCAGGCAACGCCCAGCGGGCCACCATCGAGCCAGTTCCCCGGCAGCACGCCGGCACCGATCAGGGTGGGCATCAGCAGGCTGTAGGCCCAGATGGCAAAGCCGGCATTCATGCCGACGATCACGCCGAGGCGGTTGCCACGCTTCCAGTAGAGGCCGCCGATCAGTGCCGGGGCGAACTGGGCCGCCGCGGCGAAGGAGAGCATGCCGGTATTAGCCAGGGAGCTGAACTCGCCGATCAGTTGGTAGAAGCCGTAGGCCATGGCCAGGATAACGGCAATCGTGACGCGCCGCGCCCGCAGCACCAGTCGGCCATAGTCGCGCGGCTTGGTATCGAACCAGCGTAAGCGGAACAGGGCGGGGATGACGATCTCGTTGGAGATCATGATCGACACCGCCACAGCAGCAACGATGACCATGCCGGTGGCCGCCGAGAAGCCGCCGATGAAGGTTAGCAGCGTCAGCCATTCGTTGCCTGCGGCCATGGGCAGGGCCAGCACGTAGGTGTCCGGCTCGATGCCGCTGTCAGCGAAGACGGTCAGGCCGGCCGCCGCGATGGGGATCACGAAGAAGGCGAAGGCCAGCAAGTAGATCGGGAAGAGCCAGCGGGCCTTGGTGGCATCATCACGGTGGATGTTCTCCACCACCGCCACATGGAACTGGCGGGGCAGGCAGAGAATGGCCAGCATGGCCAGCAGGGTCTGGGCCCAGAAGCTCTGGCCGAAGTCCTGATCGGCCAGTTGACGCTGCAGCTCGAGTTGGGTCTCGGCGCGGCCCAGCAGGTCGCCGAGGCCGTCGAACATGCCCCAGGTGACGTAGGCCCCGAGGGCCAGGAAGGCGATAAGCTTGACCAGTGACTCGAAGGCCACGGCGTGGATGAGACCCTCGTGGTGCTCGGTGGCATCGGTGTGCCGGGTGCCGAAGAGGATAGCGAAGGCCGCCATCACCACGGCCACATAGAACGCCGTGTCGCCGAATAGTGGCGCCTGGGTGATATCGCCGGCATCGGTAATCACGCTGAAGGAGGTGGAGACCGCCTTCAGCTGCAGGGCGATGTAGGGCAAGGTGCCGATCAGCGCCACCAGGCTGGCAAAGGCAGCCAGCGACTGGGTCTTGCCGTAGCGCGAGGCGATGAAGTCAGCAATGGAGGTGACGTTCTGGTGCTTGGCGACGCGGATCATCTTGGCCAGCACCGGCCAGAACAGCAGCAGGGTGAGGATCGGCCCGACGAAGATGCTGGCGAAGGACCAGCCCGCTGTGGCCGCCTGGCCGACGGCGCCATGGAAGGTCCAAGAGGTGCAGTAGATGGCCAGGGCCAGGCTGTAGATCACCGGACGGCGCTGGCTTGCCCCATGCTCCCGAGCATGGCGATCGCCCCGCCAGGCGATGGCGAACAGCACGCTGATGTACAGCAGTGAAACGGCGATCAGCAGCCAGCCAGCGAACATGCACTCTTCCCCCTTCCGGATTCGCCCATTCTAGGGCAAGCCCGCCCCTCTGGGCAGAGCAGTGGAGGGGCGCGGGGTCAGGTCTCTGTGCAGATAGCCTGGTAGAGCGGGCTGGTGACCTCGACGAGGCGCATCTGTTCGGTGCGGGGAGTCCGCGATTCACCTTCCAGGGGCAGCATTTCACGGGTCGCGCAGTTCACCAGGTAGGCCTGATGGCTCACCTGGTCGACATACTCCTTCTCGAAGCGATAGAGCATGAATTCGACCAGGCGACCGTCATCTCCCTGGCTGACCGACAGGTTGTCGAGATCCACGATAGTGAAGGCGGTGGTCATGGGGAAGGCGAAGGTCCAGGGACGAAAGAACATCTGGCCCTTTTCCACTGAGACGATCTCGGCCGATTCGGGCAGTTGCTGCTGCTTGTTCTCGAGCCAGGTGTATTCGTTGTAGATCTGGTAGCCGAGCATTCCCAGGCCACCGCAGGCCGGGATGATCCAGCGCGGCAGTTGCTTGCCGCTTGCCAGCCACAGGATCAGACCGACCCCTGCGGCACCGAGGCCGGCGAAGACCGCTGCTATCAGGTGCCATATCATGATTCATGCGTCCTTAAAGAAAGCGATCGGGCTTCCCTGAGGAAGCCCGATCGGTAGTGGTTTGACTGGCCCGGCTAGCCGGGCCAGGTGGCCATTATGGCTCAGTGCCCGGTTGCGATACCAGCACCCTTGGGATAGCGGACGCTTTCCACCAGGTCCTGGATCTCCTGCGGGGGCTCTTCGGTGGCATTGGATACCACGAAGGCGACCACGAAGTTGAAGATCGCGCCAACCGCACCGAAGGACAGCGGTGAGATGCCCAGGATCCAGTTGTCCGGCGTGTTGGCCAGCATTTCGGTTCCCGGAATGAAGAACCAGCCCAGGTAGGTGAAGATGTAGAGCAGGGTCAGCAGCAGGCCGGTCAGCATGCCGGCGACGGCGCCCTTGTTGTTCACCCGCTTGGAGAAGATGCCCATCATCAGCGCCGGGAACAACGAGGCACCGGCGATACCGAAGGCGAGGGCCACCGTCTGCGCCGCGAAGCCCGGAGGATTCAGGCCCAGGTAGGTTGCCAACAGGATGGCGCCCGCCATGGAGATGCGCGCCGCCAGCATCTCGCCCTTCTCGGTGATCTTCGGGTTGATCATGGTCTTGATCAAGTCATGGCTGATGGCCGAGGAGATGGCCAGTAGCAGGCCGGCTGCGGTGGACAGGGCGGCCGCGATACCGCCGGCGGCAATCAGGCCGATGACCCAGCCCGGCAGGTTGGCGATCTCCGGGTTGGCGAGCACCAGGATGTCGTTGTTGACCTCCAGTTCGCTGCCTTCCCAGCCACGCGCTTCAGCGGTCTCGGCGAAGTCCTCGTTGCCGTCGTTGTAGAGCTGGATGCGGCCGTCGTCGTTCTTGTCGGTGTAGGTGATCAGGCCGGTCTCCTCCCAGGTCCTGATCCAGTCTGGCCGCTCCTCGTAGGCAAGGGGGTTGGTCATGGCATCTTCATAATTCTCCACCTGTCCTGCCGCTTGCGGATAGACCGTGGTCATCAGGTTCAGGCGCGCCATGGAGGCCACCGCGGGAGCTGTCAGGTAGAGCAGGGCGATGAACACCAGCGCCCAACCTGCCGACCAGCGTGCATCAGCCACCTTCGGCACGGTGAAGAAGCGGATGATGACGTGGGGCAGGCCGGCGGTACCGACCATCAGCGACAGGGTGAACAGCACCATGTTGAGCTTGTTGCTGACGTCGGCGGTGTAGTCCCGGAAGCCCAGCTCGTTCAGTACCTCATTGAGCTTGACCAGCAGCGGTACACCGGACTCGGTGTGGGTGCTGAACATGCCCAGCCCGGGGATGGGATTGCCGGTCAGCTGTATCGCGATGAACACGGCCGGAATGGTGTAGGCGATGATCAGCACGATGTACTGGGCTACCTGGGTGTAGGTGATGCCCTTCATGCCGCCGAAGACCGCATAGAGGAAGACGATGAAGGCCGCGATCCAGATGCCCCAGGTGTTGGAGACTTCCAGGAAGCGCGAGAAGGCCACGCCGGCACCTGTCATCTGGCCGATGACGTAGGTGATCGAGGCGACCACCAGGCAGATCACGGCGACCAGGCGGGCGGTGTTGCTGTAGAAGCGGTCACCGATGAAGTCGGGCACCGTGAACTTGCCGAACTTGCGCAGGTAGGGCGCCAGCAGCATGGCCAGGATGACGTAGCCACCCGTCCATCCCATTAGGAAGGTGGAGTTGGCGTAGCCCCCTGAGGCAAGCAGGCCGGCCATGGAGATGAAGGAGGCGGCGGACATCCAGTCGGCGGCGGTGGCCATGCCGTTGGTGATCGGATGCACGCCGCCGCCGGCGACGTAGAAGTCCTTGGTCGAGCCCGCGCGGGCCCAGATCGCGATGCCGATGTAGAGGGCGAAGGAGGCCCCTACAAACAGCAGGTTGATTGCAAACTGACTCATGCTGGCTTACTCCCCGAGTCCGAACTGTTGATCGAGCCGGTTCATCTTCCATGCGTAGAAGAAGATGATGCCGATGAAGGTGAGGATCGAACCCTGCTGGGCGAACCAGAAGCCCAGGTCCGTTCCGCCAACGGGAATGCCGGCCAGCAGCGGGCGAAGTAGGATGGCGAAGCCGTAGGACACCAGGGCCCAGACAATCAGGCACCCCGTGATCAGGCGTACGTTCGCCTTCCAGTAAGCAGCGGCATTGGCTTTGTCGTCTGCCATAGTGTTGCTCTCCACGTGTTGTTCAGGTTGGGAAGTTGCCCAGAGCGTTTAGGTTACTCATCAGGACAGTCGTGTCGGCGGAGCCAGCCTTAGCCTGTGCAGGCTGAGTCAGCCTGTCATCAGGTTGCCCGCTCCTTGTCGAGGTGCATTGTCGACGCGGGATTGTCCTGCATGGCTCGCGGCCAATAGTGGGCAGCAAACGCCTAAAATAAATCCCAGACTTTCGTATCATGAAAAGATACCGATGGAAGGTTCTTTCTATAAAGTATTGTTTATCAGCTAGTTAGGTTGATATTGCAGTCAAGGTTCCGGCGTTCAAGAAGCATGCATAGGACGATGGTATAGCCCCGAAATCCACAGTGGTTAAGCCTCGCTCCATGTTGGTCTTTGACGATGGTCTAAGGCCGGCTGGATAGGACGATTGTCTAGGTTATTTACTGAAACCCTACTTTGCTATCTTGAATTCTCGCTGAAGGCGAAGCACAACCTAGCCAGCGGGGTGATGACCGCCGCGAGACGAGGACAACCCCATGGTCGATGTAGAACTCTCACAGCCGCCTTTTACCTTTCTCGACGAGGAAGGCCGGGAGCGCGTTCGCAGCGGCATCGACCTTGCCTATTTCGACCGTGACGAGATCATTCTCGATGCCGGCCAGCCCGGTGAGTATGTATTCCTGATCCACAAGGGCGAGGTTGCCGAGCTCGATCCGACCCTGCCGGGCGCCCAGTCACGCATTGGCCACTACACCGCCGGTGACCTGTTCGGCGCCATCAGCATCCTCAACGGCAAGAGCCGCTATCGATTCCGGGCCGAGCAGGAGAGCCTCTGCTACCTGCTGCCCAAGGGGCTGTTCAAGCAGCTCTGTGAGGCCTATCCGGCCTTCTCCGAATTCTTCCGCCAGCGCCTGGCACAGAAGACACGGCTGCTCACCGAAGGCCGCGCGGAGGGCGGCGTGACCATGGCCGGCTTCATGCTCGCCCGGGTCAGTGACTGCATGCGCGACCCGCTGCTCGTCGAGGATTCGACCAGCATTGCCGAGGCAGTCCACACCTTGAACGACAGCCATGCCGACAGTCTGCTGGTGCAGGGTGAGGATGGACCCGGCATGGTCACCAAGACCGACCTGCTCAATGCCTTGGTACTCGAGGGGCAGGCGCAGGATAGCCTGGTTCAGGCGATTGCCCACTTCGAGCTGATCACGGCGACGCCAGGCCAGTATCTGTTCGAGGTGCTGGTCCAGATGACCCGTTTCAAGGTCGAGCGCGTGGTGGTGATGGATGATGGCACCCCGGTAGGGGTGGTGGAGTTGACCGACGTACTCAGCTACTTCTCCAGCCGTAGCTATGTGGTCAGCCTTCAGGTGGAGCAGGCCAACAGCCTGGCCGCCCTGGCCGCCGCCAGCCGCCGCACGCCGGAGCTGGTGCGGGCGCTGATGGCCCAGGGTGTCAAGCTGCGCTTCGCGATGGGACTGCTGGCGGCCCTCAATGGGCGCATCATGAACAAGGCCTGGGGCTTTCTGATCGATGAGCGCCACCATTCCGATAGCTGCCTGATCGTGATGGGCAGCGAAGGGCGTGGCGAGCAGATCCTCAAGACCGACCAGGACAATGGCCTGATCCTCGCCGACGATGTGGAATGGCCCGACTGCCACGAACAGATGCAGCGTCTCACCGAAACGCTGATCGAGCTGGGCTATCCGCCTTGCCCGGGCAATATCATGGTTTCCAACCCTGAGTGGGTCGGCACCGAGACACAATGGCGCGGACGCATCGCGCAATGGGCGGAGAGCCGTGACGGCGAGAGCCTGATGCGGCTGGCCATCATGCTCGATTCGCACGCCGTGGCCGGCAATCCGGCCCTGCTCGAGCGGCTGCGCGAGGAACTCTTCGAGCGCTGCAGCCGCGACGAGATCCTGCTCTCCTATTTCGCGCGCACGGCGCTGCGCTTCTCCACCCCGCTGACGCTCTTCGGGTCGTTGAAGAAGCCGCAGCACGGTGTCGACATCAAGAAGGGGGGCATCTTCCCCATCGTCCATGGGGTGCGCACCCTGGCACTGGAGCGTCGTATCACCGCGACCTCCACACTGGAGCGACTCGAGGCTCTGGTGACCGATGGTCGTCTTGAAGAACGTTTCGCCGAGGACCTGGGGGAAGCGCTCTCGCTGTTCACCGAGTTGCGACTGCGACAGCAGCTCGAACGCCTCGACGACCCGGAGGACCGGGAAGAGGCCGACAGAGTAGTGGTTCAGGAGCTCTCGTCGCTGGAGCGGGACCTGTTGCGTGAGGCGCTGCATATCGTCAAGGACTTCAAGCAGCGGCTGTCGCACCGCTTCCACCTCGAGTACTCGTGAGTCACGAGGTAGTCAGAGAACGATAACAACGGGAGGTTTCATCCATGCTCAAGGCACTGCGGCGTGCCGCCGATCGACGACGACAGGTCCATGGCGATTATGGTTGGCTCTTTTCCCCCTACACCGGGGAAGAGATGGTCGCCATTCATTGCAACGCCACAGGGCTCGATACCCGCCACGCCGAACTGGTGTCCCTGGCGGCGGTGCGTATTCGCGGTGACCGTGTCCTGACCAGCGATTCACTGGATCTGCACCTGGCTAGGCCGGCGAGTCTCTCCGGCGACTCGATCCGCATCCACGGCCTGCGTGCCATTGATCTTGCCGATGGGGCGAATGTCGAGGAGGCACTGACACGCTTCCTGGGCTTCGTCGGCAACCGTCCGCTGGTTGGCTGGCGCCTGGATTTCGATCTGGCCATGCTCAACCGCTATTTACGCCCCCTCTTCGGCTTTGACCTGCCCAATGCCGGCATCGATGTCGCCCAGACCTATCAGCGTCAGCTGCGTCGCAGCCATCCCGAGCTGGATATCAGCCCGCGCTTCGAGAAGGTGGCCGAGCGGTTGGGCGTGCCGGTCATGGGGCGTCACACGGCTCTGGGTGATGCCGTCACCACGGCATTGATCCATCTGCGCCTGGCACGGGGCCCCATGCTGGCGAAACGGCTCTGCTGAGTCCGAGCCTTCGTTTCGCCCGGCCATGGCGAGGGTGGTAGGATAGTGCTCGTTATTTCCAGCTACCCTGGCAGCGCCCGAGATCATGCACGACGCCCTGATGTTCGATCCCCGTGATACTTCCGCACCCGATGCCCCGTCCTTCACGGAGCCTGCGTCGACCCTTGCGGGCCACGATGCCCGAGGCAAGCGCGAGTTCAATAAGCTGCAGAAGCGCCTGCGCCGCCAGGTGGGCAATGCCATCATCGACTATGGGATGATCCACGAGGGTGATCGCGTGATGGTCTGCCTGTCCGGGGGCAAGGACAGCTACACCCTGCTGGAGATCCTGCGCAACCTGCAACGCAGCGCTCCGGTGGCCTTCTCGCTGGTGGCGGTGAACCTCGACCAGAAGCAGCCCGGCTTTCCGGAGCACGTGCTGCCCGAGTACCTCGAGGGTATCGGCGTCGAGTATCACATCCTCGAGCGCGACACCTACTCGGTGGTCAAGGAGAAGACCCCCGAGGGCAAGACCACCTGCGCGCTCTGCTCGCGGCTGCGGAGGGGCTCGCTCTATGGCTTTGCGGAAGAGATCGGCGCCACCAAGGTGGCGCTGGGTCACCACCGCGAGGACATCCTCGAGACGCTGTTCCTCAACATGTTCTTCGGCGGCAGTCTCAAGGCAATGCCGCCTAAGCTGCTCTCCGACGATGGCCGGAACATGGTGATTCGTCCACTGGCCTACTGCCGGGAAGCGGACATCGCCGAGTTTGCCCGGCTGATGGACTTCCCGATCATTCCCTGCAACCTCTGCGGCTCCCAGCCCAATCTGCAGCGCCAGGTGGTCAAGGAGATGCTGGCCGAGTGGGAGAAGTCCCATCCCGGCCGTCTCGAGAGCATGTTCAAGGCGGTCACCAAGGTGGCGCCGTCGCAGTTGGCCGACCGCGAGCTCTTCGACTTCGCCGGCCTCGAGGAGAAGCAGGCCCGGCGGCAGGCCAGCCGCATCGATATCCATCAGGAGCTGTAAGCTTTAAGCCGTAAGCGGGAAGACAATCACAATCGCGCCCGTGACTTGTCACAGGGGCGATTCGCTTCAGGCTGGCTTCGAGCTTCAGTGCGCGCCCTCTTCCTCGGCCACCTCGATAAGCGTCTCAAGGTCGAGGATGTTCACCTCGCGACCGGAGACGGCCACCAGACCCTGTGACTGGAAGCGGCCCAGGATGCGGCTGACGGTCTCTACGGCCAGCCCCAGATAGTTGCCGATGTCGGCTCGGGACATGGAGAGCCGGAAGCTGTAGGGGGAGTAGCCGCGACGGCGGAAGCGATCGGAGAGGCTGGTGAAGAAGGCGGCCAGGCGCTGATCGGCGGTCTTGCGTGAAAGCAGGCGCATCATGCGGCGATCGTCACGCATCTCCTTGCTCATGCTGCGATAGAGCTGGCCTCGAAGCTCGGGCAGCGATTCGGAGAGGGCGTCGAGACGGTCGAAGGGAATCTCGCATACTGTGGTGGTCTCCAGGGCGATGACTGTGCCGGGGTAGCGTTCCTCGTCGATACCGTCAAGGCCCACCAGTTCGCTGGGCAGGTAGAAGTTGGTCAGTTGGTCCTCGCCGCTGCCCTCGGTGGTTACCTGCTTTAGGCTGCCGGAGCGCACTGCGTAGACACTGGTGAAGGTGTTGCCTTGGCGGAACAGCGATTCACCCTTCTTCAGCGGTGCCCGACGCCGGATGATCGCGTCGAACTGGTCCATGTCTTCGAATTCGAGCGCCAGTGGCAGGCAGAGTGAACTCAGGCTGCACGTCTGGCAGCGGGTCTCGTTCAGCATTGAACGGCGCCTGCCGGTCGCGGTGTCGGGCATGCTCTCCTCCAAGGACGATGACTCAGTCACAGTATGGAGGATTGTCGTCCACCGGCAAAGCCTCCCTTAGGAGGTACCCTCCTGAGCAAACTCGCGATGCCATGATGCGTCGCGCCGGTCAGGCGGCACGGGCATCGAAGGCCGCCGCCAGGCGGTGAACCAGCAGTCTCCCTGCCGGTGTGACCTCGAGACGTTCTTCGTGGCGCATCACCAGGCCGTCATGCTGAGCCAGAGCCAGCCGGGAGAGGGCATCGCTCAGGTGTTTGCTCGCATCCAGGCCAAATTCCTGCCCGAGGATAGCGAGGTCCAGGTGCATGTCGCACATCAGACGCTCGATGGCGCGGGCTCGCAGGCGGTCATCGTCGGTGAGCCGCAAGCCCCGTTCCACCGGCAACTGGCCGGCATCCAGGCGTGCCTCGTAATCGCCAAGGGTCATGGGGTTGCGGGTAGCGATGTTGCCCAGTCGGCTGAGGGCCCCCACGCCCAGGCCCAGATGATCGCAGGGTGGAAGCGCGCTGTAGCCATTCAGATTGCGCGACAACTGGCCTTGGGCCTGGGCAATGGCCAGTGGGTCCTCGGGACGGGTGAAATGCGCCATGCCGATGTGCACATAGCCGGCATCGGCAAGTATCGAGAGGGCGTTATGGAGGATAGCAAGTTGCTCATCGGCCCGCGGGAGATCTTCGGCCCGGATTTGGTGCTGGGCCGCGAATCGCTTGGGCTGATGGTCGTAGTGGGACAGCGACAGACGGGCCGGCGCCATGGCGACCACCTGCTCGAGGGTTCCGGTAAAGCTTTCGCGGGTCTGACCGGGCAGGCCTTGCATCAGCTCCATGCCCAGGGAGCGGAAGCCCAGTCGGTGAGCCTCGTCGATCAACTGCTCGGTCCGGGCCCGAGGCTGGAAGCGGTTGATGGCGTGCTGGACCCGCGGGTCCAGATCCAGCACCGACAGGTTCAGGCGATTGAAGCCCAATGCCTGAAGGTGGCGCAGGGTGAAGACGTCGGTTTCTCGGGGATCGATCTTGATGCTGTAGTCGCGCTGGCGCGAGCTCGATAGCCCGAAGCGTGCGTCGAGCCGGTCGACCAGGTCGCTCATCTGGTACAGGGTCAGGAAGGTCGGCGTCCCGCCCCAGTGGAGTTGCGAAATCTCCCTCGTGCCTTCCAGGTGGCGTGAGGTCAGCACCATCTCCCGGTCGAGCCGAGAGAGGTAGGGCTCGGCGCGCCAAGAATTCTCCGCGGGGACCCGGATACAGGCACAGTGATGGCAGCTGTGGCGGCAGAATGGCACCTGTACATAGAGGGACAGGTTCTTCCCGCTAGCGTTGCTGCGCGCCAGGGCCGCCGTGAGTTCAGCCTCCGAGAGTCCAGTCGTCAAGCTGTCGGCGCTGGGGTAGCCGGCGTAGCGCGGCCCGCCGCCGTGCCGGTGCAGCAGACCCGCGTCGTGGATCAGGCCGGTGCCGCGTGGACGGTCGTCGACGACGGCTCGAGCGGGCATGGTCGGCACTCCGGAGATTGGACATGCCTTGATGCTAGCGACGAGCACCAAGGGTTGCGTTGAGCTGCGTCAAGCGAAGCGGAATTTGCCTCGGGGTCAATGATGCGACGTGATGGGCAGAAGTAC
The DNA here is from genome assembly GCF_900109725.1 of Halomonas daqiaonensis. Taxonomy (GTDB): domain Bacteria; phylum Pseudomonadota; class Gammaproteobacteria; order Pseudomonadales; family Halomonadaceae; genus Halomonas; species Halomonas daqiaonensis. The sequence goes on from NZ_FOBC01000007.1 coordinate 127,363, forward strand.
CCAAAGCTGCCAGAGGGCGAAGGCGATGATCGACAGCGCGGCCAGCGTGCGGGTGGCCGGGTGGCGGATCAGGGCACCGAGCTGTCGAGCGGCCAGCCCGGTGGCCAGCAGGGCCGGCAGGGTGCCAAGCCCGAAGGCGCCCATCAGGGCGGCGCCGCGCCAGGGGTCGGCGATGGCCAGGCTCCAGGCGAGCATGGAGTAGACCAGGCCACAGGGAAGCCAGCCCCACACCGCCCCCAAAGCCATCGCCTGGGGGACCTGTACCACCGGCATCAGGCGCCGACCCAGTGGCTCGAGGTGCTTCCAGAGCCGGCGGCCCAAGGCTTCGATCCGTAGCAATCCCTTCCACCAGTCGGCGATGTACAGGGCCATCAGGATCAACATCACCGCGGCGAGGGCCTGGAGGATCAGGCGTACCTGAGGTGTGAGGGCGACCAGGGTGCCGAGTCCCGCCACCAGGGCGCCGGCTGCCATGTAGCTGGCGATCCGCCCCAGGTTATAGCCCAGCAGCAGCCCGGACAGGCGTGCCGGGTTGCGCATGCTGGGAGGGACGGCGAACGTCAGGGCGCTCATGATGCCGCCGCACATGCCGATGCAGTGGGCACCACCGAGCAGGCCGAAGACGAAGGCGGCGGCCAGCGGAGGCAGGTCTAGGCCGGTGGGATCCATCAGTCGCGGCGATCCTCCTCGGCGTGGGCATCGCGCTCAGGGTTCCGCCGGTCGTCTTTCGGCCGGTCGTTGTCGTCCTCGTCGAAGAGGATGCGATAGGCAGGGCCTTCCAGGTCCTCGAACTGGTCGTGCTTGACGGCCCAGAAAAAGGCCCATACGGCCAGCCCCAGCAAGATCAGCGAGAGGGGGATCAGCAGGTAGAGGATGCTCATGCGTTCACCAACCGGGGAGCGGCGAGGCCGGCCTGCCGTGAAGGGGTATCGCGGGTCAGACGCAGGGCATTGGCGACGACGACCAGGGAACTGGCCGACATGCCGATGGCCGCCAGCCAGGGTGGCACGAACCCCATGGCCGCCAGCGGCAGCGCCGAGATGTTGTAGACCAGCGACCAGGTCAGGTTCTGGCGGATGATTCGCCGGGTGGCCCGGCCGGTCTCGATGGCCTCGACGATACGCCTCAGGCGCGGGTTGAGCAAGACGGCGTCGGCACGGGTGCGTGCCAGGTCGGTGGCACCGTTCATGGCGATGGCCACGTCGGCGCCGGCCAGTACCGGGACGTCGTTGATGCCGTCACCAACCATGGCGACCCGTTCGCCGCTGGCCTGCAGGGTCTGGAGGCGGGCCAGCTTGTCCTCGGGCGTGGCTGCCGCCTGCCAGGTGTCGATTCCCAGGCGCCGGGCCATGTCGGCTACCGCCGAGACGGTGTCGCCGGAGAGCAGCTCCACCGCCAGGCCTCGTTCCTGAAGTGCCAAGACCGTCTCCCGGGCATCTTCGCGGAGGTGATCATGAAGGCAGAACCAGGCCCGCGGCTGGCCCTCCTCTGACAGCAGCAGCCACTGTCCCTCGCCGGGCAGGCCCGGGGATGCCTCGGGAGCGGCGAACTCGGGCTTGCCGAGCCGCCAGCGGCGATCGGCGATCCTGCCCTCCAGGCCCTGGCCGGGTCGGTTGAGTACCTCGGCGGCGGTGACGGTGGCCTCGCGAAAAGGGCGGAAGGCTCGCGCGATGGGATGTTCCGACTGGGCCTCCAGTGCGGCCGCCAGGCTGCGGGCGCGGTCTTCGTCGAGTGCATTTCCCGGGTCGCCGGTCAGACGGGTCTCGACCAGGCTCATCTCGCCGCTGGTCAGGGTGCCGGTCTTGTCGAAGATCACCCGGTCGAGCTCTGACAGCGTCTCCATGGCATCGGCACGGGTGATCAGCACGCCGCGCCGATGCAGGCGGCCATGGGCGGCAGTGAGAGCCGTGGGCGTGGCCAGTGCCAGGGCGCAGGGGCAGGTGACCACGAGCACCGACAGGGTGACCCACAGCATCCGGTCCGGGTCGATAAACCACCAGGCGACGGCCACGGCTATCGAGATCAGCAGCACCTGCAGCACGAAGTGGTGGGCCATGCGCGCCGCCAACTGGGCGATGCGCGGCCGGTTGGCGAAGGCGCGGTCGGTGAGGTCGATGATACTGGCGACGCGGGCATCGGCGCCCGCGTGGGTGACACGCACCGTCAAGGGGCTCTCGATGTTCTGGCTGCCACCGGTCACACGCTCGCCAATCCCGCGGGTCACCGGCAGGTACTCCCCGGTGAGCATGGACTCATCGAGGCTTGACTCTCCGGACTCGATCACCCCGTCGGCCGGCACGCCATGGCCGGGCTTGACCAGTACCCGGTCCCCGGCCGTGAGTTCGTTCGCGGGCAGGATGCGTTCCTCGCCCGCGTCGGTGAGGCGGGTCGCCGAGAGGGGCAGTGCGCTGGCGAGGGCGTTGCCGCTATGTCCACTGCGGCGTCGGGCGCGCCCCTCCACGTAGCGGCCGAAGAGCAGGAAGAAGGTGAACATGGCCACCGAGTCGAAATAGACGTCGCCGTCGCCGGCAATCACCGCATAGCCGCTGGCCAGGTAGGCGCCACCGATGGCCAGCGACACCGTCACGTCCATGCCCAGCACCCGGGTCTGCAGGTCGCGCAGGGCGTTGCGGAAGAAGGGCTGGGCGGAAAAGAGCACCACCGGGGTGGCCAGGGCAAAGGAGAGCCAGTGGAAGAGGGCGAGGAAGTCGGCACTGATCTCGCCGGGGTCGGAGACATAGATGGGAATCGAGAACATCATCACCTGCATCATGCCCACGGCGGCGATGATCAGCCGGCGCACGTTCATGCGCTCCTCGTGCTGGAGTTGCTGTTGCGCGGTATCGGGCTCCCAGGGCTGGGCCGGATAACCGATAGCGGCCATCTCGGCCAGGATCCGCGACAGGGCGACCCGCTCGGGGTCCCAACTGACCCGCAGACGGTGGTGTGAGAGATTGACGGCGCTGGTGGCGATCCCGTCCAGGGCATTGAGGCGGTGTTCGATCAGCCAGGCACAGGCCGCACAGGTGATGCCATCCACGGCCAGGGTGACATGCACCGTTCCGTCATCCCCGGGGTGCACGAAGCGTGCCTGCAGCCCGGGGTCATCGAAGACCGCCCAGGTCTCGGCCCTGGCCGCCTGGCGGTCGTCCGGCCGCTCGGGTAGTTCGGTACGGAAACGGTAATAGCTCGTCAGGCCGCCATCGACGATGGCGTGGGCAACGGCCTCGCAGCCCGGGCAGCAGAGGGGATGGTGCTCTTCGTCGAGGGTGATCGACCAGGGCGCACCCGGGGGCACCCGGCTGCCGCAGTGATAGCAGTCGGATGTTGCTTCAGGCGTCTGGGGGCGCTGGGTCATGGTGTCTCGTTGGCAAACCTTAGAGCCCGGGAACCAGGGCGATCTCGTCATCACTGGGGAAGCGGGCCTCGCCGGTGAGGCGCCATTCGGCGTCACGGCCCTCGGCGGGCTGTAGCTGCAGGTACCAGCGGTAGTTCAGGCGTTCGTCGACCATCCCCACATAGCGACCCTCGCGGACATGCTCCAGGGTGAGCGAGCGGTCACGGTGGCTATCGGTGGGAAAGATCAGGGCCAGGTGGAGGCGCTCAGGGCGGCGCTCCCCCTGCAGGTCGACGACGATGTCGCCGGTGAGGGCGTCAGCGCGCATCACCGCCTCGAGGCCCAGCGACTGTGCATGCTCCTGCTTGGCCAGTTGCTCGTTGATGGCCAGGCCCTGCTTGTAGTAGTCACCGCCCACCGAGCCGTCATAGTAGTGTATCGACAGCGTCAGGTAGACCAGGCTGAAGGTGATCGAGGAAGCCAGCAGGCCGATCAGGAACCAGGGCCAGAACTGTTTGTACCAGGGTGGGATGCTCTCGTGCTCCGCGCTCATCAGCGGGTCTCTCCTATGAAGCGGCTGTCGCGTTCGACGGTGATGTCGGCATCCCGGGCTTCCAGTCTCAGGATGATCTCGGAGCTGGGCCGGTCGATGGACTCGGGAGGTGCGCTGGCCCGGATCACCAGCTGGCGCGAGTCGCCGGCGGGAACGCTGACCTCGTGCGTATCCAGGGTCAGGCCGGGTAGCCCTGAGGCTTCCAGTCGATAGACATGCGCCTGCTTGTCGAGGTTGCGTACGGTCAGGGTGTAGACGTTGCTGATTTGTCCGTCGGGGTTCGTCTGGAACAGCCGATTGCGTTCGCGTTCCACATCGAACCCGAGAGGCGTGCGGTCTGCCACCGCCCAGGCGAAGGCGCCGATCATCACCACCAGCACGGCCAGATAGCCCATCAGGCGCGGTCGCAGGATATGGGTCGGCTTGCCCTCCAGGGCGTTCTCGGTGGTGTAGCGGATCAGACCGCGGGGATAGCCCATCTTGTCCATCACACTGTCGCAGGCGTCGATGCAGGCTGCGCAGGTAATGCACTCGTATTGCAGGCCATCACGGATGTCGATCCCGGTCGGGCAGACCTGCACGCAGAGGTCGCAGTCGATGCAGTCACCGTGGCCGGCGGCACGGGCCTGGGCATGGCTGAGGCTCTTCTTGCGGGGGCCGCGGGGCTCTCCGCGGGCAGCATCGTAGGAGACGATCAGGGTGTCACGGTCGAACATCACCCCCTGGAAGCGCGCATAGGGGCACATGTAGATGCACACCTGCTCGCGCAGCCAGCCGGCGTTGAGATAGGTGAAGACCAGGAAGAAACCGACCCAGAAGTAGGACCAGCCGTGGGCCTGCAGGGTGGGCAGATCCACTACCAGGTCGCGGATAGGGGTAAAGTAGCCGACGAAGGTGAGCCCGGTGGCCAGGGCAATCAGCAGCCAGACGGCGTGCTTGGCGGACTTGCGCCACAGCTTGTCGGTGGTCATCGGTTGCTTGTCGAGCTTGATGCGGCGGTTGCGCGACCCCTCCAGGCGGTGCTCGACCCAGATGAACAGGAAGGTCCAGACGCTCTGCGGGCAGGTATAGCCACACCAGACACGGCCGGCGAACACCGTGATGAAGAACAGGCCGAAGGCGCAGATGATCAGCAGCCAGGAGAGCAGCATGAACTCCTGGGGGTAGAAGGTCGCCGAAAAGATATGGAACTCCCGGCCGGGGAGGTCGAACCAGATCGCCGGTCGGTCGCCCCAGCGTACCCAGGGTAGCAGGAAGAAGGTCAGCATCAGGGCCCAGTTCGAGACGCGACGCAGGCGCTGGAAGAAGCCCTTGATCTCGCGCACATAGATGTGGCGCCGGCTGGCGTACATATGCTGGGTGACCGTTTCCTGCGGCATGTGATGCTCCACGGAATCCGGGGTGACATCGCGGGTCGGGATCTTCTCGCTCATGGCAGGCTCACGGCTGACAAGGAGGGACAGGGCCGGACAGGGGCCGCTGATGGTGCGCTTATTGTATCGGGGTGGCCTCACAACGAGAAAGGGTGCGACCGGAGGCCGCACCCTTTCCTGCCCAAGGTCTGTGGCCTCAGTCGTCCTGACTCAGACTATAGACGTAGGCCGCAACGAGATGGACCTTGTCCTCGCCGATATAGGCGGCCTGGGCCGGCATGTGACCGTTACGGCCGTTACGCAGGGTCTGGCGCACGGAGTCGGCCACGCTCTGCCCGGGCGCCTGGTAGAGCCAGACATCGTCGGTCAGGTTGGGTGCCCCAAGCGCCTGGTTGCCGGTGCCGTCGGGGTTGTGGCAGGCAGCACACACCGACGCGTAGGTGGCAGCACCACTCTCGGCTCTGTCGGCGTCATGATCGAGACCGGAGAGCGAGAGCACGAACTGGGTCACGTTCTCGATGTTCTCGCTGCCCAGCTGCTGCCAGGATGGCATAAGGCCGTTACGGCCGTTGGCAATGCTATGCACGATCTGCTCGGGCTCACCTCCGTACAGCCAGGCATCATCGGTCAGGTTGGGAAAGCCGTAGCCGCCTTGGGCGCCCGAGCCATGACAGACTGAGCAGTTGTTGAGGTAGATACGCTCGGCGACCTGCATGGCCTCGCCGTCCTTAGCCAGCTCCGGGATCGGGATCTCCTCGTACTGGGCGAAGATCGGTGCGAAGCGCTCCTCGGCACGCGCCACCTCTTCCTCCCACTGGCCTTCCTGTGTCCAGCCCAGCAGGCCGGCGAAGTTGCCGAGGCCGGGATAGAGCAGCAGATAGCCAAGTGAAAAGATCACGGTGCCCACGTACAGCTGGAACCACCAGCGCGGCAGCGGGTTGTCGTACTCCTCGATCTCGTCCGCCGCATGGCCGGTGGTTTCGACGTTGCCCTCGGCATCGGGGGTCTTGTCGGTCTTGCGGTTGGCATACAGCAGCCAGAAGGCAATTCCGATAGAGCCCAGTGTGATGACGATGATCCAGGCACTCCAGAAGCCGGAAAGGGAGTCACCCCAAAGATTATTCATGTGTTTCTGTCTCCCCTGTCATGGCGGGAATCGGTCTCGCGCGAGGCGCTCGTGTCACGGTTCACCGGAGCATCATCCTCGTCGGCGAAAGGCAGGTTTTTCGCCTCGTCGAAGTCCTTCTTGCGTCGCTTCGAGTAGGCCCACAGGGTGAGCCCGATGAAGGCAATGATCAGGATGCCCGTGATGATGCCGCGAAAGGTCCCGGTATCCATAGTCAGCGTGTGCCCTCGAGCACGGTGCCAAGCTGTTGCAGATAGGCGACCAGTGCGGTGATCTCCTGCTCGCCGCGCACCGCCTGGGTGGCGTTCTCGATCTGCTCGTCGGTATAGGGCACGCCCAGGGCCCGCAGGGCGCGCATCTTCCTCGGCGTGTCCTGGCCATCCAGGGTGTTCTCGAACAGCCATGGGTAGGCGGGCATGATCGACTCCGGCACCACGTCACGCGGGTTGTACATATGGGCGCGATGCCAGTCGTCGCTGTAGCGGCCGCCAACGCGCGCCAGGTCTGGCCCGGTGCGCTTGGAGCCCCACAGGAAGTTGTGCTCGTAGACCGATTCGCCGGCCACGCTGTAATGGCCGTAGCGCTCGGTCTCGGCCCGGAAGGGGCGAACCATCTGCGAGTGGCAGCCGACGCAGCCCTCGCGGCGATAGACGTCGCGGCCTTCCAGTTCCAGCGCGGAGAGCGGCTCGAGCCCCTCGACGGGTTCGGTCGTCTGTTTCTGGAAGAACAGCGGTACGACCTCGGCCAGGCCGCCGAAACTGATCACCACCAGGATCAGTACGGCAAGCAGGCCGACGTTCTTTTCGACGATCTCGTGTTTCATTGGTGTCGGTTTCCCCGGTTAGCTCAGGCAGTCTGCGGAATCGGCTGACGGGCGCCTTCACCGCGCCGGACGGTCATGAAGACGTTGAAGGCCATGATCAGCATGCCAACCACCCAGCACAGGCCGCCTATCAGGCGTACGATATAGCCCGGGCCGCTGGCCTCCACGGATTCCACGAAGGTGTACATCAGGGTGCCGTCCTCATTGATGGCGCGCCACATCAGGCCCTGCAGGATGCCGTTGACCCACATGGAGGCGATGTAGAGCACGGTACCGATAGTGGCGAGCCAGAAGTGCACCGCGATCAGGTTCACCGAGTGCATTTCAGTGCGGCCGAACAGGCGCGGGATCAGGTGGTACATGGAGCCGATGGTAATCATCGCCACCCAGCCCAGGGCGCCGGCATGCACGTGGCCGATGGTCCAGTCGGTGTAGTGGGAGAGGGCATTGACGGTTTTCACGGCCATCATCGGCCCCTCGAACGTCGACATGCCATAGAAGGAGAGAGCTACCACAAGGAAGCGCAGGGTCGGGTCGGTGCGCAGCTTATGCCAGGCGCCGGAGAGGGTCATCATGCCGTTGATCATGCCACCCCAGGAGGGTGCCAGCAGAATGATCGACATGATCATGCCCAGCGACTGGGCCCAGTTGGGCAGGGCGGTGTAGTGAAGGTGGTGCGGGCCGGCCCACATGTAGACCATGATCAACGCCCAGAAGTGGACGATGGACAGGCGGTAGGAGTAGACCGGGCGCTCGGCCTGCTTGGGCACGAAGTAGTACATCATCCCCAGGAAGCCGGCGGTCAGAAAAAAGCCCACTGCATTGTGTCCGTACCACCATTGCACCATGGCATCGATGGTGCCGGCATAGATGGAGGTGGAGTACATGGCGGTGACCGGAATGGCGGCATTGTTGACGATATGCAGCACCGCCACGGTGATGATGAAGGCGGCGAAGAACCAATTGGCTACGTAGATGTGGGAGGTCTTGCGCAGCTTGAGGGTGCCCAGGAAAACGATGGCATAGCTGATCCAGACCACCGCAATCAGGATGTTGATCGGCCACTCGAGCTCGGCGTACTCCTTGGTGGTGGTGTAGCCCAGCGGCAAGGTGACCACCGCGGAAACGATCACCGCCTGCCAGCCCCAGAAGGTGAAGGCTGCCAGCTTGTCACCGAACAGCCGGGTCTGGCAGGTACGCTGCACCACGTAGTAGGAGGTGGCGAACAGTGCTGAACCGCCAAAGGCAAAGATGACGGCGTTGGTGTGCAGGGGGCGCAGTCGGCCAAAGCTCGTCCACGGCAGTCCTAGGTTCAGTTCCGGCCATACCAGTTGTGCGGCAAGGATGACACCGAGGGTCATGCCCACGATGCCCCACACAACCGTCATGATCGCGAACTGCCGAACTACCTTGTAGTTGTAGGTCGGGTGTTCAAGTGCTGTGCTCATGTCAGGTTCCCATCGAATGCGGTTAGGGGGTGTTCCGCGGCATTCTGCCTCGGGGCGACCTCCGCAGGATGATGCAGGTCTTTAACCAATCATGATTCTAGCGCAGGCGTGCGGCAAGCTGAACACTCCTAAGTGTTGAATGATGAACTCTAAGAGGCTGAAATTGTCAGACTATTTTCGTCGGGTTTTGCCTGCTATCAGCCGCGAGACCCTGCACCGATTACTGCGGGATGGCGAGTCCGGTGGCTGGAATGTCGAGGGGCTAGGTCCCCTGGAAGTGCGGGGAGAGAGCCGGACGGGTCGGCTGTTGATGGCCCACGGCGCGGGTGCAGGACAGGATTCAACCTTTTTGCAACGGTTGCGTGATGCGCTGGCCAGGGTGGGGGTCCAAACACTCGCCATCGAGTTCGCCTACCTGCAGCAGATGCGTCGCGAAGGACGGCGACGACCGCCGCCAAGGATCGAGTATCTTGTCGATGAGTTAGCCTGCTGGTGCGACGGCATGTCGCATCGCGACCTTCCGCCACCCTGGCTTGGGGGAAAGTCGATGGGTGGGCGTGTTGCCAGTCTGCTGGCAGCCCGCGACGGTGCTCCCGGCCTGGTGCTGTGCGGCTACCCCTTCCATCCACCCGGCAAGCCCGGGCGCCTGCGGCTCGCTCACTGGCCGATGCTTGAATGTCCGTCCCTGGTGGTACAGGGGAGTCGAGATCCCTTCGGGACTCGTGATGAAGTGGCGGGCTATGATCTCACCAGTACAACACGGCTGCACTGGCTCGAAGATGGCGATCATGACTGGAAACCGCGTCGCGCCTCGGGCAGGTCCCAGACGGAATTGATCGACGAGGGAGCGGCGGCGATAGCCGCCTTCATGACAGCTCACGCCTGAAATTCTCAAGTTGAGGGTGAAGCGAGCAAGTCGATGAAAGGGCAGAGGTTCTTTGACCAGGGGTATCCCCACGCGGCGATGTGAAAAGCGTTGACATTGGTTGGGGCCCCTGTAGAATGCAGCGCCACGTGACCGGGGGTGGTTAGCTCAGCTGGGAGAGCACCAGCCTTACAAGCTGGGGGTCACAGGTTCGAACCCTGTACCACCCACCATCGCTCAGGCGATGCCCGATCATGTCGCAGGAAGATTGCAGCGGACCGGTAGTTCAGTTGGTTAGAATGCCGGCCTGTCACGCCGGAGGTCGCGGGTTCGAGTCCCGTCCGGTCCGCCATCGTCTTTCCCGTCGCAGGTCATCTTGCGGACCGGTAGTTCAGTTGGTTAGAATGCCGGCCTGTCACGCCGGAGGTCGCGGGTTCGAGTCCCGTCCGGTCCGCCATGATGGCAGTCGACAGCAGCAAGCTTGCAGTAACGCGTGGGTGATTAGCTCAGTTGGTTAGAACACCAGCCTCACACGCCGGAGGTCACGGGTTCGAGTCCCGTCCAAACCACCATCTGCTCACGAATTCTTCAGCCCCGAGGCCTTTCAGGTCTCGGGGCTGTCTCGTTGGTTTCCTTTTTTATCCTTGCTCTGCGCTATCGGTGGTCGATCATCCTTTGCGTTGTCAGGTCCGGCTGCCATACAGTTGTTTGAATCGTTTGCCGTTTGGCCCATGAGGATCCCGCCGTGAATACGTATCCCCAGCTGTTCAGACCCCTGAAGGTTGGCCATCTGACACTGCCCAACCGGGTGCTGATGGGCTCGATGCACACCAACCTCGAGGAGGCCCCGGGGGGCTTCGAGCGTCTAGCGGCCTTCTATGCCGAACGGGCCCGGGAGGGCGTCGGGCTGATCGTCACCGGCGGCATCGCGCCTCACCCCGAGGGCGCCGTCTTTGAAGGTGCAGCGACTCTGGAGCGGCCCGAGCAGGTGGCGGAACACCGCGGCGTGGTGGAGGCCGTGCACGCGGCCGGCGGACATATCTGCCTGCAGATCCTGCACGCTGGGCGCTACGCCTACACGCCGGAGCTGGTGGCACCCTCGGCGATCCAGGCCCCGATCAACTCCTTCACGCCCCGTGAGCTCGCCAGCGACGAGATCGAGGAGCGTATCGAGGCCTACGTGCGCTGCGCAACGTTGGCACGTGAGGCCGGCTACGACGGCGTCGAAGTGATGGGGTCGGAGGGTTATCTCATCAACCAGTTCATCTGTCCGCGTACCAACCATCGCGACGACACCTGGGGCGGTAGCCTCGAGAATCGCCTCCGTTTCCCGGTGGAGATCGTGAAACGTATCCGTGAATCAATGGGGAGCGATTTCCTGCTCATCTTCCGGCTATCGATGATCGATCTGGTCGAGGAGGGCAGTACCTTCGAGGAGGTCGTTGCCCTGGGGTGCGCCCTCGAGGCCGCCGGTGCCGACCTGATCAACACCGGTATCGGCTGGCATGAGGCGCGTGTCCCCACCATCGTCACCAGTGTCCCGCGAGCCGCCTTCACCGAGGTCACCCGGCGCATGAGGGCCGAACTCTCGGTCCCGTTGATCACCACCAACCGCATCAATATGCCGGACGTGGCAGAGCGAGTGCTCGCCGAGGGTCATGCCGACATGGTCTCCATGGCGCGTCCCTTTCTGGCCGATTCGGCCTGGATAAGCAAGGCCGCCTCAGGACGCAGCGAGGAGATCAATACCTGCATCGCTTGCAACCAGGCCTGCCTGGATCAGATCTTCCTGGGGCAGGTGGCCTCCTGCCTCGTCAACCCGCGTGCCTGCCACGAGACGGAGCTGGAGATCATTCCGGCCGCCACGCCGAAGGCCATCGCAGTGGTGGGCGGCGGCCCCGCCGGCCTTGCTACTGCAGTGACCGCTGCAGAGCGCGGCCATGCCGTGACCCTGTTCGAGGGCGACAGCGTCCTGGGCGGTCAGTTCAACCATGCGCGGCGGATTCCCGGCAAGGAAGAGTTCGACGAGACCCTGCGCTACTACCGGGTAAGGCTAGAAAAGTTGGGCGTCACGGTGCGGTTGAGCAGTAGGGCGGATAGCCAGACTCTGCGCGATTTCGACGCGGTGGTACTGGCTACCGGCGTTCGGCCGCGCCGGCTCGAGTTGCCGGGCAGCGACCACCCGAAGGTCATCGGCTACCCGACGGCAATAACCCATCCCGAGCGGGTCGGCAGGCGCGTGGCGATCATCGGTGCCGGGGGCATCGGCTTCGACGTGGCGGAGTTGCTGACCCACGTCGGCGACTCGGCTCAAGCGGTCACTGCCTGGTGCGACGAGTGGGGGGTAGACCTGGGCGTGGCGCGTCGCGGTGGCCTCAAGCCGGTCCAGCGACCCGCGACGCCTCGGCAGGTCACCATGCTGCAGCGCAAGACCACCAAGCCCGGCAAGGGGCTCGGCAAGACCACGGGCTGGGTACACCGGGCTTCGCTCAAGAATCGCGGTGTCGAGACGCTGGCCGGTTGCGAGTATCTCGGCATCGACGACGCTGGGCTGCATGTCCGCATCGATGGTGAGCCGCGCTGCCTCGAGGTCGATACCATCGTGGTCTGTGCCGGCCAGGAGCCGGTGCGGGAGCTGCTCGCCCCCCTCCAGGCGGCAGGAATGGCCGTGCATGTCATCGGCGGCGCTGACGAGGCGGCAGAGCTCGATGCCCGTCGTGCAATCGACCAGGGAACTCGGCTGGCCGCCCGGCTCTGACGCCCATCGCGGCCACCATATAGTGCCTGCCGAGGCTCGAGTCTACTGCCCGACGGCCCCCTCTCGGCAGGCGGCGTCGTTGCAGCGTTCAATCTTTCGCGATTTCTCATGAACCGAGTGGCGCTCTCCGAGCTCTCAGGAATAAGGGCTAGGGTGCGTTGATTGGCGAGGCAAACCGTTATCCGCTGATGCTGTCTACGCTGATGAGACCCCACCCTGGGCTGTCACTCCCATGTCGAGTGGCCGGGGATCCGGGCATACAGGAGGCATCGATGAGCATCTTCGATCATGTGCAGAACCGCTTCTCTCGCGTCCAGCAGGAAGAGATGAGCCTGCAGGAGTATCTCGAGCTCTGCCGCCAGGAGCCCGTGGCCTACGCCACGGCAGCCGAGCGGATGCTGGAGGCCATCGGCGAGCCAGAAGTGATCGATACCGCGAAGGATCCACGGCTGTCGCGCATCTTCTCCAACAAGGTGATCCGACGCTATCCGGCCTTTGCCGAATTCTACGGCATGGAAGAGGCCATCGAGCAGATCGTCGCCTACTTCCGGCATGCCGCCCAGGGGCTCGAGGAGCGCAAGCAGATTCTCTACCTGCTCGGTCCGGTGGGGGGTGGCAAGTCCTCCCTGGCCGAGCGTCTCAAGCTGCTGATGGAGAAGGTACCCTTCTATGCTATCAAGGACTCCCCGGTCCACGAGTCCCCGCTGGGCCTGTTCTCGCCGGAGGAGGACGGCGAACTGCTGGAGAAGGAATACGGCATTCCTCGGCGCTACTTCAAGAGCGTGATGTCCCCCTGGGCCGCCAAGCGCCTCAAGGAGTACGGGGGCGATATCACCCAGTTCCGGGTGGTGCGTCTCTATCCCTCGCGGCTCAACCAGATCGCCATCTCCAAGACCGAGCCCGGTGACGAGAACAACCAGGATATCTCCTCGCTGGTGGGCAAGGTGGACATCCGCCAGCTCGAGCTCTATTCCCAGGATGACCCGGACGCCTACAGCTTCTCTGGCGGGTTGTGCCGTGCCAACCAGGGCCTGATGGAGTTCGTCGAGATGTTCAAGGCGCCGATCAAGGTGCTCCATCCGCTGCTGACGGCGACGCAGGAGGGCAACTACAACCCCACCGAGGGCATGGGGGCGATCCCCTTCGACGGCATTGTGCTGGCCCACTCCAACGAGAGCGAGTGGCAGACCTTTCGTAACAACCGCAACAACGAGGCCTTCCTCGACCGGGTCTACATGGTCAAGGTGCCTTATTGCCTGAGGGTCAGCGAGGAAATCAACATCTACAAGAAATTGCTCGAGCATTCTTCCCTGGCCGAAGCGCCCTGTGCGCCGGATACCCTGCGGATGCTGGCACAGTTCTCGGTGCTCTCGCGACTCAAGGAGCCCGAGAATTCGAGCATCTACTCCAAGATGCGGGTCTACGACGGCGAGAACCTCAAGGACACTGATCCCAAGGCCAAGTCGATCCAGGAGTACCGCGATGCAGCCGGGGTCGACGAGGGCATGGAGGGGCTGTCGACTCGCTTCGCCTTCAAGATCCTCTCCAAGGTGTTCAACTTCGACAATCATGAGGTGGCGGCGAACCCGGTTCACCTGCTCTATGTGCTAGAGCAGCGCCTTGAACAGGAGCAGCTTCCCCGCGAGACCTTCGAGCGCTACCTGCGCTTCATCAAGGAATTCCTGGCCCCGCGCTATGTCGACTTCATCGGCAAGGAGATCCAGACGGCCTATCTCGAGTCCTATTCCGAGTACGGTCAGAACATCTTCGATCGCTACGTCACCTACGCCGACTTCTGGATCCAGGACCAGGAGTACCGGGACCCCGAGACCGGAGAGTTCCTCGACCGCCAGGCGCTCAACGAGGAACTGGAGAAGATCGAGAAGCCGGCCGGTATCTCCAACCCCAAGGATTTCCGCCACGAGGTAGTCAACTTCGTGCTGCGGGCCCGTGCCCAGAACAACGGCATGAATCCCAGTTGGCAGTCCTACGAGAAGCTACGGGGGGTGATCGAGCACAAGATGTTCGCCAACACCGAGGAACTGCTGCCGGTGATCTCCTTCAACGCAAAGGCTTCGACGGCGGACCAGAAGAAGCACGAGGACTTCGTGGCTCGCATGGTCGACCGCGGCTACACCGAGAAGCAGGTGCGCCTGCTCTCCGAGTGGTACCTGCGGGTACGCAAGTCGCAGTAGGCCGAGGAGGTCGTCATGACCTATTTCATCGATCGTCGTGCCAATGCCAAGCACAAGAGCGCGGTCAACCGTCAGCGCTTTCTCGACCGCTACCGTACCCACATCAAGCGGTCGGTCGAGGAGGCAGTGAATCGCCGCTCGATCACCGACATGGAGCGTGGAGAGAAGGTCTCGATTCCTGCCCGGGATATCTCCGAGCCGGTATTCCAGCACGGCCCGGGGGGCAAGCGCGCCATCGTCGCCCCGGGCAACAAGGAGTTTGTCGAGGGGGACCGCATGCGCCGTCCCGGCGGCGGGGGCAGCGGCGACGGTGCCGGTGAGGGCGGTGCCTCGAACCAGGGCGAGGGCATGGACGAGTTCGCCTTCACCCTGAGCCGCGAGGAATTCCTCGACTTCGTCTTCGACGGCCTGGAGTTGCCCCATCTGGAGCGCAAGAACCTGGTGGACCTCGACGAGGTACGCCCGGTACGGGCCGGGTTGTCGAAGGAGGGTGTACCGGCACGGATCAATATCGTGCGCTCCATGCGCGAGGCCCAGGCCCGGCGTATCGCCATGCGGGCACCGATCCGCCGGGCCCTGCGCGAGGCCTCTCAGGCGCTGTCCGACGAAGAGCGCAAGGATCCGGTGCTGCGCAATCCGGCGCGGATCAATGAACTCAAGGCGGAGATCGAACGCCTGGAGAAGCGTCTGAAGGCGGTACCCTTCATCGACACCTATGATCTGCGCTACAACAACCTGATCGACCAGCCGCAGCCCTCCAGCAAGGCGGTGATGTTCTGCGTGATGGATGTCTCGGGGTCCATGACTCAGGCCCATAAGGATATCGCCAAGCGTTTCTTCCTGCTGCTCTATCTGTTTCTGCAGCGCAACTACGAGAAGGTCGAACTGGTCTTCGTTCGCCACCATACCGCGGCCAAGGAGGTCGACGAGGAGGAGTTCTTCTATTCCCGTGAGACCGGCGGCACCATCGTCTCCAGTGCCCTGACGATGGTCGACGAGATCATCGAGGCGCGCTATCCCCCCGGGCAGTGGAACCTCTATGTGGCCCAGGCCTCGGACGGCGACAACTGGGACGACGATTCCATCACCTGTCGCGACCTGCTCGTCGAACGCCTGATGCCGCGGCTGCAGTACTTTACCTACGTTGAGATCACCCCCCACGCCCACCAGGCGCTGTGGGAGGAGTACGAGCGGGTGGAGGCCGAATATGCCGAGCGCTTCGCCATGCGCCAGATCGTCGAGGCGGGGGACATCTATCCGGTCTTTCGCGAGCTGTTCAAGCGCCGCATCGCCAGCCCTTGATTACCAGGGCAGGCGGCCCGAGGAGGCAGCATGACCCGACGCACGCCCATCGCTACCGGTTCCGACTGGAGCTTCGAGATTCTCCTCGCCTTCGAGGGCGAGATTGCACGCCTGGCGGACGAATATCGTCTGGATACCTATCCCAACCAGATCGAGGTCATCACCACCGAGCAGATGATGGATGCCTACGCCAGCGTGGGCATGCCGGTAGGCTATCACCACTGGTCCTTCGGCAAGCAGTTCCTGGCCGTGGAGCAGGCCTACCGCCGTGGCCAGATGGGGCTGGCCTACGAACTGGTGATCAATTCGGATCCTTGCATCGCCTACCTGATGGAGGAAAACACCCTGATGATGCAGGTGCTGGTCATGGCCCACGCCTGTTATGGCCACAACTCCTTCTTCAAGGGCAACTACCTGTTCCGCACCTGGACGGATGCCTCGTCCATCGTCGACTACCTGGTGTTCGCCCGGAAATACATCAGCGAGTGCGAGGAGCGCCACGGTGTGGCTGCAGTGGAGCAGTTGCTGGATGCCTGCCATGCCCTGCAGAGCTATGGCGTCGACCGCTACAAGCGCCCTTCGCCGGTCTCAGCCGCCGAGGAGGCGCGTCGGCAGAAGGAGCGTGAAGAGCACCTTCAGGCCCAGGTCAACACCCTGTGGCGGACCATTCCCGGCCTGGCACCAACGGATGTACTGGCCGGTGGCCATGACGAGGAGGACCCGCTGGGCCTGCGCGAGGGCGGTCGCTATCCCCCCGAGCCCCAGGAAAACCTGCTCTACTTCATCGAGAAGAATGCCCCGCTGCTGGCTCCCTGGCAGCGCGAGGTGGTGCGCATCGTGCGCAAGATGGCCCAGTACTTCTATCCCCAGCGCCAGACCCAGGTGATGAACGAGGGCTGGGCGACCTTCTGGCACTATACCCTTATGAACCGGCTCTTCGATGAGGGCCTGGTGGATGAGGGGCTGATACTGGAGTTTTTGCAGTCACATACCGCAGTGGTCAACCAGCCGGCCTTCGACAGCCCCTACTTCAGCGGCATCAACCCCTATGCGCTGGGCTTCGCCATGTTCAGCGACATCAAGCGCATGTGCCAGGCGCCCACCGAGGAAGATCGCGAATGGTTCCCCGACACCGCCGGAAGCGACTGGCTGGAGGCGGTGCACTTTGCCATGCGCAATTTCAAGGACGAATCCTTCATCCAGCAGTACCTGTCGCCCAAGGTGATACGTGACCTCAAGCTGTTCATGGTGGTCGACGACGACCAGCAGGAGATGCTGGAAGTGACGGCGATCCATGACGAACGCGGCTATCGGCGCATTCGCGAGTCCCTCGCTACCCAGTATGCCCTGGCGGTGCGTGAGCCCAATATCCAGATCTATTCGGCGGACATCCGCGGCGACCGTTCGCTGACGCTGCGCCACGTCCAGGAGAGTCGGCGCCCGCTGGCGCGTAGTGTCTACCCGGTGATCCGTCACCTCCACCAGCTGTGGGGCTTTCCGGTGCGGCTGGAGTCGGTGCATGAAGAGGAGGTGGCGCGCCGCTACCACTGGCCCCTGCCCGAAGAGGAGCGGCGTGATTGAGGCCACTGAACGTCGAAACCCGCGCCTGGGCGCGGGTCTCTGCTCGCCGAACTACCCGACAAGGTGGGCATTCGGATGGTGTCGCGGGGGATCAGCTCTGGGCCGTCCAGGACTGGCACCAGCCGCCCGGCTCGACGCTGTTCTGCGGGAACAGTTGGCAGCCTTGGCTTTCGGCCTGCCAGAACATGCAGTTGTCGCAGCGCTCGCCTTCCGAATAGGCGGGGTGATCGCTGGCATCGCTGGCATTTTCGACATAGTTAAGGGCCTGAGCCTGGTCGGCGCTCGGGTCGAGACGCGGCAGGTCCTGGGCGAAGGCGCTCTTCGACAGGATGCCGGCGCCGAGGGGTAGGGCGGCAAGGCCCAGCAGGCTATTGCGCATGAAATCACGACGGCTATGGTCGGCCATGGTCTCTCCTTGTCATCACGGTGGGTCTTGAAGTCACGGCGGGACATTCGTGGTGTCCGCTCTATCTTGTCGGGTGGTCGAACCACCCCCTTTGATCCGACAGGCGCATCCCTGCGGAGTTCGCCCGCTCAATGATAGTAAACTGATGGGGGTATCGCGAACCGATCAAGGCGTGTGCGGTAATCCGCCGCAACATTGCCGACCCAAAAGGAGGAAGGCCATGGCGTTCACTCGATTTTCCTCGCCGATCGGCGAGATCCTGCTCTGCGGTAGCTCAGCCGGGCTGCAAAGGATAGTGCTGACCGCCGAGCAGACGCCAGATCCTGAAGAGGAGGCCAGGGACGACGAGGCTCTGGGTGAGGCGCGTGGCCAGCTGCTCGGCTACCTTGCGGGCCGGAGATGCCACTTCAGTCTGGACCTGGCCCCTGGGGGCAGCGACTTCCAGCGTCAGGTGTGGTCGGCGTTGCTGAGGATTCCCTATGGCGAGACGCGCACCTATGGCCAGCTGGCTCGGCAACTGGGTCGGGAAGGGGCCGCTCGCGCCATTGGTGCGGCCAGTGGCGCCAATCCCTTGCCGCTACTGATCCCCTGCCACCGCCTGGTAGCTGCCAATGGCCTGGGAGGCTACAGCGGCGGTCTTGAACTCAAGCGCCGCCTGCTGGCACTCGAGGAAAGCCCCGGTAGCCAGGAGTGATCGTCGGTTCAGCACCCTTGATGGCGCTGCTATACTCGCGCCAGCTGCGGTGGACCCTCGGTCGGCCGGAGAACGAGACGTGCGCGCAAGCGCCTGGAGCAGGGAGAAGTCCGATGCAGAACGCAGTGATTCTGATCAATGCCGAGAAGGGCCAGGTAAAGGCCGTGGCCGAGCGGCTGGCCGATATCGAGGGAGTCAGCGAAGTTTATTCCACCTGTGGCCGATATGACCTGGTTGCCATCGTGCGTACGCGTGACTTCGAGAGTCTGGCGGACCTGGTGACCGGGCGGCTCAATGCCGTCGAGGGCATTCGCGACACCGAGACTCTCAATGCCATGCAGGTCCACTCCCGTCACGACCTGGAGACCATGTTCTCGCTGGGCTGGTGAAGAGAGCTGGGCCTCGTGGCTCTCAATGGAATCGGACAGGGAAGGTTCAGGCATGGCCGCAAGACAAAGGCGCGTCGCCAATCGCTGGCGACGCCGGTTGCGTCGCTTCGGAATTACCGCGCTGTTCGTGGCGGTCGCCACCGGCCTCTGGCACTTTCAGGAGCGCGAACTGCGCGACGGGCTCAGTTGGCAGGGCGTGACCACCTGGCAGGAACTCAATCCGCTGAGCTTCCATCGCGTGCTGCGTAACGACGGCTTTCTGGTTGGCTGGTCCGATGTGCGGGTCAATCCGCTGTGGGTCAGCTACCTGCTGCACGAGGTCGAGGACCCGAGTGCCGGGCCGCGCCCCGGCTTCCAGCGCGATTGGCGGGCGCTGTGGCCGATCTCGCCGGACAGCTATTTCGGTAGTGGCTATGACCGGGGGCATCTCGCCCCCAACTATGCGATCGCCGCGGTCCATGGCAGCAGGGCGCAGCGCGATACCTTCCTGATGAGCAACATGTCGCCCCAGCAGCCCGATCTCAATCGGCGCCTCTGGCAGCGCCTGGAAGAAGTGGTGATGGATCGCTTCGTGCCGCGTTTCGGTACTCTCCAGGTGATCACCGGTCCGGTCTTCCCGGCGTCGTTCCGCGATAACGTGCTCAACCGGGTTGGCCTGGTGGAGGTGCCCGAGGCCTTCTACAAGATCCTGGTGGTGCCGGGGGAGGAGCCGCGCGCACTGGCCTTCCTCATGCCGCAGAGCGTCAGCGGCGACGAGCCGCTGGATGATTTCCTGGTCAGCATCGATGAACTGGAAGCCCGCACTGGCCTGGACTTCTTTCCACAGTTGCCCGAGGCGGCCGCCGTGGCGCTGGAGGCCGAGGTGGAGACCTCGGGCTGGGGGCTCGAGGCCGTGGCCCGGCTGCCCGGCCGCTTCTGAACGGCGGACACAAAAAAACCGCGAACATGACGTCGCGGTTTCCTGTGAAGCTGCAATCTTGGCTCGTCTGCATGACGCGAGTGGTGCCCAGGAGAGGACTTGAACCTCCACATCCGTAAGGATACTAGCACCTGAAGCTAGCGCGTCTACCAATTCCGCCACCTGGGCG
>NZ_FOBC01000007.1:147310-203874 GCF_900109725.1 Halomonas daqiaonensis
ACTAGCACCTGAAGCTAGCGCGTCTACCAATTCCGCCACCTGGGCGAACACGAGCGATCCGAGCTGACAAAGAGCGTGGGAGCTGACTCCCTGGCATCCCCTCGAGAGAAACGGAATACCGATGGTGCCCAGAAGAGGACTTGAACCTCCACCTCCATAAGGACACTAGCACCTGAAGCTAGCGCGTCTACCAATTCCGCCATCTGGGCAGGCGAGGCGTATGGTACCGGATTCGTTCGCCGATGCAAGCGGATTTGGCCGCGCCGCGCCGGATTTTTGTCGCCTGCCATGCTTCGCCGGGCTGCCATGGTTGGGTGATGCGGGCAGCGGCGCTATACTGCGCCCATGACAATAGACACGAAATGCCAGCTGCCACGCGCCGGGGGCCGTCCCCGCGCCCTTTCGATCACGCTGCTCCCGATGCCGCCAAGGATGCCCACCGCATGACCCACTGGACGCTCAGCGACGATCCGCACGCCAAACGCGAAGCCCACAAGTATGACAAGCCCGCTCCCAGCCGTGAATACCTGCTCGCCCGCCTGGAGGAGGCTGGCAAGCCGCTCACTCACGAGGCAATGAGCCAACAACTGGGCCTCGACGACGAGGAGCTCCAGGAGGCTGTGCGCCGCCGCCTGGCGGCGATGGAACGCGATGGCCAGGTACTGCGCAACCGCCGCGGCGCCTATGCGCTGATCGACAAGCTCGACCTTATCAAGGGCAAGGTGTTGGGGCATCGCGATGGCTTCGGCTTCCTGCTGCGCGATGACGGCAAGAAACCCGACCTGGTGCTGCCGCCGAGGCAGATGCGCCGCGTCTTCCATGGCGACCATGTGCTGGTGAGGGTCAGTGGACGCGACCGTAGGGGTCGCGACGAGGCCACCATCGTCGAGGTGCTGGCGCGAAACACCCAGACCATCGTCGGCGTCTACCGTGCCAACACGCCCGAGTTCGGGGTGCTGATTCCCGAGAATGCCCGTATCACCCAGGAAGTCATCATTCCCCACAGCGCCTGTGGCGGGGCCCAGGACGGCCAGGTGATCTCGGCGAAGATCGTCCAGCAGCCCGAGACTCGGGTCCAGCCGGTGGGCGAGGTGGTCGAGGTGCTCGGCGAGCGCATGGATCCCGGGATGGAGATCGACATCGCCATCCGCAGCTACGAGATCCCCGCCGAGTTCCCGCCGGATGTCCACGACCAGATCGCTGGCATGTCCGCCGAGGTGGCCGAGGAGGACAAGCATCATCGCATCGACCTGCGTGACGTGCCGCTGGTGACCATCGACGATGAGAGTGCCAAGGACTTTGACGACGCCGTCTGTGCCTGGAAGACCAAGTCCGGCAGCTGGAAGCTGCTGGTGGCTATCGCTGACGTTTCCCATTATGTGCGCCCCGGCAGTGCCCTGGACCAAGAGGCGATCACCCGCGGCAATTCGGTGTACTTTCCGGGCCAGGTGGTGCCGATGCTGCCTGAGCTGCTCTCCAACGGGCTCTGCTCGCTGAACCCGGCCGTCGATCGCCTGGCGCTGGTCTGCGAGATGAACATCTCCCAGAGCGGTGCGATCAGCCGCTACCGGTTCTACGAAGCGGTGTTCCAGTCCCACGCGCGCCTTACCTACAACAAGGTAGCCTCGATCCTCGATGATAAAGGGGAGGAGGGCGACGCCCTGCGCGAGGAGTACCGCGAGCTGGTGCCGTCGCTGAAGAACCTGCACTCCCTCTACTCGCTGCTGCGCGAGGCCCGAGTGGAACGGGGCGCCATCGACTTCGAGACCACCGAGACGGCCATCGTCTTCAACGATGAGCGCAAGATCGAGAAGATCGTCCCGCGAACGCGTAACGACGCCCACAAGATCATCGAGGAGTGCATGCTGGCGGCCAACGTGGCCACGGCGCGCTTCCTCGACAAGCACGACCTGCCGGCACTCTATCGCATTCACGAGAAACCCTCGCCGGAACGCCTCGACAAGTTGCGCCTCTTCCTCAACGAGCTGGGCCTGTCGCTTGGCGGCGGCGACGATCCGAGCCCCCAGGACTACCGTGACCTGGCCGAGGCGATTAAGGGGCGTGACGATGCCGACGTCATCCAGACGGTGATGCTGCGCTCCATGAGCCGGGCGGTCTATTCGCCGCAGAACGACGGCCATTTCGGTCTGGCTTATCCGGCCTATGCGCATTTCACCTCGCCGATCCGGCGCTATCCGGATCTGCTGGTCCACCGCGCCATCCGCTCGGTGATTCGCGGTCCGCGCCAGACCAATACCGTGCTGCGTGCCGAGGGGGCAAGCGTGGAGCCGCCCAGCAAGTGGGCGCCCTACACCTTCGAGCAGATGCTCGAGCTAGGCGAGCACTGCTCGATGACCGAACGGCGTGCCGATGACGCCACACGCGACGTGGAGGACTGGCTCAAGTGCGAGTTCATGTCCGACAAGCTCGGCGAGGTTTATGACGGCAGCATCGCCTCGGTGACCCAGTTCGGCATCTTCGTGCGCCTCGACGAGGTGTTCGTCGAAGGGCTGGTGCACGTCACCTCGCTGCCCTCGGACTACTACCACTACGAGCCCGAGAAGCACCGCCTCAAGGGCGAGCGCAGTGGCATGAGTTACCGCCTGGGCGACGGGGTCACCGTTCAGGTGGCTCGCGTGGACCTGGACGATCGCAAGATCGACTTCGAATTGGCCGACGACAAGCCGCGCCCCAAGCGCCAACCGCGCAAGGGCCGTGGTGGCAGCAAGTCGGCCCAGGGCGGTGGCAACAAACCGGCCGAGGCAGGCGCCGGCAAGCCTGGTGACAAGTCGGGCAAGGGCGGCCGACGCCGACGTGGTCCGCGCCGCTCGAGTGCGCGTCGCTGATGGCGGCAGGTCGCAAGCCTCGGCACGACAGCAAGCTGGGGCAGGCAAGCAAGGCTCAGAAACACACCGGAAAACAGGCGCCTCACGCGCCTGCTACGCCCGGCGGTCTCGAGGCCGTGTTCGGCGTTCATGCGGTGCGGGCGCTGCTCGACCGCGGCGAGGTGCCCCGCGAGGTCTGGGTCCAGGAGGGTAGTGCCGGCACCCGCCTGGCCGAGCTGGCCGAGGTGGCTCGCGAGGGGGGCGCGCGTCTCCAGTCGCGTCCTCGTGACGAGTTCGACCGTATCGCCCAGGGTGCCTCTCACCAGGGCATCATCGCCTTTGCCACGCCGCTTGCCTTCGAGGGCGAGGCCTCGCTGTGGCTGAGGCTGGAAGGCTGGCCTCATGAGGCGCTTCCGCTGCTGCTCGTGCTCGATGGCATCACGGACGTGCACAACTTCGGTGCCTGCCTGCGCAGCGCCGATGCCGCGGGCGTCCACGGGGTTATCGTGCCCAAGGACAAGGCGGCACCGCTCAATGCCATGGTGCGCAAGGTGGCCTGCGGCGCCGCCGAGAGCATGCCGGTCTACCAGGTCACCAACCTGGCCCGTGCCATGGCCAGGCTCAAGGAGCTCGGCGTCTGGATCACCGGTACCGCCGGCGAGGCGGAGGCGAGCCTCTTCGAGGCCGATTTCGCTGGGTCGACAGCGTTGGTGATGGGCGCTGAAGGCAGGGGGATGCGTCGCCTTACCCGCGAGGCCTGCGATACCCTGGTCAAGCTGCCCATGGCCGGCAGTGTCTCCAGCCTCAATGTCTCGGTGGCCACCGGTATCTGCCTGTTCGAGGCAGTCCGGCAGCGGGGCCTCTAACCAGGAAGGGCTTTCTTCCTGGCTCGCCCTCCCCCCTTGAGGTCGGCGCCGCGGCTGTCCCGGCGACAGGCCTTCGAGGGGGTGCTGTGAACCCCTCCCTGGGCGCTACCGACGCCATCCCTGGCGTAGGACCCCCCTTACGACCTGTTCCCGGCGCCGCTCACTTTATTGGCGCGGCTTGCCGAGTAACTACACCGGAGGCATCATTCTGTTCGGTGCTCGGTGCTCGGTGCTCGGTGTTCGGCGCTTGCGCCCCTAGCGCGCAGTCTTTAGAATACTTGCGCCCGCTCGTCCTGCGAGTGGGCTTTCTGTCTTCTGACAATCACTCCTTGCTTCCCCTGAGCGACCCGAGGTCGCCACTGAGGAAGCTGTCAAACCGCAAGGAGATTTCATGCGTCACTACGAGATCGTCTTCATGGTCCACCCGGACCAGAGCGAGCAGGTCCCGGCCATGGTCGAGCGTTATACCGGCCTGGTCACCGAGAACGGCGGCACCGTGCATCGCCTCGAGGATTGGGGCCGTCGTCATCTGGCCTACCCGATCAACAAGATCCACAAGGCTCACTACGTGCTGATGAACGTCGAGTGCAGCGGCGAGACTCTCGACGAGATCGAGAATATCTTCCGCTTCAACGACGCCATCATCCGCAGCCTGGTGGTTCGCGCCAAGGAAGCCGTCACCGAGGCATCGCCGATGATGAAGCCGGTGGAAGAGAAGCGTGTCCGTCGCGACGAGAAGCCGCGCAGCACCGAATCCGAATCCGCCTGAGCCACCCCATCGCACCTCTGAAGGAGACTTCCCATGGCACGCTTTTTCCGTCGCCGCAAGTTCTGCCGTTTCACCGCTGAAGGCGTGAAGCAGATCGATTACAAGGATCTGGACACGCTCAAGGCCTACATCACCGAGACCGGCAAGATCGTTCCCAGCCGCATCACCGGGACCAAGGCCCGTTATCAGCGCCAGCTGTCCAGCGCCATCAAGCGGGCACGCTACCTGGCGCTGCTGCCCTACACCGACAGCCACCAGTAATGCACCGCGCGTGATGTTGCCCGTTGCCCGCTGGGTGATGCGCGGCACGCCCCACGCCGCCGCTGGGGCCGCCGTGGCCACCGCGATTCCCTGGCTGTTTTGGCTGGGGGCTGCGGTAGCGGCCCTGGCCACGCTCCGCCATGGCCTAGCTGCATCGCTGCCGGTGATCATCGCCGCGGCTGTACCGGCCGGCTGGTGGTGGACGCAGGGTGACGTGATCCCGCTGGCCAGCGTCCTGCTGGTGGTGCTGATGGCGGTGGTGCTGCGCTCACGGCTGCGCTGGAGCGAGGCGCTCCTCGCCGGCACCCTGGCCGGGGCGGCGATGATCCAGTTGGACATCTTTCTGCCGCCGGGTGGGGCCGGTCCCGTACTGGAGCAACTGCGCCAAGGATCTCCCGACATCGCGGAGATGCTCTCCGAGCTCTCCCGACAGGGCATGGATACCGAGCAGTTGGCCGGCCTGTTGATCAGCGGCGTGACCGCGCTGATCGTGCTGCTTGCCGCCGTGGCTTGCCTGGCCCTGGCGCGCGGCTGGCAGGCCGGGCTCTACAATCCCGGCGGGTTTCGTGAAGAGTTCCACGGCCTACGCCTGGCGCCCCGGGAGCTCGCCATACTGGTGGTGTTCGGCGTGCTGGGGGCGGTGCTGGAACTTCCGGCCCTGGGCATGCTGAGCTGGGTGCCACTGCTGGTGGCCGGCGTCGCGCTGGTGCATGGTTTTATCGGATTAAAGGGAATGAACGGGCTGTGGCTGGTCGCCTTCTATGTGCTGCTGATCACCACCTGGCCCATGATTCTCATCGTGCTGTTTGTGGCCTTCATCGATACGTTCGCGGACTTCCGCGGACGAATGGCCCGCAGCCACTGACAAGAGGTTTACGAGAATGGACGTCATTCTGCTCGACAAGATTGGCAAGCTGGGCGATCTGGGTGACCAGGTCACCGTCAAGCCCGGTTATGGCCGCAACTACCTGGTGCCCTACGGACTGGCCGTGCCAGCCACCAAGGATAACATTCAGGCCTTCCAGGCCCAGCGTGCCGAGCTCGAGGCCCAGGCCGCCGAGCGCAAGGCCGTCGCCGAGGCGCGTGCCGAACAGCTCAACGACATCGAACTGTCGCTGGTCTCCAAGGCCGGTGAAGAAGGCAAGCTGTTTGGCTCGATCGGTCCGCGTGACCTGGCCGAGGCTATCTCCAGCGCCGGGATCGAGGTCGCCAAGAGCGAAGTGCGCATGCCGCAGGGCCCGATTCGCCAGACCGGCGAGTACGACATTGGCCTGCACCTGCATGCCGAAGTCGATGCCACTGTTCGTGTGGTGGTTGTGGCGGAATAATGGCCGAATAAGCAGGTCAGCGTGACGGCACGCCCTGTTGGACGTGCCTCGAAAAGGGGGCGAGGAGACAATCCTTGCCCCTTTTTCGCGTGTTGCGTTCCGTGTCATGTCATGTGTCGTGTGATGAACAGGCGCCATCGTTCTGCCCGGGCATGGGGTCGGGGCGTGCCATCGCGTAGAATGATTCTGCCCCTTTCTCCCTGAAGGTCCGTGCACTATGAACGAACCGCTCGCCCTCGACCGGGAAACAGCCGCCCTCAAGGTGCCGCCGCATTCGCTGGAGGCCGAACAGTCGGTGCTCGGTGGCCTGATGCTCGACAACCAGGCTTGGGACAACGTGGCCGAGCGCCTGGTGGCGGATGACTTCTATCGCTATGAGCACCGCCTTATCTTCAACGTCATGGCCGGCCTGGCTGAGGCGAACCGGCCGCTGGATGTGGTGACCCTCTCCGAGGCGTTGGAGGGGCGCGACCAACTCGATACCGTGGGTGGCCTCGCCTACCTGGCGGAGCTGGCCAGGAACACGCCCTCGGCGAGCAACATCCGCGCCTATGCCGACATCGTTCGCGAGCGCGCTACCCTGCGCAAACTGATCCGTGCGGCCAGCCAGATCGCCGACGGTGCCTTCAGTCCCCAAGGGCGCCCCGCCGATGAACTGGTTGACGAGGCTGAGCGGCTGGTGTTCCAGATCAGCGAGGAACGTCCCAAGTCGGGGGGGCCGGTCGGCATGAGCGAGCTGCTGACCAAGGCGGTGGACCGCATCGACGAGCTGTTCAACCTGCAGGGCGAGATGACTGGGCTCTCCACGGGCTTCCGCGACCTGGACGAGATGACCTCGGGGTTGCAGCCCTCGGATCTGGTGATCATTGCCGGTCGGCCTTCCATGGGCAAGACCACCTTCGCCATGAACCTGGTCGAACATGCGGTGATCGCAAGCGACAGGCCGGTGATGGTGTTCTCCATGGAGATGCCCGCGGATTCGCTGATGCTCCGCATGCTCTCCTCGCTGGGGCGCATCGACCAGACCCGAGTGCGCACCGGCCAACTGGAGGACGAGGACTGGCCGCGCCTGACCTCGGCGGTCAACCTGCTCAAGGACAAGCAGTTGTTCATCGATGACACCGCCGCGCTCTCGCCCAACGAGATGCGCTCGCGGATCCGCCGAGTGGTGCGCGAGAACGGCAACCTCGCGCTGATCATGATCGACTACCTGCAGCTGATGCAGATCCCCGGCTTCTCCGAGAACCGCACCGGCGAAATCTCCGAAATCTCCCGCTCGCTGAAGGGGCTGGCCAAGGAGTTCGGCTGCCCGGTAGTGGCGCTGTCGCAGCTCAACCGCTCATTGGAACAGCGTCCCAACAAGCGCCCGGTGATGTCGGACCTGCGTGAGTCGGGTGCCATCGAGCAGGATGCCGACATCATCGGCTTCGTCTATCGCGACGAGGTCTACAATCCGGATAATCCCGACAATCAGGGGCTGGCCGAAGTGATCATCGGCAAGCAGCGGAACGGCCCCATCGGCACCGTGCACATGGCATTCATCGGCAAGTACACCCGTTTCGAGGACCTCGCACCGGACAGCTACCGCGAGGCATTCGGTGGCTGAGTTCATCCTTGAGTCCCGGGACCGGCCCCGTATAATGCCGAGCCCTCGAGTTACAACAGATAAGGAGGCACCATGGCAGGCGGATTCCGACGCGGCAATCGCCGGCGTACCCCGAAGCTCGAGGGGCGCGGCGTGCTCCAGTCGATGGAGCGTGAAGGGCCGTTCAAGGAGTGGCTGGGGATGCCCGACCTCTATCGCTACCACCTGGTGGTGGATGGCGAGGCCTACAGCTATCAGACCGAGGATACCGAGCTGCCGGTTCAGGTCGGCGACCGGGTGGTCTTCCGCTACAAGGAGACCAAGGCCGGCAACTGGGTGGACCGCAACTCCCTGGGCAAGGCGATCGATCCTTCCGAATATCAGTAGGTTCGGAACCTGACGGAATGGTCAGGGTCACAGGAAGACAACGTCGATGACACGATACCGTCATCGGGTGCCGTCAGGCTAAACCCGACTCGTATCTTGATATCATCATCGACCCGGACATCAGGAGGGAGGACCCATGGAATTCCAGGAACTCAAAACCTTCGTGGACCACCACGACAACTTCGAAATCCGCGTGATCGGCCATGCCGGCAGCCAGTTCTACCAGGTCGAGCTGGAGGACATCGAGGGGCAGCGCCACATGCTGACCCGCCAGGGCAAGCCGGTGCTGTTCCGGGCGCTGGATGACGTCTATCTCGAGCTCAAGCGTGCCGGTATTCACCGTGCCTACCTGGTGCAGCAGGTGCCCCACGATGAAGTCATCGGGCGAGAGACCCACTACCAGGATCCGCTGACGTCGCGCATGCCGCTGGTCTTTTGAACCTATCCCAACCTTATCCTCGCTGCCGCCGTTCCAGCCAGGCTACCTCACGCTGGCAAAGCGGGCAGTGACCATCGTGATAGAGGGTCGCCGGAGCAAGGGCCTCGAGGGCCTCGCGGCATGTCATCGTGTCCTCTCCTGAGGATCGTTGTATCCCGCGCGATGCAGGCCCCGGCCGTAGGCGGGAGATCTGTCGAGCCGCTCCAGAAAGGCATCGGCCTGCTCGCGCATGGCCGCGCGCTTGTCATCACCCATGCGCCGAAGGCTGCCGTAGATCAGCGACATGCGCGGGTTGCCGCTCAGGGTGTCGGCATGGCGTTCGAGGAAGGCCCAGTAGAGGCTGTTGAAGGGACAGGCGTCGCGCCCTGTCACCTGCTTCGGGTCGAAGCGGCAGTGCCGGCAGTGGTCCGACATGCGGTCGATGTACTTCCCCGACGCGCAGTAGGGCTTCGAGCCCATCAGTCCCCCATCGGCATGCAGTACCATGCCCAAGGTGTTGGGCAGTTCCACCCACTCGCAGGCATCGGCATACACGGCCAGGTACCAGTCGCAAAGCGCCTCGGGCGCCACATCGCAGAGCAGCGCGAAGTTGCCGGTGACCATCAGCCGCTGGGTATGGTGGGCATAGGCATGATCGCGGGTCATCTCGATGGCGCGCTTCAGACAGCGCAGTTCGGTGTCACCGCTCCAGTAGAAGGCCGGCAGGCCATGGTTCGCCTCCAAGGCATTGCGACGTTTGTAGTCGGGCATTCGCGTCCAGTAGAGGCCACGCACGTACTCTCGCCAGCCCAGCACCTGGCGGATAAAGCCTTCCACCGAGTTGAGCGGGGCACGGCCCTCGCGGTACTCGCGCTCGACTGCCTCGCACACCTCACGGGGGGAGAGCAAGCCCAGGTTCAGTGCCGCCGAGAGCCGGGAATGAAAGAGGAACGGCTCGTCGTCGCTGATTGCGTCCTGGTAGCGGCCGAAGTCGGGGAGTAGACGCTCCAGAAAGTGGCGCAGGTCCACCAGGGCCTGACGGCGCGTTACCGGCCAGTGAAAGTTCTCCAGATCGCCGAAGTGCTCGGGGAAATGCTCCGTTACCAGCGTTAGCACGTCTTGGGTGGCGCCATCACGGCGGTGCTGAGGTGGAGATGGAGGCGAAAGCTCAGCAGGTAGCGGTTTGCGGTTGTCATGGTCGAAGTTCCACTGACCCCCTGCCGGCTGGTCATCCTCCATCAGCAATCCGGTGCGCTCGCGCATCATCCGGTAAAAATGCTCCATGCGAGGCGCCTTGCGCCCCTTGGCCCAGGCGGCGAAGTCCTCCGGCGTCGAGAAGAAGCGATCATCCTCGATCAGGCGCCAGGGCAGGGCAGCGTCCGTACGCTCGCGCATCGCCTGCCACAGGCGCCATTCGCCGGGGCGCATCACACGAACCTCGTCGCAGTCGTAGAGGCCGGCCAGACGCTCTGCTTCCGCGATCAACGCCTGGGTATTGTTCGGGTCGTCCAGGGCGCTGTAGTGCACCCGATGGCCCTTGTCGCGAAGCTCGGCGGAGAAGTGGCGCATGGCGGAGAAGATCAAGGCGACCTTCTGGGGGTGGTGGGGCACATAGGTGCCCTCGGAGGCTACCTCGCACAGGGCGATCACCGTGTCGTCCGGCAGGTCGCGCAGACTGGCGATGTCGTGACTCAGTTGGTCGCCGAGCAACAGCACAAGCGGTCGGGGCATGAACTTTATCTCGAACTGTACAGATATCGTTCATGGTACAACTTCATCCCATCCCGAGCGAGCGGGCTGATAGACTAGGGCGAAACGTCTTATCGACCCCAAGGAGTTTCCGTATGACCCCTCCGAACCCCGGCAAGGCTTCTCCCGACCTGGACTCATCGGGCAGCGGCCGGCTGGCCCATGCGCCGGCCGATCACCCGCCGATGCCGCGTAAGAAGATCGGCGTGGTGCTCGCCAACCTGGGCACGCCGGATGCTACCGACTACTGGTCGATGCGTCGTTACTTGAGCGAGTTCCTCTCCGACAAGCGGGTGGTCGACTACCCGGACTGGAAATGGCAGCCGCTGCTGCAGTTGATCATTCTCTCGCGTCGTCCCTTCAAGTCCGGTGAGGCGTATCGCAGCATCTGGAACACCGAGCAGGACGAGAGCCCGCTGCTGACTACGACCCGGGAGCAGACCCGCAAGATTGCTGACGGATTGTACGAGGCACACGGCGACGATGTCGTGGTGGATTTCTGCATGCGCTACGGCAACCCCTCCACCGACAGTGTTCTGCGCCGTATGCAAGCCGAGGGCTGCGAGCGGATCCTGTTCTTCCCTCTTTATCCGCAGTACGCCTCACCGACCACGGCCACGGCCAACGACCAGGCCTTCCGTACCCTAATGAAACTCAAGTGGCAGCCGGCGATTCGCACCGTGCCCGCCTACTTCGAGCATCCCGCCTATCTGGACGCCCTGGCCAGTTCGGTGCGCGAGGCTTATGAGTCTGCCGAGACCCCTCCCGAGGTACTGGTCGCCTCCTACCATGGGGTACCCAAGCGCTACCTGCTCGAGGGCGATCCCTACCACTGCCAGTGTCAGAAGACCACGCGTCTGCTGCGTGAGTGGCTAGGCTGGGAGAAGGACGCGATCCATACCGCCTTCCAGTCCAAGTTCGGCCCCGAGGAGTGGGTGGGGCCGGCCACCGTGGAGCATGTCGCCGAACTGGCCCGTCAGGGCAGGAAGCACATCGCGGTGGTGTCGCCGGCCTTCTCCTCCGACTGTGTGGAGACCCTGGAGGAGATTGAGGAAGAGATCCGCGAGAGCTTCCTCGAGGCCGGTGGCGAGACCTTCACCTATATTCCCTGCCTGAATGATCGCGACGACCATATTGCCGCGCTGCTCTCGATCATCGACAACGAACTGGCCGGCTGGGTGTAGGCGCTCTCAGTCCCTGTCCGCCATGCAGCGGGCCCGAGGCGTGTCAGCCATGGCCGCGATCCGGGTGCGGCACCGGCTTCTCGCCGATCTCCTCGTCGCGCAGCTCGGGCGGGTTGCCGCGGGTCTTGTCCTCATGACGTAGCTGCATGTGCAGGCCCGTCTTGGCCAGCAGATGCGCGCTCACCGGGGCGGTGATGAACAGGAACAGCGTGATCAGCATCTCCTGGATATGGGGCTTGCCGTCGATCACCCAGAAATACAGCATCGAGGCTGCCAGCATGCAGCCGATCCCCAGGGTGGTGGCCTTGGTGGGGCCGTGCAGGCGCATGTAGAAGTCGCGCAGGTGGGCCATGCCCAGCGAGCCGATGAAGGCGAAGGCGCCACCGGCGACCAGCAGGAAAGCGATCACGCCTTCGAGGAGCACGTACAGCGTCATGGGGCCTCCTATTCGATGATGTCGCCGCGCAGCAGGTACTTGCAGACCGCCACGGTACTGATGAAACCGAGCATGGCGATCAGCAGCGCCGACTCGAAGTAGGTCTTGGTGTTCAGCCAGAGTCCCATCAGCACGATCAGCGCGATGGAGTTCACATACATGGTGTCCAGCGCCAGGATTCGATCCGGCATGTCCGGCCCCACCGTGAGGCGATAGACGTTGAGCAGCAGGGCCGCCACCACTAGGGCCAGGCTGGTCCATAGGGCAAGGTCTAGCATTCGTAAATCTCCTTCAGCGGTCGCTCGTAGCGTTCGCGGATATGCGCGATCAGCGCCGCCTCGTCGTCCACGTCCAAGGCATGGATCAGCAGCGTCCGGCCGTCCAGGCGCAGGTTGGCCGACACCGTGCCCGGCGTCAGGCTGATGGTGTTGGCCAGCAAGGTGATAGTGAAGCGGTCCTCCAGCATCAGCGGGTATTCCACGAAGTGCGGACGCAGCCGGCGCCAGGGATTGACGATCAGCCAGGCCACCTCGATGTTGGCGATAAGGATGTCACCGAGCACGCGCAGCACGAAGCGCAGCAGCAGCCACGGTCGGGCCACATGGGGCTGCGCGTCCCAGAAGCGTTGGGTGGCCAGGGGGATCACTACCGCCAGGACACTGCCCAGCAGGATTTGGCCGAAAGCGGCGCTGCGTACTAGCAGAAGCCAGACCGCCAGCAGCAGGAGCGACAGCAGGGGCGTCGGCAGCCAGGGACGGGATTTGATCATGGCGTGCCTCCGGCATCGTTAAGCAGGGCGTCGACCACTACCTGGGGATTGGCGAGCTGGTCGGCGGTGGCCTGGGTGTAGTCGCTGACCGGGCCGGCCAGGGCCACCAGCAGCGGCGAGGCGCCTAGCAGCCAGGCGACTCCGAACCACTGGCGTCGTGGCAAGGGCATGCCCATCGGTTCCCCCTGGCTGCGCCAGAACAGCGTGGAGCCGGCCCGCGACAGGGCGATCAGCGCACACAGGCCGGTACCCAGCAGAATCGGCCACAGCCAGGCGCGCTGGCTACCCTCAGCGGCAGCCATCATCAAAGCCTTCCCGATGGCCCCTGAGAGAGGGGGCAGGCCTGCCACCGCCACGGCGCCGACGAAGAACAGCCCGGCCAGCCAGCCGCCCTGATGCAGGGGTCGACCCCTGACCAGGCGGGTTCCGGCCTTGCCACGCTGCTGGCCGATCAGTTCGGCCAGCAGAAAGAGCCCGCCGGTGATCAGGGTGGTATGCACCAGGTAGTAGAGCAGGGCGGAGACGGCGGCCGGCGAGCCCATGCCGATGCCGGCCAGCAGGGTGCCCACCGAGACCAGCACCAGGTAGGCTACCAGCAGACGCAGGTCGCGGGCGGACAGCACCCCGACGCCAGCCGCCACCAGGGTGCCCAGTGACAGCCACCACACCCAGGCCTGTTCGAGGTCCGCCAGCGGCCCGGCGTTGTCGCCGAAGACCAGTGAATAGACCCGCAGGATGGCGTAGATGCCGACCTTGGTCATGATAGCGAAAAGTGCCGCCACCGGCGCGGGGGCGGCGGCGTAGGCCCGCGGCAGCCAGAAGTAGAGCGGCAGGATCGCCGCCTTGAGCCCGAATACCACCAGCAGCATCAGGCCGCCGGCGGTGACCAGCCCCGTCCGTTCGGCAGGTAGCTCGCCGAGGCGCACTGCCATGTCGGCCATGTTGAGGGTGCCGGTGGCGCCGTAGAGCACGCCCACGGCAATCAGGAACAGTGAGGAGCCGGCCAAGTTGAGCACCACGTAGTGGACCCCGGCCTGGATGCGCGCCTTGCCCCCGCCGTGCATCAGCAGGGCGTAAGAGGCCAGCAGCAGCACCTCGAAGAACACGAAGAGGTTGAAGAGGTCACCGGTGAGAAAGGCACCGTTGATGCCCATCAGCTGCCACTGGAAGAGGCCGTGGAAGTTGCTGCCTCGCTCGTCGTCGCCGGCGCAGGCGAACACCACCGCCCCCAGGGCGAGCACCGCGGTGAGTAGTATCATCATCGCCGAGAGGCGGTCGAGCACCAGCACGATGCCGAAGGGTGGCTGCCAGTCACCCAGCGCATAGTAGGTCACCTCGCCGCTGGCGGCTCGGGCCACCAGGGCGATGCTGATCACCACCAGCAGGGCGGTGGCGATGACCCCGACCAGGCGCTTGGTCCGGATGGCTCCCTGGCGGCGATACAGCAGCAGGATGCCGGCGACCAGCGGCAGCACCACGGGCAGGACGATCAGATGCTGCATCACGGTCGCCCCTCCCCGTCTTCATGCTTGCGACCGTCGACATGATCGTTGCCCGCCTCGCTGCGGGCACGCATCGCCAGGATCACCACGAAGGCGGTCATGGCAAAGCCGATCACGATGGCGGTGAGCACCAGCGCCTGGGGTAGCGGGTCGGCATAGTCGCTCGGCCCATCGAGGATGGCGGCCCCGTCGGTGGTCAATCCGCCCATCGAGAACAGGAAGAGGTTGACCGCGTAGGAGAGCAGGGTGAGGCCGACCACTACCGGGAAGGTGCGGCCGCGCAGGACCAGATAGAGCCCGCAGGCGGTCAGCACGCCGGTAGTGATGGCGTAGAGGCTTTCCATCAACGTTTCTCCTTGCCGGATCTTGGTGGGGGGGCAGTATCGAAGCTGCTGGCGGCTTCCTTGGCCGGGCGGTGGGGCGTGGTGACCTTGCCCAGGTTGGCGAGAATCATCAGCGTGGCCCCCACCACGGCCAGATAGACGCCGAGGTCGAAGAGCATGGCGGTGGCCAGTTCGAACTTACCGACCAGCGGCAAGGTGAAGTAACCGAAGGACGAGGTCAGGAATGGGTAGCCGAACAGCCAGCTGCCGAGCCCCGTGAGGGTGGCGACGGCCACCCCGGCGATCGCCACCGGTTGATAGGGAAAGTCGAGGCGCTGCTGGACCCATTCTACGCCGCGGGCCATATACAGCAGGATCAGCGCCACGGCGGTGACCAGACCGGCGATGAAGCCGCCGCCAGGCTGGTTGTGGCCGCGCAGGAAGATGAAGGCCGACACCAGCAGGGCCAGCGGCAGCAGCGCCATGGAGATGGAGGTGAGGATTGCCGGATAGCGGTCCGGTGACCAGAGTCGACCTTCGCCGTCGCTGTGCGGCATGAATAGCCGCAGCCGGTTGAGCAGCTTGAAGATCGCCAGGCCCGCCAGCGCCAGCACGGTGATCTCGCCCAGGGTATCGAAGCCGCGGAAGTCCACCAGGATGACGTTGACCACGTTAGAGCCGCCGCCGCCGGGCACGCTGTTCTCCAGGAAGAAGCCGGAAATGGGCGCGTTGTCCCGCGTCAGCACCGCATAGTTGAGGCTAGCGACCACCATGCCCAGAGCGCCGGCCAGCACCACGTCGCGCAGGCTGCGGCGATTCGAAGACTCCCGAGGTGTCTTCTGGGGCAGGAAGAACAGCGCCAGCATCAGCAGGATCATGGTGACTACCTCTACCGAGAGCTGGGTCAGCGCCAGGTCGGGTGCGGAGAAGCGGGCGAAGGTCAGGGCGACCACCAGGCCCACTACCGAGAGCATCAGCAGCGAGATCAGGCGATAGCGATGGGTGGCGGCCGTGGCGATGCCGCCGAAGATCAGCAGGCCGGCACCCAGCAGCAGCACTCCATCGAGGGGCTGGTTGCCCTTGTCGCCAGTGAGCAGCGGCATGTTGGCTAGCCCCAGCCCACCCATAAGAAGCGCGGCGAGCAGCAGCCAGGTCATGTAGCGCTGCAGCGAGCCCCCGTCGAACCAGGCAAGCCCCCTTTCTGCACCACGCCCCAGGTGCTGCACGGCGGCCTCGAACACCAGGCGCGCATCCACCGGACGAAATCCCTTGAGGAAGCGGCGCAGGTCGGGGTGGCGCCAGTAGGTCGCGATGCCCGCGACCAGCGCCACTAGGCTCATCAACAGCGGCAGGTTGACGCCGTGCCAGATCGCCAGGTGAAACTCGAACGCCTCGCCCAGCACCGGCTGCAACGCCAGCCCCAGAAGGCCCTCCGCCAGTACCGGGGCCAGGCCCACGACCACGCAGATCACCACCAGCAGTATCACCGGAGCTCGCATCAGCCAGGGCGGCTCATGGGGCGACTTGGGCGGGACCTCGCGGGCCGGCTTGAAGAAGACCGCATGCACCAGGCGCAGTGAGTAGGCCACCGAGAGGATGCCGCCCAGGGTGGCGAGAACCGGCATCAACCAGCTCAGCCCGCCCAGCACGGGTGTTTCCAGCGCTTCGGTGAAGAACATCTCCTTGGAAAGGAAGCCGTTGAGCAGTGGTACGCCGGCCATGGCGGCCCCCGCCACGCTGGTCAGCACCGCGGTGACCGGCATGGCGCGTCTCAGGCCCCCCAGCCGGCCCAGCTCGCGGGTGCCGGTCTCATGATCGATGATGCCGGCGCTCATGAACAGCGCCGCCTTGAAGGCGGCGTGGTTGAGGATGTGGAAGAGCGCCGCGAGCACCGCCATGGGGGTGCCGATCCCCAGCAGAACGGTGATGAGTCCCAGGTGGCTCACCGTGGAGAAGGCCAGGATGCCTTTGAGGTCGGTCTTGAGCAGCGCGAACCAGGCGCCGTAGATCAGGGTGGCCATGCCGACCAGGGAGACAATCACCGACCACAGCTCGCTGCCGGCGATAGCCGGGTGCAGGCGCGCCATCAGGAAGATGCCCGCCTTGACCATGGTGGCCGAATGCAGGTAGGCCGAAACCGGCGTGGGGGCGGCCATGGCATGGGGCAACCAGAACTGGAAGGGGAATTGCGCCGACTTGGTGAAGGCGCCCAGCAGCACCAGCACCAGCATTATGGGATAGCGGGGGTCGGCGAGGATGATGTCGCCGCTGGCCAGCACCACGTTCATGTCGTAGCTGCCGACCATGTCCCCCAGCAACAGCAGGCCGGCGAGCAGTGCCAGACCGCCGGCGCCGGTCACGGTCAGTGCCATGCGCGCCCCCTTGCGAGCGTCGCTGCGGTGTGACCAGTAGCCGATCAGCAGGAAAGAGGAGATGCTGGTGAGCTCCCAGAAGAGCCACAGCAACAGCAGGTTGTCGGACATCACGATGCCGACCATGGAGGCCATGAACAGGATCAGGTAGGCATAGAAGCGCCCGAAGGGTTCCTCGGGCGACAGGTAGTAGTGCGCATAGAGCAGGATCAGCAAGCCGATCCCCAGGATCAGCAGGTTGAACAGCACCGACAGGCCGTCCAGCCGGAAGGCCAGGTCGAGGCCCAGGGTAGGCACCCAGTCGACGGCGAAGCGCAGTGCCTCCCCGGCCGCCAGGCCCGGTAACTGGCCGAAGGTCAGCAGTAGGGCCAGCGCAGGCAGCACCGCGGTGGCCAGGGAGCAGAAACGACGCCCGCGTCGCTGGGTGAACGCGGGCACCACCACCCCCAGCAGGGGCAACAGGGCTATCCACAGCAATGTCATCGATTAGTCATCCTGCGCGGGTCCGGAAACGGGAAGGCATGGATTACCCCCGGGACAGAATGACGCAAGCGACTTGCGATCGCATCCCGTCCCTGGGTCGGGTCGGCCTTCCCTATGGCTTGGTTCTTCCTCACTCTAACGCAAAGGAGACGCTATCGCCGCCTCCTTGCCTTTCAACACCTTGTCTATATAGAGTTGATCGCTTGAACCTCTGGGGGCGGCGACAGTGCCGCGGACCCCGTCGCGACAGGGGAGGGCGCCTGATGCAACTTGCCGTGCTGGGAGGCTTCGTGGTGGCGGGAATGGCCCCGCTGCTGCATCACTGGTTCGGTGCCCGGACGCCGCTGGTAATGGCCCTGCTGCCCGCCTCCCTGGCAGCCTGGTTGATCGGCCAGTGGTCAACGATTTCGTCAGGCGAGGTCCTGCTGCTGGAGTGGGCCTGGGTGCCGGGGCTCGATATCACCCTGACCTTCCTGATCGACGGTCTCGCCTGGCTGTTCGCCATGCTGATCTCGGTGATCGGCGCTCTGGTGCTGGTCTACTCGGGGGAGTACCTGCGCGGCCATCGCGACCTGCCGCGTTTCCTGGTAGTGATCATCGCCTTCATGATGTCGATGCTCGGCCTGGTGCTAGCCGACAACCTGGTCACGCTCTTCGTATTCTGGGAGCTGACCAGCATCACCTCCTACCTGCTGATCGGCTTCAACCACAGCGACCTTGCCGCCCGCAAGGCGGCCCTCCAGGGGTTGCTCGTCACCGCAGGGGGCGGTCTGGCGCTGCTCGCCGGCTTCGCCATGCTCGCGGTGGCCGGCGAGAGCTGGTCGCTGGCCGAGCTCACCCGTCGCGGCGAATTGCTGCGCGGGCATGACCTCTACACGCCGCTGCTGGTCTGCATCTTGATCGGTGCCTTCACCAAGTCGGCACAGTTCCCCTTCCATTTCTGGCTACCCAACGCCATGGCGGCCCCCACGCCGGTTTCGGCCTACCTGCATTCGGCGACCATGGTCAAGGCGGGTATCTACCTGCTGGCGAGGCTGCACCCGTCCCTGGGCGGAACCGAGACCTGGGTGGTCACCCTTTCGCTGGTGGGGGCGCTGACCATGGCTACCGGCGCCTTCCTGGCGATCCAGCACACCAATATCAAGAAGCTGCTGGCCTACTCCACGGTGATGGCACTGGGCACCTTGACCATGCTGCTCGGCATCGGCACCGAGGGGGCGCTCGTCGCCTTCGTGGTCTTCCTGCTGGGCCACTCTCTCTACAAGGGGGCGCTGTTCATGGTGGCCGGCATCCTCGACCACGAGACCGGCACCAAGGACGTCACCGCCATGGGGGGACTGCGTCGGGTGATGCCGCTCACCGCCGCTGTGGCTGGGCTCGCCGCCCTGTCGCTGGCCGGGCTGCCGCCCGTACTGGGCTTCGTGGGCAAGGAGCTGATGCTCGAGTCGGTGCTTGCGGCCGATGCCTGGCGCCCCCTGATCCTGCTGCTGGCCTTCACGGCGGCCTTCCTGACACTAGCCGTGGCGGTCATTGTCGTCCTGCGGCCCTTCTTCGTCACCCCGCGCGAGACCCCTAGGGCGCCCCATGAGGCGCCGCACGCCATGCTCATGGGGCCCGCCCTGCTGGCCGTGCTGTCGCTGCTGTTCGGTCTGGCTCCGGGACTGCTCGATTCCCTGGTGGGCGCCACCGTGGCCGGCATCGGCGCCCCTGGGGCCGAGGTGCATCTGGCGCTGTGGCATGGGGTCAACCTGCCTCTGCTGCTATCCCTGGCGAGCCTGCTGCTGGGCCTGCTTGCCTACCGACACTGGGATCGCCTGAGGGCAAGGCTGTCACGCCTCGAGCCACTCATGGCCCGCGGCCCCGAGGCCGGTTACGAGGCGCTGATGGCCGGCCTAGTAGCTGTCGCCGGCGGGCAGACCCGCTTCCTGCAGAATGGACATATCCGCAACTACCTGGTGATGACACTGCTGGTGCTGATCGGCCTGGTCGGTCATGCGCTATTCTTCCGTCACACGCTCGAGCTCGACTTTGCCCTGACGATCTACCTCCACGAGGCCGTGGTCGCCGGCCTGATGGTCGCCGGCGCCGTGGCGGCCTGTGTGATGCGCTCGCGCCTGGCGGCAGTGGCCGCGCTGGGCGTCATGGGCTTCTCCATTGCCCTGACGTTCGTGCTTTTCAGCGCCCCGGACCTGGCGATCACTCAGCTGCTGGTGGAGACCCTGACGGTGATCCTGCTGGTGCTGGTGCTGTTCCGCCTGCCGCGTTTCGCCACCCTTTCTACCCCTCTCGAGCGTCTGCGCGACCTTGCGGTGGCGAGCCTCACCGGCGGCTTGATCACCCTGCTGATGCTCTCGGTGCTTTCCGGCGAGCGGTTGCCGCGCATCTCGGACTACATGATCGCCAATAGCCAGCCTCTGGGCCATGGCCACAACATCGTCAACGTCATCCTGGTTGACATCCGCGCGCTGGATACCTTGGGCGAGATTTTCGTGCTGGCTCTAGCGGCCATCGGAGTCTATGCCATGTTGCGCTTCCATGCCGAGGAATATGATGCCCGGCACCATGCACCGCCGCCGGAGAGCGATGATGGTTAAATCGGGCACGCTGATCCTCAATGCCGCGGCGCGACTGCTGCTGCCGCTGCAACTGCTCTTCTCGCTGTTCCTGTTGCTGCGCGGGCACGACGAGCCGGGGGGCGGCTTCATCGCCGGACTGGTGGCAGCGGGGGCCTTCACGCTCTACCTCTTCGCCTTCGGGCGTCCCGCCCTCAACGAGATGCTCAAGGTATCCCCTCGCGACCTGGTGGGCCTGGGACTGCTGCTCGGGGTGCTCTCGACCCTGCCGGCCTGGTGGGTCGGCGAGCCGTTCTTCACGGCTCAGTGGTGGACCATCCCGGTCATCGACTTCAAGGCCTCGACGCCGCTGATCTTCGACATCGGTGTCTATCTGGTGGTGGTGGGTTCGGTGCTTACCGCAATCACCGCCCTGGTCAAGACCGATCAGGAAGAAGACGAACACTGAGGAGGCACCATGGAACCCTTGATGGCCATCACGATCGGCATTCTCTTTGCCGCCGCCATCTACATGATGTTGCGTCGATCAATCGTCAAGCTGGTGATCGGGCTGATGCTGCTCTCGAACGCCGCCAACCTGCTGATCTTTGCCACCGCCGGGATGGTGCGAGGGGCGCCGCCGTTGGTGCCCGAGGGGCTCAGCGCCCCCGAGGGCATGGTAGCCGACCCACTACCCCAGGCGCTGGTGCTCACTGCCATCGTCATCGCCTTCGGGGTGCTGTCATTTGCCGTGGTGCTGGTGCGCCGCGCCTGGGAGATCGTGCGTGCCGATGACCTGGATAAGATGAAGGATACCGACACGTGAATCCCCAGATCGCGCTGCCCATCCTCATTCCATTGCTGGCGGGGGCCGTGTCGCTGGTGTTCTGGCGCTCCCGGAGCATGCAGCGATTCATTGCCGTGGCCGGTACCGGCAGCCTGCTGCTGACCAGCCTATGGCTGCTGACCACGGTCAACCGTGACGGCATCCTGGTGATGCAGATGGGTGCCTGGCCGGCCCCCTTCGGCATCAGCCTGGTGGCCGATCTGCTGGGGGCGATCATGGTGGTGCTTACCGGCATCATCGGCTTCGCTGTGGCGCTCTTCTCGCTGGCCACGGTGGGGCGCGGCCATGAGGCCTACGGCTATTTTCCGCTGATGCACCTGCTGTTGGCCGGGGTCGCCGGAGCCTTCCTCACCGGCGACATCTTCAACCTCTACGTGTGGTTCGAGGTGATGCTGGTGGCGTCATTTGCGCTGCTGATACTGGGTAGCGAGAAGGCGCAGATGGAGGGAGCAATCAAGTACGTCACCCTCAACCTGGTCTCCTCGGTGACCTTTCTGGTCGCGGTGGGGTTGCTCTACGGCATGGTGGGCACGCTGAACATGGCCGACATTGCCCGTCGTCTGGCGACCTTGGAGGACGACGGCATGGTCGATGTCCTGGCGATGATGTTCATGGTGGCCTTCGGCATCAAGGCGGCGGCCTTCCCGCTGTTCTTCTGGCTGCCGGCTTCCTACCACACCCCCCCGGTGGCCGTTTCAGCGCTGTTTGCCGGTCTGCTGACCAAGGTCGGGGTCTATGCGCTGTTCCGGGTGTTCACGCTGATCTTCCACCAGAGCCCGGGCTATACCCACGAGATCCTGCTGTGGGGGGCGGGATTCACCATGCTCTCCGGGGTTCTAGGGGCGGCGGCGCAGTTCGAGTTTCGGCGCATCCTGTCGTTCCACATCGTCAGCCAGATCGGTTACATGATCTTGGGGCTGGCGCTGTTCACCCCTCTGGCGGTCATCGGCGGGGTCTTCTACATCATGCATCACATCATCGTGAAGACGAACCTCTTCCTGGTCAGCGGCATCGTCCACCGGCTGCGCGGCACTTACCAGCTCAAGTCGTTGGGTGGCTTCTATCGAAGCCATCCCTGGCTGGCCGTGCTGTTTCTGATCCCGGCACTCTCTCTGGCCGGCATGCCGCCGCTCTCCGGTTTCTTCGCAAAGTTCATCGTGATCCGTGCAGGCATCGAGGCCGAGGCCTACGGGGTGACCTTCATCGCCTTGCTGGTGGGGCTGCTCACCCTCTACTC
This sequence comes from Halomonas daqiaonensis, assembly GCF_900109725.1. GTDB lineage: Bacteria > Pseudomonadota > Gammaproteobacteria > Pseudomonadales > Halomonadaceae > Halomonas > Halomonas daqiaonensis. The sequence goes on from NZ_FOBC01000007.1 coordinate 169,204, forward strand.
GATGGTCAAGATCTGGGCCGAAGTGTTCTGGAAGTCGACGCCTCCGGAGGGCGACGTCGACCCCTATCCCGCGGTCAATCCGCGCGAGATGTGGCTGATGTTGGTGCCGGTGGTCGGTCTGGCGTTGTGCACCCTGTTTATCGGTCTCAATGCCGAGCCCATCTACGCCCTGGCCGAGGCCTCGGCCGACCAGCTGCTGGCCCCCGAGCGCTATATTGAGGCCGTGCTCGGCGAGACGGGGGAGGTGATGCCATGATGGGCGCTGCCTGGAACCTGCTGCTGGGTTTTGCCTGGATCGTGCTTACCGGCGACTTCAGCGGCCGCAACCTGCTCGCCGGGCTGCTCTTCGGCTATTTGGTTTTGGCGCTGATCCAGCCCCAGGTGCCGGCGCTGGCGGGGCATGCCCAGCGGCTGCCGCGGCTGATCCGCTTCGTCGGCTTCTTCCTAAAGGAGCTGGTGATGGCCAACCTCAAGGTCTCCTATGACATCGTTACTCCGCCCTGGTACATGAAGCCGGGGGTGATCGCCATGCCCCTCAAGGCCAGGACCGAGTTCGAGATCGCCTTCGTCGCCAACCTGATCTCGCTGACGCCTGGCACCCTGAGCCTGGATGTCTCCGACGACCGCCGTGTGCTCTACATTCATGCCATGTTCCTGGACGACGAACCGGCGCTCAGGCGGAGCCTGGCGGAACTGGAGCGCCGGGCGCTGGAGCTATTTCACTAGGCTTAGACTTAAACGGCGGCGAGCGAAGGTCAGACAAGGCAAAAAACGTCGAAAAGACGTACTGGGCTCGCACACGAGTTTACGGGGTGTAAATGAGTACTTTGAGTCGATTTTTAACGCCGCATGGTCGAGCGCAGCCAGTTTTCGGTCAAAGCCTAAGTGAAAGGAGGTGGCCACGTGTCTAACGTCATCCTGCTCAGTCTGGCGGTGATGAGCCTGGCCCTGTGCCTGGTCTTCGTCCGCCTGTACCGTGGCCCCAGCCTGCCGGACCGGGTAGTGGCTCTGGAGCTCTTCTCGTCGATCCTCGTCGGCGTCATCGGGGTGATCGCTATCGCCACCGACGTGCCGAGCCTGCTGGACGTGGCCATCGTCATGGCGCTGATGGCATTCATGGCCACCATCGGCTTCGCCCGCTTCCTGGAACGTGGGGGGCCCCGGGATGACTGAGTTCCTCAAGGGCGGTTTGATATTGGCCGGCTCCATCTTCATGTTGGTGGCAGCGCTCGGGGTGCTGCGCCTGCCCGACCTGCTGACCCGGATGCACGCCACCACCAAGGCCGCGACCCTGGGCGCCACCCTGATCATGCTGGCGGTAGCGCTGCATTTCGCCCAGGTGGCAGTGGTGGCGAGGGCCTTCGGCGTGATTCTCTTTATCATGATGACCGCGCCGGTGGCGGCCCATGTGATCGGTCGTGCGGGCTATTTCGTCGGCTCTCGGCTGTGGAGCGGTACGCTGAAGGACGAACTCAAGCCCAACTACGACCCCTTGACCCACCAGCTCAAGAGCCACCGGGAGACCGAGGCCAACGCCGCCCGGCCCCAGTGCGACTCCGATGATGCCTCCTGATCCTCGTGTGACCCTTACATCTTCGTGAAGGCCGCCTGCGGGCGGCCTTCTTCATTACGCCTCCATGGTGACGGAGTATCATGTACAGTAGCTGTACATAGAAATATTTCTGTCCATGATTATGTGTCATCAAGGGGGTGTCATGGGTCGCATTCCGGCTCTGTACGGCCAAGACCTTGTTCGCCGGGGAGAGCCCTGGCGCCAGCGTGATGCAGGGGCCATTCGCCAGGGCCGTGTGCGCCGGCATCGCCCGGTGCCGGCTGCCAGGAGGCGGGCATGAGCACCGAAATCGCCTGGTTTCGCCACGACCTGCGCCTGGCCGACAATCCGCTGCTGGACTTTCAGACCCCACCCGAGCAGTTGATCTGCGTCTACGTGCTCGATATCCGCTGGCTGGAGTCGCCCCTGCCCGGACTGGCGGCACGGCGGATCGGCCCCGCACGCCTTCAGTTCCTCTGGCAGAGCCTGATCGAGCTGCGTGGCGAACTGCTCAAGCGTGGCAGCGACCTGCTGGTGCGTATCGATGATCCTGTGACGGTGCTCGCTGACCTCGCCGAACGGAACGGAGCATCCCGGGTCCATGTTCGCCACGATGCCGGTTTTGACGAGGAAAGGGCGGTATCGGCACTCGTTGCCGAGCTCTCGCGGCATTGCGAGGTGGTGCAAACCGAGGGGGGCATGCTGTTCGATGCGGCGAGCCTGCCCATCGACGTGGCCGACGTGCCGCCGAGCTTTTCGGGCTTTCGGCGGCGAGCCGAGAAGTCCTGGCAGGTTCCCGAGAGTCGCCTCGCCCCCGTGACTCTGCCGCCTTGGCCACGAGACGCTGCCCGCGGGCTGCCACCACTTCGCGAGGTGAGTCCCGAGGCCGCCGGCTGGAAATCCGATCCGCGCGGCCAGTTCCGGTTTGCGGGAGGGGAGGCGGCCGGGCAGGCCCGGCTCGATCATTACCTGTGGGATACCGCGGCCTTGGCGCACTACAAGCAGACCCGTGATGGCTTGCTGGGTGCCGACTTCTCCACGCGGCTCTCGCCCTGGCTGGCCCAGGGGTGCCTCTCGGCGCGCCAGGTGCATGATGCGGTACGCGCTTGGGAGGCCAGGCACGGCGCCAACGACTCGACCTACTGGGTGATCTTCGAGCTCCTGTGGCGGGACTATTTCCACTGGGCGGCGCATCAGGAGGGGCGTACCCTGTTCGGGGTTCGTGAGCTCCCGTTACTCAGTGACGACGTTCGCGCCTGGTGCGAAGGCCGTACCGGGGTTCCCTTCGTGGATGCCGCCATGCAGGAACTGTCCGCTACCGGCTGGCTCTCCAACCGGGCGCGCCAGAATGCAGCGAGCTTTCTGGTGCGCAACCTTGCCGGGGACTGGCGCCTGGGCGCGGCCTGGTTCGAGCACTGCCTGATCGATTACGACATCGCCAGCAACTGGGGCAACTGGCGCTACGTGGCAGGGGTGGGGCGTGATACCCGTCCGCGTGCCCTGGATGTGCACGCTCAGGCCGGATACTACGATCCCGACGGCGCCTATGCGGCCCAATGGTTGGCATCATCCACACCCTTTTTCCCGTAGGTCCCATGAGACGAGCATCGATTCCCCCGTTGCCGCTGTGGCTCGGCCTGCCAGGTGTTGTGGATATGGTGTTTCTGAGAAAGTTGAACGGGCTGGCCTGGTGGCCGGTTCTGGGCGATGATCGGGCGGACCATGGAAATGTCCTGCAGGAGCGACGATGAGACGGATGCTGACCACCCCTCTGCTGCTGGCTCTGCTGGCCGGTTGCCAGGCCGCGCCCTCTAGTGAGGCCAACGAAGCTGGGGCGCAGACACGCCCTGCGACGATGGACGCTGTGGCTGAGGCTGAGACTAAGGCCGAGCACGAGGCTACCGAGCCCACGGCTCCGACAGACTTCGCGAGCTGGCTGGCCCGTTTCCGGCGTGAGGCGCGAGCGGCGGGCATCGGCGAGGCGACCCTGGCGCGGGCCCTGGATGGCCTGCGCTATCGTCCACGGGTGATTGAGCTCGACCGCTCCCAGCCCGAGTTCGTGCGACCCATCTGGCAATACCTCGATAGTGCCGTGTCGCCGACCCGGGTGACTACTGGGCGGGAGCGCCTAGATGCGCATCGTGCCACGGCCCGGGAGATGGAACGGCGCTACGGGGTGCCCGCCGAGGTGATCGTTGCCATCTGGGGCATCGAGAGCAACTACGGCGGTAACTTCGGCAACTTCTCGACCCTCGAAGCCCTTGCTACCCTGGCCTACGATGGCCGCCGACGTGACTTCGCCCGCGGCGAGCTGCTTGCGGCGCTGCGGATCCTGGACGCGGGTGATATCTCCCCCGAGCGCATGCAAGGCTCTTGGGCCGGTGCCATGGGACATACCCAGTTCATTCCCTCTAGCTTCGAAGCCTATGCCGTGGATGGCGATGGCGACGGGCGGCGTGATATCTGGGGCAGCATCCCGGACGTGATGGCCTCCACTGCCAACTACCTCGACCGGGCCGGCTGGCATGCGGGAGAGCCCTGGGGGGTTGAGGTTCGCCTTCCCGATGGCTTCGACTACGCCGACACCGAGCTCTCCACTCGTCGCCCCAGCCACGAGTGGGCCGAACGCGGTGTGCGCACCCTGGATGGGGAGTCGTTGCCCGACTTCGCGGCGGCGTCGGTGATCGTGCCCGGCGGCGCGGCGGGCCCTGCCTTCCTTGTGGGCCCCAACTTCCGCGCCATCCTGCGCTACAACAACGCTACCAGCTACGCCCTGGCAGTGGGCACCCTGGCTGATGAGATTGCCGGCCGGGAAGGCGTGGTGCAGAGCTGGCCCCGGGCGGAGCAGCCATTGAGCCGAAGTCAGGTGCGCGAAATGCAGCGCCTGCTCAATCAACGTGGCTTCGAAGTGGGCGCGCCGGACGGCATCATGGGCCCCAATACCCGTCGGGGCCTGCGCGAATTCCAGGCCGCCATCGGCACCACACCGGATGGCTTCGCCACCCTCAACCTGCTAGAGCGCCTGAAGCGCTGAGCCCCTGACCCGGAGGAGACGATGACCCTGAGACGTTACGGTATGCCACTTCTGGCCGCCTTGTTGCTGAACACCGCGTCTCCGACCATGGCCGGAGACAAGGACAAGGTGTTCGGCTGGGTGGAGAAGGCGACCCTGCAGCCTTGGGGCGTCGAGGTAAAGGCCAAGCTCGACAGCGGTGCGCTGACGTCGTCACTGGACGCTCGTGATATCGAGGTCTTCGACAAGGAGGATGAGGAGTGGGTCCGCTTTCGCCTCAGGCTCGAGGACCAGGCCAGCGATGATACCTTCACCGAGCGCATGGAGCTGCCGCTCTATCGGGACCTTCGAGTGCGCGGCGCGGGCGGGACCGATGAGCGGCCGGTGGTGCTGATGAATATCTGCCTGGGAGATACCGTCTACGAGGAACAGTTCGGGCTGCGCGACCGCGAGGAGATGAACTACCCGCTACTGCTCGGGCGCCGCTCCATCGGCCACCTGGGCCTGCTCGATGTGCGCGAGACCTTCCTCAACGAGCCCGACTGTGACGACGACGCCCCCTTCGTTGCTCACGACCCGGAGGAGAACGCCTAGCCCGGGTCAGAATAGCCGTGCCAGCAGGGCCGTCACTGCGGTTTCGACTCGCAGGATGCGCGGGCCCAGGTGGATGCCCTTGCAGCCTGCGGCTAGCAACTGCTCCACTTCCCAGGGGATGAAGCCTCCCTCCGGTCCCACCAGCAGCAGCACGGGCTCGTCGAGGCCGCGGGGGCAGTCCCCCGGCATGCCGGGATGGGCCACCAGGCCCCTCCGGTCAGCCAGCAGGCTCGGCAGCTGGTCCTCGACGAAGGGGCGAAATCCCTTGGCCAGAGTCACTTCCGGCAGCCGGGTATCGCGGGCCTGCTCCAGGCCAAATACCAGGTGGCGCTGGATCTTATCATCACCGAGTTCCGGCGACTGCCAGTAGCTCTTCTCCACGCGGCGGGTATTGAGCAGGGTGATGTGCTTCACGCCGAGCGCGGTGACGTGCTCCAGGGTGCGTGCCAGCATTCGTGGGCGGGGCAGGGCGAGCACCAGGTGCACCGGCAGTGGCGGCGGCGGGCCCTGGTTCAGGGCAGCGATATCGAAGAGTGCCTCATCGTCGCTCAGGGCGAGCAGCTTCCCGCGCCCCAGGCACCCTCCTTCAATGCCCAGCGTCATGAGGTCGCCGGGTCTAGCCCCGTGCACCTCGCGCAGGTGGGCCAGGCGCCGCGGGTCGTGGACCCGGACCAGGCGGTCGTTCTCGATGTCATCGGGAGAGAGCAGGATCAGGTTCATGACGCCTCGCCGCGTTGGAGACTGAATGATGGCTATGCCTTGCATGGATGGTGTCGCGGTGCACAATGGCCGTACAGGGGCAGCCGCCCCTTCGTATAACAAGGAGCAGCGCCGTGCGCGTGATTCGCAAGTATGCCAACCGCAGGCTCTATGATACCGAACAGAGCCGCTACGTGACCCTCGAGGATCTGCGCGGCCTGATCATCGACGAGGTGCCCTTCCGCGTGGAGGATGCCAAGAGCGGCGAGGATCTTACCCGCACCATCCTGCTGTCGATCATCATCGAACAGGAACAGGCCGACGGTGATGCGCAGGTGTTTTCCAACGACCTGCTCGCCCAGTTCATCCGTGTCTATGACATGGCCCAGCCCTTGCCCCTGTCCCGTTATCTGGAGCAGGGCACCAAGCTGATGCTCGAGCAACAGCAGCGCGTGCAGGACCAGTGGCAGCAGGCCATGCGACACTCGCCCCTGGAGTTCATGCGCGAGCTGACCGAGGAGAACATGAAGTTCTGGCAGAAGACCATCAACCAGGCGGATTCCTCGGACGAGGACGACAAGGGTAGCGGCAAGCCCTGAGCGGCGTATCGGGTGAGTTTCTGACATAATGCCGCGATGTTTCTGGCACGGTTGTGAGGTAGTACAGCGGATGAAAGTCCTGATCATCGGCGGCGGCGGCCGCGAACACGCCCTGGCCTGGAAGGTCGCCCAGTCCCCCCGGGTGGCGACCGTCTTCGTGGCCCCCGGCAATGCCGGCACCGCCCGGGAACCGGGTCTCGAGAATGTCGACATCGGCGTCTCCGACCTGGCGGGCCTGGTGGCCTTCGCCCGGGAGCAGGGTGTGGCGCTGACCATCGTCGGGCCCGAGGCGCCGCTGGTCGAGGGCGTGGTCGACCGCTTCCGCGAGGCGGGCCTGGCGATCTTCGGACCGACCGCCGGCGCGGCACGGCTCGAGGGCTCCAAGGCCTTCTCCAAGGATTTCCTGGCTCGTCATGCCATTCCCACCGCCGACTACCGCACCTTTACCGCGGTCGAGCCGGCCCTCGCGTATCTCGAGGAGAAGGGCGCACCCATCGTCATCAAGGCCGATGGCCTGGCCGCCGGGAAGGGCGTCTTCGTCGCCGTGACCCTTGACGAGGCCGAGGCCGCGATCCGTGACATGCTGGAGGCCAACGCCTTCGGCGATGCCGGGGCCCGGGTGGTGATAGAAGAGTTCCTCGAGGGCGAGGAGGCGAGCTTCATCGTCATGGTCGATGGCGAGACGATCCTGCCCATGGCCACTAGTCAGGACCACAAGCGGGTCGGCGACGGCGACAGCGGCCCCAATACTGGCGGCATGGGCGCCTACTCCCCGGCGCCGGTGGTTACCGAGGAGGTCTTCGAGCGCATCATGGCGCGAGTCATCCGGCCCACGGTGCGAGGCATGGCCGAGGAGGGGCATGCCTATACCGGCTTCCTCTACGCCGGCCTGATGATTGACGCCGACGGCAACCCCAAAGTGATCGAGTACAACTGTCGCTTTGGCGATCCCGAGACCCAGCCGATTATGCTTCGCCTGCGTTCCGATTTCACCGAGCTGTGCATGGCCGGAGCCCGCGGTGAACTGGCCGGCTATGCCTGCGACTGGGACCCACGTGCCGCGGTGGGCGTGGTGCTGGCTGCCGGTGGCTACCCGGGCAGCTACCGCAAGCATGACCCCATCGCGGGGCTCGATGCCGCCGAGGCCATCGGCTGCAAGGTCTTCCATGCCGGCACCGCCGAGGATGGTGAGGGTCGAGTGGTTACCGCCGGGGGTCGGGTGCTCTGCGTCACCGCCCTGGGCGAGGGCGTCGGGTCTGCCCGCGACCTGGCCTACCGGGGCGTGGCCGAGATCGCCTGGCCCGGTATGCTCTACCGCCGCGATATCGCCCATCGGGCCATCGCGCGGGAACGGTGTGACGCCTGACGGCGTGCGGTACCGGCACAACGAGATCAGGAGCGATGATGGAGCGTGTCAGACTGAGTTTTCCCGTGGATGATGTGATGCACCGCCATCCGCTGACGGTACGTATCACTGACATGAACTACGGTCGTCACCTGGGCCACGATGCGCTGGTGTCGCTGCTGCACGAGGCTCGCGTGGCGGCGCTCGCCTCGCGGGACCTTCACGAGTGGGACCTGGGCGGCTATCCCTGCGTGGCGGCGGATCTCGCCGTGCAGTACCAGGCCGAGACGCGCTGGCCCGATGCCCTGGTGGTGGAGACGGCCATCCCCGAGCCGGGACGCAAGGCCATTGGCATCTACCATCGCATCCTGCGCGAGGCTGATGGTACAACGGTGGCCACGGCGCGCATCAACTTGATGCTGGTCGACCCGCAAAACGGACGACCGGTCGTGATCCCCGCCGACGTGCGGGATGCTCTGGCAGGAGCGAACTGATGTCCCGGGAGTATCCGATCATCGCCCTGACCGGCTCTTCCGGTGCCGGCACCACCACGGTGAAGCGTACCTTCGAGCGTATGTTCGCTCGGGAGTCCGTGCATGCCGCCTTCGTCGACGGCGATGCCTTCCACCGCTATACCCGGCAGGAGCTGGCGCGGATCATCCTCGACGAGCCCGAACGCAAGGACGAACTCTCCCATTTCGCCGTGGAGGCCAACCTGCTCGACCGGCTGGAGGTGCTGTTCCAGGAATACGGCGAACATGGCAATGGTACCTCCCGTCACTATATCCATGCCGAAGACAAGCAGATGATCGAGGCCGGCTATCAGGTGGGTACCTTCACCGAATGGCAGCCGCTGCCCTTCGGCACGGACCTGCTGTTCTACGAGGGCCTGCACGGGGGGCTGGTCACCGCCGAGCTCGACATCGCTCGTCACGTGGACCTGTTGGTGGGCGTGGCACCGACCATGAACCTGGAGTGGATCCAGAAGATCGATCGCGACATGCGCCACCGCGGCTACTCCCAGGAGGCGGTGATCGATACCATCCTGGGGCGCATGAACGACTATGTACGCTATATCCAGCCACAGTTCTCGCGCACCCACATCAACTTCCAGCGGGTGCCCACGGTGGATACCTCCAACCCCTTCGAGGTGCAGGACATCCCTATCGACGCCGAGTCCTTCGTGGTGATCCGCTTCCGCGACCCGGCCACGGTAGACTTCCCTTACCTGCTGGCGATGATTCAGGATGCTTTCATGAGCCGTCCGCACACCCTGGTGGTGCCCGGATCACGGCTGTCGCTGGCCATGGAGCTGATCCTGGGGCCGCTGGTCCGCCACCTGCTCGCCCAGCGGCGCTTTCGTTGAACCCAGCCCCGACCGAGAGGAATGACTCCCATGGATTGCCTGTTCTGCAAGATCATTGAGCGCGAGATTCCCGCCGATATCGTCTACGAGGACGACGCGGTGCTGGCCTTCAACGACATCAATCCCCAGGCACCGACCCATATGCTGATCGTGCCCAAGCAGCATATCGCCACCCTCAATGACATCGAGGAGGGCGATCTGGCGCTGGTCGGCCGGTTGCAATACACCGCAGCGAAGCTGGCGGCGGAGAAGGGCTTCGCCGATGAGGGCTACCGGGTGGTGATGAACTGCAACGACCAGGGTGGCCAGACCGTCTTCCATATTCACATGCACCTGATGGGCGGACGTCGCTTCACCTGGCCGGCTGGCTAGCCGGCGCCCTGCGGCTCGCGCCGCGCGCAACCGGGCTTTTGACGCATCGGATGCCTTCTCGAGAGACATGCCATGACCCTTTCCCGCACCGACAACCTGATCCACCAGTTCGATACCGTGTTGAGGACCCTGGTGCCCCACGCGGCGGCGCCCTCGCGTCCCTCGCCGGCCACCGCGGATATCCACGATGCGCCGATGAGCGATGAGGAGCGTCGACACGCCGCCGGGCTGATGCGCATCAACCATACCGGCGAGGTGTGTGCCCAGGCCCTCTATCAGGGCCAGGGACTCACCGCCAAGCTGCCGGAGGTGCGCGGCCAGATGGAGCAGGCCGCTCAGGAGGAGATCGACCATCTGGCCTGGTGCGATGCGCGGCTGCAGGAACTGCATGACCGGCCCAGCCTGCTCAACCCGCTGTTCTATGCGGCCTCCTTCGGCCTCGGCGCCACCGCTGGCGTCGTGGGTGACCGGATAAGCCTGGGTTTCGTGGCTGCGACCGAGGAGCAAGTCGGCCACCACCTGGAAGATCACCTGGTCAAGCTGCCGCCGGTCGATCAGCGCTCACGGGCGGTGCTGCGCCAGATGGCCATCGACGAGGCCCACCATGCCCAGCTGGCTCTGGAGGCCGGTGGTGCCCGTTTCCCTGCCCCGATCAAGCTGGGCATGAAGCTGATGTCGAAGGTGATGACCAAGAGCGTCTACAAGCTTTGAAAGCGCCAAGCTACAAGCGCCGAGCGCCAAGTCGCCCTTCGGGCAGCGACAAGCGCCCAGCCGCTCAGTGACGGGCGGCAGGTGTCGAGGAAGCAAACGAGCAACCCCGCGGATGTCGAGTCCGGCGGGGTTGCTTCGTTGACGTCAGCATTGGCAGTGACATCATCCTGCGGCGCTCGGCGCTCGGCGCTCGGCGCTCGGCGCTCGGCGCTCGGCGCTCGGCGCTCGGCGCTCGGCGCTCGGCGCTACTCTTCGACAATGGTAAAGGAGTGGGTCATCTCGACCCCGCCCTTGACCAGCATGATCGAGGCGCTGCAGTACTTCTCGGCGGAGAGCTCCACGGCACGCGCCACCTGCTTCTCCTTCAGCCCCTTGCCGGTGACGGTGAAGTGCACGTGGATCTTGGTGAACACGCTGGGCACGGTGTCGGCGCGTTCGGCTTCGAGGCTGGCCACGCAGTCGGTCACCGGGGCGCGGGATTTCTCGAGGATCTCCAGCACGTCGAAGGAGGTGCAGGCGCCCATGCCCATCAGCAGCATCTCCATGGGCCGCGGGCCGGTGTTGCGGCCGCCGTGGTCGGGTGGGCCGTCGATCACCACGCTGTGGCCGCTACCGCTCTCGGCGATGAATTGACGACCATCAGTCCATTTCACGCTGGCTTTCATGATGCAGGCATCCTTACTCGGTTCTCAGGCAGCTTGCTCGGGTCTGATCCGTCGACAAGCCTGCGGGGAGGCGCTGTGAATACATCCTTGTACGCTACCGACGCCGTCCATGGCGTAGGACCTCCCTTACGGCTTGTCCCCGGCGTCCCTCGCTCCGGAGGCTGCTACTAGGGTGATCAAGCGAAGGCAGTCAGCATAGCAGCTGCGGCTCCTATGCTCAGCTTCGAAGGCGGCGGTCGAGCTCGGCAAGCCGCTCGGGCGTGCCCACATCGATCCAGGCGCCGCGGTGGTGATGGCCGCCGACGCGCCCCTCGGCCATGGCACGCCTGAGCAGGGGCGCCAGAGCGAAGGCCCCCGGGGGCTCGTCCGCCACCAGTGCCGGGTCGAGCAGGCTGATACCGGCGAAGGTCAGGCGTGGCTCGCCGTCGGCATGCACCCGTCCGTCGGCATCCAGGTGGAAGTCGCCCTGGGGGTGGTGGTCGGGATTGTCCACCAGCACCAGTCGTGCCAGGTCGTCGCCCAGAGCGGGCAGCTCGGCGGGGTTCAGGTCGCACCAGGTGTCGCCGTTGACCAGCAGGAAGGGCGCCTTGCCGAGCAACGGCAGCGCCTGGCGGATGCCGCCGCCGGTCTCCAGCGGTGTTGCCTCCTGGCTCCAGGCGATGCGCACCCCGAAGGCACTGCCGTCACCCAGCGCCGCGATGATCTGCTCGGCGCGGTAGCTGACGTTGATGACCACCTCGGTGATACCGCCCGCCCGCAGTCGCTCAAGATGATGGACGATCAGTGGCTTGCCACCCACCTCGAGCAGCGGTTTGGGGCAGTGGTCGGTGAGCGGACGCATGCGGGTACCGAGTCCCGCGGCCAGGATCATCGCCCTCATGTACCGGCCTCCAGGCGCGCCGCCAGCGCCGGTCGGAAGGTGTCGACGAGCCAGGTGTGGAAGGCGTCATGGCCGGGCAGGTCGTCGAGGCTGTCCTCCAGGTGACCGAGGAAATGTGGCAGCCGCTCGAGGTAGCCCTCTCGCTCGTCGCGAAGGGTCAGCCTGCAGAAGATGCCCAGTACCTTGAGCGCGCGCTGGGCGGCCATGGCCTGAACCTGGCGGTGGAAGGTCGCGGGCTCGACGTCTCCTTTCAGCCGGCCCTCGGCGATGGCGCGCCCCCGGAAGTCCTCCACCCAGGTGGCGAAGCGGGCCGGGGGAAAGCGGCAGTAGCGACCGCGCAGCAGCGAGATCAGGTCATAGCTAATGGGTCCCGCCACGGCGTCCTGGAAGTCGATCAGGTACAGGCTGTGGTCGCACACCATCAGGTTCATGGCGTCGAAGTCGCGATGCACCGCGACCACTGGTTGTGCCAGGGCTTGGGCAATCAGGGCCTCGCGCAGTGTCTCCCAGCCAGGCGGGGCGGCCATGCCTAGCCACTCACCGAGGCACCAGTCGGGAAAAAGGTCGAGCTCACGCCCGAGCAGGGCGGCATCATAGGTGGGCAGGCCCTCGACGGGGGCGCGATTCTGCAGCGCGTGGATCAGTTCGAGGGCGCGCTCGTGCCAGGCCAGGGTGTCGGGGGCATCGTCGCCCTGGAAGCACTCCTGCAGCGGGGTGTCGCCCAGGTCATCGAGCTCGATGAAGCCTTCCGCCAGGTCCACGCCATGCAGGCCCGGCACCGGCAGGCCGGCCGAGCGCCACTGTTCGGCGATGGCTACGAAGGACTGGATTTCCTCACGGTCGGGCGGGGCATCCATCAATATGCGGGTGGTGCCGTCGGGCAGTTGCAGGCGAAAGTAGCGCCGAAAGCTGGCGTCGCCGGCCGCGAGTCGCACCGCGATGGCGGACACGGGGAACGCGTGCCGGTGAGCAGCCCACTGGCGCAGGCGGTCTACTCGCGTGGGGTCGGTGGCCTGTGGCATCGTCCTCTGGCTCCTTCTGTGAGAAAAGCGGGTGCAGTTGACGGCCCCGTGAGGTCCCCGCATGCTGAGTTCCCGACATCGTCGGCGATGGCAGGGCCCATGCCGGCAGGACAGGCCGGACGCGGCCTGTATAATACCGATTCACCCCGCCGAGGACATCGTGGAGCATGGGCAAGCGACTCTTGTGGACATGGACGGCCCTGGCAGGCCTGGCCTGTACCGGCCTGGCGAGCGGGCCCCTGGTGGCGGCGCCGCCCGAGTCGCTGTCGGCAGACCAGCTGGACTGGCAGCCCTGGGGTGACGATCGCCCCGCCGGCGCAGTGTGTCGCGGTCATTACGTGATGCCAGACTACCGGCTACCGCCGCCGCCCGGCGAGAAGGTCGCCAGCGAGTCCGACCGCGCCGACTACGGAGAAGATGGCGAGACGACCCTGGGGGGCGAGGTGCTGCTGCGCCGCGGCGAGGCTCAGCTCGAGGCGCCGAGGGTGCGCGTGCCCGGTAGCCGCGAGACCGCCTATGCCGAGGGGCCACTGACACTGCGCGACAGTGGCCTGCTGGTACGTGGTGACGCCGCCGAACTCTCGCTGAACAGCGATGCCGCCAGCATAGACAGCGCTCACTACGTGGCGCATGAGCAGCGCCTGCGCGGCGATGCGGTGCGTCTGGCACGCCTTGAGGATGGCCGCTATCGCCTCACCGAGGCGAGCTTCACCACCTGTGAGCCGGACAGCGACCTCTGGCGTCTGGTGGGCAGCGACATCCTGCTCGACCGCGAACGTGGCGTCGGTACCGCGACCCACGCTCGGCTGGAGGTGGGCAAGGTGCCGGTCTTCTATTGGCCCTGGGTGCGTTTCCCCCTCGACGAACGTCGCCAGACGGGTTTCCTGTGGCCGACGATCGGCCTTTCCAACGATTCGCTGGACTATACCCAGCCCTTCTACTGGAACATCGCCCCCAACCATGATGCCACGCTGACGCCGCGCTGGATCAGCGACCGCGGCCTGCTGCTGGGCGGCGAGGTCCGCTACCTCTTCTCGCAGGATGCGGGGCAGTTCGAGGGGGCCTATATCGCCGATGATAGCGCGGCGGGGGATGATGCATCCGACGCCTCGGACCTGGAGAACGGCGATGCTCGCTGGTACCTCGATTATCGCCATGCGGGACGCTTCGATGCCCGCACCCGCTACCAGTTGCGCTACGGGGCGGCCAGCGACGGACGCTACTTCGAGGACTTCGGACGCGGCTTCGGCGAGGGTGATACTGCCAGCATGCCACGGCTTGCCCAGCTCGATCATCGTGGCGACGTCTGGCAGCTGCAGGCCAGGGCTCAGGGTTACCAGAAACTCGACGACCCGTTGCTCGACCGCGACAAGCCCTTCTACCGGCTGCCCAGTCTGACCGCCAATGCCCGCTGGTCACAAAACAACGGCTTCTATCAGCAGTGGCTCTCCAATGTCACCCATTTCTGGCGAGACGTGGATGAGACTCAGGTGTCCATTCGCGAGGCGGCCAACGGAACCCGTCTGCATCTATCGCCGGCCACGGGCTGGCGCTTCGATGAGCCCTGGGGCCACCTGGAGCCGCGCCTCGAGTGGCTCGCCACCGCCTACCAGCTCGACTACGGCGAGCGAAACACCGAGCGCGACGAGGGCCTGACCCGCAGCGTGCCCGTCGGCACCCTTGATGGTGGTCTGGTGTTCGAGCGCGAGCTGGAGCTTGGCGGCCGCGGCTATCGCCAGACCCTGGAGCCGCGTATCAACTATGCCTATGTGCCGGCCCGGGATCAGACTGAGTTCCCGAACTTCGACACGGCCGAACAGGCCTTTTCCTGGAACCAGCTGTGGTCTCCGTACCGCTTCTCGGGGAGCGACCGGGTGGGCGACCTCAATCGCATCTCTCTGGGTCTCGATTCACGGCTGCTGGCAGATGCGAGCGGGCGCGAGCGGCTCTCTGTGGGCGTGGGGCAGGCCTATTACCTGGATAATCGTGCCATCGACATGGATGGTGATCCCGACAAGTCTGGCCGCGATGATTATGCGAATTTCACTAGTTACTATCGGGCGACGCGAGATCGCTCGCCGCTGGTCACCCGGGCTGACTGGCAGCTCACCGATAACTGGCGTTCGCGCTGGCAGTGGCTCTATGACGAGCATCTCGAGCAGACCGAGAGCACCTCGCTGGCCCTGGAGTATCGCGCCGATGCCGGTCACGTTCTGAACCTAGGCTATCGCTGGCAACTCCAAGGCTTCGACCCGTCCCAGGAAGACGAGGATGTGGTCACCTACAACCGTGAGGAGGTCGACCTCTCGTTCGCCTGGAAGGCCAGTCGCCGCCTGGACCTGATCGGCCGGCTGCTCTACGACAACACCAACGACCGTGCCCTGGAGCAACTGGCGGGTGTCCAGTGGAACGACTGCTGCTATGGTCTGCAGCTGGTCTGGCGTGAGTGGATCGACGACAGCGATACCGCGAACACCATCGAGGATGATCTCACCGATCGTGGGATCTTCCTGCGCTTCGTGTTCAAGGGGCTGGGCGGTGTCGGTGGAGAGGCCGACAGCTACTTCGAGGAGGCGATTCCGGGGTATCGGGCCACCGCCTTCGGCCGGCGCTGATTTTCGCCCTCTGGCATTCGCCCCCCTGACATTCGATACGACGAGAGGAAAGAGAGACATGCGCAGTCGACATATCGCCACCCTGGCAGTGGTTCTTTGCCTGGCCGTCCTGCCCCTGGCGGGGCAGGCGCAGGAAGACGGTTACGCGGATTCCCAGCCGCAGGGTCGCCAGACACTGGATCGCATCGTGGCGGTGGTCAACGATGGCGCCATCATGCATAGCGAGCTCGAGGCGCGCGTCGCCCAGACGCGTAGCCAGATCGCCCGCCAGCAGCAGGAAGTTCCCAGTGACAGGGTCCTGCGCGAGCAGATTCTGGATCGCATGATCGTCGAGGAGATCCAGCTGCAGCTGGCCCGTGAGGCCAACCTGAGCGTCGACGACACCGAGCTCAACGGCCAGGTGCGGTCCATCGCCGAGAACAATGGCATGACGCTGGATCAGTTCGCCGATGCCCTCGAGGCCGATGGCCTCTCGCTCTCCGTGGTCCGTGATCAGGTCCGCCGTGAACTGATGATGCGCCAGCTGCAGCAGCGCCAGGTGGCCAGTCGCGTCAACATCTCCGAGCGGGAGGTGGATCGCTTCGTGGAACAGGAGGGGGCCACTCGTGAACAGGCTCGCCAGGCCCTCTTCCAGCGCAAGGTCAACGCCGAGATGGAGGAATGGATCCAGGAGATTCGTAGCCGGGCGTTCGTCGACAACCGCCTCGCGGATCGCTGATGGAACCGGGCGACGCCCCGGTGCTGGCCCTGACTTGCGGTGAGCCGGCAGGCATCGGGCCGGAGCTGGCGGTGATGCTGGCGGCCGACGGGACGCTCTCCGCCAGGGTGGTGGCAGTGGGCGACCCGGCCCTGTTGGCGGAGCGCGCCGCCATGCTCGACCGCCAGTTGGATATCCGAGTACTTGCGCCTGGTGAGAGCCCGCCGGCGCCGCGCCAAGGGCTATTGCCGGTCTGGCCCGTGGCGTTGCGGGCTCCCTCGCAAGCCGGTGTGCTCGACACCGCCAATGCCGACCATGCACTGGAGACTCTGGATGTCGCGATCGACGCCTGCCGTTCCGGCCGGGCCGCGGGCATGGTCACGGCCCCGCTGCACAAGGGCGTGATCCTCGACGCCGGCCATGCCGGCTTCACCGGCCACACTGAGTACCTGCGCGATGCCTGCGGGGTGGACGAGGTGGTGATGATGCTCGCCACCGACAGCGCCCTGCATGCCCATGAGACGGGCTGGCACGGAGATTCTGCCCTGCGGGTGGCGCTGGCCACCACGCACCTGCCGCTGCGCGAGGTGGCCGACGCCATCACCGCGCCACGGCTCCAGCGCCTGCTGCGCGTCCTCCACGCTGACCTGCATCGCCGATTCGGCGTGTCGGTACCGCGCATCGCCGTCTGCGGCCTCAATCCCCACGCCGGGGAGGGCGGCCACCTGGGTCGCGAGGAGCTAGACGTGATCATTCCGGCCCTGGAGGCGTTGCGGGCCGAGGGGCTGGTCCTTGACGGCCCGCTGCCCGCCGATACCCTGTTCACCCCTCGCCACCTCGAGGGTATCGATGCGGTGCTGGCCATGTACCATGACCAGGGACTTCCGGTACTGAAGTATGCCGGCTTCGGGCGCGCCGCCAACATCACCCTGGGGCTGCCCTTCGTGCGCACCTCCGTGGACCACGGCACCGCCCTCGACCTGGCCGGCACGGGGCGCGCCGACCCCGGCAGCCTGCGGGTCGCCGTGGCCCTGGCCGTCGAGATGGCGCAGCGTGCCTAAAGGGGCGCCGGGGATAGACCGAAGAGGAGGTCCTACGCCAGGGGTGAGGAGCATTGCTCCGAACGGGCTGGCCATGGATGGCCAGCACCGGACCTGCGAGCGGAGCGGGACGCGAGAGCGCCGCAGGGCGTCGGTAGCGTACAAGGATGTATTCACAGTGCCTCCGCGATGGTCCGGCACCCCGGGTGTTGTCACCAGATTAGCCCCGAGTTGATGTCAATATCGCATCCAAGACTAGAGATAGAAGGACGACCCTGAATGGCATCCCGCCCCCCGGTTCATCAGGCCCGCAAGCGATTCGGCCAGAACTTCCTGCGCGACCCCCGTATCATCTCGCGCATCGTGCATGCCATCTGGCCCCGCCCCGGCGAGCGGCTGGTGGAGATCGGCCCCGGCCAAGGAGCCTTGACCGAGCCGCTGCTCGACGCCGCCGGCGGCCATCTCGAGGTGATCGAGCTCGACCGGGACCTTATCCCCGGTCTGCGCGTGCAGTTCTTCGATAAGCCCGGCTTCGTCATTCACGAGGGCGATGCCCTGAAGGTGGACTTCCGGGCCTTGAAGGGCGAAGGCGCTGCGCTGCGGATGGTGGGCAACCTGCCTTACAATATTTCCACGCCTTTGATCGTCCATCTCCTCGAGGCCGGCGACGCCGTGGCCGACATGCATTTCATGCTGCAGAAGGAAGTGGTTGACCGCCTGGCCGCCGTGCCCGGCGGCCCCGACTGGGGGCGGCTCTCGGTGATGGCCCAGTACCACTGTCGAGTCGACGCACTGTTCACGGTGCCACCCGAAGCCTTCGTGCCGCGCCCCAAGGTGGAGTCAGCCATTATCCGCTTTACTCCCCACCAGACCCTGCCATATCCGGCGCGTGACGAAGGGCTGCTCTTCACCCTGGTGCGAGAGGCCTTCGGCCAGCGGCGCAAGACCCTGCGCAACAACCTCAAGGGTCGTATCGGCGCCGCGACCCTCGAGTCATTGGACATCGATCCGGGACGGCGGCCACAGACGCTCGGCATCGAGGAATTCGTGCGTATCGCCAACCACCTGGCTGCGGCCGGGCAAGGAGAGGCCTCATGACCTTGACCACCCCGGAAGGGCTGGACCAGACCATCCATGTCGATGTGGCGCCGGATTTCTGCCTCGAGGAGTCCGCGCCCGACGAGCAGCGCTTCGTCTTCAGCTACACCGTCACGGTGCACAATACCTCCCGGCACAGCGTGCAATTGCTCGCCCGCTACTGGAGGATCACCCAGGGTAGCGGCAAGGTGCAGGAGGTGCGCGGCAAGGGGGTGGTGGGCCAGCAGCCGATGATTGCTCCCGGCCAGACTTTCCGCTACACCAGCCGGGCAATCCTCGACGGCCCGGTGGGCGTGATGGAGGGCGCCTATACCTGCGTCGACACCGCCAGCCAGCGTCCTTTCGAGGTGGCCGTGGCCCCCTTCCGGCTGGCCGGCCCCAATCAGGTGCACTGATCCCATCGAACCGATCCCTTCGAATCGACACTCTCTACTAGACTCCAGGGAGCCGCGATGACCACTTATGCCATTGGCGATCTGCACGGCTGTCACGACGAGTTCGTTGCTCTGCTCGAACAGCTCGACTTCGACTCGAGTCGCGACCATCTGTGGCTCGTCGGTGACCTGGTCAACCGCGGCCCCAGCTCGCTTGCCTGCCTGCGTGAGGTGATGGCGCTGGGCGAGTCCGCCACTACCGTGCTCGGTAACCACGATCTGCACCTGCTGGCGGTAGCCCGCGGTGGTGGCCGGGAAAATCGCAAGGACACTCTCTCGGCTATCCTGGCTGCTCAGGATCGCGAGTGCCTGCTCGACTGGCTGCAGTCGCGTCCGCTGCTGGTGCGTCGGCGATCCGAGGGGCTGGACGATACCGTCATGACTCACGCCGGCCTGCTGCCACAGTGG
Organism: Halomonas daqiaonensis; assembly: GCF_900109725.1. Classification (GTDB taxonomy): domain Bacteria; phylum Pseudomonadota; class Gammaproteobacteria; order Pseudomonadales; family Halomonadaceae; genus Halomonas; species Halomonas daqiaonensis. Next base: position 188,314 of record NZ_FOBC01000007.1, read on the forward strand.
TCGCTCGATCAGGCCGCGGAGCTGGCCGGCGAGGCCGAGTCACGTCTCTCTGGCGAAACAGCCGGCGCCTTCCTCGAGCGGATGTACGGCAACACCCCGGCCTGTTGGCGCGACGACCTTGACGGCATCGACCGCCTGCGGATGATCATCAATGTCTTTACTCGCATGCGCTTCATCGATGCCGGCGGGTGTCTCGAGTTCGCCGCCAAGGAGGGGCTCGATAGCGCGCCCGGGGGCTTCGCTCCCTGGTTCCAGTTTCCTCGAGACGACGATCCCTGGCTGCTGTTCGGCCACTGGGCTGCTCTACAGGGCGAGGCTTCGGCGCGCCGGGTGCGCGCCGAGGCGCTGGACACCGGCTGCGTCTGGGGTAGCCGCTTGACCGCCCTGGACCTCGAGAGTGGCAGGCGCATCAGTGTTCCGAGCCGCCAGCGCTGAGTTTCCTCTTCCCTGATCACGAGGCTGCCATGACGACTTTCCAGCATCTCGATATCTCGACCCTGGCCCGTTGGCTCGATGAGCGACGAGGACTGGCGCTGGTCGACATCCGCGATCCGCAGAGCTTCGCCCAGGGTCATATCCCCGGCAGCCGTCCCCTGGACAATGACACCGTGGGTGCTTTCATCGAGGAGGCGTCGCACGAGGCGCCCCTGGTGGTGGTCTGCTACCACGGCCACTCCAGCCAGCAGGCGGCGGCCTGGCTGGCCGGGCAGGGCTTCGCCGAGGTCTACAGCCTCGATGGCGGCTTCACCGACTGGCAGATTCGTCACCCCGACCGCGTGGAGCGCTGACCTATGTCCAAGACCAGGGCCAAGCCCAAGACGGAGGATCCGCACTTGCGTGGGCTAGAGGTCTACCGGGTCGGTGGGGCGGTGCGCGACGCCCGGCTCGGCTGGCCGGTCAAGGACACTGACTGGGTAGTTGTGGGGGCCACCCCGGAAGATATGCGCCGGCGGGGCTTCAAGCCGGTGGGGCGTGACTTCCCGGTCTTCCTGCACCCGGAGAGCCACGAGGAATTTGCCTTGGCGCGCACCGAGCGCAAGTCCGGCCACGGTTACACCGGCTTCGAGGTCCATGCCAGCCCCGAGGTGACCCTGGAGGAGGACCTGGCGCGCCGTGACCTGACCATCAATGCCATGGCCGAGACCCCGGAGGGTACTCTGGTCGACCCTCACGGCGGCATGGCCGATCTGCAGGCACGGCAACTGCGTCACGTGTCGCCGGCCTTCGTCGAGGACCCGCTCAGGGTGCTGCGCACAGCGCGCTTCCTCGCCCGCTACGCTGGCCTGGGTTTCGTCATCGCCGAGGAGACCCGTCTGCTGATGCGCGAGCTGGTGACGAGCGGCGAGCTGGCCCATCTGGTGGCCGAGCGCGTCTGGACCGAGACCGAGAAGGCGCTTGACGAGCCCTGGCCGGAAGTCTATTTCCAGGTCCTGCACGACTGCGGCGCCCTGGTGGTGCTGATGCCCGAGCTCGCGGCCGACGCTGAGGCTCTCGACGAGGCGCTCGGTCGCCTGCACCGGTTGCCGGAGGACATCGAGGCCGAGTTACAGGCCCGCTGGCGCTGGGCCCGGCTGGTGGAACACCTGGATGATGAGGACCGTAACGCCCTGGCCGAGCGGTTACGCCTGCCCCGCGTCCATCGTGAGCTGGCCAGCCAGGCGGCCCGCACTCGCACCCTGCTGGCTCGGGTGGCGCGTCACGGTCTGGACGGTGCCCAGGTAATGGCCTGGCTCGACGGCATCGACGCCTGGCGCCGCGGTGACCGGGTGGCGCCGTTGATCAGCCTGGTGAGCCTTGAGGACCCGCAGCTGGCCGAGGACCTGGCCCTGGCCTGGCGCCTGGCTCAACAGATTCTGCCGAAGGCGTTGGTGGCCGAAGGCTACCAGGGGTGCGAACTGGGCGAGGAGCTGGCCCGGCGGCGCTGGGAGGCCATCGACGGTGCGCTCGCTGATCCCGACGGTAGGTCCTGAGGCTCAGTCTGCCGTGGAAATGTGTCGGCCCTGCCAGACGAAGTCCACTGGCCAGAGGCGCTGGCTGCCGGTCTCGAAATCGCTCCAGTGGTCGCGGTAGGTCCGTCCGGTGAGCGGGTGGCGGGCATCGGGCAGCAGTTCGGCCAGCGGCTTCAGCACGAAGGCATGGTGGAGGATCTCGTCGCGGGGCAGCTCGACATCATCGCGGATGCCGGTCAGCTCGCCAACGGTCAGCAGGTCGATGTCCAGGGTGCGGGGGCTGAACTTGGGGACCCCCTTGTGACGGCCGTTGGCGAACTCCAGTCGCTTGCACCAGGCCTGTAGTTCTCCCACCGGTAGATCGCTGTCGAAAGCAGCCACCAGGTTGTAGAAGTTGCGGCCATCCTCGAAGCCCACGGGCTCGCTCTCGAAGACCCGCGAAATGGCAAGTGCGTCGAAGGTCGCGGCCAGGGCATCCAGGCAGATCCGCACATGATGGTCGCGCTCGATGTTGCTGCCGATGCTGATGGTAATCAGGGCCATCAGGCGCTCTCCAACCGGTGGCCGCGCTCGATACAGACGCCTACCGCCGCGGCACCGGGCACGGCACCGGGCTTGCGCACGGTGAGGCGCAGCCAGGAAACGGCGAATTCGTCGCGCAGGGTCTCGGCCAGTCGCTCGGCGAAGGTCTCCACCAGGGCGACGTCATGCTCGGCGGCAAAGACGTTGATGCGCTCGCTGATAGCGGCGTAGTTCAGGGTCAGGCCGATGTCGTCAACGGCGGCCGCGGGGCGGATATCTGTGCCCAGCGTCAGGTCGAGCTGCAGCGTCTGGGTGATGCTGCGCTCCCAGTCATAGACGCCGATCACGGTGTCCACCTCGAGCGCTTCGATCAGCACAAGATCCATCGGGGCTCCCCGGGCCATTGGAATTTGCGGACCTTGCGGTCCGCCTGCACGTGCCCGATTGTACGCCAGCCATGTCTCTGGCAACACCGGTGGGGCTCCGACCTGTCCCGCGCTGTCCATGGCTGGCAGAATCATGGTTTCACTCTACAGGAGGCCGCCCGTGGAGGCGTCACTGGACCTGGTCTTGCCGCTGATGGTGATCGGTTATCTGAGCGGCACCTGGCTCGGTGCACTGACGGTGTGCCGCCTGGCCGGCGTGGGTGACCCGCGGCTGGCCGGCTCCTGCAATCCCGGGTTCTCCAATGTCCTGCGTCTGCACGGCCGTCGCTTGGCCCTGGCTACCCTGATGGTGGATGTGGTCAAGGGCATGCCGGTGCTGTGGCTGGCCATGTGGCTCGGGTTGCCGCCCTGGGGCCTGGGGCTGGTGGGTCTCGGCGTGCTGCTGGGCCACAGCTACCCGGCCTGGCATCGCTTCCGGGGCGGCAAGGGCGTGGCCAGTGCCTTCGGCGTGATGCTGGTGCTCACGCCTGGGGTGGCGCTTTGCTGCGCCGCGTTGTGGATGCTGCTGGCCTGGCGGGTGCGCACCGCCTCGGTGGCGTCGCTGGCCAGTGCCACGATGGCGCCGTTGTTCAGCCTGTGGCTGGCGCCGGAGTTCGCCGGCGTGGTGATCGTCTTTACCCTGCTGGTGCTAACTCGCCACGTGCTCAATATCCAGCGACTTGGCAGGGGAGATGAGTCGGGCATTTAAGCTCAAGGCTTACCGAGGGAATCCATCGGCCAGCGTGGTACCGCCTTCATGATGCCTGGCTCGTCGTGCTCGCCGGCCATCAGGCGCTGAGTTCCCACATAGGCGATCATGGCGCCGTTGTCGGTGCAGAACCGTCCGCGGGGGTAGTAGGCCCGAGCATTGCGCTTGTCACATTCGACTTCCAACCGCTCGCGCAGTCGCACGTTGGCGCTGACACCGCCCGACACGACCAGGCGCTTGAGACCGGTCGCATCCAGCGCGCGGCGGCACTTGATGACCAGGGTATCGACCACTGCCTCCTCGAAGGCACGGGCCACGTCGGCAAGAGCCTGGTCGTCGAGCTCGCCGTCCTGTTCGAGCCGACGGATGGCGGTCAGGGTGTGGGTCTTGAGCCCCGAGAAACTGAAGTCGAGCCCCGGGCGGTCGGTCATCGGGCGCGGGAAACGGAAACGGCCGGGGTCACCGGCTTCGGCCAGCTTCGCCACCTGAGGGCCACCGGGATAGTCGAGTCCCAGCATCTTGGCCGTCTTGTCGAAGGCTTCACCGGCGGCGTCGTCGACCGATTCGCCGAGCAGGCGATACTGGCCCAGGCCATGCACCTCGACCAGCTGTGTATGGCCGCCGGAGACCAGCAGGGCGACGAAGGGGAAGTCGGGAGGCTCGTCCTCCAGCATGGGGGCCAGTAGGTGACCTTCCATGTGGTGGACGCCGAGCACCGGGATCTTCAGCGCCCGGGCCATGCCGTGGGCGGTGCTGGCCCCGACCATCAGCGCGCCGACCAGGCCCGGGCCGGCGGTGTAAGCGATGGCGTCGAGCTCGTTACGTGCCAGGCCGGCTTCGTCGAGTACCTGCTGGATCAGCGGTAGCAACCGGCGTGTGTGGTCCCGGGAGGCGAGCTCCGGGACTACGCCACCGTACTCGGCGTGCATGGCGATCTGGCTGTAGAGGGCGTCGGCCACGAGGCCGCGCTCGGTGTCGAAGAGGGCGACGCCGGTCTCGTCGCAGGAGGTCTCGATGCCGAGTACGCGCATGATGATGGCTCGGTGGTGCGTGGAAGGCGGCATTCTACGCGTTTTGCCTGACCGGCGCAGTGCGGAAACGATTTGCACGAGTCCGGTGAGGCGTCTAGAATACTGTCCGCTGCAAGACTGGGTCGTGCACCCAGGAGTGGCCTTCCGCTTTTTTCGCATCGTCCCGGTTCGCCTGGCGATTCCGGTGATCGTTACGTGATGGCGAGAGGCCCTTACAAGGTGTACGTACAAACCGAACTCAAGTTATCCAAGGTAGGTGAGTGCTTAATGCCTTCTGTCAAAGTACGTGATAATGAGCCGTTTGACGTCGCGCTGCGTCGCTTCAAGCGTTCCTGTGAAAAAGCCGGTGTTCTCTCGGAAGTGCGTCGTCGCGAGCAGTACGAGAAGCCGACCGCAGAGCGCAAGCGCAAGGCGGCCGCCGCCGTCAAGCGCCACGCCAAGAAGCTTCAGCGTGAGCGCAAGCGTTTCGAACGGCTCTATTGATCCGTACTGGAGTCGGTAGGGGCTTCCGGCCCATGCCGTCTCAAGAGGGACGCCAAGCGGCTGCCTAACGGTGGCCGCTTGTTTTTGGTCTCTCTCCGCGTCTCCCGCAGGGTGCCCGAATGTCCGGTCAGATTCCTCAGCGCTTCATCGATGACCTTCTGGCTCGTGTCGACGTGGTCGAGGTAGTCGGTGAACGCGTGAAGCTGAAGAAGGCCGGGCGTAACCATGCGGGCCTCTGCCCCTTCCATCAGGAGAAGTCGCCGTCGTTCACCGTGAGCGCCGACAAGCAGTTCTATCATTGCTTTGGCTGCGGGGCCCACGGCAATGCCCTGCGCTTCCTGATGGAGTACGAGAACCTTCGCTTCCCCGAGGCGGTGGAACAGCTTGCCGCGCGGCTCGGCATGGAGGTGCCGCGAGAGGGGGCCGACGACCCACGTGCCCAGGCGCGCGAGCGCAAGCACAAGGAGGGGGTCAACCTGCTGGAGCTCTCGGCCAGCTACTATCGTGAGCGGCTGAAAATGCCCGAAGCGGAGGCCGCCCGCCAGTATCTTGCCGAGCGCGGGCTGTCGCCGGAGGTGCAGCAGGCCTTTGCCATCGGCTATGCCCCGGCCGGCTGGGAGGCGCTCAAGCGCCACCTCTCGGAGCGCGGCATCACCGAGGCCGTGCAGATCGAGTATGGCCTGCTGGTGCATCGCGAGGACAGCGGGCGGACCTATGACCGCTTCCGCGATCGGGTGATGTTCCCAATCCGCGATATCCGCGGGCGCACCATTGCCTTCGGCGGTCGGGTGCTGGGCGATGCCAAGCCCAAGTACCTCAACTCGCCCGAGACGCCAGTGTTCCACAAGGGGCGCGAGCTCTACGGCCTCTTCGAGGCGCGACAGGCCAATCCGCGGCTCGAGCGGCTGGTGATCGTCGAGGGCTACATGGATGTGGTGGCGCTGGCGCAGTTCGGTATCCGCAACGCTGTGGCCACTCTCGGGACCTCGACCAGCGAGGAGCACCTGGGGCGGCTGTTCCGGATGGTCGGCGAGGTGGTGTTCTGCTTCGACGGCGACCGGGCCGGTCGCCAAGCCGCAGCCCGAGCGCTGCAGACGGTATTGCCGCAGATGATTGACGGGCGACAGGCACGCTTCATGTTCCTGCCCGAGGGAGAGGACCCCGATACCCTGGTACGTCGGGAGGGTCCTGAGGCCTTCGAGGATCGCATCACCTGCGCCAGTCCCCTGTCGGAATTCCTCTTCGATCACGCCGCCGAGGGGCGCGATCTGGCAGCGATCGAGGCGCGTGAGCGCTTCGCCAGCCAGGTGCTGTCGGCGATCGGCAAGCTGCCGGAAGGCGTGCTTAAGTCACTGCTGCTGACGGAACTCTCGCGGCGTACCGGCGTCGACCAGTCTCGTTTCGAGGCGCTGGTTACGCCCCGCGAAGAGCCCCAGGCGTCGCCGCCCCTCGCGGCAGATTCCGGCGGCGACGAGGCATCTCGGCCCCTTCCTGAGCGGAGGGGTGGCACGACAGGTGGAGCATTGAGCCTGATGGGGCGAGTGCTGCAGCTGCTGGTCCACGAGCCGCGGTTGGTAGAGCGTCTTCCCGAGGAGAGCGACTGGTATCCCGGGGAAGAGCCGGATGCCTGGTTGTGTCACGAGGTGGAGCGGCTGTTGCGTGCAGGACGCTATCGCAGTGCCCAGGTGCTGCTGGCTCACTTCCACGGTACAGCGGAGGGCGAGAGGCTGGCCGAGCTGGCGCGTCGCGAACTGCTTATCCCGCCGAGGGCGAGGGCCGCCGAATTGGACGGCTTGATCGAGCACTTTCGACGACACCTCCTCAGGCCGTCGCACCAGGAAGAAGTCGACGCCCTCTTGTCAAAGCAGCAGCGGGGGGAGCGGCTTTCACAGGAGGAACGCCAGCGCCTGATGGGACTTCTGACCGAGCTCAAGGGGTGATGTAAGGTCCCGTTCCGCCTCGGGACGTTGGCGGCAGGGTTGAATTCTCTCCTATTATCACCACATAGAGTTGAGTGCCAGTTAACGGCTCAACCTGACAACCTAACACACCTGAGTGACCGCGCAAATACACCGAACTGGCAGAAACGTGGTTTCACCCGCTATACTGTTCGGCTTATCGAGTTTTCACCGCCTCAGTGCTTCAGGTGCTTCATTCTTCTTCGTCGAGATAGGGTTTCTATGGCTGGAAATGCGCAGCAGCAGTCACGTCTGAAGGAGTTGATCGCGCGCGGCAAGGAACAGGGCTTCCTGACCTATGCCGAGGTCAACGACCACCTTCCCGAGGATATCGCCGACCCGGATCAGGTGGAAGACATCATCGGCATGATCAACGACATGGGTATCAGTGTCGTCGAGGAGGCTCCCGATGAAGACACCCTGATGATGTCGGATCACTCCACGGACGAGTCGGCCGCCGAAGAGGCCGTTGCCGCACTCGCTGCCGTGGAGAGTGATGTCGGTCGTACCACTGACCCCGTGCGCATGTACATGCGCGAGATGGGGACGGTGGAGCTGCTGACCCGCGAGGGCGAGATCGAGATCGCCAAGCGGATTGAAGAGGGTACCCGCGAGGTGATGTCGGCGCTGGCCTATTTGCCCGGTGCCGTTGATTCCATCCTCGAGGCCTATGATGCCACCCAGGATGAGGAGGCCCCCGGGCGCCTCTCCGACCTCTTCTCCGGCTTCATCGATCCCGACGAGGGGATTCCCGGCGTGGCCGAGGCGGAGGTTCCCGAGGAGGAGCCCAGCGACGAGTCCGATGGCGATGCCGACGACGAGGATGACGAGGCCGAGGAGGAGACGACCGGCGGCCCTGATCCCGAAGAGGCTCGGGCCCGTTTTGAGCAGATTCGCGAGCAGAACGCGGCGGCGCAGGCCGCCATTGAAGCCCACGGCCGCGGATCGAAGGCGGCCCAGGAAGAGCTGGCGCGTCTGGCCCAGCTGTTTTCGCCGATCAAGCTGGTACCCAAGCACTTCGAGCGACTGGTGGGGCAGGTACGCATCAGCGTCGAGCAGGTGCGGGCCCAGGAAAAGGCGATCCTGCAGCTGTGCGTGAAGAAGGCGAAGGTACCGCGCAAGACCTTCATCAAGGCTTTCCCGGGTCACGAGTCGAGCCCCGAGTGGCTCGACGAGTTCAGCGCCGCCTATCCGAAATACGCGGCGCGTCTGGCTCCGCTGCGTGGTGACATTCAGCGGGCCCAGCGCAAGATTGCCTTCGAGGAGGAGATGATCCAGCTGCCGGTGACCGAGATCAAGGAGGTCAACCGCCGCCTCTCCATCGGCGAGGCCAAGGCGCGCCGGGCCAAGAAGGAGATGGTCGAGGCCAACCTGCGCCTGGTGATCTCCATCGCCAAGAAGTACACCAACCGTGGCCTGCAGTTCCTGGACCTGATCCAGGAGGGCAACATCGGCCTGATGAAGGCGGTGGACAAGTTCGAATATCGTCGCGGCTACAAGTTCTCGACCTATGCCACCTGGTGGATCCGGCAGGCGATCACGCGCTCGATCGCCGACCAGGCGCGCACCATCCGTATCCCGGTGCACATGATCGAGACCATCAACAAGCTCAACCGTGTCTCGCGGCAGATGCTGCAGGAGATGGGCAGGGAGCCTACCCCTGAAGAACTCGGCGAGCGACTCGAGATGCCCGAGGACAAGGTGCGCAAGGTCCTCAAGATCGCCAAGGAGCCGATCTCCATGGAGACGCCCATCGGTGACGATGACGACTCTCACCTGGGCGATTTCATCGAGGACGGCACCATCCTGCTGCCTATCGATTCCGCCACCGGTGAGGGATTGATCGAGGCGACCCGCAATGTGCTCGGCGGCTTGACGGCCCGTGAGGCCAAGGTGCTGCGCATGCGCTTCGGCATCGACATGAACACTGATCACACTCTCGAGGAGGTCGGCAAGCAGTTCGATGTCACCCGTGAGCGAATTCGTCAGATCGAGGCCAAGGCGCTGCGCAAACTGCGTCATCCCAGCCGCTCCGAGCCGCTTCGTTCGTTCCTCGACGAGTAACCGCAAACGCATGATCGGCAGGGTATTGGTATTGTGCCCATCCCGAATGACAAACCCCGCAGGCATCGCCTGCGGGGTTTGTCGCGTTTGGGGCGGGGCTTGTTGCGCCAGGAGTAAGGAGCGTCAGTCGGCCCGACGCGCCAAGGCCCAGCGGCGAGCAAGCAGGACCAGCTCGAACATTGCGATCAGGATCAGCGCATAGCCGAACAGTTCCACCACTTCCTCGGCGGCGCTCTTGAAGTCACGAAGGTAGTTCTCCTGCAGCACGGCACGCCAGAATTCCTGACGCCCATACAGCCGCGAGAACACATAGGTGGTCAAAAAGCCGGCGGTGAACAGGCCGAAGGAGAGGCTGTTGGCATAGCCCGCGAACTGTGCAGCGAACCCCCGGCGGTGACGAATCACGCTATAGAGGCTGGGCAGGATGATCAGTGCCACCAGCAGCTGCCAGGCCCCGTCGAAGACGTAGACATCCAGCAAGGCATCCTGTTCGCGGACCAGGGAGCTGGCTACGAAGGCGAGCAGCAACAGGCTCACGTCTGGCAGTTCGCGAAGTCCGACCCTCAAATAGAGCAGCAGGAGTGTCGAGAGCGCCAGCAGGCCGGTCTGGGCCAGTTCGATGAAGCCCTGTTCCGAAAAGCGGGTCTCGGGCAGGTAGAGGGCCTCGTAATAGACGCCCTGGGCGATGCCGGTGATCAGCAGAATATACAGGATGGCCCTCAGGCAGGTGGCGGCGAAGCTGATCGGCATGGGGCCTTCGTGCGGGAGATGGGGAGGCATCGCGGGTCCATTCAAGCAAGACAACTGAAGTGGGCCATTGTACCGACTCGCCCCCTGGCGTGCCTACTCGACGAATTCGCCAGTCGGCCAGGGCTGGCCTTGGACCAGGTCAAGCGCGATGCTACCAAGGGGGTTGCGTTTTTGTTTGCAAGCTATTGATCGCGTGGGCATCTACACCATTGGTCGAGTTCGGTACTTCTCCTGTTGCCGTGCCGCGGTCAGTCCTCTAGCTTACGTTAACGTAAAGTGCCATCCAGGCCCTCGATGCCGGAACCGCCGCACAACGACAACAGCTAAAAACAACGACAACAGCATCCACGGCGGATCGCTCGGGCGATCCAGAGAGGACGAAACATGACCCAGGAGTTCATACTGGAAACTCGCGGGCTGACCAAGGAATTTCGCGGCTTCACCGCCGTGGACGACGTCAACCTGCAGGTCCGGGAAGGGCATATCCATGCCCTGATCGGCCCCAACGGGGCCGGCAAGACCACCGTCTTCAACCTGCTCACCAAGTTCCTGCCGCCGACTCGCGGCGAGATCCTCTATCGCGGCAAGCCGATCACGAGCATGAAGGCCAACGAGATCGCCCGGCTGGGGTTGGTACGCTCCTTCCAGATCTCGGCGGTGTTTGCCCACATGACCGCCATGGAGAACGTTCGCGTAGCCCTGCAGCGCAAGCTGGGGACCTCCTTCCATTTCTGGAAATCCGAGAAGAGCCTCGAGCACCTCAATGACCGCGCCCTGGAGCTTCTCGACGAAGTGGGTCTGCGCGAGTACGCCGACGTGCTGACCGTCGAGATGCCCTACGGACGCAAACGGGCGCTGGAGGTTGCGACGACCCTGGCCCTGGAGCCTACCCTGATGCTACTCGACGAGCCCACCCAAGGCATGGGGGCCGAGGACGTCGACCGCATCGTCGAGCTGATCCAGCGGGTCTCGAAAGGCCGCACCGTTCTGATGGTGGAGCACAACCTCAGCGTGGTCAGCCGGCTGTGCGACCGCATCACCGTACTGGCGCGTGGTAGCGTGCTGGCTGAAGGTAACTACCAGGAGGTCTCTCGCAATCCCTTGGTGCGCGAGGCCTATATGGGCAGCGAGGCGGCAGAAGAGGAGGCCAGCGCATGAGCCAGGCAGCCGAGAAGCTTACCGAGTACCAAGACCTGGACGGTGCCGAAATGCTGCGGGTTAGCGACCTGCACGCCTTCTATGGCGAGTCGCACATCCTCCACGGCGTCGACTTCGATGTGAAACGGGGCGAGCTGGTGACCCTGCTGGGGCGCAACGGCGCCGGGCGCAGCACCACTCTCAAGGCGATCATGAACATGGTCGGTCGGCGCAACGGCTCGATCATGATCAACGGTAACGAGACCCTGGGCATGAAGCCCCACCACATCCCGCGGCTGGGCATCGGCTACTGCCCCGAGGAACGCGGCATCTTCGCCAGTCTCGATGTCGAGGAGAATCTGCTGCTGCCGCCCACGGTGCGCTCCGGCGGCATGTCCATCGACGAAATCTACGCGATGTTTCCCAACCTCTACGAGCGGCGGCGCAGCCAGGGCACCCGGCTCTCCGGCGGCGAGCAGCAGATGCTGGCCATGGCACGCATCCTGCGTACTGGCGCTCGTTTGCTGCTGCTCGACGAGATCACCGAGGGACTCGCTCCGGTCATCGTCCAGACGCTGGGCGAGGTGCTGGTCAAGCTCAAGGAACGTGGCATGACCGTCGTGCTGGTGGAGCAGAACTTCCGCTTCGCCGCCCCGCTGGCCGACCGCCACTTCGTGATGGAACACGGTCGCATCATCGAGGAGATCAGTGCCGCCGAGTTGCCTTCGCGGCGCGAGCACCTCAACTCCCTGCTGGGGGTATGACGGCTCGCCGTCCTCCCTGCAGTTCATCCACCACAATGCAACCCGCATCGACAACAACAAGTCAGCCCCCCGGGGCCATGGAGATGACACAATGACCTTCAGCAAGAAGACGCTTGCCAGCAGCATCGCCCTCGCCGCCGCCACTCTGATGGCCAGCGGTGCTCAGGCACAGATGAGCAACGACGAAGTACGCATTGGCTACCTGGCCGATATGTCCGGCACCTATCGGGATCTCGCCGGTCCGGGCGGTCTCGAGGCCCTGATGATGGCCGTCGAGGATTTCGGCGGCACGGTGAACGGGGTGCCCATCGAGGTGTTCAGCGCCGATGACCGCAACAGCGCCGACGTGGGGGCCAACACCGTGCGTGGCTGGATGGACCAGGAGAACGTCGACCTCGTGGCCGGCATGGTGGCCTCGTCGGTTTCCATCGCCGTGACCAAGCTGCTCGACGGCACCGACACCCTGGCCATCATCTCCGGCTCTGCGGCCTCCAGCATCACCAACGAGCACTGCACGCCCAATCACATCCACTATGTCTACGACACCTATCCGCTGGCCAACGGCACGGCCAAGGCGGTGGTGGAGCAGGGCGGTGACACCTGGTTCATGCTCACCGCCGACTATGCCTTCGGTCATGCACTGGAAAGCGACGTTACCAAGGTGGTGGAAGAGAACGGAGGCGAAGTCGTCGGCACTATCCGTCACCCCTTCCCAACCAACGACTTCTCGTCCTACATCCTCCAGGCCCAAGGCTCCGGCGCGGACATCATCGGCCTGGCCAATGCCGGCTCCGATACCGTCAATGCCATTACCACCGCCAGCCAGTTCGGCGTGGTCCAGGCTGGTCAGCAGCTCGCCGGCCTGCTGATCTTCCTCAACGACGTCCATGCACTGGGTCTGGAAAAAACCCAGGGTCTTCTGTTGACCACCGGCTGGTACTGGGACATGGATGACGAATCGCGCGAGTGGGCGCAGCGCTACTATGAGCGCACCGAACGCATGCCGACCATGGTCCAGGCGGGCATCTACTCCAGCACCATGAACTACCTGGAGGCCGTGGAAGCAGCTGATACCGATAACGCCGCGGCGGTTCGGGCACAGATGGCCGATGGCCCGATCAACGACTTCTTTGCCCGTAATGGCCGCATCCGCGAGGACGGCCGCATGGTCCACGACATGTACCTGGCCGAGGTGAAGTCTCCGGAAGAGTCCACCGGCGAGTGGGACCTCTACAACATCCAGGCCACCATCCCTGCCGAAGAGGCCTACCGGCCGCTCTCCGAAAGCCAGTGCGATCTGGTCAATAACTGAGTACGGCTGGAACCGGCGGCGGCCTCGGCCGCCGCCTCTCTGATGGGAGGTCCATGACATGACAATGATTTTCGGGGTGCCGTTGGCGGTGTTCATGGGCCAGCTGATGCTGGGCCTGATCAACGGTGCCTTCTATGCCCTGCTCAGCCTGGGGCTGGCGGTGATCTTCGGCCTGCTGAAGATCGTCAACTTCGCCCACGGCGCCCAGTACATGCTGGGCGCCTTCGCTGCCCTGCTGGGCCTGCAGTACCTGGGGCTCAACTACTGGATGGCACTGCTGCTGGTGCCTCTGGTGGTGGGTGGACTGGGCATGCTGATCGAACGCTACCTGCTGCGTCGTATCGCCCATCTCGACCATCTCTACGGGCTACTGCTCACCTTCGGTCTGGCACTGATCTTCGAGGGCAGCCTGATCAACTTCTTCGGCGTGTCGGGCTCGAGCTACCCGACACCCGCTGCCCTGCAGGGCGGTCTCAACCTGGGCTTCATGTTCCTGCCCACCTACCGTGCCTGGGTGCTGGTGGCGGCGCTGGTGGTCTGTCTGGGGACCTGGTTCATCATCGAGCGCACCCGTCTCGGTGCCTACCTGCGGGCCGGTACCGAGAACTCGGCGCTGATGCAGGCCTTCGGCGTCAACGTGCCGCTGCTGATCACCCTGACCTACGGCTTCGGAGTGGCGCTGGCTGCCTTCGCCGGCGTGTTGGCCGCCCCGCTCTATCCGGTATCACCGACCATGGGTTCGAGCCTTCTGATCGTGGTCTTCGCCGTGGTGGTGATCGGTGGCATGGGTTCCATACTGGGAGCCATTCTCACCGGCCTGGCCATGGGCCTGATCGAGGGCCTGACCAAGGTGTACTACCCCGAGGCCGCTAACACCGTGATCTTTCTGGTGATGATCCTGGTGCTGCTACTGCGCCCCGCGGGACTCTTCGGCAAGGAGGCATGACCTGATGGCCACGACCCAACAAATGACCCCGGCCATGCAGCGGCAGCGTAATGCCCGGCTGCGTCGCAACACGCTCTACCTGGTCCTGATAGTGATCGGCCTACTGGCGCCGCTTGCCGTCTACCCGGTGTTCCTGATGAAGGTGCTGTGCTTTGCGCTGTTCGCCTGCGCCTTCAACCTGCTGCTCGGCTATGCCGGTCTGCTCTCCTTCGGGCACGCCGCCTTCCTGGCCACCGGCGGCTACTTCACCGGTATCATGTTGGCGAGCTATCCGGGGCTGACCCCCGAGCTTGGCATCCTGATCGGCACCTTCGCCGCCGTGGTGCTCGGCACCTTCTTCGGGGTGCTGTCGATCCGCCGTCAGGGGATCTATTTCGCCATGGTGACCCTGGCCCTGGCGCAGATGATGTTCTTCTTCTTCATCCAGGCGCCCTTCACCGGCGGCGAGGACGGCCTGCACGGCGTCCCGCGGGGTGAGCTGTTCGGGCTGATCAGCCTGAGCAACAACTTCAGCATGTACTACTTCGTGCTGGCGGTCTTCGTGATCGGCTTCGCCATCATCCAGCGCACCGTGCATTCGCCCTTCGGCCAGGTGCTCAAGGCGATTCGCGAGAACGAGCCGCGGGCGGTATCGCTGGGCTACAACGTCGACGCCTACAAGCTGGTGGCCTTTGTGCTCTCCGCCGGTCTGGCCGGCCTGGCAGGGTCCACCAAGACGGTGGTCTTCCAGTTGGCTTCGCTGACCGATGCCCACTGGCACATGTCCGGCGAGGTGATCCTGATGACCCTGCTGGGCGGTGTGGGCACCCTGTTCGGCCCCGTGGTGGGTGCCGGCCTGGTGGTGAGCCTGCAGACACAACTGGCCCAGTCGCCGCTGGGCAACTGGGTGAGCGTGATTCTCGGCCTGATCTTCGTGGTCTGCGTGCTGAGCTTCCGCAGCGGCATCGTCGGTGAGATCCAAAAAATGGTGCGCAAGAACTTCAAGTAGGCATCGGCAGCCACGACGCCATCGGGCGCCCCACGGGGCGCCCGATGGCGTTTATGGCTATCTGGCAGGGCATGAAGATGAGCCTTTCCTCCTTCAACTGATATGCTGTCGGCTATGTCCGTGCCGATATCCGACAAGAGGAGAATTTCCTGATGAAGTCACGCGCCGCCGTCGCCCTGGAAGCGGGCAAGCCCTTGGAACTGGTCGAGATCGACGTCGAGGGCCCCAAGGCCGGCGAGGTGCTGGTCAAGATGGCCGCCACCAGCGTCTGCCACACCGACGCCTATACCCTCTCCGGTGCCGATCCGGAGGGCAACTTCCCGGCGGTGCTGGGGCACGAGGGTGCCGGCGTCGTCCAGGAGGTGGGCGAGGGTGTCACCAGCGTGAGTCCCGGCGACCACGTCATTCCGCTCTATACCGCCGAGTGCGGCCAGTGCAAGTTCTGCCTCTCGGGCAAGACCAACCTCTGTGGCGCCGTCCGCGCCACCCAGGGCAAGGGCGTGATGCCGGATGGCACCTCGCG
>NZ_FOBC01000020.1 GCF_900109725.1 Halomonas daqiaonensis
CAGCGGTGCCTCACGGACGCGCCGGCGATGCACGTCATGCACCAGGAAACAGGCATGATCGCAGCCGCTGCAGACAGGGGGAATCCGGTCATCGGGTTCCAGCTGGAGCCGCAGCGTCTGAGGATCCAAAAACTCGTGGTGGGTAACGGTGAACCCTTTCCAGAACAGGTAGAGCGGGGTAGCATCCATGGCAACGGCGGTATCCGTAGGCTGACGTTTTGGCGAATATCAGCTTACTCGGATTTACCGCCGTTACTCTATCCCGCTACTGCCTAAGATCACTTCGTTTTCACGCCAGTCTGCGTAGAACCAAAAAAATGCTGGGTAAGATCAGTGCAATGGACAGATCTTTGCACTATAGGCGCCACTAGATGCCGCTATGTTTAAGACCTTTCAACGCGTAGCGTGGTGGTAAAACGCCGATAAGTCGCTTTCGAAGATACTCGTACCCCTAGGTGAGACGATCCCATGCCTGTTCCCCCATCCGCAAAATTCGTCGCTGCGCGTGCTCCCCCTTGGCTGGAAGCGCTTCCCGATTCTGCCGTTCTCATCGATGAGAGTGGCACCATCCTCGCTGTTAACGCTCATTGGCGGGCGTTCGCCCTGGCGAACGGGGGTGCCTCTCACGCCTATCTCGGAGAGAACTATCTCGCTGTATGTCCGAGTGTCCTCGGCGATGATGTTGGCGATCTACCCCTGCAGATGGAAGACGTTCTGAAGGGGACCTCCCATTCCCTGGAATGGGAGGTCCCCTGCCATTCTCCCTCGGAACGCCGATGGTTTCGGCTCACTGCCAGCCGTTACCAGGATCAGGGCAGAAATTACGCGTTGGTGATCCACCACGACATCAGCCATAGGCGCCTGGCTGACGAAACAGCCAAGGCTCACGAACAGCAACTTGAATCCATCCTCTCTCATACCCGCGAGGGCTTGGTAGTGATTCAGGGACAGGGGACCATTCGCTATGCTAACCCACGTGCGTGCGAGTTACTGGGGGATTCGCAGGAACATCTGATTGACCAGAACCTCAGGATTCCGATTCCTTGCTCGACCGGGCAGATTCTCGAAGTCCAACCCGCCGGCGATGAGCCACGGACGCTGGAAATCTACGACGTGCAGAGCGAGTGGGAGGGCGACCCCGCCTGGCTGGTTCATCTCCATGACATTACCGGTCAGGTGGCGGCTGAGCGAGCTCTGAAGGAGAACGAGGACCTGTTGGAGCGCACCAACCGAGTGGCCCGTGTAGGGGGCTGGGAAACTGACATGATCACCGGGGAACTATGGTGGACCTCCGTGACCCGGGATATTCTCGAAGTCGACCGCACCGAGCCTGCGCCTCCCCTGAATGAGGCCTTGCCCCGTTTCTACAAGGGCGAAAGCTACCAACAGGTACGCACAAACCTGCAACACGCCATCGATCATGGCGTAACGGCTGATTTTGACACCCAACTCCAAACCGGAAAGGGACGGACCATATGGGTCCGCATCCAGGCCCAGCCGGAGATCCAGGATGGCAAAACCGTTCGCCTGCTCGGAACCTTCCAGGACATCACCGAGCGCAAGGAGCTGAAAACTCGACTGGCCGAGTGGGGAGCCGCGTTCGAGGCGGTCGGTGAAGGTGTCATCATCACCGATGCCGAAGATCGCATCTCGGCGGTGAACCCGGCCTTTACCACGATCACTGGATATTCGGAGGATGAGGTTCGGGGGTGTACCCCCAGCTTTCTGCAATTCGACGCACCCGGGGGCAATATCTATGAGCCGCTATGGGCCCAGTTAAAGGAGCAAGATCGCTGGCAGGGAGAAATCTGGAGTCGGCGCAAGGATGGGGAGGTATTCCCCACCTGGCAGACCATCAATTCGATCAAGGATGAAGCCGGCACTATTACCCACTACGTTTCCATTCTGACTGATCTCTCCCGGATCAAGCACGCCGAACAACAGTGGGAATACCTGGCCAATCACGACCCCCTCACCGGGCTGCCCAATCGTCGCCTATTCAAGGACCGCCTGGAACAGGCCGTGCTCCAAGCGCGTCGTTCGGGCGAAACCTTTGCGGTCCTCCTGCTGGACATGAATGACTTCAAGGCGCTGAACGACGGTTTCGGCCACGACATCGGCGATCAAGCCTTGAGGGCGCTGGGCACCCGCGTCAAAGGTCTCCTGAAAGAAGATGACACCCTGGCCCGATGGGGCGGCGACGAGTTGCTCCTGCTTGTCCGAGATCTGGCGGATCCCACAGCCGCCTCCCCGCTGGCCGAGCGGGTCCTGGATGTACTGGAAGCCCCCTTGGTCATCGGGACTCAGGAATTCCGATTGACCGCCAGCATAGGCATCGCCATAGGGTGTGCCCCCTTGGAATCTGCCTCTTCATTGATCATGCAGGCAGACGGGGCGATGTATTCGGCCAAGGACGCGGGGCAGCGGTTCGCCTTCTTCGCCAAAGAGGTGGGCGAGGCCGCGCGCGAACGAATATATCTCGGGACGGAACTTGCCCGGGCCCTGGAGTGGAATCAACTGGCGGTCCACTATCAGCCCCAGGTGGACCTTCACTCCGGCCAGTGCCTGGGCCTGGAGGCCCTGGCCCGCTGGCCCCATCCGGATGAGGGGTGGATCTCCCCCGCTCGGTTCATCCCCGTGGCCGAGCAGAGTGGATTGATCCATAAACTTGGGGAGTGGGTCCTGGAAACGGCGTGCCGACAAGCTGTGCAGTGGTTGGCCGATGGTTGGGATTTTGGTCGTATGGCGGTCAACATCTCTTCACAGCAACTGAATAGCAACAGTTTGATTGCCCAGGTCGATCGAGTGCTCAATAAAACCGGGCTACCGCCCACCCGGTTGGAATTGGAACTGACAGAATCCTCGCTGGTTGATCCCAGCATATCAGTCTCCAAGACCTTGGATGCCCTTCGATATAGAGGTATTCACATAGCGATCGATGATTTCGGAACCGGCTACAGCTCCCTGGGTTATCTCAAGGATTTGCCCGTGGACCGGTTGAAAATCGATCGCAGCTTCGTGGACGGGCTCCCGGAAGATAACAAGGCTCGAGCGCTCGTCGAGACGGTCATGACTCTCGGTAGCAAGTTGGGATTTCAGGTCTTGGCAGAGGGGATAGAAACGCCGGCTCAGCACCAAGATCTGCTACAAGCAGGCTGCTTGGCGGGTCAGGGCTATCTTTTTGCAAAACCTCTTGATCCTGAAAGCATTTGGGCACTTAAATTTCCGTTTCAAGTGCCATTCGGGATAGCGTAAGTTGCAGACGCTTGGCTCGCGAGTTGCCAGTTTGACGTAAGCGAATACGCTCGCGTGGGACCGGCCCGCTAACACAACCTGACACGGCATGCTGCTTGACTACATGTACTTGGCGGTCGTGCTGGACGTGTTCAGCCGCCGCATCGTTGGCTGTGGGCTGGGCCATGACCACGGACATGAAACACGGTTAATGCTGGACGTGCTGGAAATGGCACTCACTCAGCGGCGTCCCGAGGGTGTCCTAAACTACTCCGTCCAAGGTGCCCCAGGCCGGCGTTCGAACTTTGATGGAACCTGTAGGTGATTGCTACGGTAACTTAATACCCGAGATTTACTGATAGTCCCGTGTGAGAGCACCTCAGAGATTCCCATAAGACAGCCACCAGGCTGCTAAGCTCGGTGTGAGTATATCAGGTATGCGACGTCAACTACCTTGACCTACGCATTGCCTCGCCGAAATGGTTACCCAAAGTAACCCCTGGCAGGCAAGAGCTGATTGGCGTTCTGCGAGAGCGCTTTGCGCAGGGATCTCGTGAAGAGAAAGGTCGGATCCTCGACGAGTTCACCCTGACCAGTTTGGGCCACTCCTGTTCACTCTTCAAGCACTGTCGGCAAGGCGATCTCCATGCCGAGCAACAGAAAGGAGAGCGTCTTGCCGTGACCGTCCAGATTCAACGCCCCATTGACCCCGCCCTGCAGCACATCGTCGAGCACCAGGTTCATCCCGGCGAGACCCGGCAATGGATAGCGCCGCACCTGGCTGACGCCGCGGTGGGCGAACAGCGCCTGTACCCGACCCTCGGTGACCTGAGCGAGCAGAATCTCGTAGTGACGGGGATCGTAGGCGAACAGCGCCAGGTTGAGCCGCTCGCCCTTGTCGCCGGCACGGGCGTGCGCCAGGCGGTGCAGCGAGATCATGTTCACATCATCACTGGGCGCCATGGCCGTGACTCCTTTGGTCATTCAGCGGGGTGCCATACAGGGTGGCGAAGGCCTCGACGTCGCTGCGCTTGACCAGGTAGGAGGCCGTGCAGATTCGTCGCTGGAACTGACGTCGCACACCGCCCCCGCCGGCCGGGCCGGCGCAATAGAGCGCCAGCAGCTCTTGAGTCGCTCGCTCCACCCAGCGCCGCTCCGGGTGCCCCACCGCGAGCCGCAGTCGGTAGTCGCCGTTCTCCTGTCCCGCTGTATGCCGTTGCAGGTCGCCGGTATCGCTGTCGAAGACGCTGGTGTGCCCGATGATGTCAAACCGCGAGCGCAACTCGGAGGGCGCGCGAAAGGTGAGCCGTTCGCGCAGCACCTCGGCCGCCAGCCGCGCTCGCCCGAACGCATTGGGGCCGGCGTAGGAGATCTCGGCCTCGCCCTGCCAACCGCCGGCGTAGCACACGGTAGTCTTGAGCCGCTCCGGCGCGGGCCTGCCGCGGATGCCGCTGACCGCGACCCGGTCGGGACCGATCTCGCGAACCCTGACGCCGGAGAGATCCACGATCACGTCCGGCGTCAGGTAGCCGCTCGGGTCGTGGACCTCGTAGAGCAGCTGCTCCTTCACCGTGCGCTCGGTCACGCAGCCGCCAGTGTCGGGCGGCTTGGTCACCACCAGGCTGCCATCCTCCTCCACTTCGATGATGGGATAGCCCACCGTGGCCAGGTCAGGCACGTCCTTGAGCCCCGGGTCGGCGAAGTAGCCGCCACTCACCTGGGACCCGCACTCGCCCAGGTGCCCTGCCATCGTGCCCGCCGCCAGGCGGTCCCAATCGTTCCAGGCCCAACCGAAGTGGTGCATCAGCGGGGCCAGGAACAGCGACGGGTCGGCCACGCGACCGGTCACGACCACCTCGGCACCCAGTGCCAGCGCCTCGACCAGAGGCGCGGCACCAAGGTATACGTTGGCCGAGATCAGCGCCTCCTCACCGGGCATCTCGCCGCTCTCCCCCTCCCAGCGCTGCAGATCGATACGGGAGAGGCGCGAGCGGATGTCGTCGCCCTGCACGTGACCGATGCGAATATCAGCCCGCCCCGCCTGCTCGGCAAGCAGCTTTACCCGTTCGCAGGCTCCTGCTGGATTGGCGGCACCGAAGTTGCCTAGGATGGCGATGCCGTTGGCCAGGCAGTCGTCGAGCACGGGCTCCAGCAGCTCGTCGAGCAACGGCTCGAAGCCAGCGTCGGGATCGTCATGCCGCGCGCGGTGGGCGGCAGCCAGGGTTCGCTCCCCCAGGGTCTCGAAGAGCAGAGCGGCGGGCTGGCCGCGGCGGATCAGCTCGGCCACCACGGGAATCGCCGCATCGGTGCGGTCACCGGAGAAGCCGGCACCGCTGCCCAGCAGAAAGGTCATGGGGATGTCTCCTTGGCGGGCATATCGCGCGGTGTGGGGCCAGCGGCTATCGGCCGACGCCGTCGCAGCGCATACATCCCCGCCAGTGCCAGCAGTGCCGCCACCGTCGTCAGCCAGCCCGGCGTCAGTGCCAGGCCGATCACCACGATCAGACCGATGATATCCAGGGCGCGCTTGCCGGTTATCGCCACGCGTGACATCAGCGAGGCGAAGGCGATCACGAAGACCACGCCCTGGCAGATCGCCAGCGCGATATCGACCGCCCCACTGAAGCCGGCCAGCGCCGGATAGATCAGCAGCAGGAAGGGAATGACGTAGATCGCCGCTGCCAGGCGCACGGCCTCACCGGCCGCCGGTAGCCAGTTAGTGCCGGCGATACCCGAGGCGACAAACACCGCCACGCACACCGGCGGTGTGATGACCGAGAGGGTAGCGAAGTAGAACACGAAGAGATGTGCGATCAGAGGCTCCACGCCGATGGTGGTCAGCGCCGGTGCCAGCACCGAGGCCACCAGCACGTAGGCCGCGGTGGTGGGAATGCCCATCCCCAGGATCAGGCACACGCCGCCGACGATACCCGCCACCAGGAACAGCGACTCGCCGCCGACGTTGACGATCAGGCTGGCGAGCGTCACGCCGATACCGGTCATGCCGATCATCGCCACCAGGATCTGCGCCCCGGCCAGCAGCACACCGATGATCACCATGCCTCTGCCGGCATCCATCAATCCCGACAGCAGCTTGCCGAGGATCTCCTGTAACGGCGTTCTTGCCAGCAGGGCAAAGGGCACGAAGGTGAACACCGTCATCATGATGCCGTAGAAGGCCGAAAGCTGGATGGAACGACCGTTGAGCACGCCGAAGAAGAGACCGCCCAGTGCCGCGAGGATCGGCACGATGCGCTCGGGGCGCAGCACGTCGCGCCAGCCGGGCAGCTCATCGGCCGGCACCACACGCAGGTTGCGCCGCTGTGCGACCAGATGGATGGTCAGGAAGACCCCCAGGTAGAACAGGATCGCCGGCAGCAGCGCCGCCAGGGCGATACGCAGGTAACTCTCGCCGAGGATCTCGGCCATGATGAAGGCCGCCGCCCCGAGGATCGGCGGCGCGATCTGACCACCCGTCGAGGCCACGGCCTCCACGGCAGCGGCGAAGGGTCGTGGGTAGTCGAGCCGCTTCATCATGGGAATGGTGAAGTTGCCGGTGGTGGCCACGTTGGCCACCGCGCTGCCGCTGACCATGCCGAAGAGCCCCGAGGCGACCGTGGCCACCTTGGCGGCCCCGCCTGGGGAACGGCCGCTGATGCGCAGCGCCAGAGCCATGAAGGTCTGACCGCCGCCCGTGTGCAACAGCAGGCTGCCGAACAGCACGAAAGCGGCAATGGTGGTCGCGGCCACGCCCGTCAGCATGCCCCAGACCCCGAGATCACCGAGGTAGATGGTCTCGGTGATGTAGACCAGGTCGAAGCCGCGGTGCCCCATCGGGCCGGGAATGGCGGCGCCGAACCAGGCATAGCCCAGGCCGGCCACCACCAGCAGTGGAAAGATCAGGCCGATGGCGCGCCGCGACAGCTCGAGGATCGCCACCAGCAGCACCCCGGTGAAGAGCATGTCGCGGGTCGACGCCCAGGGCAGCTCCACCAGGATGCGCTCGGCGTTCATCGCCACGTAGCCACAGGCGAGCACGGCCCCCACCGCCAGGACGAGATCGAGGGCGATGCCCAGGGGGCGCCAGCGCGTGCCGGCCCCCAGCGGATAGACCGTCAGCCCCAGCAGGATCACCAGCGCAAGGAAGATGCTGCGCTGGATCAAGCTCTCGAAGGGGCCAGTGGCGGCGGTATACAGAATCAGCCCACCCAGCGTGAGGGCCAGTCCCCGGGTCAGATGCTCGCGCACGGAAAGCTCCTGAAGCGGTCGTTATTCGACGGGCTGCAGGGCATCGGGGATTTCCATGCCTTGCTCTTCGAAGTAGCGTGCGGCGCCGGCATGCAGCGGTACGGTACCGACATCGAGGGTCATCTGCGCCATGTCGGCATCCTTGATCGCGGAGAAAGCGTTGGCCTGGGGCTCGGGATTCTCCATCACCGCCTTGACGATCTGGTAGGCGGTCTCTTCATCCATGTCCGGATGCGCGTGAACGGCCACGCCGAAGGCCCAGGTGGTGAAGGCCGGAATGCCGTCGGCGGCGCCCTCGGGAATGTCCACGACCGCGATATCGGGCATCTCGCTGCGCAGGGTATCGGCCTGCTCGTCAGTGAGCGACAGCACATTGATCGGTGTGAAGGTGGCGATGTCCATGGTCGAACCGTCAAGGCGATTGCCCACGCCGGACTTCACGTAGCCGGCAATGCGACCATCCTTGATGGAGTCGACCACGTCGGTGGTAGAGCCGCGCACGTAGTCGGGGGTGATCCCCAGCGTCTTCATGACCGCCTCGGTGGTGCTCTCGGTG
This sequence comes from Halomonas daqiaonensis, assembly GCF_900109725.1. Lineage (GTDB taxonomy): Bacteria > Pseudomonadota > Gammaproteobacteria > Pseudomonadales > Halomonadaceae > Halomonas > Halomonas daqiaonensis. The sequence continues at coordinate 8,039 of NZ_FOBC01000020.1, forward strand.
GCCGAGCCGGTGATGCCCGGGTTGAGGCGCACCCCGTCCAGTTCCTGCATGCTCTCGACCCCGGCATCCTCACGCATCACCACATTCTGCGGCGCCACGGTGTAGACCCACAGCAGTCGCGTATCCACCGGACGCTCCTCGAAATCGCCCTGGCCGGCGTAGGCGTGATAGCCGGTGTTGGTGGTCACCAGCCCCATGTCCATCTGGTCGCGGCTGAGCCGGCGCAGGTTATCGACGGTGGCACCGGTCTCGGCAACGGAAGAGCTGACGCCTTCGAGTTCACTGTTGATGATCTGGTTGACCGCCACGAAGTAGCCATAGTGGCTCGACGAGCTGGAGGTCGAGCCGATCAGCAGTCGTTCCTGGGCAGGGGCGGAAGCGGCGGCGAGAAGTGCGGCACTGGCGGCCACGGCGGTAAGCAACGTTTTCATGGTGGTTGGCTCCTGGCCCGGTTACGGGCTTGTTGTTGTGACAATTCATGAGGTGAAACAGCGTCTCGTGGCGGTCCACGATCCACCCGGCGGCACTTCAGGAAGGTGCGTTGGGAGAGCGCCACTCAGCTCAGCGTGGTTGCCGCTCCCAATTTTGTACATTGAATTGTTTTTAAAACCTGTTTTACTTTCTAAATGAATCCCAGCATCCGACAGCTCGACGCCTTCGTCGCGGTGGCACAGTCGCGCAGCCTGGCCGAGGCCAGCGAGCGCATCCACCTCTCCCAGCCGGCCATCTCGATAGCCCTGCGTAAACTGGAGGAGACGGTGGGCGGTGCCCTGTTCTCGCGCAGCACCCGCCAGCTCACCCTCACGCCGGAAGGCGAAGCCTTCCTGCCGGTGGCGATACGCCTGCTGCATGACTGGACCGACGCCTTCGAGGATCTCGACGAGTTGTTCTCGAAGAAGCGCGGCAAGGTCTCAGTCGCGGCGCTGCCCACCCTGGCCGCCGGGCTGCTGCCGGACGTCATCGCCGCCTTCCACGACCGCTATCCACGCATCAATTTCGCCCTGCACGACGTGCTTGCCGAGCAGGTGAACATGATGGTGCGCGAAGGGCGGGCCGACCTGGGGCTCTCGGTGCCGCCTTTCGAATCGGAGGATCTCGCCTTCGAGCCGGTGCTGGAGGACCGCTACGTGGCCGTCTGCCCACTGGGTCACCCGCTGCTTGAACGACCAGAGGTCACTTGGCACCAACTGGCCGGCCACCCTTTCATCGGCATCAACCGGCTCTCCAGCTCGCGGCAGGATATCGACCGCATCATGGCCGAGGTGGGCGAGCCACTCGATATCATCTGCGATGCCAGCCAGATCGCCACCGTGGGGCGCATGGTGGCGGCCGGGGTGGGCATCAGCGTCCTGCCGAAGCTCAGCTTCCGCCAGATCGCCGGCCACGGCATCGACTACCGTCCGCTGGTATCTCCCGACGTAAGTCGTCCCCTCGGCATCGTCCAGCGTCGTCGGCATGCACTCTCCACCGCTGCAGCGGCCCTTCGCGAGATGATCATCGATGCCGCCCGTGTAAAGGACGCCTGAACTAGTGGGTCTTAATGGTTTGAACACAACGATAGCGCAACGGATGGCTCCCTTTTGCCGCTTCCTGCCGACATTGGTCTTGGGTCTGGTTGGTGGTGGCTTCGCCTACTGGCTACAAATGCCGCTGCCCTGGCTGCTCGGCGCCATGCTCGCCACCACGGTCGCGAGTCTCCTGGGTTGCCGGCTGCGCTCGCCGGGACATGCCCGTAAGGGCGTTTTGGTGGTGATCGGTGTGATGCTGGGTTCGGCATTCACGCCGGATATGTCCGGCGACCTATCTTTATGGGGGGCCAGTCTCGTCATCATGCTGCTGGCCACTGCCGTGATGATGGTTTTTTCCGTCTGGTTTTCGCGACGAATAGCCCACCATTCGCTGGATACTGCCCTCTATGCGGGCGTGCCCGGAGGCGTTTCGGCGGTTACCGGCATGGCGCTGGACTCGAACGCCGACCTGCGCGTCGTTGGCATGACGCATGCTGTGCGTATCCTGATCTTGCTGGCTGCCATCCCACCAGTATTAAAGTGGGTTGGCCATGTCAGCTTGCAACCCACCGGCATGAGCCTGAACCAATGGTTGTGGCTGCCCAGCCTCACGGATGCGGCGTGGCTCGCCGTTGCCGGTACGCTCGGCGTCTTGTTGGGGCAGCGGCTACGCCTTCCCAACGCCCTGCTGTTCGGCCCCGCCTTGATCTCAGCAGGTCTGCACCTGTCGGGTCTGACCCATGCGGTGCTCCCTCCCACCCTTATCGCCATGGCCCAAATCGTGATTGGCATCTCGGTGGGAGTTCGCTTTACCGGAACCTCACTGGCCGAGGTGGGACACACCCTTACCATGGCCACACTCCAAGCAGTGATACTGCTGCTGATCGCCATTTTGGCGGCGTGGGGTATCCACGCACTGACCGGGGTGTCGCTGGCGGCGGCACTGCTCGCCTATATGCCGGGCGGCGCGCCCGAACTTAGTCTCGTTGCGCTATCGCTGGGCATTGACCCGGCCTTCGTGACCTCGCACCACCTTCTTCGCATCACGGTGCTGATACTGGTGTTGCCTGTGTTGTTAAAGCATTTCCAGCTGGTGCGTGACTAGCCTGCTTTGTTCTGGTCAAGTCAGAGCGGACACATTTTCAAGCCGCAGCTGCCAATTCAACCTCCCTCGGCGTCTGGTAGCCCAGGGTCGAGTGGAGCCGGCAGCTGTTGTACTCACTCTCGATGTAGTCGATCACGTCCCGCCGTGCTGCCTGTCGGCTCGCATACCGCTGGCCTACCAGCCACTCGCTTTTTCAGTGAGTGGAAGAAGCGCTCCATGACCGCATTGTCCCAGCAGTTCCCTTTGCGGCACATCGGGGCCTGGAACCCGTACCGATCCAGTGTGGCGCGGTAATCACGTGACGGATACACTCCTATCGCCTACGGTGAGCGCTGCCGGAAGGACGCCGTTTGGCCCTCGAGGGGGTCGGTCGGAGTTTGCTATGATAACTCGATGGCCGAGAGCTTCTTTGCCACCCTGGAATGCGAACTGCTCGACAGGAAGCAGTTCGCCACGCCGGCAGAGGCGAAGCAGGCGGTCTTCGCGTTCATCGAAGGATGGTACAACCCACATCGCCGGCACTCGGCGTTTGGCTATGCCAGTCCTATACAGTTCGAGCGTCAGCATGCGGCAGCCTCAGGCTAAAGCCGTGTACCGTCCACTGAACCGGGGTAACTCCAAGGTGCTACTTGGACTATCTTTTAATATATTGCTAGAAGTTATAGAGCCAAAGTCGGCATGGGTAAAACATCCCGTCCTTGAACTAATTTTACGTCAGGCTCGAGGAGCAGCGCTATACTTAATTAATTTGACTACCTATAAGACTCAGCCAGCCTCAGTAATCGGTAAATCATCTGCAGTTTTCTCGCCGCCACCGTGAGAAAGCACAGAATCATGGCGTTGATGTCCCAAAGCCAAAAAAACACCTCGAGGAACTCAGGTGCCGTTTTCATTGGTTGCTCTTTACAAACGCCGCAGATAATGCGGGCCAAGAGCCTCAATATTCGTCACGCCTAGCAGCGACATGTTGCGCTCGAGTTCCTCACCGAGCAGCGTCACGGCCTTGGCGACGCCGGCTTCGCCGCCAATGCTCGCCGCGTAGTTGAACGGGCGACCCAGGAACACGAAGCTGGCCCCAAGCGACAACGCCTTCAGCACCTGGCTGCCGCGGCGGAAGCTGCCGTCGATCATCACCGGCACGGCCCCGTCTATCGCTTCCAGTACCTCGGGCAGCATGGTCAGTGGCGCTATGGTGTCATCGAGCTGACGACCGCCGTGATTGGAGACGATCAGGCCATCGGCGCCCACCGCCACCACCCGCCGCGCGTCCTCGGGATGCAGGATACCCTTGACCACCAGCGTGCCGGGCCAACGCGCGCGAACCCGCTCCAGTGTCGACCAGTCGAGATGCCGGCGCCCCGAGAAGTCCCGGTTGACGTTCTTCGCCAGCACCGGCACGCCACGGGTCGCCGTGCTGTTCTCGAAGTGCGGTACACCGTGAAGCCACAGGGTGCGCAGGAAGGTCCCAAACAGCCAGCGCGGTCGCACCAGGCCATCCCGGGCCAGGCGCAGGCTGGGCCGCAGCGGCGATGAGAAGCCAGCACGCCGATGATTCTCGGGATTGGGCGGTACAGCGTAGTCTACGGTGATTACCAGTTTGGTGAACCCGGCTCGCTCGACGCGCGCCAGCAGTGCGTCGATCTCCTTCGGGGTACCGGGCAGATAGGCCTGGAACCAGTCCGAGCCGTCCTGCCCCGCCAGCGTCTCCATGGGGATCAGCGAGGTCCCACTGACGATCATGGGGATCCCGGCGTCAGTCGCCGCGCGGGCCAGCGCCCGATCGCCGCGATAGGCCGTCAGGGCGCTGATACCCATGGGCGCGATACCGAAAGGGTAGGCATAGCGGCGCCCGAAGAGCTCTGTCTCGGTAGACACCTCGGAGACGTTCACCAGCACTCGCGGCAGGAAGGCGTAGTTATCGAAGGCCTCGCGGCTGGCCTGGGCGGTACCGCCATCCTCGGCCACGCTGGCCACATAGCCAAACAGTGGCCGCGGCAGGTGTCGTCGCGCTGCCCGTTCGAAGTCATCGAGGCTGAGGATGCGCGCCAACCGACGAGCACTCATCGCGCGCCTCCCGACGCCACGGTCGACTTTCGCCAGGCGTCCTCATTGATAGCCGTGAGCGGACCGTCCCCGGCCAGCGCTCCCACCAGATTGTCCACCGCCAGCTGAGCCATGGCCTCGCGAGTCTCGTGGGTCGCCGAGCCGATATGCGGGGTGGCCACCACGTTGTCCATGGCGGTCAGCGGCGATCTCGCCAGCAGCGGCTCCTCGGCGAAAACATCGAGCCCGGCGGCGCGAATTCCCCCACGCTGAAGGGCTTCGATCAGCGCCGGTTCGTCGACGACTTTGCCCCGCGCCACGTTGATCAGCGCAGCCGAGGGCTTCATCCGCGCCAGGGCTGCGGCATCGATCAGGTGATGGGTGTCGTCATTGTAGGGCACACTGAGGCATACGATATCCGACTCCGCTAGAAGAGCGTCGAGCTCGAGACGCCGCGCGCCAAGGCTGGCCTCCAGCTCGGGCTTCGAAGAAGCTGCCGTATAGAGGATAGGCATGCCGAAGCCCATCGCACCTCGCCGAGCGATCGCCGCACCGATCCGCCCGGCTCCCACGATGCCCAGGGTCTTGCCATGCACGTCGACCCCGAAATGCTCGCGGCCGACATGTGTCTGCCACTCGCCATCTCGAACCCGGTTAGCCAGCTCCACCAGGCGACGCTGGGTCGCCATGATCAGCGCAAATGCCGTGTCCGCCGTGGTCTCGGTCAGCACATTCGGTGTGTTGCACAACAGGATGCCGCGCCGGTTCATGGCCGCGAGCGGCAGATGGTCGTAGCCCACCGAGATGGTCGATACCACCTGCAGCGCCGGTGCCTCGGTCAGCATCGCCTCGTCGAGTTCCAGCTTGCCGCCGATAAGCCCGTGGGCACGCGACAGGGCGGCAAGAAAATCGGCGCGGTTTTCATCGGTAACCTCTTCGAAGTACTCGACATCGGCGACCGCAGACAGCTCTGCCAACTGCGCCTCGCTGAGCCGGCGCACGGCGACGACACGCCAGGGCCTGGACGTCTCACCCATGACTCGCCGCCCCCAACCCCTCCATGCGGAACCCCATTTCCTCCAAGGAGGATACAAGCGTCGCAGCGCGCTCATCATCCAGCTCGACCAGCGGTGGACGCACGCGACGCCAATCGGCCACCCCGGAAAAGTGCGCCGTGGCGGCCTTCATGGCGGGAATCAGTGGATAGCGCTCGAAGAGGTCGCGCAGCACGTTGAGCGCCTGCTGACGATCGTCGGCGTCCTCGACCTGCCAACTCGCGGCAAGCCCCGCGATGGCGCCCGGGTTGACGTTGGCGGTGGCACTGATGCAACCGGCGCCACCGGCTCGAAGGGTATCCAGCAGGAAACGTTCGCTGCCGGCATAGACGGCGAAGTCGTCGCCAGCAAAGCTATCGATCAGCGCCTGGGTATGCGACCAGTCGCCCCCACTGTCCTTGATCCCGGCAATGGTACCGGGGAAGGCGTCACGCAGGCGTTCGATCAACTCGAGTGACAGCGGCACCTGGGCGACGGGGGGAATGTGGTAGAGATAGAGCCGCAGCCGGGAATCGCCCACCCGCTCGATCACCTCGCTATAGAAACGAAACAATCCCTCGTCGCTGACGCCCTTGTAGTAGAAAGGCGGCAGCATCAAAACGCCTGCACAGCCCGCTGCCACGGCCTCGCGGGTCAGCGCCACGCTGTCGCCGATGGCGCATTGTCCGGTACCGGGCATCAGGCGTGCCGGGTCGACACCACCCTCCACCAGGGCGCCCAGCAGTTGCTGCTTCTCTCCAACTGTCAACGAGTTGGCCTCGGAGTTGGTGCCGAACACCGCGAGTCCGACCCGGTGTGAGACGAGCCACTGGCAGTGTGCGACGAAGCGCCGGATATCCGCCGCCAGGTCGGCGCCAAAGGGAGTGATTACCGGAGACCAGACGTCTCCTCGCGTTTGGGACATGACGTTCTCCTTGTGCGGGTCACCGCCCATCAGTGCCAGCCTTCAATGGCGTAGCGGTCCAGCGCTTCCTGATCGAAGCCGAACCCCAGGCCGGGCGTGGTCGGCAACCGCAACCGGCCATCGACGAATTCCAGCTGGGTGTCCACCAGACGTCGGAAATTGAGCACCTGATCGTCAGCGAAGAACTCTACCATGCGCACGTTGGGTGCCGAGGCGACGAGATGGATGTGCAGGTCGTGGAACCAGTGCGGATAGATATCCACGCCGAAGCTCGCCGCCGTGGCGGCGATACGGCGAAACTCGGTGATCCCGCCGCATACAGCGGCGTCGGTCTGCAGGATCATGGCGCCTTCCTTCTCCAGCAGCTCGCGAAAGCGCCAGCGTCCGGCCTCGATCTCGCCGGTGGCCACCGGGACCGGGGTACGCTCCGCAAGACGGCGGTGGTTATCGATGTCGTCCGGGCTGAAGGGTTCCTCGATCCAGAAGGGGTTGTAGGGCTCGGCCATGCGCATGAAGGCCAGCGCCGAGGGCAGGTCCCGCCAGGCGTTGTTGGCATCCATCATCACCTGGATGTTGGGGCCTACGGCCTCGCGTACCGCCGCCAGCCGCGACTCCTCGCCGACCAGATCCTCTCGGCCGACTTTCATTTTCACCGAAGTGAAGCCTTGGGCAACGTAAGCGGCCATCTCTTCGCCCAGCATCGCGGGCGTCTTGCCGTCCAGGTAGTAGCCACCGCTGGCATAGGCCGGCACGCTGTCGGTGTCGCTGGCGCCCAGGTACTTGTAGAGCGGCAGGCCCGCCGCCCGGGCGTTGCGGTCCCAGAGGGCGGTATCGAGGATGCTGATGGCGCGCATCACCGAGCCGCAGCGGCCATGCAGCAGCGATTCCTGGTACATCGACTGCCACAGGGCTTCGGTGGCATGCGCATCCGCGCCCATCAGCACCGGCCGCAACAGGTCGCGCACCGCATGCGCCACCAGCGAGCCGGCATTGTTGCCCCCGTAGCAGAAGCCGATGCCGACATGGCCGTCGTCGCCCTGCACCTCGACCAGCACGTAATCACGCTTGAACACCTGGCGATTGGAAAAGCTGGTGGGGTTGTCCAGCGGCACGTTGACCGTCCTGGCTCGCACGTCGGTAATTGTTGTCATGACGAAGTCCTCGTGAAATTAAAGGGGGTAAATCACTCCACCTGCCCTCGGCCGCGCATTGCGCCGCGCAGCCAGCGGAAAAATGGCGTGGCTTGCAGCACCGATAGGACGGCGATGCACAGCAGCACCACAGCAATGGGGCTCGTCAGGAAGATGCCCAGGTTGCCCTGCCCGATCAGCATCGACTGCTGGTAGCTGGTCTCCATGACCGGCCCCAGGATCAGCCCGATCACCATGGGTGCCGGTGAGATATCGGACTTTTTCATCCAATAACCGAACAGTCCGAAGCCCAGCATGAGCCCCACCTCGAACAGGCTGTTGTTGATGGCGAAGGACCCGATCACGCACAGCGTGATGATCGCGCAGGCTACAAAGCTATCCGGCACCCGTGTGACGCTGACGCACAGCCGGGTGAACATCAGACCCACCAACAGCAACCCGATGTTGGCGAAGATCACCGCCCAGATGAGGGTGTAGGTCACGTCGCCGTAATCGGTCAGCAGATTCGGCCCCGGCAGGATGCCCTGTACCATCAAGGCGCCGAGCAAGATGGCGGTGGATGAGCTGCCGGGAATGCCAAGGGCGATGGTAGGAATCAACGCCCCCCCCACTACCGCATTATTAGCCGCCTCAGGGGCCGCCACGCCGGCGATATCGCCCTTGCCGAAGCGGCTCTTGTCATGGGCGAAACGCCGGGCCTCGTTATAGGCGAACCAGCTCGCGGTATCGCCGCCAGTGCCGGGAATCAGACCGGTGACGATGCCGATCCCACTCGAGCGGAGGATATTGGGCATCAACCGCCGTAGCTCGCGAAGCGATGGGATCAGCTTGTCGGTAATCTTGCTCGCCAACTTCTGAGTGCCGTGGGCGTTCTCGATCAGCACTAGCGCCTGGGGAATCGAGAACAAGCCGATCAGTGCCACGGTGAACTCGACCCCCGAGAACAGGTTAAGAATGCCAAACGTCATACGCGGCGTGCCGGTGACCAGGTCCATACCCACCGTGCTGACCAGCAGTCCCAGGGTACCCGAGAGCAGGCCGCTGACTATCGAGCCCTGTGAAAGCGTACCGATGATGGTGATGCCGAGTACGGCAATGGCGAACAGCTCAATTGGGCCAAACTCAAGTACCAGCACCCCAAGCAACGGCGCCGCGGTCAGCAATGCGATGCCGCTCAAGGTGCCACCGATAAAGGAGGCGAAAAGGGAGATCCCTAGCGCCCTGCCGGCCTGGCCCTGCTGCGACAGCGGATAGCCATCGAGCACCGTGGCGGCGGCTGACGGCGTACCGGGCGTACGCAACAAAATGGCCGCAATGGAACCGCCGTAAGAGGCGCCCACATATAGAGCGGCCAGCATGCTGAGCCCTGTGGCGGGATCCATGCTGAAGGTCAGCGGCAGCAGCAGCGCCAGGGCCATGGTCGCCGAGAGCCCCGGCATGGCACCAACGAAGAGCCCCAGCAGGGTTCCCCCCAGGATCAGTGAAATGTTGGTGAACGTGAGGACGTTACTCAGGCCCACCAGAACGAGGTTTTCCATATGACTAAGCTCCAGGAGCCAGTGCCAGGCACCGTGCGCCCCGCCCAGCCCATATCTGGCAGCAACGCCAGTAGGGCCAGGCAAGACGAGATACCCATCGGGGCTTCAGTGTCATGAGAGGAAAGGCGGCAATAACGGCACGGGAAGCCCGAGGAAGCCGATGAATACCAGGCAGACCATCGCCACCAACAGGACGATACCCACCAGGGCGAAACGCCAGGTGACATAACCGATCATCGCCAGCGATACCCCCATAAAGGCCACGGTGGCCAGCAGGTAGCCCACGAGCGAGATGGTGTAGATGTAGAGCGCGGCCAACAGGAAGACCACCATGGCCTTCCATTGCTTGCGCCGGCCGCCCGACTCTGCGGAGGCATCCTCGCCCCCGGCGATACTGTCCTCCGCAGGTAACTCCACCCCTTCGGCTACCCCCACCCGGCGGCGCCTCAGCATGCCGAGTACTTCCTGGCCCACCATCGCCGCTCCTAGCAGGGCCACGACGACCGAATAGATCAGGGGCATGTTGGCCGCCTTATCGGGATAGCCCAGCGCAGTGACATAGAAGGCTGCAGCAATGCCAATGGCAAATACGCCGAAGACCAGACGGCTCATATTCAACTCACACCTCCTTGTCGATCGCCGTGTTCCGATACCAGCAGAGCTTCTTACTGATTGACCTCATCCTTAACATCGGCCCAGATCTGTTCGAACTGCACCTCCATGTCCTGCATCATCTGGCCGTAGTCATCGCCGGTCAGGATATCGAGGTTCATGGCGCGTTCCTGGGCGACCTTCTGGAATTCCTCGTTGTCCTTGAGGCCCTCGAAAGCGGCGATCAGCTCTTGGCGTGCTTCTTCCGGAATACCGGCGGGAGCGCTGTAGCCGCGTGAGGAACCCGCCACCACATCGATATCCTTCTCGACCAGAGTCGGCACGTCGGGCAGCACCTCCAGGCGCTCGCGCGAGAACACCGCCAGTGGTCGCAGGCTGCCAGACTGGATATGCCCGTAGACGTTGCCCAGGTTGTTGAAGCTGGCATCGATCTTGCCGCCCAGCGCCGCGGTGGCCGAGGGGCCGTCGCCCTGGAAGGGCACCTTCTGGAAGCTCAGACCGGTCGCCTTCTCGATCATGATGGTCGAGAAGAAGTCATCCCCGCCGACACCCGAATTTCCCACCGTCACCTCACCGGGGCGCTCCTCGGCGGCGGCGAAGAAGTCTTCCACGGTCTGGTAGGGACTATCCTCGGGCACCACGATGATGCCGGGATCGGTCACCACGTTGGCGATAGGGGTCAGCTCATCGATCGAGTAGTTGATGGCATCATTCATGATGTAATTGGTCGCCAGCATCGGGGTGTTGGTGATGCTGATGACGGTGCCGTCGGCCGGCGACTGCTTGGCCAGTCGCGTCCAGGCGATCGCACCAGCGGCACCTGGGATATATTCGTTGATGAATTCTGCGCCAAGCGACTCACGCAGGAAGGGCTGGGTCAGCTGGGCCAGGGCATCACTGCCCCCACCCGCCTTGAAGCCCTGTAGGACCTTGATTTCGTCTCCCGCCGAGTACTCCGCTTGGGCGACCCCGGAGAGCATGAGGGTGGATAGGAGGGTGGCGGCGAATGCTCCACGTTTTTGCATGGTGGTTTCCTCGAATGCTGTTTGTCGTTGTGCTTTGGGTTGGCGTGCAAGCCACGCTTGCCTGAATCAACCTAGTAGGTTATGAACATGATTGTCAATAATCTTGTCAACCAAGTTGATAGCGCTTAGCCTAGCGCTAGTGGCCGTTTGAACGGACCACAGGTCACGCCGCAAATGACATGAGGTAACCGCGATGAGTCAGGACTCCAACAACCACAACGACGGCAACGGACAATCCCCCTCACAGGAAGAGGGTGCCTCTACCAAGGGCATGTCCAATCGACTCACCAACTACGGCGATGCAGACTTCTCGCTGTTCCTGCGCAAGGCGTTCATCAAGGGCATGGGCTATACCGACGACGCCCTGTCGCGTCCGGTGATCGGCATCGCCAACACCTACAGTGGCTATAACGCTTGCCACGGCAACGTGCCGGGGCTGGTGGAAAGCGTGAAACGCGGCGTGATGCTCGCCGGCGGACTACCGGTGGACTTCCCTACCATTACGCTCCACGAATCCTTCGCCTATCCCACCAGCATGTACCTGCGCAACCTCATGGCCCTGGACACCGAGGAGATGATCCGCGCCCAGCCCATGGATGCCGTGGTACTGATCGGCGGCTGCGACAAGACTGTGCCCGCCCAGCTGATGGCCGCCGCCAGCGCCGGCATCCCCACCGTGCAGGTGGTTACCGGCCCCATGCTGGCAGGCTCCCACCGTGGTACAAGGGTCGGTGCCTGCACCGATTGCCGCCGCTACTGGGCCTCGTATCGCGGCACTGACATCGACGAGGCGGAGATCAACGAGGTCAACGACAAACTGGTCCCCACTGTCGGCACCTGCTCGGTGATGGGCACGGCGAGCACCATGGCCTGCCTGGCCGAGACCCTGGGCATCATGCTTCCCAACAGCGCCACCGCCCCGGCCGTGTACGCTGACCGCCAGCGCATCGCTGAACAGTCCGGCGCCCAGGCCGTGCAACTCGCCAAGGCCGGCGTCACCCCGGAGCAGATCCTCACCCCCAAGGCCTTCGAGAACGCCTTGCGCGTGTTGCTCTCTCTCGGCGGCTCCACCAACGGCCTGATCCACCTCACCGCCATCGCCGGCCGCCTGGGCATCGACATCGACCTCGAGGCCTTCGACCGCATGAGCCAGGAAACGCCGGTGCTCGTCGATCTCAAGCCCTCCGGCGAGGGTTACATGGAGGATCTGCACCGTGCCGGCGGCCTGCCCACCCTGCTGCGCGAGCTAGCGCCGCTGCTTCATCTGGACGCCATGACGGTCAACGGCCGAACGCTGGGCGAGAACATCGACGCCGCGGTCCACCTCATCGACCAGAAGGTGGTATGGCCGAGGGACAAACCGGTCTACGCCCAAGGCGGCATCGCCGTGCTGCGTGGCAACCTGGCCCCCGCCAGCGCCATCATCAAGCAGTCGGCCGCCTCCCCCGAGTTGATGACACATCGCGGGCGTGCGGTGGTGTTCACCGGACTGGAAGACCTGGCGGAACGCATTGATGATCCAGACCTCGACGTGCGTGCCGACGACATTCTTGTGCTGCAGAATATCGGGCCCAAGGGGGCGCCCGGCATGCCCGAGGCGGGCTACATCCCGATTCCGAAGAAGCTCGCCGCCCAGGGCGTCAAGGACATGGTGCGGATCTCCGACGGCCGCATGAGCGGCACCGCGGCGGGCACCATCGTGCTGCATGTATCACCCGAATCTGCCGAGGGCGGCCCGCTCGGGCTGGTCTGCGACGGCGACATTATTTCCCTGGACGTGCGCAACAACCATCTCAGCCTGGAGGTAGATGACACCGAGCTCGAGACTCGACGCCAGGCCTTCCAGCCGGAGACTTCCAGCGAGCCACTGCTGGGTTACCGGCGGCTGTTCATGGAGCAGATCCTGCAGGCCGAGGAGGGCTGCGACTTCCGCGCCTGCCGCCCAGTATCCACCTGCAAGGTGCCGAGGCCATGAAGCCTAAGGACGCTCTTGTTACACTGGGCGGGTGTCGCCGGCACAGGCACCGACGACCTCGTCCAATTTGTCGATGCCCGATGGGGAAGCGAACATGAGTCGAACTGCAGCCACCCGCGAGTCTCGTAACGCCGACTCACCGGATTCTGCCGCTGTGGTCAGCGTCGACGACATCGTGGCAGCCGTGGAGGAGGACATCGTGCTCGGCCGCCTGCATCCCAAGGAGCGGCTGGTCGAGGAAGCCATGATGGAGCGCTTCGACTGCAAGCGTCACGTGGTCCGGCAGGCGCTCTTCCAGTTGGAGAGCATCGGCCTAGTCGAACGCATAAAGAACCGTGGCGCCTTCGTCAAGAGCTATCCGCCCGAGGAAGTTGAGCACCTTTATGCCATGCGCGAGATCCTCGAGCTCGCCGCGGTCGATGCCCTGCCCCTGCCGGCCCCGGCCGAATTGCTGACGGAACTAAAGGACATCCATCGGCGCTACAGCGAAGCCGTCGACGCCCACGACCTGCGTAGGGTCTTCCGCCTCAACATCGCCTTCCATCGCACCCTGTTCCAGGCCACCGGCAACCCCTTCCTGTACGAGACCATCAACGAGTTCGCCCAGAAGGCCCACGGCATCCGCTTTATTGCCATCGCCGATCGCGACTCACTGAACCAGGCACGCCGCGAGCACCAGGCGATGATAGACGCTATTCGAGATGAAGATCGTGAACGCTTGGCCGAACTCTGTCGCAAGCACCTTGCCCCATCCAAGAACCGCTATCTAGAGCTCTACAGGCACGCGTTCTTATAATGTGATTTTGAGAGGGTACAGAGAGACCGCAACCTATTCATTAGCCTATGCCTATGTGCCTCGCCTATAAGTGATTATGAAGTTGACCCGGTTCGGTGGACACCCGACCCTTTGAGAAGGAGGAGTCCATCATGCCCAAGTCCCGTGCCCCTTACCCTGCAACTCCGGCAGCTCCTCGCGCTCCGCGAACGACAAATAACGCCCTGTATGCGGCGCCAAGTTGGACGGTGCCATCCCTCCTGCCTCGCGGAACCACCGTGGTCCCACCGGCTGCGATACACCACACGCCAAGGCTGCGTCCTCACTCGATAGTCCCTCAGTAATGCGCTTCCAGAACGCGCGCTTGGCATCCCGCTGATTGACGCCCGGTCGGCCAGGCGAACGCATCGGTGCTCGTCCCGTCTGTTCAGCGCCCCAGCCACGTGATCGTCCCATGCAACACCTCCCATATCGAGATGTTGCGACGACCGATTGAATCCGCCCAGTACACCTCCATCGCCTTCGGTGAGCGCTGCAGGAAGGCTGGCGTTCGGCCAGGGCAATCGCACGTAGAGAAAGATTCTCGATCAAGGCAAATTGCAGCGCGTCGACGATAGGGTAAAGTGGGAGTTTTTCACCATTGATGGCGAAAGTAGGACCCATAGATGTGTTTACAGCCCCCGGCGGCACCCTAACCCCGCACTCGATCGGATGCTGAAACCGGATAAGATGAGAATCATTCAGCTCATGCGATTGCCCTGGGCGTTCGGCCCTCGATGGGGTCGGTCGGAGATTGCTATGATAATTCGATGGCCGAGAGCTTCTTTGCCACCCTGGAATGCGAACTGCTCGACAAGAAGCAGTTCGCCACGCCGGCATAGGCGAAGCAAGCGGTCTTCGCGTTCATCGAAGGATGGTACAACCCACATCGCCGGCACTCGGCGATTGGCTATGTCAGTCCTATACAGTTCGAGCGTAAGCATGCGGCAGCCTCAGGCTAAAGCCGTGTACCGTTCACTGAACCGGGGGAACTCCACCGACAATAATCACGAACCCACGGCCATGACTTGGGCAAATTAAAGGCTCTCAGGGCCGCGGCAATATCTCGGCCAAGGCAGCCAGGCAGGTATCGATTTCTTCAGCGCTATTGTAATGGGCCATTGAGATGCGAGTGACCGCCTTCAGCCCCAGTGGTCGCAGAATATTGCCGGAGAAGACATCATCGGTTCGTGCGTGGACGCGTATTCCCCGGTCTCCGAGTTCGGCGACGATATGCTTGGCATCGACCCCCTCAACGGCAAACGACACTACCCCCTCGCGCTGCGGTGCATCCGCTG
The DNA here is from genome assembly GCF_900109725.1 of Halomonas daqiaonensis. GTDB lineage: Bacteria > Pseudomonadota > Gammaproteobacteria > Pseudomonadales > Halomonadaceae > Halomonas > Halomonas daqiaonensis. The sequence continues at coordinate 23,067 of NZ_FOBC01000020.1, forward strand.
GCCCAATCAGATGTAAACCGGGATAGTCGCAAAGCCCTGGCAGGCCCGTGCCACCATGCAGCAGCCGGTTCACCAGGGCTCGCTCATGGGCTTGCATCGCCTGGCCGGCCGCGAGCAGGCGAGCACGGCGTGGCGCTTCATCAGTGAAGTGCGCGCCGAGCCAGTCGAGATAGTCGATCATCATGCTGACACCGACCAGGGCCGACGGGTCGCGGCTGCCCAGTTCCCAGGCATCGGCTGACTTGCCCGAGAGACGGTCATGGTCAACCACGCTCAGCCGATCTGAGAGCCAGGCATAGCCGTTGTTGAAGCGGCAGTATGCCTTGTAGGGCGAGATGACGTAGGCATCGACACCATAGTCATCGACGGCCAGGAAACCATGTGGCGCATGTTGGATGCCGTCGACGATGATCACGCAGTCCGGGGCCACGGCGCGAATGGCCTGTGCGATCTCGGCGATGTCCATGCTCATGCCGGTGACCGGGCTGGTATGCAGGATCGTGGCAATGCGGGTGTCGGGACGCACGCAGTCGACGTAGTGCGCTGCCGTCACCCGGCCGGTATCAACATCGAAGGGCACCTCAATCCAGTCGCGACCCGTGCGTCGCGCCCACTGCTCTGTAGCATCGAAGGTCGCAGGGTGCTCCACTGCGCTGGCAACGACGCTGCCGCCTGCCTCGGCGGAAAGTGCCGCCGCACGGATCACGCGGAACAGGCACTCGGTGCCTGTCTCGCCGCCGAAAATGACCCCACTGCTGGCGCCAAAGAAGGTAGCCAGATCGTCACGCCCCTCGGCCACAATCGCCGACATGGCGCGAGAGGCCGGGTTATTGCGGTGCTCGTTGTCGGGAATGCCAGCGACCTCTGCGCCACGCGTCACCACCGACTCAAGCGTCAACGAGCCACCGGCATTTTCAAAGAAGATCCGCTTGCCGCTGAAGGGGCAGACATCGACGTGCAGGAAACGCTCCCGCACCTGAGTCAGCAGTTCTCCAGGAAGGAAGGTCCCTTCCGCCGGAAGGGGGTTCAGGGGAGTTGGCTTCAGTGTCATGTGGGTATCTCAAGTGTCGGTTACAGGTATGCCCTGGTTCGCGAAAAGGCCGTCAGAATCAGCGCTGGAGTTTTCGGCGGCGCCACTGGGTCCAGAGTGGATAGGCCAGCGCCAACACCACCAAAAGGCACAGCGTCAGTGACAGAGGGCGGGTGAAGAAGGTGGTGAGGTCCCAGTGGGCGATCTGCATCGAACGGCGGAAGTTGACCTCGAGGATCGGCCCCAGGATGAGAGCAATCACCAGAGGAGCGGCTGGATAGCGCCAGCGTTCCATGAAGTAGCCCACCACCCCGAAGGCAATAGCCAGCCAGACGTCGAAAACCGCGTTGCGGAGCGCATAGGTGCCTATCACGCTGAACACCAGGATCATCGGTCCCAGCACTGCCCCCGGCACCTTGGTCACCACCACCAGATAACGACATAGCCAAAGTCCCAGAATCGCGAACAGAACGTTGGCGAACAACAGCGAGAGGATCAAGGTATAGGTGGTCTCGGCGTGGTCGGTGAACAGGCTCGGTCCCGGAATCAGGCCATGAATGGTCAGCCCACCGACGAATACTGCCGTGACCGCGTTGCCGGGAATGCCCAGCGTCAAGGTGGGAATCAGGGTGCCACCGGTCACGGCATTGTTGGCCGATTCCGAGGCGGCCACCCCTTCCAGCTCTCCCTTGCCGAAGCGCTCTGGGGTCGGCGAGTGACGGCGTGCTTCGTTGTAGGAAATGAAGGAAGCGATGCTGGTCCCTGCACCAGGCAGGATACCGACCACCGAACCGATCACCGAGGAGCGCAGCATCGTGCGCAAGCAGCGCCGGATATCGTTCCACAGCGGCAAACTACGCCCCTTGAGCTTTTGCTCCTTTCCTGTCAGCACGCCACCGCCGGCGGGCACGCAGAGGTTGAAGGCCTGGGAGACCGAAAAGAGCCCAATCAGCACCGGCAATAGCGGCACTCCATCGAACAACTCGCTCTGTCCGAAGGTGAACCGCTGCACACCGGTAAAGGCGTCCAGTCCCACAGCCGCCAACACCAGCCCCACCGCTGCCGTAAGAACACCCTTGAGCGGACGGTCCGACGCCACACCGACGATGGTCACCAGCCCGAAGATCGCCAGCACGGTGTACTCCTGGGGACCGAAGGCCAATGCGACCGTGGAGAGAGGGGGAGCAATCGCGATCAGCACGATCACACTGAATAGTCCACCGAATAGAGAGCCGAGTGTCGCCATGCCCAGCGCTTCCCCTCCACGGCCAGCTTCGGCCAAGGGATAACCGTCGAGCGCGGTGGCAATGGAAGCGTCAGTGCCTGGTGTGCGCAGCAGGATCGCCGTCACGGAACCGCCATAGACGGAGCTGACGTACACCGCGCCAAGCAGGATCAGTGCTAACTCTGGTGGCATGTTGAAGGTGATGGGAATGCACAGCGCGACGCCCATCGTGGAGGAGAGCCCCGGCAGCGCGCCGATGGTCATGCCGGCCAAGGTGCCAAGAAGCAGTGTCAAGAGAGCCATCGGCGCCAGCACGTTGCCGAGGGCGGGAAGCAATACATCCATGGAGAGTCTCTCGGGGTGATGTCGGCTGACGCTAGTCAGTCAGCCAACCGGCAGGCAGCGGCACGGCCAGAAGGTGCGCGAAGACCACGTAGATCAGGACGGAGAAGGCGATGGCGATCACCAAGGCCGCCGCCCATCGCAAGTGTCCCAGCCACCGCAGGCTGGCAAGCAGGAAGAGCGGCAGCGCCACGAAAGTGCCGACGGTCACCATCAGCCCCAGCAGTCCCAGGATACATAGGCACCAGATGGTGAAGCGGTGCCAAGGCAGGGATGGAGGTAATTCGTCGGGGGAACGGCTGCGCAAGGTGTCAAGACCAATCCCCATACAAGCCAGAAGCCCTAGCGTGGCAGCGATCGCGGGGAAGAGCCCCGCGTCGCCGCGCATCCCCAGGCCCACGACCACCACAGCGGCACACAAGATGCCCACCAGCATGGCCACACCACGGTCGATAGTGTCGAGGGTCATGGAGCAATCCTCTTTCTAGCGCCCGTTTACTGCTCGATCCAGGGGTCTTTCTCCCAGAGCGACTTCAGTCGATCATGGCTATCGTTGATGAAGTCGACGTAATCCTGCCCGTAAATGGCATTGATCGGCATGTTGAGCTGATCCATCTCGGCACGGAATTCCGGGTTCTCGACAACCTCACGGGTAACATCCAGAAGCGTGTCGTAGACCTCCTGGGGCACGCCGGCTGGTACGGCGAAGCCGCGAGACGCCGCCGCCTGGACGTCATAACCTTGTTCCTTGCCGGTGGGGACGTCAGCAATGGGCTCGACCCGCTCGTCGGCCCATACCGCCAGTCCACGCACCTTGCCTTCCTGGATCTGAGCAGCCGCCTCTGACATGTTGCCTTCGAAGGCCGTGATATGGCCGCCTAGCAGCGCGGCAGTCGCCTCGGCGTTACCGTTGTAGGCCACGAAGCTGAGGTCAATGCCGGCTTCCTCGGCAAAGTTGAGCGCCGCAAGGTGATCATCACCGCCAAGACCCTCGTGGGAGATGACGACCGACTCCGGATCGTCCTTCACCGCCGCGACCAGATCATCCAGGGTCTGGTAGGGACTATCGGCAGAGACCGCCAGCACGCCGGGATCGGTGATCACATTGGCCAAGGGACGGATCTCATCGAGGGAGTAACCGACCGTCTCTTCGCGAGTGAACGGATAGACCTCCACCACCGGCGAGTTGATAAGACCCAGGGTGTAGCCGTCCGGCTCGGCGTTGGCCAGATGCACCCAGCCGATTTCGCCGCCTGCTCCGGGCCTGTTGACCACCACTATCCGCTCGCCAAGCTCTTCCTCGGCGTATTTGGCAAAGATCCGCGCCATGGTGTCGGTGCTGCCGCCAGCACCGAACGCAACGATCATCTCGATCGGCTTGGATGGGTAGTCTGCCGCCACGGCCGAGGTACTCAGGCCGCCAGCCAGGACCGTCCCGACCGCTCCCAGCACCATCGTCCGCATCAAATTGGATTGCACCTTCATCGCCTTACTCCTTGTTACTGTTATAGATTCCGAGCCGTTCAGGTGGGCCATTGAGGCCACATCCACTGCCTGAAGCCTCAGAGCATGCACCTACCAACTTAATAACAGCCCAAAGTTTCAAAAAAGCGAATAATTTTCATAGACTATCAGTCGTTTTCTTCATCAAAAGGTGGTGCCATGCTGACTCTCACCCAGCTCGAGTCCTTCATCCAGGTAGTCGAGCTCGGTACCTTCGAGCGTGCCTCTCATCGCCTCAACGCGACACAGTCCACCGTTTCCAAGCGTATTTCCGAACTCGAGCAGGCCACCGGCCTATGTCTTTTCGACCGCTCGCGCCGCAACGCGCGGCTGACTGAAGAAGGCGAACAGTTACTGGAACTCGCCTACAAGACGATTGAAAACGCGAAACAGATCCTCGAACTCAACGCACAACCGGAGCGCAGCCTCCACCGGGTACGTATCGGCTTCACTGAGCTGACCGCCCTCACCTGGCTGCCAGGCTTTCTGCGGGACTACACCCTCGAGCGTCCTGACATCCGGCTGGACATCACCATCGACATGAGCCGCAGCCTGTATCAACAGTTTCAGGACGGCGAGTTGGATCTCGTGGTGATCCCGCTGGTCCCGGAGGCTTTCTCTCAACCGGGTGTCGAGACACGACTGTTGGAAGAAGTGGAAATGGCCTTCATGGCGAGTGAGGGCCTGGTGGATGATGGTAGCGGGCCGTTGCCCATCAGCGCGCTGGAGCGCTATCCCCTCATCGGTCAGGGCAAGCACTCCTTGTTCGCGCAGAACATCAATCGCTGGCTCTCCCACCAAGGCGTGCCCGCTGCCACCCTGACCACCGACAACCTGCTGGCACTGGTCGGTCTTGTGACGGCAGGGAGGGGCATCAGCGTGCTACCGCAACGTTGCGTCAAACACCTCACCCGGGCGCAGGGACTGGAAACCTTAGAGACTACGCCGCCGGTGCCCTCAGTCGGCTACTACGCGCTCTACCACGGTGGGGTGCGCATCCAGCTGTTCGAGACACTGGCACGTCGACTCGCCGAGGCAGCCGACTTCACCCGTCCCTTCTTCATAGCCAAAGAGGACTTGATACGCAGCTGAAATAGACCTCACTCATGGAGTCATCCTGGCCATCAGAGATCGCCAGTCTGCCCAACGCTATTCAACTCTAGATGATTGGGCTGGTGTATCGCTTACTACTCCGTGCACGATCTAGATGAATGTCGATGGCCTTTATAGAATGAGTAGCTCGCATCATCTTTATGGCGGCACGGTCTTTAACAGTGAAATGACAGAAGCAAGGTCTGTGGCAATAACGTACTTGCGAGTCAGTGGCTTCGCTTGGCCATTGGGTACTGCGAACATTGCCTGTGGCAATTATAGAAAAGCTGAATGGACCAGCCCGGCTTGACCAAGCCTCACATGGATACTGGGTGAAATATATCGAGCTAATGATTGAATCATTGGTGTGTTGCCACCATAATCTGAAGGAAATATGGCCAATGAGAGATAGTCCGTTTCGCTTATCAACACTTACTTGCAGAAAGAACAGCATCTCAAGCAGCTTCAGGAAGAACTGGACAAACTGAAGAACGATGAGCGCCTCAAGACCGAGCTGGACTTCAAGTACCACCTCGAGACCCTGATGCGCGAATTTGACAAATCGGCCGCTGACGTCATCAAACTATTGGACCCCACCCAAGAGGCTGGCCAAGGTTCCAGCATTGCCAATGGTTCAGGTCGCGCCAAGCGCAAGCTGAAGATCTACAAGAACCCCAATACCGGCGAAACCGTCGAGACTCGCGGTGGCAACCAGAAGACACTGAAAGCCTGGAAAGATGAGTATGGCTCCGAGACAGTTGAAGACTGATTGGTGAGAACTGAAGACTAGCTACCACGCTGCCTCCCTGCCAACTCTGGCAGGAAGGACAGCTTTCGGCCATTATGCATAGCATCCAATTATGAATAGTTACCAGGATGGTTGGGCTAGTGAGCCTGATGGACACGAGCTCTGTGGTATCGGCAATGCTCGGATGGTGGACATAAGTTTAGCAATCAACAGTACTGGTAGCTCCAACATTAGAGACCATCATGGCCGGGTACTCGCCAGGCTGCATGAGCCAGAAACCACATCCATTCGCTACCGGGCTTCAGGCTCGCAGCAAGAGTACTTGAAGGCGCTATAATTATGGATAGCTCGCGAGCATGCTTGGAGCTTTGCTAAGTGGGCGCAGCCATGCTCACCGCTGTGTCAGTATTCATAATTGGGTGCTATGCATAATGGCCGTTATGTATAGCTATACATAACGGCCAGAAGCTGTCTTTTTGGTGTCACTGATATAGCACCTGAGCTCAAATGTGTGAGGCGACGCCCGCTTTTGCGTCAGCAAAAGTGGGTGGCGCGTCAAACGTCACCTACAACGATTTGTTAGATTTCGGCGGTACGGCGCATGGTGTAATGCCCATTTGTTGACCTGTCGGTGAAATAATTGCCGCGAAGCACGTCATTTGATTCTTGGCTGACCTTGAGAATGGCTGCTCCTATGTGAGGGTCCTGCTTTTTTACCGCACCAGCAGTACTTACGTTTCTGTAGATGTAATACAGGCCAGGACGCGAAGACTGGGCGTCTTTATGGGGAGTGACCATCAATGTCTCAGACTCTGATTCGTCCGAAGACAGTTCGATACTTAACTTCAAAAGACTCTGTTTGATGAAAGCAGTCGCAATCTTCTCGCCAGATTTGTTACCCCAGTTCCAATAAATATCAACCGTCCACTTACCGTTGAGATCGGGGAAGACCCAGTCGTTTAGCTTAGGAATCCACTGCCACACTGCCCTCCACCCGCCTATTGCTATGCCGAGCAGTACTAGATTCAGAATAGCCACGCCTTTTAAAGCCGTTTCAAATGATGCGAGCCCAGATGCTCCAACCAGCAAGGAAATTAGCACCACAATACCCGCGTAAAGGCCGGCGATCCAAGCGATCAACTTTGTTATCGGTAGTAGATTAATCAACGGGAAGACCACCTTCAAAAACCAAGATTCCGCCTCTTTCGCTCAGAAGGCCAGTGCACACAACCCCCTCGATTAGCGACCCTAATCTAGCTGCCATGTACCGAGAACCTACATTTACACTACCAATAAACTCTCGACATTCTGCAGCAGGAAAAGGTGCGAAATACTGATTTCGCTGCATCAACTGCCACTGTCCAGAAACGATTTGGAATCCATCATGACAAGGCCAGCTGTATAAACTGCATTCGGCAATCTGCTCGGCAAGATCCTGTTGAGCAGGAAAATCGGCATCAGTACAAAGTGAAACAATAGGCAGATGCTCTAAATTTTCCGTTACAACAACTCCAACGCCGCAGAACTCCTCGTTTGGGATGGAGTCACGGACTCTCAGCAGCAGGCTTCTTAATCGTTTGGGTGGGGTCATCGACAATCCTTTATACGAAATCTAGCGGCTGCGCGCAGCGGTAGGTTTGTGGGCTGTATTGAAACATACCAGCCCGACTGACGCCACTGGTTAGGCATCCTGCAAGCGGACACCAGATTGAGTCTCACTTTAAAGCCTTTTGAAGTCGGTATGCGTGTTCGAGGTTCTACGTTTGGTAAGTTGAAACTTTTAATCAAGATTTCAGCATGACCAACTCACTTCAGCGTGTCGTGCTCCCTGCGCTCTCATTTCACACCGTAGCTGCTAGGTATTGTCTTGCCTAAACGATCCTTACCCAATCGTCTATGACCTCCCAGCGCTTTGGTGCGTCGCCCGAGGATGTGTACACGGCCACACCCTGTGCTCCATCATCAGTGCCTTGGATCACCATCACCATGCAGCTCAATCTGAAATCTGATCGTTGCACCATTTTGGATATGGTGCTGAGATCTTCGGTTGATGCCGTAGGGTGGGTCTGAGGGTGGGTATGCCAGTCACCACAGTAGTAAAGCCCTTGTCCCCGCTGCTTCTTAATCTCGCGTTGAGCGCAGTCTGGTTTGGATCGATAGCCGAAGCGTGTACGCAAGTCACCTAGGTAAGGACCGGTGGCCACCTTGATCTCTAATGTTCCGTCCTTCAGATGTCCAAAGAGTTGCCCACCAGCTTCTAGCTTCCAGAGCCGGTTCTGTATGTACCTAGCCATATAATCCAGCGCACTCTTCCTCAGCACGATGTGCTGAGCAGAGGTAGGCAAATGCGCCCTAATGATTGGTTCCATCGTCTTTTTCCCAAGCCCTTGAGATTTCACAATGGCTCCGATCAAAGAGCTCAGATGGTACTCCGCCGCGCTCGATTACTATGTCTCTATTACCCAGCCACATTCGATTCGTCGATTGGGGGACCTTGCCCAATATGACATCAATTATGAGGCGTTGGGCCATTAACACCGTGCTGGACATGTCGACTGCATCGTAGGGATGGAATGTTACCCCGCAGCCAGCCTCACCTAGTACGACATTTTTTTGGCTCCAACCGTGTGTTAGCCGACCGAAGTAAAAGCCATCGGCATCCAGGCCCTCGCTGAAACGATCTCGGCCAATCAAGGCTACCGCATGGCCCGCGAGTGCGTATTCTTCGGTCCACGTCCAAACACGGGTAGGCGGGTGTTCTATAGTGTCTATCCAGTGGTCTATTGCTAGTTCGGCTGGCAGGTCGAGTCCAGCCAACACCAAAACGTCACATTGGGCCAAACCTTCAAGGTCTCCGGGCTTCAAATTTTGGAAGGCTCTGGTATGCGGCTGCACATCCCGAACATGGGGAAAGTCCCTTCGGATCTGTGCAGATATAGCGTCAGCTTTTAGCCATCCGAGCCACTCACTACCAAGCACATGTCGGCCAAGGTTTTGCGGCCTGATTTCGTCGTAGTCCACTAGGGTTAGGGAATCAACACCTGCTTGAGCAAGGCCGCGTGCGAGGAATCCGCCGATGGCACCACATCCAACAATCCCTACTGAGGCTGTCCGGAGGCGATCAAGGGTTATGTTTGAGTCACGACCATGCACCCAGAACGGGTCAATTCTCTCAATCGACAGGGGCACAATAGCCTTGGCGAAGAATGTGTTCGCAACAAAACGTGCAGGTCGTGGACTTGACTTGCGAAACCCCTTCTTCAGAAACTTCGCGCTTGCGCCGCTGATGCTTGCAGCTGCAAACATCGGTGCCCCATTTATCATGAACCCCATTACTAACGGCAAGTCATATCCAGCACGCACGTGACGTTCAATGTGCTCACGCCCCACCAAATTGATAATGTCTCGCCCCTTGACGGGATACTGGTCTGGTGTAGGAATCTGCGCCGGCCAGACAACACGGGTGGTTAGCAGGGCTTCAGCTTTTATTCCAGCATTTTTGAGCCACGAAGAAAGTTCACTAGGATCATCAGCAAAGATGATTTGTCCAGTCCTCGCTGAATGGTAGTAGATATCGCGGTCATTCGAACGGGGTGAGAGCAGCGCATAGCAGTGAGGCTCCTTGGAGCCAACCTGCTGCGACCAGTACGAGAGGAACTCACGACGAAATTCTATGGTACGTGCTTCCGAGTCCATGGCTAGTACGTCCACGGCGTGCTGAAGCATTGTCAGCACTCGCGGGCCCACGTGAGCGGAGTATTTGGTGGTCGTCAAGCACAGCACACCATCTCGCTCTATATGAGGCCAGTGCGGCGCGTTATCCATGACTGCCTGCGGAGCAACTACCCGCGGCTCAGAGAGGGGAAAGGCATCATCAATAGTGAGAAAAACGTAGTCGACAGACGGGTGCTGTAGATAGCCCTTCGGTAGGTCTACTCGCCAGGTAGCCGCGCAGTGCAGCCGCCTCGGAATAAGACACTGCTCACCATCGCGAATTCGCCGCCAGCCACCAGGACTTGCGAACTTTAGTGCGGCTTCAATAGCTCGCGCTTGTTTTGACTGGAAGTTCAGAGCTTAGCTCCCCCAACCGTAACGCCCATTGCCGTCATCGCGGGTATCCGTCTTGCTCTCCGTCGCTACGAAGAAGGTCTTAGCGTCGGAGCCTGAATTACGTGGGTCAGGTAGATTGCCAAAATAGGTGGTGTTAAACACGCTGTCCCATGCATCCCGCGCTTCGTTGCGGGTACAGTCATCTTTCTCAAGTGTTGCCAAAATTTCGAGAGCATCAGACATGCAGTTCCGGAAAAAAGTCACCTTCTCATCACCTTCCTTGGCCAGTTCAGTTGCATTTACCGGGTGCTCGACCTTCGTAGATGTCGCCAAGCGGGAGTTGATCACCTTCCAAGTTTCGAGCAATGCTTGGTCGTCTCGGTTCTTGAAGGGCCTGAACTCGTCTACTACAAGTCTGGTGAGGGTAATTCCACTAGCAGTCTTGTTTTTCCACTCTTTGCGGCTTCTAGCAAAAGCTTTAGTTAGGCGAACAACATGCCTCATCTGTAATCCGTCAACACCATCTTCACCATTCAGTTGGCTGATGGCATTCCTAAACCACTGGGTGACGGCGCGAGCATCAGAGACCTGCCACATGTTGCCGCTAGCCAGCTCGTATATTTCCTTCTCGTTATCCATGCCTTCATTTTGAACCTGGATCCGATAGACCGGCATATCGATGTGATAGCCGGCCTGATACTCTTGGCGAACACAGTTATTATGAACCTCAGCAGGACTCGCAAATCTGAGGTCGTACGATAATGCGTCGCACACTCTTTGACGCGCCTGTAATGGCGTCAAATCAACGCCGTCGCCATTTTTCAGGTCATTGGGAAGAAAGTACACGCCATCGTCGATATCGTAGTCGCAATCTTCATCCTGGATCATGGTCCTCATCTGATAAGAGCCTTGCGAACAGACTATTTTGGGTTGAGCATGATCATTATTATTCAATCCATTCTTTAGGCGGATGCGGCCGTTATCGCGCCTTTCCCTCATATCCTTACGATCCTTGTCACGCAGTGTGACTTTTTCGCCATGATACTTTGACATCTCACTGCTGCAATCGAAAACGCTCATTTCATTTCCTCACCTCGTTGAACTGCGTACCCTTCTGAAAGAGCAGCACGAAAGGCCTCCAGCTTCGAGCCCGGCTCATTAGATTTTGCCCAAGCGAAATCGACATCAGATATGGCCTGCCGCCGCAACGCGTTGAGCACAACAGGCCTGGCGTCGTCCATATTCTTCAGGTAAGCCAGCAGTTGCTCGGATGGACATTGGGCGGGCAATCTGTATGCAAAGTTGTCTGGTCCGCGAACAGTTGTGATCTTGTTGCTGATGTAGTCGTAACCGACCGCCTGTGCGTTGAGGCTGGTCTCGATGGCGCGCAATCCGCCCTTCCAGCCGATAGCACCACGGTAGCGCTGAGCGTCAGAAATCTCCTCACCCCCTTGGGCCGGCAGCGATCCCAGCATGAAAAGGTGGATAGGACGCTCATTTTGCCCAGTGCTTGCCAGAATCTCGCTAGCCTCAATCGCGCCTAAAGCCCCCGGGTTGTTAGCCCACAATCCACCGTCTGTATAGACGACTCTCGCACCGCTGCCAGGCTCTTGGAGTTCCGCCAGTGCGCGTAGAATCGGCGCCGCGCTGGTTGCCATGCATGCATCGACCAACGTGCGTTGGTCATCTCGACCGTTCAATCGTTCAAGGTGACGGGTCTTAAAGACTACTGCAGCGTGGCGCGCCATATCGATAGCAGGGATGGCCAACCGGATGCCGCGCTTTTCCTGGATATTTAAGAATGTGGTTTCACCCAAAGTTTCTTGCAGGGCCTCCCTGAGGGCGTTCTCACCATGCCTCGTGCCGCAGCCTAATGCTCTAATGATCCCCCCGATAAAGGGCCACGTCCTTAGCCGTTGATAAGGAAATATCTGAGACCCGTGCTCGGCGTAAAGAGCTTCCACATCCTTTAAAGGCCTTCCCGCGGCCAATGCGCACGCGACGATCCCCCCCGTGCTCGTCCCTGCGATCAAATCAAAACAGCGGCCGATATCAACAGGCGGCTGATCCACCCCAGAAACATGGCTGGCGAAGTGATTAAGGTAGGCAGCTTGATATATGCCGCGCATTCCTCCCCCGTCTAGGCAAAGCACTCTAAAAGGCGCCATAGTTCTCCTACATTTTAAGTCCCCGAGTGGGGCAGTCATCACAACCTTTAATCCCGGAAACTTGGCCAATCTTCAGAGAACAGCCCAATGCCGGCCCGAGAGGAGATCGAGCTCAATGTCCGCTAAGGGTCGCCAGCTGCCTTCTACCTTCTTAAGCGAACCTGAACATCTCACCCCACCGCATCCTATACCTAACCGCTTTCCATCACATCGTACCGCCCATGAGTTGTCTTGTCGCGGTAGACATGATCAGTCATGTTGCCAGTACATTTAATTCACGTATGGCTGCCAGCTACAACATCTTTATAGGAAGGCAGCAAGGGGTGGGTGAAACACCCAGCGCGTTTTTAGCCCCCCTCGTCTTGCACCTCAATCAGTCCCTCTGTTCTCCCCGCAGTTGCTATGCTGACAATGCAACCAGCACGGAGGCTCACCACAATGGCCCAGATCGAGACGCTAGCCAGACAGGCCTGGCAGCTCAGGGAGCAAGGGTATGCCATCAACGATATCGCCAATGTGATGGGTAGACCAACCAGCGCAATCGAGCGCTGGATCGGTTGCTGGCTCGTCATAGCGGGTCAAGCGCCTCCCTGGCATGAGGGGCTGAATACTCACATCGTCCTTTACCTCAAAAAGGCCGGCATCACCAGCCGTGAGGCACTGGTCGCGGCATGGGAGAATGGTGACATTAAGCGCGGGCAGTCGTCTGAGATCAACGTGTCACGATTGGTGGAGCTGCGGAACTGGCTGGAAGACTCGGGATCCGAGGTTCCGGAGGCTCCGCCCAGGACCATGATCATCGATCTGTCGCCCGAGGCAGAAGTCGCTCTGAACCATCTCAAGAGGGTGACGGGGCAACCTGCCTCCCAGCTGATCAGCCGGCTGCTGGTCGAGGCCGATGAACTCAACCGGAGCGACTGACCCATGTGTGGACGCTTCGCGCTGTTCTCGGATCCTCCTCGCATCGCGCGTCGCCTCGGTCTGCCCGAAGAAGAGGCACAGTGGCAGGCACGCTATAACATCCCTCCCGGCACCTGGATTCCTGCCGCCCGGCGACGCGATGACGACTCTCCTCTGCTGCTTGATGAGATGTGGTGGGGCTACAAGCCCCACTGGGCCAAAGAGAACGCCCCCGAGCCGATCAATGCCACCGTCGAGAAGGTGGCCACTTCCAATTACTTCAAGGGAGCGTTTGCTCACCATCGCTGCCTTGTGCCGGCTGATGGATGGTTTGAGTGGGTGGCAGTGGATGGTCAGAAGAAACCTCACTTCCTGTGCCGTGAGGATCGCGAGCCGATCTGGCTGGCAGCCATCTGGGCCGAGCGCGCTGACGGTGTACCCGGCTGCGCGATCCTGACTGAACCGGCTCGTGGTATTGCCCAGCAGATCCACCCACGCATGCCGTTGGTTCTGGATGACGAGAGCCTTGAGCCCTGGCTGGATCCGGACATGACCGACCGTGAGACGCTCCGCCAGGTCATTCATCACCTGAGCGCCGAGTACATCACCCATTGGCCGGTAACGACTCGGGTCAACAAACCCATCGAGAACGATCCCAAGCTTATCGAGCCCGTCACCTCGGGCTCAGATTGATCTTTGTCCATGTGCCCACGACCATAGGCCGTTTCACGCATGGAGCATACTCTGCATGGTCGCTCGTCTGTTCGTGGCCTGGCTGGCCCTACTCCCTCTTTCCACGCAGGCCGATGTTCTGATTGGCAGCTGGAACATCAAGCACCTCGGCTGGGACAACGACAAAGCCATCCCTCAAGTGGCTCATGTGACTAACCACTTCGATCTGCTGGCGATCCAGGAGCTGATGGATGCCTCGGCCCTGGCCCGACTGGAACGGGAAGTAGAGGCCCTTTCCGGCGAGGCATGGTCGTCCATGGCCAGCCGTGAGCTGGGCCACTCGTCCTACACCGAACACTATGCCTTCCTGTGGCGCGAGAGCGAGGTCACATACGAAGATGGCGCGGTGGTGTACCTCGATCACGGTGATGTCTTCAGCCGTGAGCCCTATTCGGCCCGCTTCAGGGATGTGGAGACCAACGATCTGTATACCGTGGGTACGGTACACGTCGTCTACGGTGAAAGTATCAGCGACCGGCTACCGGAGATCGGAGCCCTGGCCGATTACTGGCAGTGGCTGGAGGAAATCGCCCATGGCAGCCCCCGTTTGTTGATAGGTGACTTCAACCTTGCACCGGATCACGACGGCTGGACTGCGTTACGGGCCCTTGGGGCGGAGCCAGCAATCACCGATGGGCGCACGACGCTGGCCACGACAGCGGACTCCTACAGCAACCTGTATGACAACATCTGGTTTGACGCTTCTATCCTGGATCCATCTGATCGCGGCATTCTTCGCTTCCCGGACCTCCTGCCCCTGGACCACCAAGAGGCCCGTGACCGCATCTCTGACCATGCACCGGTCTATGTCGGGTTGCATGGCGCCAAGCTGGAACTCGAGCATGCTGTCAGCGGAACGCCTATGCCTAGCACCTCGCGACCTGATTGCATCGATCTCAACACAAGTAGGGGCTCGCGCCTGGATCAGTTACCACACATCGGTCCTGCCCGGGCCGAGGACATCGTGGAAGAAAGACCTTGGGCTTCTGCTGATCACCTTACCCGTGTTAACGGCCTAGGTACCGCCAGGGTGCAGGAGATCCAGGCTAGCGACCTGCTGTGCCAGTGAAGAATTAGCGCACTTTGGGCAACTCGTCCCAGCGCGTTGTCCAGCGCGGTGTGCGATTGGCGCAGCGGAGATGCCAGGCGGCACCGGGCGAGGGGCGCCCAAACGTCACGGTCCCGCGACCCATCCGGCGATTGAGGTTATCGAGGGTCGCCATCAGACGGTCATTCCGCTCTCGGTCGGCTCGACTCTCCGGGGTATCCAGAAGCGAGAGCTGTTGGCGGTTGGCATCCACCAGGTCGATCAGCATCACGCCGGCCTTCATGAAAAGGTAACGAGACCGATAGATGGCGTCGAATGCCTGGCTGGCGGCATGCAGGATGTCACGGCTATCGTCGGTGGGCTGCGGCAGCTCCACGATGGCGCTGGGTGAGTACTGCGGCAGATCGGGACGGTGCCGGTTCGTTTTGAGGAATACATAGACGGCACGCACCACGCTGTCCTGAGCCCGCAGCTTCTCGGCGCTGCGCTGAGCGTACTGCCGGATCGCCTGGTGAATCTCCTGCCGATTGTCGGTCAGGCGGCCAAAGGAGCGCGAGGTCATGATCCGCTGACGTGCCTCCCACGGGTCGTTCATCTCGATGCAGGGAACACCCTTCAGCTCCAGGCAGGTGCGCTCCTGGGTCACCGAGAAGCGTTGCCGAATCTGCTTCGGCTCCGCCTGTGCCAGATCCCATGCCGTCTGCATGCCGAGTAAACCAAGCCGCTCTACCAGCCGACGTCCCACACCCCATACATCGCCCAGTGAAACCTGCTGCAACAGTGCCTCGCTCTCAGCGCTGCCGGCACTGAGTACACAGACGCCGCCGTATATCGGTATCTTTTTGGCCGCCCGGTTGGCCAGCTTGGCCAGGGTGCGGGTCGGGGCAATTCCAACGCTGACGGGGATATGCGTGAACCGCCGTACCTTGGTGAACAGTTCCTGCGCATGGGCATGCATCTGCTCTGGGGCGAAGCCATCGAAGCGCACGAACATCTCGTCAATAGAGTAAGGCTCGACCCCTGCTGAGTACTCTTCAAGCACTTGCTGTACCCGAGCGGACATGTCGCCATAGAGTTCATAGTTTGACGACAGCAGCTCGATTCGGTGCTGACGCAGTAGCGTCTTCAGCTCAAAAGCGGGCGTGCCCATCTCCACGCCCAGTGCCTTGAGTTCATTGGAGCGTGCGATCACGCAGCCATCGTTGTTGGAGAGCACCCCCACGGGTACGCCCTCCAGACGGGGCTGGAAGGCCCTCTCACAGCTGACATAGAAGTTATTGCAGTCGATGAGTCCGATCATGGCGCTGGCTTCCAGGCTACACCGGGTACTCATGTACAACGGCACGAACGACGCCCCAGGCCTGGCATTCCAGATCGGCAGCAGGGATCGGCTGATAGCTGGGGTTACCCGAGGTCAGGTAGGGCCGATTGCCCAGCAGCTCGTAGCGCTTCACCACCAGCTCCCCTTCCACTGACGCCACCAGGATGTGTCCCGGCCTCGGCTCGATAGCGCTATCGACCACCAGGAGGTCGCCGGAATGGATGCCTAGCGACTCCATGCTGTCGCCTGTCACCGTCATGAAAAAGGTCGAGGCCGCTCGCTTCACCAGCCGTTCGTTGAGATCCATTGTGCGGCCCTCGTAGTCCTGGGCCGGGCTGGGAAAGCCTGAGAGGCCGCCCCGCGTGAGCGTCAACGGGAACGGGAGCGGCAAGGTCGGCGGTTCCGGATGGGCTGGGATGAGCGCGTCGTGGGACATGATGGCCTCCTATGTATACCTGATATTTGTACAGTATTAAGCAGGAGGCGTCGCCTGCCAAGACCTCGCGCCACTCGTGGGGCTGGCCTTGGCCTGCTCCATTGTCAGCAGAAGAATTTTTCTCCGGCTGTGCTCCATCAGCAAGGACTAAATTTTTGCATGCGACCAGATGCGGACTTGGTCGGCGGCACACTACGTGGCTGGTTATGGCTGCTTTCCCTGACTGCCAGCTCAACTATATCGAAAGGAACCCTTCATTTTGTACGCGGCATCAAGTTTTCCCTTTCATTGCCGATAGCACCTCGGGTAAAGAAAAGCATGTATATTAGCTTAGGTTGAATTATATGCTTGTGAAACACCCTCTATATCACATTCGACATAAAGCAAGCCCAAAGCCAGGAGGCTACAGCGCAGAGGAATTTATTCTTCCATGAATATGAAAAAGACCATCATCGCTTCCGCCATCGCCGTCGGCACTCTAGTTGCAACCAGCAACGCCCAGGCCCAGGCCCAGGGCTTCTACGCTTACGGTGAAGCTGCATACAACGATATTGGTTCCAGCAAAGCGGAAAGCTATCTTCGCCAGGAAGATCAGGACGGCCGCGAGGACACCGAAGCCTTCAACCAGACCCTTGCTGGTGCCGGTCTCACCGCCGATCTTGAGTACAACTCCAGCTTCTCCAACGATGACAGCGAAGCTACCTTCGGCGTAGGTGGGGGCTATCAGTTCAACAAGAACTTTTCTCTGGAGCTCGCTTATCGCGACCTGGGTGAAGCCTCATACCAGAACAGCTTCGAGGTGACCGGGACCGAGGCCAGCGGCACTGGCGAGCGCAAGGTCTCCTACGAGTCGGATGCCTTTATCCTTCGCGGTGTGGGACTGCTGCCGGTCACTGAGCGGCTTTCGCTTGAGGCGCTGCTGGGTGTGGCCTACGTTGACACAGACTACAGTGAGTCTGAGGTGGTGAACGGCGAAGGCCGCCTGAACTCCACCGATACCCGTGACAGTGAAAGCGACTCCGACTTCACAGCGGCCTACGGTGTCGGTGCCAGCTTCGCCTTCAACGACACCCTGACCGGCTACGCTCGCTGGGAGCGCATCCACGATATCGATACCGAGGACAAGTGGGGCGGGATCGAGGCAGATACAATCTCTGCTGGGTTCCGCTACCACTTCTGATACTCCATTCTGGCCTCATGTCACCGAACATGGGGCCATTTCATGAAAGACACCTTTCCTTTACATAGAAAAATTTACGGGATTTCTTTACGCAAAACCGCCCCCAAGGCTTCCAGAGGGGCGGTCAGCACGCCTAAAGAAAACGACCATATTTGCGCACAGCAGCTTCCGGCCAAGAGCAGTCATACAGCGAAAAATGATATAGCACCAAGCTCAACCTTAGCGGGACCATCGGCTGCAAAAAAGCTCGGGAGAGAACTTTATCCTGCGGCCATTCCACGACAGGAAGCCTGTCAGCGGAAAATACCTTGCCGCTGACCTTACTCGCCGCCTTGCTCATCTTGTTCGCCGCCGCCATAGCGTGAACCCGATGGCAAGAACCTTCTGGACAGGTGCTGAGCAGGTCATCCGTCTCGAGGCTATTGACATCCATGCGCGCCTGCGGCTAAAGTTATTACAAGCGCCGATTTGAGTCTCAGCTTGCGGGCGCTCTACAAATGCAGCTAAAGCGATGCCAGGAGGCCCGCTTTAGCACAGCTGAGCGGGTTTTTTGTTGTCTGGCCTTCGGGCCACCGCCGATTTAAGCACCAACTTGCGGGCGGGATAGAAATACAGCTAAAGCGGCGTACGACTCCACTCCCCTGGGTCGGCGCTTGCCGAACCACGCTTTCCAGAGCACCACAGGGGAAAAGGAGACGATCATGACCCATCGCACCACCGAATCTCACGACCAAGCCGCGCCTGCCAGCGCCGGCGCCTCCCCCGCGTCAATTCGCCAAAAACTGGCCGCCTTGCTCGCCCAGGACGACATCGTGCGCCCGGAGCTGCGCAATGCCGCCATCCTCGGAGCGCAACCTGCTTCACGGGTCACGCACCGCGATGATCGGCATCACCACACGCTGGCGAGGAGGTCGTGATCATGAACCTGAATCAGGAACTGCTGCTCAGGACCCAGCACCTGTCGGACACCGACGTGCTCCGCGGCATGGGCTACACAACGGCTGACGAGGCAGCACTGGCCCACTTGCAGGCCGTACGGATGAGCCCGTATCTCGGCCTGGAAAAGACGTACCGAGACGGACGCTACGGTGAGAGGGGGTTCCTCGAGGCACTTTGCCGATGCGCAGCACTCGACGAGGCCGACGCCCTGGCCGCCATCGAGGGCCTGACCGAACGATTGACCGAGGACCAGGCTGCCTTTCGTCACTGGCTATTCGCCGATACCGACTATGTGCGAGGCCCTGGAACGCCGATCTTCGCCATGGCCTTCACCGAGCACTTCCGTCGGCTCACGTTCCCGCTCGGTTTCTGGCGCCTGCCCTGGGAGGAGAGACTGGCGGCCGCCTGCCAGAAGTCCCGCGACCACATGCAGGAGAGCGGCGGCAAACTGGTCACCTGGGGTGAGATACAGCGCTACCACTACTGCTTTGCCGAGAAGCGCAGCATCGTCATCTCGACAACGGGCGAGGTGATCGGTGAACGGGAGCACTTCGACCCGCCACGCGCCACCTTCGGGCTGAAAGGCAGCGACGAGAACCTCCCAGACCTGTTCGTGAAGGACGACGAATAGCCAGTGCCGACTGGCTGGATTCGCAAGCCGCCAGCCACGAAAGCGGAACCGCACGGCGACAGCGCTGGAATGCCGAGCGATTTGTTTAATTGCCTGATCAACAGACCACCGCCGATTTAAGCACCAACTTGCGGGCGGGATAGAAATGCAGCTAAAGCGGCGCCGTGACTCCCTTCCCCCGAGTCGGCGCTTGCCGACCGTTCCAGGGGGAGAAGGAGTTCACATGCCTGCCATCGATTTCCATCCTGCCAGCCTCGCGCTGGATGTCTGGTTCAAGCGGCCCGAGAACCGGGTCAGCGTGCCGGACGACGCCGACCTCGCCTGCCTGCAGGAGATCAACCTGGGCGCGGTGGATGTCATTCCCGAGGCGCTGTTCTTTCGCCGCCATGACGGGCGGGACGAGCTGTGGTCTGCCGGCCTGACCCACGATGCCCCCGGCAAATCGCGTAAGGCGCAACTGGCCACCGCCTACCGGCAGGGCCGCGTGGCCTGGTCAGCGAGCCAGGGCACGCCCGCGGAGAGCGCCGAGGTGCTGTTCCGTGCCCTCACCGTCGCGCGTCACGGGCACGTATGGCCCGACGGCCATGGCGAGGGGCCATTGATCACGGCGGCTGCCCATCGGCGCATTGTGGGCGAGCTCGAGGCCGAGATCGACCGCAATACCCGGGAGGCCGAGGCCCAGGCTGAAGCGCCGATCATCGTGCTGGCCCGCCAGCTGGGCCTGAGGCCCGAACCCGCCGGTAAATCGCCGTCCGCCTGGTACGCCGACTGCCCCGGCAAATCCCACCGGCTGATGGTCAGCAGCAGCGCCAACGAGTTCGGTTGCGGCTACTGCCGCGTGAAGGGCGGCACCGCCGACCTGGAGACACTGGCCAGGCAGCGCAAGGAGGCCCGCTCATGAGCCGTAGCTACCTGTTCACCTCGGAGTCGGTCTCCGACGGGCATCCCGACAAGCTGGCCGACCGTATTTCGGATGCCGTGCTGGACCGTTGCCTCGCCCTCGACTCATCGGCTCGGGTGGCTTGCGAGACCTTGCTGACCCGCGAACTAGTGGTGGTCGCCGGCGAGCTCGGCCTTTCCCCCCGCTCTGCACCGCCAGGTGCTCGATGAGGTGAAAGACATCGTGCGCACGATACTGCGCGAGACCGGCTACCGCAGCGACATTCCCGGCATCGATCCGGACACCTGAGACATCCAGGTACGGCTGCACCACCACCACCAGTCCACCCAGATCGCCGAGGGCGTGCGGCGCGGGGAAGATGAATGCGGCGCTGGCGATCAGGGGTTGATGTTCGGCTACGCCAGCGACGAGACCCCGGAATTGCTACCTCTTCCGATCAAGCTGGCTCACCGATTGATGCGGCGTCACAGGGAACTGCGCGACAGCGGCGCCCTGCCCTGGCTGCGACCGGATGCCAAGGCCCAGGTCAGCGTGCGCTACCGCGGCGAGGAGCCGGTGGCCGTGGAGACCGTGGTGCTCTCGACCCAGCACGACGAGGCCGTGCCCACCGCCACCGTGGAGCAGGATGTGATCCGCGAGCTGATCGAGCCGGTGATTCCCGAGGCACTGCGCAGCGACGCGATCCGCTACCTGGTCAACCCGGCCGGGCGCTTCGAGATCGGCGGGCCACTGGGTGATGCCGGCCTGACAGGCCGCAAGATCATCGTCGACACCTACGGCGGACGCTGTCCCCATGGAGGGGGTGCCTTCTCGGGCAAGGACGCCACCAAGGTCGACCGCTCCGGCGCCTATGCCGCGCGCTGGGTCGCCAAGCATCTGGTGGCCGCGGGGCTGGCCCGACGTGCCACGCTGCAGCTGGCCTATGCCATCGGTCGCCCCGACCCTGTCTCGCTGCTGGTGGATACCCACGGCACCGGCACGGTGCCCGACGAGACACTGGAAGAGGCAGTGCGCCAGACCTTCGATCTCTCGGTCGCCGGCATCCTGCGTGATCTCGACCTGCAGCGCCCGCTGTTCGCCTCGACTGCCGCCTTCGGCCACTTCGGGCGCGAGGATGTCGCGCTGCCTTGGGAGAAGACGCCACGCCTTCGCCAGCTCCAGGGCGCGGCGGGGGGGGGGTACGGCGTCCGCCGCCGGATCAGCAGCGCCTGACCCGAATGGTGCTCGAGGCCCGCGAACCGGGCGGGCTCTCCGATGAAATGGCCAAGTGGTGGAGAAACCGCTACTGATGCCAGGCCCGCCACACGCCGTGGCGGGCCATCATTGCCTCAGGGAGGCCGCGATGCTCAACGCCGATATCATCAGGAAGGATGACGACTGCTATCAGGTCATGACGCTGGCCGACGGCCTGCAGAATGTGCTCCCCAGCCTGGCGCTGGGGATGAATCCGGAGATTCGCGACCTCTGCATGGCGTACCACTTCTTCCTCGGCTGGTCCACCGATCACGGTATCTGGATGCTGTGGGCCGTCGATACCGATGACCCCATCGGACGGCCGAGGCCAGAGCACCTGGTCGCCTGGCTGACCGATCCCCCCGAGAAGAACCTGGTGGCCATCACCGATGGCCTGATCGAGCTGTTCCGCAAGAGCAGGAAGCGGCGATGGATCACGGGTGACGACATTCGGGCCACGCTGGAGACGCTCGAATTCTCGATACCCACCGTGGAGGAGCTGCTGCCCGGCACTCCTGATCGTTGGAGGCCGCTGCCAGCCAGGTTTCATAACCACTTCAGGCTGTCCGAGGGCCATGGCGTCTACCGAGAGTTATTTCTCGAGTTCGAGCGGTTCGATGCGGAAAGCATCATCGCCACCCTGGCCGAGGGACGCCGTGACGGCATCCTGCTGATCTACACGCTGCTGACCGAGAACGTGATGCCGATGGAACCCTACGAGATTGACTGGCCATTGCAGCGCCGCGGAAAGAACCCGCCGCAAGTCAAGGCGGGAAAGGAGGCGCAGTGTCTGTGCCGCATCTATCAGCATGTCGAGCGAAGCGTTGGCTACGGCACTTCTCCTGTCTTCGAACCAGCCGTCATCCGGCTTGCCGTTTCCGGCAGAACCCCGGATGACGCCATCAGCAACTGGCATACCATTGCAAAGCCACTTCGCCAGACATTGCGAAAGAGAAGGCCTCAGGATCGCGAACTGGAATAGGAACCTCATGATGACCAACAACAACACCAACGCCGCGGAAACCGAGGACGACGCCTAGGCAGCTGGACGATTATGCCTAGCCCGCTGGCATCACCAGAATGCACAGCTGCTTGGATAGAAGCCGTGGCGTGACGATAAGAGCATCACCGGAGTTGGTTAAAATGACGGTAATCCTGGAGCTTCGGGGTAGCGGATAGCGGCTGAGTCGAGGTACTCACCGAAATCGATCGCTGTCTCGAGCTCCCAGCAGCAGGATTGCTCATGAAACTTGAAACTATCGAGATTGATTGAAACGTATCAGGCCACTTATTGAATCACTGGCGCATTGCCATCATAATGATCAAGAATACCAACCAACGAGAGATGCACCGTGTCAATTCTCAGCTCCTACATCCAGAAAGAACAGCAGATCAAGCAGCTTCAGGAAGAGTTGGACAAGCTGAAGAACGATGAGCGCCTCAAGACCGAGCTGGATTTCAAGAGCCACCTCGAAGACCTGATGCGCGAATTCGACAAGTCTGCGGCAGACGTCATCAAGCTGCTGGACCCAACCCAGGAGGCTGGCCAGGGTTCCGGCACTGCCAAGGGCTCGGGCCGCGCCAAGCGAAAGCTCAAGATCTACAAGAACCCCAACACCGGAGAAACCGTCGAGACCCGCGGCGGCAACCAGAAGACACTTAAAGCATGGAAAGACGAGTATGGTGCCGAAACTGTCGAGAGCTGGTTGGTGAGGACTGAAGACTAGCTACTCCGCCACCCTTCCTGCTCCCTCTAGCAGGAAGGGCAGCTTTCGGCCAAAAGCTGACGTACAGAAAAGGCTGATATAACATCGCAAATCACTGGAGTTAAAAAACAGAGCGACGAGGAGCGAGGAGGTCGCTTTTGACGTCCAAGTGAACTTGCATTGTTAAGTGTCCTCCGCTATTACGTGAACCATAGAGGAATATAGAGAAACCACACACTCATGTAGTGATCCTGCCTCATTCGGCACCCTGATGAATGAAGCGGGTAAATGGCAATGTTTGTGTCAGAGTAGTACTAGATACTCGTCAGACCTCGAAGGTCATCTCCGGGACATCATCTGGCACCACAAGCTTGCCGGCGGTCAGCGACTTGATCTCCTCAACGGAGACGCCCGGGGCCCGCTCCTTGAGGTGGAAGGCACCATCCTTGATCTCCAGATAAGCGAGGTCGGTCAGCACCCGGTTGATGCAGCCCGCGCCGGTCAGCGGCAGGTTGCAGCTCTCGAGCAGCTTGGACTCGCCATGCTTGGAGGCATGGGTCATGGTGCAGATGATATTCTCGGCGCCGGCCACCAGGTCCATGGCACCACCCATGCCCTTGATCAGCTTGCCGGGAACCATCCAGGACGCAATGTTGCCGTTCTGGTCGACTTCGAAGGCCCCGAGTACCGTCAAGTCCACGTGACCGCCACGGATCATGGCGAAGGATTCCGCGGAGCTGAAGATCGCCGCACCGGGCCGTGCGGTGACGGTCTGCTTGCCGGCGTTGATCATGTCGGGGTCGAGCTCTTCCTCGGTGGGGAAGCGTCCCATGCCGAGCAGGCCATTCTCGGACTGCAGCATCACGTCGATGCCATCGGGGATATAGTTGGCCACCAGAGTCGGAATGCCGATCCCCAGGTTGACGTAGAAACCGTCCTCGAGTTCGCGCGCCACGCGCATTGCCATCTGTTCGCGAGTCAGTGCCATCTTCTTGCCTCTTGTGTTCGGTGGAGAAGCGGTCGTAGGGGAAACGTCGGGATCACCCCTGGTGTACGGTGCGCTTCTCGATGCGCTTCTCGATGCGCTTCTCGAACGTGCCCTGGATGATGCGGTCGACATAGATGCCGGGGGTGTGGATCTGATCGGGCTTGAGCTCACCGGGTTCGACGATCTCTTCGACTTCGACCACGGTCATCCGGCCGGCGGTGGCCGCCATGGGGTTGAAGTTCTGGGCGGTGTCGCGGTAGACGACGTTGCCGTATCGGTCGGCCTTCCAGCCCTTGACGATGGCGAAGTCCCCCACCACCGATTCCTCGAGGATGCAGTGGCGACCGTTGAACTCGCGGACCTCCTTGCCCTCGCCGATGGGCGTGCCATAGCCGGTGGCGGTATAGAAGGCCGGGATACCGGCGCCGCCGGCGCGCATCTTCTCCGCCAGGGTACCCTGGGGAGTAAGGATCACCTCGATCTCCTCGTTGAGCATCTGCTGCTCGAACAACGCATTCTCGCCGACATAGGAGGCGTAGAAGCGGCGGATCTGCTTGTCCTCCAGCAGCAGACCCAGCCCGAAACCGTCGACGCCGCAGTTGTTGGAGTACACCGTCAGGTCCTTGACGCCGCGACGCTTGATCTCGGCGATCAGATTCTCGGGGATGCCACAGAGACCGAAGCCCCCCGCGATCACGGTCATGCCGCTCTCGATACCCTCCATTGCCGCTTCGTAGGAGTACACACGCTTGTCGAATCCGGCCATAGTGGCGCCTCGTGTTGGAATGATTTGGATGCAGGGTAAAGGGGTTATGTTTATTCAGTGAAGTTTCATGCGTGGCTTGAGGAAAAAATTGAGTCCATCAACGATCACCATCAGGGCCGTCTTGAAGGTGCCGTGAATGGCTCGTTGGTGCATGCGATACAGCGACATATAGAAGAACTTTGCCAGGTGACCCTCGAGGAAGAGGCTGCGTGCAGAGGACCCGCGCATCAGGCTGCCCACGGCATCGAAATGGGCAAGCGAGATCAGCGAACCGCGATCCCGATAGACGAAGGGCTTCAGCGACTTGCCGTCCAGCCAGGCACGTAGGTTGCGGGTGAGAAGCAAGGCTTGCTGATGCGCCGCCTGGGCCCGGGGTGGCACCGTGGATCCATCCTCCTGGGGACAGCTGGCACAGTCACCGAAGACAAAAATATTCGGATCATCGAGGCTCTGCAGGGTGGAATACACCTTGATGCGGTGGTTGGACTCGGTGGACAGGCCCAGGGTCGACAGGATTTCCGGCGCCTTGATGCCAGCAGCCCAGACGCAGAGGTCGGTCTCGATGTGTGCCCCGTCCTGGGTGATGATCAGGTCCTTCTCGACGCCGGTAACCCGGGTGCCAACATGCAATTCGACACCCAGCTTGGTCAGCTCGACAGTCACCGCCTTGCGGATGCGTTCAGGCAGCACTGGAAGGATGTCCGTGGCGGCCTCAACCAAGTGAACTTCCAGTTGGCTGCTGTCCAGGGAGGTGAAGCCATAGCTATTGAGCATTCGCGAGGCATCATAGAGCTCGGCGGCCAACTCCACACCAGTAGCACCGGCACCGACAATGCCGACTGTCAATCGGGATAGGCGTTGCTGGTCGGGGTCGCTGTAACGCAAGAAGGTTTTCAGCATATCCTGACGAAAGTTCTCTGCCTGGGCAGGACTGTCGAGGAAGTGGCAGTGCTGGGCCACGCCTGGCGTCCCGAAGTCATTGCTGACACTACCCAATGACAGCACCAGAACATCGTAGTCCAGGGTACGCGAGGGCAGGACTTCTGTGCCGTGCTCATCAAGGACAGGAGCCAGGGTCAGCTTTCGTTTTTCGCGATCCAGCCCGGACAGGGTCCCACGCTGGAACCGGTAGCCGTTGTCGCTGGCGTGCCCCTGATAGGAGACCTCGTCGAGGCCAGAATCGAGGGCACCCGTTGCCACCTGATGCAAGAGGGGTTTCCAGATGTGGGTGAGATTGCGATCGACCAGCACGATCTCTGCCTTGGCGCGCCGCCCCAGCCGCCGTCCCAGTCGGCTGGCAAGCTCGAGCCCACCAGCACCTCCACCCACTACCACGATCCTTGGTACGCCCATGAACAGCTCCTCGAAAAAATGGAAACCCCGTTGGGTCGGGAGTAACGGCTGATGGCTGATGGGTCGCGACATCAATTCGGCGTCGACGTTCAGCGACCTACTGGCTGCCCCAGGCCGAGGATGTCCCTGGCCTCTTGCCAGGAAGCAACGGGTCGTTCGTACTTTTCGCAGAGCCCCGCTGTCCGTTCTACGAGGGCAGCATTAGAGGGTGCTAGGGTGTCACGGTCAAGGCGCATATTGTCCTCAAGGCCGGTACGGGTATGTCCGCCGGCGGCGATAGACCATTCGTTCAAGACGATCTGGTTGGGTCCGATCCCGGCGCCACACCATTGGGCATCCGGCGCCAGACGGTTGAGTGTTTCCACATAGAAATGGAAAGTCGGCTTGTCAACCGGCATGGCGTTCTTGACGCCCATGACGAACTGCACATAGAGAGGCGCCTCGAGCTTGCCCTGCTTGGACAGGGACACCGCCTGATGGATATGTGAGAGATCGAAGGCCTCAATTTCCGGCTTAACGCCGTAGGTCAGCATTTCCTCGGCGAGCCACTCCACCAAGTCCGGTGGATTTTCGTAAACCCGGGTCGGAAAATTGTTGGAGCCCACCGAAAGACTGGCCATGTCGGGCTTCAGTGGCAGCATGCCACCGCGATCCTTGCCGGCACCCGATCGTCCCCCGGTGGAGAGCTGAATGATCATACCGGGGCAGTGCTTCTTGAGCCCCTCCATCAGTCTGGCGAATCGCTCGGGATCCGAGGTCGGCGTCTGGACATCGTTGCGCACATGGCAGTGGGCGATGCTGGCACCGGCCTCAAAGGCGGCCTGGGTGCTCTCGACCTGCTCCTCGATGGTAGTCGGCAACGCCGGATTGTTCTCCTTGCGCGGCACGCTTCCTGTAATGGCAACGCAGATGATGCAGGGGTTGGACATGACGAGCTACCTCTAAGCATTTATCGGTTTTCTACGGCGGGCATGCAACCGGATCCATTGTTAAAGCCGAGTACATCGCAATAGAAACCGGGATGTCCAACTGCTGGCTGAGCAAAATAGCCAGAATGGTCATTTCTCTATCATGACCGCGTTGCGAGAGTTACGTGCAGCGGACTAACATTCGAAAGCAAGCCTGAAAGCATGCAGGTTAAACAATAAATACTAAAACCTAATTGGAGAATTTCACATGTTAAAGAATGCCGCTATAGCTACATCCGTGTTTATGGTTACTACCACAATAGCCCATGCCGAAGATCCCTACAGGATCGGCATAACCCAGAACAATGTCGGTGTCGACAGCTATCAGACGACTTATGAAAGTGCCTTCGAGCAGGCCGCCGATGAGCTCGATAACGTCGAAGTTGTCGTTCTAGATGCCGGCGGAGATGTAGCTCGTCAGATCGGCCAGGTGCGCAACCTCATCCAGCAGCGTGTCGATGCCATCATCATCTGGCCGACCAACGGCCAGGCGGTAATTCCGGTCATCCGTCAGGCCCATAATGCCGGCATTCCTGTCGTGGTGACCAATTCTAAGATTGCCGAGGCAGGCCTTGAATACATTGCAGCTTTCTCCGGCCCCGATAATGTCCAGCAGGGGGCCTCCTCAGCCGAGATGATGTGCGACGCCCTTGATGGCGAGGGTCAAATCGTTCAGATCGCCGGCCAGCCGGGGTATACGACGGCCATGGAGCGTTCCCAGGGCTTTGAGGAGCGACTAGCCGAGGCGTGCCCCGGGGTCGAGCTCGTGGAGACCCAGCCCGCGGACTGGAACCGTGAGAAGGCCCAGCGGGTCATGGAAAACTTTCTCACCAAATACGATGACATCGACGGCGTCTACGCCGGAGATGACAACATGGGGGTCGGCGCCCTGAACGCTGCCAAGAGCGCTGACCGCGCCGAAGAGATCGTGTTTATCGGTGCCACCAATTTTGCGGTGGGTTACGAGGCCATCGAGCGTGGCGAGTACTACGGCTCCATCTACCAGTCACCGGTCGATGACGCCGAAGCGGCCCTCCAGACCGCCCTGGACGTGCTGTCAGGAGAGGAAGTGCCGAAGATGAACTTCTTCGAAACGCCCAAGATTACCGCCGACAACTTGGCCGAGTTCGAAAAGCCCGTGTTCTGAATATCGTAACTCTCAGGCACGAAGGAAGTTCGTGCCTTCCCGCTTTCCCCCAGGCCAATGGCTCTGCAACGGTTGATGAAGACCGTAGCGGAAAACAGATAACGACACTCCGTTGGCCATAAAGAATGGTCAGAAAGTCCCTCGATCTGGTGGCATGCCCCGGGTATGCCGACGGGTCGTCGACGGCAACGGAAGCATCTTGGCCTTCAGTCTTTAGCGCCAATACAGGTGAGTATCATGGCTTCTATAGAGCAAGGTAAACAAGCCATCATGCTAAGTAAGAAGCATAAGGCGGGTCTCCTGAACTTTCTTTCCGCTCAGGGAATCCTGGTCTTTTTTCTTATCTGCATGTTTGCTTTCTCGCTGTTCTCCGAACAGTTTCTATCCCAGTCAAACATCATGACGGTGGTCCGTCAGGCATCCATCATAGGTATCATTGCGGTGGGCGTCACGGTGGTAATAATCGGCGGCAACCTGGATCTCTCCGTCGGGTCGATGCTCTCCTTCTCGACGGTGCTGGTCGTCGATTTGCACGACAAGATCGGACCGGCCGGTGCCATCATCCTGATGTTCGTCTTAACCCTGATTATCGGGGCTGTCAACGGCTTTCTGATTGGCTTCATGAGACTGAATTCGCTAATTGTAACACTGGCGATGCTGTCGGCGATCCAAGGGCTGGTGCTGATCTATAGCGGCGGGAAAAACGTCGATATCGCCAACCAGAGCGACACTTGGTTCGCTTTTTTCGGGCGAGGCTATGTGCTGGGAATCGCGGTCCCGGTCATCCTCTTTGCCATCCTGGCGATCATCGTGCAGGTCGTCATGTCCCATACCAGCTATGGTCGTCGCATCTTCGCTGTCGGCGGTAACCCGGCCGCTGCCGTCTATTCCGGTATCCGCAAAAACTGGTGCGTATTCAGTACTTATCTGATCTCTGCCTTCTGCGTGTCCTGTGCCGCCCTGGTGCTAGGGTCACGGGTCATGGGGTCACAGAACAACGTCGGGCAGGGCTATGAATTGCTGGTGCTGGCCGGAATCATTCTCGGGGGAACCAGCCTGCTGGGTGGAGCAGGAAGTATCTGGAAAACGATCATTGGGGTATTGATTCTGGGCTTCATCCAGAATGGCCTGCTGCTGCTGGGGTATCCCTATTACACCCAATGGCTCGTCACCTGGGTGATCATCATCCTGGCGGTGTGGCTGGACCTTGCTAACAAACGCAAGCGTCTGTTCACGACTCACTCCTGAACCTGGTGATCAACATGATTAACATGAACGATTTTCTAAAGGGCAGTGGCTTTATCCAGCCGATATGGATATTTGTCATCGTCATTACGGTTTTCTTCAGCTTCATGTCGGAGTACTTTCTCTCCGTCGGAAACCTGAGCAACATCCTGGTCCAGACCTCGACCATCGGGCTGATCGCACTGGGCATGACCTACGTGATGATCAACGGCAACATCGACCTTTCGGTGGGTGCCGTCCTGGGGCTGGCTGCATCGTTGTCGGTCGGCCTTCAGGACTATGGCATCACCATCGCGGTCATTGCCGCTCTGGCGTCTGGCCTTGTCCTGGGTGCCATCAATGGCCTGATCGTCTGGAAGACCGGCGTCAACGCCTTCATCGTGACCCTGGGGGCGATGATCGGTGTCCGTGGCCTCATCTTCGTCTACACCGAAGAGCAGTCCTTCTACGCTACTAATTTCGCCTTCTCCGACTTTGGGACCGCCTCGATCGGACCGTTTCCCGTGCTCGCCATCATCTTCCTCATCTGCACCCTGGTGATGCATCTGGTGCTCAAGAAGACCGGCCATGGTCGCAATACTTTTGCCGTGGGCGGCAACCCCGAGGCCGCTCTGGATGCGGGTATCCGCATCGGCCGTCACATGATGATCAACTTCATCATCGTGGGGTTCTTCGCTGCTCTCGCCGGGGTGCTTCTGGCGACCCAGATGGGCGCCGCCACGCCGAACCTGGGTCGTGACTATGAATTGTGGACCATCACAGCCGTGGTGCTCGGTGGCACCAAGCTGACGGGCGGGTACGGCAGCATCACCGGCACCCTGGGCGGCGTGTTGGCCATCGGCATCCTACGCAACGGCATGAACCTGATGCAGGTACCGGCCTTCTACGTGCTGGTCATTCTCGGCGTCATCCTGATCTCGGTGCTGATCATCGACCAGCGGCTCAACGTCCATGCCAGCAAGGGAGTCAGCATATGAGTACTGCAGCCATGAACCGGAACACCGCTCACGGTGAGAGTTCCTCGAGCCCCGTGCTGTCGTTGATCGACATCACCAAGAAGTTTCCGGGTGTGTTGGCCCTGAACAAGGTCAGCTTCGACGTCAGGGCGGGCGAGGTCCATGCCCTGCTGGGCGAGAACGGCGCTGGCAAGTCCACCCTGATGAAGGTACTGGCCGGCAAGCATCAGCCCAACGGGGGGAAGATCATCCTCGCGGGAGAGGAGAAGTCCTTCGAGAATCCCAAGCAGGCCAAGAAGAGCGGCATCGTGCTGATTCACCAGGAGCAGTCGCTGGTCCCCGAGATGTCGGTAGCCGAAAACATCTTCCTGGGCAGCCTGCCGCTGAAATGGGGCAACCGTGTCAACTGGAAGAAGCTGCACGCCGACAGCACCGAGATACTCAAGCGGCTCAAGTGTACCTTTAGCTCCCGCGACATGGTCAGCAACCTCTCCATCGCCAAGAAGCAGATGGTGGAGATCGCCCGGGCCCTGGTCTTCACACCTCGGATCGTGGTCTTCGACGAGCCGACGGCATCACTGACCGATCACGAGAAGCCGGTGCTCTACGACATCATCCGCAACCTTCAGGAGCAGGGCGTCGGTATTGTTTATATCTCGCACCGCATGGACGAGATCTTCCACCTCTCCCAGCGTATCTCGGTCCTGCGGGACGGCGAGTACAACGGGACCCTGAACACGGTCGACACCAGCGAGGATGAGGTCACCAAGCTGATGATCGGCAGGACCCTCGAACTTGATCATGCCAGCAAACCCAGCCAGTTCGGCGAGAAGATGCTCGAACTGCGTCACCTCACCGTGAATGGAGTGTTCGAGGATGTCAGCTTCAGCGTCCGCAAGGGGGAGATCGTCGGCATGTACGGTCTGGTCGGTGCGGGTCGCTCCGAGGTTGCCGAGACGGTCTTCGGTCTGCGTCAGCCGTCGGTCGGCGAGATCCTGCTCGAAGGCAAGGTCGAGACGATTCGTTCCAGCCACGATGCGGTGGTCAAGGGCATCGCTCTGGTCCCGGAGGATCGCAAGGATCAGGGTCTAATCCTTGGCATGAATTGCCGCGACAACATGACCCTCTCTGCGCTTGGCAGTGTCTCTTCCATGGGCTTCATGAAGACCGGAGAAGAGAAGGTCGTCTACGACAAGTACCAGCAGGCGATGAAGATCAAGACGCCCAGTTGGCGCCAGAAGGTCGGCAACCTCAGTGGTGGCAACCAGCAGAAGATCGTCATCGGCAAATGGCTGCATACCCATCCCAAGCTGCTGATCCTGGACGAGCCGACCCGCGGCATCGACGTGGGCTCCAAGGCCGAGATCCATGCGCTGATCAAGGAACTGGCCCGGTCGGGCTATGCGGTGCTGGTGATCTCGTCAGAAATGCCCGAGGTACTGGGCGTCAGCAATCGCATCATCGCGATGTACGACGGCCGGGTGACGGCGGAATTCGACGGCGATGCGGTCTCCGAGGACAAGCTGGTTCAGGCCATCACCGGGCAGTACGTCACTGACGCCAGCGGACCTGCCCCCGCGGCCTCGGCCTGATGGGGCAGTGCGCCCGCGCCTGACCTTCCCACGCAATCACGAGGACACCACCATGATGCCCTTCATCTACAACGGCTTGCCGTCACGCGTCATCTTCGGCCAAGGAACCCTGTCCCGACTCGCCGACGAGGTCCGTGAGCTGGGCTGCCACCGTGCACTCGTCCTGGCAACGCCCGAGCAGGCAGGCCAGGCCCGCGAGGTGCTTGCCCAGTTGGGCGAGCTCGGGGCAGGCCTCTTCGCCGAGGCCAGGATGCATACCCCTGTCGAGGTGACCGACGCGGCGATGCGCCACCTGGAAGAACTCGAGGCGGACTGCACCGTGGCCATCGGGGGCGGTTCCACCATCGGGCTCGGCAAGGCCATCGCCCTTCGGACCGGCCTGCCTCAGGTGGCGATCCCCACGACCTATGCCGGCTCCGAGATGACGCCGATCCTCGGGGAAACCCGGGACGGCCTGAAGACGACCCAGCGCACCCTCGAGGTGCTGCCCGAGGTGGTGATCTACGACGTCGACCTGACGCTGGGTCTGCCGGTCGGCATGTCCGGTACCAGCGGTATCAATGCCATTGCCCATGCGGTGGAAGCGCTCTACGCCAAGGACCGCAATCCGGTGATCTCGTTGATGGCGGAGGAGGGCATTGCGGCCCTGGCACGCAGCCTTCCTCTGATCGTCCAGGAGCCGGCCAACCAGGTCGCGCGTTCGGATGCTCTCTATGGCGCCTGGCTGTGCGGTGCCTGCCTGGGCTCCGTCGGGATGTCGCTGCATCACAAGCTCTGCCACACCCTGGGCGGCTCCTTCGACCTGCCCCATGCCGAGACCCATACCATCGTGCTGCCCCACGCCGTGGCCTACAACGCCGGGGCCGCCCCGGAGGCGATCTCCCGCATCGCCCGGGCGCTGAGCAGCGACGATGCGGCCGGTGGGCTCCATGACCTGGCGCGCGCCGTGGGGGCGCCCCTGGCCCTGGCCGACATCGGCCTGCAGGCGAGCGATATCGATCGGGCGACCCAGATCGCCACGAGCAATCCCTACTGGAATCCACGCGAGATCGAGGCCGACGGCATCCATCGCCTATTGAGCGATGCCCATGCCGGCCGTCGTCCGACATCAAGGGAGGTTACCGACGCATGAAGACCCTGCTGAC
Organism: Halomonas daqiaonensis; assembly: GCF_900109725.1. Taxonomy (GTDB): domain Bacteria; phylum Pseudomonadota; class Gammaproteobacteria; order Pseudomonadales; family Halomonadaceae; genus Halomonas; species Halomonas daqiaonensis. The sequence goes on from NZ_FOBC01000020.1 coordinate 56,412, forward strand.
CAATGCCACCGTGGTGACCATGGACCCCGGGACCGGTGATCTAGTCGATGGCCAGGTGCTCGTGGAAGATAATCGTATCCTGGCGGTTGGCCATGACCTGCCGTCCGAGGGGGCCAAGGTGGTCGACTGTCAGGGTGGCATTCTGATCCCCGGGCTGGTCAATGCCCATATGCATACCTGGCAGACGGCCCTGCGCGGCGTTGCCGCCAACTGGACGCTGCTCGAGTATTTCGGCCATGTGCATCGCGGCCTGGCGACCCTGTTCAGCCCTGATGACATCCATATCGCCACCCGGATGGGCGCGCTCAACCAGCTCAACTGCGGTACCACCACCCTGGGTGACTGGTGCCATAACAACCCCACGCCCGAGCATACTGATGCGGCGATTCGCGGGCTCAATGAGTCCGGTATCCGGGCACTGTTCTTCCACGGCTCGCCCAAGCCGGACCCCAAGCCGGGCCAGCCACACTTCAGCGAGATTCCCCATCCCCGCGGCGAGGTCGAGCGGCTGCTCGCCGGCTCATTGGGCGACCACGAGGGGCGCGTGACTCTAGGCCTGGCGATCCTCGGGCCGCACTACTCCACCCTCGATGTCACCCTGCACGATTTCGAACTGGCCAAGGAGTTCGGCCTAGTGGCCTCCATGCACCAGGGCGGCGGCAAGGCGGTCACCCCCGGTGGCTGGGACGTGATCGAGGAGAAGGGACTCCTGGGGCCGGATATCAACATCGTGCACGGGCAGAGTCTGGACGACGAACAGCTGGCCAGGTTCTGCGAGAAGGGGGTGACCTTCTCCATCGCGCCTGAGAACGAGATGACCCAGGGGCACGGCTTCCCGATCACCGGCCACGTTCGCCGACACGGCGGCGTCGTCTCCCTGGGGGTGGATCTCGAATCGGTGATCTCCGGGGACATGTTCACGGTGGCGAGGATGGCGCTGGGCATGCAGCGCTCCCTGGACAACGATGCCTCGCGACACGAGCAGGGCAGCATTCCCGACACATCGACCATCCGCACCCGCGAGGCGCTTCAGTGGATCACCATCGACGGTGCCCGCGCCCTGGGTCTCGAGGGGCGCATTGGCAGCCTGACCCCTGGCAAGCAGGCCGACATCGTGTTGCTCGACAGCAGTCAGCTGAACATGCAGCCGGTCAATGACCCGGTCTCGACCGTGGTCATGCAGGCGAGTCTCTCCAACATCGACAGCGTCATGGTGGCGGGAGCGTTCCACAAGCGACACGGCAAGCTGCTGGCGGACGTCGAGGAGGGGATCAGCCAACTGGCAGCCTCCGGTCACCGCATCTACGCCGAGCTTCAGTCACGCCAACAAGAGGGGGCGTCACAATGACAACAACCAACAAGGTAGCCTGGATTGGCCTTGGCAAGCTGGGCTTGCCCATGGCGACGCGGATCGCCGCGGCCGGCTATCCCGTCCAGGGGTTCGATCTCAGCGCCGAGCGAATGACGCTGGCCGAACAGTTCGGCATCACGGCTCACGATGACCTGGCCTCCTCAGTCGAAGGTTGTGGCCTGGTGTTCGTGTCGATTCCCGATGACCGGGCGCTACTGGGCCTGACGCTGGCGTCGGGTGGGCTGATCGAGGCGATGGCCCCTGGCAGCGTGCTGGTTGAGACCAGCACCGTCAGCATCGAGGCCTCCGCCAGGGTAGCCGCGGCCGTCGGGACGCGGGGTATTGCCTATCTGCGCAGCCCGGTGTCGGGCAACCCGGTCGCCGCCGAGTCCGGCACCCTGTCGGCCATGGTCTCCGGTCCGCGCGAGGCGCTGGATGAGGCCGTGCCGGTGATGAACACCTTCACCAAGGCCCAGTACTGGCTCGGTGACGATGAGCAGGCGCGCTACGCCAAGCTGGCGATCAACCTGATGATCGCGGTAAGCGCGGGGATGATGGGCGAGGCCCTGGCGATGGCCCGCAAGGGCAACATCGGCTGGGAGGCGATGCTGGACCTGATGGCCGACAGCGCCGTGGGCTCGCCGATGGTCAAGTACAAGACTCAGCCGCTGAAGGAGCGTGACTTCACCTCCACCTTCTCGGCCGCCCAGATGGCCAAGGACCTGGACCTTATCCTCGGCTGTGCCCACGGCGACGGTGTCGCCGTGCCCCTGGCCGCCCAGATGCGCGAGGCCTATAGCTCGCTGATCGGCACAGGGCATGGTGAGGATGACTACATCGCCGCGATCCACCATACCGAGCGCCTCTCCGGGCTGCCGGCCATCGAGAGGAAATGATCCATGCGAAATCTCAATGCAGAGAACATCACGGATGCCGTGATCGAGCAGTTCGCCGGCTGCAGTGACGAACGCCTGAAGAGCGTGCTGAACAGCCTGGTCACCCACCTGCATGGCTTCCTGCGGGAGGTCCAGCCCACCGAACAGGAGTGGACCCAGGCCATCGACTTCCTGACCCGCACCGGCCAGATGTGCGATGACAAGCGTCAGGAGTTCATCCTGCTCTCCGATACCCTGGGCGTGACGATGCTGGTCGATGCCATCAATCATCAGACATCGGACCCCATGGTGTCGGAAAGCACGGTGCTGGGACCCTTCTACGTGGCCGACCCGCCCCAGGTCGCCCAGGGCGAGTCGATCGACTGGAACGTCGAGGGAGAGCCCTTCTTCGTGGAGGGGCGGGTGCATGACGGTCGCGGCGAGCCAATGGCCAATGTCGTTGTCGATGTCTGGCAATCGGACAGCGAAGGATTCTACGACGTCCAGAAGGAGCTCGAGAGTGCCTCGTTGCGGGCCAGGTTCACCACCGACGACCAGGGACGTTATGCCTTCTGGACGGTGACCCCCTCACCCTATCCGATCCCCACCGACGGCCCGGTCGGCAAGATGCTGGAAATCACCGGTCGACATCCGTACCGGCCCGCTCATGTGCACTTCATGCTGATGGCCGAGGGCTTCGAGACCCTGGTGACCCAGGTCTTCGCCGAGGACGACCCCTACCTCGACTCCGACGCCGTCTTTGGCGTCAAGGATTCCCTGGTCAGGGAATATGAGCTGCTGCCACCGGGAAGAGCACCTGATGGAAGGTCGATGGAAGTCCCCTTCCGCCATCTGACATACGACTTCGGTCTGAAGGCGAGCCGCTAGTCGCAACGCAAGACGAAACCATCCAGCAACCACCATCCAGCAAGAGGAAAACGACATGACTGTCATCGATAACACTGCGGTCGAGACACTGTTTACCGAGGCGCGTACCCATAACGTATGGAAGGATCAGGATGTCAGCGAGGAGAAGCTGCGCGAGTTGTATCACCTGCTACACTTCGGCCCGACTTCCATGAACTGCCAGCCACTTCGCGTGCTCTTCCTTAAGAGCCAGGAAGCCAAGGAAAGGCTAAAGTCGGCACTGCTTCCCGGCAATCAGGAGAAGACCATGCAGGCGCCCGTGGTGGCCGTGCTGGGCTACGACACCGAGTTCTACCAGCACCTGCCGCGAATGTTTTCCCACAACAAGGATGCCAAGTCGCTGTTCGAGGGCAAGACGGACTTCATCAATTCGACGGCGTTCCGCAATAGTTCCATCCAGGGTGGGTATTTCATCCTGGCCGCCCGCGCATTGGGGCTGAATGCCGGGCCGATGTCCGGCTTCAACAATGCGGCGGTGGATGAGGAGTTCTTTCCCGATGGTCGGGTGAAGAGCAACTTCCTCTGCAACCTGGGGTACGGCGATGCCTCGGCGCTCTTCCCGCGCCAGGATCGCTTCACGTTCGAGGAGGTTTGCGAAGTACTGTGATCCGGTCTTCAGGGAGGCGACTCCCGGACATCCCGTGAGGCATTTCACTCATGTGAGGCAATGGACTCCTCCGATTGGGCCGTGATCGTCACGGCCCCTTTTTATAACTGGTCAGAGAGCAGGGGGCCTGCATGGTGTACGACTGGCAGTTTATTGTATTGATCATCATCGCCGTGCTGATTACCGGCATATCTAAATCGGGTTTCGCCGGGGGCGTCGGGGTGGTGGCGGTGCCGCTGATCTCGCTGAAGGCCAGCCCGGTCTTCGCCGTTGCTGTGATGCTGCCGCTGCTGATCGTGATGGACCTGTTCAGCCTCAAGGCCTGGTGGCGCCACCGTGTGGGGTTCGTTCTGTGGCTTATGCTTCCCCCGGCGGTGCTCGGCGTGGCGGTCGGCTACCTGACCTATGGCCGCTTAGATGAGGACCTGCTCAAGGTGCTGCTGGGGGTGTTCTCGATCCTGTTCGGCCTGTGGGGACTGCTCAAGCCCTTCCGCGGCCGCGTCATGCCGACATGGGTCGGTGGGGTGAGCGGCGGCATCGCCGGCTTCACCAGTTTCATCGCGCATGCAGGGGGCCCGCCGCTCAACTTCTACCTGCTGCAGTGTAGGCTCTCCAAGGAACAGTTCCTGGGAACCGCCGTGGTCTTCCTGGCCGCCATCAACCTGGTAAAGCTGGTGCCCTACGGCATGCTCGGCCTGCTGAATATCGAAAACCTCACCGTCGCGCTGCTGCTGATCCCGGTGGCCTGGCTGGGGGTGCGCCTAGGGCTTGTCATTCAGAAGCGATTGAGCAGTGAGCTCTTCTTTCGAATCATTCTGGTCTTGCTGATCCTGCTGGGGATCCGGTTGATACTCGATGGCATCCGTTGACGCCGGAGTGATCTCCGTGTAGTTGCCCCGTGGTGGTGCAGGAAGCTATCGTGAACTTGTCCAGTCGCTTCATTGCCGAGGCGGGTATGAAAGATCAGCTGCATGAGTTGCACCCCGAGGGCCCCTACGATGAGCTCTCCGAGCCACCGATGCCGAAACTTACCAGCACCGAGTTCGCTCGCTTTCTGGATTTCATAGAGAAGTTCGAGGATACAACCGAACAATCCCTCTCCATGACGCAGGGATACCGGGAACTGCGCATGATGATTCACGTCATGCGCAATCATCTGGCCGGACGGCTCACTACTCCCACCTCGCTGGCCGATGCCTCCGGGCTCTCCTATGGCACGGCCAAGAGGGGAATCGAGAGTATCATCAAGCGAGGGCTGATCCTTTCCCGCCCCAGGACAAAGTCGGGAAAGACGGTCTCTCTACATCCTTCTCATGCCATGATTGAGGAGTGGGAAAATTATGCAAAGCGGATCAAGGCATTGTTGGGAGATACCTTTGGCCTGAACCCCAAGTCCGACTCGACGATCCAGATTATTCTAGACGAACCCTACCAGTCGTCTGACGTGATATCGCCGCCCGCTGTTCTGTCTCAACGGCTTGATCTCAAGGGAGGACTACGGGTCTTGATGCATGCCGATCCCACCTTCATGGCGATGCATAACCTCAAGCGTCAGCTCGAAGCAATCTTCGGGGTGGATATCAAGAATAAGGCGAAGTCGATCGATAGCCTGCGCGAGGAGATTCTTTCCAACTCGCGCTTTTCTCATTCACATTATGACATTGTCACGTGTAACCTACCTTGGTTCGGAGAGTTGGCGTCACAAAATATGCTGTTACCCCTTGATGCCTTTATTGACCGAGAAAGCTACAACCTTTCTGACTTTCATTCTGAGGCCATCCATAGTGCTCGTTATGCTGGAAAGCAGTACGGAATACCGGTACAAACCACACCTGAGCTCTTGTGCTATCGCAAAGACATTCTGGAAAGCGCTGGGCTTTCGCCTCCGTCGACTACGGAGCAGCTGACAAGGGTAGCCAGGGCGCTTCACAATCCCGGCAAAAGGTTCTATGGCATCGCCTGGAATGCGGCCAGAGGAACGCCTTTGGGACATACCTTTGCCTTTCTGATGGCGAAATTCGGTCAGCCGATCATCAATCTTCAGCGTATCGAAGGAGGCTATGCGTTCGAGGATGCGAAAGGGGATCAGCTTCGTCCGATGTTCCTGACGGATGCTGCCTTTCGTGCCTGCGAATACATGCTGGATATCTTGAAGTATTCGCCTCCCAATATCCTGCAGATGTCTTGGTACGAGCGTGCCAGGTCCTACGCAGCGGGTGAGGTTAGCATGGCCTACTGCTACACCTCGCTCGCACCACTGTTTGAACTCAACAAGAATTCCCCTGCCTGGCAGCAAACCGGCTATCTTCCCCATACCGTCGGCAATCATGGTCGACCCGTCGTTCCCATCGGCGGCTATGCTCTGGCAATTCCTGCGAACCTTTCGGAAGAACGAGTGGAAGCCGCTTGGGCGGCCTTGCGCCACCTGACGTGCAGGAGCATGTCCAAACTCTATATTCTGAATGGCAGTCTGGTAACGTCACGGTTCAGTGTCAGCCGTGATCCCGAGGTATCTTCGCTATCGCCACTCATTGGCGAGGTGGACAAAATGGCCAGGGAAGGCATCCTTCAGGCCTGGCCACGTCCACCTGTTGCCGATATAACCTCCATCATCGATATTGCTGGCCAAGAGATATTCGAGGTACTGGCAGGGAGGCGCTCCATCAAGAAGGCCCTGTCCATAGCACAGGACAGGGCCGATCGGGTGATGCGAGACAGAGGATACTACTGATCCATCGGCTAGGTGGTCGGTTGTGTCACTGCATGATCATGCCGCCATCGATCATTAGCAGCTGGCCGGTCATGTAGTCCGACTCGGGGCTGGCCAGAAAGGAGGCCGTACCCACCACATCCTCAGGGTAGGAGTAGCGCTTCATCAGGATCATCTTTTCGGCAAGCTCATCCATGGACTGGCCCTGCTTGTCGAACTTGCCGATGCTGACAAGATCCTTGTCAAGCTGCTCCCACAGCTCGGTACGCACGACACCGGGACCGTAGCCATTGACGGTAATGTTGTGGTCGATCAGCGCCTTGGCGCCACCGTTGATCATTGCCAGCACGGCGTGCTTGCTGCAGGCATAGGGCACCACGTCATCGAAGGCCTGGCGCGACAGTATGGAGCCCACGTTGAGTATCTTGTAGGGCCCGTTCTCCTTACCCTGCTTGATCATCTGCTTGGCGGCTTCCTGCATCCCTAGAAGGCATCCTAGGGCATTAACGTCCATGATCTGTCGCCAATTCTCTTCGGTGATATCTAGAAACATCAAAGGCTTGTTGATGCCGGCATTGTTGACCATGACATTAATGCTTCCAAAGGCATCGACGGTGGCCTTCACAGCGGCCTTCATCTGGTCGCGCTCAGTGACGTTCAGTTTGACAGTGATGGCCTTGCCGCCATCCCTTTCGTTGATGCGCTTGGCAACTTCCTCACATCCTTCGATATTCAAATCAGCCACGCAGACATTAGCACCCTGCTCGGCATAGTGCTCGGCGACAGCAGCACCCATACCGCGAGCGGCACCAGTGATCAGACAGTTTTTTCCTTTCAGACGGGTCTTATCCATGGGGTGACCTCCAGGTATTTTTGTTCAAATAGAATGTGTCCCCGTTGAACACATCCCAACCGTTTTGGCAAATATGTATATCGAGAAAGCAGGATGAAATGTACTCCCCTCTTCAGACTGTATTTCACCATGCAGTGCAGATTGTCCAATACTTGGCTCAAGAGTCATAGTTGCCACCAGCACCATTTTGACCAGTTTGGTTTTTTTGCTTCCAATGACAGTTCTTTGTCGTTTCATGTGGATTTAGTCTGATCGGTCCCCCGTTGTGTTGCCGATCAGGTAGATCATCGCGATGAGATTGACTTCGTTCCGGTAGCCTAAGAGCGGGACTGGGCCCCTTGGAACAGACTATTCATGCCCTACAGCCTCGCGTTGGTCAGGCCGAATCCCCTGCTCGGTATACCGCCCCAAGGTCGTCTGGGCCTTCGCCATTGTCTTGATTCCACCTAATTCACCGGGCTGACTTAGAAATGAAGATGGCGAGTGAATTATCTTGTAGAATCAGGATGTTCCTGTCAGGACAGGATTCAAGAGGACTACTCGCCATGGGGTACACCTCGTTGAGTGTACTGCCTTAACGGGCTGTCCACTGTTGATGGGCAAGATCAGGATGGTATAACCCACATCGCCGGCACTCAGCGATTGGCTATGCCAGTCCTATACAGTTCGAGCGTCAGCATGCAGCAGCCTCTGGCCTTGAATGCTGAATTCAAGCAATAAGCGCAGCACCAGCGGTGTCCAGGGCTCCTGAGTATTCTCCCAGGGACACCTGTGCCGGTGTCCGATAGCCGAGGCGCTTTCTGGAGCAGGCATATAGGAGCGGCGCGGACCAACTCGACTTGACCAATCTACAAAAAGAAATTGGTTAAAATAAACCGAGCCACGGATTGAATCACTGGCATATTGCCACCATACTCAGCCTCGACACTAACCAAAGGGAGATATTACATTTCGATCCTCAACACCTACATGCAGAAAGAACAGCAGTACAAACAGCTTCAGGAAGAGCTGGACAAGCTGAAGAATGACGACCGCCTCAAGAGCGAGCTGGACTTCAAGAACCACCTCGAGACCCTGATGCGCGAATTCGATAAATCGGCCGCTGACGTCATCAAGCTGCTGGACCCAACACAGGACGCTGACAAGACCTCCAGCAGCGCCAAGAGCACTGGACGCGCTAAGCGCAAGCTGAAGATCTACAAGAACCCGAACACCGGCGAGGTCGTCGAGACACGCGGCGGCAACCAGAAGACGCTGAAGGCATGGAAGGAGGAGCACGGCGCAGAAACCGTTGAAGGCTGGCTGGTAAGAACAGAAGACTAAAGCACTTCAATCCTGCCCACCAACCCATCGGTGGGCAGGGCAGCTTTCGGCCAAGAGCGGACGTCCAGCACGAGCTCATATAAGATGGAGTTTAGTTGTCACCGCCTCAAGACCGAACATACAGCG
>NZ_FOBC01000034.1 GCF_900109725.1 Halomonas daqiaonensis
ACTGGTAGGGCGAGACCAGTCGGCTCATCAGGTCCAGGGTGATGTAGCCCGGGGAGTGGTCGAGACTCCAGTTGCCGATCAGCATGTCCAGCGGGGTACGGCGCACGGGGCTCGCCATGCCGGCTCGGCTGACGGCCCGCCAGAAATCACGCAGGGCCACGCGAGCGGTGGACTCGTCACCACGGGTCAGGGCATCGGCCATTACCACACCGTTCATGGCGCCGGCACTGGTGCCGCTGATGCCCTCGATCTCGATGCGCTCGTCCTCGAGCAGGCGATCCATCACGCCCCAGGTGAAGGCGCCATGGGCACCGCCACCCTGGAGCGCCAGGTCGATCCGTCTTCTCTCGCTCATCTCCGCTCCTCGGCCTGGGCGGCCTGGCCAGGCCGCCGCTGCAGTGCATCGATTCCAGCATAACGGCCGAGCCGAATGACGACCATCACCTTGGCAGGAGCATGGCATTCAGAATACTCCGCTGGCTTATGGCAATAGAACCCTGGCCGCGCTGCTCCCGTTGGGCCTGAGTACGAGGTGTGGAATCCAGGTGCCGGTATTCTCGGCCGGGCTGGCATTGCCCTCCCGCAAAATGCTACCGACAAAGTCAGCTGGTTCCACGAGCTCCTGCCCCACAACTGACAGCAAACCGCTTGATTGCCGACAATGGGAGTTCGCCATGTACTTATACTTGTCGCATAAGTGAGGCAAGTCATAGGAAATTGACAGAGCCCACTATGACAAGCTTGGCAATAAGGTTGAAGGTGATAAAGAACTGTCTCTGTCTCAGGAGTAAGACATTTTTGCGTTACTTTTTAGGAAGAGATGTTATTTTTTGAAAGTATTGATTTATTAAATTTTACAGTATTTCAATATTTTGCATGATGTAGTCTCCCCGATGGCACGGAAGCTGCTGTCTACTTTGTGACTGCGAGCGAGAAGCGTCATTCAAGGGTCCAGCGGTTGAAAGCATGGACGATGTCGCGAGTTCGCAGGCTGCAGCAGTCACTTTTGAATAATGGAGACATGATCATGAAAAAGTATCTCGTAGTCGCAGGCACTCCCTTGCTGGCGCTGGTGATTGGCATCTCCACGGCCCACGCCAACCCGAGTGTGGGTGTTGCCGATGACATCTACCAAAATGTGGATTCCGACGCAGTGGCAGTCGGAGGAAGCAGCGGCAGCTCGAATGGTGGCGCTGGTACAGGCCTGGGCATTGCCGGTGGTGGTACCGGTGGGAGTGCCGATGGTGGCGATGATGCATTTCTCGGTGGAGGTGGCGGTACCGGTGGCGCAGGCTCAGGTGCTAACGCTGCCGGGTCTGGAACAGGTGGCATGGGTGGATCCACTGGCCGTGGTGGTGACGCTTGGGCCATGAGCGAGTCCTACAACACCTCTCTTTCCGTCATCTCCCTCCAGGAGATGAACTCAACCGTGATAGGCGCCGGCATCAACATCAATGGTGGCGGGGGCGCTCGCGGTGCGGCCGGTGCTGAGGGTGGCGACGCACTGTCCGTCAACCTCGGTCTGGGCCTTGGCGGTAGCGGCGGCAACGGGAATGGCGGTAACGGCGGCCAGGCAGATGCCGAGGGCGATGACGGCGGTGACGGTGGCGACGCTACCGGTCTTGGCCTGGGGCTGGGCCTTGGTCTGGGTCTTGGCCAGGGTGGAAGCGCAGACGCAGGATCGGGCTCCGGTTCGGGCGCCACTGCGGATAACGACAATGCCGGTGATGGTGCCTTCCCGGGAGGCGGTGGCGGCTCGCAGACCGCTGATGCCGATTCAGCCGCCGGCGCGACCGCAACTGCCGGAACTGGCGGTAACGGCTCTGGTAGCGGATCCGGCACCGGGAACGGTGATGGGGCTGCCACAGCCGGCGCCGGTGGTAACGGTGGGGATGCTGGAGCTGTCGCCGGGAACGGCGGAAACGGAAACGGCGGCGGCGGCGGCGGCGGTACTGCCACCACCGGTGATGCCAACGCCGTTGCAGGCAACGGCGGTAACGGCGGTAACGGAGGTAATGGTGGCGCTGCCAGCTTTGCCACCGGTGCAGCCAACGTGAGCGTTGCGGCCGGCGGAACATTCGGCGGCATCAGCAACATGAACGTTTCCACCGGACTCTACAACTCCCAGCTGTCCGGTACCAACGTCTCGGCTCACAGCAACGTGAGCATCGGCAACTGATAGAGAGTGCTTGACGTGCTCTGATGAGCCGGGAGCCGGTGGAGGGAACTCCGCCGGCTCCCTTGATGAACTTCCCTATTGACGGATACCGGGGGTCAAGGCCATGAAGGTGTCATCAGTCAGTTCAATGCCAACAACCTTTCCTCGTCCTACGCTGCATTTGATGGCCATCCCGCTCTCCCTGGTGCTGATGGCACTTGGGATGACGCACAGCCAGGCAGATGATGACCCTGCGCTTCAGGCAGATGGTTTCGCCGCGATGGAACGGATGGACCCCGAGGAGATGGGCAAGGCCCGGGCCAAGGAGGGTGATACGATCATCAACCTCAATAAGGTGCAAAGCATCCAGGACATGAAGTCCTCGGTGTCGGATACCTCCTTCGATATTGGTGGAGACATGGTCTCGGGCAACATCAGCTTCGCCGCCGATGCCCTGGGAAGCTATAGCGGTACGGGAATCTTCAACGCCGTTACCGGCAGCGGGAACTCCATTAACAATGCGGTGGGCATCAGTGTCTTCATCGCCAATTGAACCTTGATCGGGTTCGGAACCACGATTTACCAGCCAGGGGATGACTTGCCATGAAACTGACCAGGCAACTCTACTGTGGCATGACGTTACTGCTTCTCACGGGAAGCACCCTGATTGCCTATGCTGGCCAGGTGGCCATTGCCAATCGTTTCGGCAATTTCCAGGTGGAGGTCAAGAGCCTGCAGGAGAAGAGCTGGGACAGGGTGATCAGGCAGCAGTACGACTTCAGCTGTGGCTCCGCCTCCGTGGCGACCCTGCTGACCTTTCACTACCAGCGAGAGACCACCGAGGCAGAAGTCTTCGAGAGCATGATCCGTGCCGGCGACGCCGAGCAGATTCAGCGCCATGGTTTTTCCATGCTGGACATGAAGCGTTACTTGGATGCCCAAGGGCTGAATGCGGACGGGTTCAAGATCAGTCTGGATGACTTCCTTCGAATCGGGGTCCCTGCCATTACGATGGTGAATACCGGAGGATACAAGCATTTCGTCGTCGTCAAGGGCATCGACGCCGACAACATACTGGTGGGCGATCCCGCGGCTGGTACCCAGGTGGTGCCCAGAGAGCACTTCGAGACGTTGTGGAGCGGCACGGTTCTGGGGGCGCGTGAGGAGATCGAGATTGCCCGTAACCACTTCAACCACGAGCAGGATTGGGCCGTGCGCCCCGATTCACCGCTGGCGAGAGGGGTGAACCGCTCCAGCATTGGTGCCAGCCTGCTGACCCTGCCCGCCAGGAATGAGATGGGCCGGTGATGAGGAGATCTGAAGATGCCATCCCCAGCGGGAAGAATGCGTAGGCAAGGCGGGGCACGATGGGTGGGCGCTCTGCTGGTTTTGGTAGCGGCTGGAACCCAGGCGGCCTCGGTGTCTGAATACGATGCACCGATCGATGGCCAATGGATTCAGTACGTTAAAACTCAAGTACCGACGGAGCCTTATTCGCAGGTGCCTTTTCCGTCTTCGACGAGGGGTGACTTCCATCGCGGAACCGTCATCGCCGAGGCCGAGCTCGATCAGATGCGGGCGGGCTTCAATATCGGTGGGCTCGATGTGGATTTCGGTGCTAGGTTGCAGACGATGATCGACAACAGTATCGAGCTTGTGTCGGTGGTGAACTTCACGAAGGCAGGAACCAACATTGTCTCCCAGACATTCCGTGATCCCTCCATGTCAGCCAGTCAGGTGGGGCCCGGTACAGGGTTTTCCGTGACCGACATGACGCCCGGCGGTGTCGATCTCTCGGGTCTGGCGGATTTTTCCGGCGTGACACTGAGCGATACCAAGGGTTTCACGGCGGCCCTGCACAACATCACGCGCAACGCCATCGTCAGCGGTGTGGTGAGCAACGCCTCCGGGCGAGATATCCAGCAGCGGATCGATATCGACATTCGGCTCAACAATGTCGGGGCACTGAGGGCAGCCAAGCAGCGTGCAGCTATTGTTGACTCCCTCTCGGGCATCCTCCGCTGAAAGCTATCATTCGTCCTTCAAGCTAGTTGCGTCGAATGAGAAAACTTTCTGTCTCGTCTTAGGGTATGGCAGAACATGATGAAGGTAGGAAGGTGAAATGTGAGGACGGCTGCCGCATGGGCAGCCGTCTTGGCTCTTGGCTTGAGCTACTGGGCTAGAACACGTCCATGCCGATGGGCATGCGAAGGGTCAGGGTCGTATCAGGGGCATCTTCGGTGATGCCGAGTTCCAGGCCCAGGTTGACGGAGACATCCGGGTTCATCTGGTAGGACCAGCCAAGCAGCAGGGAGCCGACGTTCAATGTCTGGGAATTGACTTCTGTTCTGCTGCCCGTAGTGTTGTTGACGTATTCGGTCTTGGTCTTCCCGATGAAGTCGTTCTTGTAGCCCAGCGTGAAAGAGGTCTTCGGATTGATCGAATAGGCCATGCCGAAGCTCAATCGCACGGCATCCCCGGGATCCACATCTCGGATGAAAAGATCTTCATTATCCTGCGTAACTTGCTGGTTGACGTTATCTTCCAGATGAAAGACGTAGCCCAGATTGGCGAAGTAAACTGCCGGCGCGGAGGGAAGCAGCATGGTGATACTGGGCTCGACGGAATGGAAGCCAGTGCCTGTGGAGAGTTCCTGAGGGGTACCGGCGCTGCTTCGGCTTATATCGAAGGGTCCTTCTCCGGTGGTGCTCTTGTAGCGCAGGTTACCGATGAAGTAGGGCATGCCATCCAGGCCACGATTGATCTGATAGTGCGCAGCCAACTCGATATCGCCCAGCGCATCATTAGACAGTTCACGGTCCAGAGTGAAGTCGGGGTCTACTTCGGAAACCGTGACTCGGTTCGACTCATCCCGATAGACGTATGGCACCTTCATCTCGAGTTCCAGGCGATCGGTAAAGCCTAGGCGACCAGTCAGAGAGGCCGTGTAGTTGTCTCGGTCGACGTCTTGTGCCGTGAACACCCCGATCAGAAGGGTGCTCAATACTTCTACGCCCTCGAAGGTCATGCGGTTGATGCTCTCATGGGAGTACTGGAATTCCGGCTCCAGTACCAGCCTGCCCTTGGGCGTCAGCACGCCGCCATATTCCGCCATGGCCTGGACGTCTGGCTGGACCTCCTGCTGTTCGGGCTCCTGGCCGACAGGCTGGATATTTTCCTGTGCCAGAATGGAAACAGAACCGAATAGTGATAGCAGGCCTACGGTGTGAACCAGATTTTTCTTGTGAGGTGTCATGATGGGGTTCCCCTTGCTATGTGGGCGACGCGTTCTAATGGCCGGTCAATCCTGTGCTTCTCGATCAGCCTATACAGAGTAGCCCGTGAAACATCAAGCTCACAGGCCGCATGTTGCACTTGATACTTGTTGCGAGCCAAGGATGCTTTGATTGCATTCTGTTCTGCTAAGTCACGAGCTTGCTCAAGAGTGACCTGGCTGCGAGATGAGCTTTGCCTTCGCTCTAGGCCTAGGTCCTCAGGTCTGATCAGGCGCTGGTCACACATCACCATGGCCCTTCGGACTCTGTTGATCAGTTCTCGTATATTGCCTGGCCATGAATGCTGGCGCATCAAGATAAGGCTCTCATGGCTGAAGCCTTTCACCTTCGTGGCTTTTTCTGCACGAAATTTATTGAAGACGAAGTTTGCAATCTCTTCAATATCTTGGCTACGCTCACGAAGCGGAGGGGGGGATAACTGTAGTACATTTAACCTGTGGTAGAGGTCTTCGCGAAATTTGCCACGTTTAATGGCTTCTTCTAGATTTACATGCGTGGCGGCGAGGATTCTTACGTCGACTTTGATTTCCTTCAGGCTTCCAAGCCGAAAAATGTGATGATTTTCCAGAAATCGGAGTAGATTGACCTGTATATCCAGTGGCAAATCTCCTATCTCGTCCAGAAACAGGGTGCCATTGCCAGTTGATTCGATAATGCCGAATTTTCGTTGGTCAGCGCCAGTGAATGCTCCTTTTTCATGACCGAATAGTTCTGACTGGATTAGCCCGGGGGGCAACGCGCCGCAGTTTATGGCACTGAAGGGTTCGTTTCTTCTGAGAGAATTTTCGTGTACTGCTCTAGCGACAAGTTCCTTCCCTGTTCCTGATTCCCCTGTTATCAGCACCGGAGCATCAACTTGAGCAATTCGGTAGATTGATCGGCAAAGACTTTGCATTACTGTTGAACTTCCCACCATTCCCATGTCTTCGCTTCGTAATTGGTTCGTAGAGACTGATGATAGTAGAGCCATGTCTCGTGCTGCTTCAAGGAGGTGCGTGGTTTTGATGGGATCCATGGGAAGTTTAAAGAAGAAAAGAAAATATTGGTTAATGAGTCGACGGATTCGCTCCACCTGAAGGGAGGATGAGTCCACCGCAGCGAGCCACGTCACCTCGGGATGCATTGCTATTAATTCCTGTAGCTCATCTAGCTGCTGCAAGTTAGTGTTTATCAGTATGCCTATAGCTGTAAGGACTCCGCTGTCATTTTCTATAATAGAGATGGCTTCATGTCGGTTCCGAGCATGCTTTATATTCCATAGAGTACTGCCCAGCGCTTCGGAAATATCATACGCAAGGAAGTCATATCCCATGATGAGAACCTTCCTTTTCTGTGTCGTTATATTCTCATCTGCCATGTTTATCAACATTTCCTGTATTCTCGTCAAAAATAAAATATAGTATTAGAGATTCTTTTTGTGTTCGAGATAACCGAAATGCATGATGGGATCCAAAGTGCTGTGCTGATGTGTTTCATGTAGATAGCGTTGATGGTGAGTATGGCGTAGTTTTGCAGGTTTGTGAATATTTGTAATTGAAGTGTGGCTATTGGTTGCTTGAAAGTCAATGAGAAAAGTATTTTTTTTTCCTATTGATATCAAGGAGCTACTGATAATATACGGAGACTTTTGCTTTTTATAATGCATGCTGATTGTTTTTTTACAATAATTTTATTAGCAACTTAAGCCTAGTGTGGCAAATGTGACATACTAATTTATTAGTGCGTTTTAATGGGCTCTTCGTCGTTGGGTGTGGAATCCCCCTATGCGTCAACGTAGTTGTCAGTGTGCCCTGAAGGCTGAGCACGAGGAACGTGCGAGCCATGCTGTATCTGTGATGAGGGCGGGCCCTCGGATTCGCCGATCAGGCGGTGATTCCAAACCACCCTGAGCTGCTGGCGTCAAGAGCGCTGGTGGTGAGCGTCAGTGGAAAAGGCGAGGCAAGACCTCGTCAGGTATGAATGGCGGAGACGAACGCGAGTGAACCACCGACAAAGTGTCGATAATTGCAACCGATATCAAAACCAGAGTCTCGACAATGCTCTGGGACTAGTCAGGCGGCAACCTGGACGTGGGCCTGGCGGTATCCGGCATAGAGGTGGCGTGACTGTCATTCAGGCACAGATACGGAACAGGGGAACCTGTCACGTCGATGTCAAGGGAGCGATTCAATCAGAAACCCTGGGAGAATCTGAGTACCAATGCGACGTACAGGGGCGGGTCGTGCGTAGTAGTGATGAGGAGGCTGTAATGGCTTGGAGCGAAGGCACGGCCCTATCCAGCCGGAGCAAGGAGACAACTGCCATGAAGCAGGATGACCTCCATGTGACGGTAAAACCGTTCGAGATACCCAAGCGGACGCTCTGGGAGGCATGGAAGCGCGTGGCCGCCAACAAAGGTGCGCCAGGCGTCGACAAGGAGAGCATTTCAGCCTTCCAGGAAAAGCTTGGTCCCAAGCTGTACAAGTTGTGGAACCGCATGAGTTCAGGAAGCTATCATCCGGCACCTGTTCGCCAAGTGCTGATACCGAAAGGTGATGGACAGGTCAGACCGCTGGGGATTCCTACGGTAGGCGACCGGGTGGCGCAGATGGCGGTAAAGATGATCCTGGCTGGAGCCAAGGTTTGAAAGGCTCTTCCACGAGTCGTCATTCGGCTATCGCCCGAGGCGTGGTGCACACCAGGCGGTGATGCAGGCACGTCGCAACTGCTGGCGATATGACTGGGTGGTAGATCTGGATATGAAGGCGTTTTTTGACACCATCGATCACGATCTACTGATGAAGGCAGTGGAAAAGCATGTGCCGGAATCCTGGATACGTCTATATATTCTCCGATGGCTGAAAGCACCTGTGATACAGGAAGATGGATCGAGATTAGAGAGGGATCGTGGCACTCCACAAGGAGGTGTCATTTCACCAATCTTGGCGAACCTTTTCCTGCATTATGCCTTTGATGCCTGGATGGCACGCACGTTTCCTCATCTTCCCTTTGAAAGGTACGCCGATGATGTGGTTTGCCACTGTCGGACAAAGGAGGAAGCGGAGGCGCTGCTGACCGCCTTGAATCACAGGATGAGCGAATGCCGGCTGGAGTTGCATCCTGAGAAGACCAAGGTGGTGTACTGCAAGGATGGCCGCCGAAAAGGTGACCACCCCCACACCTGCTTTGATTTTCTGGGATTTAGCTTTCGCGCAAGAACCGTGCAGGACAAGCAAGGTAATCTATTTACAGGCTTTAATCCTGGGGTAAGCCGTAAGGCACTTAAGCGGATACATGAAACGCTCCGTCGTATCAATATCAACCGAGCGACATGGGCATACCTTCGTCAACTGGCGGATTGGCTCAACCCCATGGTGCGAGGATGGGTAACATATTATGGAAAGTTCTATCCGCAGCCTCTGGAGCGGGAGCTGGTGAAGATCGATCTTCGTCTTGGCTGCTGGGCACGCAACAAGTACAAGCGATTGAGAGGGCATAAACGCCAGTCATGGGCCTGGGTAAAGAAGGTTCGTATGGCACAGCCGACACTCTTTGCGCATTGGGAGTTCGTTTACTCGAAGAAGGTTGGATAGGAAGAGCCGTATGAATCGAGAGGTTCACGCACGGTTCTGTGAGGGCCTGAGGGGGTGGTTCCCTCGGGCTACTCGACCCTAAACGGATTGAGAGGTGAACAACGTGCGTTACCCCGCAGAGCGTAAGGAAGCCATCCTCAAGAAGATGGCGCCGCCCATGAGCATGACCATCCCGGAACTGGCCGAGCAGGAGGGCATCACAGCGACAACCCTCTACAATTGGCGGAAACAGGCCAGAGCACGAGGACAGGTTTTGCCATCACGATCCACCCAGCCCGACCAGTGGACCAGCCAGGAGAAGTTCCAGATCGTCCTGGAAACGGCCCCGATGAACGAGGCCGAACTCAGCGCCTACTGCCGCGAGCGCGGGCTCTACCCCGAGCAGGTGGAGGCCTGGTGGGATGCCTGCATGAACGCCAACGAGGACGCGGCAGCGCAGGCCAAGCAATTCCGCCAGGCGCGTAAGGCGGAGCAGAAGCGACTCTGCAAGCTGGAGCTCGAGTTGCACCGCAAGGACAAGGCCCTGGCTGAGACGGCGGCGCTGCTGGCCCTATCAAAAAGCCGAGGCGATCTGGGGCACGACCAACGACGAGGACTACTGACCAGCCTCCCGGATCGCCAGCGTATCGTGACCCTGGTGCAAGCCGCCCAGCGTGACGGTGCTCGGCTGGCCAAGGCCTGTCAGGTGATGGGCATCAATGTGCGGACCTACTAGCGCTGGGTCGCTGAAGGCGAGGTGACGGCTGATCGCCGCCCCGATACTGACCGCCCGGAGCCAGCCAACAAGCTGTCTCCCGAGGAGCGAGAGGCGCTCGTGGCGCTGTGCAATGCACCAGAGTATCGCAGCCGTCCTCCGGCCTTCATCGTGGCCGATCAGGCGGACAAGGGCCGCTACCTGGCCTCGGAGTCGACGATGTACCGAGTGCTCCATGAATACGACCAGCAACACCACCGGGGCCGACAGCAGGCCCCGCAGCGTAAGCGGCAACCGACGACACATCAGGCAACGTCGCCAAACCGGCTTTGGTGCTGGGATATCAGCTGGTTGCCTGGCCCTGCGCGCGGCACCTGGTGGTATCTGTATCTGATCATGGACGTCTTCAGCCGCAAGATCGTGGGGCACGAGGTCTACGAGACGGAGACCGGCGAGCTGGCTGCTGAGCTGATCTAGAAGTCCTGCTGGCGAGAGCACCTGACGGATCGTCACAAGTCCTTGATTCTGCAATCAGATAACGGCAGCCCGATGAAGGCAGCGACCTTCTTGGAGAAACTCTACGACCTGGGCATCACCCCCGTCGTGCAGCCGGCCAAAGGTCAGCAACGACAATGCCTTCGCCGAGTCGGCCTTCAAGACGCTGAAGTACTGGCCGGGCTTCCCCGTCAACGGCTTCGCGACCCTGGCCGAGGCCCAGGAGTGGATTCAGCAATTTACCGAGTGGTACAACCATGAACATTGGCACAGCGCACTTCGCTATGTCACCCAGCGGCACAGCTGCAAGGCCGGGGCATTCTGGCGCAGCGCCGGGAGGTCTTTAGCCTCGCCGTTATGACGATGTCTCAGCGAGTCTCCTCGATTTCCTGAAAGATGCGCTCCACGTCCAGGGTGGAGCGCTGACCCAGGTCGTCGAAGTGCTCGGTGAGCCAGGCCTCGGTGGTCTCACGTCCCAG
>NZ_FOBC01000004.1 GCF_900109725.1 Halomonas daqiaonensis
CTCGCTGCTCCAGCGAGTTGCCCGCGTCGAGGTGCAGCTTTACGGCTCGCTCTCGGCCACCGGTATCGGCCACGGCACCGATCGTGCGGTGATCATGGGCCTGATGGGCGAGCGGCCCAACCATATCGACCCCGACATTATCGGCCCCAGCATCGATACTCTGCGGGAAGCCGAGGCGCTGCACCTCGATGGTCACCACCGTGTACCCTTCCTGTGGGCGCGAGACATGCAGCTCTTCGAAGAGAGTCTGCCCCACCATCCCAACGCCATGCGGCTGATCGCCTACACCGACGACGGCGAGCTCTACCGGAACACCTACTACTCGGTGGGCGGGGGCTTCGTCGTCAATGAGGCCCAAGCTGCTGGGAGTGAGCTGGATAGCGATACCACCTCGCTGCCCTACGATTTCCAAACCGCCGCCGATCTCTTGCGCATGTGCCGTGAGAGCGGGCTGCGTATCAGCGAACTGATGCTCGAGAACGAGAAGGTGCGGCGCAGCGAGGCCGACATCCGCGCCGGTCTCACCGAGGTGATGGGCGGCAGTGTGGCCCAGGTGGAGAACGCGGCCGAGATCGGCCTGGATGGTTGGTCCTTCTGGGCTTGAAGGTCTTATCGTAGGTACGATCGATGTTCCCGCACTCTATAGTTCATCCGCTCGATTGCTTGGATTCAGGTATCAAGGGCGGGAACCATAGTCGAACGAAGAAACGCAAGGCCGTCCCCCTCTGCCAGCTCTCGCTGATGGGGTTCCTGAGCCGTGGGGGCTGTCGTGGCCGAGAGCTGTCCAGGCTGGTCATCCATCGCTCCCAAATCGCTTGACCCCTCGACCTCCAGGAATTGATCGTCAGACACTATACCAAAGTCTAGGCGATGATTTGTCCTTGCCATACTACCATACTAGTCATATCAGTTTAGGAGGCCTGACCTCCCTGTTCACCGAATTGGGGCGAGCATCATGAATATGACCTTGCAGGCGCTATGGCAGGAGACGCGAGGTGGCGATTCTGTTCGCCAGCGGCTCTATCAGGTGTTGCGTCAGTCGATCATCCGGATGGTGCTGGTGCCTGGGCAGGCTCTGTCGGAGAAGGAGATTGCGGAGACCGTTTCGGTCAGCCGGCAGCCGGTGCGCGAGGCCTTCATCCGTCTCTCCGAGGCCGGTCTGGTGGAAGTACGCCCCCAACGCGGCACCTATGTGGTGAAGATCTCGCAGCGTGCGGTGCTCGAGGCGCGCTTCGTGCGAGAGGCCATCGAGGTTGCGGTAGTGCGGCAGGCGGCCAGCCAGGGCGTTTCTGCGGATACCCTGAACGAGCTACACGACCTGCTGGAGCGCCAGCGGCGCTGTATCACGTCTAACGATCATGACCGCTTCTACCGGCTCGACGAAATCTTCCATCGCACCCTCTCTCTGGGGGTGGAGCAGCACGCCGCCTGGAAGGTCGTCGTGGAGGTACGTGCACAGCTAGACCGGGTACGCTACCTCAGCATGCCTGATACCACCCCCATTGCCCGGCTCATCGACCAGCATGCGGCCATCGTTTCGGCCATCGAGGATCGCAACGGCGAAGTGGCCGATGAGGTCATGCGTCTACACTTGCGAGAGATACTTGCTTCCCTACCCGATTTGGTGCGCCGCTTCCCCGAGATGTTCGAAAGCCAGCAGACCCCGTCACTCGTCGAGGAGGCGAGCCAATGAAGATCGAAAATGCCTATACCATCGTCACCTCTCCGGGGCGCAATTTCGTGACCCTCAAGATCGTGACCGACGAGGGTGTTTACGGCATCGGCGACGCCACCCTCAACGGCCGCGAGATGGCCGTGGTGGCGTATCTCGATGAGCACGTGGTCCCGGCGCTGATCGGCCGCGATCCGCAGCGCATCGAGGACATCTGGCATTACCTCTACCGGGGGGCCTACTGGCGTCGCGGCCCGGTGACCATGAGTGCCATCGCCGCGGTGGATCTGGCGCTGTGGGACATCAAAGCCAAGCTCGCCGGTATGCCGCTCTATCAGCTACTGGGCGGCAAGAGCCGCGAGCGGGTGATGACCTATGCCCACTGCACCGGCAAGGACATCGATACCTGTCTCGAGGAGGTCGAGGCGCACGTCAAGCTTGGTTATCGGGCGGTGCGTGTCCAGGCAGGCATCCCCGGCATTGCCACCATCTACGGGGTCGCCAAGCGCGAGGGGGAGCGCTACGAGCCGGCCGATTCCGAGCTTCCCGCCGAACATGTTTGGAGCACCGAGAAATACCTCAACCACGTGCCCAAGCTGTTCGCTGCCGTACGTGAACGCTTCGGTGACGATCTGCACGTATTGCACGACGTCCATCACCGCCTGACGCCCATCGAGGCGGCGCGCCTGGGCAAGGCGGTCGAGCCTTATCACCTGTTCTGGCTGGAGGATTGTGTGCCGGCCGAGAATCAGGAGGGCTTCCGCCTGATTCGCCAGCACACCACAACGCCGCTGGCGGTGGGCGAAGTGTTCAATTCGATCCACGACTATCGGGAACTGCTCGAGAACCAGTGGATCGACTATATCCGCACCCCCCTGTCCCACGGTGGCGGCATCACCCACATGCGGCGCGTCGCTGATCTGGCCGGGCTCTATCACGTGCGTACTGGCTTTCATGGTCCCACCGACCTGTCGCCGGTGTGTCTGGGCGCGGCCGTCCACTTCGATACCTGGGTACCCAACTTCGGCATCCAGGAACACATGTCCCATACCGACGAAACCGACGCTGTCTTTCCCCACGATTATCGCTTCGAGGAGGGCCACTTCATCGTCGGCGAAACCCCCGGGCATGGCGTGGATATCGACGAGGAACTGGCCAAGCAATACCCCTATAAGCGCGCCAGTCTGCCCGTCAACCGTCTCGAAGACGGCACGCTATGGCATTGGTAAGGAGATAACGACATGCAAGCTTTTCAAGTCAGTGCGCCATTGGACTACACCATCACCGAGGTCGAAGTACCCCAGGCCGCTCCCGGTGAAGTACTCGTTCGCGTCTCCTATGCGGGTATCTGTGGGTCCGACATGCACATCATCCATGGCGACAACGCCTTCGTGCGCTTTCCTCGTATCACCGGGCATGAGTTCGCTGGCACGATCGAGGCGCTTGGCGAGGGTGTCGAGGGCCTCTCGATCGGGGATCGAGTCTGTATCGACCCGGTGGTGAACTGCGGTGAGTGCTATCCATGCCGTATCGGCCGTCCCAATGTCTGCACCGCTCTCCAGGTGATCGGCGTACACCGCAATGGCGGTTTCGAGGAGCGGGTCAACGTACCGGCTAGAAACGCCCACCACCTTCCCGAAAACGTGGGTCTGGATGCGGCGGCCCTCGTCGAGCCCTACACCATCGCCGCCAACGTACTGGATCGGATGCAGCCCATCCCGGGTGATCGTTTGCTGATCTTCGGCGCCGGTGTGATCGGCCTGACCATTCTGCAGATGGCGCGTGCCCTGGGTATCGAGGATATCACGGTCACCGATGTGATCGACGAGCGCTTGTCCACGGCCCGTGAACTTGGCGCGACGCGAACCTTCAATGGCAGCGAGGAGGATGTCGAGGCCGCCATACAGACGTTGACAGCTGGCGAAGGGATTCCGCTGATCGCCGATGCCGCCTGCGTCCCTGCGCTACTGCCGCAGATGCTGCGTATCGCCTCGGCGGCGGGGCGCATCGGGTTGATCGGCTTCAATGTCAACCCCAGTGACCTCGTGCAACTGGAGGTGATCAAGAAGGAGCTGACCCTGGTCGGCTCGCGACTGAACAATCGCAAGTTTCCGGAAGTGATCGATCTCATGGCTTCGGGACGTCTCGATCCGCTGGCGCTGGTCAGCCATCGCCTGCCTCTGGCCGAGATGCCCGGCGCCATCGACATGCTCGATCATCATCCCGAAAGGGCTCGGAAGGTGCTGATTCAGATCAGCATCTGACGGGGTACGCCAACCCAGGCACTACCACAGCGCACAACACCAAAGTGCAGGAGTAAACACCATGTTCAAGCAACTATTGACCGGCGTCGTCCTCGGGGCGGCCTTGATCGGCAGCCAGGCTACCCTGGCGGCAGACTTCACCCTGAAATTCGGTCATCTGGCCAACGAAGAGAACATCTGGCACCAGGCCGCGGAGAAGTTCAAGGAGGAGGTGGAAGCCAACTCCGACGGCCGCATCGAGGTGCAGCTCTATCCCAACGAGCAGCTCGGCGCCGAAATGGACGTGATCAACAGCATCCAACTGGGGACCGCGGACATGACCATCACCGGCGAGAGCCTGCAGAACTGGGCACCCAAAGCCGCCATGATGGCCGTGCCCTACGCCTTCCGTGATTCCGAGCACATGCGTGCCGCGGTCGACGGCGAGATCGGTGAGGAGATCGTGGCGCAGATCATTGAGCGCACCAACCTGGTGCCCCTGGCCTGGTTCGAGCGCGGTCCGCGGCACCTGACCTCCAATCGCCCGATCACGCATCCCGATGATCTCGACGGGCTCCGCTTGCGCGTGCCAAACGTGCCGCTGTTCGTGGATACCTGGGAGGCGCTGGGTGCCCGGCCGACGCCGATGGCCTTTAGCGAGGTCTTCACCTCCCTGCAGCAGAGCACCATCGAGGGCCAGGAAAACCCGCTAAGCCTGATCGAGAGCGCCAGCTTCGACGAGGTGCAGGACTACGTGAACCTCACCGGCCACGTGCGCAGCTGGATCTATGTGGTGATCGGCAAGGACAAGCTCGACAGCATGCCGGAGGACCTGCAGGAGGTGGTCTTCGAGGCGGCCGATACCATGCAGGCCTATGAGGCCCAGCTCTTCGCCGAGGACGAGCAGCGCCTGCGTCAAGATCTCGAGGAGCGTGGGATGGAGTTCGTCGAGGTGGATATCGACGCCTTCGTAGAGAAGGCCCGCCCGGCGGTGCTCGAAGCCCTCAACGAGGAGCAGCGTGAAATCTTCGAGGCCATCCAGGACCTGTGATATCGCATCCGGACGAGCCCATGCCTGGCGTGGGCTCGTCCTCCGCAACAGGGTGCCCGCTGGCACCACGAGGAATGCGTATGGACCCCGACTACAAGCCGGCCGAGCGGGAAGTGCTTGAGCAGCTGGATCCACTTTCGTCCGTGCCCACCTTTCATGGCCCCCTGGGGCGCCTGATCGGCTGGGTCGACTCCCTGTTCACCTTTCTCGCCGTCCTGGCTCTTTTGGCCATCGCCGGCACGGTGTTGCTACAGATCGCGTCGCGCCTCTTCCTGCCGTTCTCGCTGTCCTGGACCGAGGAGCTGTCGCGTTACCTGTTCATCTACATGGTGGCCTTGTCCTTGGGTGTGGTGCTGCGCCAGCATCGCAACGTCAGTGTGGAGCTCTTCCACCACCACCTCGGACCTCGCTCGAGGGCCGTTTACCAGGTGTTGATCTGCCTGTTGATTGGCGGCTTCGCCGGACTGGTGCTGCCCTACGCCTGGCAGTACGCCCAGAACGGGGCCTGGCAGACCTCGCCTACCCTCAATGTTCCCATGCTCTACATTTTCTTCTCCACGGTGGTGATGTTTGCGCTGTTGTTGGTCTACAGCGTTATCGGCTTCCTGGAGGGGCTAGTTGCCATCTTTGGTGCGCCTGATCGCACCGAATCGGAGAAGCCGTGATGGAAGTGATCATCCTGTTTAGCACCTTCCTGGTCCTGCTGTTGATCGGCATGCCCATCGCCTTCGCCCTTGGCATCGCGTCGGTCGCCTATCTGCTGCTTGAAGGCATCTCCCTGACCATCGTGCCGCAGCGTTTGTACGCGGGCATCGACACCTTCGTGCTGCTGTGCATACCCGGTTTCGTGCTGGCCGGCAACCTGATGAACGTCGGTAACATCACCGAGCATATCGTGCGCTTCGCCAATGCACTGCTGGGCCATATCCGTGGCGGACTCGGCCTGGCCAATGTGGGGGGCTCGATGATCTTCGGCGGCATCTCCGGCACCGCTGTGGCCGACGCGGCCAGCATCGGTTCGGTGATGATCCCCGGCATGGCGAAGTCTGGCTACGACAAGCCGTTCGCCGCAGCGGTTACCGCCGCCTCCTCCACCGTGGGACCGATCATTCCGCCCAGCGTGCCGATGATCATTGCTGGCTCGCTCTCCGGAGTCTCTGTGGGGCGCATGTTCCTGGCCGGTGCCATCCCCGGCCTGCTGCTGGGCCTGGCGATGATGGTGACGGTGTATATCCTCGCCGTGCGGCGTGGCTACCCCAAGGGCGAGCGGGCCACCTTCCTAGAGCTGCTGCGCGAGGGGCGCACCGCCTTCTGGGCGCTGCTGATGACGGCGATCATCCTCTACGGGATCATCGGTGGATTCTTCACCCCCACCGAGGCCTCCATCGTTGCCAGCCTCTACGCCCTGGTGGTCGGCATGTACGTCTACAAGGGGCTCACCTGGCGCAAGTTGCCGGCGATCCTCACCGATACCGTCTTCACCTCCTCGGCGCTGTTGTTGATGGTGGGGCTGGCCAACCTCTTCGGCTGGATCCTTACCAGCGAGCAGATTCCCCAGATGGTCGCCAGTACGATTCTGGCCATCAGCGAGAATCCAATCATCGTCATCTTGATCCTCAATTTGATCCTGCTGTTCGTAGGCGCCTTCATGGAAACCATTGCGGCGCTGATCATCCTTTTCCCGGCGCTGCTGGGGGTGGCTACCGGCGTGGGCATGGATCCGGTGCATTTCGCCGTCATGGCGGTGCTCAACCTGATGATCGGCCTGACCACCCCGCCGGTAGGGGTCTGTCTGTTCGTGGTCGCGGGCATCGGCAAGCTGCCGATGTTGACCGTGGCGCGGGCCATCGTGCCCTTTCTGGCCTGCAACCTCGCCGTGCTGATGCTGGTGTCCTATGTGCCGACGATTTCACTGTGGTTGCCCAATTTGCTGATGGGCGAATAGACGACACCTCATTGAATCCAGCAACGAAAGGGATGCCCATGAACCTGACACATCTTCCCGCAGCACCCCCGGCGGGCCGCATCGGCGTCGTCCACCTCGGCCTCGGCGCCTTCCACCGCGCCCACCAGGCGGTCTACCTGGAGCGCTATCGTCAGCGTACGGGGGACGCCGACTGGGGTGTCTGC
This sequence comes from Halomonas daqiaonensis, assembly GCF_900109725.1. GTDB lineage: Bacteria > Pseudomonadota > Gammaproteobacteria > Pseudomonadales > Halomonadaceae > Halomonas > Halomonas daqiaonensis. The sequence goes on from NZ_FOBC01000004.1 coordinate 7,097, forward strand.
AGCGCCAACCTGCGCTCGAGCGTCGGCTTGGTGGATGGCCTACGCGACGCCGGCTACCGCTATCATGTGGCGGAGTACGCCGACAGCGAGACCCTGACCCTGCGTGAGATCGGGACGATCGAGGAGACGCTGTTCACCGGCAAGGAAAAGGTCGGTGGCCGCGACGCCGAGGGGCGCTGGGGGCGTGACCTCGAGGCCCTGCTGGCGCGGCTGTCCTCGCCCGAGACACGTATTGTTACGCTGACCGTCACCGAGAAGGGCTACTTCCTCAACCCGGCCAGCGGCGAGTTGCTCGCCGACGACCCCATGATCGCCGCCGATATCGACACGCCCACCCAGCCGCGTACGGCGCCGGGGATCCTGGTGGAGGCGCTGGCGCGGCGTCAGGCGGCCGGCCTGGCCCCCTTCACGGTGCTCTCCTGCGACAATATGCCGGACAACGGCAAGCGCACACGCAATGCCGTGATCCAACTGGCCGAGCGGCGCGATGCCGCCCTGGCTGCGTGGATCGAAGGCGAGGTAGCCTTTCCCTGCAGCATGGTCGACCGCATCGTGCCGGCCATGACCGAGGCCGACTTCGCCCGGCTTGCCGAGCTCGGCGTGGAGGACCCCAATGACGTGGTCAGCGAATCCTTCATCCAGTGGGTCATCGAGGATGACTTCCCCCAAGGGCGCCCCGACTGGGAGGGCGATGGCGTGGAGATGGTCGCCGACGTGGCGCCCTTCGAAACCATGAAGCTGCGGATGCTCAATGGCAGCCATTCGCTGCTGGCCTACCTGGGCCCACCGGCAGGCATCGAGACGGTGTATGACGCGGTCAGCAGCGACGACCTGCGGGCCCTGCTGCGTCGCTACATGCTGGAGGAGGCGGCTCCGACCCTCGTCATGCCCGAGGGCACCGACCTGGCTACCTATGCCGACTCGCTGCTGGCGCGCTTCGCCAACGACAGTTTGCGCCACCGCCTGCACCAGATCGCCATGGACGGCAGCCAGAAGCTGCCACAGCGCTGGCTGCAGGGCACTCTGGCACGCCGCGAGGCGGGGCAGGCGGCACCCTGCGTCGCCCTGGGCCTGGCGGCCTGGATCCGTTACACCGTCGGTCGCGACCATGCGGGCGCCGCCTACACGGTGGACGACCCCCTGGCGTCGCGCTTCGCCGAGCGTCATGCGCGGCACGGCCAGGACCCCGAGGCGTTGGTGTCGGCCTTCCTGGCCATGGACGATGTGGTGCCGCCGGCCCTGGCGGCCGACGCCGCCTTTGCCGACGCGGTGCTCGCCGCCTATCGTTCCCTGAGCGAACAGGGCCTCGATGGGGCGCTCGCCGCCCTGGCGCGAGGCTGAGAGGAGATCCCCATGGAAGCTACCTGGCGCTGGTTCGGCCCCAAGGACCCCATCCGCCTCGAAGAGATCCGCCAGACCGGGGCCACCGGCATCGTCACGGCGTTGCACGAGGTTCCCAATGATGAGGCCTGGTCGCTGGAAGCGATCCGCGAGCGCAAGGCGCTGATCGAGGCCGCCGGTCTTTCCTGGTCGGTGGTGGAGAGCGTGCCGGTCCCCGAGGCGATCAAGCAGGGGCGGCCGGAGCGCGACGCCCTGATCGCCACCTACTGCCAGACCCTGCGGAACCTGGCGGCCGGCGGCATCGATACTGTCTGCTACAATTTCATGCCGGTCCTCGACTGGACCCGCACCGACCTCAGCTGGTCGCTACCGGACGGGGCACTGGCGCTGCGCTTCGACCAGGTGGCCTTCGCCGCCTTCGACCTCTACCTGCTGAAGCGTCCCGGCGCCGAGGCGGAGTATGCCGATGCCGAGAAGGCCGAGGCCTGGGCCTATCTCGAGGCCCTGGACGCGACAGGCCGCGATACGCTGATCAGTACCCTGATTGCCGGCCTGCCGGGCGCCGAGGAGCACTACAGCCTGGAGCAGTTCCGCGGCGTGCTGGCGGACTATGCCGATATCGATGCCGCGCGCCTGCGCGAGCACCTAGGGTATTTCCTCGCGGCGGTGATCCCAGTGGCCGAAGAGGTGGGTATCCGCATGGCGATCCACCCCGACGACCCGCCCCGGCCGATGTTGGGGTTGCCGCGGGTGGTCTCCACGCCGGACGACGCTCGATGGCTCCTCGATGCCGTGCCCAGCCCGGCCAATGGCCTGACCCTCTGTACCGGCTCCTACGGGGTGCGCGCCGACATCGACCTGGCCGATATGGTCCGGCGCTTTGGCCCCAGTATCTATTTCGCCCACCTGCGTGCCACCCGACGTGAGGTGCCGGACCCGCGCTCCTTCCACGAGGCAGCGCATCTCGACGGCGATGTCGACATGGTGGCGGTGATCGCCGCGCTGGTGGCCGAAGAGCGGCGCCGCGAGCGGGAAGGCGGCCCGCGCCTGCCGCTGCGCCCCGACCATGGCCACCATATTCTCGATGACCAGCAGCGCAAGACTGCGCCGGGCTACCCGCTCTACGGACGCCTCAAGGGGTTGGCGGAGCTGCGTGGGGTGGAGCATGCCGTGCGGCAGCTGACCTGACCACCCTGCCTCTCACCACAAAGCACAGGACCTCGCTGTTCACCAGATTGTCGTCTTGTTGTCGGGGTCGAAGAGCCGACAGAGCGGTGGGGTCAAACGCTTCTCCAGGCGGCTTCGTTGACCAGGCTGATCGGGCGCTCGCCCTTGAGTGCCAGGATCAGTTTGTCCACTGCCCGTTGAGCCATGGCATTGCGCGTCTCATGAATGGCCGAGCCGATGTGCGGCAGGGCCACCACATTCGTCATGTGCGGCAGAGGGGACTCAGGCGACAGCGGCTCCTGCTCTAACACGTCCAGGCCGGCAGCGCGAATGCGGCCCATCTCCAGCGCCTCGGTGATCGCCACGCTGGCTCCGATCAGCCCGTGAGCGTCGGGCAGCGCTGAACGGAAGGCCGGGTCGTCGGCTGAGGCCAGGTCTGGACCTCGAAGTCTTGGCCAAGCTGGGCCAGCTGATCGTCGTTCAGGCGGCCATAGGCGAGGATGCGTTTCTTCATTGTTAAGGCTTCCTTGGGGCTGGCGAGCAGGATGTCTACTGAGCGGACAGTTCGGCTTCAAGCGCCGTGAGACGGTCGCGACTGGGCAGGCCCTCCATGTCACCCACCACCTGCACCGCCAGTGCACCGATCAGGTTGCCGCGGCGTACCGCTTCCCGGGGAGAGCGGCCGTCGAGCAGGGCGCTGACCACGCCCACTGCGAAGCCGTCACCGGCGCCCACGGTATCTACCACCTCGGCCACCGGGAAGCCCGCGAGGGTGAAGCTCTCCAGCCGGTCGTCCAGGGTACCGCGATAATAGCTGCCCTCCGGCCCCAGCTTGATGATCACCGCTTTGGCGCCGCGCTCCAGGTAGAAGTCGGCGATTGCTTCGGTGCTGTCTCGGCCGGTGAGCAGACGGCCCTCTGCCAGGCCGGGAAGCACCCAGTCGCTATGAGCGGCCAGGTCGTTCAGGGTCTCGCGCATCTCGGCCTCGCTCGACCATAGGCTGGGGCGCAAATTGGGGTCGAAAGAGACACTGGCACCGGCTTCGCGGGCCTGGGTGAGCATATGTCGCGACAACGCCCGGGCACTAGACGAGAGCGCGGGCGGGATGCCGGTGGCGTGCAGATGGCGCAGCGTCGGAAAGTCGATGGCGTCGGCATCGGTGGGGGCCAGGTGGCTGGCGGCACTGCCGCGACGGAAGTAAGTGACCCTCGGGTCGTCACCCTTCAGAGCGCGCTCCTTGAACAGCAGGCCGGTGGGGTGGTCGGGGTCAATTGCCAGATGCTGGCAGTTCAGCCCCTCGGCCTCCAGGGTGCGGCGAATGAAGGTGCCGAAGCCATCATCACCGACCCGGCTCAACCAGCCGACATGAAAGCCCAGGCGAGCCAGACCGATGGCGACGTTGGTGTCGGCACCGGCGATTCGGCGCTGAAAGTATTCGACGTCGGCCAACTCGCCGGGGTTCTCGGCAACGAACATGGCCATGGCCTCACCAAAGGTGAGGAGCTCCGGGGCGGGAGAAACATGGGCAGACATGGAGGGCCTCGCAATCATGTGAATCGTGGCTGGCGTTTCATTATTGGGACCTAGGCGTCGATACGCGGTTTCATGGTGCTGGGCACTGGGTCGAACCTCGGACGATCAGCTCGGGCGCATGGCGCCGTAACGTCGTGGTGGTGCTATCACTGAGGAGTGCCATCAGGCATGCCACGGCGGAACGACCGATCGCTTCGGTGGGCTGAGCCAGTGTCGTGATGCCCGGTGTGATCAGCTTGCACCAGTCGAGCTCGTCGATGCCCATGAGCCCGGTCTCCCCAAGGCGGGCGCCGAGGGTTTGCAGGGCCCGGATCGCAGCAAGAGTCGCGTTTCCATTGGCGCAGAGCAACGCACGGTGCCGCTTGCCGGAGCGAGCCAGGAAGTCGCCGATGGCTCGCTGTAGCGCGTCGTGCTCCATGAGTGGCTGGCAATGAACCTCGCCATCCAGGCCACGGGCTGCGACCCCCTGCAGGAAGCATGTCAGCCGCACCTGGCGGGGGCTGGCCTGATCAGTCGGTTCGCTGAGGTAGAGAAGATCGCCATAGCCCTGAGCCTGGAGATGGTCCAGGGCGAGGTCGATGGCCTGGGCATTGTCGAGGCCCACGAACTCTGCATCGACGTCACTCAGTTCCCGGTCCAGCAACACCAGGGGGATGCCCTCTTCTACCCAGGCCTGAAGTTCACGGTCCGGGCTGCCGGCGGCGTTGATCACTAGGCCCTCGACCCGATAGGTAGCGAGCAGGGCAAGGCGTTCTCGCTCCTGGGCTGGATCGTTGTCGGTGTTGCAGACCATCAATGATAGGCCGTGCTCGCGGCAGGCCTGTTCCACACCATGCATGACCGCCACCGAGAAGGGGTTGCGGATATCTGCCACTAGCATGCCTATCAGCCCTGAGTGACCACCTTTCAGGCTCCTGGCCATCTGGTTGGGACGGTAGCCCAAGTGGCAGGCGGCGGCGGCAATACGTGCCTGCATGTCCGGCGAGAGACGCTTACGCTCTTCGCTGAAGTAGCGAGAAACGCTGGTCTTTGAAGCCCTGGCCTCGCGCGCGACTTCGAGAATCGTGGTGCGATGTTGGGCGGTTAATGTCATTCGATTGCTGCCTATGGAACCGTTCCCATCGTAGCTCCTTGATCGGCGTAAGGCAAATGCATATCGGTTTGGCGAGAGATTCCAAGAAGACTATGGCAGTGCAGGGTGGCAGGCTGCAGCTCCAATAAACCAGCGGTCAGGATGCTGCCAGCAAGAATACCCATTCCTGCGGGTTCAGCCAGATAGTTGGGAAAGGACTGATATTTAGCGACGGCATCACTTTGGATCACCTGGGCTGGATGAGGCCCGGCCATGGCCGGGCCTATTGCCTCGTGCTGGTGCATGAGGCTTTGCCGCTCGTGGCTGACTCAAAACCAAGTCTCCACTGAGCGACGGCTTAGGAGATGCGATCCCAAGCGGCATCGTGTGTAAGCCGGATGGCCCCTCAGAGCGTCATGAAGTCGGATTCCTGCCGGTCGGTGAACTGATAGACCTCGTAGGGTGCCTGCTGAGGACCGGGCATGCCGGGGGTGCCGATGGGCATACCGGCCAGGCCGATGCCATCGATATCCGGCTGTTCCTCGAACAGTTTCTCCACCGCCGCCAGCGGCACATGGCCCTCGATCACGTAGTCGCCCATCTCGATGGTGTGGCAGGAGCCGAGGCCATAGGGAAGGCCAGCGGCTTCCTTGATCTCGCCGAGATCCCTGTCGTCGACGAGGGTGACCTCGATGCCCATCTCCTCGAGGTGGTCGGCGTAGCCGTCGCAGCAGCCGCACTGCGGGTTCTTGTAGAGGGTGGCCTCGGCCGGCAGGACGGCCTGGGCGGTGCCTGCGCCCAGCAGCAGCGCGGCGGAGAAGAAGAGGGTGGGAGTGAAGCGGTTCATGAGCGGTCCTCCAGAGTGTGACGAGAAACGAACAGGTATTTGACGAGCGCGGCGATACCGAGGCCAAGCAAGAGCATGACGGTCAGCGGCATCAGCCACCCCATCCAGCCCATCGAGCCCATGAGGGCGAAGCAATCGGTGGTCATCATGTGTGACTCCTGACGAAGATACAGGGAAAGCCGGTGGCAGGCAGAGGGCCAGCGTCACCGTGGAATCGGGAGTCGTCAGGGTCTTGGCGGTTGGTGCGGCGGTGGGGAGAAGACCTCGACCACGGCCGGGGTGGCGATGCCGACCAGGGTGTCAGGGTGCGCGCTGGCAACGAGGGGCGACGCGCCCAAGGCCGCACAGGCGCCGCACTCGGGGTCGGTGCTATCCACCATCTCGACCTGGGCCGTCGTGCAGTCGGACGCACAGGCGTCCATGGCCGCATGGCCGGCCAGGCTGGTCACCGACAGCAGCACGGCGAGCAGCAACGCCAGTAGGCGTCCTGCTCGGGTGCGATGCAGCGGTCTGGCCTGGGCGACGGTCATGGTGAGTTCCTCATCGATACCCTGTCATTCTGCGCTGACCTGGCAGGACCCGACATTGATCCAGCGCAAGGAGTCTGCATGTGTTTGCTCTGGTGAGGACGTCCGCCTGGTAGCGGGCGTCCTCCTCCAGGGGGGCCATCAGGGAGCATTGCGGCGATTGGTCATTCCCTGCTGCAGCTGTTGGCGCTGCTCGTCGGTTAGCAGATCCTGCATCCGATTATGCATGCGCACCCTTTCCGCCACCATCTCGCCGTGGAGAGCTGCCATTTGACCATGCAGTGCCTGGATCTCCTCGGGATCCGGTTGCTCTGCCTGCATCAACTGCATCATGTCGTCACGCAGGTTCATCATTTCGCTCATGCGCTCGAAGTGGGCAGAACGGAACTCCCTGCGCATCTGTTGCAGAGAGTTTTGCTGCTCCTCATCGAGGATGCCGGCCATGCCGCCCTGGCCGTAGCCCATCATGCCGGGACCCATACCGCCCTGGCCGTAGCCCATCATGCCGGGACCCATACCGCCCTGGCCGTAACCCATCATGCCGGGACCCATGCCGCCCTGGCCGTAGCCCATGCCGCCTTGGCCGTAGCCCATCATGCCGGGGCCCATGCCGCCCTGCTGCATGCCCTGCCCTTGTTGCATGCCTTGAGCAGAAGCGGCACCGCTGACGGCGACCCCCATGCTGGCGGCCAGGACGATGGCGAGAAATTGCTTGTGGTTAACCATGATATTTCCTCTCATCTTGCCGATGGTAGAGACGCGATCTTCCCCGATTGGAGAAGACGAGACTAACTTCAGCTATTAGCTTACAACCTATGGGGCATAGTCATGTCAAGGCGTTTGGTCAAGTGAAACCCTTTTGACCGGGTTCAGTCTCATTTCAGGTTGTTGCGTTACAACCGTTTCTACCCTGATACGACACGAAGAGGTACCCTTGATGCGCAAGACTCTATTGGCTCTGGCTTTGGGCCTGACCACGACGGCTGCTTTCGCTGGCCCTGGTCACGGGGGCTCCCAACCTTCGGTGAGCGATGCCGACATCGATCGCACCATTCGCTTCGAGGCGGGCGACATGTGGTTCGATCCCGAGAGGATCGAGGTGGCGCCGGGCGAGACCATTCGCTTCGAGATTACCAACGTCGGTAATGTCGAGCACGAGTTCGTCATCGGCGATGCCAAGGCCCAGGAGGCGCATCGCGAGATGATGCGGGCGATGGGCGGCAGCCACGGCGACGGTCATGGAGGACATGGTCATGGTGGTCACGACATGGCCGAGGGGGAGCAAGGTGGCGAGATGCCTGCCGTGACCATCGCGCCCGGTGAAACCGCCGAGCTCGTGTGGACTGCCCCCCAAGGCGTCGGGGACCTGGAGTATGCCTGCAATATCCCGGGCCACTACGAGGCCGGCATGTACGGTAACTTTGTTAGGCAGGGATGATTCTCCCGCATGAAACTGTTGCTGCTCGAGGATGACGACCTGCTCGCCGAGAGCCTGGACGAGTGCCTGAAGGACAGCGGTTACCGTGTCGACCTGGCGACATCGTTGAGCGTGGCCAGGTCTCTCATGGCAACCGAGCACTATGAACTCGCGATCCTCGATCTTGGCCTTCCCGACGGTTCCGGGCTGGATCTCCTCAAGCAGTGGCGCAAGGACGGCCTGGACCTGCCGGTGCTGATTCTTACCGCGCGCGACACCTGGGAAGACAAGGTGGTTGGCCTGGAAGGCGGTGCAGATGACTACCTGACGAAGCCCTTCCACGAAGCCGAGCTCATCGCCAGGGTGATGGCACTGCTGCGCCGAAAGTCCGGCCATCTGTCCGCGGAGCTGACCGTGGGCGGCGTCTCGCTGGATGAGGCGAATCAGTGTGTCCGCATCGATGACGGCACCTGGCACACCCTGACCGGCACCGAATTCCTGCTACTGCGCTACTTCATGCACCACCCGGGGCATGTCCTCTCCAAGGATCAATTGCTCAACCAGCTTTACGCCTTGGATCAGGATGCTGCGGCATCCAACCTAATCGAGGTATATATCGCACGGTTGAGGCGCCATGTGGGCAAATCGACCATCCAGACACGGCGCGGCCAGGGCTATGTCTTCGTTGCGCATTGATCGGCGCAGCCTGCGCATCCGCTTGCTGGCCTGGTTATCGGGTATTGCTCTGGTCGTAGCCGGGATGACGTGGCTGCTGCACGGCATCCTGCTCGAGGATCTGGCACGCGACTTCCTCGGCGCGCGTCTCGAGCGTGAGGCCGACCATGCTGTCGAGCAACTGCGGTACGATCACCTCTCCACCGCCGCGGTGCTGAATTCGGCTAGCCGTGGCTTCCAGGTCTTTCATCACCTCTACGTGCTGCGGATCGGCGATGAGACCTCGGCCTCTGATCCTCACTGGCAAGCGATGCTGACCTCCATACTCGATGAGTCGGACGAAGCGCTCGTCGAGGTGCGGGAAGGACAGCAGCATCTGCTGGTCTACCGGCGGCCCTTCTCGATCGAGGGCGAGGGTGGTGTCCTGCTGATCGGCGAGGATTTCTCCCAGGTCGAGGCGGGGCTCCACCGTCTTCACTGGTGGGTCGGCGGCATTGCCACGACCCTGCTGGTGCTGCTGGTGGCGCTCAATCTGCTGGCGGTGAACCGTGGCCTGGTGCCCCTTTCCCGGTTGCGCGACCAGTTGGGCGAGCTGCGAACGGGTGAGCGTGAGCGACTCTCACTGGACGTGCCCTCCGAGCTGGACAGCCTGGTCGTTCAGCTCAATCGTTTCATGGATGAGATCGACACTCGGCTGCAGCGCTCCCGCGACTCGGTGGCCAACCTCTCTCACGCCTTGAAGACGCCGTTGGCGGCGGTGACCCAGATACTACGTGGCTCTCGCCCCATCGATGCCACGCGTCGGCAGCGGCTGGTGGCGCGTCTGGAAGAGGTACATGCCCAATTGGACGCCGAGCTGCGACATTCGAGAATCGCCGGGCCTCACGCCGGCCGGATGTCCGAGTTGAGCCGCGACGGCTCTCGGCTGGTCGAGATGTTCCGCGCCCTCTACCCCGATAAGCGCTTCCACCTGAGCCTGCCGGATCAGCCTGATCAGCGTATCCCGGTCGAGTCGCAGGACCTTTCCGAGATCCTCGGTATCGTGCTGGACAACGCCGGCAAGTGGGCCACCCGAGAGGTTCACTGCCGGTTGTGTCTGGACGATCGCCTCACTCTCGTCGTCGATGACGATGGACCAGGAGTGCCCGAGGCGGAGCTTCCCCTTCTCGGCCAGCGCGGCCGCCGCCTGGACGAGGGCCGTCCCGGCTATGGCCTGGGCCTGTCTATCCTCGATCAGTTGCTGACGCGATACGCCGGGCGGGTTCGGTACTCGCTGAGCCCGCTCGGCGGCCTGCGGGTGGAGATCACGGTCCCGATCGATGAATGTGTGCCATGAGCCTCTATGTTCAGCCGTGATTCAGCTTGACCCGTCAATATGCTGCGACCAGACATTGACGGGAATCACACATGGCAAGATCCAGAGTCATCACGCATCCGCTGTCGCGCCGGCAGATCCTCAAAGGTGGCTCGGCACTGGGGCTAGGTTCGGCGGCTGCCCTTGGCTTGCGTCCAAGCTGGGCGAATCCCTGGGGTCAGAGCAATGTCTATTCCAAGGGAGTCGAGGAAGGTCCTGAGGTGGCGCTCGCCATCCGTCGCGAGTCGATTCCTATCGCGGGCCAGCAAGCCCGCCCGATCAGCATCAACGGTACCAGCCCGGGGCCGTTGATTCGCCTCAAGGAAGGCCAGGATGCCGTACTGCGGGTGACCAACCTCCTTGACGAGCCCACCTCCATCCATTGGCACGGCCTGATCCTGCCGCCGGAGATGGACGGCGTGCCTGGGGTGAGTTTCCCTGGCATCGCGCCGGGCGAGACCTTCACCTACCGCTTCCCGGTCCGCCAGAACGGTACCTACTGGTATCACAGTCACTCCGGCCTGCAGGAGCAGCTTGGCCATGCCGGGCCGCTGATCATCGATGCCGCCGATCGTGAGCCGTTCCGCTATGACCGTGAGCATGTGCTGCTGCTCACCGACTGGACCTTCGAGGAGCCGACGTCAGTCTTCCGCAACCTGAAGACCGCCGAGGGTTACTACAACTTCCAGGAACGCACCATCGCCGATTTCTTCGCCGACGTGCGAGAGAAGGGCTTCGACGCTACCGCCGAGATGCGCGGGATGTGGGCGAAGATGCGCATGAGCTCGCGCGATATCGCCGACGTGACCGGCAGCACCTACACCTACCTGCTCAATGGTCATTCGCCCGAGGAGAACTGGACCGCCCTGTTCAAGGCCGGTGAGCGAGTTCGCCTTCGGGTGATCAATGGCTCGGCTATGTCCTACTTCGACATGCGCATCCCCGGGTTGAAGATGACCGTGGTGGCCGCCGACGGCCAACCGGTACAACCGGTTCCCGTCGACGAGTTTCGCATCGGGGTGGCCGAGACCTATGACGTCCTGGTCGCACCCGAAGACGATACGGCCTACACCATCTTCGCCGAAGCCATGGATCGCAGCGGCTACGCCCGAGCCACTCTCGCGCCTCGCGAAGGGATGGCCGGGGAAATCCCCGAGCGTCGCCAGATCGCCGATCGTGGCATGGAGGCCATGGCAGCCCATGGGATGGAAGGCATGGCAGACATGGCAGGCATGGATCACTCCAACATGCAGGGCATGGATGACGCCGGCATGGCAGGCATGGACCACTCCAGCATGTCGGGTATGGATCATTCCGGCATGGCGGGCATGTCGGATGAACGCAGCAATATGAATGCCAACGGCATGCTGGCGGCGGGCACAGCGCAACCAGGCTCTCGCTACGATCAGGCCGGCATAGGAATCGACCCGAGCGAGCGCCGGATGTTGGTCTACCGGGACCTCAAGGCCTTTACCCCCTGGCCGGACCGCCGTGAGCCTGAGCGCGAGCTGGAGCTGCACCTCACCGGCAATATGGAGCGTTACATCTGGTCCTTCGACGGCAAGAAGTTCAGCGAAGTGACGGGACCCATTCACATCAACAAGGACGAGCGCCTGCGCCTGATCCTGATCAACGACACCATGATGGAACATCCCATCCACCTCCACGGCATGTGGATGGAGCTGGAGAACGGCCAGGGCGAGCTGATTCCTCGCAAGCACACCCTGAACGTCAAGCCGGGGGAGCGCGTCTCGGCGCTGATCACCGCAGACGCCGAGGGCAGTTGGGCATTCCACTGTCACCTGCTCTACCACATGGACGCCGGCATGTTCCGTGTCGTCAAGGTCTCGTAAGGAGAAGGCATGACTACCAGAATCCCGATGACCGCTGCCGTTGCACTGCTGGCCCTGACAACGCTCTCCGCTGCCCAGGCGGAGGACGGCTATGATGCCCCGGCCAGCTGGCCGTCACCGGTCGTGGAACACAACATGGGGATGGCGCTGTTCGACCGGCTCGAATATGCCGTACCCGACAAAGGCGAAGAGGCCTTGGTCTGGGACTTCCAGGCCTGGTATGGCGGTGACGTCAACCGTATCTACCTCAAATCCGAAGGCGAGAACGTCCAGGGTGACGGCGAGGATGCCGAGTTCGAGTCGCTGGAGCTGCTTTACAGCCGGCTGGTTGCCGATTTCTGGGAGCTTCAGGGCGGCATCGGCTATCAGGGAGGAGTCTTCTCGGACGATCACACCGAGCGTACCTATGGGGTGATCGGCCTGCAGGGGGTGATGCCCTACGGTATCGAGACCGACGTGGCAATGCAGGTCAGCGACGAAGGTGACGTCTCGGCGAGTTTCGAGGGCGAGTATGACCTTCGACTGACGCAACGCCTCTACCTGCAGCCACGCACCGAAATTGCCGTGGCCGCGAGTGACGTCGAGGAGTTCGGCGTCGGCGAGGGGCTCAATTCGGTGCGAGTCGGCATGCGCCTGGGCTACGAGGTGACCCGTCGGTTTGCTCCCTACCTGGGGGCCTACTGGGAAAAGCAATACGGGGATACCGCCGACCTCTCGCGTGCCGACGGTGATGCCACCGAAGATACCGGTGTCGTGGCGGGAGTGAGGTTGATGTTCTGAGCCTAATCGACTCGCTTCGAGGCTAGCCGCTACCGATAAGTGACTTTTTCGGTTGAGCAGTTCCGTGCGCGGCCATTGACCAGGATCAATGGTCGATCAGGCTGGATTCAGGGTGGTTTCAGCTAGGAAGGCCAGACTGACCGTGATCCGGAACCCTTCACGGGGTTCGAAGGGCTAGGCCAACGTCGCCGATCAGAGGCCACGAGGAGCATGTCATGATTCCGTACCCCCAAATCGATCCCGTGGCATTTTCCCTGGGCCCTGTGCAGCTTCATTGGTATGGCCTGATGTACGTGGTGGGGCTGACGGCCGCCTGGTGGCTTGGGCGGCGGCGAGCGCACCATCTCGGCCTGACCCACGACGATATCGACGACCTGATCTTCTATGCCGCCTTGGGCATCGTCATCGGTGGCCGTCTGGGCTATGTGCTGTTCTATGGAATCGACCAGCTGCTGACCAACCCCTTGTGGCTTTTCAGGGTCTGGGACGGAGGCATGAGCTTCCATGGGGGCCTTGCCGGCGTACTGGTCGCCGCGTGGCTGTTCGCTCGGCGCCACCGTCTGGCCTACCTTCAACTGACTGATTTCATCGCGCCGCTGGTGCCGATCGGCCTGGGGGCGGGGCGCCTCGGCAACTTCATCAATCACGAGTTGCCGGGGAGGGTCAGCGAAGTGCCCTGGGCGATGATCTTCCCGCCCATGATGGGATTGGGTCCGGAGCCGCGTCATCCATCAGCGCTCTACGAGTTTGCCCTGGAGGGTGTGGTGCTGTTTACCGTGCTGTGGTGGCTGTCACGGAAACCGCAAGCGCAAGGCCTTATCTCGGGACTGTTCCTGCTTCTGTACGGTACCTTCCGCTTCATCGTGGAGTTCGTGCGCTTGCCCGATCCTCAGTTGGGCTTCATCGCCTTCGGTTGGCTCACCATGGGGCAACTGTTGACGTTGCCAATGTTGGCAGCAGGAGCGCTCCTGGTCATCGGTGCACATCGTAGCCAGCGAATCATGGTGGCTTCATCGGGTCGTTGAGTGCGGCAAGTGCCATGCGAGACATGGCGATAATATTGGGAAAGCGTTAACGATATTGCACTTTACGGAGGTTGTGATGAAACAACATCGAGAGCACCGCTTGGGCGTCACCGAAACTACCCTGGTGAACCGGCACTTGAAGCTTGATTCCAGCGACCTTGATGCAATTGAAGCGGCTGTTTCGGATATTGATGAGCTCTTCGGCATCGACAGTGTTTCGTTCGATGGCAAGAAGCGGAAGCTGCACCTGGCCTATGATGCCTCACGACTCTGTCTCGACTGTGTTGAAGAAATTCTGGAAAAACATGCTGTTGAAATCAGCCGTGATTGGTGGAACCGTTTCAAGGAAGAGCATTACCGATTTGTCGATCAGAATGTCAAGGACAATGCCAAGATAGAACCCTGGAGCTGCCACTGATGTTTACAGCCTAGAATTTCGACTATGGTGCGGCAAAATTCGTTTCAGAGTGACGAGGAAGTCAATGGATAGGACGCCACAGTACAGGAAGGATAGCCTTTCTCTTGTCGGTGCAATTGCTTTAGGTACCGGCGTCATGATAGGCGCTGGCATCTTTGCCTTGACAGGGCAGATGGCCGAGATGACGGGAGCGCTTTTCCCGTTAGCTTTCTTGTCAGCGGCGCTCATTGTCTCCTTCAGTGCCTACTCCTATGTGAAGATGTCCAATGCTTATCCGTCCGCTGGTGGTATCGGCATGTACCTCCAAAAGGCGTATGGGCCGACACTTACCACAGCGTTTCATGCGCTCTTGATGTATTTTTCCATGGTGATCGCCCAAAGCTTCCTGGCGAGAACCTTTGGCTCCTACACGCTTGAACTTTTCGATGTAGAAGACAGGTCTCTGTTCGTTCCATTATTGGGCGTTGCTCTGCTGATTTCAGCATTCTTGATCAACCTTTCTGCCAACAAGTTGATCCAGGGGGTTGCGTCAGCACTCGGGTTCATCAAGATTGGCGGAATTATCCTGTTTGGGGTCGTCGGTGTCATGGTGGCTGACTCCGTCGGCATGGAAACCTCCGCATCTGCTCCTGGGGGATCGCTTTCAGGCTTCCTGGGTGCGACCGCGTTGGGGATTCTCGCCTTCAAGGGGTTCACGACGATCACCAACAGTGGTTCGGAGATAAAGGACCCCCATCGCAACGTCGGCAGGGCGATCATGATATCGATCGCGCTTTGCGTCGTGATCTATGCGTTGGTGGGATTTGCAGTGGCGAGCAACCTGTCTCTGACGGAAATCATCGAAACACAAGATTATTCCCTTGCGGCGGCTGCGCGGCCGGCTCTTGGAGAGGCCGCCGTCTGGTTCACCGTCATTCTTGCCATGCTGGCCACTGCGGGAGGCATCATTGCCAGTATATTCGCGGTCTCACGGATGTTGGCAATGCTCACGGAGATGGGGCTGGTACCCCATCGCCATTTCCACATGCCAGGCAGCATCCAGAAGCACACTCTGGTCTATACGGTCGTGCTTGGCCTGATCTTGACGGCATTCTTCGATCTCAGCCGTATTGCTGCGCTTGGCATCATTTTCTATCTGGTCATGGATATTGCCATCCATTGGGGAGTGTTGCGCCATCTTCGTAAGGAGGTCGGGGCCAATTCAGTCGTTCTGGGGGTTGCGATATTTCTGGATGTCGTCGTGCTGGCAGGCTTCCTTTGGGTGAAAGCGACGACAGATCCCCTGGTGCTGATCGTTGCAGCGGTTGTCATGGCGGCTATCTTGCTTGCCGAACGACTCTTCCTGACCCGTAAAGGGAAATCGAGCTTAAGCGAAAATACGCATTCTCATTGAGACCGCCGACCCCAGAAGTCCCGACAGCCCACGAGCTCCATGATCCCGGATGTTTTGATAGCGGGTCCGATCACGTCACCAGTCCCGCGAGGAAGAACTGGGCGGCCAGGCCGATGATCAGCGTAGCGGCAAAGGTGATCATCACCACGATGCCGGGCCATGTGCCCGGTGCAACGGTTGCCGTCTCCGTCGGCCGGTACATCGGCACGACGATGCGCAGATACACCGCGAGCGAGAGCACGCTGTTGGCGATCGCCACGACGGCCAGCCAGGTGAACTGGACATCGATGGCGGCGGCGAAGAGCAGGAACTTGCCGACGAAGCCGGCAAGTGGCGGGATGCCGACCAGCGAGAGCAGGAAGATCACCATGGCGATCCCCATCAGCACCCGTGCGCGCCCCAACCCGCTGAACGCGTCCAGAGTTCGCCCGGTCGCGGCGGCGATGGCGAAGGCGCCAAGATTCATGGCCGCGTAGGCCCCGGCGAACAGGATGATCGACGGCAAGGCGAGTTCACTGGAGCCCACCGCTACTATGCCCAGAAGGAAATAACCGGATTGGGCGATCGACGAGTAGGCGAGCAGTCGGATGACGTTGTCCTGCACCAGCGCGGCGAGATAGCCATAGGTCATGCTCAGCACGGCCAGGCCTGCCATGACGCCCGGCCAGCCACTGTCCACGGGCAGGTCGCGCACCACCTGGGCTAGCGCGAACAGGGCACCGACCTTGGGCACCACGGACAGGTAGGCGGCAATCGACAGCGGCGCGCCCTCGTAGGCGTCGGGTGCCCAGAAATGGAACGGAACCAGTGACGCCTTGTAGCCGAGGCCGACCACGACGGCCACCAGCCCGAGGATGGCGGCCAGCGGCATCGCGTCCATGCGCGCCAGATCGGCGAGCAGCGTGGAACCGGTGGCCCCGAACCAGTAGCTGAGCCCGAAGATCATGACCGCGCCGGCCACCGAGCCGAACACGAAGAACTTCATGGCGGCCTCGGTGGCCGGGTCGTCGTCCGGATAGGCGACCAGCGCGAAGGTGGCCAGGCTGGTGAGCAGCGTCCCCAGGACCAGGAACATCGCATCGCCCGCCCCGGCCAGCACCAGCGCGCCGAAGGTCGCCAGGCACATCAGGCTGTAGACCGTGCCCTCGCGTGCGGTGCCAGCGACGTCGTTTCGTGCCAGCAGCAGAGACAGTACGGTGGCCGGCAACAGAATCAGCTTTGCCCAGAGGCTCAGCGCGTCGATCCGGAAGCTTCCGCCGAACACGGTGGTGTCCGTGCCGAGCAAGGATGCCGTCAAGCCCGTGGCGACGAGCAAGCCCGCGGCGGCGACGGCCAGCGAGATTCGAGGTCGGCGCAGCATTTCCGCGATCAGTGCGCCGACGGCCGTCAACAGGACGGCGATCTCGGGAATCAGTAATGCGAGGTCATGGCCCATTACAGCACCAACGACGAGGTGGTCCGGTGAATGACGTCAAGCACCCAGGACGGTGCCAAGCCGGTGGCGATGGTGAGTACCAGGAGCGGCGCAACGGCCAGCAATTCTCGCGCACTCAGGTCCGGCATGGCATGCCACCGTTGCTGGGGTTCGCCGAGGAAGGTTTCGCGGATCGCCTTGAGAAAGGTGCCGGCAATGATGGCAATGCCCAGCACCACGACAACCGCGGCGGGAGCGCCACCCAGGGTACCCAGGAATATCTGGAACTCGGCCGGAAAGTGCGCCAGCCCCGGCAGGCCCAGGGAGGCGAAGGCCGCCACTATGAATGACCAGCCAAGCAGCGGGACCGTCTTCAGCAGGCCGCCGAACGCGCCCATTTCACGGCTATGGGCGCGTTCCTGAATCATGCCCACCAGGAAGAACAGGGCGCCGGTGACCAGGCCGTGGCTGAACATCTGCAGCACCGCGCCATCCAGGGCGACGGTACGCACCGAGGGGTCCAGCGTCAGGGCGGCGACGGCGACGCCGACGATCACATAGCCCATGTGGTTGATCGAGGTATAGGCCACAAGACGCTTGAGATCCGTCTGCGCCAGGGCGGCAAAGGCCCCGTAGAGCGCGCTGAAAACGCCGAAGACCAGGACAACGACGCCGGCTTCGCGGAACGCCTCGGGGGTCATTTGCAGGGCAAAGCGGACCAGCCCGTAGGTGCCGAACTTCAGCATGATGCCGGCCAGGATGACGCTGCCGACCGTTGGGGCCTGGACGTGGGCGGCGGGCAACCAGGTGTGGAGCGGCACGGCAGGGATCTTGACCGCGAAGGTAATCAGCATGGCGATCAACGCCCACATGGCCGCTGCTCCCTCCAGGGGCGGATTGGCGATCCAGGCACGCATGTCGAAGCTGGGCTCGGGGCTACCGAGGTAAAGCCCCAGAATGGCGAGTAACAATGGCAGGCTGCCGAGCAGGGTGTAGAGGAAGAACATCAGCGCCGCGCGTTGCCGGTCCTCATGTCCCCATCCGGCGATCATGAAGTACATCGATACCAGGGAGACCTCGAAGAATACATAGAACAGGATACCGTCGAGGGCGGTGAAGGTGCCGATTGCCGTGGTTTCGAGAAGCAGGACCAGGACGACGTAGGCGCGCGGGCGTTCGCGAAGCGATGATGCGTAGATGAACGCCACCAGGAACATCACCGCGCTCAGAAGCACCAGCGGCAGGCTGACGCCGTCGACACCGACCCGGTAGGCGGCACCGATGGCCGGGATCCATTCCAGCTCTTCGACCTGGGAAAAGCCCGTGCCACTCACTCCCTCCAGCCACATGGCCAGGGCACCGGCCAGGGTCAGGACGGCGGTGCCAATGCCGATGCCGTGAACGGTCCGCGCTGTGGGTCTCGGCAGGCACAGGATCAGGATGGCGCCGACAAGTGGCAAGAACAGGGTAATGGAGACGAGTGGTAGCATGGGCAGGGCTGTCCTCTAGAAACTCAATGAAGCCAAAATCAGCATGACCAGTATTACGGCGGTGACCACGGCGCTGATGGCGAGACTATGGTGAATCAGGCCGCTTTGCAGGGCGCGAGCGCGACCTCCCCAGGCGCGCACGCTGGCGACCAGGGCGAAGATCAGGCCGTCGATACGGCGCTCATCGCCGACACGTACTAGGTGCGCGATGGCCAGGTTGGCACGGCCGGCACCCAGCACGGCCCCATACAGGCCTTGTTCCAGGCGTTCGAAGCCCCGCGCGATGGTGAGGCCCCGACGGCCGACATGAAGCGCAGCCGCATAGAGGCGATCTTCCAGACCTTCACAGCCACGGGAAACCGCCATTACCGGCCTCCCCACCACGGTCGTAAGCCCTCCCGCGACCGTAAGCCCCGATTGCGCCCACGGGTGCACAGGGCCAAGCAGGCGCCGAGCGGGCACCAGCCAGCCCAGCGCAAGGCCGCCCACTGCAGCGAGGAGCCCGAGCAGCACGGCCCATGTCCCTTCGGCTTCAGGGGCGGGCAGGGCGAGGAGGGCCTCGATGGGGCCAAAGGCCAGGCCCAGGGCAGTGGCCGGAATTGCCAGCCCCCATACGCCCATACCCATCCAGCCGGCACCGGCCACCGGCCGGGTTCCGCCAGCGCCGCGCCACAGCAGGCGCAGAGCCCGGGCCAGGTAGGCACCGGTCAGCAGCGTGCCGGCCAGTGCCAGCGGTACGAGCCAGGCGGCGCCAGGGGCGGACAGCGCGGCGGCGATTATCGCGTCCTTCGAGAAGAACCCGCTCAGCGGCGGGATGCCCGCCAGCGCCAATGCTGCCAGTGCAAAGCCGGCGAAGGTCCAGGGCCTGATGCGGCCAACGCTCTCCAACCGATCGAACCCGGTACCGCCACGTGCATGCTGGAAATCGCCGGCGGCGAGAAACAGGGCACTCTTGATGGCGGCATGGGCGACTAGATGCAGCAGCGCGGCCAGCGGTACACCGGCGCCGATCGCAATCAGCATCAGGCCATATTGACTGGCGGTAGACGCGGCCAGCAGGCGCTTGAGGTCGCGCTCGGTGAGAGCGACCAGGCCTGTCCCCACCGTGGTAATGCCGCCCACCAGCCCGATGGCGAGGAGGACCTCCGGCGCCAGCAGCGGCGTCACGCGGATCAGCAGGATGGCGCCCGCAGCCACCAGCGTGGCCGAGTGAAGCAGCGCCGAGACCGGTGTGGGGCCCGCCATGGCGCGCATGAGCCAGTCCTGCAAGGGTACCTGGGCGGACTTGCCCATGGCGGCCAGCAGCAATAACAGCCCGGCGGCAACCGCTACGCTTCCGTCGATATTCAGGGTGGCGGCGATCTCGCTGGTGCCCGCCGACCCGATGAGGATGAATACTGCGATGTACAGGCCGAGATCGGCGCTGCGGGTATACAGGAAGGCGCGGCTGGCGGCATCCGCGACCCCGGGCCGCTGGAACCAGAAACCGATCAGCAGATAGCTGCATAGCCCGATCAGTTCCCAGGCGGCCAGCAGCAGAATCCAGTCCCCGGCCATCACCAGGGCCTGCATTGCGGCGAGAAACAGGGACATCATGGCATAGAAGCGCGGCAGACCGGATTCCCGCTTCATATAGCCGACCGAGTGGATCAGTACGAAGGTTCCCACCGTGGCGACCATCACAGTGAGCAGCGCCGTCAACGGCTCGGCAGTCAGCCGCAAGGGCATATCCGGCAGGCCCGGAAGAAGCAGCGTCTGGGCCTGGCCGTCGGCGACCTTCTCCATGAGCCGAAGGCTCACCGCCAGGCTGAGCGTGGCCCCGCCCAGGGCCAGAGCGGGTGCCATGCGTCGCAGCACCAGAATCGCTACGGCCGCGAGCAGGGGGAACACTACCGGCAGCGCTACCTCGTTCATCCTTTCAGGTCCCCCGCTTCCTCCATCTCGACCGAGCCCTTGGCCCGGAAACGCGCGATTGCGATGCCAAAGCCGACCGCCATCTCCACTGCCATGACCGTCATCACCACCAGCACGAACATCTGCCCGGCGTAGTTCTCGGGATGCAGGAAGCGCCAGAAGGCCACCAGGTTCACCAGGGCGCCCGCCAGAATCAGTTCCACACCCATCATGATCATGACGAGGTTGGTCTGTGACAGCGCACCATAGAGGCCGACACCGAAAAGGATGGCGCCGGTCAGCAGCGCCACGATCAGGACCGGGGTCATCTTGAGGCCTCCTTGTCGTTCTCGTTCTTGTCGTCGTTACGGGCCGGCTCGCGCACCGGAATAGCGACTGCCGTGGCCGCGATCATCGCGGTGAGGATGGTGACGGCGGCGGTTTCGAAGATCAGCATCGACCGCCCCAGCATCTCGATGCCCAGCTCCCGCGTCTGCATTGCCGCATCCGGCGCCTCGGCTGTCACGGGACCCCAGTCGGACATAAGCGCCACCGCGAAGGCGGCGCCGGCGGCAATCACCCCGGCGCCGATCGAGAAGCGTTTCTGGTGGCTCATGTCCATGCCCCCAAGCCCACCGGGATCCATCATGAACATCACCATGAAGATGGCCATGATGCTCATTTCGGTGGCCATCATCATAATTTGCAGTACGCCCAGGAATTCGCTCTGCATGGCCAGGAACATGCAGCCGATCGCAGCCTGAGAGAACAGCAGCGCCAGCGCGGAACGCACCATGGACGCAGTCCGGAACACCGCCACGCCGAAGCCGATCGCGGCCAGGCCGAACACGGCGACAAAAAAGGCCTGTAAAGACATCAAGGCACCACCAGGATCATCAATCCGACGATGAGGATATTGAGCAGCGCCAGGGGAATCCCCAGCTTCCAGCACCAGCCCAACAGATCTGCCTCGCGGATGCGCGGGAGATAGTGGCCGGCCAGCAGCATCGCCACGGCCACGGTCAGGATCTTGATCAGGCTCCACGCCCAGGGCGGCAAGAGGGGGCCGTGCCAGCCGCCGAGATAGAACACCGTGGTCGCGGCGGCCAGGGTGATCACCAGCACCAGCCGCGCCAGCCGTAGCACCGCCAGGCGCACACCCGTGTATTCGGCGTCCACGCCTCCCGCCAGTTCCCCCGGGGCGGTCGGCAGGTCAAAGGGCGCTCGAAACGCCAGCGCCATGGCGGCGATGAAGAACAGCACGAAGCCGAGCGGCTGGTAGATGATGTTCCACAAGCCGGCCTGGGAGGTGACGATGGTGCTGGTCAGCAGGGACTCGGCGCGCATGGCCACGGCCGTGATGGGCATTACGACAAGCATGGCGTAGGCGATCAGCTGCCCCAGGAAGCGCCAGCCGCCGACCATGGCGTAGGCGCCGTTCGGGCCCCAGCCGGCCATGATCAGCGCAACCAGTACATAGGCCAGCGCGGCGTTGACGAACAGGGCGCCGGTGGCCAGGTCCGCGATGATCAGTCCCGGTGCCAGGGGCAGGACCGCGGCGCCCAGCACCGCCACCACCAGCAACAGCACCGGCGCAGTCTCGAAGAACAGCCGGTCGGGTTTGCGCGGCAGGATGGACTCCCGGCCCAGGTGCGACAGGCCCGCAAGCAGTGGCGCGGCGGGGCGCAGGCGGCCGGTCGTAAGCCAGGCCTCGATCACGGCAAGCAGCCAGGCGCTGCCAAGCAGGGCGAGCAACACCACGGCGATGGTCACGAGCTCACCTCCCAGGGCGAGAGATCAAGCGACCCGACCGCCACCAGGGCGTCGCCCAGCTCCTGGCCTTCGACGAGGTTCGCGACCAGGCCGATATTGTGGTTGCAGGCGGTGTCCAGCTGGAACGATATCACCTGGCCATGCTCCAGGGTCAGGCGCAAATCGGCGCGTCCGCGCGGCGTTTCCACGCTGGCTTCCCCCGTCCCGGATGCACCGCCGATATCGCGCAGGATGGGCAGTCGAGGCTCCCCGGCCGCCTCGATGAGGTCGAGGCTGGCGGTGATCTCGCCAAGTCGTTGCCGCAGGCGTGCCCACGCATCTCCGCCCTCGCCGGTGCGTGTCTCGAAACCGAGCTCGCGATAGATGGCATCCGTCTGGCGGACGTCTTCGGCGCTGCTCGCGGCGCGTGCCACCGGGCCCCGAAGGTCGTAGGAATCGACCGGCAGGGTGCCGATTCCTTTCAAGCGGGCCTTGAGCAAGGGCGTGCGTTCGAGCCGAGCGGTCAGCGCTCGCAATGCCGGTCGCAGAGCGACAAGCTGCTCCCGAGTGGCGCATCGGCTATCCAATTGCAGGGTCGTAGCGCGACGCGTCAGCCAGGCGAAGCCGAGCTGGCGCCCCAACAGGACAAGCCAGCCCAGATGACTGGCGATGCGCTCGCGCTCGAGGGCGCTGACGCAGGCACGGGCGGTCGCGGTGTCTTCCTCCAGGCCTGCCGCCTGCTCGATGGCCCGGCAGGCCAACAGCCGGTAGCTCAATGGCGCCAATGGCATTGCTGTCGTCAGGCGCTCGACGAAGGTCTCGGCAGCGATTTCCTTAGTGGCGGCGCTCATGCCCACGAGGGACGTTGCTTGCCCTTCGGCGACCCCGTCGCCGTCGAGCGTCAGCATCAACTTCAGCCCACCCGGCAGGCCGGGGAAGCAGGGACCGAACGGCACCTCGAGCCAGTCCATTGCCAAGCCATCGGCACTGCGGGGGAGGTCCTTGGTGACTTCGACCATGGACATGAATCCTGAAGCACCGTGGTCGTGCCCGGCATGGTCGTGGCCTCCATGATCATGCTCGTGGTGCTCGTGACCATGGCAGTGTTCGTGGTCATGGTCCTGATGATGCTCATGATCGTGACCATGAGGGTGCTCGTGCTCATGGTCTTGATGATGTTCATGGTGGTTCTGGTGCTCATGATGATCGTGATCATGCCCATGGTGGTGTTCATGATTGTGGTGTTCATGATCATGATGATGGTCATGCTCCGGAGGCGTTTCTTCTTCGTCCTTGTCGCCCCCGGCCTCACGGGCCACCAGATCCATGCCGCATTTGTGGCAGCTGCCCGGCTCCTCCTCGACCACTTCCGGGTGCATGGGACAGACATACTCCGTCCTGGTTTGCAGGACTGGAGCATCGAAATCCTCGGGCGAGGCCGCGAAGGCGCCTTCGGCCAGCACCCGCTGCAGCCGATCGGTCGCGTCGATCAGCTCGGCTTGCGAGAGACCCGCGGCGACATCGGCCTGTGGAAAGGATGAGGGTGCCGGTCCACCCAGCACGAGAATGGCGCGCGGCCGGGGCATCTGCGCATAGAGTACCGCCGTTGCCTCGTCCAGTTTCCGTGACAGCTCACCGATGACCAGGAGCACGTTCGCGTCGCGCGGCGTGGCGGCGAAGCGCATGCCTGCCGCCACCACGTCCAGGCTATGCACCAGGGCCACTTCCGGCCCAGGGACGATCAGGCAGCTGAGGTTGCGCGCCAGGGCCCGACCAACCAGCCTCTGCACGATGGAAGGGCGCCCCTTGCGCGCGCCTGCAAGGGTCGTTGCCGCCTCAGACATCACTGCCGCCTCAGAGCGCCCTGGCTCCATCCGTAGAGCAGGCCGAGAAAGAGAATGGCAAGGAACACGCCCATGTCGACCAGGGCGACCAGCCCAATTTCCTTATACACCACGGCCCATGGATACATGTACGCCATCTCCATATCGAAGGCCAGGAACAGCAATGCGTAGCCGTAGTATCGTGCGTGATAGCGCCCCCACACTGGGTCCCGCGACAGCACCCCGGCGCTCGCCGGCACGTCCTTGCCCGGCTCACCGCGTGTCGAACCCATGCTGCGGGCCAGGCCGTACAGGCACAGCACCACTCCTACGGTACCCAGCGCCAGGCCTAATAGCAGAACATATTGCTGCGTAGCGCTCATGATGAGCTACCTCTGTTACACGTCCGTGGTATCTGATCCGCTATTTCAACATGGCCGTTGGCAAACCAGAAGTCGGAATGTTTGACGCATATTCAATGGTAGAGCAATGCTGCTCAAGTTGAGCGGTATGCGCAGTCGCTGTAGGTCAGCGTCAATGGAATCAGGGGTTATCTCTTGCAAAAAACTGGCGATTTTCCAGAAAAGACAGAAGCAGAAAGACTGAACCAGCAATGTTCCTGCGTTACTCTCAATCGGCAAGCAATTACCCGGGCTCTCGCCGATCAGCTGGGCGATGATGCCGAGGAGATCCTGACTAACCCGAACTGGCATCAGCTCTTCTCGAATGTGGCTGTCTTCGTTCCTCCCCAGGACCTGGATCAAATGCGGGACATTGTTCAAGCCCTGGAAGCCGCTGCCGCGCTCCCCGCTTATCAACGACAGGTACTGTCCTGGGCCCCGCAAAGTGCGCAGTTCAGCCCCGGCCCAGTGGGTGCGTTCATGGGCTACGATTTCCATCTTGGCAAAGAGGGGCCACACCTCATCGAGATCAATACCAATGCCGGAGGTGCGTTCCTCAACGCCATGCTGGCACGGGCGCAATTGCAGTGTTGCGGTGATGCCACGAGTGCGGCCGGGGCCGGCGACTTCGATGCCGCCGTGATAGCCCAGTTCGAGAGTGAATGGCTCGCCCAGCGTGGCAGTGGGCGTCCAGAGAGGATAGCGATCGTCGATGATCAGCCTGGCGAGCAATACCTCTACCCTGAATTCAGGCTGGCGCAGCAGTCATTACGACGCCAGGGTATCGATGCCGTTATACTCTCGCCCTCTGATTTTCATTATGGGTCAGGCACGCTATACGGCGGCGGCAAGCGAGTCGATCTGGTTTACAATCGCCTGGTGGATTTTGGGCTCGAAGCGTCAGAACATGCTGCCTTGCGGTCTGCCTGGTTGGGTGGGGGTGCGGTCATAACCCCTAACCCCCATGCACATGCACTGTTCGCAGACAAACGTAACCTGGCGGTGTTGTCAGATCACGAGACCCTCTCGACCTGGGGGTTGAGCCCGGGAAATGCCGAATTGCTTCGCTCTGGTATTCCTCCCACCGTACAGGTCAACGCTGATAATGCTGATGTTCTCTGGCAACAGCGACGGCAGTGGTTCTTCAAGCCTGTCGCAGGCCATGGCAGCAAGGGCGTGTATCGGGGCAGCAAACTCACCAAAAATACATATTCTAGAATTCTGGAAAGCGATTATATCGCCCAAGCCTATGTTCCCCCATCCGAGCGCCTGGTTTTCGTTGACGGTGAGCGGGAAATGCTCAAGGTCGACGTGCGACTGTATACCTACCGCGGCGATTTGTTCCTGGCAGCGGCAAGGCTCTATCGGGGGCAAACCACCAATTTTCGTACGCCAGGCGGTGGATTCGCGCCTGTCCTCCTGATGGAAGATTGACTATCAAAAGGTGTGATCTTCTCTTATTCATCACGATCACGCTCATGGTGCCCGACATGCCGATGCATCAGGAGATGCATGCCTAAGCAGAGTGCCAGGGGTAGCACCAGCCAGGCGCCGCTGCTCAATGATTGCCCGCGCCACATGAAAAACAGCACGGCGCTTCCCATCAGCACCATGCAGGCGGTCATCATCCATTTATGCAGAGCCCCGGCATGGGGTGACGGCTGACCTTGTGATTCGGCCTCTTCCGATGAGTGTTTGGTGGAATCTGGCTGTGTCATGAATGGCCCCCTTTGGCTTGGGACTGGGTCGATTGGGCCGGAGTGGATTACTCGCCTCCGGGTTGCTCACGAGCATAACGCCGCTTGAGCAGCAG
The DNA here is from genome assembly GCF_900109725.1 of Halomonas daqiaonensis. GTDB lineage: Bacteria > Pseudomonadota > Gammaproteobacteria > Pseudomonadales > Halomonadaceae > Halomonas > Halomonas daqiaonensis. The sequence goes on from NZ_FOBC01000004.1 coordinate 33,085, forward strand.
CGAGTTGCCGATCACCGAGAGGGAGCTGGTGGTCATGGCGATGACGCCGATCATCGGGTGCAACAGGCCGATGGCGGCGATGGGAATGGCCGCCACGTTATAGGCGCTGGCCCAGATCAGGTTCTGGACGATCTTGCCGAAAGTGGCGCGAGAGAGGTGCATGGCGTCCACCACGGCGGTGAGCTCGCCGCGCACCAGAGTTACATCCGCCGCCTCGATGGCCACGTCGGCCCCGGCGCCGATGGCGATACCCACGTTGGCTTGCTTTAGCGCCGCGGCGTCGTTGATGCCATCGCCGACCATGGCCACGTGGTTGCCGTGCTTTTCCTGCAGCGCGCGGATGGCATCGACCTTGCCCTCCGGCAACACCCCGGCCTGGACCTCGTCGATGCCCACTTCATCGGCCACGGCGCGGGCGGCACGTTCGTTGTCGCCGGTGATCATCACCACATGCAGGCCGAGCTCATGCATACCGCGGATGGCTTCCACCGATTCCTGCTTGAGGGTATCGGCCACGGCGACCAGCCCCAGGGCCTGTCCGTCGACGGCGACGATCACCACGGTGCGACCCTTGTTCTCGAGCGCCTGCATGTCGTCGGCCAGGGCGTCGAGGCCGGTCACGCCTTCTTCTTCCAGCAACCGGCGATTACCGATCAGCACCGCTTCGTCACCCACCTTGCCCGAGACACCGCGCGCCCCGGTGGAGCGGAACTCGCTGACCTCGCCGGGTTTCACATCGCGCTCCCTGGCACCGTCGACGATGGCCCGGGCAATGGGGTGCTCTGAGGCGTTCTCCACACTCGCCGCCAGAGTCAGTAGGCGCGACTCCTCGACGCCTTCGGCGGGGACGGCTTCGGTGAGCTTGGGCTCGCCGCGGGTAATGGTGCCGGTCTTGTCGAGCACCATCACCTTGACGTCCTTGAAGGTCTGGATCGCCTCGCCGGAGCGGATCAGGATGCCGCGCTCGGCACCGATGCCGGAGCCGACCATCAGCGCGGTGGGGGTAGCCAGGCCCAGGGCGCAGGGGCAGGCGATGACCAGCACGGCGATGGCAGCAAGGATCGCCAGCACCGGCGTGGCGGCCTCGGGGTTCACCCAGGGCAGAAAGGTGGAGCCCCAGTCGAGGATCGGGCGCAGGGCATCCGGGAACACTGTCCAGGCAATCAGGCTGGCCAGGGCAATGGCCAGTACCGCGGGCACGAAGCGGCCGGTCATGCGATCGGCGAACTCCTGGATCGGCACCCGCGAGCCCTGGGCCTGGTCGATCAGGCGCACTACCTGGGAGAGGAAGGTATCGCCCCCGACTCGCGTGGCTTTCACACGCAGCCGCCCTTCCTTGTTGATGGTGGCACCGATCACGCTGTCACCGGTGCTCTTGTAGATCGGTATCGACTCGCCGGTGGCGATGGACTCGTCGAGATGGCTCTCGCCCTCGACAACCTCGCCATCGGTGGGGATCTTGTCGCCGGGCCGCACGATCATGATATCGCCGGGCGCCAGCTCCTTCACCGGCACCTCGACTTCTTCGCCACCGCGCTCCACGCGCGCCGTCTTGGCGCCCAGGGTCATCAGGCGGCGGATGGCCTGGGAGGCACGCCCCTTGGCCAGTGCCTCCAGGTAACGGCCGAGCAGGTGGAAGGTCATGATGGTGGCGGCCATCTCGATGAACGAGGTCATGGGGTAGACGAAGCCGACCAGGCCGATCAGGTAGGGCGGCAGGCTGCCCATGGAGATCAGCACATCCATGTTGAAGGTGCCGTTCTTCAGCGAGCGCCAGGTTGACTTGTGGGTGGCGATACCGCCATAGAGGAAAACCACCGGGAAGGCCAGCACGGCGATGATGGCGAGATACCCGGGGATCGGCTGCCAGAACATGTGCGGCATCATCAGCAGCATGATCAGGGTGGTGGGGACCGCTGCGATGATCAGCCGCTTGCGGGCCTGGGAGAGGTAGGCTTCCTCGATTTCGGCGTCGCTGTCGCTGTCCTCCGCCTCGTCGGTGGTCTGCACGGCGGCCACATCATAGCCGGCCCCCTCGACGGCTTCTTTCAGGGTGTCACCGTCGGGCCCGCTTGCCTCGATGGTCACGCTGACATGGTGGTTGGCGATATTGGTCTGGATATCGCCCACGCCATCGAGGCCTTCGAGCGTCTTGCGCACGATGCCGGCACAGTGGTCACTGCCCATGCCGGGAACCGTTAGGGTGATCGTGTTCAGAATCGAATCGCTCATCGTGTGCCTCTTGCTGGCCTCGCCGAGTGGACGGCCATGGTTGGCCGTCCTTTTGCCTGCTCAGTGACATTCCCGATCAGTGATGGGCATCGTGATCGTCGGGATCGACGTCACTCTCAGGTGTGGCCTGCTGAAGCTGCTGACGTTGTTCATCGGTCATGAGGTCATGCATGGCATTTCGCATGCGCACCATCTCGGCCATCATCTCGCCGTGAAGCTCGGCCATCTGGCCATGCAGGGTCTTGACCTCCTCGGGGTCCGGGCGTTGGCCATGCATCTCCGCCATCAGGTCATCGCGCAGATTCATCAGGCGCCCCATGCGTTCAAACTGTGCCGGACGGTGCTCCTGCATCAGCTCGCGCATCTCGTTGCGCTGCTTCGGCTCGAGCATCTCCTGCATCATGCCCATGCCGGCACCTCCCATCATCGGGCAGGGCATCATTCCGCCACTCATCATGCCGGGCCCCATACCCCCTTGGCCGCCACCCATCATGCCTTTCATCATGTCGGGCCCCATGCCGCCCTGGCTGCCACCCATCATGTCTTGCATCATGCCGCCTTGGCTGGAGCTGCCGCTCATCATGCCGCCTCCCGGACTGGACTGACTGTCCGACATGTCCTGGGCGAAGGCGACGCCGGTACCATTGGCACCGAGCGCAAGGACGAGTCCGAAGGCGAGAGTGTGCTTGCGAATTTCCATGATCGTTCTCCTGGTGAGCTGCCGGGCCACATTCAGGGCCCTTGCTTACATTATCTCGGCAATGTGTTGCACAGAGGTCAATATCCAGAACAGGTACCGACTCCCATCCTCCAAAGGCCTGGTTACTCCTGCCTCCCGGGAGACAGGATGATGGTCCCTGTTCATCACCTGGCTAGATTTCCCGGGCTCGGTTGATCTGCTGGGCCAGGCGCATCGACTCGTGTTCCTCCAGCTTCAAGAGCTCGCGAACCAGATCGCGCGCTTCAGGGATCTCGGCGCGGCCTTCCAGGTAGCGATAGAGCTCGAGGACCTGATCATGCAGCGCAAAGATTTCTCCGCAGATGTCGTCGAAACTCATCTCGGCATAAGGTGAACGGCACGCCTGGTGCGGGGTAATGGGGGAATGGGACAGGTAATCGTAGACCCAGGTGTGCAGGGCCTTCGGGTCGGCCTGTTTCTCGAAACCGGCGACGGTCTGTTCCATTGTTGCCTCGTGATCCGCAAGGTACTCCAGCAGCCACTTGGCCCGGCTTTCCTCCTGCCGGGTAGCACAGTGCTTCAGACACTCTGCCAGATGGCCATGCAGCCGCCGGGTCCAGTCGATCAGGTCGTGAAAGGTCTCGATCTTCATCCGACGTTCTCCATTGAGGAGTGTTCTACTCGAATTTGCCGTGAGCCGGGTCGGCGTCAGCCCTGTCTCTCATCCTCACTCGTCCCTCCCCGGGATCTCCTACTGCCGAAAGGGATTGTCCTCGTCGAGAGTCACGTTGTTCTCGGAGAGGACTCGCACTCGATCGAACAAGTCCTTTACAACATCGACCCTAGACGTAAAGGCTGAAATGAAACTGAATGAGCGATTCGAACGAATCTAGCTGGAGCGGTTGGCAGTGTCCGACAGGCCAAACGAGGAGAGCCCCGGCCAATGGCCGGGGCTCTCGTCAATGCGGGGCAGGGTCGAGCGTCAGGGCGCGATGCGCGCGCTGGCGTCGGTGAAGCCCATCAGGGAGATGTCCAGGTCCATGCGGTTGCCGCGCGGCCCGATCAGGCTGAGGGTCGCGCTGGTGCCGCTACGCAGTGCCTGGAGCAGTGAAGGCTCGAGCGGCACGTCGGCGCGGCAGCTCTGTTCCAGGCAGACCTGGTAGGGAAACTGGACCGGCTCGCCGTCGCCCACGCTAAGTTGCAGGCCCGCGGCGAGTCGCACGCCCAGCGGCAGCAGGAAGGTCATTGCCGGGCGCCCCTCGAGTTCGGGAGGGTAGCCCACGATCACCCGCATCAGGGGGTCGTTGCTGTTCGGGTTGGTGACCAGCTGGCTCATGGTGCAGGCGCCCTGGTTGCCTGCGGGCGGACAGATCACCTCCCAGTCCCGGAACTGTTCGGTGCGCACATCCGCTCCCGATGATGCTTGCTGGGCAACGGCATGGGAACCCAGGGTCAGCAGCGACAGCAGGGCGGTCATGCACAGGCGTCTTGCGAGGCGGTTCGACATGGAGTTTGTCTCCTTGGGTTGGGTGAACTGACTGGCGGAAATCTGGTTACCTCCAGGGTTCGCCTGATGGCGAATACTTAGTTGACCACCATGCCCGCTTGGGCTTTCGAGGTCGAGTCCGACGATACAGACCCATTGTCATCACCCGGCGTCATCGCTCCTCGCCACTCTAGCATTCCTCCTGTTCCCTGAGGTGATCCATCACGTGCTGCCGCATGGCGGCCGCTGCCGGGGAGAGGCTCACGCCCGCTCTGCACAACAAGCCGATCTGGCGCACCAGAAGGGGTTCGGCAAGAGGCACAAAACACAACCGCGCATGCTCTTCCTGGAAGGCCAGGCGGGGCAGGGTAGTGATGCCGATGCCGGCCTCGAGCATCGCCGTCAGCGAAATCATGTTGGAGATGAACAGCGAACTGTGCCTGACCAGCTCAGCGGCCGGTGAGCCGACGAGCAGACGCGAGGTACCGTTGCGGATCAGGGTATATCCCGACAGCTCACGCCAGTGCAGGTGGTCGCGTCCGGCCAGGGGATGATCGTCCCGACACACCACACCGATCTCATCATGCAGCAGCGGGGTGGACTCCAGCGCCTCCTGGGGCTGCCAGAGGCTAGTGATCCCCAGCTCCACCTCTCCCTTTATTACCATTTGAGCCACCAGCTCCGAGTGACCGTCCTGCAGGCTGATCTCGATCCCCGGGTACTCGCTAACGAAGCTTGTCAGGATCCCGGGCATCAGCCGGCTGGCCACCGAGGGCACCGCCGCGATATCCACCCGGCCGGCCTGATGACTGGCCATGGCCTGGGTATCGTGGCTCACGCGATCGTGGTGGGCGACCAGTTCGCGAAAGCGCGGCAGGCACCATTGGCCGAAGGGTGTCAGCAGCGCCTTGCCATTGCCCTTCTCGAAGAGGGACTGTCCGAGGCGTTCCTCCAGGTCGCGGACCGCCATGGAGATCGCGGGCTGGCTGCGGTAAAGGTGCTTGGCAGCGGCATGGAACCCGCCCTGGTCGGTGATGGCCAGTACGCAGCGAAGCGGTTGGATCTTCAGTTCGGGCAGCATGGTAAGTCTTCCTGATCATTTTATCTGATTTATTGATTATTCTTATCTTGGCCACTCTCCTAGGATGGCGTCAACGTCATCAAGGAGGTATCCCATGTCCCATTCCTATCCGCTTTTCATCGCTGGCCAGTGGCTCGCTGGCGAGTCGACTATCGCCAACCACAATCCCTCTGACACCAGCGACCTGATTGGAGACTATGCCCAGGCCAGCGTCGCCCAGGTCGGCGAGGCCATCGCCGCGGCCAGGCAAGGCCAGCGTGAGTGGGCGAAGACCGGTTTGGAGAAGCGCTATGCGGTGCTGATGGCCATCGGCGATGAACTGGTCGCCCGCAAGGACGAGCTGGGTCGACTGCTTTCCCGCGAGGAAGGCAAGCCCCTGGCCGAAGGGGTGGGTGAAGTCTATCGCTCGGCGCAGTTCTTCCATTACTACGCCGCCGAGGTGCTGCGCCAGATCGACGAGCGGGTGGATTCCGTACGACCAGGTGTTGAGGTCGAGACGCGTCGCGAACCGGTCGGTGTGGTCGGCGTGATTAGCCCCTGGAACTTCCCCATGGCTACCGCGGTGTGGAAGATCGCGCCGGCGCTGGCCTTCGGCAATGCGGTGATCTTCAAGCCGGCCAATCTGGTCCCGGCCAGCGCCTGTGCGTTGACCGAGATCATCAGCCGCCAGTCGCTGCCTGCCGGCACCTTCAACCTGCTGATGGGCCCTGGCAGCAGCGTCGGCGATGCGCTGATCTCGAGCCCCGATATCGATGCCCTGAGCTTCACTGGCTCACTGGAAGTGGGAAAGCGTGTGGCGGCGGCCACCGCCGGTAACCTGGTGAAATGCCAATTGGAGATGGGGTCCAAGAATGCGCTGATCGTCGCCGACGATGCCGACCTCGATCTGGCCGTGGAGGCGGCCTTCGCCGGCGCCTATTCCGGCACCGGCCAGAAATGCACGGCGTCCTCGCGTCTGATCGTCACGGCGGCGGTCCACGACGCCTTCATCGAGAAGCTCATCGCCCGACTGGACCGCGCGACGGTGGGCCATGCCCTCACAGAGGGGGTACAGATCGGCCCGGTCGCGGACGCCCGCCAGCTGGAATCCAACCTGGCCTGGATCGAGCGGGCCAAGGAGCAGGGCGCCACGCTGGCCTTCGGTGGCGAGCGCCTCGAGCGTGACACCCAGGGCTATTACATGGCGCCGACGTTGTTTACCGAGACCACCAACGACATGGCGATCAACCGCGAGGAGGTATTCGGCCCGATCGCCTGCGTGATCAGGGTCGCGGATGCCGAGGAGGCCATCGAGACCCTCAACGACACCAACTTCGGCCTGACCGCCGGCATCATCACCAACTCCCTGAAACTCGCCAGCCAGTTCAAGGCCCGTGCCGAGACCGGCTGTGTGATGGTCAACCTGGCCACGGCGGGTACCGATTACCACGTGCCCTTCGGCGGTCGCAAGGACTCGAGTTTCGGCCCCCGCGAGCAGGGTCGCTATGCCCGCGAGTTCTACACCGTGGTCAAGACCTGCTATGTCAAAGCCAACTGAGTCAAGGCCTGAGGAGGGTTCCATGTCCAAGCCAATGCTGACCGTCGACGGCCTGCAGTACTCCAACTGGTCCAGGGAGATCTTCCAGCAGATGCACGAGGGTGGCGTGAATGCCGTGCATGCCACCCTGGTCTACCACGAGACCACCCGCGAGACCCTCTCCAGGCTCGGTGAATGGAACCGTCGCTTCGAGCAGCATCACGACCTGATCATGCCGGTCCACGAACCTGGCGATATCGAACAGGCCCGTGCCGCCGGCAAGGTCGGCATCTTCCTGGGGGCCCAGAACTGCTCACCCATCGAGGATGACATCGACATGGTGGCGGTGATGCGTCGCCTGGGCCTGATGATCATGCAGCTGACCTACAACAACCAGAGCCTGCTGGCCTGCGGCTGCTACGAGAGCGAGGACAGCGGCATCACGCGCTTCGGACGGCAGGTGATCCGCGAGATGAACCGTGTCGGCATGGTGATCGACATGTCCCACAGCGCTGAGCGCTCCACCCTCGAGGCCATCGAGCTCTCCGAGCGTCCGGTGATCATCTCCCATGCCAACCCCGAGTTCTTCCACCCGGCCAAGCGCAACAAGTCGAACCGCGTGCTAGCGGCCATCGCCGAGTGCGATGGCCTGCTGGGCTTCTCGGCCTACCCGTTCCACCTCAAGGATGGGCCGGACTGCACCCTGGAGACCTACTGCGACATGATCGCGCGGACCGTGGATCTCATGGGGATCGAGCATGTGGGCCTTGGCACCGACCTCTGCCAGGACCAGCCCGTCTCGGTGCTCGAATGGATGCGTAACGGGCGCTGGTCCAAGGAAATGGACTACGGCGAGGGCAGCGCCAGCAATGCCGGCTGGCCACGCCCGCTGACCTGGCTGCGCGACAGCCGCGACTTCCCCAACCTGATCGCCGGGCTGCGCCAGCGCGGCTTCGACGAGGCCGAGGTCGAACGCATCATGGGCCGCAACTGGGTGGCGCTGCTCGAGCGTGCCGCCACTCCTGCCACGGCCTGATTTCCCCTGTCTGCACGCTTCATCCCATAGCGGTTCTTCATAACAAGGAAAACACCATGAGTACGCCTGACAATCATGCATCGGAAAGGCCGACATCCGGCCACGCCAACCGCTTCGGTGATCCCGTCGTCCTGGGGCTCAGTATCGGCTTCGTCGTGCTGTTCGTCGTCTGGTCGATCATCGACGTCGACGGTGTGGCCGCTGCCATCGGCAACGGTTTCGCCTGGACGGCCGCCATGCTCGGCTCCTACTTCCAGCTGCTGCTGCTGTTGACCTTCTTCATCGCCATGGGGCTCGCCATCTCGCCGGCCGCCAGCGCCAGGGTCGGGGGGCTCGACACGCCCGAGCTGAGTACCTTCAAGTGGCTATCGATCATCATGTGTACCCTGCTGGCCGGGGGTGGCGTCTTCTTCGCCGCCGGCGAGCCGGTCTATCACTTCGTGGTCACGCCGCCCGCCTTCGACACCGAGGCGGGGTCCGTGGAAGCGGTGGCCGGTGCCCTGGCGCAGTCATTCATGCACTGGGGCTTCCTGGCCTGGGCGGTACTCGGCTCGTTGACTGCCGTGGTACTGGCCCATTCCCACTATGACAAGGGCTTGCCGCTGCAGCCCCGGACGCTGCTCTATCCGGTCTTCGGCGAGCGTGTGATGGGTGGCTGGCTCGGCGGGGTGGTCGATGCCTGCTGCGTGATCGCTGTCGTGGCGGGCACCGTCGGGCCGATCGGCTTCCTGGCCACCCAGGTCAGTTTCGGGCTGCATGAGCTGGTCGGGACTGCCGAGGGGTACGGCACCCAGCTGGTGATCCTGGTGGTACTGGGGGCGCTCTATGTCACCTCGGCCGCCACCGGTATCAACAAGGGCATTCAGTTGCTCAGTCGTCTGAATGTCTTCCTGGCACTGGGTATCGCCGCGGTGATCTTCCTCTTCGGCCCCACCCTCTTCCTGACCAACGCCTACCTGCAGGGCTTCGGCGAGTACATCAGCTCCTTCCTGGCCATGGCCACCATAACCTCGGAAACCGCGCCGGCCTGGTGGATGCAGTGGTGGACGGTATTCTTCTTTGCCTGGTTCATCGGCTACGGCCCGCTGATGGCCATCTTTGTGGCGCGGATCTCTCGCGGGCGCACCATCCGCCAGATGATTCTCGCCGTGGCGGTCATGGCGCCCATCGCCACGACCGTCTGGTTCACCCTGCTGGGCGGCTCGGGGATTCATTATCAGTTGACCGAGGTGTTCGACCTGACCGAGGCGCTGAACAACTTCCAGTTCGATGTTGCCACCCTGACGGTCGCTCAAGCTCTTCCGGGCGGCACCTTCATGGCCCTGGCCATCCTGCTGCTGACCACCATCTTCGTGGCGACGACCGGCGACTCCATGAGTTACGCCATTGCCGTGGTCTGCACCGGGCATGATCGGCCCCATGTCGGTGTACGCGTCTTCTGGGGCGTGTCCATGTCGTTGATGGCCGCCATCCTGCTGTACATGGGGTCCGGCCAGATCGGCGTGCTTCAGCAGTTCATCGTGATCACCGCGATTCCCGTCTCGCTGGTGTTGCTGCCCTCACTGTGGACCGGACCCCAGGCGGCCTATGCCATGGCGCGTCAGCAGGGTCTCACCACTCGTCCCAAGGTGATCGTCAATGACTGATGTGGAAAGCCTGGCGGCGACGCCCATGGGTCTGCGTCCTGCCGATGAGGTGATGCGACTCGAGCGGCTCGGCAGTCTGCATGCCACTCGACTGAGCTTCGTGCGCAGCCTGGTGCGCCAGATGGCCCGCCAGCGGTGGCAGATCAGCCGAGTTCGCTTCGACCTGGACGCCAATGGCAACGGTACGGCCATCTATCGCTTGCAGACGCCCCATGGCCGCTACCACGGGGTAATGTTTGCCCAGCCGCTGGATGATGCGCAGCGCTCCGACCGGGTCATCGCCGAGGCCTGGGATGTGACCTTCGGCATGGTGGAGGGCGACGTCGACGACAGCCTGCTGGAACAGATGGCCGCCAACGTGCCGCTGCAGGAAGCGGGACGCCAGCACCCCAGGGTGCTGGTCCTGTCGAGGGCCAACAAGAGCCTGCGTAACTTCTCCCACTTCGTCGAGGCCCTGTCGAAAGGCGATCAGCCCGACCCCGCCTGGCTGACCCGGGTCGGCTATCTCTATCGCACCACGGCGGTCTACGGTAACGGCAAGTTCGGCATCGCCGACTTTGCCCGATTGATTGACAACCCCGACTTCCGGCGGCCCTTCTCCGCGCAGATGGCCGGGGTCTACCTGCTGCGCCACTTCTCCATCGAGCAGGTCGAGCACCTGGCGGCCTGCCAGTCTCCCGACACCGCCTGTGGGCTTGCTACCGAACTACGTCGCTACCTGGGCATCGGTAACTCCACGGGGCTGGGCATGGCCCCCTTCCTGATCAACCACCCCCAGTTGATCGCTCAGTGGATCGCCCAGCGGGAGACAGCGCTGACGCTGGCCCTGCGCCAGGTGCCCGAGGAGGCCGATTGTGCCCGTCTGATCGCGTTAACGAGACGCGCCCTGACGCACTTCGACGAGACGGTGACCGAGGATGCCGAGCAGTCCGAGCGCAATGCGGCCACCGTGGCCGCACTGCCCGATGTGCTGACCTGGCTTTCCAGTGTTCCGCTGGATCCGGACCTGTGGCACCAGCTGGTCGAGTGGAGTGCCCGGACCCTGCCGCTGGAAGCCCAGGAGCTGATCAATACGCTGTTGATCGAGCTCTATCCGGATCAGGTGGATGCCCTGGAAGATCGAATGGGGGTGGTGGAGAACCTCGACCTCGAGCCTGACATGCCCCTGATAAGGCTCCGCCAGCTGATCGAGACCCACTATGGCTGGGCCCTGGCGCATGACTACGCGAGTCGCGAGGGTTCCTACTGGTTCTGGTATCGCTCCGCCGAGAAGGAAGAGCCGCGGCTCGGGGTTCGCCATGAAGAAGCCGGTGCGGAGAAGGAGATGCCCCTGGCGATCGGCCCCCGGGTGGCGCGCGCCCACCAGCGAGTCTGCGCCTTCCTCGAGGCCCACCCGCGGGCCACGGTGGTCGATTTCCTGCTCGAGCATCCTCGCCACAAGGAAGTCGTGCGCCGCATCCAGACGCTGGTAAAGGCGCCCTATGGCGATATCCATGCGAACCTCTGGCATCGCGACATGAAGCCGATGCACCTGCTGCGCACCAAGCTCTCCTTCTTCGGCGCGAGCCGTTTCGATCCCAAATCGGATCGCTGGGTACGGATCACCCTCTTCCAGGGGGCACCGCTGGTTGAGGAGCTCAATGCCGAGCCGGAGGATCTCTCCGATTTTGACGACTGGAGCTTTCCCCTCGAGCCCGCCCGGGAGGGGATACAAGGTCATTCCATGGGCGTTCGGGAGTGATAGCCAAATGAAAGTGTCTTACAACGAACTTCAGGGCCTTTGCCGCAAGGCGTTCAGCGGGATCGGTTTCGAGGATGGCGATGCCGCGGATGCAGCGGACATGGTCGCCTGGATGCAGTGTCACGGCCTGCATGGCGTCGAGCAGCTCAACCGAGGGCTGGACTATCTGCTCGCCGAAGATCCCGAGGCGCTGACACGGGTCATCTATCAGGACGGCGATCTGGCGGTCCTCGACGGCCAGGGCCACAGCGTGCTGCGCAGCATCAGCCTGGCCACCGAGCTTGGCTTTGCCAAGGCACGGGCCCGCGGGCTCTCGGTGGTCAAGATCCGGCGCTGCCACAATCGCCAGCTGATCATGGGTTACCTGTCGCGGCTGGCCGGACGTGGCATGAACATCACCGCCTTCTGGCGCAATGCCCAGGTACCCCTCACCGAGCAGGTAGTGGGATTCCGCGCGGGCCATACCACCCCCGAGGTGCGCGTCTACTCGGTTCGCGACGTGCCCGAGGAGAACGAGCCCAACGACGGCATCACCCTGGTGATGGCCAACCATGTGGATCTGCTGCCGTCGCTGGATCCCGATCACGACCTCGACCTGCTGGCCCATCATCCCGAGTCGGAACTCCTGGCCTGCCGAGAGCTGGCGCTCAAGGAAGGCATCGAGGTTGACGATGCCATCTGGGCGCGCCTCAAGACGTTGGCCCATCGCATCCTGGTGGAATCCAGTGAGGCCTCCCGGGGCGGCGCCGGTGCCGGCGTCAATGACAACGACTGATCCTTTCATCCTGACGAGACTGCTCCCATGATCCAACCCGTCATCACCGACCTCTATGCCGCCAAGGCCCCGCTGGAGTGGGCCGTCATCGGTAACGGCATCCTCTTTACCGCCCAGATCCCCATCGGCGACGATGGCGCCGTGGTGGCTGGGGGTATCGAGGCCCAGGCCCGCCAGACCCTCGATAACCTGCGCCACACCCTGGTCTGTGCCGGGGGCGACATGGCCAGCCTGACCCAGGTGCTGATCTACGTGACCCGTCGCGAGGACCTTGCCCCGGTCAATCGCCTCTATTCTGACTACGTCAGCGCCCCCTATCCCAACCGTGCCGCGATCATCGTGTCGGGGTTCGCCCGCGAGGAGATGCTCATCGAGATGGTGGCCTATGCCGCTATCGATGAGGCAAGTTAACGATCTAAACAACGAGCTCGCCATGATCGTAGAGACCGTGACCCCCTGACTAATCCGGCGCCCGCCCCTACTGCAAGACCCCGAGTTGAAGTATGCCGCTTGTTGTTTGAGGCGTGCGGAAGAGGCGGTGACTCACAGCGAGAAGCGGGGCGCCCTTGATGATCATCGTGACCGGGTAAGGGTCGGGATATCGAGGGTCTGGCAGCGGCTATATTCGGTCTCACAAGTCCACAGCCGGCCCTGTCTCCACGGCCGGTGCCGGGTGTGTCGGTATGGCCCGGAAGCGAGTGTCCAACTGATGCCGGAATCGCACGAACGCCTCACGGGCGCCCACCACGGCGGCGTCCTGGTTCCCGGGCGGGCAGAGAGCCTCGAGTTCGGCCAGGCGCCGTTGCCACTCGCCAGGGGCCATGTCCAGTGAGAAGAAGGCGTGTGGCACATCGGGCCCCAGGGTGCGTCGAAGCCGCTCGGCGATCACCCGGCCTCCCAGGCGCGACCCCTCCAGTACATAGAGCTCCCCTGCAAGGGTGGCGAGGGAGCCGGGGGGATGCCCGGGGTCGGAGGCGCTCGCCTCAGGTGCCAGGCCAAGGGTTTCGATGTCATCGGCGAGGTGCGGTAGCCGGCGTGGCACCTGGAGGCTCAGGCCGAGCCGTGCGATCTCCCGGCAGACCCTGTGCTCCAACGCCGCATGGGCAGGGTACAGGGCCAGCAGTGAGGCGACGTATGCCTCCCGGGTCAGGGTGGTGGCGAGCAGGCACTGCAGAGCCGGGTGATGGTCGAGGTCGCGGTGGGCATCGCGGGTGGCATCGCGCAGCTGACGGGCCAGCGGTGGGGCGGGGGTATTCATTGGCGCTCCGGAACGTGACCTGGGTCGTATGGGCCGCGAATCCCTCTTTTCGAAGCGGAGCCGGCCCGTTACGCTGCCTGCCACGATACCATCCCGATCCGAAGGAGTGCCCGTGGCCATTTCCTGTTTTGCCGACCTGCTGGACGAAGCACGCGCCCAGCCAGAGCCGCAGCGCCTGCTGTTCGTCTTCACCCGCGCCGAACTGCCGGACCATCCCAACGAGGAGCAGCGGCGTCGCTTCGAGCAGGGCGAGGGGGGCGTATTGACTCCGGTGGTCTGCGTCGACAAGGCCCCCGAGGCGCTCTCCGACATGGCCGCGCTGGTGGCGGAATCCCGGGAGACCGGCGCCGACTGGGACATCGTCTTCGTGGCGGCCCTGGCCGGTTCGGATGCACAGGCCCGGGCCGAGCAGCACCTCAACCGTATGGTGGAATCGCTGAAGATGGGCAACATCTCGCAGTTCCTGGCCTTCAACCGCCAGGGCGAGGCGGTGAGCATCGGCTGACGCCCCCGTCACCGGCCATAGGCTTGAATTATCAACTTCATGGTGCCACTCAATTTACGCTATCGGGAGATACGGGATACCATGCGCCCCGTATTGCCGACAGCCATTAAACGAAAGTCGAAAGGAGCACTACCGAATGTCGCTGCTGAACACCGAAGTCAAGCCGTTCAAGGCTACTGCCTACTACAATGGCGAGTTCATCGACGTCTCCGAGGAGAGCCTGAAGGGTCAGTGGAACATCTTCTTCTTCTATCCGGCCGACTTCACCTTCGTCTGCCCCACCGAGCTGGGTGACCTGGCAGACAACTACGAGGCATTCAAGAAGCTGGGCGTCGAGATCTACAGTGTCTCCACCGATACCCACTTCACCCACAAGGCCTGGCACGACAGCTCCGAGACCATCAACAAGCTGCAGTACCCGATGCTGGCCGACCCGACCCACACCATTTCGCGCAACTTCGAGGTGCTGATCGAAGACGCCGGCGTCGCCGAGCGTGGCACCTTCGTGGTCGATCCGGACGGCAAGATCCAGATCATCGAACTGAACGCCGGCAATATCGGCCGCAACGCCGAGGAACTGCTGCGCAAGGTAAAGGCCGCCCAGTACGTGCGCGCCAACCCGAACGAAGTCTGCCCGGCCAAGTGGGAAGAAGGCGAAGAGACCCTCTCTCCCTCTCTGGACCTGGTCGGCAAGATCTAAGCGACCTGCCCCTGCCGGCGAGGCCAGTCCCGGTCTCGCCTGTACCCGCCCGGCCATCCCCTGCCCGGGCGGGTCCGGGAAACCAAAGCCCTGCAAGATTAAGCCCTGCCAGCATGAGGTTCTGCGACGCCGGTCGGTGAGCGCACGTCGAGCCCATGTCTTCTCTTTACCCGAACATGAAGGAATGCCGCTGTCATGTTGGACGACAATCTGAAAACTCAGCTCAAGGCCTATCTGGAAAAGGTCACCCAGCCCTTCGAGATCGTCGCGTCCCTCGATGACGGCGCCAAGTCGAAGGAACTGCACGGTCTCCTGACCGATATCGTCGGCCTGACCGACAAGATCACCCTGAAGCTCGATGGCCAGGACGCCCGTCGTCCCTCCTTCGCGCTAAACCGCCCCGGCGAGGAGACCGGCCAGAGTCAGGAAACCGGAGTCGTCTTCGCCGGGCTGCCCATGGGTCACGAGTTCACCTCCCTGGTGCTGGCGCTACTGCAGGTCGGCGGCCATCCACCCAAGGCCTCCGATGAGGTCATCGAGCAGATCAAGGGCCTCGAGGGTGACTTGCGCTTCGAGACCTACTTCTCGCTCTCCTGCCAGAACTGTCCGGACGTGGTCCAGGCGCTTAACCTGATGGCCATCTTCAACCCGGGCATTCACCACGTTGCCATCGACGGCGCCTTGTTCAAGGACGAGGTGGAAGCACGGGAGATAATGTCGGTGCCCAGCGTCTACCTCAATGGTGAGCCGTTCGACCAGGGGCGCATGAGCCTGGAGCAGATCCTGGCCAAGGTGGATACCGGCGCTGCCGAGCGCGAGGCCGCCAAGCTCAATGACCGGCCGGTCTTCGATACCCTGATGATCGGCGGTGGCCCGGCCGGCGCCGCGGCGGCTGTCTATGCCGCGCGCAAGGGCATCCGCACCGGCGTTGCTGCCGAACGCTTCGGCGGCCAGGTGCTCGACACCATGGGCATCGAGAACCTCATCTCCGTTCCCCGTACCGAGGGCCCCAAGCTGGCCGCGGCGCTGGAGGAGCACGTCAAGGAGTATGAGGTCGACATCATGAACCTGCAGCGGGCGGTCAAGCTGGTGCCGGGCCAGCCGGGCGACGAACACGAGGTGCAGTTCGAGTCCGGCGCCAGCCTGAAGAGCAAGACCCTGGTGCTGGCTACCGGCGCCCGCTGGCGCGAGACAGGCGTGCCCGGCGAGGCCGAGTATCGTAACAAGGGCGTGGCCTACTGCCCCCACTGCGACGGCCCGCTGTTCAAGGGCAAGCGTGTGGCGGTGATCGGCGGCGGCAACTCCGGCGTCGAGGCAGCCATCGATCTGGCCGGCATCGTCGGCCACGTGACGCTGATCGAGTTCATGGACGAGATGCGCGCCGACGCCGTGCTGCAGAAGAAACTGCGCAGCCTGCCCAACGTGGAGATCATCCTCGGCGCCCGCACCACCGAGATGAACGGTGACGGCAAGCGCATCAACGGTCTCACCTACGAGGAGCGTGCCAGCGGCGAGATACGCAAGGTCGAGCTGGAGGGGGTGTTCGTGCAGATCGGCCTGGTCCCCAACACCGAGTGGCTGCAGGATTCGCCCATCGAGCTCTCCGAGCGTGGTGAGATCGTGGTCGACGCCCACGGCATGACCAGCGTACCGGGCATCTTCGCCGCCGGCGACGTGACCACCGTGCCCTACAAGCAGATCGTCATCGCCATGGGCGAGGGCTCCAAGGCCGCCCTCGGCGCCTTCGATTACATCATCCGCCACTGATCCGACGCGCCGGGCGTCGTTGACGCCTGCATGTTCTCCCATGCCCCCGTCGGGCTCACCGGTGGGGGCATGGTCGTTCGTGGTCCGGTCTTCAGGGCATGAGCTTTATGGCCGGAGCCTCATGCCTGGGTGGCGCTGTCCGGGGCCTGCTCCACCCGGTTGCGGCCGCCTTCCTTGGCCTGGTACATGGCGCGGTCGGCCCGAGCGACCAGGGTCTTGCGGCTTTCGCCGGGTCGCCAGGCGGCCACGCCGACGCTGATGGTCACGCCGCCCAGATTGCCCAGGTCCAGCTCCTCGGTGCTCTGCCTGAGACGCTCGGCGAGATGCACGCCGCCGATCAGGTCGCAATCGCTGGCCAGCACCAGGAACTCCTCGCCGCCCCAGCGGCCCAGGTTGTCGGTGGGTCGCAGGTTGTTCTGCAGGACCTGGCACAGGGTCGTCAGCACCTCATCACCGGCCTCGTGGCCGTGGGTGTCGTTGAAGTGCTTGAAGTGGTCGATGTCGAACAGGAGCACGGCGAAGGGCCTGTCGTGTCGTATGGCGGCATTGAGCTCGGCATCGATCGCCTGCTCCATTCGGTAACGGTTCCAGGTACCGGTCAGGCTGTCGGTGTAGGCCAGGCTCTTGAGTTTGCGATTGGCATGATGAAGCCTTTCATTGAGCTGGGCGATCTCGTGGCTGGAGGTCAGCACGGCGAGGTTCTTGGCAAGGTCGCCGGCGGCACGGCACTCGATGGCGCGCCAGGCGCGGCTGTGCCCACTGACCACATCCTGCCACTGGGCAAAGGAGCGGCGTGGCGTCAGGATCAGCTGCCCGTCGCGGAGCATGGGGGTATCCTCGGGCTTGCCGGCCCAGCGCCTGCTGTGTCGCTGCTCACGGCGAAACAGCATTAGCCAGTGGGTCGACTCGGTAGGCAGGGCCACGGCGAGCAGGCCGCAGAGATCGCCCTCCTGCCAGGGCGCCAGGGGTGTACTGGCCAGCGCCTGGGTGTGCCAGGGGGTGTCGTGACGCTGGTGACGGCTCAGCCACTCGGCCATGGCGACCAGATTCTCCTCGGCCGGCAGTGCGCCCATGCCACTGCTCTCTTTTCCGGTGACGAGGGCGATGCCACTGGCACCCAGCAGCTCAAGCCATTGCTCGCCGTGACGCTCGACCAGGCCATCCGGCCCGAGAAGGCGCCCGCTTTCATCGGAGAGAATCTCGTTGCTGTCATGAACGCCGTGAAGGAGCTGGGAATCAGCACGCTCGCGAAGCAGCATCATCCGCGGCATGGCGATCTGCACCAGGGCGCACAGGGCATCTCGCAGATCGGCTTCCAGTGGTCTGGGCGCCAGGCCGTGACAGGCCAGCAGGCCCCAGAGCTTTCCCTCCTCGTGCATGGCCACCGACAGCGAGGCGCCGACGCCCATGTTGGTGAGGTACTCCTGGTGAATCGGCGCGGCGGCGCGCAGCACTCCCCGGGACATGTCCAGTGGCGCCGCCTCATCAGGGCCACAGGGCGGCACCAGGGGCACCGCCGCCGCCGAGGCATCGGGGATGCTGCGCACCCTGTTCATGTCGTAGAGTCGGCGCACCTGGGCGGGAATGTCACTGGCCGGGAAGTGGTGATCAAGAAAGCTCTCCGCCACGGGCAGGCGGGTCTCGGCGATCACCCGGCCGTTCCACTGCTCGTCGAAACGATAGACCATCACCCGCTCGTGGCCGGTGAGCTCCTGCACCCGTCGCGTCAGGGCATCGAGAAGGGTTTTGATGTCGTCGATCTGCCCCACTTCGACCAGCCAGTCGTTTACCTTGTCCAGCAGCCGATGCCCATCCGGGCACATCTGGTATTCCAGTTCCACGACGAAAGCGTCGCCACTGGGATAGGCCACTACGTGGTAGCGGCGATGTTTGTCCTGGATTTCGCCCTGAGCGGTGGCGGTGAGAACGGAAGCAGAGTTGTCCTTCTTCACCAGCTCAGTTTCCAGCAGATCCATTAACTCGGCCCCCAGCACTTCCCTGGGCTCGCCGGCGAGGGTATCCGCCACGCTGATACCCAGGTAGTCCTCGATATTGGCGCTGACCTGGCGAATCCGCTCCAGGTTGGCATCCAGGCTTACCAGGCAGCCCATCGGCTGGATCGCACCGGGGATGTGCACCGGTTCACGGGCACAGGCGTCGAGGGCGGCGGCGATCTCGGCATCACTGTAATGGGTGTCGGGCACGCGCAAGCTCCTGCCAGGGTGTTCAAGGGCTGGCATGTTATGGTGAGGCCAATGACGACATTACACCCTTGCCGGGACGGGGTGAACTGTCCGATGTCACGACACTGCGCCTGCCCGGGACGTGTTGCGTCACCCCCTCGCGCTTGGGATAGTGGGGTCGTTGGTATCTGTCTTCGGTCAGGCCGACGTTTCCATGGCCCGTTCGGCGAGGAAGTTACCGACAAATACTGAATAAGGAGTCGCCAATGTCGAACTGTGCACGAGTCGCAGGAGAATGCGGGCGCTGCGACGGCGAGTTGCCCTTCGAGTTCACCATGGCGTTCCAGCCCATCATCGACCTGGCCAAGGCGCGGACCTTGTCTTACGAGGCCTTGGTGAGAGGGCCGAACGGTGAGTCGGCCTGGAGCATTCTCTCCCGGGTCACGGATGATACTCTCTACCGTTTCGACCAGGCCTGCCGGGTACGTGCCATCGAGCTCGCCAGTCGGCTCGAGATGCAGGAAAATCTCTCGATCAACTTCCTGCCCAACGCCGTCTATGAGCCCGAGGCCTGCATCCAGGCCACCCTCGAGATATCCGAGCGGGTCGGCTGGCCGACCCAGCGTCTGATCTTCGAGATCACCGAGACGGAAAAGGTGCAGGATCGCCAGCACCTGCGCAATATCCTCGAGACCTACCATGCCATGGGATTCACCACGGCACTGGACGATTTCGGCAACGGCTACGCCAACCTGGACCTGCTCACCGACTTGCATCCCGACCGGCTCAAGATCGATCGCGAGCTGATCAAGGGCTGCGATGTCGACATCCGCCGCCAGGTGCTGGTGCGTTCCGTCAAGGGATTGGCCGACGAGCTAGGCATCCTGGTGATGGCCGAGGGCGTGGAGACCCGCGAGGAGGCCCTGTGGCTGGGCCGCAACGGCATCACGCGTCAGCAGGGCTTCTACTTCGCTCGTCCCCAGCTGGAGTCGCTGGGCGAGGATCTTCGTCCCCGGTTGAAGGAATTGCGCGAGGAGATGCGATTCGGCGCCGATGCCGACCAGCCTTGATCACCGGGCCCTTGCGATACGCCTTCTGAGCGACCCTTACCCCCCCCCCTCCCCCGGTGATCGGGGCTTGCCTTTCGAGTCGAATAGCCATGGAAGAGGATAGAAAAGAGGCCACTGTTCGCGGCCCGACACCGGTGGTGATCACGCTGCTGCTTGCCAACGGTTTGATCTATCTGGTCCTGTTGAGCGCCCCCTACCTGGGCATGGAATTCCTGGCCCTCTGGCCCCTGATCGAGCCTCTGGACGCCGGGCTTCCTCCTGGCACGGAGACGGGTGAGTTTCATCTCTGGCAGCTGGTGACCTACGCCTTCCTTCATGGAGGCCTGCTTCATCTATTTATCAACATGTTCGTGCTGTGGATGTTCGGTGGCCCCATCGAGCGCGAGTGGGGGTCGGCCCGCTTCGCTGCCTTCTACGGCTTCTGCATCGTGGGGGCCGCGGTGGTGCAGCTGATGCTGTCCGCCATCGGGATGATTCCGCCGGTCCCCGCCGTGGGCGCCTCGGGGGGCGTCTTTGCCATCCTGCTGGCGTTCGGCATGAAGTTTCCCAACCAGATCGTGGTGCTGCTGATCCCGCCGATCCCCATGAAAGCCAAGTATTTCGTGATCTTCCTGGGGATTTTCCAGCTGCTGGCGGGTGTCTTCGGTACCCAGCAGGGCGTGGCCAATTTCGCCCATCTGGCCGGTATGCTGTTCGGCCTGATCTTCATCCTGCTGTTCGATCCCGGGAAACGTCGCTAGTCGGCCCTCGATCCCGCAGGGATGAGGATTCACCATTCAGGGCCAGCCACCTCCACGGAGAGCCAGCATCGATGGCAGCGAGACCACCAGACCAGCCACTCCGGAAAAGGAAGGACGACCAATCCGCCGTCCTGCGCTTTCTGCATTGCCCGGAGAGCTATCCCGAGCCGACCTCGGACGTGGAGCTGCGTGAGACGCACCTTTCCTGCGTCTTCCTGACCGATGAGCATGTCTACAAGCTCAAAAAGCCCCTGCGCTATGACTTCCTGGATTTCAGCACCCTGGAGGCACGGCGGCGCAACTGCGAAACCGAAGTCAGGCTGAATTCCGAGCTGGCGCCCTCCGTCTATGAAGGCGTGGTGACCCTGGCCGAGGATCCCCGGGATGGCCTCAATCTGGAAGGGCGTGGTGAGCCGATCGAGTACCTGGTGAAGATGTGGCGATTGCCCGATGAATGGAATCTCGAGGCCTGTCTGGACGAGGATCGGGTCAGGGCTCGGGATGTGGAGAAGGCGGCCAGGCAGCTGGCGCGATTCTATGCCGGCCAGGAGGCCAGGCGACGCGTCGAGGTCGACGATATGGAGGTGAAGGTCGGCGAATGGCTGGAGGAACTGGCGGTCTTGCCGGTCGATGTCGATGACGAGGCGACGGCCCTGGGTGATGCCCTGAGAGAGGGCCTTTCATCGCAGCGCCGGCAACTCGCGCGGCGGTTCCGGAGGGACGTCCACGGTGACCTGCGCCCCGAGCATGTCTATCTCGGTGATGCGCTCGGGGATGAGCCGGTATTCATCGACCGACTGGAATTCGACCCCGAGCTACGCCTCATGGACCCGCTGGAGGAATTGAGTTTCTTCGCCATGGAGTGCCAGAAGCGCGACGCTGCCTGGATCGGCAGCCAGTTCCTCGACGCCTACCGGGAGCAGACCGGGGATCCGGCTCCCGATAGCCTGGTGGGACTCTATACGGCGTATCGAGCCCTTCTCTGGGCTGTTCTCGCCGCCCGCCACCTGGAACGGGAGGATCACCGCAAGCCCTGGGCTCGTATTACAGGCGACTATTTGGAGCGGGGCCTGAGGGCTCTGCGTTCATAAGACGAATCTTCCCGCCCCCGAGTGAAGCCTACGTTCCGTGAAGCGTGGTGACGGCCCGGGCGAACAGCTCGGCTACCGGAATGACCGTCACCCTGCCCTTGCCCTCAGTAGGCATCGCCAGGCGTGGCTTGACGCTGTCGGTGATCAGCAGCTGGTCCAGCTCCTCGGCATCGAAGAGTTTCTCCGAGCCCGGTCCGAACAGGGCGTGGGTGATCACCCCGTGGACCTCTGTGGCGCCCTTGTCTCGGCAGGCCTGGGCGGCCCGCAGCAGGGTGGTGCCGCCGGCGACCAGATCGTCGACGATGATCGCCACCCTGCCCGACATGTCACCGACCACGGCCTCGCCCGACACCACGCCCTCGCTGCGCTGCTTTTCCATGAAGGCGCTGGGCGGTCGGTTGCCGGTGCGTGCCTCCCAGGCGTCGCGGAATCGATCCACGCGCTTGGCGCCGCCGGTATCGGGAGACACGATGACCAGATCGTCATCCTGATACTCCTGCAAGGCGTCCACGAAGAGCTCGTGGGCTTCGAGGTGCTCGGTCCGGCAGCGAAAGGCGTTGTCGAAGGCGGCCCGGTTGTGGACCTCCAGCGCCACCATGCAGTCCGTGCCCAGGGCCTCGAAGAGCTGCCCGACATAGCGGGTCGTCACCGGGTCGTGATCCTTGGTGCGCCGGTCCTTGCGCGCATAGGCGAGATAGGGAACCAGGGCGGTGACACGCCGGGCACCGGCATCCTTCACCGCCCCGAGGAAGAACAGCAGCCGCACCAGCTTGTCGTTGACGCTGGAGGTCTCGTCGCCAAAGAGGGTGTGAAGGACATAGACATCCCGCCCGTGGAGATCGACGAGGGAGCGCGCCTTGTGCTCGCCATCCTCGAAGTGGCGCTCCTCGTGGGAGGCGAGCTCGATGTCCAGCCGGGAAGCTACCGACTCCCCGAATTCCTGGCTGCCCTCAAGGGCAAACAACACCGGTTCGTTCTGCATAGTGCCTCCTCATGCAATGACAGGGTCTCTTCAGTGAAACCCGGCAGCTGGTGTCTTGCCACCCTGGATCGAGTTAATCGGTCATCATACGAAGCGGGCCACAGCATCCGGATGAGGGTCAATCGAACAGCCACACGAAGGGCAGCAGCGAGAGGGCGAGGACGGCGGCGGCGAGCAGGGCGAGCAGCAGCGTACGGATCGGCTGGCGCGCCAGCCGGCGCCACAGGGTGGGCGCCTCACCGCGGGCGGCGAGGGCATCATGCTCGTGCCGCACCCGCTCGCCGAGCGCGTGCTGGTAGGCATCGATCAGTGCCCGGGCCCGTGCCAGCTCGTTCTGGTCGCGCAGCCAGATCGCGGCCACACCCAGACCCCAGAAGCCGGCGCGGGTCTCGAACGTCTCCAGGCCGTGCTCGTCGAGCAGCCGTCGAACTTCCTCGGCTTCCTCCTCGGGCACGTTGCGCAGATGGAACAGCAGTACTGCCACCGTCACTCTCCTCGCATGGATGGCTCGCCCGGCAGGGCGATATCGGTCGGCCAAGCGGCCACCGTTTTACTGCATCGCAAGGGCTCTAGCCCCCCACTGACCCAAGGTTTGATATGGGTCAGCTAAAGATGCATTTGGCATGGATTTTATTGGCCGGACCTTCGACTATGCCTCCTGAGCAGACCGAGTCCCGCCATCCGGCGCTTTCGGTCGGTAACACAGGAAGCGCGCTGCAGCCCCCAAGGGGGCTTTATCCGGCAGTGTCGAGGAAGAGGGGGCGGCGCCATGATGGCAGAACTCGGCAACTTCGCGTTGATCCTGGCGCTTTGCCTGGCGCTGGCCCAGAGCCTGCTACCCCTGCTGGGCGCTCAGGTCGGCGACCCGCGGCTGATGCGCTCGGGACGTTTTCTGGCTGCCGGCCAGTTCGTCCTGCTGGCGACCGCCTACGCGGTGCTGACCTGGGCCTTCGTGGTCAGCGACTTTTCGGTGCGCTACGTTGCCAGCAATTCGAGCCTCAGCCAGCCGCTGATCTACAAGGTTACCGCAGTATGGGGAGGCCATGAAGGCTCTCTGCTTCTCTGGGTGCTGATTCTCGCTGCCTGGGGTCTGGCCGTGGCGCGCTTCAGCCGCTCGCTGCCGCAGGAAATGCAGGCGCGGGTGCTGGGCGTGCTGGGCATGGTCGCGGTGGGCTTCATCGCCTTCACGGTGTTCACCTCGAACCCCTTCGATCGCATCGTCCCCGGCCCCGACGAGGGTCGCGGCATGAACCCGCTGCTGCAGGATCCCGGGATGATCGTGCATCCGCCGCTGCTCTACATGGGCTATGTGGGCACGGCGATCATCTTCGCCTTCGCCATCGCCGCGCTGCTCGGTGGGCGGTTGGATGCCGCCTGGGCCCGCTGGTCGCGTCCCTGGACCATCGTGACCTGGGTGTTTCTCACCCTGGGTATCGCGGTCGGCTCCTGGTGGGCCTACTACGAGCTGGGCTGGGGCGGCTGGTGGTTCTGGGACCCGGTCGAGAATGCCTCCTTTCTGCCCTGGCTGATCGTCACTGCCCTGATTCACTCCCTGGCGGTGACCGAGAAGCGTGGCGGCTTCAAGGTTTGGACCCTGATGCTGGCCATTCTCGCCTTCGCGCTGACCGTGCTGGGTGCCTTCATCGTCCGCTCCGGTGTCATCACGTCGGTCCATGCCTTCGCCACCGATCCGGAACGCGGGGTGTTCATCCTGGGCATGCTGACCCTGACCCTGCTTGGGTCATTGACCCTCTATGCCTGGCGGGCGCCACGGGTGGGGCTCGGCGGGGCCTTCTCCTGGTATTCCCGTGAGTCGTTGCTGCTCGCCAACAATGTGCTGCTCGCGGTGGCCTGTGCCGCCGTCTTCATCGGCACCCTATATCCGCTGGCGCTGGACGCCTTTGGGCTGGGCAAGATCTCCGTGGGCCCCCCCTACTTCGATACGGTCTTTGCCCCCCTGATGCTGCCGCTGCTCTTCCTGATCGGCCTGGGACCCTCGGTGATGTGGAAGCAGAGCAACCCGCGCGAGACCTTCAGGCGGTTGCGCTGGGCGCTGGTGGCCAGTGTGATCGCCGGTGGGCTATGGCCGCTGGCGGTAGGAACCTGGCGGCCGCTCACCGCGCTTTCGCTGATGCTGGCGGTGTGGATCGTCGTCACCGCGCTGCTCGATATCCACAAGCGCCTGGGCAGCGCGCAGCAGCCGCTGTCGGTCCGGATGAAAAGGGTCGCGCGGCCCAGCTTTCTGGGTATGCACCTGGCCCACGTGGGCCTGGCGATGGTGGTGGTGGCCATCGCCATGGTCAACAGCTACGAGGTCGAGCGCGACGTGCGCCTTGAGCCAGGCGAGACCGCCTCGGTGGCGGACTACGACATTACCCTGCAGCGCATCGAGGCCTTGCGCGGCGCCAACTGGGATGCTGACCAGGCCACCCTCGCGGTGACCCGCGTCGGACGCCCGGTGGCCACCCTAATGCCGCAACGGCGCTACTACGATACCCAGCCCGCCAATCCCATGAACCAGGCCGCGCTGCACCGGGCGCCGACCCGCGACATCTACGTCTCGTTGGGCGAGCGGCTGGAGGGTGACGCCTGGAGCTTCCGGCTCTACTACAAGCCCTACATGTTCTGGATGTGGAGCGGCGCCATCCTGCTGGCCTTAGGCGGGCTGCTGGCGGCCTCGGACAAGCGCTACCGTCTTTCCCGTCGTCTCAGGAGCGAGACGCGTCCTGCTCACGTTGCGCCACAGGTTGGCGAGACAAAGGGGGTAGCCATCTGATGCGAATTCGTCTGCTGTTGCCGCTGGTGGCGGTGGTGGCCCTGGTCGGGCTGCTGTTCCTCGGTCTGGGTCTCAACTCTCGCGAGCTACCCTCACCGTTGATCGGCAAGCCGGCCCCGAGCTTCGAGCTCGAGTCTCTGGAGGACGGCAACAGGACACTGACCGAGCAGGATTTCATCGGCGAGGTGGCCCTGGTCAATGTCTGGGCCTCCTGGTGCACCACCTGCCGGGCCGAAAAGCCCCTGCTCATGGAGCTGGCTCGGGGCGACATCCCCATTTATGCCTTCAACTACCGCGACGATCGCGAAACGGCCCTGCGCTATCTCAGCGTCAGCGGCAATCCCTATCAGACCATCGCCTACGACCCGACGGGTGACGTCGGCATGGATTGGGGCGTCTACGCCACGCCGGAAACCTACCTGCTCGATACCCAAGGCGTGATCCGCTACAAGCGCATCGGGCAGCTGACGCGACAGATCCTGCTCGACGAGGTGCTGCCCTTGGCCGAGCGACTCAAGGCGGAGCAGAAACGATGAGGCCCGTTACGCTTTTGCCCCGAAAGGCGGCAGGGTGGCTGGCGGCCCTGACCGCCTGGCTATTGCCGGCGGGGCTGGCGCTGGCGATAGCCATCGGTGAACCGGTCGCGTTCGAGACCGAGGCACAGCAGCGGCAGTACCAGACCCTGATCCGTGAGCTGCGTTGCACGGTCTGCCAGAGCGAGACCATCCATGAATCCAATGCCGCGCTTGCCGCCGATATGCGCCGCCGGGTCTACGAGATGACCCGCGACGGCCAGCAGGCCGGAGCAATCGTCGACTTCATGGTGCAGCGCTACGGCGACTATGTGCGCTATCGACCGCCACTGCAGGCCAATACGGCAGTGCTGTGGGCCAGCCCCTTCCTGCTGCTGCTGATCGGTGCAGGCGTCTGGTGGCAGATCATTCGCGGGCGCAAGCGCATGACACAGCGCCCCTCGTTCACCGATCAGGAACGCCTGGCGCTGGACCGACTGCGCCGTGGCGAGTGATTCCGGAGGTTATCGATGAATGGCATCTTTCTGCTTCTTGCCCTGGCTCTCTGTCTGGTCGCGCTGGCCTTCCTGATCGTTCCCTTGTTGCGCGAGCCCCTTGCGGAGTCGGCCCAGTCGCATCGGGAGACCCACCTGGCGCTGCATCGCGAGCGAACGCGTGAGCTCGACCACGACCTGGCCGCCGGCACCCTCACTCGGGCACAACACGACGCTGCCATGGCCGATCTGGAGCGGGAATTGCTCGACAGCGGCGCGATCGACACGGACCACCACAGCGAGTCAAGTCATCGTCCGCGCCGCTTGGCAGGTGCCGCGGCCTTCGTCAGTGTGGCCGCGCTGCCCTTCATGGCCGTGGGCACCTACCTTTGGGTGGGGCATGCCGATGAGGTATTCGCGACCCGGCCAGCCGAACAGCGAACGGTGGCAGCCGAGCCGCAGGCGGTGTCGGAGCGTCAGCGACAGCGCGAGTTTCAGATGCTGACCCAACAGCTGCAGGGGCGCCTGGCCGAAGAGCCGGGCGACCTCGAGAGCTGGATTCTGCTGGGGCGGACCCTGGTGTTCCTGGAGGATCTGGAGGCTGCCGAGAGGGCGTTCCGCGAGGCCATGGCCCACGGCGGTGATCGTGACCCGGACCTTCTGACTCGCTACGCCGAGGTACTGGCCGATCGCCAGGGCACCCTGGACGGCGAGCCCCAGGTGCTGATCGAGCGTGCCCTGGAACTCGATCCCGACCACGCCCAGGGCTTGTGGATGGCCGGCTCCCTGGCCTTGCAGCGGGGGGAGCTGGCTGTGGCGCGTCGCCACTGGGAGCGACTCCTGGCAGCGCTGCCTCCGGACTCCGACGAAGCCGAGGTCATTCGCGGCAACCTGATGCAGCTCTCCCCGGCCGACGTGGGAGGCACATCGTGAAGGCACAATCGAGGAGGGGGGTCATGAAGACGCCTCTGAGCCACGACGCCCTGACGGCCGTTCGCAAGGTTCCCCTGTTCAGGGGACTGGAGGACGACACCCTGGTCCTGTTGGTCGACGGGGCGCTGGAGCGCCGCTATCGCCGCGGGATTGAGCTGTTCCGTGAAGGCGAGCCGGCGGATCGTTTCTATGTGGTGCTCGACGGCTGGGTCAAGCTGTTCCGCGAAAGCCCGGAGGGCCATGAGTGCGTGGTGGGACTGTGCACGGGGGGAGAATCCTTCGCCGAAGCGGCGATGTTCGACCGCCTCGGCTTCCCGGTCAATGCCTCCGTGGCCGAGGACGCGAGACTGCTGGTCTTCACCGCCGACCACTTCCTGGCGACCCTGCGGCAGCATCACGAGCTGGCCCTCAACTTGCTCGCCAATCTCTCCAGCATGCTGCGTTATCTGGTACGCCAGCTCGATCAGCTGACCAATCAGCCGACCTACCAGCGCCTGGCCGCTTTCATCGTCTCGCTGTGTCCGCGCAGCGCCGGGCCGGCCAACGTCTGTCTGCCCTGCGACAAGCTGCTGATCGCCGGGTGGCTGGGCATGAAACCGGAGAGCTTCTCGCGGGCCATGGCGCGTCTCAAGGAGGTCGGCGTGCATTGCGAACGCAATTACGTGCGGATCGACGATATCGCAGCGCTGCGCGAATTTGCCCAGGCTGGTGAGGCTGCCGCTCCCGTCGGTGGCACGAACGGCAGACTCGCGGCGCCTGCCGAGAGTAACGCCTTCGTGTCGCGATGAGCCGTGTCGGGAGCGTGGCTGGCGAGTGTCAAGACGTTCCGAGCAGTGGGCCCACTTTAGTTGGCGGTGGTTATGACATAAGTCAACTGCAGGATGCATCTATTGACAGTGGTCAAGTGCGGTCGGGGGCAAAGCTGCTACTACTGACATCAGGTGGAGGGTGGCTAATGGTCATGGTCAAAGACCTCGAACTTTGGGACGTGACGTGACACCCGCCAGCCACTACCCCAAGGGGAAACCAAGCGAGGCACGTGTTATGTACAAAAGAGCATTGAGTAAGGGGATTATCGCCCTCAGCTTCCCGCTGGCAGCCATGGCGGGCGCCGTGCAGGCTGCGGCACCGGAGTTGAGCGCCGAGGAAATGGAGCGCGCCACCGATATCTATTTCCAGCGCTGCGCGGGCTGCCACGGGACCCTGCGTAACGGGGCCACGGGGCCGGACCTGCTGCCCGAGAACACCCAGGAGCTTGGCCAGCGTCGCCTGGAGAGCATCATCACGCTGGGTACCGAAGGCGGGATGAACAACTTCGACGGCATCCTCTCCGAGGAAGAGATCACGCTGATCACGAAGTACATCCAGAACGAGCCGGTCGAGCCGCCGGAGATGTCACTGGCCGACATGAAGGAGCGCTGGCAGGTGTTCGTCGCGCCGGAGGATCTGCCCACCGAGCCCCAGCACGATCTGAACTGGGAAAACTTCATGGTCACCATCCTGCGTGACCGTGGCGCCATGGGCATCATCGATGCCGATACCAAGGAAGTGGTCACCGAGGTCGAGACAGGTTACGCCGTGCACGTGGCCAAGGAGAGCTCCGACGGTCGCTTCTGGTACGTGCAGGGCCGCGATGGCCGCCTTTCCAAGATCGATCTGTGGATGGATCCGCCCCAGGTCACCGCCGAGACCTTCATCGGTTATGACGCCCGCGACGTAGCGGTCTCTCACTACGGCGAGTGGAAGGACAAGTATGTCATCGGTGGCGCCTACTGGCCGCCGCACTTCGTGATCGCCGATGCCGAGACCATGGAGCCGCTCAAGGTGGTCTCCACCCGCGGCTACGACACCGAGGGCAACTACGTCCACGAGGCACGCGTTGCGGCGCTCTACAACACCCCGCACGCGCCGAGCTTCCTGGTCAACGTCAAGGAGACCGGACAGGTCTGGCAGGTCGACTACAGCGACATCGAGAACCTGCGCATCGAGCAGATGGCCACCGCCGAGTACCTGCACGACGGCTTCTTCGACCCCTCCGGCCGTTTCTTCCAGATTGCGGCCAACAACAGCAACATGATGGTGTTCATCGACACCCAGACCCGCAAGAAGATCAGCATGCTGGAGACCGGCATCAAGCCCCATCCGGGCCCGGGCGCCAACTGGAACGATCCGGAGTGTGGTCCGGTCGCCGGTACCACCCACCTGGGTGAAGGCCTGATGACCTTCTGGGGCAACGATCCTGAAGGGCATCCCGACCAGGCCTGGCAGATCTGTGACCAGATTGAGACCGACGGCCCGGGGCTGTTTGTGCGTACCCATCCCGACTCCGACAACGTCTGGATCGATCAGGCCATGCACCCCGAGCCCGACGTCAACCAGTGGGTCATGGTCATGAACAAGGAGACCCGCGAGCTGACCCCGATCCACGTCGCCGACCGCCCCATCGAACATGATGCCGTGGCAGTGCACATGGAGTACGACCAGACCGGCACCGAGGTATGGGTCTCCATCTGGGCCCGCGGCGAAGGCCACCAGAACGACGGTGCCATCGTCGTCTATGACGACAAGACCTTGGAAGAGAAGGCACGCATCGAGAACCTGAACACGCCCACCGGCAAGTTCAACGTCTACAACCGCAAGAACCACGTCGGCTGATCCAGCGCCGAACCCGCCGGAGTGCCCCAGGGCGCTCCGGCCTCTTCTTCAGCCGTTTCCTCACCATGGCAAGGGGCGACGGGAGTGGCTGGGCAAGGGGCCGGACACCACTACTCAGCAAGGTGGCAGGGCAGGCAATGACAGTGACAACTCGTGTCATGGGATTACCAGGAGACTGACATGCTGAAGGATCGACCGCGCAACTGGCGCAAGATAACGATCATGGGAGCCTCACTCGGGGCTGCCGTGATCTTCTTCGTGGCCGGGATCATCTTCTGGGGCGGCTTCAATACCGTGATGGAAGCCACCAACAACATGAAGTTCTGCAGCACGGCCTGTCACGAGATGAGCTGGGTCTACGAGGAGTATCAGGAACGGCCGCACTTCGAGAATGCCACCGGGGTCGGCGCCGAGTGCTCCGACTGTCACGTCCCCGATGCCTGGGGGCCGAAGATGATCCGCAAGATCCAGGCCAGCCGCGAGGTGTGGCACTGGATGCTCGGCACCATCGACACCAAGGAGGAATTCGAGGGCAAGCGCCTGCACCTGGCTGAGAATGTCTGGCGATCCATGCTGCGTACCGACTCCCGGGAATGCCGCAACTGCCATGACTGGTCGGCCATGGATCTTGAGGAACAGGCCAGCCGCGCCAGCCGCGAGCACGCTCGCGCCTTCGAGCAGGGTCAGACCTGCATCGAGTGCCACCAAGGCATTGCCCATCAACTGCCCGAGGCCTGGGACGAGTCGCCTGTCTGGGCGGATCGCTTCGACTATGGCACCGCCGAGGCCGATGAAGACCTGCTGGGCGACGAGCCCGAAATGGCCGCAGCGCTGGAGGAAGAGGACCTAGGCGAAGCCAAGGAGGTCGACGAGAACATTGCTGCCACGCTGGACTGGAGCGAAGTACCCACACAGGAAGTGACGCTGTTTCTGCCGGGTCAGGCATCCATCGAGTGGATCCAGGACGGCAGCGAGCATGGCGGCGGCCGTGCCTTCAGCTTTGGCGACCGCTGCATCTGGTGCCACCAGGGCGAAGAGGCCGACATCGGTGCGCTGGCGGTCAGCGGCGAGAAGATCGAGACCTATGATCTAGGCGACAAGCGTGGCCACGTGCCAATGAGCATTCAGGCCAGCTTCGACGACGACTACCTCTTCATGCGCTTCCAGTGGGAAGCCGGAGAACATGCCCCGTTGCCCTTCGTGGACGGGGGCATGATGGATCCGGAGAACCCCATGAAGCTGACGGTCAGCCTGTCGGACGATAACGTCGACATGGCCGATCGGGCTGGGTGCTGGGCCAGCTGTCACGCCGACTCGCGCCACATGCCCGATGCGCCGGACAGCGAAGTGCTGGAGAACTCACCGTATGCCGAGCGCCTGGATCTGAGCGATGGAGTCACCAAGTACCTGACGGAGAGTCGTACCGAGATCGAGATTCGCGGTCGCCGTGGTGCCGCACGAGGCGGCTGGGACAAGCTCAAGGAAGAGAAGGAGATCGAGGAGCTGCTCAACGGCGGGGTCTATCTGGATCTGGCACGCTACAAGAGCGGAGACGAGTCCACCGAATCCGGTTATGTTCTCGACGAGCGTCACTTCTCTGACAGCCAGGCCATCGTCTTCAGTGCCGATGAGCAGGATGGTGTCTGGACCGCCCACCTGACGCGCGCCTTGAAGACCGGTGCCGAGGGCGACAAGCCGATCAACCTGGACGGCAAGTACAACCTCAATGTGGCGCTGCACGACGATCATGCCGATTCGCGCTTCCACCACGTCTCCTGGCAGTACGGGCTCGCCTTTGACGCCGAGATACCCGGTGAATACGCGGAAGACATGGTGGAGATCAACGCCGCACGCATCAGCCGCTGATGCAGGAAGGAGAAGGAGAGGAAGCGACCATGCAGTATCGACGTCTGACACTTGGTGCCGCCGTTCTGACCACCCTGCTCATGGGCGGGGTGGCACAGGCCGGCACTAGCGGAAGTAGCGACCTGGATGATGGGCAGACCGACGGGCATGGCGACGCGGTCGTGGTTGAGATGTTCGACTACGCCTATCATCCCGCCGAACTAGAGGTCGAGGTCGGCACCACGGTGCGCTGGGTCAGCGAAGAGAAACGCACCAGCCACGATATCTACTTCCCCGACGAGGATATGGGATCGCCGCGGCTGTTTCCCGAAGAGAGCTGGGAGCGCACCTTTGAAGAGCCGGGCACCTACGAGTATCACTGCCGTCCCCATGAGGATCGCGACATGGACGGGGTAATCCACGTCGTGGCGGCGGACGATGCCGAGTAACCTGCTTTTGCTCGGTGAACAGCCATCCAGCAAGTCGCGGCGCCGTTTCGGCGCCGCAACCGTTAGTAGAGGAGAACGAATGTCTATACGCACTCAGCCCGTAGCGGGTCTTTGTGGCCTGCTGACCACACTGGTACTTGCCTTGCCCAGTGTTGCCGCAGCGGCGGAAGGTCCTGAAGGGTATCGCAGCGCCGATTTCGGGATGTCCTACGAGGCGGTCATGGCCGAGCTCGTCGAAGATGACGCGGTGGTCAACCTATCGGACGTCGAGACCGAGGAGGGCGACAGGATCGTCAATGCCGAGCTCCAGGCTAGCGATGAGCCGGAAACCGACTTGCGCTATGTGTTTCCGGCCGGCAGTCAACAACTGGCCCTGGTCGTCGCGTTCTATCCCCATGTGGAGGATCTCGATACCGTCACCCGCCAGCTCGAGGAGCGTTTCGGCGAGCCCTGGGAGGAGGACATGGCCCAGTGGTGGTTCGAGCAGCTCAAGGGAAGCATGCCCCAGGAGCCGAGCAGCCTGACGGTATGGGGCGGTGAAGGGAATGAAGCCGAGACGCGTGGTCGCTTTACCCGTCTCTGGACCTTCGATGATTACCTCTCGGTCGAGTATCTCGATACCCGGCTCTTCCCCTGACGCGACGGCCCTTCAGGGGGTGGCCATCCGGCATTGCCGCATCGCACGGGAGATGGCCGCCTCCGCCCCGTCCAGGCCGAAGATCATGAACCAGGGATCGTCCTTGCCGCGCATCATGCGCAGGCGCAACAGCTCACCCTCGGCCATCTCCTCGAGCAGCAGGTCCAGGTCAGGGAAGACGAAGCGCGCATAGAAGCCATCGTCGCCGCGCTCGGTGACGAAGGCCGCGCTGCCGTTGTGGATGGTCGCGTGATCGACGCGCAAGTCGGCGGGCACGCGGTTCACCGTACGACTCTCGGCCTGGTATTCGTCGAGGGCGACGCGCAGCTCCAGCCACGGCACGTCGCAGGCGCCGGCGCTGGCGTTGACGCTGAAGATGGCATCGCTGTAGCTCAGCTGGTCGATGGCGCGGAAGTGGCGCTCCTCGCCCAGCGACAGGACCAGAGAGTGCCAGCCGCCATGGGCCTGGACGTCGCCGGTGTTGTAGTCGGTGGCCGACGCTGCCCCGGTCAGGACCAGGCTGAACGTCAGCAGCAGGAAGGAGGCGAGGCGGGAGATGCAGTGCATGGCGTGAGGCTTCCTCGGGCCGGCGATGCGCCGAGGCTAGCATGGTGTCCAGCGGCTGTCCTGCCTCCGGCCCCCTCGTGCAGGGCTATCGCAGTTACGTGACACGAGGGGCGCTGGGGGCAAGCCGTAGAGGAGGTCCTACGCCAGGGAGGGCGTCGGTAGCGTACAAGGAGGTATTCACAGCGCCTCCTCGAAGGCTTGCCGACAGATAAGCCTCGAGTGAGGGCAATAATCTGCGATAGCCTGCCCCTCGCGTTGGCTAGTCGTGGACCTGCCTGTCATTCATACCATCGTCGGTATCGCCACCCAGCTCGCCGCGCCCCAGGCGACCCAGCAGGTCGAGATCGATCTCCTCGAATGTCACCAGCTCACCGCCATGCGCCTCGCGGAACGCTTCGGCGTCCGCCTGTTCGGCGAAGGAGGCCAGGGTGTGGCCCATGCTACCTCGCTGATCGTGTCCCACCACATACCAGGCCTCCTCAGCGCGAATGAAGGCCTCATCAGAGGGCTCTTCCCAGGTCGTCACGCCGATGTCGTGAACATAGGCGTGGGAGAGGCGGGTCTCGTTCTCGGGCTGCTTGAGGAAGGAGAACAGATCCATGGTGGAACAGAACTTCAGCGCCTCGCTCTGCTGGTCCATGAAGGCTTCACCCTTGGGGCCGGGGTGCTCGCTGATCAGCATGCCGCAGACGTGACAGCTGTCGCCGTCCTCGATGGGCACGGGAGCTGCCAGGCTCTCGGGTTCGGATTCGCCGCAGCCTGCCAGTAGCAGAAAAAGCAGCAACGGGATCAGGACGAGCAGACGGGGCATGGGACGTCTCCAGGATAGAAGGAGTCAGGCTGAACGGTGTCGGAAGCGCAGCAGCGCCAGGCCCAGGGGCACCAGCACCCAGGCCACCAGGATGGCGGTCACCACGGCGGGCCGGAAGGCGCCGCCTTCGGCGATGGAGCTCACGCCGGTATAGCTGCGGGCCTCCTCGAAGCCAGCCAGGTTGATCAGCCGGAAACACTCGGTGGGGTTGAGCAGCAGCAGCCAGGGTAGCCAGTCGCCACCTCGCTCGACGCTGACCAGCAGCGCCAGCAGGCCGAGGTCGAAGACCAGCACGAACAGGAACCACACCACCAGCGCCAGGCCGGCGGCACGGGCCTTCTCGGTGACCCCCACGCTGATCAGGTAGGCGAAGGCGATGAACACCCAACCCAGCAGGATGCTGCTGCCGATCAGCAGCCCCATGCCGGTGGCCAGCTCGCTGAGTGGCACGCCCTGTGCGCCCACCGCGATCACCGCCCCGGCAACCCCGAAGCCAAGCGCCGTGGCGGCGCCCAGGATCAGGCCGTGGCCGAGGAACTTGCCGAGCAGCAGCTGGGTGCGACTGATGGGGTAGGTGAGCAGCAACAGTAGGGTGCCCGCTTCCTGCTCGCCCACCACGGCGTCATAGGCCAGCAGCAGGGCGATCAGCGGAATCAGGAAGACTGCGAGTGTCGCCAGGCTGACCAGGGTGGTGGCCAGCGAGGTGAAGCCCAGGCCGCCGCTGGCGGCGGCGCCGAACCAGGCGATGCCCACGGCGAGGAAGGCCAGCACCATGGCGATGGCCAGTACCCAGCGGTTACGCAGGCCGTCGCGGAACTCCTTGCCGGCGATGGTCAGGATGGCGTTCATCGGGTGTCTCCTCGTTGCTCGGGCGAGAGTCCGGCGGAGAAGTGGGTATAGAGATGTTCCAGGGTGGGCGGCAGCAGCTCGATGTCCTCGACGCCCGGCGTATCGGTGAGCCGACGCAGCACGGCGAGCTTGGCGTCCGGCGGAACCGTCAGCACTACCTCGTGGCCGTTGACCGCCTTGGCCTCGATACGCGGGTCATCCCATCTGCCCAACTCGTGCGCCAGCTCGGCTTCGGCGCTGCGGCCACGGGCGCGCACGGTGAGTGGCAGCGCGGCCTGCCGGCGCAGTTCGTCCAGGCTGCCCAGCGCCAGGCGTCGGCCGCTGCCCAGGATCAACGCACGGTCGATGTAGGGCTCCACTCCGGGCAGCACATGAGAGGAAAGCAGCACCGTGCAGCCGCGTTCGCGCAGCCCACGCACCGTATCGTAGAACTCTCGGGTGGCGGCCGGGTCGAGGCCGGTGGTGGGCTCATCCAGCAGTAGCAGGCGCGGGTCGCCGAGCAGCGCCTGGGCCAGGCCAAGGCGTTGGCGCATGCCCTTGGAGTAGGTCTTCACCCGCCGTGAGGCAGCGTGGCCCAGGCCTACTTGCTCCAGCAACTCGTCCACCTGGCGGCGGTCGACCCGCTTGAGCCGGGCGAAGTAGTCGAGGACCTCGCGGCCACTGAGCTGTTCATAGAAGCTGACGTTCTCGGGCAGGTAGCCCAGGCGGCGGCGCAGGATTTCGGCGTGGGCGCCGTCCGGTGCACCGCCCAGCACCGCCACGCGTCCTTCGCTGGGCGAGAGCAGCCCCAGGATCAGGTGCATGGTTGTGGTCTTGCCGGCCCCGTTGTGGCCGAGCAGGGCCAGCACCTCGCCCTCGCTCACCTGGAGGTCCAGGGCGTCGAGGCGCAGCAGTTCACCGTCGCGCCGAGTCACGCCCTGGAAGTCGATTACCGCGCTCATGCGTCGGTGTCTCCGAGGTTGTGTTGATTCAAGCCGAGTTCATTCACATCGGGTTCCTTCATCAGCGGATGGCTGTCCTTGACGCCCTGGGGGCGAAACACCGGGAACTGTCGCTGTACCCAACGCAGTGCCAGTACGGCAGGGCTGTGCATCAGCAGCTGCGCCACCGGGTAGCGCCACAGGAGGCGGTCCATGGCGTCATTGGGTTCAAAGGGTGTGTCCCCGATGCCGTCACCGTCCAGGTCCCAGCCCAGGTAGTCGCTCCAGTAGTTGCCGCGCCCCTCCTCTGACCACTCCTGGGCGCGGGTCGCCACGTACATCACCTGTTGGCGGTTGTCGACGAAGGCGTTGCCTACCAGGGCGTTGTCCTCGGAACCGGCGGTGAGGTGGATGCCGATATCGCTCTCGGCGAAGCGGTTGGCCTCGAAGCGATTGTACTGCGCGTTGTAGACGAACAGCGCCTTGCCCTCGCCGCCGCTGATCAAGCCCTGGCCTTGTGCATCCCGGCGCTGGTTGATGCCGGTGACGAGGTTGTTGCGCAGGATGGAGTCGGTGATGTTGTTCATCAGGATGCCGTAGTGGCGGTCACCCTCGGAGCGGTTGCCGATCACCTCGAGACGCTTGGACTGCATCAGCGCATAGCCGGTGCGGGTATTACGGGTGGTATTCCCTTCCAGGCGATTGTCGTGGGCGTACATGTAGTGCACGCCGTAGCGCAGCGACTCCATGTGGTTGCCGCGCAGCAGGCTCTCGCTGCTGGTATCGATGTAGATACCGTCGCGAGTGTGGCGGATATCGTTGCCCGCCACCGTGACGTTGCGCACGTTGAACAGGTGGATACCGTTGCCGCGATCCTGGGAGCGCAGCGAGGCATCGCCACGGATCACGTTGTCGAGCACTTCCACGTCACTCACGGCGTCGAGCCAGATGCCGAAACCCGGGCCTTCCAGCCGGGAGTCTCGGATCACGCTGCCGGTGGCGCTCTCTTCGACGAAGATGCCGGCATCCATGTCGGTGAGATTGGCACCCCAGTTCTCGATGGTGAGGCCTGCGAGCACGATGCGCGGGGCTTCCAGTGCCACGGCGTCACCTTCGCCACCGCCGTCGATCACCGCTCCTTCCTCGCCCTGCAGGGTGAGCGTGCGGTCGATGGTCAGTGGTCCGGGATAGCGGCCCTCGGGTAGTGTCAGGTGGTCGCCGTCACTGGCCTTTTCGATCAGTGGCTGCAGCGGCTCACCGGGGCTGGCCGTCCAGTCGGCAGCCAGCAGGCCGCCCGGTAGCCACGAAAGCAGCAGCCAGGCGGCAAGAATCAGACGGGGGACGACACGAGACAGTCGTCGGGTCATGCGGGTCTCCACAACTAACGGGGCCGGGCGGTTGCCCGGCCCCGGTGAGGGCTTATCAGGCCTTCTCGACCAGCATGCGGCCGGTCATTTCCATGTGCATGGCATGGCAGAACCAGGAGCAGTAGTACCAGTGTACCCCGGGCTTGTCGGCGGTGAAGGTGACGCTGGCGGTCTGCTGAGGACCGATCTCCATGGAGGCGCCATGGTTGACCATGACGAAGCCGTGGGTCAGATCCTCGACCTGGTCGAGGTTGGTGACCACTACGGTGACCTCGTCGCCCTGCTTGACCTTGAATTCGGTCAGGCCGAACTGGGGCGCCACCGAGATCATGTAGACGCGCACCTTGTTGCCGTCGCGGATCACCTTGTTCTCGGTCTCGATATTCACCCCGTCGGCCTCGGCCATGGCCACGGTCTCGGCGAAGGTGGGATCGTCACGTGACCAGATCCGGCTGGGGGAGATCTGGTCGGCTCGAGCCAGGATACAGTCGTGCGGCTCGGCAAAGGTGGGGCCGTCATGGACCAGCTTCATCTCTTCGCCCGAGATATCGATCAGTTGGTCGTTCTCCGGGTGCAGCGGACCCACCGGCAGGAAGCGGTCCTTGGAGAACTTGGAGAGTACCACCAGCCACTTGCCGTCGGCATCGCGGGTCTCGGTCAGACTGGCGTGGTTATGGCCGGGCTGATAGTGGACGTCGAGCTTCTGGCGGATGTAGTTCACCTCCTCGCCGTTGTAGGCACGGATGGCGTCCTCGATGTTCCACTTGGCCACCTGGCTGTCGATGAACAGGGTAGTGTAGGCGTTGCCACGACCATCGAAGGTGGTATGCAGCGGCCCCAGGCCCAGTTCCGGCTCGGCCAGCACCGTGTCCCGGGGCTCGATGGCGTCATCGAACAGGGCAGGGAGCTTGTCGATGCCGATGATCGAGCAGGTCGGTGAGAGCTTGCCGTTGGCGATGAAGTATTGGCCGTCCGGCGAGGTGTTGAGGCCATGGGGGTTCTTGGGTATCGGGATGTAGCGGGTTAGCTTCGAGCCCTTGCGGCCGTCGAGCACAGGTACCTCGCTGTCGCCCAGGGTCTCGAATTCGCCAGCCGCCACGGCGGCCTCGATGGCATCGACGTCGAACACTACCACCCAGTCACGCTCGGCGCGCATGGTGTCGGCCAGCGTCATGCCCTTCTCGGAGTTGTAGCAGGTGGACGCCACGAAGCGGCCGGTGTAGTCGGCATCGGTGTTGTCCAGGTTGCCGTCGACGATCACCTGCCAGGCCACCTCCATGCTCTCGGCATCGATGGCGTTGAACATGGTGAAGTAGTTTTCCGGGTTCTCCAGGTCCCGGCCATCGTTGACCTGGGGAATCGGTAATTCGGCGTTGGCGAAGACGTACTTGGTGTGCGGCACCTTCTGCAGGCGCAGGCCGTGGATCGCCTGGACGTTGGGAATGGTGGTGATCTTGTCCGTCTTCATGATGTCGAGACGAATGCGCGCCACCCGGGTGTTGGCCTTGTCGTTGATGAACAGGTACTTGCCGTCGTAGCGGCCATCGGTCATGGAGATGTGCGGATGGTGGCAGTCCCCGTTGAGGAAGCGTGCGGAGTCGCCCATGATGCGTTTCGACTCGTTGGTGATCCCCCAGCCGGTGGCGCTATCGATGTTGAACACCGGGATTCGCATCAGCTCACGCATGGAGGGAATGCCCAGTACCCGTACCTCCCCCTGGTGGCCGCCACTCCAGAAGCCGTAGTACTCGTCGAGTTCGCCGGGTGCGACCTCCACGCCGTTTTCGGCGGCACGGGCCTGGCGGCTGTTCATCAGCGCTCCGGCACCGAAGCCGCCGGCCAGACCTGCCCCCGCGACCCCGGTCACGGCGCTGTTGCGCAGGAAATGGCGGCGTCCGAGGTTCTCGATCGCTTTCTTCTTGTCACTCATGGTCAATCCTCCTGGTAGGTCGGGATCCGCTGCAGCCGGCTGCTGGCGGGGTCATGGGTCTCGACGCCACTCTTGCCACCGGCCATGCGGGCCGCCTTCTCATAGCGCTTGCGACGCTTGATGACGGGCGGGCATCGCTGGTCGTCGTAGTAGGTTATCTGGCAGTCAAGACAATAGTGGCACTCGTTGGCATTGATGCGGCCATCGGGATGGATGGCGGCCACTTCGCATTCGTTGGCGCAGATCTGGCACGGGGTGCCACAGCTGCCGCGGTGCCGCTTGAGCCAGTCGAACAGGCGCAGGCGGGCGGGGATCGCCAGGCCGGCGCCCAGCGGGCAGACGTAGCGGCAGTAGAACTTGTGGTTGAAGACCGAGATCGCCACCAGGCCCAGGGCATAGAGCACGAAGCCCCATTCTCGCTGGAAACGCAGCGTGATGGCGGTCTTGAAGGGCTCCACTTCGGCGTAGCGCTCGGCGGTACCCAGGGAGTGCAGCGAGACGGCGAATAGCCCCAGCAGGATGATGTACTTGATGGCCCAGAGGCGCTCGTGAACGCCGAAGGGCACCTCGATCTGTTTCACACCCAGCTTGCGGGCAGCCTTGTTGACCAGGTCCTGCAGGGCCCCGAAGGGACAGAGCCAGCCGCAGAAGACACCGCGCCCCCACAGCAGCAGGCTCACCGCCACGAAGGACCAGAGGATGAACATCATCGGGTCGATCAAGAACGACTGCC
Organism: Halomonas daqiaonensis; assembly: GCF_900109725.1. Classification (GTDB taxonomy): domain Bacteria; phylum Pseudomonadota; class Gammaproteobacteria; order Pseudomonadales; family Halomonadaceae; genus Halomonas; species Halomonas daqiaonensis. The sequence goes on from NZ_FOBC01000004.1 coordinate 73,051, forward strand.
AGCTGAAGCCGCTGATCAGCGAATTGGTGAAGGTCAGGATATTGACCACTGATATCTGCGCCAGGGAATACCAGCCGATGAACACCAGGGTGTAGACCAGGAAGCCCAGGCGCAGCGGGCGCAGGATCTTCGGATGGCGCGCCAGCACGTCCTGGAACAGCATGACACCGGTGAGTACCAGCAGGCCGGCGCCCAGCACGGCGATCTGGAAGGCCTTGTCGCGCCACACCTGTACCCAGATTGCCTCTTCTGTCGCTGGCTCGGGACGCTCGATATAGGCCTCGGGGACGCTGTAGTCGGCGCTGAAGCGGCTGAACTCGGTATCAAGCGGCCCCGAGGCGCGGCGCACCAGCAGATCCAGTTGCCAGGGCTGGCCCGGGTCGAAGGCAGCGTCCTCGCGAATAATGAAAATGTCGCGCTCGTTTAGGTCAGGCGCGCCGTCAATGGCGAGATTGCCCAGACGGATATGATCGCGGTCGTGGAAGCTGACGCTGGTGTTGCCCTGCGAGAACTCGATGCGGTCGAAGATGCCGCCGCGAACGTAGCCCGACCCCTTGAAGGAGTAGTCGCCCTGTGCCATGACGGCGATGGCATGCTCCCCCGGTTCGAGTTCCTCCATCAGCTGCTCGTAGCGGCTCTCACCCAGCAGGTTGCGACCCGCCGTGGGAGGGTTGACGTAGGTGTAGAACATCTCGATGAAGGTGTTTTCGGGGTCTTCGGGGGCACCGCGAAGATAGTCCTCGGCGGGCGTTCCCACGAAGGCCTCGTCCACCTGTCCGTGGGTCAGGTGCAGGCGGCGGATGGTGCCGTCGCCGGTGAGCTCACTCCAGTCCGCGGGCTCGAAGACACCCTCCAGGACCCGTGCTGGTGGGGTGGCGGAGGGGTCGGCGATAAGCCCTTGTTCGGCGGCCACCTGGCGAGCGGAGCGCATGATGGTGTCACTGACCACGATGACCGTGACGGTGGCGCCCGAGATGGCGTCCAGATTGTCACCGATCTTCATGCGGTCGTTGACATGGGCGGGGATGTGGTCGTCGGCGAAGCCCTCGAGCTCCTCCTCGGGGATGCCCACCAACATGATGGGCTCCTCGTGACTGATGACATCGGCCTGAACGATTCGCCCTTCCAGGTCGATACCCACCAGCATATTGACCGGCTTGCCCGAGTAGGCCGGAATCGGCGCGATGTCGATGCTCTCGTAGGCATAGCCGAGAAGTTCGTCACCGGCACGTACTTCGCTTACCGGCCACTGCGACTCTGCTGCTTCCAGGCGCTCCGCATCGGGGAAACCCTCGCGGACCTGTTCAAGCTCCAGGGCGTTTATCGCCGGGGCGATCAACAGCAGGAACAGGCCGAGCAGCAGGCCGGCGACGCCTGGAGATCGAGGTTGTCGTGCGGGCATGGCGAGGTCCTTGCGAGCGTAAATCCAGGCGGCGCAGACGTCACCCCGGGCGCCACTCAGCAGGGGTGGCCGGCCCGTAGGCCGGCCGGGGAGGATCAGGGCTCGAGGTTGGCGTAGTAGGCGGCGATATCGGCGATGTCTTCATCGGATAGCCCCTGGGCCTGGGGATTCATCAGGGCGGCCATGCCGCCGCTGCGCTGGCCTTCGCGGTACGCCTTCATGGCGCTCTCCAGATAGGCGGCGGATTGGCCGGCCAGGTTCGGATAGATCGGCGCGGTGCCCTTGCCATCGGTGCCGTGGCAGGCGGCGCAGGCGCCGATCTTGCCTTTACCGGCTTCAGGGTCACCGGCGGCATGGGCGTCCATGGCCAGGAAGGCGCCGCCCAGCAGAGCGGCAACGAGCAGTGACTTCATAACAAACCTCCGAAATGCTTCTTTAGCTGTATGAAAAAGCCTGGTCCGGGCATATGGCCGCGCCAGGCGAATGAGACCACGATACCAGTCGTCGCCCGGACGAGGCTTGACGTGCGTCACGTTCAGACTAGACCGGAAGGCGCGAAAGGTACAAAGAGGATGCTAATGCAGGGAGGCAGGGAGGCTCAATCGTCGGGCGGGGTGTCGTCGATCTGCAGCAGCTGTATCAACTGGGGCTGCTGGGGGCCGAGCAGATCGGCCAGGGTGTATTGATCGAGCACGGCAAGAAAGGCGGTGAGCGCCTCGGCCAGGATCGGCTTGAGCCGGCAGGCGGGTGTGATGACGCACTCGTTGTCGTCGCCGAAGCACTCCACCAGTTTCAGGTCGCGTTCGGTGTCGCGGACCAGCCTGCCCAGCGAGATCGTCTCGGGGTCGCGCTCGAGCAGCAGGCCGCCGTTCTTGCCGCGGATGGAGGTGATGTAGCCCTGATGGTTGAGGTCCTGCACCACCTTCATCAGGTGGTTGCGGGAGATATCGAAGCGCTCGGCGATCTCGGTGATGGTCGAGCGTTGCTCGCTCTTGACGGCAAGGTACATCAGCACGCGCAGCGAATAATCGGTAAATCGGGTCAGATGCATGGGAATCCCGGTGCGTCGGACGCCTCGCTAGGCGTGATGGGGAAACATGTGATTTTACCATCATGCCCGTCAGGTTTGTTTCGTGACTGCGGCATTCGGTCACGTGGTGACGACCTTGGCGCATGATTGGCATGGCCGCCGATAAGAGGTAATTTTTATGCATGTTACGATTCGGTGCCAATGACCCAGGTCAAACCGGCCGGATTTGTCGGAACGACCGGCGCCACGCCTGGACATTGTTCTTTCCTCTCGCCGCGCTGCATGCGGCTCTTGCGTTGCCCTTGTCGCTGGCGGGGATGCTTGGCTGGCTACCTTGGCTGCCGGGATTGGCGACACCACTAGCACACGGCAGGGAGCTGCTGTTCGGCTTCGCCTTGGCGGTGATGGCAGGGTATCTGCTGGGCCCGCTGTCGTCCCGTCGGCTGGCCTTATTGGCGGGGTTGTGGCTGATCGGGCGTGTCGGAGGGCTGGCGGACTATCTAGCCTGGCCCGTGCTGTTGGCCGATGCTGCCTTCGCCCTGTTGTTGGCTTCATGGGTCGTGCCCCGCTTCCTGACGGCCAAGAAATGGCGCAACCGTATGCTCTCGCCGCTGCTCGGGCTGCTCTGCCTGCTGGCGGTGGCCAGCCTGGTGGCGCGCCTGGCCTTCCCGGGCCTGCTCTCGTCGCTACTGCATCAGGGTGTGCTATGGCTACTGCTGCTGATGGCCTTCATGGGCGGACGGGTGATCGCCCCGGCGGTGAACGGGCACCTGATGGCGCGTGACCGGAAGGCCGGGGTCGGTGTCCAGCCACGGGTCGAGGCGATCATGATCGGCCTGCTGGGCGCCGCCGGGCTGCTCGCGATCTGGCCGATGCTGTGGCCAGTGGCCGGATTGATGCTGGCGCTGGGCGGGGCGGTGATGCTGATACGCCTCTGGCGCTGGTCGTTCTGGAGGCTTCGGGATCGGCCGGACCTGCTCGGCCTGTTGCTCGGCTATGCCTGGCTGGGGGTGGGAGCCCTGCTGCTGGCGGGAGACCTCCTGGTGGGGGGCTCGCCCGCGGGCCAACTTCATGCGATCACCGTGGGAGCGCTCGGCACTCTCTCCAGTGGCATCATGCTGCGCCAGGCGATCCTCAGAGCCAAGGGGCGTCCCGCAGAGGAGCGGTGGCTGCCGTGCCTGGCCGTGCTCTTTACCCTGGCGGCGGGACTGCGGCTTGCGCTTCCCTTGGCCGGCCCGCCGGTGCTGTGGGGAGCTGCCGGGGTCTGGAGCCTGGCTTGGCTGCTGGTGGCGTGGCGTCTACTGCACTGGCGCCGCCAGGGGGTAGCAAAAGCAGCAGCACGTGCCGCGTCGTCCACTGCCGCAACTTGATCTGGGTCAGCTACCCCTTGAAGGGTACCGACGCGCCCGGTCATGGCTGGCATAATTCGCCCATGCGGTGGTGGCCATGGCCGCCGCCTTACGGTTCCAGAGGCTCGATTCGATCATGCAAGACACCCTGCCGTTCATCCGCCCCCTGGTCGAGAAGTACGACCGCCCGGGGCCGCGCTATACCTCCTATCCCACGGCGCCGCAGTTCCAGGCGGCCTTCGCCGAGGATGACTATCGTGCCGCCGCCGAGCGCAGCAATCGGGCGGCGACGCCCAAGCCGCTGTCGGCTTACGTACACATCCCGTTCTGCGAGAGCCTCTGCTACTACTGTGCCTGCAACAAGATCATCACCCACAATCGCGCGCGGGCCGCGGAGTATCTTGCCTGGCTCAAGCGCGAGGTCGAGCTCCAAGGGGCGCTGTTCGACGACTCGCGACGCATGACCCAGCTGCATCTGGGCGGTGGCACCCCCACCTATCTGAGCAATGACCAGCTCGGCGAACTGATGGCCGCGCTGGATGCCGCCTTCCACTTCGCCGAGCCCGAGGCGCGGGAATTCTCCCTGGAGGTGGACCCCCGCACCGTGACGCCCGAGCAGATCCACGAGCTCCACGCCCTGGGATTCAACCGCCTAAGCTTCGGCGTGCAGGACTTCGATGCCAGGGTCCAGGAGGCGGTCAACCGCATTCAGAGCGAGGCGCAGGTAGTAGAGCTGGTGGCCGCGGCCCGTGAAGCCGGCTTCCAGTCGGTGAGCGTCGATCTGATCTACGGTTTGCCGCTGCAGACCGTGGCCAGCTTCGATACCACCCTGGACAAGATCATCGCCCTGCGACCGGACCGCATCGCCACCTACAGCTATGCCCACCTGCCTGAGCTGTTCAAGGCCCAGCGCCTGATCCGCCCCGAGGACATGCCGCCGCCGGAGCGCAAGATCGAGCTGCTGGAGCTGACCATCCGTCGCCTCACCGAGGCCGGCTACGTCTATATCGGCATGGACCATTTCGCCCTGCCTGAGGACGAGCTCTCGCTGGCCAAGGAGAACGGCACCCTGCAGCGCAACTTCCAGGGCTACTCGACGCATGCCGACTGCGACCTGATCGGCCTGGGGAACACCGCTATCGGCAAGGTGGGCGACAGCTACAGCCAGAACGTCAAGGAGACGGCCAGCTACCAGGCACGGCTCGAATCGGGTCGGCTACCGGTGATGCGCGGCTATCGCCTGAACGCCGATGACTTGCTGCGTCGCGATGTGATCAACGCCCTGATGTGCCATGGACGCATCGACTTCGCCACGATCGAGGCGAATCACGACATCGATTTCCCTGACTACTTCGCCGATGCGCTCGACGAGCTCGAGGAGATGGCGGATGACGGCCTGTTGGCGATCGGTGATGAATCCATCGAGGTGCTGCCGGCCGGGCGGCTGATGATGCGCAATGCGGCCATGGCCTTCGATGCCTACCTGAGCCACAGCACCGGGCGCTATTCGCGCACCGTTTGAGCGGACTCGCCCTTCACAAAGGAGCGATAGGCGCATTACAAGCGGCGCCCCGGCATGTACCGGGGCGCCGCTCTTTTCTTCCTGCCGCACCGCTTCGCGGCGGCGCAGCTGTCAAATGAAAATGGATCATGATGTTCTCACGCTTGCACCAGATATGGCGCTTGCCGGCGAGGTATGGTCTATATATGGTAGGCAGGGCGCAGGTGGTCGTGGGCTGGCTGACGACATGATGCATGTCAGTGCAGCCCCGGGAGCACCGGCCTAGGATGAGCGGTCAGGCGGCCAATGCCGCATGGTTATCTTCAGGAGAACTGTCATGTCCCTGCCGTTACTGCCCCTGCCGCGTCTTCCCGCGCCCACCCGACTGATTCGCGCTATCGACCCGCGCGTGCCGGTCGGCATCAAGCGCCGGCTGGTGGAACCTGTACTCAACCGCACCTTCGCCGAGCCGCTGGAGGAGGGCGAATTCGATGCCCTGGAGGGGCGCCGGATCAGCCTGGCCATCGAGGATCTCGGCGTGATGCTGACACTGAGCCTCGAGTCGCAGCGCCTGGTGCTCTGCAATCAGCCCGGCGAGGCGACCATTCGAGGCGGCTGGCGTGAGTTCCTCTGCCTGGCCACCCGTCGCGAGGATCCCGACAGTCTGTTCTTCCAGCGTCGCCTGCTGATCGAGGGTGATACCGAGCTGGGCCTGATGGTCAAGAATCTCCTCGACGGTCGCGAGGAGGGACTGGCCCAGGGCCCCTTCGGTGAACTGCTGATCCGCCTCGAGCGGCTGGCACGACCCACGATCTGACCCTTTTCGATAAACGACTTTCTTCCGGAGCCATCCGAATGAGCACTTCCACCAAGGCCGTCAAGACTTCCAACGAGGTGCCCTTGCAGTTGCCCTCTCGCGACATCTGGGATGCCAAGTATCGCCTCAAGGACCGTCACGGCCACCCCGTGGATGAGGACGTCACTGCCACCTGGGATCGTGTGGCCCGGGCTCTGGCGGCCGTGGAGGGTGACCAGGCGGATGAGTGGCTGCCGAAGTTTCGCTGGGCGCTGGAGAACGGCGCCATCCCCGCCGGGCGCATCATGTCCAACGCTGGCGCCGAGGCCTACAAGCCGGCGGTGAGCCTGATCAACTGCACCGTCTCGCGCACCATCCGCGACTCCATGCACGATATCCTCGACTCGGTGGTGGATGCCGGCATGACCCTCAAGGCGGGTTGCGGCATCGGCTATGAGTTCTCCACCTTGCGCCACAAGGGCGCCTTCGTGTTCGGTGCCGGCGCCGGCACCAACGGCCCGCTGGCGTTCATGGATATCTACGACAAGATGTGCTTCACGGTGGCCTCGGCGGGCGGGCGCCGCGGCGCCCAGATGGGCACCTTCGATGTCGGCCACCCCGATGTGCGCGAGTTCATCGAGGCCAAGCGCGAGGCGGGCCGGCTTCGCCAGTTCAACCTCAGCCTGCTGATCACCGACGAGTTCATGGAAGCGGTGAAGAACGACACCGACTGGCCGCTGGCCTTCCCGCTCCACGAGGGCGAGAAGGATGACGTCGATCAGAGCGAGCTGATCTACCGCGACTGGCCGGTGGTGGAAGAGGGCTATACCGTTGACGCCGAGGGGCGCGTGGCCTGCCGCATCGTCGAGGTGATCAAGGCCCGCGAGCTGTGGGACACCATCATGTCGTCGACCTACGACTTCGCCGAGCCGGGCTTCATCCTGATCGACCAGGTCAACCGCATGAACAACAACTGGTTCTGCGAGGAGATTCGGGCGACCAACCCTTGCGGAGAGCAGCCATTACCCCCCGAGGGTGCCTGCCTGCTCGGCTCGGTCAACCTGACCCGCTTCGTGGTCGATCCCTTCGGCAAGACGCCTCGCTTCGATTGGGAGCGCTACCGCCAGGTAGTGGCGATCTTCACCCGCATGCTCGACAACGTGGTGGAGATCAGCGGCCTGCCGCTGGAAGGGCAGCGCAAGGAGATCGAGGCTAAGCGCCGCCACGGCATGGGCTTTCTGGGCCTGGGCTCGACCCTGACCATGCTCAAGATCCCCTACGGCTCCCCCGAATCGCTGGCCTTCACCGAGGAGGTGAGTCGTAACCTGGCCCTGGAGGGCTGGAAGCAGGCACTGGAGCTCTCTCGCGAGAAGGGCGTGGCCCCGGCACTGGCCGAGGACTACGAGATCACCCCGCGGATGATGCGCGAACGCCCCGAGCTCAAGCAGGACGGCTACGAGGTGGGCGACAAGGTGCCCGGTCGCATCCTGCACGCCCGCTACAGCCGTTACATGCAGAAGGTCGCCGAAGTAGAGCCTGAGCTCGTGTCCCAGCTCGCCGAGAACGGTGCGCGCTTCACCCATCACAGCTCCATCGCGCCCACCGGCACCATCTCGCTGTCGCTGGGCAACAATGCCTCCAACGGCATCGAGCCGTCCTTTTCGCACCGTTACTTCCGCAACGTCATCCAGTCGGGCAAGAAGACCAAGGAGCAGGTCGAGGTGGTCTCCTTCGAGCTGGCGGCCTATCGCCACTTCATTGCCGCCGACGCCGTGGAGAGCGATCTGCCCGACTACTTCATCACCGCCGACGCGGTGAGCCCCAAGCAGCACGTGGCGGTGCAGGCGGCGGCCCAGGTATGGGTCGACTCGGCCATCTCCAAGACGGTGAACGTGCCCACCGAGTTCGCCTTCGCGGAGTTCAAGGACCTCTACCTCGACGCCTACGCCAGCAAGCTCAAGGGTTGCACCACCTTCCGCTTCAATCCGGAGGCCTTCCAGGGCGTGCTGGTACGCGAGGACGACCTCAAGAACACCACCTACGTCTTCGAGCTGGAGAACGGCGAGAGCGTGGAGCTGGCCGGCGATGAGAAGGTCATCTACGACGGCGAGGAGCACAACGCGGCGAACCTCTACGACGCGCTGAAGGAAGGCACCTATGGAAAGTGGTAAGCCAGTGTTCTCGCGCTTGCCCTCAGCGAGGGGCGCCGGGGATGAGCCGAAGAGGAGGTCCTACGCCAGGGGTGAGAAGCACCGCTTCGAACGGGCTGGCCATGGATGGCCAGCACCGGTCCTGCAAGCGGAGCGGGACGCGAGAGCGAAGCTGGGCGTCGGTAGCGCCCAAGGAAGGGTTTACAGCGCCTCCTCGCAGGCTCTTCGCCGGATCAGCCCCGAGCGATGGACACCCAGTGCCACCCAACAACTTTCCGGAGGAGCCGCCTGATGGCCGTCGAGATCAATTCCAAGATCGTTTCCTACAGCGTCAAGAAGGCGGTGGAAGAGCCACCGCTGGCCGACGAGAACCCGCTTACGGTACGTATCCCCTCTCGCCCTGAGGGCACCCTGGAGGCCGTGTCGGAGAAGATCTCCTACGTTGGCGCCGAGGGGCGCAAGAAGGTCTACCTGCTGGTGTCGTTCATGCCGGTGGAGGGGGTGCTGGGCGGCAAGCGGGTGGTGATCGAGCGCCCGGTGGAGTTCTTCTTCCCTTCCGGCCAGCTCTCCAGCGAGCACCAGTGGATCACCGCCACCATGCGCAGCCTGTCGCTGGCTGCCCGCGGCGGCTATGTCACCCAGGCGGTGGCCGACCTGCGCAAGGTAGCCTGGGACAAGGGCCTGGTGCGCTGCGGCATGAACCGCTGGGGCAAGCCGATGTTCCATGACTCCGAGGTCGCGGCGATCGCCTGGTCGATCCAGCAGATCCTCCACCGCCGAGGCTTCCTCGATCAGGACGGCAATCAGGTGCCGGTGGAGGAGCTGGTCAGCCGCTATGCCCAGCGCCTGGCCAGCGGGCACCCCTGGCAGCCGCCCACCACCGAGGAGATCGAGCAGGCCGAGCGCAAGGCGCAGCATGCCGATCATGCCAAGGGTGACGGCCCCACGGTGGTCGGCCACTGCCCCGAATGCAACGGCGAGCTGATCATGATGGACGGCTGCCCCACCTGCTACTCCGGCTGTGGCTGGTCGAAGTGTGGATAAGCAGACTTCAGCAAGGGGCTGTGGCTAAGTTAGCCAGGCCGAACTGAACCGCCATCAGGGTAATGCAGACGCCTCGGGAAGCGAACGCGACCCGGGGCGTCTGCGTTGGAGGGCCGCCGATGCGAGATCAGTGGCGTAGCTCTAGCCTAGAGAAGTGCGGCGCCAGCCGGCGGATCAGGGCCTCCAGGGCCTCCCGGGGCGGAGCGCCGGCCACCGGCAGGCAGTAGTCGGGGTCGCGGCAACGTTCGGAGCGGGCGACCTGCAGAGCGTAGCGGCGTACGCCACAGTCGGCCAGGGTCATCGCCAGGCGCTCCAGGTCCTCCAGGGCGAAGTCCTTCCAGTGCACCGTGGTGCGGCATTCGAAGGGTACCTCGCCCTCCAGCAACAGCGAGAGGCTGCGTGCATGGCGTTGCCAGATGCCGCTGCGCCCGCAAATCCGGTCGAAGTCACGACCGCGTCCCTTGACATCCAGTGCCACCCAGTCGAGCCACGGCAGCAGACGCTCCAGCCGCTCGGGATAGGGACCGGCAGTGTGCAGGCCCACGGCCAGCCCCATCTCGTGCACCTGCGCCAGGGCCTGCGGCAGGTCGACATGCAGGGTGGGCTCGCCACCACTGAACACCACGGCGTCGAGCCCGTCGGGTCGGATCTCCAGAAAACCGCGCATCGCCTCCCACTCGCCGGGCTCCCCGCGGCGGGCGATGGCCATCTCGCTCACCTCGCAGTAGCCGCACTGCAGGGGGCAGCCCTGGAGATGGATCACGGCGGCGCGACGGCCCGGAAAATCCGCCGTACTCAACGCGCTCAGGCTCGCCACCGGCAGGCGGATCTCGGATGCCTCATCCGGCTCCAGGCGCAGGAGCGGCCCGATCACGGCGCCGTCACTCCGCGGGTGTTGTCCATGCCGGGTCGACCGTGCCAGTAGCCGTCACAGATCTCGGCATCCACCAGGCGCAGCGGGTCGGGACCGGGGAGCTCACCGCGGCGCGCGGCATGGAAAGCGCTGACCACCTCGGCCATGCCCTCGGGACGCGGGCTCAGGCGGGCGATCCCGACACCCATCGCAGCCATTTCCGGCACCTCGTGGCGCAGATCCTGACAGGCGCCGGAGAGGGTCTGGATACCATTCAGGATAAAGATCTGCTGGGATTCCTGGGAGCGCAGCGCCAAGCCCTCCGGATGCTTCTGGCAGACGAACTGGCAGCGGTCCTTGGGCTTCTGGTAGCGCCGCGCGGTGAAGCAGCGCGATGACCAGGCCAGCGGCAGGTGGCCGTAGGCGAATACCTCGCAAGGGGCGTCGAGGCCCTGTTCGCGACAGTCGGCCAGCAGCCGGGCGAGGTCGTCCCGGGACATCTCCACCGGGGCCTCCCAGCACTGCATGCCGGCGCGGGAGAGCACTGCCAGGGTGGCCGGGTTGTAGAGGTTGAGCGCAGCACCGGCGACGAAGGGCAGGCCAGCCGTCGAGAGGCGTTGCACAGCACTCTGGTCATTGGCCTCGACCAGGAACTCGCCGTTGTCGCACAGCTTGCGCAGGTCGCGCAGATCGGCCTCTGACTCGATCAGGGTCTGGCTGGCCAGCACCACCTGCTTGCCGGTCTGGGCCAGTTCGCGGCCGATGCCCAACCAGTCGTCGAGCTTCATGTCGCGACGCCGAGAGCACACCGATTCGCCGAGGTGGACGATGTCCACCGGCCAGTCGGCGGCCTCGCGATAGAAGTCGGCGTAGCGCTCGCGACTCCAGTAGAAGAGCACTGGGCCGAGCGACAGCTGGAGCCTGGGGGTGGCGGACATGGGCTCTCTCCTATTTCCAGCGGCGCTCGTAGGCGCCCAGGGTGGTGATGCTGCCTTCGGAGACTTCGCCGAGGCCGGTCATCCAGGCGGGCTCAGCGTGGAATCGTCCGGGGGCGCGCTCGAGGCGGTCCAGGGCTTGGCGCCAGATGCCGGCGACCTTCGATACGTAGGCCGGGCTGCGCTGACGGCCCTCGATCTTCACCGCGCTGATGCCGAGCTCCTGGAGCTCCGGCAACAACGCCAGGGTGTTGAGGCTGGTGGGCTCCTCGATGGCGTGATACGTCTCGCCGCCCACCTCGAAGCGCCCCTTGCACAGGGTGGGGTAGCCGGCATTCTCGCCTTCGCCGTAGCGGTCGATCAGCACGCCGTTGAGGCGTGACTCCAGGCCTTCCGGGGTCTCCTCCCAGCGGACATGGGCCGCAGGGGAGCAGACGCCGCGGGTGTTGGGGGACTCGCCGGTGAGATACGAGGAGAGGTAACAACGGCCCTCGGCCATGATGCACAGGCTCCCGAAGGCGAAGACCTCCAGCTCTACCGGACTCTGCCCGGCCAGATCACGGACCTGGGTGATGGAGAGCACGCGGGGCAGCACGGCGCGCTTGATGCCGAACTGGTCGTGACAGAAACGCAGCGCCTCATGGCTGGTGGCCGAGCCCTGCACCGAGAGGTGGCGGGCTATGTCCGGATGGCGGCGGGTGGCGTAGTCGAGCAGCCCCATGTCGGCCATGATTAGTGCATCGACGCCCAGCTCGGCGGCCTGATCCACGGCGCGGGCCCACATGGCCCAGCCATCCGGTTGTGGGTAGGTGTTGATGGCGCAGAAGACTCGCTTGCCACGGGCATGGGCGTAGTCGATACCCTCCCTGGCGCGTTTGTCGGTGAAGTTGAGACCGGCGAACTGGCGGGCATTGGTGGTGTTCTGGAAGCCGAAATAGACGGCATCGGCCCCTTTGTCCACGGCGCGTTTCAGGGCGGGCAGGTTGCCGGCGGGGCAGACGAGTTCCATGGCGAGCCTCCTCTCGATGAAAACCTGACCATGCTAGTCGACTACCCCCGCCTGGCCCTTGACTGGCGTCATGGCGAGGGGGTATTCGCGATTGGCATGATGCAGGTCATGCCGGGGCCAGTGGGAGCACACCCGCAAAGGCCCCGGGCGAGCCTCTGGCCTAGTCTTGGGTCAGGCATGCTCACCAGGCGGGGCGGTCATGGACATTGAGCGACTCTTCGATGAGAGCTACGTGCGGGTTCTGAGCCGAGAGGTCGACGGGCAGGGATTCTTCGCGGCCTTTTATGAGCGCTTTGTCGCGGCCTCACCGGAGGTGGCGGAGAAATTTCGCCAGACCGACATGGCGCGCCAGCAGGCCATGCTCAAGAAGGGCTTCTATCACCTGCTGGCGTTCTACGCGTCGAGTCATGCCGACTACTACCTGGATCAGGTGGCGATCAGCCATAGTCGTGCACACCTCGACATCCGTCCCGGGCTCTATGACCTGTGGCTCGATGCGCTGGTCGAGACGGCACGTCGCTTCGATGACCGCTTCGATGATGACGTGGAGCTGGCCTGGCGGCTGGTGATGACGCCGGGCATCGTCTATATGCGCTTCCACTATGATCGCTGTGATGGCGCCATGCCACCGCCCACGGACCGAAGCGGTGGACGCGGTCGATGAAAAAGATGCCGCGGGGTATGAACGCCATGGCCATCCCGTTGGCATGCTGCACGTATTCAGTTTCCCTCCACCCTTCAGGGCCAGAAGATCCGCCTGTTCTGAAGCAAGGCCCGACGCAGGTTAACGTTCAGATCCATCGCTCGGCACTTCTGGCGCCAGCCCCCATTCGGCAGAAACATCCGAGCTTTTCAGCCCCTCGAAACGATCGGTCACGTAGGTGCTATGACACGCCACGCAGGATTCGGTCATGCGACCGAAGAGTTCCACCTGCCCGGGAGTGTCTTCCGTACGGCCAGCCTCGGCCAGTGATGCCGAGAGCTCATGCAGGTACGCATCCATCTGAAGGAATTCTGGCGGTACCGCGGCCTTCAGCTCCTGACGATCCTGATCGGTAAGCGACTGTTCCAGGATGAAGCTGTCGTGAATCGACTGCCCCTTTTCGGCCACCGTGGTGTGTCGTCCTTGCAGAATGGCGCTATAGACGTCCTGCATTGCCAGCTCGATCTGAATCATTTCCTTCTTCAGCAAGCCTTGCAGCTTGGGCGTCAGCTCAGGCCTGACAGGCTCCGCGGCCAGGCTGGTAGCGCTGACGCCCAGTGCTACCAGCGTGCCAAGGACAATGGCGGCACGTCTGCCGTGACGGCAACGAGGGGGCAGTGAACGGATCGAGATAGCGAACAGCATGGCGTTTCTCCTCAATGGGCTCGCGTTCCGTGCTTTACCTCGGAAAGCGTAGTTTCCATCCGGCGGGACCGCGTTGATACAGGTCAGTTCGGCACCGGTACTTAACCCTGCTGGAGGCTTCACTACAAATACGCGTCGAAACAGGATCTCACGCAAGTGATGCGTGAAGCTGATCCAGGTCATCTTTGGGGAAGCCTTTGCTGGCGGCGATGCCGTGATCCAGCTAGATAGTAACTGATTACTATCTTTTTAGGCTCGAGCATGTCACAGCGCCAGCATCTCCCCGCCGACGAGCGCCGGGAGCGTACCGTGGAGGCCGTCATCGAGCTTTGCGGCCGCGAGGAACCCGCCACCCTGACCACCGGGCGCATCGCCCGACGCATGGGTGTCACCCAAGGGGCGCTGTTTCGTCACTTCCCCAGCAAGGAAGCCATCTGGGAGGCGGCGGTGGCCTGGATCGCCGAGCGGTTAATGGCGAGGGTCGCCGCCGCTGCCGAGGGTATCGAGGACCCCTTGGCCGCCCTGGAAGCGATGTTCCTGGCCCACGTGGCCTTCATCGCCGAGCACCCGGGGGTGCCGCGGCTGCTGATGGGCCAGCTGCAGCACCCGCGGCCCACCGTCGCCAGCTGCCTGGTGCGCGAGCTGATGGAGCGCTATCGGCGGCGCCTGCTGGGCCTGCTCGGAGAGGCCAGGCGTCGAGGGCAGCTGCGCCCCGGACTCGACCTGGACGTGGCGGCGACCCAGTTCATCGGCTGTGTCCAGGGACTGGTGCTGCAGTCGCTGATCGCCAACGACGTGGCAGGCATCGTCGACCGGGCACCGGCGGCCTTCGATCTCTACCGCTACGGCATTCGCGCGGATGCGGGAGGTGACGCATGAGGCCCGCGATACGCCGGCTGGGGCGCGGGCTGGCGGTGCTGATCGGCGTCGTCGTGGGCGTGGCGCTGCTGGTCGTCTTCGTGGCCAATCGCCAGGCCCCCGAGCGCGAGGAGGCGGCGGCCTCCGTCACCCCGGTCAGGATCGTCGAGGTCCGCCCCCTGGAGCTGCGCCTGGAGGCGCGAGGCCACGGCGTGGCGCGCCCTGCCGAGACCTGGCAGGCGACGGCCAACGTGGCGGGGCGCGTCGTCGAGCGACACCCGGAACTGGAGAGCGGCACCCTGCTGCCCGAGGGGACTCTGATGGTGGCGCTGGATCCCAGCCGCTACGAACTGGCCATCGCCGAGGCCGAGGCGGAGCTGGCCAGCCTGGCCGGCGAGTTGGCCCAGCTCGAGGCCGAGGAGAAGAACACCCGTCGCGTGCTGGAGCTGGAGCAGCAGGCGCTGGCTCTGGCCGAGCAGGAGCTGGCACGCATCGAGCGCCTGGCGGCCAGTGGCTCGGTCTCCCGCTCACGACGCGACGAGCAGCGTCGCAGCACCCTGGGCCAGCGCCAGGCGGTCGCTTCCCTGGAGAACAGTCTGGCGCTGCTGCCCTCTCGGCGGGAGGTACTCAAGGCGCAGCGTGAGCGGGCTGCGGTGCGCCTGGCCCAGGCCCGGCAGGACCTGGCCGACACCCGCTTCGAGGCGCCCTACGACCTGCGCCTGGCCGAGGTGGAGGTGGAGCTGCATCAGTTCGTCGGCACCGGGCATCGACTGTTCCAGGCCGAGAACCTGGCCGCCGCCGAGGTGGAGGCGCACATTCCCATCGCCATGATGCGTCGCCTGATGGCCGCGATCCTGGCCGAGGAGCCCTCTGGCCAGGGGCTGGACCTGGACGAGCGACTGGACTTCTCGGCGGTCGACGCCGAACTCTTCCTGGCCGGCGCCGAGGGCGTGGGTTGGTCGGGAGAACTGGTGCGCGTGGCCAGTGGCCTGGACCCGACCACCCGTACGATACGCGCCGTGGTGCGGATTGATCACCCCTACCGCGATGCCCGGCCGCCGGATCGCCCTCCGCTGCAGCGCGACATGTACGTGCGTACCCGGCTTAGCGCGCCCAGCCCTGAGCCTAAGTTGGCGATCCCGGCCAGTGCGGTGCATCAGGGTGAGGTGTGGCTGGTGGATGACGAGGCACGCCTCGAGCGGCGCACGGTGAGCGTGGCCTTCGAGCAGGGCAACCTGGCGGTGATCGCGGGTGGCCTCGAAGCCGGCGAGCGGGTGGTGGTCGATGACCTGCCCGCGGCGATCGCCGGGATGGCGCTTGAGCCGCGTCGCGATGAGGCCCTGGAGGCGCGTATCGCTGAGCAGGCGCTGGGCGAAGCACACAGGGAAGCCCAGCCATGATCCGCTGGTTCGCCGCCCACCCCACTGCCGCCAACCTGCTGCTGGTGCTGCTGCTCGCCGCCGGTCTCTTCACCGCTCCGTCGCTCAAGCGCGAGACGTTTCCCGACTATCGCCCGGTGGAGGTGAGCGTCGAGGTGGTTTACCGCGGGGCCAGTGCCGCCGACGTGGAGGACGCCGTCTGCCGCCGCCTGCATGAGGCGGTGAAGGGGGTGGAGTTTCTCGACGAGTTCGTCTGCGTGGCCCAGGACAACCTGGCCAGCGCCATCGCCACCATGCAGGCCGGCGGCGACCCCCTGCGCTTTCTCGGCGAGATCGACACCGAGGTCGGTGCCATCAGCGAGTTTCCAGCCCGGGCCGACCCGCCGGTGGTGCGCGAACTGCACCGCAGCGATCTGGTTGCGGCGGTCGCCGTATCATCCGACATGCCCGCCGGCCAGCTTGAGGAGTACGCCCTGCGCCTGGAGGAACGCATCATGGCGCTGCCCGGGGTGGCGGACGTGGCGATCCATGGCATGTCCCAGCGCCAGTGGCAGGTGGAGGTGCCCGGCGAGGTGCTCGGCCAGCACGGCCTCTCGGCTCGCGAACTGGCGCGGCGGATCTCGGCCCAGAGTCTGGACCTGCCGCTGGGCACCCTGGAAACCCCCGAGCGCGATATCCTGCTGCGCTTCACCGACCAGCGCCGCTCGCTGGTGGAGCTTTCGCGCCTGGTGGTGATGTCCGATCCGGCCGGCGGCGAGCTGACCCTGGGTGACATCGCCAGCCTGACCGAGACCGGCGAACGCGAGGAGGAGAAGATTCGCTTCAACGGCGAACCGGCGCTGGTGCTGGAGGTGAGCAAGAGCCTGCGCGACGACGCCCTGACGGTGAAGGAGCGCCTCGAGGGGCTGATCGAGGCAGAGCACCGCCGCTTCGATGGTGGCATAACGCTGACCCTGACCCAGGACATGACCAGCATCGTCCGCGACCGCCTGCAGATGCTGGTAGGCAACGGCATCATGGGGCTAGCGCTGGTGCTGCTGGTGATGAGCCTGTTCTTCCGCCCGCGCCTGGCGCTGTGGGCGGTGCTGGGGCTGCCCGCGGCCTTCATGGGGGCCTTCCTGGTGATGGGGCTCGCCGGCCTCTCGCTGAACATGATCACCCTGGTGGCACTGTTGATGGCCATCGGCATCGTCATGGACGATGCCATCGTGATCACCGACAATATCGCCGCCCACGCCGGGGAGGGGGCCACGCCGCTGGAGGCGGTGGTGGCGGGGACCCGCCAGGTGCTGCCCGGAGTGCTGTCCTCCTTCCTGACTACCGCCTCGGTCTTCGTGCCGCTCTCCTTTCTGGCTGGCGAGATGGGTGCCGTACTGGAGGTGCTGCCGGTGGTGCTGATCGCCGCCCTGGCGGCGAGTCTCATCGAGGCGTTCTGGATCCTCCCCCACCACCTCAAGGGCAGTGTGAAGCACCTGCAGCAGGGCCAGGATTCCCGCTTTCGCAGTGCCTTCGACCGCGGCTTCGAGCGCTTTCGCGAGAGCGTGGGACGGCTGGCCGATCGGGCGATCCGTTTCCGTCATGCGGCATTGGGGCTCGTATTTACCGTGCTGTTAGCATCTGTCGGTTTCATGGCCGGTGGCCACGTCGGCAGCGAGGCGATGCCCGACATCGACGGCGACGTGCTGGAAGCTCGCATCCTGATGCCCCAGGGCACGCCGCTCGAGCGCACCGAGGCGGTGGCCGAGCGGGTCGAGATGGCGATGCGTGAGCTCGATGCACGCCACTCTCCCGAGCAACCCGAGGGCGCGGCGCTGGTGGAGGCGATCCAGGTGCGCTTCAACCACAATCTCAGCGCCCGGGAGGCGGGTCCCCACGTGGCCACGGTCAGCGTTGACCTGCTGACCGCCGAGCGGCGCACCCTGACCCTGGATGCGTTGACCGCTGAGTGGCGAGAGGCGATTGGCGAGATCGCCGGGCTGCAGCGTCTGATCATCCAGGAGCCGGGCTTCGGCCCCGCCGGGGTACCCGTGGAGGTGCGCCTGACCGGCGAGGACCTCGAGGCCATGAAGGCGGCGGGGCTCGAGCTGGCCTCGCGGCTGCAGGGCTATTCGGCAGTCTACAACGTCATGGATGACCAGCGCCTGGGCAAGCCCCAGCGCGCCTACTTCCTTGTATCGGGCGCCCACGGCCTGGGGCTCACCGCCGAGGAGGTGGCGAGTCAGCTGCGTGCAGGCCTGCTTGGCGAGATCGCCGATACCCAGCGCATCGGCGAGCAGGAGATCGAGGTGTTGGTGCGCCAGGCCGAGGCCGACCGCGAGGGTCTCGACGACCTGGCCGACCAGACCCTGGTGCTCCCCGATGGCAGCCGGGTGCCACTCTCGGTGGTCACCGAGGTGGCCGAGCGCCGCGAGTGGGCGCGCCTCAGCCGCATCGACGGGCGGCGCACCGTCACCGTGGAGGCCAACGTGGATGCCCGCCAGGCCAGCGGCCAGGCCATCGTCGACGATCTCGTGGGCAGTGGCTGGCTGGCCGACTTCGAGGGGCGCCATCCCGAGGTGGCGGTCACCTTCGAGGGGCAGGTAGCCAGCTCCGCCGAGACCGGTGGCTCCATCGCCCGCGGTCTGCTGATCGGCCTGGTGGGGATCTTCGTGATCCTCTCCTTCCAGTTCCGCAGCTACGTGGAGCCGCTGATCGTCATGCTCTCGATCCCGCTGGCCTTCATCGGCGCCATCTGGGGGCATGTCATTATGGGCTACTACCTCTCCATGCCCTCGCTGATCGGCGCCGCCTCGCTGGCCGGCATCGTGGTCAACAACGCCATCCTGCTGATCCACTTCATCAAGACGCACCGCGAGCGAGGCATGAACGCGGTGGCGGCCGCCGGCCAGGCCTGCCGCGACCGGCTGCGTGCCATCCTGATCTCCACCACGACCACCATCGCCGGCCTCGCGCCACTACTGGCCGAGACCAGCACCCAGGCGGATGCCATCAAACCGCTGGTGATCGCCGTTGTGTTCGGCCTGCTCAGTGCCACCCTGCTGGTGCTGCTGGTGATCCCGGCGCTCTACGTGCTCTTCGACGACTGGGGCTGGACCCGCGAGGCCCCCGCCGAGGCGTAGCGACATGGGCCGGCCCTATCTTGACCATGGGGCGGCACAGACTACCTTTAAAGGTGTACTTTTTTTGCATCTTATAAATTCGGCAAGACGATGTGCACCATGAATCAAACCTCAGGAGGCCACATGACGCCCATCTCCCATCGCCATGTCTCAGGCAAGATCACCGGCACACTGATGCTGGCGGCTTCCCTCTTGCTGGGTAGCGTCGCCCTGGCGGATGCCCATGAAGCCGAGGATTCCGGCAAGACCTGGTTGCCGAGCCTCATGACCGAGACTCCTCAGGAGGGCTTCGCCCTGGCGGTGACCCTTTCCCAGAAGGGGGTGGGGACCACCCAGCCGGATGCCGAGGTGCGCAAGGAACAGCGCCCCGAATATGCCGAGAATCCCGACAGCCTAATTGCGGCTTCCCACGTCATCGCCACGCACTTTCAGACCGTGGCCGCGGCCAACGACTACTGGCGGGAGTGATGCCAAGATGACGTCACAGAGCCTGCAGCATCTGACTTGCTGGACGGTGTGAGCCGCGGAGGAGAGCCCTAATGATCTGGGCTAAGGCATGATCACGGTACGGCTCTATCGCTATCATCCCGACGAAGATGACCGACCAAATCATAAAGGCAATGCTGCTGGCGCGCGGCAGCTAAGATCCATCTCCAGCACCCAGACAGCACGACGACGCCCCGGCCTGCCGGGGCGTCGTGGGTGTGTAGGTGGGGCGGATCTCAGGCGGCATCGAGGGGGCGCGAGGGGCCGAAGTGCTCGTAGTGGCGACGCTCGCCGGGCACGCCCAGCTCGGCGAGTGCCTGGTCCACGGCGGCCATGAAGCCCTGGGGGCCCACGAAGTAGCAGCGGGCATCCTCGGGCATCAGGCTGGCCAGCAACTCGCGGTCGATCCGGCCGGTATGGTCGGCCTCATTGCCGCGCTCGTGCACGCTCACCGCCCGGAGCCGCTGAGGGTGCTCCGCGGACAGGGCCGCCACTTCATCGCGGAAGGCGTGATGCTTGGCATCCAGGGCGGCGTGAAGGTAGACCACCCGGCGTCCCTCGGCCAGGGCATGACGAGCCATGGGGAGCATCGGGGTCTGGCCGACCCCGCCACTGACCAGCAGAAGCGGCTCATCACCATCGGCAAGAGTCATGTCGCCGGCCGGTGGCAGCAGCTCCAGGGCGTCGCCGACGCTCATGGCATCATGCAGGTGACGGCTGGCGCGACCCTGCGCCTCCCGCTTTACCGAGATCCGGTAGTGGTGCCCGTTGGGCACATCCGACAGGCTGTAGTGCCGATAGACCGGTTCGCCATCGATGGTCAGTCTCACGCCGATGAACTGGCCCGGCTGGTGGCCGGCCACCGGGCCGCCGTCCTCGGGTTCCAGCACGAAGGAGCGGACCACCGCGCTCTCCTGGCGAGTGTCGGCGATGCGGAAGCGACGAGTGCCGCGCCAGCCGCCGGGGCGCCCCTCGAACTCGCGGTAGCGATGGTCCTCTAGCTCGATGAGCAGGCCGGCGAGTTCCTCATAGAGGCCGCTCCAGGCCGTGGCGATTTCCGGCGTCACCGCCTCGCCGAGCACCTCTCCGATGGCGGCCATCAGGCACTCGCCGACGATAGGATACTGGTCGGGTTGGATACCCAGGGAGACGTGCTTGCTGACCACTGTGGCCAGCACGCCACGTGCCTGCTGGGGGTCCTGGCGCAGTCCCACATAAGCCAGTACCGCCCCGGCCAGGGCTCGCGGCTGGTCGCCATCCTGCTGGTGGGCCTGATTGAACAGCGGTTTCACTTGCGGATAGCGCTCGAACATCAGCGGGTAGAAGCGCTGGGTGATGGCGTCGAGGTGTTCGGCCACCACCGGGGCGGTGGCCTCGATCAGGCGTTCCTGCTCCTGGGTCAGCATGGCACGGCTCCGTGTCGGGGGATGATTATAAGAGGTATGTAAAATACATGTTATTCCCCGGCATGGCCATTCATGGCGACATCCTGTCGCGGTAAGGCGCGCTCAATAGGCCCAGACAATGGCCATCAGCAGTCCCCAGGCCAGCACGCCGGCGGCCATGATGGTGTAAGTGGCGGACATGGTATTCACGTCGTTGTCGCTGCGCTCACAAAGCGTCTGCAGACCGTGGTAGACCAGGCTGCAGGAGATGCCCAGCGCCACCAGCACCGCCAGGGCATTGAGCAGAAGGCTGGGGATCAGCAGCACGATCGCCGAGGACCACAGGGGCAGCGGTGCCAGGGCCGCCAGCAGGTAGGCGTCTGGGTAGTCGATGGAGAGTTCGCGGGTGCCGTTGACCACGGCGTGGATCAGCCAGCCCATCACGAAGAAGGTCAGCAACTCCGCCAGGAAAAGGATGGTGGTAATAAAGCGCCATTCCCTGCCGGCAAAGCCGGCAATGAAGTCATCTCCGTAGTGGGTGCCGGCGTAATAAAGTAGTACGGGAGGCAGCAGTGACATGGGCAGCACCAGGCACCAGGCCAGCACCGGGATGGATGGCTTTCGCCGCTGGAGTGCCTTCCAGCCCGCCTGGCGGGTAAAGGGTAGCTTGATCACGGTAACGGGATTCATGGTCGAGACCTCGTGGGGTGGGGAGGGCGGCAAGAAATATCACGTTGTGATATGGTTATCTAACCATTAGGCCGCGTCTCCTGTGCTGTCAAGCCACCTCGCGATACCCCTGACGACCTGGATGCTTCCCATGAGTGACGACGCCCTGACCAAGAAGGACTTCCAGCGCCTCTCCCACTTTCGCTACCAGTTGCGCTGCTTCCTGCGCCAGAGCGACGACATTTGTCGTGAGTACCACCTCACACCGCTGCAATACCAGCTGCTGCTGCACCTGCTGGGGTTCGAGGGGCGTGAATGGGCCACAATGAGCGAGCTGGCCGAGCGCCTCCAGGCCAAGCATCACGGCACCGTGATGCTGGTGGATCGCTGCGAGCAGCTGGGTCTGGTGGAGCGGCGCCCGAGTCGCGACGACCGTCGGCGTATCGAGGTGCACCTGCTGCCTCGCGGCGCCGAGCTGTCACGCCGTATCGCCGAACTGCATCAGCCCGAACTGCGCCACCTTCAGGAGGAGTTCCGCCTGCCGGGCTGGCCCGATCTCCCCTGAATAGTGAGCTGAAAGATGAGAAAGCCCCGCTGACCTGGGTCAATGCGCCCTCTGGCCACTTCTGGTCTCCTTGCCGCGTGCTTACCCCACCCGAGGAGATGTCATGAGCGAGACGCGCCAGCAGGATTGGGATCCGCGTGCCACGAGCGTGCTGGAAGACCAGATCGCCGCCTACGATGAGATGCGCAGCCGCTGCCCGGTAGCCTTCAGCGACTACCTGCAGTGGTCGCTGTTCCGTCATGCGGACGTGATGCGCGTGCTCGAGGACCACGAGACCTTCAGCAGCGCGGCGAGCCGCCATCCGTCGGTGCCCAATGCCATGGATCCGCCCGAGCACACCCGCTTCCGTCGCCTTATCGAGCCCTACTTCGGCCCCGAGGCCATGGCCGACTTCGCTCCGCAGTGCCGGGCCATCGCCGAGGGCGTGATCGACCGTCTGCCCGCCGACGGCGAAATAGAGGCAATGGCCGTGATGGGCCAGGACTTCGCCCTGGAGATCCAGTGTGCCTTCATGGGCTGGCCGACCAGTCTTCACGAGCCGCTGCGTGCCTGGGTGAATCGCCAGCAGGCCGCCACTCTGGCCGGCGACCGTGAAGTGCTTGGCGAGCTGGCACTAGAGTTTGACGGGGTGATTCGCGAGTTGCTCGCCAGCCGCCGCGAGGCCGGCGACGCCGCCCCGGATGACGTCACCACGCGAATTATGAACGAGACGGTGGAAGGGCGCGCGCTCAGCGACGCGGAGATCGTCAGCATTTTACGCAACTGGACGGTGGGCGAACTTGGCACCATCTCGGCGAGCATCGGCATCCTGATGCGCTACCTGGCGGCCAACCCCGAACTGCAGGGTCGCTTGCGCGCTGACCCTGGCCTGCTGCCGGCGGCCATCGACGAGATCCTGCGCCTCGATGCACCGCTGATGTCCAACCGACGCATTACCACCTGCCCGGTGGAGATCGGCGGCCGTCGCCTCGAGGCCGGCGAGCGCCTGACCCTGCTGTGGGGCTCGGCCAACCGCGACGAGGCGGTGTTCGGCGACCCCGACGAGGTGCACTTGGACCGCGATCCCGAGGACAACCTGCTCTACGGCGCCGGCATCCATGTCTGCCCCGGCGCGCCGCTGGCGCGCATGGAGCTCAGGCACTTCATGGAGGCGCTGCTCGACGCCACCATCGATATCGCTCCGCTGCCCGGCCAACCCGTAGTGCGCGCCCTCTACCCCGCCGGCGGCTACTCCGAGGTGCCGCTGCACGTGCGCCGCTGACCTCTCATTGCCACTGAACCAGCGAGAGGCGCCGGGGGCAGGTCGAAGAGGGGGCGAGCCCCTTCTTTCACAGCCCGATGCGATGGGCCCGGTCGGTAAAGAAGATGCCGCTGGGCGATTCGCTGTCGAGGCGGGCTACCTCCTCCAGGGTGCGGGTGTCGTAGACCACCACCCGGTCACTGTCGCGGGCCGAGATCCACACCTGCTCGCCCTTGGGGGTGAACTCCATGTGCAGCACCGCCTCGCCCGGTTCCAGGGTGGCCACGATCTCGCGGCGTTCGGTGTCGATCACCTGCACCACGTCGTTGTCGGGATGGGCGAAGTTGACCCACACCTGGCGCTCGTCGGGGCGGCGCATCACGAAGATCGGCTGACCGTGGA
Source organism: Halomonas daqiaonensis (assembly GCF_900109725.1). Classification (GTDB taxonomy): domain Bacteria; phylum Pseudomonadota; class Gammaproteobacteria; order Pseudomonadales; family Halomonadaceae; genus Halomonas; species Halomonas daqiaonensis. Next base: position 96,571 of record NZ_FOBC01000004.1, read on the forward strand.
CCGCGATGCGATCGACCAGCGACCAGTCGTCGGTATCGGCGATCAGCACCTCGTGGCGACCCACCGCCGGTAGCCAGGCCTCGTTTCCGGCCATCGCCCAGCCCTCCAGGTGGGGCATCTTGTAGACCGGCAGGCGCTCCTCGCCGCGGCCGTAGTCGGGCAGGATACGCTGCACGCCCGCCTCCGGGTGCCAGAGGTCGAGCAATGCCAGGCCATCCTCGCCGAACAGCCCTGCGACGTAGTAGCGCCCGCTGGGGCCGATCAGGGCGTCGTAGGGTTCCTCGCCAACATCGGTGAAGCGGGTCACCTCGGGCGTGTCGCCATGCATGTCGATCAGATGGATCTCGCCGGCCTCGAACAGGCTGTAGACGAAGCGGTTGCCGGGGGCATCCACTAGGCCCACCACCTTGGAGCGCTGCTCCCGGCCATCCTCGTCCCGATACGTGGCCGGGATCTCCGCCACCTCTTCCAGGGTCTCGCTATCGAAGATCTTCACGCCGCCCGGCTCGTAGTTGGCCACCGCCACCAGCGAGCCATCCTGGGAGACGGCACCGCCGATGCTGTTGCCGGACTGCATCACCCGGTGCGTGATCTCGCCGGTCAGCAGGTCGACCCGAGTCAGCCCGCCGTCGCGGCCGAACACGAAGGCGTAGCGGGCGTCGCGGGAGAACTTCACTGAGGCGTGGGAAAGATCGCCCAGTCCCTCCACGCGCTCGAGGACCCGGTGCTCACTGGTATCCACCACCGCGAGGCTGCCAGTGGCGCGCTCCACCACCACGCCCAGGTCGCCGGTGCCACGCAGCTCGGTATTCGGCGTGGCCTGGCAGCCGGCCAGCAGGGCGAGAATCGAGACAGCGGCGAGGGGTCTGCGAAGGGATCGAGAAATCATGGTCATTCCTTGTCGGCGCATCGAGATGGCTCATTCATCCAGGGGGTTGTCGTTCTGCAGATGGTCGGCGAGCCAGCGGGCCTCCTCTTCGGTCAGCAGGCCCTGCCAGCCGGGCATGGCGGTGCCGGCAACGCCGTGGAGGATCAACGCGGCAAGTCCCTCGCGGCTGTAGGCGTTCATGCGTGACTCGGGCAGTGCCGGGCCCAGGCCACCGCGGAGGGTCATGCCGTGGCAGGAGCCGCAGTCCTGGTAGAGCAGGGTCTCGAGCTCCTTCTCCCGCTCGGTGGAGAGCGTGCCCTCGGCCAGCGCAGTCACCGGGATCCAGCAGAGCGCCAGCAGCAAACGGCGGGGGGCGAGCAAGGGCATGGCGTCTCCTCGTAGTGTGGCGGGCCCAGGGGTTTTGGATGCTGCCAGTGTCATGGCTGGCGGACGGGGGCGCCTTGACGGGGGTCAAAGCGTTGTCCTGCAGGCTCCATGAAGCATGATATTCCTGGCCTCGCAATGTTTCTTTGGCGATAGGTCGGAGCCCCTTTGACACAGGTCAACCTTGCCGGGGAAAGCGGTGTGGGACCCGTTAAAGATGTATGAATTATGCGCGTTAATGGGCCAGTCTCTGGTGAAGGAAGTGCACCGGTCGTGCAGCGTCGGGTAACCCCCGGCGACGTACAACAAGGCTGGCGACGAGTTGCGGTTCTCTGCTCGAACCGCCATGGACGGGACCTCGGAGCCGGTGATCGTGAATGACAAGGCCCGCGAGTCGAAGCGCGTGATCAATACCTAGCGCGACATCTACTGATCGGGACCCGGTGGGGCACGAGCTCCCGCAACCCGCAGCAAGTGAGCTATGCCAATGCATTGCCAAGTTCAAGACCTCGATACGCTGGATCGTCGCCTGATCGACAGCTACCAGCGCGGCCTGCCGGTCTGTACCCGACCCTTCCACGCTGTGGCCGAACGCCTAGGCACCTCCGAGGCCGAGGTGATCGCACGGCTGGAGCGGTTGCAGTCGCTGGGTGTGCTCAGTCGCGTGGGGCCGGTGTTCGACCACGCCAGAGCCGGCGCCAGCCTGCTTGCCGCTGTGGCGGTACCCGAGGCAGAACGCGATGCCTTTGCAGAGCTCATCAACGCCGCCCCCGGCGTCAACCACAACTATGCACGTGAACACGACTACAACCTCTGGTTCGTGATGACCGCCCCCGACGGGCCTGAACTCGATGCGCGGCTCGATGCGCTGGAAGCCCGCCTGGCTGCGCCGATCCTGCGCCTGCCGATGCTGGAGGGCTTTCATATCGACCTGTCGTTTCCCATTCCCTGGGCCGAACTGGAGCGCACATGAGCACCGCGACCCCGCTGTCCCTCGAAGCCGACCGTTCGCCCGGTGAGTCGGACGCCCACCGCCGTCTGCGAGCCCTGCTCGAGCAGGGGCTGCCGATCACCTCGCAACCTTGGGCCACCTTGGCCGAGCAGGTCGGCATGACCGAGGAGGAGGTGATGGCCTGTGTGCGACGCTGGCAGGCGGAAGGCATGATCAAGCGGCTGGGGCTGGTGGTGCGCCATCGCCGCCTGGGACTCCAGGCCAACGCCATGGTGGTGTGGAACGTGCCGGACGAGAGGGTCGCTCTGATGGGCCATCGGCTCGCCCGAGAGGCCGCGGTGACGCTCTGCTACCGGCGTCCGCGGCGCCTGCCCGATTGGCCCTACAACCTCTTCTGCATGATTCACGGTGCCCGTCGCGAGCGAGTGCTGGCTGAGCTCGCGGCCATCGTCGAACGCCTGGGGTTGGATGACCTGGAGCACCGGGTGCTGTTCAGCACACACGCCTATCGACAGTGTGGTGGCCGCTATGCGCGGGAGGGAGCAGCATGAACCTCGATGACCTGGATGGCGTCGATCGGCACCTGATCAATCGTCTGCAGGATGGCCTGCCGCTGGAGGAGCGCCCTTATGCGGCTGTCGCCGAGGAGTTGGGCATCGCCGAGGATGATCTGCTCGGGCGCCTTGCGCGCCTGCGTGAGGGAGGCATGCTGAGCCGCTTCGGCCCCATGTACCACGCCGAGCGGCTGGGCGGCGGCCTGACGCTGGCAGCCCTGGCGGTGCCAGAGGCCGACTTCGATCGGGTTACCGAGGCGGTCAATGCCTTCCCCGAGGTGGCCCACAACTATCGCCGCGAGCACGAGCTCAATATGTGGTTCGTGCTGGCCACCGAGGCCGCCGGACGCGTCGCCGAGGTACTCGACGAGATCGAGTCGGCCACGGGTCTGCCTGTCTTCAACATGCCCAAGGAGGAGGAGTTCCATGTCCGTCTCCACTTGCCCATCTAGGTCGGCTCCGAATAGCGACAAACAGAATCCCAATGCCCTGAATCGCGAGGCCCCGGGACTCGATGCCGCCGACCGCGCCATCGTGCTGGTCACTCAGGCCGGCCTGCCGCTGGTCCCTGACCCCTGGGGTGCGGTGGGCCGCGAGGTAGGCATGAGTGGCGAGGAGGTGCTTTCGCGGATGCAGCGGATGCAGGCACGCGGGGTGATTCGACGTGTCGCGGCGGTACCCAACCACTATCGGCTAGGTTACGTGGCCAACGGCATGACGGTGTGGGACGTTGACGACGCCCACATCGCCCGACTGGGACGCGAGGTGGCCACCATCGAGGGCGTCAGCCACTGTTATCGACGCCCGCGACACCTGCCCCACTGGCCCTACAACCTCTTCGCCATGCTCCACGGCCGCAGCTTCGATGAGGTCGAGCGCCAGGCCGAAGCTCTCCGCGAGCGGCTCGGCGAGGCGTGTCGGGACTACCGCATTCTCTATAGCTCGCGCATCCTCAAGAAGACCGGGCTGCGCCTGGCCGGCGCCCAGCCGGACGCAGCCTCAACGGACACCGCACAGCAGGGCTGAGTTGCGTCCACTGGGACCACTCAGCACAGCAATTTTCAGCAGGAGAACGCCATGTTCCGCGTCACCCGCTATATCAAGAGCCTGATGGAGCCGGGCCCTGTCCCATCGGCGCGCAAGCCGCCCGGTCCGGTGGTGATCTGGAACCTGATCCGCCGCTGCAACCTGACCTGCAAGCACTGCTATACCACCTCGGCGGATATTGACTTCGCCGGCGAGCTCTCCAGCGCCGAGGCCCATGCCGTGCTCGATGACCTGCACGCCTTCCAGGTGCCGGCACTGATCCTCTCCGGCGGCGAGCCGCTGATGCGTCCCGACATCTTCGAGCTCTCGCACCGTGCCCGGGAACTCGGCATCTACACTGGCCTTTCCACCAACGGCACCCTGATCACCGAAGAGAACATCGACGCCATCGCCGAGGTCGGCTACGACTACGTGGGCATCAGCATCGACGGCCTCGAGGCAACCCACGACGTCATCCGCCAGCGCCAGGGGGCCTTTCGCGAGTCGATGCATGCGGTGAAGCTGTGCAAGGAGCGCGGCATCAAGGTGGGCCTGCGCTTCACCCTGACTCGCGAGAACTACGAGCAACTCGGCGATATCCTGGCGCTGCTCGAGGAACACGACGTCGACAAGTTCTATCTCTCGCACCTGAACTACGGCGGCCGCGGCCGGCGCCACAGCAAGCAGGACGCCTGGCACCAGATGACCCGAGATGCCATGACCCGCTTGTTCGACCACTGCCGCAGTGAGCTCGAGCGTGGAATCGAGCGTGAGTACGTCACCGGCAACAACGACGCCGATGGCCCCTTCCTGCTGATGTGGGCTCGCGAGCACTTCCCCGAGCAGGCCGGGACGTTGGAGCAGCGGCTGGTCAACTGGGGGGGCAATGCCTCTGGGGAGAACATTGCCAACATCGACAACCTGGGAAATGTCCACCCCGATACCTTCTGGTGGGACCACGACCTGGGCAACGTTCGCAACCGGCCCTTCTCCGCGATCTGGCGCGATACCCGGGACCCCATGATGCTGGGCATGCGCCAGCGACCGCGGCCAGTGAAGGGGCGCTGTGCCGAGTGCCATTACCTGTCGATCTGCAACGGCAACACCCGGGTTCGTGCCTGGAAGGTCTCCGGCGATCCCTGGGAGGAGGATCCCGGCTGCTATCTGACCAATCGCGAGATAGGGGTTGCTGACGAGGGCGGACGTCGTATTTCCGCCCCCTATGAGGCCATCCAGGCCGTCGAAATCCAGTAAGGCTGACGAGGAACTCCGCCATGCCGTCACGTCGCGTTTCCTATGATCTCGCCGAGGTGCCCCTGGCCCCCGGCGAGGTGGCCATCGTCGGCGCCGGGCCCGGCGACCCGGGGCTGCTGACCCTGCGCGCCCTGTCGCTCCTCGAGCAGGCCGACTGCCTGGTCTTCGATCGCCTGGTCTCCAGGGAGGTCCTGGCCCTGGCCAACCCCAAGGCCCGGCGTCTCTACGTGGGCAAGGCCTCACGCTGCCATGCCCTGACCCAGGACGAGACCAATGCCCTGCTGGTACGCATGGCCGAAGAGGGCAAGCGGGTGGTGCGGCTCAAGGGCGGCGATCCCTATATCTTCGGGCGTGGCGGCGAGGAGGCCGAGGTGCTCATCGAGCACAGCGTCTCTTTCCGGGTGGTGCCAGGGATCACCTCAGCCCAGGGCTGTGCCGCCTACGGCGGCTTCCCGTTGACCCATCGCGACTACGCCCAGAGCGTCACCTTCGTCACCGGCCACTGCAAGGGCGATGGTGACCTGGCACTGGACTGGTCCTCTCTGGCGAGCCCGAACCAGACGGTTGTCTTCTATATGGGGCTCGCCAATGCCGAGCTGATCAGCCGACAGCTGCAGGACCACGGCCTGCCGGCGCATCATCCGGTGGCCCTGGTGGAGCGGGGTACCACCCCCGAGCAGCGCCAGGTGATCACCTGCCTGAGCGCACTGGTCGAGACTATCGCGCGCGAGGGACTCAGGCCGCCCACCCTGATCGTGGTGGGCGAAGTGGTACGTCTGGCCAATACTCTGGCCCAGCCGGCCCCTAAGGCGGCAACCTTCGTCGAGGGCGAGACCCTGGAACTGGTGCGGGAGCGGATTGCCCTGTGAATGACGTCATTTTTCTCCGGACCTCCCTGCAGGCGCTGGTCGCTGCGGTACTGTTCACGGCCATGGGGCCGGCCAGTGCCGACGACACCCGCGATCTCTACCAGGTCCAGTGTGCGTCCTGCCACGGCGAGGATCGCCTGGGCGGCATCGGCCCGGCACTGCTGCCCGGCAACCTCTCGCGACTCAAGCCGGAGGCCGCCGAGACGGTGATCCGCGATGGTCGACCGGCCAGCCAGATGCCGGCCTTCGGCGAGCAGCTTGACGACGGTCAGATCCGTTCCCTGGCCGAGTGGATCTACCGCGCGCCCGAGGTCGAGCCCACCTGGGGACGTGACGAGATCCTCGCCAGCCACGAGGTCACGCATCCGGACGGATCGCTGCCGGATGAGCCCCGCTTCGATGCCGACCCGCTCAACCTCTTCATCGTGGTGGAGACCGGCGATCACCACGCCAGCCTGCTCGACGGCGATACCTTCGAACGGATCCACCGCTTCGAGACCCGCTACGCCCTGCACGGTGGACCCAAATACACACCCGATGGACGTTACGTCTTCTTCGGCTCCCGTGACGGCTGGATCACCAAGTACGACATCTACAACATGGAGGTGGTGGCCGAGGTGCGCGCCGGCATCAACATGCGCAATATTGCCGTCTCGGGCGATGGCCGCTACGTGATGGCCGCCAACTACCTGCCGCACAGCCTTGTGCTGTTCGACGCCCACAACCTCGACCTGATGGAGGTCTACCCGGTGATGGACAAGGATGGCGAGAGCTCACGGGTCAGCGCCGTCTATGCGGCGCCGCCACGCAGCAGCTTCATCGCCGCCCTCAAGGATATCGAGGAGGTATGGGAAATTCCCTGGCCGCTGCCCACCGAGCCGATGGTCTCCACTGGCCATACGACGTCGCCGCAACGCAGCCACGATACGGCCAACTTCCAGGTGCGCCGCATCCCGGTGCCCGACTACCTGGACGACTTCTTCTTCGATCTCGAGTACGAACACGTGATTGGCGCCTCGCGGGGCGGCCAGGGCGGCATGGTGGTCAACCTGGACAGCGGCGAGAAGGTTGCCGACCTGCCCCTGGAAGGGATGCCCCACCTCGGCTCTGGCATCACCTGGGAGTATGAGGGGCGGCGTGTCATGGCGACTCCCCATCTGACCAAGGCGGCTGTGTCGATCATCGACATGACGGACTGGACGGTGGTCAAGACCCTCGAGACCGACGGCCCTGGCTTCTTCATGCGCAGCCATGCCAACTCGCCCTATGTCTGGGTGGACGTCTTCTTCGGCCCCAACCGCGACCGGGTTCACGTGATCGACAAGAAGAGCCTTGCGATCGTCGAGACGCTGATCCCTGAGCCTGGCAAGACCGCCGCCCACGTGGAGTTCGACCGCTACGGCGACAAGCTCCTGCTGAGCCTGTGGGAGGAGGACGGCGCAGTGATCGTCTATGACGGCGATACCCTGGAAGAAGAGAAGCGCATTCCCATGAGCAAGCCCTCCGGCAAGTACAACGTCTGGAACAAGACACGCTACGAAGAAGGCACCAGCCACTGAGGGCTAAAGCCAGCATAAGAAGTATTCTTGATGCTTGTCATGGAAGGCGCGAGGGGAGTGCGGCACAATGGCTATAACCAAGCGTTTTAGTCGGGTATGCCGCCATGCAATCGACCTCCTCTTCTGTCCGTTCCTCCACACTGTCGCGCCTGCCGGTGGCGCGACTGGCCTTCCGTCCCTTCTTCCTGCTGGCCGCCGTGTTCAGCGTGCTCTCCCTGGGGGTGTGGTTCGCCTTCTGGCACGGCGACATCTTGTTGCGCCCCTTCGGTGGCCTGATGTTCTGGCACCAGCACGAGATGCTGTTCGGCTTCGCCGCTGCCGTGGTGACGGGCTTCCTGCTCACTGCGGTGCAGAACTGGACCGGGCTGCCCAGCCTCAAGGGTGGCCCGCTGCTGGCGCTTGTCGGGGTCTGGCTGGCCGGGCGGGTGCTGATGGCTTTTCCCCTGGGCCTGCCGGCCTGGCTGCCGGTGCTGATCGATCTGGCCTTCCTGCCGGCGGTGGCGGGTGTCATGGCCCGGCTGGTGATCGCCGCCAAGCGCTGGCGTAACCTGGTCTTCCTGCCCGCCCTGGCGCTGCTGACCCTAGCCAACCTGGCCATGCACCTGGGAGTGTTGACCGGCGATGCCGAGCTGATTCGCCAGGCCGCCTACCTGGCGGTGCTGCTGTTCTCCCTGCTGATGGTGGTGGTGGGCGGTCGGGTGATCGCCATGTTCACCGCCAACCGCCTGGGGCTGACCCGCAAGCCGCCGATCCCGGCCCTCGAATACTTGAGCCTGGGCAGCGTCATGGCCGTGGTGCTGGGCCAGCTGCTGGTGATGCTCGGCGTGGCGCTGCCCGCCGAACTGCTGGCGGGACTGATGGGCCTGGCGGCGCTGGCCAACGCCGTGCGGCTGTCGCGCTGGGGCGGCCTCCACAGCTGGCGCGAGCCGCTGCTCTGGGGGCTGCACCTGAGCTACGCCTTCATCCCCGTGGGCCTGGCGATGTGGGCCCTGGCGCTGCTTGCCGGCAACCGCGCCGATGCCGCGCTCCACGCCCTGACCATCGGCGGCATGGGCACCATGATGCTGGCGATGATGTCGCGGGTCGCGCTGGGCCATACGGCGCGCCCCATCCGTACCCTGCCGGGCATCGGGGTGGCCCTGGGGTTGATGGTGGCCGCGGCCCTGCTGCGCTCGCCGGTGCTGGTGCTCTTTCCGCAGATCACCCACTGGACCTACAACCTGGGCATCATCTTCTGGTGCCTGGCCTACGTCATCTTCCTGTTCCACTATACGGGGCCGCTGCTGTCGGCCCGGCCCGACGGCAAGGACGGATAGGCACGTGAGGAGGTAGCACGCCATGATCGAGCACTATGTCCTGATCAAGCATCTGCATGCCACCGCTGCCACCCTGAGCCTCCTCTTCTTCATGATCAGGGCCTGGTGGTCGGTGCGCGAGGCGCCGGTGCTGCAGGCTCCTTGGGTGAAGGTGGCGCCCCACGTCATCGATACTACCCTGCTGGTGCTGGGCGTGGTGCTGATGGTGATGCTTTCGCTTTGGCCCCACCAGCATCCCTGGCTGGCCGCCAAACTGATCGCCTTGCTGGTCTACATCGGCCTGGGCACGGTGGCGATCAAGCGCGGGCGCACTCCGGCGGTGCGTGGCGTGGCGGGGCTTGCCGCCATCCTGGCCTTCTTTTACATGCTGGGAGCGGCCATCCACCACAGCCCGTTTTCCTGGCTGGCATGAACCGAGAGGCCAGGCGACTCCTATGCTGATCCCGCGACTCACCACTCACCATCAGAAGGAACACCACATGTCGAAACAGGAACTCCCCGCCGGTGCCGCTCAGGTGGCCGAACAGTATCCCGAGATCTGGGAAGCGTATTCGGAACTGGGTCGGGCCTGTGCCGATTCCGGCCCGCTGGATGCGCGCACACGCCGCCTGGTCAAGCTGGCGCTGGCCGTGGGGGCTCGCTCCGAGGGCGCCGTGCACTCCCATGTGCGTCGTGGCCTGGAGGAGGGTGAATCCACGGAGGCTCTCAAGCAGGTGGCCATGCTGGCCATTCCCACCCTGGGCCTGCCCAGCGGCGTTGCGGCGTTGACCTGGATCGAGGACATCACCGAGTCCTGACCATCGGCTGCCCGCGGGGCAGCTGGAACGAGCGTTTAATCGCCGACTGGCGACGAGGCTTCGGGGTCTGTTAGTCTCGAGATTGCTGAATAAGCAACACTCGACATAACAGATCCTGGAGTCTTTTCATGCGGTACAACAACAAGACGCTGCTAACTCTTTCTGCCGCCGCCCTCTGCGTCGGTATGATTTCCTCCGCCTCGGCGGCCACCCTGGACGAGGTGCAGGAACGGGGCCAGCTGCGCTGTGGCGTCAACGTCGGCCTCTCCGGCTTCTCTTCACCCGATCAGGATGGTACCTGGCAGGGCTTGGACGTGGAGACCTGCCGCGGCATCGCCGCCGCCATCTTTGGTGATCCCGAATCGGTTTCCTTCACGCCGCTGACCGCCAAGGAGCGCTTCACTGCCCTGCAGTCCGGCGAGATCGATGTCCTCTCGCGCAACACCACCTGGACCGCGACCCGCGACAATTCGCTGGGCCTGAACTTTACCGCCACCACCTTCTATGACGGCCAGGGCTTCATGGTGGCGAAGGACCTGGGTATCGAGGGACCCGAGCAGTTCGACGGTGCCTCGATTTGTATCCAGTCCGGCACCACCCACGAGCTCAACCTGGCCGACTACTTCCCCTCCCGCGGTATCGATATCCAGACGGTCACCTTCGACACCCCCGACCAGACCGCCCAGGGTTTCGCCAGCGGCCGCTGTGACATCCTGACTTCCGACACCTCCCAGCTCAGCGCCTTGCGTCTGCAGCTGCCGGAGCCGGACAGCGTCGAGATCCTCGAGACGCTGATCTCCAAGGAGCCGCTCGGCCCCGTGGTACGCCAGGGCGACGACCAGTGGTTCGACATCGTCAAGTGGTCGATCTTCGCCATGGTCAATGCCGAGGAGCTCGGGGTGAACAGCGACAACGTCGACGACATGAAGGCCAATCCGCCCAATCCGAAAGTCGCTCGTCTGCTGGGTGTCGATGGAAACTACGGCGAACAGCTGGGTATCAGCAACGACTGGGCCTACAACATCGTCAAGCACGTGGGCAACTACGGCGAGGTGTTCGACAGCACCGTGGGCGAGGACTCTCCCATGCAGATCAGCCGCGGCGTGAACGCGCTGTGGAACGAGGGCGGCATCCTCTACGCACCGCCGATCCGCTGACCCATCCTGAACGTCCAATGACCGGGCACCACGCATGGCGACATGCGTGGTGCCGTTTCGGGTACGTCTGCGAGGCTCGATATGCTGCGTTCTTCCTCACGGGAGCGGGGGCCGCTGTGGCGTGACCCCACCTTCCGCGCCCTGCTGGTGCAGGGCATCCTGCTGCTGGCGCTGGGGGCGTTCGTCGTCATGGTGGTGTCGAACACCATGGCCAACCTCGAGGCCCGGGGAATCACCACCGGCTTCGGCTTTCTCCAGGACCGGGCCGGCTTTTCCATCCCCCAGACCCTGATCGAATATTCCGGCGATAGCACCTATGCCCGTACCTTCGTGGTGGGGCTGCTCAATACCTTGCTGGTCTCCGCCATGGGCATCGTGGCGGCGACCCTGATCGGCTTTGCCGTGGGTATTGCCCGGCTGTCGCCCAACTGGCTGCTGGCCCGGTTGGCCAGCGCCTACGTGGAGATCTTCCGCAACATCCCGCTGCTGGTGCAGATCCTGTTCTGGTACTTCGCCGTGCTGCAGGCGCTGCCTAGCCCGCGCAACAGCCATTCGCTGTTCGAGGTGATCTTCCTCAACGTGCGCGGGGTGGTGCTGCCTGACCCCCAGCCACTGGCCGGTTTCGCCGCCACCCCCTGGGCGCTGCTGGTCGCGGTGATCGCCACCTGGGGGATGGTACGCTTCGCGAGGCGCCGCCAGGCACGGACCGGCCGCCCGCTGCCGGTGTTCAAGCTGGGCGCCTTGCTGCTGATCGGCCTGCCGCTCGCCACCTTCCTGGTCACCGGCATGCCGCTGGAGTGGTCCATCCCGTCGCTCCAGGGCTTCAACTTCCAGGGCGGCGTGACGGTGCTTCCCGAGCTGATTGCCCTGTGGTTGGCGCTCTCCATCTACACCGCCTCCTTCATCGCCGAGATCGTGCGCTCGGGTATCCAGTCGGTGCCCGAGGGACAGGTAGAAGCGGCCAAGGCGCTGAGCCTTCCCGCCGGCATCATCCTGCGCAAGGTGGTGATTCCCCAGGCGATGCGGGTGATCGTGCCGCAGCTGACCAGCCAGCACCTCAACCTGATCAAGAACTCCTCGCTGGCCACGGCGATCGGTTACCCGGACCTGGTGGCGGTGTTCTCCGGCACGGCGCTGAACCAGACCGGGCAGGCCATCGAGATCGTCGCCATGACCATGGCCGTCTACCTGCTGATCAACCTGGTGGTGTCCGCGCTGATGAACCTCTACAACGCGCGCACGCTGCTCAAGGAGCGCTGACATGGTGGATACATCGACCGTGACCGAGATGGTCGCCGAGCGCCGGCCTCCTGACCTGCGCCGCGGCCTGCTCGGTTGGCTGCATACCAACCTCTTCAACACCCCGTTCAACGGCGTGGTCACTCTGATCACCCTGGCGCTGCTGGCCATGGTGCTCTGGCCCACCCTGCAGTGGGCGGTGTTCCAGGCCGACTGGCTCGGCGATTCCCGCGAGGCATGCAGCGGCAAGGGAGCCTGCTGGGTCTTCATCAGCGCTCGCTTCGAGTCCATCGTCTACGGTTTCTATCCGAATTCCGCTCGCTGGCGGGTGGATCTGGTGTTCCTGCTGATGGCGGTGCTGGTGGCTTGGCTGGTCATTCCGCGCCTGCCTGCCAAGCGCTGGGTGGGGCTATTCGCCCTGGTGGGCTTCCCGGTGGTGGCCTTCTTCCTGCTGGTGGGTGGCAGCTTCGGCCTCGAGCACGTGCCCACACGCGACTGGGGCGGCGTGATGCTGACCCTGACCATCGCCACCGTGGGAATTGTCGGCTCGTTGCCCATCGGGGTGGTGCTGGCGCTGGGGCGGCGTTCGCAGATGCCACTGGTGCGCGGCTTCTGCGTGGTGTTCATCGAGTTCTGGCGCGGCGTGCCGCTGATCACCGTGCTCTTCATGGCCTCGGTGATGCTGCCGCTGTTCGTGCCGACCCAGGTGGAGTTCGACAAGCTGCTGCGGGCGCTGGTGGGCATCATGTTCTTCTGGAGCGCCTACATGGCCGAAGTGGTGCGTGGTGGCCTGCAGGCCATCCCCAGCGGGCAGGAAGAGGCGGCCAAGGCGATGGGCATGGGCTACTGGCAGCGCATGGGGCTGATCGTGCTGCCCCAGGCGCTCAAGCTGGTCATCCCCGGCATCGTCAATACCTTCATCGCGCTGTTCAAGGACACCTCACTGGTGCTGATCATCGGGCTCTTCGACCTGCTGGCGATCATCCGCGCGGGGCTGACCGACAGCGACTGGCTGGGGTTCGCCACCGAGGGCTATGTCTTCGCGGCCCTGGTGTTCTGGGTGTTCTGTTTCAGCATGTCGCGCTATAGCCAATACATCGAGCGTCGCCTGCACACCGGCCACCGGAACTGACAACAACGAACGGGACCTTCTCATGAACGAGGCAACTGCCGCCCAGACCGACTCGCCGATGATCGAGATCACCGGGCTCAACAAGTGGTATGGCGACTTCCACGTGCTGCGCGATATCGACCTGACGGTCGCACGGGGCGAGCGCATCGTCATCTGCGGTCCATCGGGGTCGGGCAAGTCGACGCTGATCCGCTGCATCAACCATCTCGAGGAGCATCAGGAAGGGCGCATCGTGGTCAATGGCATGCCCATGACCCGGGATGTGAAGCGGATCGAGCAGATTCGCCGCAACGTCGGCATGGTGTTCCAGCACTTCAACCTCTTTCCCCACCTGAGCGTGCTGGAAAACTGCTGCATCTCCCAGACCTGGGTGCAGAAGAAGCCCCGCGCCGAGGCCGAGCGCACGGCGAGGGAGATCCTCGAACGGGTGCAGATCGCCGACCAGGCCCTCAAGTACCCGGGACAGCTCTCCGGTGGCCAGCAGCAGCGGGTGGCCATCGCCCGGGCGCTGTGCATGCAGCCGGAGGTGATGCTCTTCGACGAGCCGACCTCGGCGCTGGACCCCGAGATGATCAAGGAGGTGCTCGACGTCATGGTCGAGCTGGCCCGCGATGGCATGACCATGCTCTGCGTGACCCACGAGATGGGATTCGCCAAGACCGTGGCCGATCGGGTAATCTTCATGGATCAGGGACAGATCATCGAGCAGGCACCCCCCGAGACCTTCTTCAATCATCCCAAGTCCGAGCGCACCCAGCTGTTCCTCAGCCAGATCCTCGGCCACTGAGCCCTCCGGGCGACATCCTGTTTGGCTGTCGCCCACCTTCCTTCCTCAGAAATTGACCGGCGTCAAAGCCCTTCCCCATGTTCTGCTGCTAGGCTTAACATGTATTTGCTATACATCTTAAAAGAGACGCAGGGCTGTCTGCCGTGAGGGGCGGCGGCACTGCCACACTAGCAAGGGGGTATGGTCCATGGCCGACGGTCTCACCAAGTCGGCGGCCCGCAACATCTTCTACGGCGGGTCGCTGTTCTTCTTTCTGCTGTTTGCCGCGCTGACGGCCCACAGTCATTGGTACATGGTCAACACGTCCACCGACAGCGAGGGGCTCACCGAGTCCGTCGAGCACGGCAAGGAAGTGTGGGAAAAGAACATGTGCATCAACTGCCACAGCATCATGGGCGAGGGCGCCTACTTTGCACCGGAGCTTGGCAATGTCTGGGAGCGCTACGGGGGACATGACAATCCGGAGGCAGCTCGCGCAGGTCTCGAGGCCTGGATCCGTGCCCAGCCGCTGGGGGGCCAGGGACGCCGCCAGATGCCCGCCTATGACCTCAGCGACGAGGATATGCAAGGGCTGATCGACTTCCTCGAATGGACCGACGGTATCGACGACCAGGACTGGCCGCCGCACCCCGCCGGCTGAGCCGCCTGAACGCCAGATCGCCGGACCGCGGATAAATCTAGGAGAACGACACCGATGAAATACGAAACCCAGAAGGTGGCACTGCCATTCTTCATGGTGGCCATGGCACTCTTCGCACTGCAGGTCGTCTTCGGACTGCTGGCCGCCAGCGTCTATGTTTGGCCAAACTTCATGGCCGAGTTCATGCCCTTCCACATCATGCGGGTCAGCCATACCAACCTGCTGATCGTGTGGCTGCTGATCGGCTTCATGGGCTCTACCTACTACCTGATGCCGGAAGAGGCCGAGCGCGAGATCCATAGTCCCACCATCGCCTATATCCAACTGGCGATCTTCGCCTTTGCCGGGGCCGCGGCGCTGGTCGGCTACCAGTTCGGGATCCACGAAGGACGCGAGTTCCTGGAGCAGCCGTTCTGGGTCAAGGTGCTGATCACCATCTCCTTCCTGATGTTCCTGTTCAACACCAGCATGACCCTGCTCAAGGGCCGCCGGACCGCCATCAACCTGGTGCTGATGCTGGGCCTGTGGCTGGCCGCGGTATTCTGGCTGTTCGCCTTCTACAATCCCACCAACCTCGCCGTAGACAAGCTCTACTGGTGGTGGGTGGTGCACCTCTGGGTCGAGGGCGTGTGGGAGCTGATCATGTCGGCGCTGCTGGGCTACCTGCTGATCAAGATGACCGGTGTCGACCGCGAGGTGATCGAGAAGTGGCTGTATATCATCGTCGGCCTGTCACTGTTCTCCGGCCTGCTGGGCACCGGCCACCACTACTACTGGATCGGCGCACCGAGCTACTGGCAGCCCATCGGCAGCATCTTCTCCACCCTGGAGGTGATTCCCTTCTTCGCCATGGTGGTGTTCGCCTTCACCATGTTCTGGAAGGGCAGCCGTAACCACCCCAACAAGGCCGCCATGCTGTGGGCCCTGGGTTGCCCGGCCGTGGCCTTCTTCGGTGCCGGCGTGTGGGGCTTCATGCATACCCTGCACTGGGTCAACTATTACAGCCATGGCACTCAGGTCACCGCCGCGCATGGCCACCTGGCCTTCTATGGCGCCTACGTGATGCTGATTCTCGGTATCATCACCTTCGCCATGCCGCACCTGCGCCGCGTCCAGCCCTATAATCAGGTGCTGAACATGTGGGGCTTCTGGATCATGACCGGTGCCATGTGCTTCATGACCTTCACGCTGACGTTCGCCGGTGTCGTCCAGACGCACCTGCAGCGTGTGCTGGGGATGAACTTCATGGAGGTGCAGAGCCAGCTTGGCCTCTTCTACATGATGCGCCTGGGCGCCGGGGTGGCCGTGGCCATCGGTGCAGTAATGCTGCTCTACGCCTTCTTCGGCCCGGCCCGCGAGCAGGTGCCGGCCGGAGGCACCCAACTGACCGCAGGCCCCGATCACGCCTGACCATCCGAGGGCCCCGGTCGGGGCCCTCTTTCTTTCGGTTCTTCGTCAATCACCCTGACAGGAGTGATCTTCATGCCCCTTTCCTCCGTGGCCGCCGATGCCAGCGAGCAAGAGATTCCCTACTACGAGAGCGTGGGCAACGAGTGCACGATGTTCGAGCAAGCGTTCCAGCAGCGCCTGCCGCTGCTGCTCAAGGGGCCGACCGGCTGTGGCAAGACCCGCTTCGTCAGCCACATGGCGGCGAAGCTCGGTAAGCCGCTGTTCACCGTCTCCTGCCACGATGACCTGACCGCCGCCGACCTCACCGGACGCTACCTGCTGCAGGGCGGCGAGACCCGCTGGGTCGACGGACCACTGACGCGCGCCGTGCGTGAGGGCGGCATCTGCTACCTCGATGAGGTGGTCGAGGCGCGCAAGGACGTCACCGTGGTGATGCACCCGCTCACCGACGACCGCCGCTTGCTGCCGCTGGAACGTACCGGCGAGCTGCTCGAGGCGCCCGACGACTTCATGCTGGTGGTCTCCTACAACCCCGGCTACCAGCACATCCTCAAGTCCCTGAAGCCCAGCACTCGCCAGCGCTTCGTGGCGATGTCCTTCGACTTCCCGCCCCCCCATGTCGAGCGCGACATTGTGGCCCGCGAGAGTGGACTGGATGCGCAGCGCTGCGCATCCCTGGTCAACCTGGCGGCCAGCCTGCGCGACATGAAGGGCCAGGATCTTGAAGAGGGCGTTTCCACCCGCCTGTTGGTCTACTGTGCGACCCTGATCCAGGCCGGGATGCCGGTCCTCGATGCCGCCCGCGCCACCCTGGTGGAGCCACTCTCCGACGATGTAGACGTCCAGGAAGGCTTGATGGAAGCCATCCAGGCCACCTTTGGTTGAGAGCTGATTATGCTGGACTTTCTTGAGGTCGAAGAGACCGTCGGCCGCTTCTGGCACCGCTGGGCCTCCGGCGCGGCGAGCTATCCCGACCACCCCGAGGCGGCGGTGACCCTCGAGAGCCTGCGCCCCATGCTCGGCGTGTTCTTCCGCGCCGGCGGCGGTGAGCAGGGCATCGAGGTGGCCGCCATCGCCCGTCGTGCCTCGACGCACCGGCTGAGCCTGCGTCAGCGCCTGGGGCTCGACGAGGAGGACCTCGACCAGGCTCGCCGCGACGAGGAAAATCTGCTGCTGCCACCGCGCCTGGCGCTCTTTCCCGAGGCCGCCCTCAACCGCGACCTCTACCTGTGGCTCACCGCCTTCCTGGCCGAAGCTCGGCCGGTGCCGCTCTCCTCGGACCCGCTGCAGGCCGATCTGCAGCGCCTGCGCGAGGCGCGTCGCACGACACGGGCCGCTCTGGCACGCTTCCCGGGACTGACAGATCGCTACGTGCGACTGTGCGGCGAGCTGCTCGCCATCCGTCCACGGCGCATGCGGCTGCCGCCCATGGAGGCGGCCCTGGAGTCGGCGCTACGCGCCGAGCTGGGCGCCCCCGATCCCGACGAGGCCTGGGCCGGAGCCATGCAGCGCGCCATCCGCGAGTCGGATTTCCCGCTCGAGGCGTTCCGCGCCCCGCGCGGCTACCGCCCGCCGCTTCCGGTGCCGCTGTGGGGCCAGGCCGTGATGCTGGGAACCCGCGATAGGGCCCGCGAAGCCACCGTCGACGACGATGAAGAGGTGGCGCGTGCCGGCGACTCCCCCGAGGATGATCAGGGCAAGCGCAAGGCGGACCGTCGTGAGCAAGACCAGGCAGACCGCGACGACCCTTTGATGCTCAACAACATGGAGAAAATGCTCTCCTGGGCGGAGATGGTGAACCTCAACCGCCTGGTGGACGACGAGGAAGAGGAGGAGGCCAAGAAGGCCGCCGACCAGATCGACGAGATCGTGCTGTCACCCAACCGCCAGAAGGCTGCCTCCCGCCTCAAGCTCGACCTCGACCTGGCCCCGGACGAGGTTGCCGGTGGGCGGCTGAAGGGGCGCCATACCTATCCCGAGTGGAATCACCGCAAACAGGCCTACCTGCCCGATCACTGCGTGGTGCTCAGCAACGTGCAGAGCGAGGAGGGAGAAAACTGGTCTCCCGACGAAGCGACCCGTCGGCGTATTCGCCGCGTGCGTCGCGAGTTCGAGGCCCTGCGCCCGCGTCGCGAGATCCTGCGCGGTCAGCTGGACGGTAGCGAGCTCGACATGGACGCGGTGATCCGCTCGCAATGCGACCTGGCCGCCACCGGCGAGTCCAGCGATCGGCTCTACCTGGACACTCGCACCCAGGCTCGTGACCTGGCGGTATCGATCCTGGTGGATGTTTCGCTCTCCACCGAGGCCTGGCTGGAGGATCGCCGGGTGCTGGACGTGGCCAAGGAGGCACTGCTGGTGCTGGGCCACGGTCTGGCGGGCTGCGGCGACGACTACTCGATCCACAGCTTCACTTCCCAGCGGCGCCACAAGGTGTGGGTCAATACCCTCAAGGACTTCGATGAGCCCATGGGCGAGCGCGTCTCGCGGCGTATCGCCGCCCTCAGGCCGGGCAGCTATACCCGCATGGGGCCGGCGATCCGTCACCTGACCGGGCAACTGGCCGAGCGCCCCAACCGGCACCGGCTGCTGCTGTTGCTTACCGATGGCAAGCCCAACGACAACGACTACTACGAGGGACGCTACGGCATCGAGGATACCCGCAAGGCGGTGCTCGAGGCGCGCCGCCAGGAAGTCCGGGTGTTCGGGGTGACCATCGACCGCGAGGCGGGGCGCTATATCCCGCACCTGTTCGGCCGCGGCGGCTATGCCATCGTGCAGCGTCCCGACCACCTCTCCCTGGCGCTTCCGGGGATCTATCGCCAGATCATCGCCAGCTGAACCCACTTTCGAGGAGCCCCGTCATGACGATGCAAACCCGAATCATCCTCGCCGTGGCGACCTGGTGCCTGGCCGCCGTGGCAGTAGTACTGCCACTGGTGTGGCTGATCAACAATCGCGACTGGGGCATCGGCCTGATGCTGCTGGTGCCCTTCGTGGTCTACGGCTTGATGCGCCTGGCGCGTGCCCTGGAAGGCTGGGCTCGGGCGAGCGAGCCGCCGTCGGGGTAGCGCGAGCTACCCGCTCTACTGCAACGACATGATCTCCCCGTGGAGCCGGGCCAGGCGGCCCAGCAGTTGATTGCGTGGGCCGGGGGGAATGTCCTGATCGATCAGCGTCTGTTGCATGTGCTCGACCAGGGCATTGAAGTGGGCGTTGGTGATGCCCATGTGCTGGTGGGCGCGATCCATGGGGGGCCCACTGTAGACGCAGGGCCCGTCACTGATGCTGCAGATCTGCTCCTCCAAGGAGGCGACGAAGCGATCGATATTGGAATTGGCGAAGAACACCACGATCTCGTCGTCGCCGGCCAGCCGATAGGTGAAGTCCTCGACGATCGCCGCCACACCCGCCTCGCCGCCCAACTGGGTATACAGGGTCGGTGTTGGCGAGGTGGGCCGCTGCATGCAGCCGCTCAGCACCAGGGCGAGCAGGACGAGAACGACAAGGCAGCGAACGAGTTTCATGAAGGGCTCCTGTCTAGAAGGCGACCTGCAACGACAGGTAGCCGCCACGCTGCTGGTCCAGGCCGGCGATCGAGCCCAGGTCGAGCCAGGCACCGGTCAGCGACACATGCTTGTTGAAGAAGTAGGCGCTGTAGAGATCCTGCCAGTCATCCTCGCGAGCGAAGCCGAGATTGTCGGGCTTCTGGCGATACTCCATGCCCACCACCCAGTTCGGGGTGAGAAACAGGCCCACCGACCCCTCCGCCGCCAGGGAGCGACTCTCTTTCTCGTCACCGCCGAAGCCCAGCAAGCCGCCCTGGTTCGCCCGGGTCGAACGCAGCGTGAGGTTCACCAGCAGGTTGCGGCCGGCCACGGCATCGAACAGCAGCTTGCTGCCGCTGAGGTAGATGTCGTTGCCCTGGGTCGAATCCGCACCCACTGCCCGGGCCAGGCTGCCGTCATACAGTCGCTTGTGCTGTACGCCCAGGCTCCAGATGCCCCAGGGGTGATAGAGCACGTCGCCGACCAGCCGCAGCTTGAGGCCGTGAATATCCTGTTCCAGATCGCCACCCAGCGTATCCAGGCCTAGGCGCTGGCGGGCGAAGGACACTTCGACCCGATCCTGCCAGTTGAAAGCGACACCGCTGACCGCGAGCCGATAGTCGTCGAGCCGGGCCTCGGTGCGATTCGCGGTGACGGCCCATTCGCCCTCGCTGGCGGTGCCGGCCAGCACCCCCCAGGGCGAGAGGCCGCCTCCGGCGGCGCCCTCGATCTGCGTAACGCCACCGGTGCCCAACAGCCGACTGCCGGCCAGGGCAGGGGAGGTGGTGATGATCGCCCAGAGCAGCAGACCCATTCCTGAAAAGAGGTGTTTGCAGAACAGGCTGGCGAATCGCGGCAGGTGGCTCATGGGGTCTGCTCCTCGGGCAAAGAGGCCTGATGGTGGGTAGCCCAGTCGACGATATGTTCGGCCGCCAGTGGCCGTGAAATCAGGTAACCCTGCAGAGTGTCGCAGCCAAGCCGTTCAAGCACTGCTCGCGCGGCGGTGGTTTCCACGCCCTCGGCGACGATTGCGAGGCCCAGGTTATGGCCGAGCTCGATGGTGGAACGCACGATGATCTCGTCGTCGGCGCTCTCCTCGAGCTTGAGGATGAACGACTTGTCGATCTTGAGCTCCTGGACCGGTAGGCGCTTGAGCTGAGCCAGCGACGAGTAACCGGTGCCGAAGTCATCCACGGCAATACACAGCCCGGTACGGCGCAGCTCTTCGAGTTGTCGGCTGGCGTGTTCGGGGTCCTGCATGATGGCGCTCTCGGTCACCTCGAGACGCAGACGCTCCGGCCCCATCCCGTATTCCGCCAGGCAAGCGCGCAGCCGGGCGGGCAGGTCGATATCGGTGACGTCCTTGGCCGAGAGGTTGATCGCAGCCACCAGCGAACAGCCCTGACGGTCCCATGTCTGGAGCTGGGCGCATATCTTGTTCAGCATCCAGCGGGTCAAGCGATGAATATGCCCTGAGTGTTCGGCGAGTGAAATGAATTCGTCCGGTGGGATGAAGCCCAGGCTGGGGTGATGCCAGCGCATCAGCGCCTCGACGCCGGAAAGCCGCCCGGTCCGGGCGTCGAGCTGGGGCTGGTAGACCAGCGTGAGCTGGTCCTGGGTCACCGCTTCCTGCAGGTCGCGTACCAGCGTCAGCTGACGCAGGTGCAGCTCGTCCTGACCCTCCAGGTAGCACTGATGCTCAAGCCGGGCACGACGGGTCATGTCCAGGGCGATTTCGGCGCGCCGCAGCAACAGCGTGGCATTGTCGCCATGGAGGGGATAGCGCACCTCACCGATGGCCAGCGTCAGGCGAATCGGCGAACCTTCCAGATCAATCGGTTGCGTCAGGCGCTCCTGTAACGCCGCCAGCC
Organism: Halomonas daqiaonensis; assembly: GCF_900109725.1. Taxonomy (GTDB): domain Bacteria; phylum Pseudomonadota; class Gammaproteobacteria; order Pseudomonadales; family Halomonadaceae; genus Halomonas; species Halomonas daqiaonensis. The sequence goes on from NZ_FOBC01000004.1 coordinate 117,934, forward strand.
AGCCGGGCTCCGCAGCCGGCGCTGCCAGATACAGCATGAATTCGTCGCCGCTCAGGCGGTAGGCCTCGATCTGCGGTGGAGGCAGGCGGTCGAGGCGGTCGGCCAGGACCTTCAGCACCTGATCGCCGATGGCATAGCCGAAGGTGTCGTTGATGGTCCGAAAATCGGTGATCGAGAGGCGCAGCAGGGTAAAGGCCTCACCCTGGGCGATGGCGTCGTCGATGTCCTGTACCGCCGAATGGCGGTTGGCCAGGTTCGTGAGCTGATCATGGCGTGACTGATAGCGCAGCGTGGTTTCGCGGCTGGCGATGTCATCCTGCATGGTCAGTAGCGTATCGGCGAGCAGTCCGATCTCGCCGTTCGGCGACACCTTGATGTCGCGCATGCGCTCACCGTGACCGATGCGGCGGGCGGCATCGACGAGCGTGGTCAACGGCCGCGCCATGCTGCGCGCGCTCAGCGCGGCGATCACCGCAGTCAACAGCAGCGTCAGGGTAAAGATCACCAGTAACTGCCAGCGAAGTGCCGAATAAGCGGCGAGCAGGTCACTGCGCCGCTGCTGTGCCACCGCATAGGCCTGTCCCTCCTCGCCGTCATAGAGCAATTGGCTGCGGCTCAAGTAGCGGTCGTCCGCGATCAATGCATCGCGCTGCTCTTCATTGACGAAGCGGGTTTCCAGGCGGGTCAGGGCGCCGATCTCCTCGGCCAAGTCGGCATCGAGCAAAAAGCCCATGCCGACCCAGCCGATCAGCCCCGGGGCTCGCACGGGCATCAGCACGAACTGATAGGGGCGCCCCTCGTGCATCACCACCTCGACCGCCTCGCCCTCCTCGCGAGCCTGTTGCCACAGCTCGGGGAAGGGCAGGGGGATGTCGGGTGTATGGTGGCTGCTGGCCAGCAACTGGCCCTCGGGGTCGCCCAGCAGCACCATGTCGGCGTTGGCGCGGTCGCCGTGGTTGGCGAGCACGCTGATCAAGGTGTCGGTGTCCTGGGTGGCCACGGCACTCTTGAAGCCGAAGTCCGAGGCGAGTATCGCCACGTTATCGCGTAGCTGGCGGCCGCGTTCCTTGAGCAGTTGACGCGTGACGTCAAGTCCCACACCGAGTTCGCGTTCGCCTCTAGCCAGCGTGTCCTGCTGAAGCGTACGCAGCGTGGCACCTGCGGCCACCAGTTGAGCGATGACGACGACGGCCAGCATTACCAGCAGAAGGCGGCGGCGAAACGACATTCAGGACCCCTCGTGGTCTTGGAGCGCCTGCCTGAATCGTTCTTGGAGTGCCGAGGGCTCGGCGGGTACCGGCAGTCTGGCCTCGAGGTCGAGCGCCACGGTGCGGGTTTCTCCCTGGGTGATCTGTCCTTCCCACCACCGCTGATGCGTGTCATCCAGGCGAGGATGCCAGATCCGCAACGCATGGCGACCCGCCGGGAGATCAGGCATCGTCACTCGGCCGTCGGCGTCGGTTCTGACGATGTGGGGGGCGTCGCTGACCACGATGAAGGCCTGCATGTGGTCATGGATATTGCAACCCAGCACCACCACGCCTGCCTGGTCGAAGATCACGGGCGGTGGGGTGTCCTGCAGGTAGAGTTCCAGGTCGAAGACCTTGGCCGGCGAAAAGGAAAAGACATGATGGCGAGTGGTATCGCGGTTGGGAAAGATGACCCGGCTACCCACGGCCACCACCGAGACATGCGGGATGAAAGTGGCATCACGCTGCGTCACCTGCGTGATGTAGCCAGCCGCCGGGGACGCGTCAGGAATCTGCACCTCGATCACGGCATTCTCCAGCGGTTCGCCGGTGCTGGCATCGATTACCTGCAACTGAGCAGCGCTTACCGGTGTCGCCAGGAAAAGGCCCAGGCCTAGCCAGGCCAGGCAGCCGAAGACGGATTTGCCGTTATTCATTCGCGCCTCGCCTCTTCGGTCGTTGGAGGTATCAGCCGTCAGGAAGGCTCGGATCGGGTGTCCCTGCGATGCTAGCACGGCGCGACGTTTACAAGGACGCCGCGTCGATGAGCCAATTTAGGTCAAGACGGCGAGGCGTCGTGATAGATGCATTTCCCCGCCACGAAAGTCTGTCGTGGCTGGAGGTCGTCATCGATGAGGGTCACGTCGGCATCGAAGCCCACGGCCAGGCGTCCCTTGTGATCCTGCAGGCCCAGCACTCTCGCCACATTGGCGCCGATCACTCCCAGGGCCAGTTCCATGGGGAGCACCTGCTCACGGACCAGGCGCTGCCAGTCGCCGATCAGGGCGGTGTTGCGGGCCACCCGCATGCCCAGATACTCGCCCTTGGCGTCGAACTCGGGGAGGCTGCCGTTGCAGTCGGAACTCATGGTGATGCGCTCGGCGGGCACGCCGCGCTCGAGCAGGAAGGACACCGCCTCGAAGGCGGAGATGTCCTCCTCACCCACCTCGTCGAAGGCGGTGACGTCCACGCAGGCTTCGAACCCCAGCGCATAGTCGGCGGCCTCCTCGAGCAGGGCGCGGTGGCGGTTGACGTGGGTGGGGATCACCTGGTCGGCTGGAATCTCGGTCTCCGCGATCAGCCGGCGCAGCGGCTCCAGGCCCCGCCTGCCATCGCCGACATGGAAGTGGCAGATGCCGCGCTTGCCGGCCAGCATGGCACCGACGCGAGTCTCGCTGACCAGTCGCTCGATCTCGTCCTGCCTGGGCTGGCTGGAGCGATGGTCCGAGATCGCCAGTTCGCCAAGGCCGATCACCTCGGGAATCCACGCCAGGTCGCGCTGGAGATCGCCGGTCAGGGTCGGTGGCGGAACGCGATAGGCGCCGGTGTACATGTAGGCCGCGATTCCCTCGGCACGCAGCCCGCGCACCTTGGCGAGAAGGTCCGCCGGGGAGCGGCTGATGCTGTCGGTGCCGAGCACCCCCACCACGGTAGCGATGCCCATGGCGGCGATCTCCTCGGCGGTGATCTCGGGGCAGCGATTGCCGCAGCCCCCTTCGCCGCCACCTCCCGTCACGTGGACGTGCTGGTCGATGAAGGCGGGTACGGCAACCAGGTCGCGCGCCTCGATCACCTCGATCGGCCAGCCTGCCGGGACCTCGATATCCCGCCCCAGGGCGGCGATGCGCCCGTCGGCGATGAGGATGTCGGTGGCCTCGAGCGGTTCCGGCGCCTGGATACGTCCGACGCGCAGCAGTGTCAGCAGGGGCTCGGCCTTCCCTTTGATCGGGGCGGATGCCATCAGCTCGATTCGCCGGCGGATTCATGCACTGGCGAGAAGCGCCGCCCCCTGAAGCGCTCGATGGCGCCGCCGATGTCATCGATCAGCAGCACCAGCAGGTCGCCCTGGCTTGCCTCGTCGAAGGCCCTGTCGACGGCCTGGGCCTCCTCCATGATGATCTCCACCCGGCAGGCGCCGCCCACCGATTCAGCGCCCTTTCGCAGCAGGCCCGCGGCCTCGCCGGGGGTACGCCCGCGGGAATCGGTCTCGTAGATGTAGACGATGTCATGCATGCGTGCGAGCAGGGTGCCCAGGCTGAACAGGTCCTCATCGCGGCGATTGCCTGGGGCGCTGGCCACGCTGATGCGCCGCCCGGCGGGAATCCGGCCGACCAGCTCGCTCAAGGCCTCGAGGGCCGGCACGTTGTGCCCGTAGTCGATGAGCACCTTGATGCCCTCGGCCTCGATGAGGTTGGTGCGCCCGGGGTTCTGTCCCGGGGTGGGGTGGAAGGTGCGCAGGCCCATCTGGACATCGGCGATGGAGAGCCCCAGAGCATAGGCCGCGGCGCTGGCCGCCAGGGCATTAGCGACGTTGAAGCTGGCGTGTCCCTCGAAGGTGATGGGTACGTCCACCACCGGAATCACCTCGGCCTCCACATGGCCCTGGCGCATCACGATGCGCTCGTTGTGGACGGTGAAGGCCACCCCGTGTTCGCGGACATGCTGACGGACCGGCCGTGAGTTGGGGTCCATGGTGAAGAAGATGGTCTCGCCACGCGCCCACTCCTGGCCGGCCAGGACACGCGGGTCGTCGGCATTGAGCACAGCGGTGCCGCTCTTGCTCACGGCATCGATGACCACCGTCTTGCAGCGTGCCAGCTCGTCCAGGGTATGGATATCGTGCTCGCCCAGGTGGTCGCTGGCGATGTTGAGCAGCACCCCCACGTCGCACTCGTCGAAGCCCAGTCCGCGGCGCATGATGCCGCCGCGGGCGACCTCGAGGACGGCGGTCTCGACGGTGGGTTCGCGCAGCACGATATTGGCCGCCTGGGGGCCGCTGTAGTCGCCGCGCATGATGACGTGGTTGTCGATCTCGATGGCGCCGGTACATGCCATGCCCACGTTGCGTCCCGCCTGGCGCAGCAGATGGGAGATCAGGCGCACCGTGGTTGTCTTGCCGTTGGTGCCGGAGACCGCAACGATAGGAATGCGCGCGTTGCTTTCGGGGTCGGGGAACAGCATGTCGACGACATGGTGGCCGACATCGCGCCCGGTGCCGTGGGTGGGCGAGATATGCATGCGAAAGCCGGGGCCGGCATTGACCTCCACCACCCCAGCGGACTGCTCCTCGAGGGGCCGGCTGAGGGTCTCGGCGAGCAGATCGATGCCGATGATGTCGAGGCCCACCAGGCGGGCGATGCGCTCCGCCGCGTACTTCACCTCGGGATGCACGTCTTCGGTCACGTCGGTGGCCGTTCCCCCGGTGCTCAGGTTGGCAGTGGGCTTGAGATAGACGATCTCCTCCTTGGGGATCACGCTCTGCAGGGTCAGGTTCTGCTGGTCGAGCATTCGCACGGACTGCTCGTCGAGCTGTATCTGGGTGAGCAGATTCTCGTGGCCGACACCGCGACGCGGGTCCTGGTTCTCCTTATCCACCAGAGCCTGCAGGGTATCGGTTCCATTGCCGACCACATGGGCGGGGCGGCGCCTGGCGGCGGCCACCAGCTTGCCGTCGATGACCAGCAGGCGATGGTCCTCGCCGCGGATGTACTGCTCGACGATCACCGAGGGGTTGCGGTGAGAGGCGATCTCGAAGGCCTCGCGCAGGGCGTGGTCATCCTCGATGTTGGTGCTCACACCGCGGCCGTGGTTGCCGATGAGGGGCTTGGTTGCCACTGGATAGCCGATGTAGCGCGCCGCCTCCAGAGCCTCCTCGAAGGAGTTGCACACTTGTCCCTGGGGCACCGGGATACCGGCATCGCCGAGGATCTGCTTGGTCCAGTCCTTGTCGTCGGCGATGCTGTAGCCGATCAGGTCCGTCTGGCAGGTTACCGTGGCCTGGATGCGCTTCTGGCGATGGCCGTGCCCCAACTGGATGTAGCTGCTGTCCTCGCTGAGGCGGGTGTAGGGGATATCGCGACGCACGGCGGCCGCCACGATGGAGGCGGTGGAGGGCCCCAGCATGTGGTCGTCACGGACCTGCCTGAGGCGGTCGAGGATCGACTCCAGGTCGATCTCGCCGTCATTGAACAGCCGCGTGACGAGATCCACCGCCTCGACCCCTGCCGCCAGACCGCAGGCCTCGTCGCGGTAGCGGTAGACCACGTTGTAGATGCCGGTCTCGTAGGAGTCGATGGTCTTGCCGTAACCCACCGAGAAGCCGATCAGGTTCTGTAGCTCGATGGCCACGTGCTCGACCACATGGCCGGCCCAGGTACCGCGCTCCAGGCGCTCCAGGAAGCCGCCGGGCCGACCCACCGAGCAGCGGTGTTCCTGCAGGCTGGGGATCAGGGTGGTGAGGCGACCGACGATGCCGGGAACGGTATCGCTGGGGCGCTCTTCCAGCTCGCCGATGTCCAGGCGCATGAAGATGGCCCGGTAGCGGCTGTAGTAGTTGGGGCCACGCAGGGCACGATGCTGGAGAATATTCATGGGGACTCCGCCAGTAGTGAGCTGAGCGCGTCGGGAACCAGGTAGCGCCGCGCCTCGATGTCGAATCCGTGGCCGCTGACCATGGCATGCAGGATCATGTGCTCGATGGCCACCGGTTCGCCCATGGACAGGCCGGCGATGTTCGAGCTCGCCAGGTCTCGGCTGTCGATGAGGATGACATGACCGGGCCCGATGGCTTCGAGGATACCGTGGGGATGGATGATCACGGCGGCATCTTCGCCCAGGCCCACTCCCAGGTGTTCCGGGTTGCTGGCCCCGACTTCCATCAGGCGTGTGAAGCGTCCGCGCTCGAGGAAGTGGCTGTCGATGATCAGGCCATCGACCAGACCCAGACCGAAGGTCATGTTGACCGCACCCTTGCGCAGGGCATCGGCGGCAGCGCCATTGTAGATCATGGTGCCCGGCATGGCCGCCGCCCCGGCACTCGTCCCGGCCACTACCGCCCCGTCATGGAGGCGTTCGCGGATAGCCGTCAGAACGCGCGAGCCACCCAGGACATTGGTCAGGCGTAGTTGGTCACCGCCGCTGAAGAAGACGACGCCGCTCTGCTCGATCAGTCGCACGGTATCGGTGTCAGCGGCCTGCTGGCGATCCTGTATCTCCAGCAAATGGACACGGCTGGCGCCCAGGCGAGAGAAGGCCGCTTCGTATTCGGGCAGGACCTGGTCGGGGATGCTGCTGGCCGTGGCGATGACCGCAACCTCGTGGTTGCCCGCCGGGGCCAGGGCGAAGACCCGTCTGAGAATCTCGAGATCGGATGTCTTGTCCTCGGCGCCGCCAATGGCCACGAGGGTGCCGGATGCCGAGGAAGGTAGCGAGGAGGGTGGCGAGGTCATAATCCTTTCGTCGCCCAGCGACGCTCTTGAGAAAACGCGGAAGTGGAGTCTGTGCGTGCAACGTTTCGCACGGCGCGGTGCTTGCGCCTACAGGCTCCCCTTATAACAGGCATCCCGGCGCGGGGCACGTCCTCGCGGCCTCTTGTGCAACGATAACGGCGAATCGATACCGCTGTGTAGTGGGCGCCAGGGGGCTCGCGTGTTCGTTCTGCGGCAGGTGTGCGTTGGGAAGGAGTCGGTGTCAACCGGCCAGTCGCGCCACCAGGTAGCTCCCGGCGATCAGCGCCAGCGTCAGTATTACCAGACCTACGAAGGTGCCCTTCCAGGCCGGGGTGGCGGCGCGCAGGTTGAGGTAGACCATCAGCAGCCGGTGGGCCTTGAAGCCAGTGGCGGCGATCACCAGCCCCGCCGACCACAGTGGCAGCGATTGCCAGTCGCCCTGGTCGAGGCGCGCCGAGACCATCGATACCACCGTCAGGGTCATCAGGATGGCCCAGGTGATCAGCAGGCGGCGGGTGCCGGGTAGCGATGTCATACGGCCTCCGGTTCAGCGCAATAGAGAGCCTTCAGCGGAATAACTAGAGCCTTCAGCGCAATAGATAGAGCAGCGGGTAGAGCAGGATCCAGATCAGGTCGACCATGTGCCAGAAGGCGGCAGCGGTCTCCACGTTCTCGGTTGAGGTGCGCCAGGTCACCAGCGCGAGCAGCGCCAGGCCGAACAGCACATGGGCGAAGTGGAAGGCGGTGAGCCCATAGTAGAAGCCGAAGAAGGCATTGGTCTCCGGGGTGATGCCGGCGGCGAACTTGTTCGAATACTCGACCACCTTGATCACGCCGAACAGCACACCCAGTCCCATGGAGGCGCCCAGCCACTGACGGGTCCGGCGGATCCGTCCAGCGCTCACCGCCTCCACGGCCAGGGCCACGCAGAGCCCGCTGGTCAGCAGCACCAGGGTGTTGAGCCCGCCCATCAGCGGATCGAGCTCACGTTGGGAGGCATCGAAGAGGGCCGTTGCCGTCACACGTTCCGCGGCGTAAAGAGCGAAGAAGGCGCTGAAGACCAGCATCTCGCTCAGGATCAGCACCCACATCAAGGGATTGCCGGGCAGTGCCGAGAACGGCCCCCACCCGGGGTTGGGTAACGCTTTTTCGCTCATCCGTCCGCCAGTGTCACCCGCGCGCCGCCGAAGGCCAGGCTGTGCGGGTTGGTCACCGGTTGGTTGGAGGTCAGGCGGCTGATGCCAACGCCGCAGCGCGCCACCATCCAGATCAGGCAGGCCGTGAAATAGATATAGCCCAGTGCCCAGGGCGCCACGGCAGGAGCGCCCACCAGGCCCAGCAGCTGCCAGGTGGCGACGAAGAGCCCGCCCCCGAGCATGCCCAGCCAGAAGGTGCGGATCTGGAACTGCAGGTGGCTCTGCACCCAGGGCTCGGCGTTGCGGCGCTTGAGGTGGGCGATCAGCACGCCGACGGGGGCGGTGACCACGGCCAGTACGCTGCCCAGGAAGAGCATGTAGACGACGATGGCCGCGCCGCGACCGCGGGCGGCCTTGTCGGGGTTGGCGGGAAGTTCGTGGGCCAGGGTGTGGGACATGGAGAACACCTCGCATCCGGCAATCGGCCGGATCCCGCATCGTGGATCCGGCCTTTGATGTATTTCAGATACCACTATAACGCGAGGCGCGGTGAATTTTCCTGGCCTGGATCAAGTCTCGACCGGCTTGCCACCGTGCGTCCCGTCGCGAGTGAGTATCGGCGCGCGGCGCTCGGTCCACCACATCCAGATGATGGAGACCAGCGTGACGCCGAAGCACAGCATCCACACGGTGGTGGCCACGCCGGTGAGGTCGACCAGGGCGCCGAACATGATCGGCAGCAGGAAGCCGCCCAGGCCACCGGCCAGGCCGACGATACCGGAGACCAGGCCCAGGTTCTCGTGGTAATCGTTGGAGAGGTACTTGAAGACCGAAGCCTTGCCGATGCCCCAGGCGATACCCACCACGAAGAGCGCGGCGGTGAACAGCCAGATGGGGATGCCGAAGCCGAACTCCACGACGCCCTCGCCACCGGCCCCCGCGATACGGTACTGGGTCTCGGGGTAGGACATGATGAACAGCGCGATCAGGCTGGCCCACATGCAGGTCCAGGTGACGGTATGCGCGCCGAAGCGGTCGGAGAGCCAGCCGCCGAAGGCACGGATCACGCCCGAGGGCAGCACGAAGATGGTGGCGATCAGGGCGGCAAGCTGGATGCCCATGCCGTACTCGGTCATGTAGTAGCGGGTCAGCCACAGCGAGACGCCCACGTAGCCGCCGAACACTACCGAGTAGTACTGGCAGTACTTCCACACCCGTGGGTCGTTGAGCACCCTGGCCTGTTCGCGCAGGGATATCTTGCTGGCGTTGCGGTGGGCGGGGTTGGAGTAGGTGAAGAACCAGAACAGGATGGCGGTCACCAGCATGATCGCCGCATAGATGTTGGGTACGGCCTGCCAGCTCAGCATCACGATGACCGTGGGGGCGATGAACTTGGTTACCGCGGCTCCGGCATTGCCGGCCCCGAAGATGCCCATTGCCAGCCCCTGGCGGTCCTTCTCGAACCACTTGGCAGTGTAGGTGATGCCCACCGAGAAGGCGCCGCCGGCCAGGCCGATGAAGGCGCCGAGTACCAGCAGCTGCCAGTACTGGGTGGCGAACTGCACCAGCCAGATGGCCGGCACGATGAGGACCAGGATGATGAAGAACACCGGGCGGCCGCCGAAACGGTCGGTCATGGCGCCCAACGGCAGGCGTGATAGTGCGCCGGTCAGGATGGGTACCGAGGTGAGAACACCGAACTGGGTGCCGTTCAGGTTGAGCTGCTCGGCGATGGGCACGCCGATCTCGCCGAACATCGTCCACACCATGAAGCACATGGTGAACGCAAAAGTATTGGCCACCAGCACCGAATATTGCTTGAAGCGTTCAGAGGCCATGAGACCCTCCGAGTTTGCCAGGTAATGGGATGATTTTCAGGAGATGCCTAAGGTGATTTTGTGGCTTGATGGGCATCAAAAAAAATCGATATAACTCATTGAAAATATGCTATTTATCCCAAGCCAACGAAGGTTCAGGGGTTCTTCACGTAGGCGCCGGGACGCAGGTAGAACCACCAGTTGACCACCAGGCAGAGCGCGTAGAAGACCGCGAAACCGTACATGGCGAGTTCCGGAGTGCCGGCTTGGATCTGCTCGCCCATCACCCGCGGGGCGATGAAGGCGCCGTAGGCGGCCACGGCGGAGGTCCAGCCGAGCACCGGACCCTTCTGTTGAGCATCGAAGATCACGCCGATGCTGCGGAAGGTGGAGCCGTTGCCGATGCCGCTGGCGGCGAACAGGACCACGAACATCATCATGAAAATCGCAAAGTAGCTGTTCGGGTCGGTGGCGTTGTAGGCCAGCATCATCACATAGCCGGTGACGGCGGAGGCGACGACCATGATCACGGAGATGATCTGGGTGACGATGGAGCCGCCCACCTTGTCGGAGATCCAGCCCCCCACCGGACGGATCAGGGCACCGACGAAGGGACCGATCCAGGCCCAGGTCAGGGCGCTGGGCGCGTCCGGGTTGGCCACCCGGGTCACGCTGCCGTCGGCGGCGACTTCCATCATGTTGCCGAAGATGACGTTGATGGAGAGTGGCAGAGCGGCGGAGAAGCCGATGAAGGAGCCGAACGTGAGGATGTAGAGTACCGTCATCGACCAGGTGTGCTTGTTCGAGAAGATCGCGAACTGTTTCTGGATGTTGGGTTTGATGTTGCCGGGAATCAGGCGCAACAGGACCACGGTCAGCACGATGGTCAGCGGCAGGGCGATCCACATGCCCAGCAGGTTGAGGGCGAACATGCCGATGATGCTGGTTACCGCGCCTACGGCGTAGAGGCCGAGGATCTTTCCGAAAGCCGACGCCGGCGTACCCGGGTCCGGGGTAATGGTGCGCAGGTTGTTCATGCCGAACCAGCCGGCGAAGGCCAGCGGGATCAGGAACAGCATCCATACGAAGCCGGCGTTCTGGATCCAGGTGTCGGTCCCGGCCTCGATGCGGCCGATCAGGGTGCCGCTGGCCTTCTGCAATTCCATGGGGTCACCGGCGATGGCGCCGAAGATGCCCACGGTCATCACCAACGGGATCAGGATCTGCATGGTGGTGACACCGAAGTTTCCCAGGCCGGCGTTCATGCCCAGGGCATAGCCTTGTTGCTTCTTGGGGAAGAAGCTGGAGATGTTGCTCATCGAGCAGGCGAAGTTGCCGCCGCCTATGCCGGAGAGCAGCGCCAGGGCCTGGAAGACCCACAGCGGGGTTCCGGGATTCATCAGCGCGATGCCGGTGCCCAGGGCGGGAATCATCAACAGGGCGGTGGTCAGGAAGATGGTGTTGCGACCGCCGGCGATGCGGATCATGAAAGAAGCCGGAATGCGCAGGGTGGCGCCGGAAAGGCCGGCCAGTGCCGTCAGAGTGAACAGTTCACCGACCGAGAACGGGAAGCCGAGGTTCTGCATCTGGGTGGTGATCATGCCCCACATCATCCAGACGGCGAAGCCCATCAGCAGGCTGGGAATGGAAATCCAGAGGTTGCGGTTGGCAACCTTCTTGCCCTCCTTTTCCCAGAACTCCTCGTTCTCGACATCCCAATGTTCGATGTCGGCATTCTTTCTGGTCATGGCATTTCCCCTCAAAGCGCTGCATGGGGCCCCGGGCCCTCGGTCATGGTTGACCGGTATCAAGCCATGGGGCTTTGCGGCGAAAGATACGCCTCGTCAGGAAATGGCGAAACGGGGTGGTCATGCCGGAAAATCAGCAGGATACCTCCAGGGAGGTAGGCGGTATCCGACTCCATATCATTGATCTTTAAGATATTTGTCGTGGAGGGAGGCGCGAGGAGAGGGGCGGCGGACGCGTCGAGGGTCTTTGGAGGTATCCACACAGGATCTACTTTTCCACACCCTCCTGGACGGCCCATACTGCGGCTTCCACCCGCGAGCGCAGGTTGAGCTTCTTGAGCAGGTGCTTGACGTGCACTTTCACCGTGCCCTCGGTGATGTCGAGCTTGCGAGCGATCAACTTGTTGGAAAGGCCGGCGGCCAGCTCGCGCAGGATCTCGCGCTCGCGCTGGGTCAGACTGTGGATATCCGGGGCCGCCGGCTGGTTGCGCTGGCTGCGCAGGGCCTCGGCCAGCAGGGCGGTGAGGCTCTCGCTGATCACCATGCGACCCAGGGCCGCCTGGCGCAGCTGGCGAACCATCTCGTCGGGGTCCATGTCCTTGAGCAGGTAGCCGTCGGCACCGTTGCGCAGGGCGGCCACCACGTCCTCCTCATGGTCCGAGACGGTGAACATCACGATGCGTCCGGCATAGCCCCGCTCGCGCAGCTGCTTCAGGGTGGCGATGCCGTCCATGCCTGGCATGTTGAGGTCGAGAAGGATCATGTCGGGGTCGAGTTCGCTGGCGAGCCGGATGCCGACCTCCGGCTCGCCCGCCTCACCGGCCAGGTCCAGGTCATCTTCCAGCTCGAGTAGCTGGGCCACGCCTCGGCGCAGCAATGGATGGTCGTCGATGAGCAGGATCGTGGCAGGGGTGTCGTGATCGGTCCGGGTCATCTTGGGCTAGTCCCTGTGTCCGTGTTGAATGGTGGTGGTCTCGGGCCCGCGGACCGGCTGCTGGGCGATCAGTCGCGCGGTTTTGGGAGAGAAAGTGAGTTCCACCAGGGTGCCGCCGGTCTGGCGGTTGCGCACCCTGAACTCTCCGCCCAGGGTATCGGCGCGGTCGCGCATGATCACCAGGCCATAGTGCATGGGTGGCGAGCCATCATCCGGCAGGCCGATGCCGTCGTCCTCGACCATGACATGCAGGCGGGCCTGCTGAAAGCCCACCGTGACCGCCGCCCAGTGGGCGCGGGCATGCTTGTGGGTGTTGGCCAGCGCCTCGCGGACCACCTGCAGTACATGGATCTCTTCGTTGGGATTGAGCAGGTGAGGCGGCACGTCGAAACACAGCTCCACCGGGAAGCCCAGCCGCTCGGCGAACTCCTCGGTGGTTTGGCGCATGGCGCTTTGCAGGCCGGGCCCCTCGAGCTTGAGTCGGAAGGTGGTGAGCAGCTCGCGCAGCTGGCGATAGGCGCTGTCCAGCCCGGTGCGCAGCTCGCCGAATACCGCCGTTTGGGCCTCGCGGGGCATTTCCCTGGCCTGCATGCGCTCGAGCCTGGCGACCTGCATCTTGAGGTAGGAGAGCGACTGGGCTAGGGAGTCGTGGAGCTCCCGGGCGATTATGGTGCGCTCGTTCATCAGCGTCACCTGCTGCTGCTCCTCGATGCGTCGCTGCAGATAGATCGCCGTGGCCAGCTGGTCGGTCAGGGCATTGAGCAGCCTACGGGTGCTGTCGGTGAGCCCGCGGTCCCTGGAATACCAGACCTCCAGGGTGCCGAGCAGGGTCGCGCCGACGCTTACCGGTAGCAGCAGGCACTCCGCTTCGCCGGTCTCGGAGAGCTCCAAGGGCTCGGGCTCGAGCAGGCAGGCATGGCAGTCGTAGTCGCGACAGTAGGTCGGGCGGCTGCGCGAATGGGTGGCCAGTATCGGCACTTCGCGGTCGTCGAAGGGGTCATGCAGCGAGAGCCGAATGGGGCCGATGTCGAGCAGCTGTTCGATGCGTCGCAGCATCGGAGCGGCGCTGGCGCAGAGGTCGTTGCCGCCGCCATAGAGGGCCCGGCTGCCGTCGTGGAGCACCTGCATGACCTGGTTGCTGCGTTCTAGCTCCTGTTGCTTGAGCGAGACGCGCTCCTCCAGCTCGGCGTAGCTGGTGGCGAGCTCGCCGGCCATGGTATCCAGGGTCCGGCCCAGCAGGGCCAGCTCGTCGCTGCCCTTGAGCCGGGTGCGGTAACGGAAGTTGCGACGACCGGCCTCCCGGGCCAGCACCACTAGCTGATGCAGCGGGGCCACCAGGTTGTGGCGGATGTCGTAGAGGGCGATGGCCACGACCACGGCAGTCAGTACGAGGAAGAGGATTTGCAATACGCTAAGCAGGCGAATCTTGGCCTCGCTGTTCCGCTCCAGATGTGTGACCAACTGGTCGATATCATCCACCAGCTCGTCCAGGGTCTGGCGCAATGCCTCGACCTCCAGTCCTCCGCCGTCAATGGTACGGGTCACCTGGGGCGCCAGTGCCTCATCCCAGCGTGCCTGCAGCATCCGGTAGTGTTGTTGCAGGGGATGGTCCTCGGCTTCGGGCAGGGCCTCGGTCAGCCGGGGACTGGCCAGCCGTTCGCGGAAGCGCTCGCCCAGTGCCTCGACTCTTTCTCGTTGCGTCTCGTCGGGCTGCTGTTCGTAGCGCTGCAGGGCCGCGACGATCTGGTAGGTGTTCATGCGCAGCGAGCCGGCCACGTTGATGGCGGCGGCATCGCCGCGGCTACCGTTGGCCACCACCATGGTCACCACGATACTGGTCAGTGCCATGGCGCTGATTGCCAGCAGCGAGGCGATGATGCGGGCCACCAGGGAGCGTTGCAGCAGTTTCATCGGCGGCAGAGCCTTCCCACGAGTATGGATTGGGGATGCCACTATACCCTAGTGGGTAGTCGTTGCTCCCTCAAAGGTGTACCTCCCTTGCCCTTTTGACCCTGCTGCCCGGGCTTCCGAGAATTCCGTCAACCCTCTCGAGCCCCGGCCCCATGTCCCGCGATCCCGACTCTCTCACGAACGCGCCGCGCGATGCGCCGGTCGATGACGAATCGGCACCCCCGGGCTATCGCTCGCTGGTGGTGGTCCTGCTATCGCCCCTGGCCTTCGCCCTGGTCTTCGCCTGCTGGACCCTGTTCGCCGTGCTCGGTGTGGAGCTCCGCCGGGAGTTGGCGCTGGGAGGCGTCGGCTTCGCGGCGTTGCTGGCTATGCCGATGCTAGCCGGGGCCCTGGCCAGCCTGCCCATGGCACTGCTGGCCCGACAGCATGGCGGGCGTCGGGTCATGCTCGGCTGTCTGCTGCTGACCTGTCCCTTCCTGTGGTGGATCAGCCGGGCGCATCACTACCTGGAATTCCTGTTGGCCGGCTTGGGGCTGGGGCTGGGGGCCGGCTCGCTGGCCGCCGGCCTGGTCTATGTGGCGAAACTCGGGCCGCCGCGCCATGCCGGCCTGTCGCTGGGCTTCTACGGGGCCGGCATGATGGGGGCGGGGCTTAGCTACCTGTTGCTGCCACTGGTCAGCCAGGCCTATGGCTGGCGCCTGGCACCGCTGCTCTACCTGCTGCCGGTGCTGCTGGTGGCGGCCCTGCTGTGGCTGTTCGCCGATGACGGTGATGTCCCCGTCGTCGAGCCCGAGGATGACGAGGCGCGACCAGCCAGGCCGTCTTCGCGCGTGCGAGTCCTTTATCTGGCCACCCGCCTCGCCGACTGGCAGCTGTGGCGGCTGGCCATCACCTACAGCTTCTTCTTCGGCGCCTTCGTGGCGCTGGCGCTATGGCTGCCCGGGCATCTGACGGCCCGCTACGGCCTCTCGCTACAGGCCGCGGCGCTCTGGTCGCTGCCCTTCACGCTCGCCGTCGGGGCGGGTCAGGTGATCGGTGGTGCCCTGGCCGATCGACGCGACTTCCGCAGCCTGCGCTGGTGGATCAGCGCCTTCGTGCTGGTCTGCCTCTTCCTGCTCTCCTATCCCCCCTTCTCCATGCGCATCGAGGGCATGCATGGCGAACTGACGCTGCACTATGCGGCACCACTATGGGGCTTTCTGGGGCTGCTGGTGGCCATGGGCGTCGCCATGGGGATGGGCCAGGGCAGCCTGATGCGGCTGATCCATCGCGATCATGGTGACGGCATGGCGCTGGTGGGGGGGCTGGCGCTGACCTTGGGCGGGCTCTTCGCTGCCCTGCTACCACCGGTCTTCGTGCTGGGCGGTGAATGGCTGGGGGTGCCTACCGCGGGCTTCATGTTCCTCTATGCCGCCCTGGTGGTGTGCATGCTGGTGATGGTGGCCGACCATGCGCGAGGACCTCGCCGTGAACGTTGAGATTGTTGGCCTAACCCTTCAACCACCAGTGCCTATCCCCTTGGAGGTAGGGCCCATGTATATGGAGGTAACCGGGCAGTATTCCCCCTTCCCATGCCGCAGAATCCTCCCCATGGAAGCTGCCTGAGCCCTGTGAGGGAGCGGCAGTCCGAGTGGCCCGGAGTGGTCACGCATCTTTATCAGGAGCCTGGAGAGCGACCATGAGTCACTTCATCGATCGGCTGAACTTCTTCCGCAAGGCCCGCGAACCCTTCGCCAACGAACATGGCGAGCTTCGTCAGGAGTCCCGCGAGTGGGAGAACGGTTACCGGCAGCGCTGGCAGCACGACAAGGTGGTGAGGTCCACCCACGGGGTGAACTGCACCGGTTCGTGCAGCTGGAAGATCTATGTCAAGAATGGCCTGGTCACCTGGGAGACCCAGCAGACCGACTACCCGCGCACCCGGCCTGATTTGCCCAATCACGAGCCGCGGGGCTGCCCGCGTGGCGCCAGCTACTCCTGGTACATCTACAGCGCCAACCGCCTCAAGCACCCGCTGATCAGGAAGCCGCTGCTCAAGCTGTGGCGCGAGGCGCTGGAGCTCAAGAAGGACCCCGTCGAGGCCTGGGCCTATATCGTCGAGGACCCGACGAAGACCAAGGAATACAAGCGGGCCCGCGGCATGGGCGGCTTCGTGCGCGCCGACTGGAACGAACTCAACGAGCTGATCGCCGCCTCCAACGTCTACACTGCCAAGCAGTTCGGCCCGGACCGCATCATCGGCTTCTCGCCGATCCCCGCCATGTCCATGGTCAGCTACGCCGCGGGTAGCCGCTATCTGTCGCTGATCGGCGGCGTCTGCATGAGCTTCTACGACTGGTACTGCGACCTGCCGCCGGCCAGCCCCCAGACCTGGGGCGAGCAGACCGACGTGCCCGAGTCCGCCGATTGGTACAACTCCGGCTATATCATTGCCTGGGGCTCCAACGTCCCGCAGACCCGTACCCCGGATGCCCACTTCTTCACCGAGGTACGCTACAAGGGCACCAAGACCGTCTCGATCACCCCGGACTATGCCGAGGTCTCCAAGCTCACCGACGAGTGGCTTTCCGCCAAGCAGGGCACCGATGCTGCCCTGGCCATGGCCATGGGGCACGTCATCCTCAAGGAGTTCCACCTCGACACGCCCAGCGCCTACTTCACCGACTATGTGCGCCAGTACACCGACATGCCCTTCCTGGTCGAGCTCGAGGCCCGCGAGGACGGCAGCTATGCCCCGGGGCGCCAGCTGCGTGCCAGCGATTTCGATGCCAACCTGGGCCAGGACAACAACCCCGAATGGAAGACCGTCGCCTGGGACGAGACCCGCGACCAGCTGGTGGTGCCGCGCGGCTCCATCGGCTTCCGCTGGGGCGAGACCGGTGACGAGGTAGGCAAGTGGAACCTCGAGCCGCTGGATGCCGAAGGTGCCGAGATCAAGCCACTGCTGACGCTGGCCGAACACCACGACAGCGTGGCGAGGGTGGCGTTTCCCTACTTCGGTGGCATCGCCCACGAGCACTTCGAGCATGTGAAGGGTGAAGGTGCCGGCGCTGCCGACGACCTGCTCTTCCACAACCTGCCCGTCAAGAAGATGAAGAAGGCCGACGGCAGCGAGATGCTGGCGGTCACCGTGTTCGACCTGATGTGTGCCAACTACGGCATCGACCGTGGTTTCACCGGTGACGGCGAAGACGACGGGGCGACCTCCTACGATCAGGTGCGCCCCTATACCCCCGCCTGGCAGGAGAAGATCACCGGCGTGCCGGCCGAGCAGGCTACCCGCATCGCCCGTGAGTTCGCCGACAACGCGAACAAGACCCAGGGACGCAGCATGATTATCGTCGGTGCCGGCATGAACCACTGGTACCACATGGACATGAACTACCGTGGCCTGATCAACATGCTGGTCATGTGTGGTTGCGTCGGCCAGAGCGGCGGCGGCTGGTCCCACTACGTGGGCCAGGAGAAGCTGCGGCCACAGACCGGCTGGACCCCGCTGGCCTTCGGCCTCGACTGGCAGCGCCCGCCGCGCCACATGAACTCCACCTCCTTCTTCTACAACCACTCCTCCCAGTGGCGCTACGAGAAGCTCAAGATCAAGGAGATCCTCTCGCCCCTGGCAAAGGCCGAGGACTACCCCGGCAGTCTGGTCGACTTCAACGTGCGCTCCGAGCGCATGGGCTGGCTGCCCTCCGCCCCGCAGCTCGCCACCAACCCGCTGCGCCTGGCCGAGAAAGCCCAAGCCGCGGGACTGTCCACCAAGGACTATGCCGTCGAGCAGCTCAAGAGCGGCGAGCTGGCGTTTGCCGCGGAGGATCCGGATGCCCCCCAGAACTTCCCGCGCAACATGTTCATCTGGCGCTCCAACCTGCTGGGCAGTTCCGGCAAGGGCCATGAGTACATGCTCAAGTACCTGCTGGGCACCCGTCACGGCATCCAGGGCAAGGACCTGGGCGAGGAGGGCGGCACCAAGCCCGAGGAGGTCAAGTGGCATGACGAGGCGCCCGAGGGCAAGCTCGATCTGCTGGTGACCCTGGACTTCCGCATGTCCACCACCTGCCTCTACTCGGACATCGTGCTGCCCACGGCGACCTGGTACGAGAAGGACGACCTCAATACATCCGACATGCACCCCTTCATCCACCCGCTCACCGCGGCGACGGACCCGGCGTGGGAGTCGCGCAGCGACTGGGAGATCTACAAGGGCATCGCCAAGGCCTTCTCGAAGGTCTGCGTGGGGCACCTGGGCGAGGAGACTGATCTCGTCACCCTGCCGCACCAGCACGACTCTCCCGCCGAGCTGGCCCAGGTCGAGGTCAAGGACTGGAAGAAGGGTGAGTGCGAGCCGATCCCCGGCAAGACCATGCCGGCACTGATCGAGGTCAAGCGTCATTACCCCGAGACCTATGAACGCTTCACCTCCGTGGGCCCGCTGCTGGAGAGCATCGGCAACGGCGGCAAGGGCATCAGCTGGAACACCGAGAAGGAGGTGGACCTGCTCGGCAAGCTCAACCACCGCAAGCCAGACGGGCCGCACAAGGGGCGTCCGCAGATCGAGAGTGCCGTTGACGCCGCCGAGATGATCCTGACCCTGGCGCCGGAGACCAACGGCCAGGTGGCGGTGAAGGCCTGGGACGCGCTGTCGAAGATCACCGGGCGGGACCATACCCACCTGGCGCATCCCAAGGAGGAGGAGAAGATCCGCTTCCGCGACATCGTCGCCCAGCCGCGCAAGATCATCTCCAGTCCGACCTGGTCCGGTCTCGAGGACGAGCACGTCTCCTACAACGCCGGCTACACCAACGTCCACGAGTTGATCCCCTGGCGTACCGTCAGCGGTCGCCAGCAGTTCTACCAGGATCACCCCTGGATGCGTGCCTTCGGCGAGAGCCTGCTGGTCTATCGTCCGCCCATCGACACCAAGGCGGCGGTGAGCGTGGCCGAGCCCAAGGGCAACGGCAATCCGGAGATCGCCCTGAACTGGATCACTCCGCACCAGAAATGGGGCATCCACTCCACCTACAGTGACAACCTGCTGATGCAGACCCTGTCGCGGGGCGGCCCCATCGTCTGGCTGTCCGAGGATGACGCCAAGTCCATCGGCGTCGAGGACAACGACTGGATCGAGCTGTACAACGCCAACGGTGCCATCGCGGCCCGTGCGGTAGTCAGCCAGCGGGTCAAGAACGGCATGGCGATGATGTATCACGCCCAGGAGCGCATCCTGAACATGCCGGGCTCCGAGATGACGGGCACCCGGGGCGGTATCCACAACTCCGTGACCCGCGTGTGTCCCAAGCCGACCCACATGATCGGCGGCTACGCCCAGCTGTCCTACAGCTTCAACTACTACGGCACCGTCGGCTCCAACCGCGACGAATTCGTCATCGTGCGAAAGATGAAGAAGATCGACTGGCTGGATGGCGAAGGCAATGACTACGAGCAGGAGGCCGTGAAATGAAGATTCGTTCCCAGGTAGGCATGGTCCTCAACCTCGACAAGTGCATCGGCTGCCACACCTGCTCGGTGACCTGCAAGAACGTCTGGACCAGCCGTGAGGGCGTCGAGTACGCCTGGTTCAACAACGTCGAGACCAAGCCCGGCATCGGCTATCCCAAGGAGTGGGAGAACCAGCACAAGTGGAAGGGCGGCTGGCTGCGTCGCAAGGATGGCAAGATCGAGCCGCGTATCGGCGGCAAGTGGCGGGTGCTGGCGAACATCTTCGCCAACCCCGACCTGCCGGAGATCGACGACTATTACGAGCCGTTCACCTTCGACTACCAGCATCTGCACACCGCCAAGCAGGGCGAGCACCAGCCCACTGCGCGGCCGCGCTCGCTGATCTCCGGCCAGCGCATGAACAAGATCGAATGGGGCCCGAACTGGGAGGAGATCCTCGGCACCGAGTTCGCCAAGCGGCGCAAGGACGCGAACTTCGAGAAGATCCAGGCCGACATCTACGGCCAGTTCGAGAACACCTTCATGATGTACCTGCCGCGGCTGTGCGAGCACTGCCTCAACCCGACCTGCGTGGCGTCGTGCCCGAGTGGCGCGATCTACAAGCGCGAGGAGGACGGCATCGTCCTGATCGACCAGGACAAGTGCCGCGGCTGGCGGATGTGCATCTCCGGCTGCCCCTACAAGAAGATCTACTACAACTGGAAGACCGGGAAGTCCGAGAAGTGCATCTTCTGCTATCCGCGCATCGAGGCCGGCCAGCCGACCGTCTGCTCCGAGACCTGTGTAGGCCGGATCCGCTACCTCGGTGTGCTGCTTTACGATGCCGACCGCATCGAGGAAGTCGCCAGCTCCCCGGACGAGCGTGATCTCTATCATCGCCAGTGCGAGATCTTCCTGGATCCCAACGATCCGGAAGTGATCGCCCAGGCGAAGAAGGACGGCATCACCGATAACGTGATAGCCGCCGCCCAGGCCTCGCCGGTCTACAAGTTGGCCATGGACTGGGGGCTGGCGCTGCCGCTGCACCCGGAGTATCGCACCCTGCCGATGGTCTGGTACGTACCGCCGCTGTCGCCGATCCAGTCCGCCGCCGAGACCGGCAACGTCGAGTTTGACGGCGTCATGCCCAAGATCGAGTCGCTGCGTATTCCGGTCAAGTACCTGGCCAACATGCTCACCGCCGGTGAGGAAGAGCCCGTGATATTGGCGCTCAAGCGCCTGATGGCCATGCGCCTCTACATGCGCGGCAAGCACGTCGAGGGCAAGGCCGAGACCGAGGTGCTGGAGAGCGTGGGGCTCAGCGAGGCCCAGGTGGAGGACATGTATCGGTATCTGGCCATCGCCAATTACGAAGATCGCTTCGTGATCCCCACCAGCCACCGCGAGATGGCCACCGAGGCCTTCCCGGAGCGCGGTGGCTGCGGCTTCACCTTCGGTGACGGCTGCCATGGCGAGAGCAAGCCCAGCCTTTTCAACGGCCGCTCTCAGACCACCACCCTGGTCAAGCCGGTAGAAACCTTTGATCCGCAGAGCGTGGGTCGGCGCGATGAGAAAGCCGAGGAGGCCCGTCATGGCTGAGGCAGCGATGCAATACCCCGCGACTGAGCCGGACATGCTGAGCCTGCGCGTGCTGGCCCGGCTGCTGGACTACCCCTCCGCAGAGCTCCAGGCTGCCGCGCCGGAAATGATCGAGATACTCGACGGCGAGCGCCGCTGGAAGGCGGCGCTGCGCACCCGCCTGATGGCGTGGTGCCAGCGTCTGCTGGAGGCCGACCTGATGGAGCTGCAGGCCGAGTACGTGGCGCTGTTCGACAAGGGGCGCAGCACCTCGTTGCTGCTCTTCGAGCACGTCCACGGCGAGTCCCGCGATCGCGGCCAAGCCATGGTCGACCTGATGGCCGAATACAGCGCCGCGGGCTTCGAGCTCGATGCCCGTGAGCTGCCGGACTATCTGCCGCTGTTCCTGGAGTATCTCTCGACCCGCCACGAGGCCGACATCGGTCGCTGGCTGGGCGAGATCCGCCATATCCTGGCTCTGCTCGCCGCCCGGCTGGAAGAGCGCGACGCCGACCATGCCCTCGTGCCACTGGCGCTGCTGGCGCTGATCGGGGCCGAGGGAGATGTCGACGCCCATCGCGAGACGGTGAAGGAGGAGGCTCCCGACGATACCCCGGAGGCGCTGGACGAGGTCTGGGAGGAGGAGGCGGTGCGCTTCAGTGCCGATTCCGACCAGGACTGCGCGCTGCAGTCCGCCGAAGGACGGCGTCTGGCCGAACGCAAGAAGGCCGTGCCCAGCGACCCCGTCAAGATCATGTCCAGCAGCGGCGCGTCCGACCGCGCCCCGACCGATCGCTAAAGGAGAACCGTCATGTTTAGCGAATACCTGCAACACCTGCTCTACGGCTACTACCCGTACCTGGCCGGTACGGTGTTCCTGGTCGGCAGTCTGCTGCGTTACGACCACGGCCAGTACACCTGGAAGACCGGTTCCAGCCAGATGCTCTCGTCGAAGAACATGCGCCTGGCCAGCAACCTCTTCCATATCGGCATCATCGTGATCTTCTTCGGTCACCTGTTCGGCATGCTGACGCCGCACTGGGCCTATGCCCCCTTCCTGTCGGCGGGTGCCAAGCAGGTGCTGGCCATCGTCATCGGTGGGATCGCCGGCGTGATGTGCCTGACGGGCGGCGCCATGCTGCTCTATCGTCGCCTGAACAACCCGCGGGTCAAGGCTTCGTCCGCTCCGATGGACAACGTCATCCTCGGGCTGATCGTCTTCCAGGCGGCGCTGGGCATCATCAGCGTGTTCTTCTCGCTGGGCCACCTGGACGGCGAGATGATGCTCACCCTGGCCGCCTGGGCGCAGTCCATCGTCTTCTTCGGCGGCGGGGCGGCGGATTACATGACCGAGGTCTCCTGGATCTACAAGCTCCACGTCTTCCTCGGTCTGACCATCATCCTGCTGTTCCCCTTCTCGCGCCTGGTGCATGTGTGGAGCGTGCCGCTGGGGTATATCACTCGTCGCTATCAATTGGTTCGCAAGCGGGGCTGAGTAAAGGCCTTGCCCACACCCTTGGAAGGGGCGCCGTGGGCAGGACGAAGAAGAGGTCCTACGCCACGAATGGCGTCGGTAGCGCCCAGGGAGGGGTTCACAGCGTCGCCTCGCAGTCCTGTCGCCGGAATAGCCCCTCTTACCCAGGCTAGTTGAGAAGAGCTTCAAGGATTCTGTCATGTTAAAGATCGATATCGAGCAGATCCCCGGGGGCGCCAGCCCCCCGCCCATCCGGGTCGGTGAGGCCACCATCGCGGAGGCCGACATCGCCGAGGAGATGCAGTACCACCCGGCGGACTCCGCCGGAACTGCCCAGCTCAAGGCGGCCCGCGCCCTGGTGGTGCGCGAGCTGCTGCGCCAGCGGGCGGCCGCCCTGGGAGTGGCCGAGGCCGCCGACGAGGCGGTCGATGAGGCCGATGTCGCCATCGCCGAGCTGCTGGAGCGCGAACTGGAGGTGCCCGAGCCCGCCGAGGAAGACTGCCGTCGCTTCCACGCCGCCCATCCCGAGCGCTTCAGCGAGCCCACCCGCTTGCGGGTGCGCCACGTGCTGCTGGCCGCTGCCCCGGATGACGCCCCGGCCCGCGACGCCGGCTATCGCCAGGGTGAGAAGCTGATCCGCCAGCTGCAGGAAGTGCCCGAGCGCTTCACCGAGTTCGCCCAGCGCCACTCCGCCTGTCCCTCCAGGGAGGAAGGCGGCGAGCTGGGCTGGCTGGCGCCCGGCCAGACCGTGGCCGAGCTCGACCGCGCCCTGCAGCATCTGCCCGAGGGGCTCCACGACCGCCCGCTGGCTTCCCGCTATGGCTGGCATGTCGTCAGCATTGACGAGCGCCTGGAGGGACGTGAGTTGCCTTACGAGCAGGTCGCCGAGCACGTCCGCCACAGCCTGCGCGAGCAGGCCACCCGTCGTGCCCTGCGCCACTACTTGCTGGCGCTGGAGGCTGAGATCGGTGTCGAAGGCATCGCGCTCGACGACGACAGCGCCAGTGCCCTGATGCAATAGGAGAGACTCCATGGCCCATGTCCACGCCGATACACCCTTCGCCCCACTCGGCCTCGCCGTGCTGACCGTCTCCGACACACGCGGCTTCAATGAGGACGGTAGCGGCGATCTGCTCGGCGAACGGCTCACCCAGGCAGGCCATGCGCTGGTGGAGCGACAGATCGTGCCCGATGACGTCTACCGCATCCGCGCGGTGGTCTCGGCCTGGGTGGTACGCGAGGACATCCAGGTGATCCTGGTCAACGGCGGTACCGGCTTCATGCCACGCGATACCACCCCCGAGGCCCTCGCACCGCTGTTCGACAAGTCGGTCGAGGGCTACGGCGAGCTGTTTCGCCAGCTGTCGCTGGAAACCATCGGCACCTCCACCATCCAGTCCCGGGCTGTGGCCGGCCTGATCGACCGTACCCTGGTGTTCGCCATGCCCGGCTCACCCAAGGCCTGTGCCACCGCCTGGGATGGCATCCTGGCCGCGCAGCTCGATGCCCGCACCCGCCCCTGCAACTTCGTCGCCATGGTGCTGCCGGAGGCGAAGCACTGCGGGTCCCGGCAGGTGAGCGCCGACGAGGACGTGGCGGAAAGGGCCGGGGCATGAACTGCGGCTGTTCGGAGGTCATCACGCCCGGCCTGCTCGACCTCTTCGATGCCCGCGCCCTGATGGTAGCGGCCGGCGTGGCGGTGGACGGCAACGAGCGGGTTGCCCTGGCGGATGCCGCCGGCCGAGTGCTGGCCGAGGATGCTCTGGCCGAGCTCGACCTGCCCGGCGTCGATAACAGCGCCATGGACGGCTATGCCTTGCGTCGCCACGAGCTTGCCGCGAGCCAGTCCGGCCTGCCGGTGACGCTGCGCGTGCCGGCCGGTGCCGGGGTGCTCAGGTTGCCCGAAGGGGGCTGTGCCCGCATCTTCACCGGCGCCCCGGTGCCGCTGGGCGCGGATGCCGTGGTGCCTCAGGAGAAGGTGAACCTGGACCGCGAGGGGCGGGTGCACATCGAGGATGGGCTGGCCGCGGGCGACAATATCCGTCGCCGAGGCGAGGAGAGCCGCGCCGGGGACGTGGTGCTGGCGGCGGGCGCGCGGCTGAACGCCGCGGCCATCGCCCTGCTGGCCAGCCAGGGCATCGCTGATGTGAGGGTGCGTCGGCGGGTGCGCGTGGCCCTGGTCAGCACCGGTGACGAGCTGATCGAGCCTGGCCAGCCCTGGGCGCCCGGCCAGGTCTACAACAGCAATGGTGCCATGCTGCGTGCTCTGCTCGCACAGCAGGACTGCGAGGTTCGTGACCTGGGCGTTGCTGCCGACACCGCAGCTGACTTGAGTCAATGCTTTGCCCGGGCGTGCGAACAAGCCGATCTGATAGTGTGTACGGGCGGGGTCTCGGTGGGGGAGGAGGACCATGTGCGCCCGGTGCTGGAGCGTCTGGGCGGTATCAGCTTCCATGGGGTGGCGATCAAGCCCGGCAAGCCGTTTGTTTTCGGCTGGCTCGGCCCTTCACTGCATGACGGTGGTACACCGCTGATCGGCCTGCCTGGCAACCCGGTGGCCTCGCTGGTGGGCTGGCAGTGGCTGGCGTTGCCCTTCGTGCAGGGGCGGCAAGGGCGTACCCCGCCTGCACTGCAGCGCTTCCCGGTCACCGCCGGTTTCTCCCGGAAGGCGCCGCGAGGCCGGCGCGAGCTCTTGAGGGTGGTGCTGGACTGGACCGGCGGTGCCCCCGTTGCACGGCTGGCCGGCGGGCAGGGCTCGCATATGCTCGGCGCCGCCAGCCAGGCCCATGGCTACCTGATCATCGATGCCGATACCCATGTGGAGGAAGGCCATGTCTACGGATACTGCCCCGGTGCCCAGTTCCTCGACTGAGCTGCTGTTTCGGCCCCGGCAGCTGCGCGACCTGGTGCGTGGGGTGCCCTGGCTGGGCGACCTCGACGATGACCGGATCGAGGCCCTGCTGGAGGACTCCACGGTACGCACCCTCAAGGCCCGCGAGTGGCTGTTCCGCCAGGATGCGCCGGCCGAATGGCTCTACGTGGTGATCAGTGGGGTGGTGCGCCTGGTGCGCAGTGCCGGCGATGGCCGCCTGGCGACCATCCGCTGCGTGGAGCGCGGTGGCACCCTGGGTGAGCTGAGCATGGTGTCCAATGCCCGCGTCTACCTCTATTCCGCCGAAGCCCTGCGTCGCACCCATCTGCTGGCCATCCCCGCAGCACGCTGCCGTGAGATCATGGACAGCCAGCCGGCCTGCCGGGCGGAGTTCTTGAGTCGCCTGGCCCTGGAGCTTACCGAACGCCTCGAGGACATGGCCCTGCTGACCCAGGCCGATGCCATGGCGCGTCTGGTCAGTTACATCCTGCGCCAGCTCCCGACAGGCCGCGCCAAAGGGCCCCGGGTGGTGCGGCTGACCATTCCCAAGCGCTGGCTGGCCGCCCAGCTGGCCATGACCCCGGAGACCCTGTCGCGCCTGCTGGCCAAGCTGCGCGAGGAGGGGGTCATCAACATCGACCGCCAGCGCCTGCTGGTGCTCGACGAGCAGAAGCTGCGCGATCTCATGCTGAACGACGACTGACGGTCGTACCGTCGTTACTGGTATGGCCCGTGTCTCTGTTTGCTCGGTGATGCGATGGACGTAACGCTGAGCGATGCCGATGGCCTGCTGCTGGAGTCGACGAGGCGATCCCGGGCTCGGGTATAGTGGCCTCCTCACATGACCATGAGTAAGTCGATGCTTCTGGAGAGCCTTTCGCCGCTGTCGGGAATGATCAACCTGGTGCTGGTGCTGCTGTCGGTGCTTACCTCGGCCTTCACCGCCGCGGTGGGTGTCGGGGGCGGGGTGCTGATGATCATGGCACTGGCTCAGGTGATGCCGGCGGCAGCGCTGATCCCGGTCCACGGCATGGTGCAGCTCGGTTCCAACGTCGGCCGCACGGCGATGACCTGGCGCCATGTCAATCGTGCCATGCTCGCCGCCTTCCTGCCGGGGGTGGTGCTGGGCGCGCTGGCGGCCGCCTGGTTGCTGGTGCGTTTGCCGGCCGGGGTGCTGGAGTTGAGTATCGCCGCCTTTGTGCTTTTTACCTGCTGGGGGCCGGGACTACCGAAACGGGCCCTGGGGCGAGGGGGCATACTGATCGTCGGCGCCGTTACCACCTTGCTCTCCAGCCTGGTAGGCGCCAGCGGCCCCGTGGTAGCTGCCTTCATCAAGCAGAGCCAGGAAGGTCGCCTGGCCAAGGTAGCGACCTTCTCCGCCTGCATGCTGCTGCAGCACCTGAGCAAGGCCTTCGTGTTCGGCGTGGCCGGCTTCGTCTTCCGGGACTGGCTGCCGCTGATGCTGGTGATGGTGGCGGCGGGCTTTGTCGGCACCTGGCTGGGCCTGCGCCTACTGCATTGGCTCCCGGAGCACCGCTTCGACAACCTGTTCAAGTGGGCGCTGACGCTGCTTGCTTTGCGCCTAGTGTGGCTTGGCGGGCAGCGGTTGGCAGGAGCAGGATGATAGACGCACTTAATTGGGTCGGGCAGCGGCCTAAAAGGGCAGGGCGAAAGGAAGGAGTAATACGGCGAAAAGTCGGGAAAAAAGTCCGGTATTCACCCTGTACAGTGCGCACTAGGCGGCCATAATGGCATGGGGGTAATTGTAAAAAACTAGAGGGAACGCGACATGGTGCCTATCACAACAAACAACTGGCGCCGGAAAGGGGGCATCTTCGCGCTGCTGACCTGCCTGCTGCTTGCTGCCACGGCCGTCCAGGCCAATCCTCGCTATGCCGGGATCGTCATCGATGCCGACAGCCAGGAGATCCTCTACGCCGAAAATGCCGATAAGCTGCGCTATCCGGCCTCGCTCACCAAGATGATGACGCTTTACCTGCTCTTCGAGGCGCTGGAGCGGGGCGATCTGCAGCTCGATTCGCCGCTTCCGGTCTCCGCTTATGCCGCCTCCAGACAGGCGTCCAAGCTGTATGTGAAGGCGGGCTCGACCATTCCCGTGGATAAAGCCATCCAGGCCCTTGTGATCAAGTCGGCCAACGATGTGGCCGTGGTGGTGGCCGAAGCCCTGGGCGGAAGCGAAGCGCATTTCAGTCGCATGATGACCGACAAGGCTCGCGAGCTGGACATGACCCGTACCACCTTCCGTAATCCCAATGGCCTGCCCGATGCCGGCCAGGTCACCACGGCACGCGACATGGCGGTGCTCGCTCGTAGCGTGATGCGCGACTTCCCTCAGTACTATCCCTATTTCTCGCGGACGAGCTTCACCTGGCGCGGCAAGACCATTACGGGTCATAACCGTCTGCTGGACAACTACGCCGGCGCCGACGGCATGAAGACGGGCTACATTCGTGCCTCGGGTTTCAACGTGGCCACCTCGGCAGTGCGTGATGGTCGTCGCCTGCTCACCGTGGTGATGGGCGGCTTCACCGCTGCCTCACGGGATGCGCACACCGCCGACCTGCTCGATCGCAGTTTCATGCGTGCCTCGCTGGCCGATGGTAGCGGCTGGCTGGCCAGTGCGGATATCTCCGGCGGCCGGCTGATGCCGGGCGAGCCCCAGGCCCCGGGCCAGCCGGTCGGCCACCGGGTTCGCCTGGCCAGCCTTGGCACATCGGCTGTGACCTCACCGGCTGCGGTGGCGGCGCCAACGGCGGCAGTGAACGCCCCGAGACAGGTGGTATCGCGGATCGTCCGTGTCGAGTCGCCGGCCTTCGTTGCCATGGCGGGCCTGGAGCAGGGCTCGGCCGATGATCCCATACGCGAGCTGATGGCCAGCACCGGTGAGTCGGCGGAACCCGTCACGCTTCCGGAAGGCATTGTCCAGCGCGGAGGCTGGGGCGTGCAGGTCGGGGCCTTCAGCGATGCCGGCCATGCCCGCACCCTGGCGTCACGCGCCGCCAACCAGCTGGCCAGCGACCTCGTCGAGGCTCGGGTCGCCGTGGGGGATGCCGGGAAGGCCGGCGTCTACCGTGCACGTCTGGTAGACATGGACGAGCGCCAGGCCCATACGGCCTGCCGTCGCCTGGTGGCCCAGGGCATGGAATGCATGGTGGTCCAGGCCAGCCTCTGAGGCCTTGCCCTCCGACACGTCACCGACTAGCGTAGTGATCTCCACCCACCCCGCCGGCCCCAGGTCGGCGGGGTAACATTTTGGGGGTTCGGCCAAGGGAGGGCATCGAGGTGTCATCGTCATTCAAGGGCATCGGCTTCATGTGCCTGGGTGTGCTCTGCCTGGCCATCGGCGACGGCATCGCCAAGTGGCTGGGCGAGGTGCACTCGCCGCTGCAGATCATCTTCTTTCGTACCCTGGTCTCGCTGCCACTGATTGCGCTGCTAGCCTATTTTGGCGGCGGCCTGAGCAAGCTGCGTACCCGTCGTCCCGGGGTCCATCTACTGCGCGGGTTGATCTACACCGGCACCATGGGCTGTTTCGTGCTGGGCCTCACCCTCTTGCCGCTTGCCGAGGCGACCGCCATTGCCTTCGCCGCCCCCATGTTCGTGACGCTGCTCTCTGTGCCGCTGCTGGGGGAGCGAATCGAGCGGCCGGTCCTCGCCGCATCGCTACTGGGGTTTGTCGGCGTGATGATCATCGTGCGTCCGGGTGGCGAAGCGTTTCAGATGGGTTCCCTGGTAATGATCGGGGCCGCCCTCTTTTACGCATTGATGATGATTACCGCTCGGCGCTGGGGCGGCACCGAGCACCTCTGGGCCATGGTCTTCTACATGACCCTGGTGCCCTTCGTGCTAACGGCCCTGGTGCTGCCCTGGGTGTGGCAGACGCCCCATCCCTGGCACTGGCCAGGATTTTTGGGCTCGGGCATCTTCGGGGTCGGTGCCACCGCCAGCATTACCATCGCCTTTCGCTACGCACCGGCCGCCATTGCCGCTCCTTTTGACTACACTGCCATGCTCTGGGCCGTGCTGTTGGGCTGGTGGTTCTGGGGGGAAATGCCGGATATCTGGGTCTTCGTCGGCAGCATTCTGATCATTGGCAGCGGCCTGGCCATCGCCTACCGTGAGCGTCGTACCACCCTGAAGCGCCGGCCGACGTCGTGACGCTTCAGTGCCGGGAACGGAAGGCTCGTGCGGCGGCCTCGGGGTCGGGATTGCCGCAGATTGCCGAGATCACTGCCAAGCCCTGGGCGCCGGCGTTCCGGGTTGCGGCCACATGTTCGGCCTTGAGGCCACCGATGGCCACGGCGGGCAGGGGGCTTGCCGCCACCAGGCTCGCCAGTCCTTCGAAGCCCAGCGGTTCGGCGTGGTCGTGCTTGCTGGGGGTGGCGAACACCGGGCCCAGCCCCAGGTAGTCGAGGCGTTCGGCATCGACGCGGGCCATCTGCTCATGGGTCTGAACCGACAGCCCGAGGATCGCCTCCGGGCCCAGCGCCGCGCGGGCCTTGGCCACGTCGCCGTCGTCTTGGCCGATGTGCAGGCCGTCGGCACCGGCGGCCAGGGCCACCTCCAGCCGGTCATTGATGATCAGCGGCACGCCGGTACCGGAAAGCGCTGCCTTGAGGCGACGCGCCTGGTCGATCAGTTCGGCATCGCTGGCATGCTTGTCGCGCAGCTGTACCACTGTCACGCCGCCTCGCACTGCCGCCACCACGGTTTCCACCAGGTCTCGGTTGCCGCAAAGGTCCGGGTCGGTGATCAGGTACAGCGAGAGATCAAGGCGCATCGTGTGCCTCCAGGCGGGACTCTTCTGTAGCGAGCCAGCGTATGGCTACCCTTCGGGCCTGTGCAAGTTCCCGGCACCAGGTCAGTCGGCCGGCCGACCTGTGGATGCCGGCCCGGCGCAGTTTGACGAGGATCCGCGCGGGTAACCCGACCAGCACCAGTGCCACCCCCTCGTGGTGCATCTCGTCGATCAGCGTCTTCAGGGCCACGATGGCGGTGCCATCCATGCTCGGCACGTCGTGCATATCAAGAATGACGACCCGTACCCTCGGGTCCACCAGGTGCAGCGAGGTCAGCGCCCTCTCGGCGGCACCGAAGAACAGCGGGCCATCGATGTCGTAGAGGGCGACCTCGTCGGGCAAGTCGTCGATACCGGCATGGGTTCCGGCGTCGATCCGCTGGGTCTGGGTCAGCAGCGACATGCGGCGGATGAAAAGGGCGGCGGCCAGCCCGATACCCACGGCCACTGCCAGCACCATGTCGAAGAACACGGTCAGCGTGAAGCAGGTCACCAGGATGGCCACGTCTCCCGGAGGAGCCGAGCGCAGGGTGTGCAGGAAGTGGCGGGCCTCGCTCATGTTCCAGGCGACGATGAACAGTAGCGCCGCCAACGCGGCCATTGGCACTAACCCCAGCAGGCCCGCCAGGGCGACCACCGCCAGCAGCACCACCAGCGCATGCACCACCGCCGCGATCGGCGAGCGGGCGCCGCTGCGGATGTTGGTGGCGGTCCGGGCGAGGGCGGCCGTGGCGGTGATGCCGCCGAACAGTGGCGCGACGATATTGCCCAGTCCCTGGCCGATCAGCTCGGCGTTGGGGTCATGCCGGGTGCGAGTCAGGCCGTCGGACACCACCGCACACAGCAGCGACTCGATCGCTCCCAGCATGGCGATGGCGAACGCCGGCCCCAGCAGGGCACGAATCAGTTCGAAGCTCAGTGCCAGGGATTCTCCATCCGCGCCGGGTAGCCGCAAGGGGGCCACGAAGCTCGGCGCGATCGGCGGAATGCCGCTGCCCGTCTCGCCTTGGGCCTCCCAGGAGAAGCGCGAGGCAATGGTCTCCACCACGTTATCCGTGCCTGGGTTACCTAGCCACTGGTTGACCGCATAGGCCACCATCGCGCCCACCACCAGCCCAATCAGGGGTGCCGGAATCGGCACGCGCAGGCGTGGCCAGAGCAGCATGACGCCCAGGGTGAAGGCGCCGACTCCCAGCTCGAGTGGATCCAGGCTTGGCAGCGAGGTGACGATGCGTCCCAGGTTCTCGACGAAGTGCTCGCCCAGCTGTCCGACCTCCAGCCCCAGGAAGTCGGGTATCTGCAACACCGCGATCACCACCGCGATCCCCGCCGTGAAGCCCAGTACCACCGGATAGGGCACGTACTGGATGAGGCGCCCCATGCCGGAGAGGCCCAGCGCCACCAGGATCACGCCAGCCATCATCGTGGCGATCAGCAGGCCGCCCAGACCGTACTGCTGGACGATGGGAAAGAGGATGACAACGAACGCCGCAGTCGGGCCCGAGACATTGAAGCGGGAACCGCCGGTCAGCGCGATGATGGCGCCCGCGACGATCGCCGTGTAGAGCCCATGCTGGGGTGGCACGCCCGTGGCGATGGCCAGAGCCATGGAGAGTGGCACCGCCACGGTGCCGATGGTCAGGCCGGCCAGCACGTCGCGGCGCAGATCGTCCAGGCCGTAGCCGTCTCGCCAGGCAGCGCGCAGCCCGGTGGCGATGCCGGGGAGTCGCGGGTACCAATGGTGGCGTGCCATGCGTGAATTCCTTTCAGGGCCTTCGTGCCGTGGGGCACAGCCACGGCATGGAGGGCGAGACGCGGTCTGGGCTAGCCAGCAGGGACGGATCGTAGCGGGAATGATGATTGTGGTGCGTGCTCGCCATTGCCGGAAGGGAGCGAGCGTCAGGGAGCAGGCGCGGCGGCACCCAGGAAACGTTCCTGCCAGTAGTCCAGCGCCAGGGCAGTGGTGGTTACTCGACGGCCCCTTCCCGGGGCGTGGATCATCTCGCCGTCGCCGAGGTAGATACCCACGTGGCTCGGCTTGCCGCCCCCGGCGGTGGCGAAGAACAGCAGGTCGCCGGGGCGCGCCTCGTCGACCCGCGGCAGGGCCTCGAACTGCTGCCGTGAGGTGCGCGGCACGCGGATGCCGGCACGGGAGTAGGTCCGCTGCACCAGCCCGGAGCAATCCAAGCCACGGTCGGTAGTGCCACCCAGGCGGTAGGGAGTGCCCAGGGCGCGCTTGGCCTCGGCGAGGATCATCGCCCGGTCGATGGAGAGTTCTCCCGGCTCCTCGCGGGTAGCGAGCTCCCGGCCCGCACAGCCGGCCAGCAGTACAATGACAAACGCCATGACCAGCAGGCGGCTGCTGGTCATCAGATAGACGGACGGGTTGCGAGGCAGGGTAGGTATCTCGGCCATTTCGGGGTCACCACGGGCGATTGTACTTTTAGCCTACCCCTGGTTACGCATCAGCGAAAGGCGATCCGTGTACCGCTGGCCAGCATCTCGTCCGGTGAGAGGGCGTGCCCCGGCACGCCGATCATCTCGTCGCCACACTGGTCTCCCCAGGTCAGCACGCCGTGAGTTAGCCCGATGCCGCCGAGCAGATCGCGGATCTCACCGGTACCAAGGAAGGTGCGGGTCTTTCCCTGGTTGTCCGAGAGTTCCGAGACGTTGTTGGCGTGGTGGAATCGCACCGTATAGATGCCATCCATCGACTCGACTTCGACGATCGGCATGAGGCCATGGGAGATGGCATTGCCAATTTCCTTGAGGGTGACATGGTCACCCAGCTGATAGGCCGGGATGGACATGGGGCTGCCTCGTGTAAGCTCGTGAATGTACAACTAGTGTAGAAGCCGACTCGGCCCTATCAAGCGAGATCTACGATGGAAGTGGTCGGCGAACGCCACGTTTGTATATGCCTTATAAAGCCAATGGTGGAATCCAGTGCCGAACGTGCCCCTTTCGGCGGGGTGGAAAAGCGCCTTGGTCGCCCTTACATCGTTGCAACTGACCGTTCACCATAGCGAAAAGGAGTCCCCATGAGCTTTCAGGGAGAACAGTATCCAGGCGTTCAGGCGCCCACCGCCGATAGCGAGGGTTTTCGCCTCAACCACACCATGTTGCGGATCAAGGATCCGGAAAAGGCGCTCACCTTCTATACCCGGGTCTTCGGCATGCGGGTCCTGCGCCGGCTCGACTTCGAGGAGATGCAGTTCTCACTCTACTTCCTGGCGCGGCCTGAAGCGGGCGAAGATATGCCAGAGGATGCCGGTGAGCGCACCGTCTGGACCTTCAGCCAGCGCGGCGTGCTGGAGCTGACCCACAACTGGGGCACCGAGGAGAAGGAAGGCTTCGCCTACCATGACGGCAACGCCGAGCCCCAGGGCTTCGGCCACATCTGTTTCTCGGTACCGGACCTCGACGCCGCCGAGGCCTGGTTCGATGCCAACGACGTGGCGTTCGTCAAGCGCGCCGATCAGGGCAAGATGAAGGACGTGGTCTTCGTGAAGGACGTTGACGGCTACTGGATCGAGGTGATTCAGGCCGATCGCCTCGGCCAGATGGGCGACTGAGACAGCGCCGCTTTCTTGACGCCTGATCTCGCCGTGATGCGTGATACGACGAGGCCGCCTGAGGGGGCCGGCATTGTTTCACCTGGGCTTGGTGATAGACGGGCGCTTCGGCTTCAAGCGAAAGCATAGAGGTCCATGGCCAGCACGCCGTGCTCCACGCTGTGGTGGAGTCGTTTGGCCTGGCCGCCTGCTCCCATGGCCACCAGAAGTGGCTGGAAGTGCTCCGGTGTGGGGTGGTTCTTGCGGGCATTCGGGGCCGATTCCCAGTCGAGCAGGGCGCTACGGTCGTCGGCTTCCAGGCGGTCATGGGTCCAGTCGGCGAACTCGCCGACCCAGGCCGGCATCGGCGCCTCCAGGGCCTGCAGTTCCGCCAGGTTGTGGGTCAGGCTGCCCGAGCCGACCACCAGGATGTCCTCCTCGCGCAGCGCAGCGAGCTTCTCGCCCAGGGCCATCAGCTCGGCGTTCGACCATTCCACCGGCAGCGATAGCGAGACCACCGGAATATCGGCCTCCGGATACATCAGCATCAGCGGTACCCAGGCGCCGTGATCCAGGCCGCGCTCAGTGGGCACGGCGTTGAGCTCCCTGGCCAGGCGCATCGCCAGTTCGGGTTCGCCCAGGGCAGGGTACTGGCAGTCGAAGAGCGCCTGGGGAAAGCCACCGAAGTCGTGGATGGTCTCGGGGCGCGCGCTGGTACTGACCAGCAGTTGCCGGCTTTCCCAGTGGGCCGAGACCACCACGATGGCCTTGGGCTCCCATTCGCCGCCCAGCTGGCGCAGGAAATCGTGGGCCGACCCGGGTGTCAGGGCCAGCATGGGGGAACCGTGGGAGATGAAGAGGCTCGGTAGCATAGGGAGCTCCAGAGAAGGAATTTCATCAGGATAGCGCCTGGTGATGGAATTATAGATAGCATGCTTGCTAATTGCTGCCTGTTAATAGCCCGTCATCTCCAGGTAGCCTTCGCCCAGTCTTTCCCCGCTTTCGCGGTCGCGGGCGATCACCTCTCCCTCCCAGTAGGCCACCGAGGTA
Source organism: Halomonas daqiaonensis (assembly GCF_900109725.1). Taxonomy (GTDB): domain Bacteria; phylum Pseudomonadota; class Gammaproteobacteria; order Pseudomonadales; family Halomonadaceae; genus Halomonas; species Halomonas daqiaonensis. The sequence goes on from NZ_FOBC01000004.1 coordinate 152,963, forward strand.
GCCATCCAGCGGTTGGCATGGGGCGCCTGGATCACCAGATCGAGCCCTTGTACCGGGACTTCCAGCTGCCAGCGGGTGGGCATGTCGCGGCCCGCTACATGGCTCGTTTCCAACGGCGTCAGCGACATTTCCGTCCCGTCTATCGAAGTGGAGTCGCCCTCGGGCCCAATCAGGTTGCCGAAGAGGTAGTCACCACTGCCCTCGTCGCGACCACCGCGCAGCCGATAGGCCATGAGTTTGCGGCCATCGGCCAGGTGCAGCGACACCCAGTCCCAGCCGGTCTGCCAGGGCTCGAGCATCTGGCTGCTCCATTCCCGGTCGAGCCATGCGCGGCCCGTCACTGAGCGCGTCTCGCCGTCCAGGATGACCTTGCCGTCGATCCGATAGAAGGGCTGGCTGTAGTACATCGAACCCTGGCCATCGGCGGTCTTCTGGCTGAAGCCGTCCTCGCCGTGGAGCACCAGGGGCCCCTCGGCGATGAGCTCCAGCCGGTAGCCGAAGGGCTCGCCATTGTGTTCGGCCATGGCTTCGAGCTCGAGCCGCGAGAGGGGGTCGCGTTGCGGGTCGGTGACGCGACTCTCGAGCCGCCAGTTATCGAGCCAGGCCCGAAAGGGCTCGAGGGTCACGCCGGCCTGCTGGCGCGAGGGGGCGCTACTCGCTGTGAGGCCCCGGGCGAAGCGCTCGGCCACTCGATGGGTCTCGCCACGCGACACCGCCATATGGGCCATCCACAGTTGGTCGGCCACCCAGGGGCCCGGCTCGGGCCGCTCGTCGGGGGGAATCGACGCCTGGCGGAAGAGGGTCCACTGCAGGCCCAGCGACTCACCTTGCTCGTCCTCCAGGTTGGCGGTGAGGTACCACCACTCGATGCGAAAGTCGGGATGGGAACCGTGGTCCTCCGGGATACTCAGCGGCGTGCCGGGCTGTGCGCGATTGAACGCCGGAGCCTGCTCGCCCAGTCCGGCGAAGCCGGCAGAGCTCTCTCGCTGCGCCTCCCTGTCGCAAGCGGTCAGCGAGAGGGCGGCCAAAAGTGCCAGCCCGATTCGCAAGGGTCGTGTCATCGCCGGTTGTCTCATGTGATTTCCCCCTCGGCCAGCAGGGCACGGGGTGGGGTACGCCACAGGGTGACGGTGGGGATGGCGCCGGCCAGCAGGGCGACGATCACCGCGGTGGCCAGCGTCAGCAGGATATCGCCGGGGAAGAGGTGCAAGGGCAGGCGCCAGCCGAAGGCCGCGACGTTGATCACCTTCACCAAGCCGGCGGTGATGGCGATACCCAGCGGGATGGCCAGCAGGGCGGTGGCCAGGGCCATGCCACTGAGCTGGGCCAGTTGACTGGTGACCAGCCGCAAGCGAGGCACGCCCAGCGCCCAGAGCGGGGCCAATTGACGGCGGCGTTGCCGCGCCTGGGCCAGCAGGCTGGCGAGCAGGGCAAGGGCCGCCACTACCAAGGTCAGTGCATTCAGGGCCTGGGTGATGCGGAAGGTGCGCTCGAAGATGGTGGTGGCGATGCGCTTCACTTCGCGCTGATCCTGCAGGGCATCCTCGCCCAGGTCGAAGCGCGCGGTGAGCTCGCTTCCCAGGCGCTGCCCGTCGGCGCCGGGGCGCAGCACGATGCCCAGCGAGCCCGGCGGCGCGGCGAAGCGTTCTGCCAGGCGAGGAGTGGCCAGCAGCACCTCGCCGCGGGGGTTGCCGTAGTCCGGATAGATCGCGATCACTCGCACCCTCTCCTCGCCGCCGGGGGCGGAGAGGGTCAGGCGATCGCCGGGGGAGAGCCCCTTGCCGATGGCGAGTTGCTCGTTGATGAAGGCCTCGCCCCGGCTCAGCTCCTGCCAGGCAGCCTGCCGTCCCTCGAGGGTGTCCAGCAGCGGCCAACTGGGTCTCAGGTGCTCGCCCGGGGTGATGCCGAAGAGGTTCACCGGCAGGCCAAGGGAACGGGTCGTGTCGTCACTCTCGACCTCGATCAGCCTGGCCTCGCTGCTGCGGGTGGCGAGGCGTTCGGCGACTTCCGGCCGGATCGAGAGCCAGCTGTCGATGCTCTCGAACTGAGCCGGGGTCGGGCGCAGGTAGAGATCCGCCACCAGGCGCTGGTCCAGCCAGTCGAGGAAAGTCAGGCGGAAGCCGCCGACCATGCTGCTCACGCCCAGGTTGGCGGAGAGCGCGATCATCAGCGCCATCATGGCCAGGGCCAGGCGCGGTAGCTGCAGCTGGAGATCGGCCAGGGCCCACTGTGCCAGCGGTCGCCGGCGTACGAGCCGCGCGAGCCCCGCCAGCATCGCGGCCAGCAGCGGCGGCAGGAAGAGGGCGCTGGCCAGCAGCAGCATCGCCAGCATGCCGAAACCGGTCAGCAGTCCCTCGCCCGGTGGTCGGCTGGCCACCCAGGCCCAGAGCCCGAGACCCGCCAGGGCGCAGGTACCGCCGGCCAGGCCCATGGAGCGCAGCTGGCGCCGAAAGCGGTGGCGCCAGGCCTGGGCCTGGCCGAGGGCCAGGATGTCGAGACGCGCGGCGCGCCACAACACGCCGCTGCCGGCGACCAGCAGGCCGGCGAAGGTCACCCCCAGCCCGCCGAGCCAGTAGTGCCATGGCAGGCGCAGCTCGGTGCCCACCTGCTCGCCATAGAGGCTACCCAAGGTGGCGGCCACGTCCGGCAGCAGGGCGCGGGCCAACCAGACACCGCTGACGATGCCGGCCAGTGCGCCGAGGAGCCCAAGCAAGAGCAGCTCCAGCGCCAGCAGCCCGACCAGGGAGCGGCCGGCGACCCCCAAGGCACGCAGGGTGCGCAGCATGCCCAGCCGTTGCTCGAGTGCCAGGCCCAGCGCCGCCTGGACGATGAAGAGCCCCACCACCAGGGAGAGCAGGGCCAGGGCAGTGAGATTGAGGTGAAAACTCTCGGTGAGCTGCCCCGGCGAGGCCAGGGCCTCGGCACGGGTCAGTCGCCAGCCGTCGGGTGCCGCTTCCAGGGCGTCGGGGGCGGTCACCAGGCGCGAGAGCGTCTCGCCGACCTCCAGCAGCCTGGCCGCCGCGGCGATATCCATCACCAGGGTGTCTGGTGGCAGGGAGGGGGAGAGCCTCAGGGCTGGCAGCTGGTGGCCATCGGGAAGCCGGGGCTCGGCGCCTTCAGCCTCGGCGGCATCGAGCTCCAGGGCGGCGAGGGTGTCCGGTGCCAGCCGGGTCCGCCAGGGCGGGATGAGGAAGTCGCCGAGTTCCGCGGTGCTGCCCGCCACGGCGAAGGCGTTGTCGCCGGGCAGGGTCAGGGGATCGATGCCGATCACCGTCAGACGGGTGCCGTCGGCTACCTCGATCTGGCCTTCGAGCAGCGGCGAGACGGGCAGGCCCTGGCGGCGCAGGCGCAGGAAGTCTTCGCGGGTCGGGGGCTCGCCGTCCTGGCGTTCCAGGCGGTCCAGGCCGGTGGTGAAGAGGGCCTCGGCGCGAGCGTAGCTGTCCCGGGCCGAGGCGTTGATCGCCTGCACGCTGCTCCACAGGGCGCTGGCCACCCAGAGCCCCAGCAGCAACATGGCCAGCTGGCCTGGATGGCGGCGATAGTGAGAGAGCAGCGTGGCCAGGGTGATGATCATCGGGTCTCTCACCAGTTCTCTCGTCCCGCCTGGCGGGTATCGTCAAGGCGGCCGTGACTGAGTTTCAGGCAGCGATTCAGGGGAGCCGCCACTCGAGAACTGTGGGTGGCGACCAACAAGGCACTGCCGAGATCGCGTACCAGGGCCAGCAGTAGCTCGAGCACCTCGTCGGCGGTGGCCTCGTCCAGGTTGCCGGTGGGCTCGTCGGCGAGCAGCAGGGCGGGACGCGGCGCCAAGGCACGGCCGATGGCCAGACGCTGCTGCTGGCCGCCGGAGAGCTGCTCCGGATAGCGCGTCTCGAAGCCGGCGAGACCCAGCCGCTCGATCAATTCGGTGGACCAGTCGACGTCTTCGCGACCGGCCAGTCGGGCCTGCAGGCGCAGGTTGTCGGCCACGTTCAGGCTCGGCACCAGGTGAAACTGCTGGAACACCAGCCCCAGGGTCTCGCGGCGCAATTTGGCCCGGCCGGCATCGTCAAGCGATGAGATCGATCTTTCCTCGAGACGCACCTCGCCGTCGTCGGGGAGGTCCAGCCCCGCCGCCAGGTGCAGCAGGGTCGACTTGCCGCTACCCGACTCGCCCATCAGCGCCAGGCTCTCGCCGGCCTCGAGGGAGAGATCGATACCATCCAGCACCTTCAGCGGTCCCTGTGGCGTGGCATAGGCCTTGTGGACCTGGCGGAACTCGAGCATGGGAGACATCCTTCGTGGCCGGAGCTCGATGGTCCCATAAAACCGGCGTCCATATAAAAACAGCGCCACCCGAAGGTGGCGTTGGCCGCGTGGCAAGGCTATCGGTCAGTGCTCGTGGCCATGGTCGTCGTTGTCGTGGTCATCGTTTCCGTGGTCGTCATGGCCCGGCTCGGCCAGGGCGTTGTGCAGGGTGCGGGCGTTGTGGCGCATCATGCCCAGCCAGCTGCTGGCCTCGCCTTCGCTGGCAAGAGCATCGGCGAAGAGGGTGCCGGCCACCGGCAGGCCGGTCTCCTCGGCCAGCTGGTCGATCATCGCCGGGCTGGTCATGTTCTCGTGGAACAGCGCCTGGACGCTCTCCTCGCGGATCACGTCGATCAACCGCGCCATGTTGGCCGCGCTGGGCTCGGCCTCGGTGGAGAGCCCCTGGGGCGAGAGGAACGCCAGGCCGTAGGCGCGGGCGAAGTGGCCGAAGGAGTCGTGGCCGGTGATCACGCTGGTACCGGCGGGAATCTCGCCGAGCAGCTCTCGGAGTTCGATATCGGTGGCGGCGATCTCCTCCAGGTAGCGCTCGGCGCTGGCCCGGTAGGCTTCGCTGTTGTCCGGATCGGCCTCGATCAGGCCTGCGAGGATGTTGTCCACATAGACCCGGCCCATGCCCAGGTCCTGCCAGGCGTGGGGGTCGATGGGGCCATGGTCATGCTCGTCGTGGCCATCATGATCGTGGTGGTCGTGCGCTTGATGCCCCTGATCATGCGCATCGTCATGGTCATCATGGCCGTCGTCCTCCGCGGCGGAGATCCGCGCCGCGATGCCATCGGTGGCGACGACCCGGGGGCCGGCGAACTCGCTGGCGTCGATCAGCCGTTCCATCCAGCCTTCGAACTGCAGGCCGTTGAACACGACCAGGTCGGCCTCGGCCAGGGCGCGGGCGTCGGTGGGTCGCGGCGAATAGACGTGGGCATCGCTGCCCGGCCCCACCAGCGAGGTTACCTCGACATGCTCGTCGCCGACGTTCTCGATCATGTCGGCAAGGATGCTGAAACTGGTGACGACCTGGAGGCGTTCAGTGGCCTGGGCCGCGGGCAGGGCCAGCAGGGTCGAGACCCCGGCGAGCAGGGCGGAGGTGAGGGAAAGGCGCATGGCAGGTTTCCTGGGTTCGCTTTGTCGGTTAGCTGTGTCAATCGTGTTCGGGAGTGCCCAGCGGCGCGGCATGGCGGCGCCAGCGGGCGGTCAGGCTGTGGTGGCGGCCGAACAGCGCGGAGAGCACATAGCCGCTGCCGGCCAGCAGGATGATGGCCGGCCCCGAGGGCAGGCTGAGATGGTAGGAGAGCAGCAGGCCGCCGGTGCTGGCCACCAGGGCGATACCGATGGCGATGGCGATCAGTCCCTCCAGGCGGTGGCTCCAGAAGCGCGCCGTGGTAGCCGGCAGCATCATCAGGCCGACCGCCATCAGGGTGCCCAGGGTCTGGAAGCCGGCGGTGAGATTGAGCACCACCAGCCCCAGGAAGATGCCGTGGACCACCCCGCCGCGTACCCCCTGGCCGCGCAGGAACAGCGGGTCCAGGCACTCTACCACCAGGGCGCGGAAGATCACCGCCAGGATCACCACGATCAGGCTGCTGATGCCGGCGATCAGCACCAGGGCGGTGGTGTCCACGGCCAGTATCGAGCCGAATAGCACATGGGTGAGGTCGACGCTGCTGCCTCCCAGCGACACCAGCATTACCCCGGCGGCCAGCGAGATCAAAAAGAAGCTGGCCATGGCCGAGTCTTCGCGGTGGCCGGTCATCTGCGACACGCTGCCGGCGAGCACCGCCACCAGCAGCCCCGAGAGGATGCCGCCCAGGCTCATGATCGGCAGCGAGAAGCCGGCGGCCAGGAAGCCCAGCGCCACCCCGGGCAGGATGGCGTGGGCCATGGCGTCGCCGATCAGGCTCATGCCGCGCAGCATCAGGAAGACGCCCAGCGGCGGGGCGGCCAGCGACAGCGCCAGGCCGGCCACCAGGGCGCGCTGCATGAAGCCGTAGTCGAAGGGGGCCAGCAGCAAGGCCTCAAGCATTGCCAGCATGGGAGGCATCCGGAAAGGTCAGGGGCAGGCGCGGCGCCCGGGGCGGCTGGCCGGCGTAGCGATCGAGCAGAGAGTCGGGACTGACCCAGCGGCCGTGGCCGCCGGCCAGGAAGAGCACATCGTCGGCAAGTCGCGAGAGTTGCTCCATGTCGTGGAGCACCACGATGATGGTGGCACCCTGCCTGGCCATGTCACGCAGTACCTCCATCAGCACGTCCACCGTCTCGATGTCGACGTTGGCGAAGGGCTCGTCGAGCAGCAGCAGTTCGGCCTCCTGCATCAGGGTGCGGCCCAGCAGGGCGCGCTGGCGCTGGCCGCCGGAGAGCTCGCCCAGCGGTCGGTGGGCCAGATGCGAGATGCCTAGCCGCGCCATGATCTCGCGACCGCGCCGGTAGTGGGGGCCACAGTAGCCCTTCAGCCCGCCGTGACTGGGCCAAGTGCCGGTCATGATCAGCTCTTCCACGCTCATCGGAAAGGTCAGGTCCAGCGCCAGCTGCTGGGGCAGCCAGGCGCAGCGTTCACGGGGCACCCGGCTCTCCACGGATCCGGCTACCGGGGTCAGCATGCCCATAATCGCCGAGATCAGGGTGCTCTTGCCGGACCCGTTGGCGCCGATCAGGGCGGTGATGGCGCCGTCCATGAAGCGGCCGTCCAAGTGTTCGAGGACCGTTTGGCCGCCGCGGGCCAGCTGTAAGTCATGCAGTTGCAGGCGTGACATCAGGACCACCACCCCGCCGCCCAGGAGACAGCCAGCCACAGGGCGAGCAGCGGCGCGGCGACCAGCAGCAGGCGGCGGGTCGCGGAGAGCGACATCAGCGAGAAATGGCAGGGCCCTTCCGGGCGGTGCCGGTGTCGATGGTGTGCCATGGGGGAGCCTCCGGAAAACTGGCGGAGGTTATAACATAACAATAATGGGTCTGCCACCGTTGCCACCGGCCGGCATATCAGGGGAGTGTGCTAACCTCCGTTGACCCCGACTGGCAAGGAGGCCGCGCATGACCCCGACTCGCTCCTTGATGATCCTCCTCGGCTGGCTGGCGCTGGTGACGCTGACCGCGATGAGCGGCATTGCCACGCCCCCCGGCGACTGGTACGCCGGCTTGGTCAAGCCACCGCTGACGCCGCCCGATCTGGCGTTCCCCATCGCCTGGGGCACGCTCTACCTGCTGATGGCCATCGCCGCCTGGCGCGCCACCCTGGCGGCACCGGCCGCATCGCGCTGGTACACTCTCTGGCCCTTCGTCGCCCAGCTCGCCGTCAACGCCCTCTGGTCGATCCTCTTCTTCGGCTTACATTGGATGCTGGTGGCGCTGGTCGATCTGCTGCTGCTGTGGGGGCTGATCGTGCTGACCCTGCGCCGCTTCGCGCGAGTATCCCCCCTCGCGGCCTGGCTGCTGGTTCCTTACCTGGCCTGGGTCAGCTTCGCCGCCTATCTCAACGCCGCCGTCTGGTGGCTCAACGGTTGAGCCGGGCGGTGAGCACCTTGCCGGTATGGCTGGGGTAAAGGTCGTCCCGGCTCGCTGAAACACCCCGCCGCCATCCTCAATACCAGTTTTCGACTCGCAATGTCGCGATTCGGCCGAACTCCCGGGTGTTGCGGCTCACCAGGATGGCCCCATGGGCCAGCGCCGTACCGGCAATCAGGGTGTCATAGGGGCCGATGGGCCTGCCTTCGCGCTCCAGGGCGGCACGGAGTTCTGCCGCGGCCTGAGCCTCGCGTTGGTGGAAGGGCAGTACCTGAACCACCGAGATGAGCTCCTGAAGCTGCCGGGAACGCTTGTCCGGCGAGAAGGATTTGGCAATCCCCACTTGCAGCTCATAGAGGACAATGGCGGGAATGCCGATGTCCCGGGGTGAGTGCGCCAGCAGCCTGTCGGCTACCTGGCCTTCCCCCTTGAAAAAGTAGATCAGCGTATTGGTATCCAACACCCACATCACAGCGCTTCCCGGTCCGTGTCGGCGCCCGTCCCGGCGCGCAGTATCTCCAGCGAAGGGAAGTCTTCCCAGCTGCCCGGCAGCTCCCGCACCGTGTCAGGCCAGTCGTCTACCAGCTTTTCCCGGATCACGTTGGCAATCCACTTGCTTTTCGACAGGTTCATGACCCGGGCATTGGCGGCCATTTTCTTTTCGGTCTCGTCATCGAGGTAAATCGTTACTTGTCCCATGGGCTGCCTCTTGGCACATATAGGTGGAATTATATGTGCCCGGTATGGGCCAGGCAACAATCCCGCCGGCATCATCACCGCGCTCATCGGCGTGCCCAATTTCATTGCGCTGCCGTGCGACTACCCCCTGCTCCTCAGCGGCTTGGCAGTTTCGGTTGGCGCGCTCGCCGAGACCTGCACCGTCGAGTTGCCAGTGGCGCCGCAGCGCATAGTCTCCCTGCACGACACCGTCATCACCCATGCGTTGATCGAGCTGGGAGCGCCCTTTACCCGCTTGGTTTGTCGTCTCGGTCCGACCCGGCTGTACTTCATGCAATGCACTGCCAGCCGCCCGGTGTATAGCGCTCCAGCCCTGCCGCGGTGAGGCTACAGAGCCACAGCCAGCGATGCTCGACCAGCCGGGCCAAGTCGGGCTGGCGCGCCAGCACCCCCTCGATGCGCTCGCGGGGCGCGTCGATCACCACCGTCAGGCGCAGCGGCTCGTGTCACCAGGCGCTGCCGTCGTGCAACGACTGTATCGGCAGCCCGATGCGCAGCTGGGGCGAGTTACCCTCGACCACCCCGACGTGGCCGCCCACCACTGAGTGCAGCAGCTTGTTGCCGGCGCTGTGGAGTTCGGGCTAGGCCACGGAGGCGTAGTACTGCAGGTTGATCCAGTTGGCCACCAGCATGGGGGCGCTCATCAGCGCCTCCAGGGTGCGGCCGTCGGGGTCGCGCCCGGCGGTTGCCGGCGCCGCCCCCCACTGCGCCGCCCAGCGGGCACGCCGCGGGGGCCAGCTCGGCCAGCCCCAGCCACTCCCAGGCCAGCAGCACCACCAGCAGCTGGTCGATGCCGGCGTGGGCGGCGGCGTGGGGGGGTGTGCCAGGCCAGCCCCTGGCACCAGGAGGCCCAGCCGTTGACCCGCAGCAGCAGGGCGTGGGCCAGCGCCTCCAGCGCCTCCGGTGGCAGCGCGAGCTCGTCGACGAGCCGCTCGCGGGCCGCGTCGGCATCGGCGGGCAGGGCTGCCACCCGCCGTCGCTGGGCGGCACTCAGGCGCCGGTCGTGGCGGCTCTGGTCGTGCCACCAGGCGTAGAGCGGGGTGGTTGTGTCGCGCTCCCAGCGCTGCTGGTGGTGGTCGAAGTAGCCGGCGCAACACTCGGCCACCGCCTCGAAGGCGTCGTCGGCCGTCGGCGCGGAGTCCTCGTCGGCCAGCGCCCAGGCGCTCGCCGACATCCGGGGGGCAGATTCCTGGCGCTCCAGCCTCGCCAGCAGGGCGGCCTCGTCCAGCGGCGCGTCGCCGAGGGCGATCGCCGCGCGCAGCGCCTCGGCCCGCCGGCGCCCTTCCCCGAGGGGCTCGCCGGCCGCGGCCTGATTGTGCCGGGCCCCGAGAGCAGCGTGCGCCACGCCTTCGACTGTCTCTGCGAGCTCCACCGGCTGTCGCCGACGATCATCGCCGAGGTGGACGACATGGCGCTGATGCGCCTGCTGGCCCGGGACACCGCACACTTGGCGGTGTTGCCGCCGGTGGTGGTGCGCGATGAGCTGCGCGTCGGGACCCTGAGCGACTTCGGCGCCCTGCCCGGCGTGTTCGAGGAGCTCTACGCCATCACCGTTCGCCGCCAATTCGAGTCGCCGCTGATGCAGCAGCTGCTCGCCCAATCCAGCGAGATGCTGCTGCCCACCCCGCCGGTATGACGCAGGGGGCTGCCTTGTCCAGGCCGGCCGTCGAGACCTCCACGGAGAGTACCCGAAGGTCGCGAGCGACCTCTGTCTGGCGCCCGGTGCTACGCTTGAGGTTCCTCAGCCGCCACGTAGACTCTCGCCATGCCCGCCATGCGCTGTTCGTATCGCGTTCTCCTGCCGCCCCTGCTGCTGGCCGCCACCCTTGGACTCGCGGGCTGCGACGGCCCCGGCCTCGACGCCCCATCGCCGCGGCCGACCGCGTCGGAGAGCGCTATCTCCGGCGAGGCGATGGTGCGCCAGGCCGATGTGGCCAGTTCCACCCTGCCAGCCAACGGGGCGGGTGAGGCGCCTGACGCCCGCATCGAGGAGCGGCGCCATTACCAGCTGCAGTTCGATGAGGCCGATGCTTTGCTGGCCGCCTACCGGGAGACTCAGGAGGCCTGTGTGGCGAGCGCGCATTGCCGGATAGAGCAGGGGCGCCTGCAGACGCCGCGTCAGGGGCTGGCCAGCGGCTATTTGGCCCTACGCGTGGCCCGCGACAGGGTGGACACCGCCGAGCCAGTCAGGCTGGTGGCGGAGTCCCCGGCGCTCAGCGGTGTGGAGATCACCCGCCACGACCGCACCCAGCAATTCATCGACACCGAGGCGCGGCTGGCCCAGCAGAAGGTGCTGCGCGAGCGCCTCAAGGAGCTTGCCCAGCAGGGGCGGGGGTTTAGCGAGCGGCGCATTCAAGACCTGCTGCAGGTCGAGCGCGAGCTCGCCAGGGTGCAGGGCGAGATTGAGTCCATGCAGGGCCAGCAGCGTCATCTCGCCCGCGTGACCGACAGTGTGGCGATCACCGCCAACTTCCAGGAACAGCGCTGGGTGGAACCCCATCAGCATGGCGTGTTGGCGCCGCTATGGCGGGCGCTGGATCGTAGCCTGTCGCTGTTCTTCGAATCGGTTGGCCAGGTGATCCTGGTGGTGGTGTTTCTGACCCCTTGGCTGGTGATCGGCCTGCCCGCGCTGTGGCTGCTCAGCCGGCTATGGCGACCGGTCCGCCGCGCCTTCTCACGGCTGGGCGATAAGCGCCGGGCGCGCAGGAAGGCGGAGGATGCCTAGCAGAGCCTCAGGCTTGAGCGATCGACTCCAGCGAGCTGGATGCCTCGCGTTCGAGACGAGCGCCGGGCATCTGCTAGGGTGAAAGGAGTCGGACGAGACGTGGTCCAGGCCCTCCGGTCGTTTCGTGACCGTCGTCTCCGGCCCCGCAAAGCTCCGCTCTGACAAGGCCTTTATGAGGCGGCGGGCCAGAAACCCATTCACCGCGGAATCCTGTTAGGAGGTGTGTGATGAGTACCTGTGCAACGTGCGGCAATGAATACGGTGATACCTTCACGGTCACCAAGGATGGCCAGAGCTTCGATTTTGACTCCTTCGAGTGCGCCATTCACAAGCTGGCGCCATCGTGCTCGCAATGCGGCTGTCGGGTGGTGGGCCACGGTGTCCAGCATGGCGATACGGTCTACTGCTGCGCCCATTGTGCCAAAGCAGCCGGAGATGAGGGGCTGGTCGACCGTAACTGACCATGACCGAGGGCTGAGCCGTCACCCGCCAGGACGGCGCAGCCATCGCCTTCCCCCGCCTCTGGACGCCTCGCGTCCACGCGGGGGTTATGCGTCTGACTCGCCAAACTCCTCGGTGTCGACTTCCGCCTGCTGGGCCTCGCCGTAGCGTGCCCCCGCCACTTGGTCGGGGGTCATCATGGCGTTCAGGCGGGCCACGTCGTCCGCTGCCAAGGCAAGGTGCTCTGCCGCCAGGTTCTCGCGCAGGTGATCGATATTGCGCGAGCCGGGAATCGGCAGAATGTCGTCGCCCTGGGCACACAACCAGGCCAGCGCCAGCTGGCCCGGTGTCATCTCCAGTTCCTCTGCCAGTGCCGTGAACGCCGCGAGCAGGCGTAGGTTGTGGGCGTGGTTCTCGGCGCTGAAGCGCGGCATGCTGCGACGCATGTCGTTCTCCTCAAGGCGTGAGGGGTCGTTGACGGCGCCGGCCAGGAAGCCGCGGCCCAAGGGGCTGAAGGCCACCAGCAGGGTGTCCGCCTCGCGGCAGGCATCGATCAGGCCGATTTCGGGGTTGCGCGTCCACAGCGAATACTCGGACTGCACCGCGGCGATGGGCTGTTCGGCTCGGGCGCGACGCAGGGTGGCCGCGGACACCTCGGAGAGCCCGATGGCGCCGATCTTGCCTTGCTCCACCAGCCGGCCCAGCGCGCCGACGCTCTCCTCGATGGGCACGCCCTTGTCCCAGCGGTGCAGGTAGTAGAGATCCAGATGATCGGTCTTCAGCCGCTGCAGGCTCGCCTCGCACTGGTGGCGCAGGGTTTCCGGGCGCCCATCGATCACCTTGCGGCCGAGTGCCGGGTCCATGGCCATGCCGCACTTGCTGGCCAGCAGGATCTCGCTGCGCTTGCTGGCAAGTGCCTTGCCCACCAGCTGCTCATTGGCCGTGGCGCCGTAGAGGGTGGCGGTATCGAAGTGGCGGTAGCCCATTTCGAAGGCGCCCTGCAGGGCATGCTCTGCTTCGCGCTCGGGGAGCGGGCTACCGTAGCCATGGGAGACGTTCATGCAGCCCAGGCCAATGGAAGGCGAGGCAAGGGCGTTTAGGCGAGCGGTCAAGGGGGACATGAGGACTCCTTCTCGGCATTCGCGGGCATACTGGGCCCTGGGCGGTGAACGGCAGCAGGGACGGTCGCCCTCTTTGGTCGCACGCGACCGGCCTGGTGGCAGGCGTGCGGTATGATAGCCGACCGCAAGCACGACAGGGACCCAGGGAGTGCCAGGTATGGCCACATTCGATGTTCTTCACCCGCGCTACCGTGTGCTGCTGGCCGGCGTGTTCAGCCAGATTCTATGTATCGGCGTGGCACGTTTCGCCTATACGCCGCTGCTGCCGGTGATGCAGCAGCAGACCTGGCTGAGTGATGCCCAGGGCGGCTGGCTGGCCGCGCTCAATTACGCCGGTTATATGCTGGGGGCGCTGGTGGCAGCCTCACTCCACGGCATCCGGCTCAAGGACACCCTCTACCGTCTCACCCTGCTGCTGGCGGTGCTCTCCACCGCCGGTATGGCGCTGGCCGACCACTTCTGGCTATGGGCGGGCATGCGTTTCGTGGCCGGCTTCTCGAGCAGCGGCGCCATGTTGTTGGCCTCGGGGCTGATCCTTCACTGGCTGATTAGTCACCGTCAGCGCGGCGAACTGGGTATCCACTTTGCCGGCCTGGGGCTGGGCATCCTGGTGGCCGCCCTGGCGGTGGAGCTGATGCTGCAGCTAGCCCTGGACTGGCAGGCCCAGTGGTGGGGCTTCACCCTCCTGGCCGCGGGGCTGCTGGTGCCTGCCTGGCGCTGGCTGCCGCGACCCGCCAAACCCATGGAAGGTAGTGGTGGCAGTCGCCCACGCCAGGCCACGCCGCCCACTCGCACCTTCATGCGGCTGATGCTCGCTGCCTACTTCTGCGCCGGCTACGGCTACGTGATCAGCGCCACCTTCATCGTCACCATCGTCGAGCGCGAACCGCTGCTGGCCGGCGCCGGCAACTGGACCTTCGCCCTGGTGGGGCTGGCCGCCGCCCCCGCGGTGATGGTGTGGGATCTGGTGGCCCGGCGCATCGGCTACTTGGGCGCACTGATCAGCGCCATGGCCCTGCAGGTGGTCGGCATCGTGCTGCCGGCGCTGACCACCAGCCTGGCCGGGGTGCTGCTCAGTGCGGTGCTCTATGGTGGCACCTTTCTGGGCTGTGTGAGCCTGGTGCTGACCATGGCCGGCCGGCTCTACCCGCAGAGCCCGGCACGGCTGATGGGGCGCATGACGCTGGCCTACGGCGCGGCGCAGATCGTCGCCCCGGCGCTGACCGGCATGCTCGCCGAGGCTACTGGCCACTACGACATCGGCCTGTGGCTGGCCGGCGGCTTCGTGGCCCTGGGCACCGTCTTGCTTGCCTGGTTGCGCGCAGTGGACCAGACCGCCCAGCGGCTGGATGCCGAGGCGAAGGCGGCTCCGGCGGGTTGAGGTGTTTTCTCCAGAGGTGGTTGATCATGTAAGACCCCGCGGGTGTCGGCATTCCTACATGTCGCATCCGGAGTACACTTTGTCCGATCGGCCTGGCCGGCGTCGTCAAAGGTGGCGCCCAAGGGTGACGGCTGAGTTATGGCTTCGAGGAGAGAAAGATGTTCAGGGAATTCAAGGAATTTGCGGTACGCGGCAATGTGGTGGACATGGCGGTGGGCATCATCATCGGTGGGGCGTTCGGCACCATCGTCTCGAGCCTGGTCAATGACATCCTGATGCCGCCCATCGGGCTGCTGATGGGCGGCGTCGACTTCTCCGATATCTTTCTTGTGCTCAAGGGCGAAGGGCCTTACGCCACCCTGGCCGATGCCACGGCGGCAGGGGCGGTGACCATGAACGTGGGGGTGTTCGTCAACAACGTGATCAGCTTTCTGATCGTGGCACTCGCTGTATTCCTGTTGGTGAAGGGCATCAACCGCCTGCGCCGCCAGGAGGCTGCCGCGCCGACAGAGCCCACCGCCCCACCCGAGGATATCCTGCTGCTGCGCGAGATTCGCGACAGCCTGGCCAGGCGTTCCGAGGAGCCGTGATCGTTAATTGGTGACAGCGACTATTTCCAACACGACCCCTGCCTCTTGGCTCTTGCGAGCCTACGTGGGGGTTCTTGTTGTCGCTCGTCATCGATCCGCCAGACTTGCTTGAGGCGGTTGATGGTATGCAGCCAGCGAACCGGTACCAGATACTTGGCGTCTCCTTCCTCACCGTCCTCGTTGCGATATAGATGGAAGTAGTCTTCCCTGGAGGCCAATTTCAGCAGGGTCCGTTTGCCTTCCGAGAGTATGGCGAGGGTCCTGGAGTGCCAGGACGCGCGGCCGTGCTGATGCCCCTATACTGGCAGTAGCACTTCGAGCGCACCCGCGGAGAGGGGGAGTCGTCGAGGCCGAGGATGGTCTCGGTCTGGCCGGCCATGCCGATGCGGGTCAGAGTGCTTGGCCCAGAGGGACATCCCGCTCCTTCAGGAGGGCAACACAATGGCAGGCGATGCGTCGAAAGGGCTTTGGGTCACCCTGGTCTCCGGATTCCTGGCCATCGCCGGCATTGGCGCGAAGGGCCTGGCCGATCTTCATCTCGAGAGAGCCAGGCTGGATTCCCAACTCATCATCAGCGCGCTGGGCTCTTCGTCGGAGGAGTCGCGGCGCGAGACCCTACGGCTATTGGTAGATGCCCGGCTGATCGCCGATGAACAGACACGAGAAGGCCTGAAGCAGTATTTCGAGGGCACGTCGCCGCGTACGCCGCCACAAGTCGCGTCGTTCATTCAGAGCGGCGAAAGGGTCACCCTCACACCCACCACCGAAGCCAATGCCAACAAGACCGACATCGACCTGTTCGTCTGCGGCTCTGCCAAAAATAGCGAGAGCGCCGAGGCACTGATCGACAGGGTTCACCAAGCGTTGAATGAATCCGGTGAGTTCGGTCGGATCGCCCTCAAGGTGTGGGAAGGCAATCTCTACCAAGAGGCACCCGAGAGCATCTTGCAGGGTTTTTCGACGATGATTGTGGATGCCGGCCATGCGGAGTCCGGCCAAGTTCCCTTGATGGAGTCTGCCCTCAGCCACGTGTCGGAGTTGCCACCGGTAAAAGTGTTGAACAATCCCGGACCGAGCACCCCCTGGTTGATTTCGCTGGTGCTTTGTCCGGGTTAATCGCGCGTAGTGTCTAGTGATGTACCGAAAGGCCACGGCGCTTTCCTGGGCGGCATCACCACCCACTCGGGCTCCTCGAATTCGCCGATCGCCCGGATCTCGCAGAAGGGCGCGGCGCTGCGGATGATCTCCTTCACTTCCGGGTTCGGCTGGGCTTCCATGGCGTCGCGGCTGGCCTTGCTGTCCCAGTGGGCGATGGCGATCAGCGTGGTCGGGTCATCGATCTTGCGATGCAGTTCGGTGCCTCTCGCGCCTGGGGCCTGCTGTATGATCTCGCTGGCGCGGACCCAGGCCTCGGCGTAGTCCTCGGCTTGGTAGCCGTCGCGGATATGCACCTCGAAGATGTATTTCATGGGGAGACTCCTCCTCGGTTTTCTTCCTTGTCGGTTTCACAAATCAGTGTATCTCGCCACAGGCTTGCGTTCGCCCCGATCGGCACGTCCGCTGATATGCTGTAAGGCGATGCGCCCCGCTATCGATCACAAGGAGTGAGCATGTCTGATACCCCTTACGCTAAGACCCTCGCCGCCCTGGATGCACTGCATGCGGAGGATCCGCGCAGTGTGGAGGTGGACGGCGAGCCGGTACCCCAGGAGCTGTGGCATGCCGGGCGCATGAGCGCCTGGCTGGAGCGGCTGCATGAGCACCCCGACGAGCTGGTGCAGCTGGCGGTGCGCGGCCAGCACCTGCAGCGCTGGCAGGTGCCGCGGAGCGACTATCCCGAGGGACGGGTAGGTTACCTGACCTGGCGGCGCGATCAGGGTCAGCGCGCCGGCGAGACCACCGCTCGGCTCATGCAGGAGGCGGGCTACTCCGCCGAGCAGGCCGAGCGGGTGGAGCGGATGATTCGCAAGCAGGGGCTGGGGCGCGAGCCCGGCACCCAAGCCGTGGAGGACTGCGCCTGCCTGGTGTTCCTGGAGAACTATTTCGGCGACTTCTCAAAACAGATCGACCACGACCACCTGATCCGCATCGTGCAGATGACCTGGAAGAAGATGTCACCGGGAGCCCATGAGCTGGCACTGGGCCTACCCATGAGCGATGAGGCGCGTGGCCTGGTGGAAGAGGCGCTGGCGGGATAACGACAAGGATAGCGCCGACGCCTCAGGCTGGCCGGTATTCCTGTGTAGCAACCGGCTATGCCAGGCCCACCATCTGGGCGGTGTACCAGGCGATCATGCGCTCCTCGTCGGTGGGAATCACCCAGGCGCCGACGCGGCTGTCGGCCGCGCTGATGCGTTCGGCATCTCGGTCGTTGGCGTCGACATCGAGCTCGAGGCCAAGCCACTCACAGCCGCGGCAGATGGCTTCGCGCACCGGGGCGGCGTGTTCGCCGATGCCGGCGGTGAAGACGAGCTGGTCGAGCCCGCCCAGGGCGGCGGTCAGGCTGCCGATCTCGCAAATGGCGCGGTAGGCATAGAGTTCCACCGCTTCGCGCGCCTCGGGTGCAGCGCTTTCGAGCAACTCGCGCATGTCGCCGCTGATACCGGAAACCCCGAGCAGGCCGGAGCGCTTGTAGAGCATCTCGGTGAGCGCCTCGGCGCTCATGCCTTCCTGCTGGATCAGATGCAGCACCAGCCCGGGGTCGAGGCTGCCGCAGCGGGTGCCCATGGGCATGCCTTCAATGGCGGTGAAGCCCATGGTGGAGGCCACACTAGTGCCGTTGCGGATGGCGCACAGGCTGGCGCCGTTGCCCAGGTGGGCGACGATCACCCGTTCGCGACGAGCATCGCCCAGCTGTTGGGGCAGCACACGGTTGATGTAGTCATACGAGAGGCCGTGGAAGCCGTAACGGATCAGGCCGCGCTGGGTCAGCTCGCGGGGCAAGGCAAACTGGCGGGCCACCTCGGGCTGGTTGGCGTGGAAGGCGGTGTCGAAGCAGGCCACCTGTGGCAGGTCGGGGTGGCGCTCGGCGAGCGGCGTCACGGGTGCCAGGCAGAAAGGTTGATGAAGCGGTGCCAGCGACTCGAGTTCGCCCAGCTCAGCGGTGATCTCGGGCGTGAGTGCCACCGGCTGGTGGTAGTCGCGGCCGCCGTGCACAACCCGGTGTCCCACCGCGGCGAGTGACAGGTCGGGCAGCTCGTCGAGCCAGCTAAGCAGGCGCCCCATGGCGTCGGGCAGCTCGAGCCGGGTGGGCAGTTCGTCCTTCTCCATCGCCACGGGGCGGCCTTCACTATTCTGCAGCTTCAACCTGGGAGTGCCGCCGTTCAGCCCGGAAAACATGCCGCGATAGCGAGGCGTCAGGGTGTCGAGCGATTCGGCACCCGTCAGCGGGTAGAGGGCAAACTTCAGGCTGGAAGACCCGCTGTTGAGGGTCAGGATATTGCGCATCTCGAGCTCCTTCATCTCAGGCTTCTTGTCCGGGCAGGCCCTGACGCTTCTGATGGTCTGCCACGAGCAGGGCCAGGGCGCAGGAGGCCATGCGGGTGATGGCCTCGTCGGCGCGGCTGGTCAGGATGATAGGGACTCGGGCGCCCAGCACCAGCCCGGCACCGCTGGCATCGGCCAGGTAGGTCAACTGCTTCATGAGCATGTTGGCGGCCTCCAGGTCCGGGGCGACCAGGATATCTGCACGACCGGCGACCGGAGATTCGATCCCCTTGGTGCGCGCGGCGCTTTCGGAGATGGCGTTGTCGAAAGCCAGCGGGCCGTCCAGTGTGCCGCCCTTTATCTGGCCGCGGTCGGCCATCTTGCACAGGGCGGCGGCATCCAGAGTGGAGGGGATCCGGGGATTGATCGTCTCCACCGCGGAGAGGATGGCCACCTTGGGGTCGCGATTGCTCAGCGCGTGGGCCAGGCCGATGGCGTTGCAGATGATGTCGCGTTTCTGGTCGAGGCTCGGGTTGATATTGATGGCGGCGTCGGTGATGAACAGAGGCCGTGGATAGGTCGGGACGTCGAAGGCCATGACGTGACTGATGTTGCGTTCGGTGCGCAGGCCGCCGTCGCGCTTTAGCACTTCGTGCATCAGCTCGTCAGTGTGCAGGGAGCCTTTCATGAGGGCTTCGGCGCGTCCCTCTCGCACCAGGGCCACGGCGCGTTCTGCAGCGGCATGGCTATGCGGAACGTCGATGAGCTCGAACTCGCTGATATCGACCTCGGCGGCATCGGCCGCGGCGTGGATCTTCGCTCTCGGGCCGACCAGCAGGGGGATGATCAGGCCGTGGTGGGCGGCGGCCACGGCACCAGTCAGTGATACATCGTCCACCGGGTGAACCACGGCCACGGGAATGGCGGATGGATGGTCGGCGGCATTCAGGATCTCGTGCAGGCGGCCTCGCTCGGCCAGGCGCACCGTGGGCATCACGGTGCGGAGCCGGCGTACCTTCTCCTTGGGCGCGAGCACCCGGGCCTCGCCTTCGATAACCACCTTGCCCTTCTGGTTCTCGCAGCGGCAGTCCAGGCTCAACTGCGAGCGGGCGTCGTCCTTGGCGGTAACGCGTACGCTGACCTTGAGCACGTCCCCCAGGGCAACCGGTGCCCGGAAGCTCAGCGTCTGTCCCAGGTAGAGGGTGCCGGGGCCTGGTAACTGGGTGCCCAGCACCGTGGAAATCAAGGCTCCACCCCACATGCCGTGGGCGATGACTTCCTGGAAGCGGGAGCTGCGCGCGAAATCGTCGTCCACGTGGGCCGGATTGACGTCCCCGGACATGATGGCGAACAGCTTGATGTCATCCAGGGTCAGGCGTTTCTCGAGGTGTGCTTCGTCACCCACCTGGATCTCGTCGTAGGTGCGGTTCTCGATATAGCGGTCGTCGTTGGGTGCAGCCATGTGGGTCGCTCCGATGTTGATTACTGCGTTGCAGCAATTATAGACTCCCATCATAGCCGGCCGTTGGCTACCGTTCGTTGATCTATATCGGATGCTCGTCAATTCGATGCTTGCGTGGGGCAGAGGTGGCGCAGGGGTAACGACGCTCGCGGGCGGGTCCTGTAGAGGACCCGCCCGCAGGGTTCAAGCGAGCCGTGGCCCGCCGGGGAGATGGCTCAGGGCACCAGGGTCTGGGCGGCCTCGAGGTAGGCCGCACCGTGGTTGCGGACGCGCTCGCGCTCGGCGCTCTCGGAGCCCAGATGCACTTCCTCCAGATCCACGGCCATGGCGTCGAGCTCTTCATCGAACTTCGCCAGCGCATTTTCCAGGGTATAGGAGAGCCGGTGGACGGTGCCGAGATCGGCGTTGCTCAGCTCCTCCTGGGCGAGCAGCACGGCCAGCTGGTGGTTGGTATCGGAGAATTGGCTCACGGCCTCGGTCAAGGTATCGGCGGCCTCGCCCTCGAAGTGGTCGGGGCGCTCCTCGGCCTGGACGGTGGTGGCCAGCAGGCCGGTGCAGAGGGCGGCGAAAAGCAGGTGTTTCATGTTGGTATCCTTCATGATGATGAGAATCAATCGCATGAAGAAGCTATCACTCTCTCCTCCTAGTGACAATAATTGTCGTTTGCATTCATATCGCACTTGACCTGGGTCACCCCCTGACAAGCTGTCACTCAGTACCGAACTGCACGGTCAGGCTCTCGTCACTCTCGCAGGGCTTGCCGTGGCGAAGCGTCAGGCGACGCTGGGTAAGGTTCATCACCACCGAGAACAGCGTTTCCATGCGCTCCTCGGGGGGTTGGTCGGGATTGAAGTGTCGGCAGATGGAGAGCGGTGCGTTGTCATGGTCGCTGAGGATGGCGAACAGCTGGCCCTCGCCGATCTCGCCTTCGGTAGGTAGCCGCTCACGCAGTAAGGTATCCAGCCGCGCCAGGCGTGTGCGGGAGTCGGGGCGCGGGAAGTCCTCGACCTGGCAGGTGACGGTACGGGCGTAGAGGTGATTGGTGTGGGTGACCATGCCACCCTGCGGAGCCAACTGGCCTGGCTCGCCGGGGTGGACCTCCAGGCCGGCGGCCTGGCCCCCTTCGTTGCCGACTTGGGCACTGGCGATCAGGAAATGGGCTGGCGAGCAGACCCGGTCGTGGCTGGCTACTGCCACGGCACGTTCGATATCGGGGCTCTCGAGGATCTTGCGCAGGGCGACGTGGATGGGGAGCCCCTCGCCACAGGTTCGCGAGCGGATGGCATTGAGGCAGACCCCAATGCCGTGCTCGTTCATGCCGATCTTGGCCACCATGCCGGCTTCACCGATGCTGAACAAGGCGGGGGCATCGCGACCGCTGATCTCCAGGGCCACCACGTTGTGCAACTGGTCGGTCCGCCAGTCCCAGTTCTGGGCCAGCCACTGGTTGCCATCGCGGTTCAGGGCGAAGGCGGAGCAGCCGCCGCTGGCCTGGGTCAGCGAGATCTCGCTGCGGCAGTTGAGGGTAAGGATGTCCTCGAAGTCGAGCCCGGCTCCCCGGCCAATGCCTTCCATCTCCTCGAGGATGGCCGGGAAGCCGTGCTCGATCATCGGCAGGAAGCGCTCTGCCGCCTGGCGCGCCCTGGCCCAGTCCAGGCCCACGAAGTCCTGGAACAGCCGGTCATAGACCTCGAGGCTTTGGGTGATCAGCTCGGCATGGGCGCGGCCGTGAGCCTCGCCGATCTCGGCGCGGCTGCCGGAGAGGGGGGTGATATGCATGCTTATAGCACCTCGTCGAGCAGCTCGAGGAAGGCGGCCCAGGACTTCTCGTCGGCGCGCTGCTGGTAGCGGTCGCTGCCGAAGACGGTGAAGGCATGGGGCGCGCCGGAGTAGATCTCGATCTCGTAGGTGACATCGGCGGCCTCGAGTTCCTTGCCCAGGGTGGCGACGTCGTCCAGGGAGATCGACTGGTCGGCACCGCCGTGGGCGATCAGGATCGGGGCGGTATCGCCGCCGTAGGACTGGCCCTCGGGAGTTGCCAGGCCGCCATGGAAGGTGGCGTAGCCGGCGATGTCCTCTGCCTCGCCGGAGCGGGCGAGCTCCAGCACCACGGCGCCGCCGAAGCAGTAGCCCATTACCACGGTAGGTGTGGCGGCTCCCTGGTTGCGCGCCTCGGCCAGGCCGGCCAGGGTCAGGGTGCGCATGCGCTCGCGGTCTTCATATAGCCGAGCAGTCTCGGCCTTCTTGGCATCGATCTCCACCGGGCGATTGCCCTGGCCGTAGAGGTCGACGGCGAAGGCGTCATAGCCTTCTTGGGCAAGCATGTCGGCGCGCTGGCGCTCATAGTCGTCGAGGCCGTCCCAGTCGTGAATGACCAACACGCTGCCGCGGGCCTCGCCCTCGGCAGTGGCGAGGTAGCCCGCGAAGGTCTCGTCGCCGACGTCGTAGGTAACGTCCTGACCGGTGGGCTCGAAGGCGAAGGCACTGCCTGTGGCGAGGCCCAGGGTGGCGGCGAGGGTCAGGGTGGCGTGAAGCGGCTGGCTCATGTTGAATCTCCAGGGTCGATGGACGCCTGTCAGTATAGGCGTGCTCTCCGCGAACGTTGGTGATGCAGGCTTGTGTTCTGCCGGGAAGGGTTCCAGATTGTGAGGGTGTGTTACCCGATCAATCTGAGCGAGACGACAATCATGAAAAAACACGTACTGGCGATGGCAGTCGCTGCGTCCACGGTGGCCCTTTCGGGCGTGGCCCAGGCCGAGGTCAAGATCGGTTTCCTGGGCGGCTTCACTGGCGGGATCGAGAGTCTGACACCGCCGATCTTCGACGGTGCCCAGCTGGCAGTAGATCAGGTCAACGAGCAGGGCGGCCTCCTCGATGGCCAGATGATCGAGATGCCCACCGGTGATACCACCTGCTCCGATGCATCGGCGGCCTCCAACGCCGCTGACCGCATGGTCAATACCGAGGAGGTCACGGCCATCGTCGGCGCCCTGTGCACCGGCGCTACCATCGCGGCGGCCAACAACGCAGCCATTCCCGGCGGCGTTGTGATGGTATCGCCGGCTTCAACGGCACCGGCAGTCAGCGAACTCGATGACAACGACCTGGTGTTCCGCACCGTGCCCTCGGACGCCTTCCAGGGCGAGATGCTGGCCAAACTGCTGCTCGAGAAAGGTATCGACGAGGTGGCGGTCACCTACGTCAACAACGACTACGGCCAGGGCCTCTCCGACGCCTTCGCCACGACCTTCGAGGCCGAGGGCGGCACGGTCGCCGCGAACCTGGCTCACGAGGATAACCGTGCCGACTATCGTTCCGAGCTCGGCACCCTCTCGGCCAGCGGCGTGCCGACATTGGTGGTGCTGGCCTACGCCGACACCTCCGGCCAGACGGTGCTGCGCCAGGCCTACGAGAGCGGCATGTTCACCCAGTACGTGGGGGCCGACGGCATGGTCGGCAACAGCCTGGTGGATGCCGTTGGCGCCGATGTGCTCGAGGGCATGATCGCCACTCGTCCTGGCAGCCCCGACCTGCCGGGTACCGAGATGTTCAGCGAGGCCGCCGAGGAAGCCGGGGTCGATCCCGATGCGGTGTTTGCGGCCCAGGCCTACGACGCGGCCTTCTTGTTGGCACTGGCCATCGAGCAGAACGGCAGCGCCGAGCGCGAGGGGCTCTCCGAGGCACTGCGCAGCGTCGCCACCGCGCCTGGCGAGGTAATCCTGCCGGGTGAATGGGAAAAGGCGGTGGAGCTGATTGCCGCTGGCACCGAGATCGATTACCAGGGGGCCTCCGGCACCCATGAGTTCAACGAGGCCGGCGATGTGCCTGGCATCGTGGTCGAGATGGTTGTCGAAGACGGCGAGTTCGTGCAGGTCGGCGAACTCGAGGCTAACGACAGCTAAGGTACCGGTAACCAAAGCAAGAGGCCCCGGCGGGCAACCGCCGGGGCCTCTTGCGTATGGGCGCCCCTCGTTTGGAGGCGAGGTGTTAAGGAGCTGGCCCTTATCCGTGGTGGCGGACCTTCTCCGGAAGCAGCCCCTTGGGCGCGTAGCGCAGCACCAGGGTGATCAGCAGGCCGATCACGAAAACCCGCGCCTGCAGGGCACGGCTGTCCATGTTGGTCGGTGTCTCCCAGCCAAGGCCTGCGCCCAGGGCCATCGCCAAGTCCATCAGGTACAGCGCCATGGGCGCCGACATGATCCAGATGATGTAGACCGCCACGGCGCCGAAGATGGTGCCCAGGTTGTTACCGGGGCCGCCAAGGATGACCATCACCAGCACCAGGAAGGTGTGGTTGAGCGGTAGGTAGCCCTGGGGATCGAACATGCTGTTGAAGCTGGCCAGGGCCGCACCGCCGATGCCCATCAGGATGCAGCCCAGCACGAAGATCTCCAGTCGACGCTTGTTGATGTCCTTGCCCATGGCGGCGGCGGAGATCTCGTTGTCGCGGATGGCGCGGATCATCCGCCCCCAGGGCGCGTGATAGGCGCGGCTCAGCAGGAAGAAGATCGCCGCGATCATCACCGCCGTGACCGAGAGATAGAGGGCCCGGGCCAGGGTGAAGCCTACCTCGGCCGGGCCTGGCACCGGCCAGGGTAGCGGCGAAACCGTGGCGGTGCCGCGGGTCAGCCAGTCGGAGTTCTTGAGGAAGGCCTTGATGATCTCGGCGATACCCAGGGTGGCGATGGCCAGGTAGTCGCTGCGCAGTCCCAGGCAGACACGTCCGATGAAGTAGCCCACCCCGCCGGCGAGTGCCCCGCCGACGACCCAGCCGACGCCGACCGGCAGGCCGAGGCCGCCGACGAAGCCGGCGCGAGACTCGATCTGGTCGGTCACGCCGCGGAAGGCATTGACTACTACCAGATAGAGAACCAACCCGAGGATGACGGCGAGGAGGGTACGCAGCTTTTTCGGCACGCCGATGCGGTCAAGCCGGGTGGCGCCGAACACCACCAGCACGGCGGCGATCATGTAGAGCAATGCCAGACCCAACTCGCCGGGCAACTCGCTTTCCCAGAAGTCCGGGTTTATCGGAAAACTGAAGAACATGGCGCAGAAGCCGCCCAGGGCAACGAAACCCATCACGCCGGCGTTGAACTGGCCGGCATAGCCCCACTGGATGGTCAGGCCCAGGGCCAGGATGGCGTAGCAGGCGGCCTCCACCAGCATGCGGGTGCTGTAGGCCGGGCCCATGGCGGCATAGACGGCCAGCACGGCCAGCAGCACGGCGGCGAAGAGCAGGACCTCGCGTAGCGGGAAGCGGCTCTGAGCGGCGACGGTATCGGCGCGTTTCGTTTCCATCAGATCACCTTACCCTTGAAGATGCCGGTGGGGCGCCACACCAGGATGACGACCAGAATGAAGAAGGGCACCACGATCTTGTACTCGGTGCCGACGAAGGCCAGGTTGCCGGATTCCAGCAGCCAACTCGGCAGGCTGTCGCGGAAGGGTCGCAGCAGAACGCTCCAGTTGAAAACGGCGAGGGTCTCGGCGAAGCCGACCACGAAGCCTCCGGCAACGGCGCCAAAGGGGTGGCCCACGCCACCGACGATGGCAGCGGCAAAGATCGGCAGCAGCAGGAAGAAGCTCAGGTCGGGCTTGAAGGTCACGTCCAGCGACAGCAGGGTGCCGGCGATCGCGGCCAGGCCCCCGGCGATCACCCAGGTCACGGCGACGATAGTGTTGGTGTTGATGCCCGATGCCTGGGCCAGGTCGGGGTTGTCGGACATGGCGCGCATCGCCTTGCCCAGCCGCGAGCGGCTGAGAAAGACGTGCAGGCCGATGACCGCAACCAGGGTGATCACGAAGAGGTAGAGCTGCGGTTCGGTAATCACCACCGGGGCCCGCGCGCCCTCGAAGGGCAGGGCGAGTCGAAAGATCTCCTTGCGGTCATCGATGTAGAGGCTCTGGCCGCTGGTGCCGGCGAATAGGCGGATCAGGCCCTGGAGCATCAGGGTCACCCCCAGCGAGCCGATCACCAGCACGATCGGCTTGACCCCGTGGGCGCGCAGCGGCTTGTAGAACGCCTTGTCGATGCCCACCGCCAGCAGGGCGGTGAGCGCCATGGCCAGGGGCAGCAAGACCAGCGCCGAGGGCACGCCGAAGGCGTCTCCCGCTGCGGGGAAGGCGGTCGCCAGCAGCAGCACCATGAAGGCGCCGAAGGTCATCATGTCGCCATGGGCGAAGTGGGCGAAGCGCATGATGCTGAAGATCAGCGTCACGCCCACCGCGCCGATGGCGTAGATCGAGCCGCTCACGCTGCCGGCGATCACCACGTTGTTGATAAAGAAGACGAGTTCATTCACGGGATGGTTCTCCAGTACTGGCTCCGGGGGCTAGCCACCGAGGAAGCTCTTGGCGACTTCCGGGTCGGCCAGCAGGGCGGCGCCGGTATCGGTGAAACGGTTCTGGCCGGCGGCCAGCACGAAGCCGCGGTCGGCAATGGCCAGGGCCTGCTTGGCATTCTGCTCGACCATCAGGATGCCCACGCCGGCCGAGTTGATCAGCTTCACCTGCTCGAAGATCTGGTTCATGTAGAGCGGCGAGAGCCCGGCAGTGGGCTCGTCGAGCAGCAGCAGGCTGGGCTCTGCCATCAGGGCCCGGCCCATGGCGACCATCTGCCGCTGGCCGCCAGAGAGCTCGCCGGCCGGCTGGTGGCGCTTGTCGTGGAGGGGCGGGAAGAATTCGTAGACCTGCTTCAGCATGCGCTTGACGTTACCGGGCTTGAGGAAGGCGCCCATCTCCAGGTTCTCCTTCACCGTGAGGCTCGGGAAGACGTTGTGCTCCTGGGGGACGAAGCCCATGCCCTTCTGTACCAGCTTGTTGGTCGGCAGGTTCTGGATCGGTTCGCCACGCAGCAGGATCTCGCCCTGGCTGACGTTGAGCAGGCCGAAGATGGCCTTGAGCATGGTGGACTTGCCGGCGCCGTTGGGGCCGACGATCACGCCGATCTCGTCGGCCTCGATGGCCATGTCCACCCCGTTGAGGATGTTCATGCCACCGTAGCCACCGTGCACGTCGCGTGCGTCGAGTAATGGCATTCAGACGTTCTCTGCGTTCGTTCTCGTTGTTGGAAAGCGCTGGGATGCGCTGGCCGGAGGCGCCGTCGGGCGGCGGCTTTCCCGTCAGGACGCGGCGCCGAAGTAGGCCTCGATGACCTGGGGGTTGTTCTGGATCTCCTCGATGCTGCCCTCGACCATCACGCTGCCCTGGGCAAGCACGATCACCGGCTCGCAGAGCCGCGCGATCATGTCCATGTCGTGCTCGATGACCAGGAAGGTGTAGCCCATCTCACGGTTGAGCCGCTCGATGTTGGTTACCAGGTCGCCGAGCAGGGTGCGGTTGACCCCGGCGGCAATCTCGTCGAGCAGTACCACCCGAGCGTCGGTCATCATGGTGCGGCCGAGCTCCAGGAGCTTCTTCTGGCCACCGGAGAGGTTACCGGCCAGCTCGTTACGTACGTGGTGCAGGCCGATGAAGTCGATCACCTCCAGCGCCCGGCGACGCACCTCGGCCTCCTCTTTGCCCACCAGGGAGGGCTTGAACCAGGCGTTGAAGAGAGTCTCGCCGGCCTGGGCCGGGGGTACCATCATCAGGTTCTCCAGCGCCGTCATCTGCGAAAATTCATGGGCGATCTGGAAGGTGCGCAGCAGCCCCTTGTGGAACAGCTCGTTGGCGGGCCGGTTGGTGATCTCTTCGCCATCGAGCAGTACCCGGCCGCTATCCAGCGGCAGGGCGCCGGCGATGATGTTGAACAGCGTCGACTTACCGGCCCCGTTGGGGCCGATCAGGCCGGTAATCGAGCCCTGCTCCACCTGGATCGAGCAGTCATTGATGACCTTGAGGCCACCGAAGGCCTTGTGGACGTGCTGGACGTCGATGATGGCTGCCATATCGTGTTCCGTCGGTTGTCGTTCTTACAGTTCCTGGCTGTCGTCGGCCAGGAAAGTGCGGCCGGCGGCGAAGGCGCCGACGATCACCACGGCGCCGATGGCCGGAATCAGGTAGCCCTCCACCTGCGGAATGCTGCGTAGGAAGACGAAGGCGACCGCGGCGGGCGCCACGAAGCGTACCAGGAAACGCCAGATGCGGAACCAGCGCTCGTTGGTCCGCATCTCCTTCATCACCTCGGCGTGGGTCAGCGCCCAGCCGGCGAACAGTGCGATCAAAAGACCGCCCAGCGGCATGAAGATGTTGGTCAGCAGCTCGATGAACGCGAAGGGACTGCGTCCGAAGAGGGTGTGGAAGAGCGTGCCCTCGGCCCAGAGGTTGAAGCTGAGTACGGTGAGCAGCCCCAGCGCCCAGCTGGCGATGACCATGATCGCCACTGCCTGGGGCCGGGTCATGTCGAAACGCTCGACCAGGAAGGCCGCTACCGGCTCGATCAGCGAGATCGAGGAGCTGATCGCCGCACCCAGCACCAGGATGAAGAAGGCACCGCCGACCAGCGCCCCACCGGGCATCTCGGCGAAGGCCAGCGGCAGGGTGACGAACATCAGCCCCGGGCCCTCGCCGGGATCGAGCCCGGCCCCGAAGACCAGCGAGAAGATTGCCAGGCCGGCGACCATGGCTACCGCAGTGTCGACCACGGCGATGGAGAAGGCGGTGCGGGTCAGCGAGGCTTCGCCGGGCATGTAGGCGCCATAGGCCATGATCGCGCCCATGCCCAGACTCAGAGTGAAGAACGACTGGCCCATGGCCTGCAGCCAGCCTTCAAGGCTGAGGTCGGCGAGGTTGAAGGTGAACAGGAAGCTGGCCGCGGCGCCCAAGTCGCCGATGATGGCCCCGTAGCTCAGCACCACCAGCAGGATCACGAACAGTGAGGGCATCAGCACGCGCAACCCCGCCTCGATGCCCTTGTGGATGCCGAGGCCGACGATCAGTGCCGAAGCGGCGATGAACAGGGTGTGATAGAGCGTCAGCAGCCCGGGCGAGGCGAGCAGGGCATCGAAGCTCTGTCCCACGCCGGCGGCGTCCACGTCGATCAACGCACCGGTGAACATCAGTCCGGTGTAGTGGATCGCCCAGCCGGCGATCACCGAGTAGAAGCTCAGGATCAGGAAGGCCGAGGCGGCACCCAGCCAGCCGATCGACTCCCAGCTCCGCGACGTCTGGTGAGTACGTGTCAGGAAACGCATGCCCATGATCGGGCTGCATCGGCTGTTGCGCCCCAGCATGATCTCGGCAATCAGGATGGGAATGCCCACCGCGAAGATGGTCAGGGCATAGATCAGGATGAAGGCCCCGCCGCCGTTCTCGCCGGTCAGATAGGGAAAGCGCCAGAGATTGCCGAGCCCGACGGCCGAGCCGACGGCAGCGAGCAGGAAGGTGCCCTTGTGGGTCCAGACGTTGTGCGTGCTCATGGGGATCCAGGATTGTCTTGGTGGGCCTTGTGGGCCTGCCCCGCGACTTTGCGGCACAAGCCCCCTTCCTGGCTAGTAGACCTGCGTTTAGGGGGCGTTGGCGGAGACGATGGTATCCGTGCGCTGAATCACTCCTTGTCGTCCTCGGCGTCGTCGGGTTCGGGTTCCAGGGCGCGCTTGTCGTCCGGCAGGCGCACGGTGTCGCCGAGGGCGAGCTTGCCGTGGGACTTGAGGCGTCGGCCGTTGTCCATGGCGATGATCGCCGCTACCTCGCCGATGCTGGTGCCCTCGACCCAGGCATCAACCTTCACCCGAACAATGGTGCCTTCGTAGCGGGCCGAAAGGATGTCGCCCTGCCGGGGCTCGATTCGCTGCTCGGGATCGTTGGCGAAATGTTCCAGCACGCTGTCGCTGCCGGGGGCGTCCCACTCCACGTGCTTGTGCATGGTGGCTCTCCTTGGGTAAGGGGAATACAGCCTCCAGCATAGCCGTCGACGCCGTGAACGACAGTACGCTGCGGGCGTAAACGAAAGAGCCCGCCTGGTGGCGGGCTTCTCTGCGCTGGCGCGAGGGACGTTATTTCTTGCCGGCGCGCTTGCGATCGTTCTCGGTCAGGTGCTTCTTGCGCAAGCGGATGTGGTGCGGGGTGATCTCGACCAGCTCGTCGTCATCGAGGAATTCGATGGCCTGCTCGAGGCTGAACTTCACCGGTGGGGTGAGGACGATGTTCTCGTCGTTGCCCGAGGCGCGCATGTTGTCGAGCTTCTTGCCCTTGGTAGGGTTGACCACCATGTCGTTGGCGCGGTTGTTGATGCCGATCAGCATGCCCTCGTAGACCTCGGTGCCGTGGTCGATGATCAGCTTGCCACGCTCCTGCAGGGCATAGAGGGCATAGGCCAGGGCCTTGCCGGAGACCATGGAGACCAGTACGCCGTTGCGGCGCTCGATGGAGGCATCGGGCTTGAGCGGGCCGTAGTGGTCGAAGCGGCTGGTGAGGATGCCGGTGCCGGAGGTCAGGGTCAGGAACTGGCCACGAAAGCCGATCAGCCCGCGGGCGGGGATCATGAAGTCCAGGCGCACGCGGCCCTTGCCGTCCGGGTTCATGTTGAGCAGCTCGCCCTTGCGATAGCCCAGCTCCTCCATGATCGCGCCCTGGTGCTGCTCCTCGCAGTCGATGATCACTTCCTCGTAGGGCTCCTGCTTCTCTCCATCGATCTCGCGGATGATCACCTCGGGACGCCCAACGGCGAGCTCGAAGCCCTCGCGACGCATGGACTCGATCAGCACCGAGAGGTGCAGCTCCCCGCGCCCGGAGACCTTGAACTTCTCCGGGGTCTCGCCCTGCTCCACGCGCAGCGCCACGTTGTGGATCAGTTCCTGTTCGAGCCGGTCCTTGATGTTGCGGCTGGTGACGAACTTGCCGTCCTTGCCGGCGAAGGGCGAGTCGTTGACCTGGAAGCTCATGGAGACGGTGGGCTCGTCCACGGAGAGCGGCGGCAGCGCCTCGACGGCAGCCGGGTCGCACAGGGTGTCGGAGATCGCCAGGCTGTCGATGCCGGTGATGCAGATGATGTCGCCGGCAGTAGCCTCGTCGGTCTGCACGCGCTCCAGACCCATGTGGGTCATCACCTGGCCGATCTTGCCCTTGCGGGTGTTGCCTTCCTTGGTGATGACGGTGACCTGCTGGTTGGGCTTGACCGAGCCACGCTTGATGCGGCCCAGGCCGATGACGCCGACATAGCTGTTGTAGTCCAGTGCGGAGATCTGCATCTGGAAGGGGCCGTCGAGCTCGACCTTGGGCGGCTCGACGATGTCGACGATGGACTGGAACATGGGCGTCATGTCCTCGGCCAGTTCATCGGGGTCTGGTCCGGCGATGCCGTTTAGCGCCGAGCAGTAGATGATCGGGAAGTCGAGTTGGTCGTCGCTGGCCCCGAGGTTGTCGAACAGGTCGAAGATCTGGTCGATGACCCAGTCCGGCCGAGCGCCGGGGCGATCGATCTTGTTGACCACGACGATGGGCTTGAGACCCTGGTCGAAGGCTTTCTGGGTGACGAAGCGGGTCTGCGGCATGGGGCCGTCGACGGCGTCGACCAGTAGCAGCACGGAGTCGACCATGGACATGACGCGCTCGACCTCGCCACCGAAGTCGGCGTGTCCGGGCGTGTCGACGATGTTGATGTGGTAGTACTGGCCGTCGGGGCCTTGCCAGCGGATCGCCGTGTTCTTGGCCAGGATGGTGATGCCGCGTTCCTTCTCCTGGTCATTGGAGTCCATGATGCGCTCCTGCCCCTCGGCCTTGCGGTCGAGAGTACCGGACTGGCTGAGCAGTTTGTCGACCAGGGTGGTCTTGCCATGGTCGACGTGAGCGATGATGGCGATGTTGCGAAGGTTATCGATCACGACGGGATCCTGCTGACAAAATTGGGGCCGCATTATAGGGGCAGGGTGATGACGGCTACCAGCCTTGTCGCCTTTTATCTTGCCGTGCCATGGGATATCAGTGACTTGGCAGCCTTTCCGTTTGACCATCCATGTCTCAAGCCACGACGATTGTGATCCTGGCATGGCAGGCACGCAGACGCTCGATCAGGTCGGGCACAGCCTCGGTGTCGAGTGCCGGGTCGCAGCCTCCGATGCGCTCGAACCAGGTCCGCGAGACGCAGAGGGTGTCAGCAGGCGTCTGGTGGCGTAGACGTTGCCAGAGTTGTATCAGTCGGCTAGTGCTCGCCGTAGCCAACACCACGGCGTCCCAGCTGTGTTGCTCTATGTCAGTCAGCGATTTCTTGAGCCAGCCGGCGGGGATGGCGCGCCCCTGGGCCGGGAATAGCAGGGCCTGTCCCTGACTGTGGGCCGCGGCCATGTTTAAGCGATCCCCCAGCGGGGTGCCTTCTGTGGTCACGAGGCACGCATTGTGTCCTCTTGTCAAGCGCACCAGGCGCGGGTCTTTAGTGTCGTCGGCAAGCATTACTTGCACCCGCAGGTCGCGCCGTTGGCGGAGTGGTCTCAAGGCCGCCAGGCGGCGGGGGAGGCCGGAACCCGCGGAGCGGGCATCGAGGAGAATGCTGCAGGCGATCATTCTCGTACTGGCTCCAGTGGTGGGTCGTGCCCGGGTCGGGCTGATATGGCGCCATTTCCAGAACCCGCGCCTCACCGGCCTGCGCCGCCATGTAAGTGAGTGTAGTTTTTGGTTGTAAAGCGTATCAATGAGGCGCCGGACTGATATTTCTTCGCACGAGACATGACATTTTGGCCGCCTCAAGCATGAGGTGCGCCATCAGCGGTCTAGGGGTGTGGAAGCACGTGCCAAGATGGTGCGCAGGAGGCTGATTGTGCACTTTAATGGTGCAATGAGGCGCGCAACATCCCCGCTCCCCGCGTCGACATGCCGATGTTGGTGCAAGGTGTGTCCGGCGTGGAGGAGATAAAATTCTGTTAAATCAATAGAATGTGGAATGGGTGGCATAGATCGGTGCAAAACTGGCACGCTGCCTGCATTGCTTTGGGCAGTGCCATGCTCGTGCATGGCGGCCGTGGGCAGCGCTGCTGCGGCGTGCTACAACACGTGCTGGGATCGCCAGTGCCATTGCTTTACATCAGCCCAACCTTTCGAGCCTAGCTCACAGTGGAGGACATCATGTCTGCCAAGACTCTCGCCCTGATTGAAGAACACGACATTACGTGGGTCGACCTGCGCTTCACCGATACCCGTGGCAAGGAGCAGCACGTCACCATCCCGGCCCGTGACGTCGACGAAGAATTTTTCGAGAACGGCCAGATGTTCGACGGTTCCTCCATCTCCGGCTGGAAGGGCATCAATGAGTCGGACATGATCCTGCGCCCCGAGGACGGTACCGCCTTCCTCGACCCCTTCACCGAAGATGCCACCCTGGTGCTGCGCTGCGATATCATCGAGCCGGCCACCATGCAGGGCTACGAGCGTGACCCGCGTTCCATCGCCAAGCGTGCCGAGGCCTATCTGCAGTCCTCCGGCCTGGGCGATACCGCCTTCTTCGGTCCGGAGCCCGAGTTCTTCATCTTCGACGAGGTGCACTGGAAGTCCGATATCGAGGGCTCCATGTACAAGATCACCTCCGAAGAGGGTGCCTGGTCCACCGATCGTCAGGTCGAGGGCGGCAACCTAGGGCACCGTCCGCGCGTCAAGGGCGGCTACTTCCCGGTTCCGCCGGTGGATAGCTTCCATGACATCCGTGGTGCCATGTGCAACACCCTGGAGGCCATCGGCCAGACCGTCGAGGTGCACCACCACGAAGTGTCGAATGCCGGCCAGAACGAGATCGGCGTCAAGTTCAACACCCTGGTCAAGAAGGCCGATGAGCTTCAGGAAATGAAGTACGTGGTGCACAACGTCGCTCACGCCTTCGGCAAGACCGCCACCTTCATGCCCAAGCCGCTGGTCGGCGACAACGGCAGTGGCATGCACGTCCACCAGTCCTTCTGGAAGGAAGGTGTCAATCAGTTCGCCGGTGACGAATACGCCGGTCTCTCCGAGATGGCGCTTTATTACATTGGTGGCATCATCAAGCACGCTCGCGCCCTGAACGCCTTCGCCAACGCTTCCACCAACTCCTACAAGCGTCTGGTGCCGGGCTTCGAGGCACCGGTGATGCTGGCTTACAGCGCCCGCAACCGCTCCGCGTCGCTGCGCATTCCCTACACCGCCAGCCCCAAGGGCAAGCGTGTCGAGCTGCGCTTCCCGGACCCGACCGCCAACCCCTACCTGTGCTTCGCGGCGATGCTGATGGCCGGCATCGACGGCATCAAGAACAAGATCCACCCCGGCGACGCCATGGACAAGAACCTCTATGACCTGCCGCCGGAAGAGGGCAAGTCCGTGCCGACCGTGGCCCATAGCCTCGATCAGGCCCTGGAGGCGCTGGATGCCGATCGCGACTTCCTTACCGAGGGTGGCGTGTTCACCGACGAAATGATCGATGCCTACATCGAGTTGCTCAGCGAGGACGTGGAGCGCATCCGCATGACCACGCATCCGATCGAGTTCGACATGTACTACAGCTGCTGATCGTGCCCGGACCTTCCGGTCCGGTGTGGTTCATCACCACAGTGTTGAGCGAAGAAGGGGTTCCGCCATGGCGGAACCCCTTCCTTTCGTACACTATCCAAGAAGCGATGATGCAATATCATGGCCGTTGCCGTCAGGCGGCGGCAACCACGCAGGGGGTAGGCATGAACAAGGTACTCGTGATCCTGGCGCTGGGGCTCTCGGTCAGCCTCGTGGCCCAGGCTCAGACCATCTACCGCACCACCGACGCCCAGGGCAACGTGGTGTTTACCGACAACCCCGAGCGCGGCGGCGAGGAAGTCGACCTCGATCCACTCACGGTGGTGCCCAGCCGGGGCGATGTCCGCGAGGCGGAGTCGCCGGCCGTGATCAATGGTGGCGACAGCGGGAGTAGTGGCGGGACCTCAGCCGGTGCGGGGCAACCCTTCATGCCTTATGACAGCTTCAGCCTCCTCTCGCCGGATCAAGAGGAGACCTTGCCCACCGGGGCCGCCGGCAACGTCCGGGTGACCCTGGGCATCGAGCCGGACCTGCGCGAGGATCATCGTGTGCGTCTGCTGGTGGACGGCAGGATCAGCCAGACTGCCATGCATACCGATACCTTCATGCTCAACAACCTGAATCGCGGGGAGCACGTGCTGCAGGC
This sequence comes from Halomonas daqiaonensis, assembly GCF_900109725.1. GTDB lineage: Bacteria > Pseudomonadota > Gammaproteobacteria > Pseudomonadales > Halomonadaceae > Halomonas > Halomonas daqiaonensis. Next base: position 187,699 of record NZ_FOBC01000004.1, read on the forward strand.
CGAGCTGCTGGATGCAAGTGGGGCAGTGCGACATCGCACGTCCCCGGTGACCCTTTACGTGCAGCGGGCAAGCGTCAACCTGCCCCAGAACCCCAACAATCCGTCCAACAATTAGCTGCCCCCTCGCCGGCCACATCGGCCGCTGTGTCCGGACGGTAGCCACAGGCCCTGTCGCGAGCCTCAGCCTCGTGACGAGGGCAGCTTCGATGCCTTCGATCATGCCGACCGGGTGAGCGAGGGCAGCGCCTTCAACTATCTGGAGCGACTGCGCGACGGCGAGGCTCCGCATCATCCCGATGCCGGTCGGAATGCACCGACATACCCGCCCCACCGCCATCCTTCCCGCGACTTCCGTCCCCCGGCGTCGCGCTGACCGTCCTGCTCGTATTGCATCCCCGCGGCACGACAATCGGCAGTCCGCGCCATTCTGCACTAAAATGGTGCGCAATTCGGGTGCGGCCCTGCCCCGATAAGGCGCCATGACGTGCCCCGTAGGATGGCGCGCTTCTTGCAGCATGTCTTGAAAGACACGTCTTGAGAGTGCCTCCCGAGGGAGGCCACAACCGGACCGGGCAGGACCTTTTCATGTACCAACGCTTGATGGAACACCTCACCACGGCGGTGCTGCTGCTCGACGGCGAGCTGCGGCTGCGCTGGATGAATCCGGCCGCCGAGGCGCTGCTGGCGATCAGCCTGAGTCGCCTCAAGGGGCTGCCTCTGCCATCCCTGGTGGACGGTGGGAAGGAAATCGGCGAGCTGCTGGCCAAGGCTCGCGACGAATTTCACCCTTTCACCCAACGCGAGGCGCGCCTGACCCTGGCCACTGGCGAGATGCTGACCGTGGACTACACCGTCTCACCGCTTTCACCCGACGAGCTGCTGCTGGAGGTGGAGCCCCGTGATCGGCTGCTGCGCATCTCCAGGGAAGAAGCGCTGCAGACCCGCCAGGAGACCATCAAGGTACTCGCACGGGGCCTGGCCCACGAGGTCAAGAATCCACTGGGCGGTATCCGCGGCGCGGCCCAGCTACTGGAGCGTGACCTCGACGATCCCGGCCTGCAGGAGTTCACCCATATCATCATCGAAGAGGTCGACCGGCTGCGTGATCTGGTCGATTCCATGTTGGGGCCCAACCGGGTGATACGCCACGAGCCACTCAATATCCACAAGGTACTGGAGCGGGTCCGCGCTCTGCTGATCGTCGAGCATCCGGGCGTTTGGATCAAGCGCGACTATGATCCCAGCTTGCCGGACCTGTCCGGTGATGAATCGCAGCTGATCCAGGCCGTGCTCAACGTGGCGCGCAATGCGGTGGAGGCCATGACCGAGGCTGGCATTGCCTCGCCGAGGCTCACGCTGTGCACCCGGGCCCGCCGCCAGTTCACCCTGGGGGCCGAGTGCCACCGGCTGGTCTGTGAGGTGGCGATTGTCGACAACGGCCCGGGCATTCCTGCGTCGCTGCGCGAGACCCTCTTCTACCCCATGGTTTCCGGGCGTGCCGAGGGCAGTGGCCTGGGGCTCTCCATCGCGCAGTCGATCCTGCACCAGCACCATGGGCTGATCGAGTGCGTGTCCGAACCCGGCCATACCCAATTCCGACTGCTGATTCCGCTGGAGAAGCGCCATGACTGATGTCGCACGCGTGGTGGTCGTCGACGACGATCGCGCCATTCGCTGGGTGCTGGAGCGTGCCCTGGCCCAGCCCGACCTCGAGGTCGAGACCCTCGCTCGGGCCGATGGAGCCTTGGAGCGCCTGCTCGAGGCGCCGCCGGACGTGCTGGTCACCGATATCCGTATGCCAGGAATCGACGGCCTGGACTTGATGGCCAAGGTACGCGAGGTTCATCCGGAACTGCCGGTGATCGTGATGACGGCCCATTCCGACCTCGACAGTGCCGTGGCCTCCTATCAGGGTGGCGCCTTCGAGTATCTGCCCAAGCCCTTCGACGTCGACGAGGCACTGGCCTTGGTGCGCCGTGCTGTAGCTCACGCCCGTGAGCGCCAGCGACCGGTCAGCGTGCCCGAGGGACTCGATACCGAGATCATCGGCGAGGCGCCGGCCATGCAGGAGGTGTTCCGCGCCATCGGCCGGCTGTCGCACTCGCACATCACCGTGCTGATCAACGGCGAGTCGGGGACCGGCAAGGAACGCGTCGCCCAGGCGCTGCACCAGCACAGCCCGCGGGCCGGCAAGCCGTTCATCGCCCTGAACATGGCGGCAATTCCCAAGGACCTGATCGAGTCGGAGCTGTTCGGCCACGAGAAGGGCGCCTTCACCGGTGCGACCGCCCAGCGCCAGGGCCGCTTCGAGCAGGCCGATGACGGCACTCTGTTCCTCGACGAGATCGGGGACATGCCCGCCGAGACCCAGACCCGCCTGCTGCGGGTGCTCGCCGACGGCGAGTTCTACCGGGTGGGGGGCCATACCTCCGTGAAGGTGGACGTCAGGATCATTGCCGCCACCCACCAGAACCTGGAGACCCTGGTGGAAGACGGGCGCTTCCGCGAGGACCTCTTCCACCGCCTCAATGTCATTCGCGTTCATCTGCCGAAGCTGGCCGAACGACGCGAGGACATCCCGCGGCTGGCGCGCCACTTCCTGGCCGAGGCGGCCAAGGAGCTCGCCACCGACGTCAAGGTGCTGACCCCCGAGGCAGAGACACACTTCACCCGACTGCCCTGGCCAGGCAATGTCCGCCAGTTGGAGAACACCTGTCGCTGGCTGACGGTGATGGCCTCCGGCCGCGAGGTGCTGGTCGAGGACCTGCCGCAGGAGCTGCGTGACCCCGGCGCCACTGTGGGCAATAACGGTGACTGGCGCACCGCCTTCCGCGACTGGGCCGACCGGGCGCTGGCCGCTGGCCACACCCACCTGCTCGAAGAGGCAGTACCGGACTTCGAGCGCATCCTGATCGAGACAGCGCTCAAGCACACCGGGGGACGCAAGGGTGAGGCCGCCGAGCTGTTGGGCTGGGGGCGCAACACATTGACGCGCAAACTCAAGATGCTGCTGCCGGCATTGGCGGAGGGGGAGTGAGTCTTGCGGGGCTAGGACGAAAGGCGGATTGTTGATCGCGCTGTGACTGCCGTAGCGTCACCATTGTATAAGCAATCTTTCATTCACAGGTTTCCTCATGCCCGCTACTCCAGAAATTCCGCCGTCGCATCTCCACTTCGGTGACGTGGACACGGCGCTGGGGTGATATCCATGGCAACCTTCGACTCCCAGACATCGGGTTCACTGGCCGGCATTCGCGTCATTGACCTGACCCGCGTCATCTCCGGACCCTTCTGCACCCAGATCCTCGGCGATCATGGCGCCGACGTGATCAAGATCGAGCCGCCGGGAAAGGGCGACGTGGTACGCAGCCAGGGCAATATGGTCAATGGCGAGAGCTGGTACTTCGCCCAGTTCAATCGCAACAAGCGTTCGCTCACCCTCGACCTGCGCAGCGAGGACGGCAAGCGGATCCTGCATCGCCTGCTGGAGGAGGCCGATGTCCTGGTGGAGAACTTCCGACCAGGGGTGCTGGGCAAGATGGGGCTGGATGACGATACCCTGCGCGAGCGCTTTCCGCGTCTGGTAGTGGGGCGCATCAACGGCTTCGGCTCCACTGGCCCCTATCGCGACCGTCCCGCCTACGACTTCATCGCCCAGGCCATGAGCGGCTTCATGGGCGTGAATGGCCCGGCCGACGGTGAGCCCATGCGGGCGGCACCGCCCATCAGCGATATGGTAGCCAGCCAGAACCTGGCCTTCGGCATCTGCGCGGCCCTGGTGCGTCGTGCTGCCACCGGCCAGGGCGACATCGTCGAGACGGCGCTGACCAACGGGTTGATCGCCATGATGGGCTACCTGGCCGCCGAGTTCTTCGCCACCGAGCGCGTGCCGGCGCGCACCGGCAACGACCACCCCATGCTCTACCCCTATGGGCTGTTCAAGGCCAGCGACGGTGAAGTGGCCATCGCCCCCAGCAATGACGCCATGGTGGAGCGCTTTCTCGGTGCCCTGGACAATCTGCACCTGCTCGAGGACGAGCGCTTCGCCGACAATGCACGGAGAATGGCCAACCGCAATGCCCTGCGCGAGATCCTCAACGGGGTGACCGAAACACGCGGGGTAGATGAATGGATCGAGCACCTCAATCGCGCCGGGGTGCCGTGCGGGAGGGTGCAGGACCTGCGCGAGACCTTCGCCGACCCTCAGGTGCAGGCTCAGGAGATGCGCCTGGAGCTAGAGCAGGATTCCGGTCGGGTTCCAGTGACCGGTTTTCCCGTCAAGATGCGCGAGGCGCCGGCGATGCTCTACCATTCGGTGCCACGTCTCGGCGAGCACACTAACCAGCTACTCGAAGAGCTGGGGCTGACCGAGAGCGAAGTGGATGACCTGGCCTCGCGGGGAGTGATCTGAGCTACCCTGCACAGCCCGAGGTGATCGATATGCCGGGCGGGGGTGGGCTCCGTGGCCTTCGCAAACGTCGAGAGCAACCGAGCCGGCGCAAGCAACCTGATCGTCGCTGGCCTCGTCTACTCCTGGATGCTTCGGAGCCACCTGCCATAGGTCGTCAGGACTGGGCGGCGGCGGCGGCGGCTGCCAGAATGGGCGATCCAAGGAGAGAATGCCCATGACGCAGATGAGCTGGGAGCGGTTGCTCGACCCGGGCCGCCTGCACGACCGGCGCGACGAGCGACCCGGCGGAGGTCGTGACGAGATCGGCCGCAGCCCCTTCCACAAGGATCACGATCGCATCGTCTTCGCCGGCTCCTTCCGGCGCCTGGGGCGCAAGACCCAGGTCCACCCGTTGACTGACAACGACCATATCCACACCCGGCTGACCCACTCCCTGGAGGTAGGCTGTGTGGGGCGCTCGCTGGGCATGATCGTCGGTGAGCGGCTCAGCGGTCGCCTGCCCGAGTGGATTACGCCGGCGGACCTGGGCGTCATCGTCCAGGCCGCCTGCCTGGGTCACGATATCGGCAACCCGCCCTTCGGCCATGCCGGCGAGTACGCCATCCGTGACTGGTTCGCCCGCGCCGCAGTCGACAGCAACGGTCTGTTGGAAGGGCTCTCGGCGCCCGAGCGCCAGGACCTGCTGACCTACGAGGGCAACGCCCAGGGCTTTCGCATCGTCACCCAGGTGGAATACAACCAGTTCCGCGGCGGCATGCGCCTTACCACGGCAACCCTGGGTACCCTGCTCAAGTACCCCTGGACCGTGGAGCACGGCGGCGCGGCGGGGAAGTTCGGCTGCTACCAGAGCGAGCGCAAGTTGCTGGTCGAGGTGGCCGAGCGGCTGGGCCTGCTGCCCCGCGGCGAAGGGCGCTGGTGCCGCCACCCGCTGGCCTGGCTGGTAGAGGCCGCCGACGATATCTGCTATGCGCTGCTCGACCTGGAGGATGGCCTCGAGATGGGCATCCTGCGCTTTGAAGAGGTCACCGAGATCCTGATCCAGATTGCCGGTGGGGAGCCTGCCGACTATGCCTCCATGCAGCGCGATGGAGTTTCCCAGCGGCGGCGCATCGCCGCCCTGCGCGGCGCGGCCATGGAACGAGCGGTGAACGACGTGGGCGCGGTCTTTGTGCAGCACGAGGCCGAATTGCTGGGTGGGCGCCTCAAGGATGACCTGCTGGAGCTCTGCCATCCAGACCTGGGCTGGGGGGTGAAGGCGGCCAAGCAGTTGGCCCGTGAGCGCATCTTCCAGAACGAGCGCAAGGCCAAGCTGGAGATCGGTGCCCATACCACCTTGGGCATCCTGCTTGAGGCCTTTATCGGCGCGGCCCACGAGCTTCACCATACCGGTCGCTCCACCTTCAAGCATCAGCGGGTACTGGTACTGGTCGGCGAGAATACCCCGCGGCCCTCCTGGAGCCTCTACGATAGCTACCGTCGCATGCTCGACTTCATCGGCGGCATGACCGATCACTACGCCGTGGACCTGGCCCAGGAAATGGGCGGCCGGCTGCGGGGGGACTGAAATGACGAAATGGCGTGCCACGACTGCTGGTTGGCAGGGGATGCTGCTCGGGCTGTTGCTGGCGGCCTTCTCCTCCTTGGCCGCGGATCCCCTCGAACGCCTCAAGGGGGAGGGCTTCGACCACTACACCCTGGCGCTGACTTGGCACCCCGGCTTCTGCGAGAGTCGCTCGCGCCCGCCGCGGGAGTGTCGTGAATCGTCCTTGTACGAGCTAGCCGACCGGGGCTTCGTGCTCCACGGCCTGTGGCCCTCGCTGCCCATGCGTTTCGCCGAGCGTGGGGTCGATCGGCGCCGCTGGTGGCGTGAGGGCTGCTTCCTCGAGACACCCCGGCCCGACGGCAGCTTCTGCCGCGCCCATCCGACCCTCGACCTGCCGGAGACACTGGACGATGCGTTGGATACCGCCATGCCGGGCCGCGCCAGTTGCCTGGGGCGCTACCAGTATGCCAAGCACGCCGCCTGCCTGGCGTTGCCCGAGGTGGGATACTTCGCGGCATCGGTCGCCCTGGTTGAGGTGGTTAACGAGAGTGCCTTCGGTGCCTTCGTGACCCTCAATCAGGGCGGGGAAGTGGAGCGTAACGCGCTGATCGACGCCTTCGAGGTGGCCTTTGGTGAGAAGGCCGGCCGGGCGCTGCGGCTGGAGTGTGGCGGGCGCGGCAATCGTCTGCTCACCGAGGTGCGCATCGGCATCGACGCAGAACGCCTGGCGGACTTCCCGGCAGCCGAGAGCCTGGTGCGCCAGGATCGTGGCCATTGTGCGACTCGAGTGCGGATCGCCACCTTCGACTGATCAGACCGAGGGGGCCGCCAGAGGCGGCAGGTCCAGCAGGCTGACGCGATGGCTCAGCGCCTTGATGACGGTGTCGTGGGTAGCAGCGTCGATCCCGCCTAGCCGGGTCGCGGTGAGCCGGCTTGCCAGATCGTTGCCACCGACCACCAGCAGGTCGTCCGGTGCCTGGGTGATGTCGATCTCCCAGCCGGGCAAGGCCAGCACACCCTTGACCGGCAACGGACTGCCGACCTGGCGTTCGAGCCAAGCGTTCAGCCAGCGTGTGGCCTGGCGGGTCTTGCGCAGCGGCCGGTGCTCGCTCCAGCCCGGGAAGCGCAAGCGATCCGGCTCCACGGCAACCAGGTTGACCTCGCGGCCGCCGGGCGTGATGGCGGGGGTGCGGCCGCGGGTCTCGACCACGAAGATACCGTGAGGAGTGACCGCCACGTGATCGATGGTATAGCCATCGCCGGGTACGTCGTGGAAAACGAAATAAGGGTGCGCCTCGGGACGGATCAGGCGCTCGAGCTCCTGGCCCACGGCGAGTTCGCAGGCCAGGCCCAACTTGAGCCGACGAATGCGCTGGAAATCACGGATCAGCAGGAAGCAGAACACCAGCGCCAGCAAAGTGCAGAGCGCCCCGTAGAGCGCCCACTCGATCCAGTCCTGCTCGCTGGAAAAGAGCATGCGACCCATGCCGTAGACCAGCGGCGCCAGGGTGACGATGGGCCCCAGGGCGCCGTCGAGGAAGAGGCCGGCGAAGGCGCGGTCGAGGCGGTCGCGCAGGGCCTGTCCGGGTTCGCGCAGCGGGTGGGCGTCGAAGGGCGAGCGCACTCGGGCATCGTGCAGGTTGCGCAGCGCCATCACGATCACCGCAGTGGCCGCCAGCGGGAACAGGAAGATCAGCGGGAGCAGGTATTCCAGCCAGGCCATCGGGATTCCTTGCCCTGAGGGAGAGTGCTCATTCTAGACAACCTGCCCCTCGTGGGGCCATGCTCTTTCGGCGTGAGGGGTGAGGAGAGCGAGTGTGGAGCAGGTTCTAAGTGATACTTCCGGAAATCTCGAGGCGCTCGCCGCCTTCTTCGAGCGGCATCCGCGCTCGGTCGTGCTCACCGGCGCGGGCATCAGCACCGCCAGTGGCATTCCCGACTACCGTGACGACCGCGGCGACTGGAAGCGCCCACCGCCCATGCAGCACCAGGTGTTCATGGCCAGTCACGCGGCGCGACAGCGCTATTGGGCTCGGGCCCTGGTAGGCTTTCGCGCCCTGCAGGATGCCAGGCCCAATGCGGCTCATACGGCCCTGGCGCGGCTCGAGGCGCTGGGCCATGTCAGCGGGGTGATCACCCAGAACGTCGATGGCCTGCATCAGCGGGCCGGCTCACGGCGGGTGATCGACCTGCATGGCCGTGCCGACATGGTGCGCTGCATGGGCTGCGGTGCCCGGCGCATGCGCCATGACCTGCATGCCGAGCTGGCCGCCCGTAACCCGCACTGGCTGGAAGCTGGCGCACGGGCGGGCCCGGACGGCGACGCGGACCTCGAGGCTGACTTCTCGGGGTTCCAGGTGACCGATTGCACGCGCTGCGGCGATGGCATTTGGAAGCCCGACGTGGTGTTCTTCGGCGATAGCGTGCCGCGTACCACCGTGGAGGACGCCTTCGCCCTGCTGGCCGAAAGCGATGCGCTGCTGGTGGTGGGCTCCTCGTTGATGGTCTTCTCTGGCTTCCGCTTCGCCCGGGAGGCGGCGCGCCAGGGCCAGCCCATTGCCTGTCTCAACCTCGGCCGCACCCGGGCCGATGAGCTCTATGCACTGAAGGTACAGGGTCCAGCCGAATCCCTGGAATCCCTGTGCGGGATGCTGGAGGGCGGCTCGCCGTCGGAACTCATCCGCCGGCCAGCTTGACGCGGTAGCCTCGCTTCTCGAGCTCGTCCTTGAGCAGCTCACGGTGGTCGCCCTGGATCTCGACAACGCCTTCCTTCACCGCCCCGCCGGTGCCGCAGCGCTTCTTCAGCGCCTTGGCCAGGGCCTTGAGCTCGGTTGCGGAGAGCGGGACGCCCTCGATGGTGGTCACGCCCTTGCCCTTGCGGCCGCTGGTCTCGCGGCGAATGCGCACGATGCCGTCCAACTCGGCCAGGCGGGCCTGTTCGGCCTGCTGGGCACAGTTGCACTCGGCCAGGGGATGGCGGCAGTCCGGGCAGGTGTCGCCATGGTCGGTGGAGTAGACCAGGCCGCCGAGCTGGTCCTTCAGGGATGCCATGTCGGCCTCCTCGTATTCGAGATTTTCCGAGCAATGATAGCCCTGCCGTGGGCGGTCTGCATCTGCAGTCGCTATCCACAGTCAGTGGGCTGAAGGGGCGGTGGATATCAGGCGTGGGTGGCCAGGGCGCGACTGCGCTCCAGATGGCGGATCACCGTGGGTAGCTGGAACATGTTGCTGATCATGATGGCCCCCTCCGGTGTCTCTTCTACGTCAGGGAAGCGGTTGAGGTGAATCACCGTCATGCCGGCGGCCAGGGCGCCCCTGACGCCCACCAGGGCATCGTCGATAACCACGCACTCCTCGGGTGTGAAGCCCATCAGGCTGGCGGCATGGCGGAACAGGCAGGGGTCGGGCTTCCAGCAGTTGGCCGTGTAGGCGCTGAACAGGCGATTACCGAACACCTCGCCGAGCCCGGTGGCCTCGAGCGAGGTGCGGATCTTGTTCTCGGGGCCATTGGAGACCACCCCCATGGGATGGCCGGCGAGGGCGGCCAGCGCCTCGGTGGCGCCATCGATGGGAATGAGCTCGGTGGCCAGGCGACGGTTGAGGTTGGACCGCATGCGACACTCGAGGGGGTCGAGCTGCTCGGGATCCACGCTGCCGTGGCGGCGCTCCAGCTCGGCAACGATATGGCGAAAGCGGGCCCCGCGAAACTCCCCCATGTAGTCGCTGGCCTGGAAGGGCAGGCCGGCGTCGGTCAGGCTGGACGACATCTCGTCGGCGAGCAGCGGCTCGCTGTCGACCAGGGTGCCGTCACAATCGAAGAGCAGGCAGAGGGGGCGTGCCATCACCGGGCCTCACGAGGAATCAAAACGTTATAAGCTCATTGTTACAGATGTCGGATCTTCCTGCCCAATATTAAAGCTCAGTTTCACTGTTTTGTGAACACTGTTCTTCAATATCGGGAGACCGGTCGTTACCGAGTCCGTCATGGTGGTGGCGTTCGCGGTCACTGCAGGCCCATGCCTATACTGACGGCGCGCCTCGGCCAGGAGCAGGCCCATGAATTTCGAACGTGTCGTATTCGGTTTTTTCATCATCCTCACCCTTAGCCTCAATGTCGCCTTCGTCGCGGGCGGCCTCGAGACGGCCGCACACCACAATGTCTGGGTTCTCACCCTCGCCATCATCGTCAACCTGGTCGCGATCGGCCTGAAATTGGGAGATCGCTCCCAGACCGGGGCGTTGCTGTTGGCGTCAGGTCTGGTTGCCGGCCTCCTGCTGATCACGGCGCGCGTCGTCTGGATCGTCGCGGAGCCCGCTGGCGGGGGCGGGCCGGGGCCTGCAGGAATGGCTGATATCGTCTCGATCGCAACGGGCGCGCTGGTCGCGAATATCATCGCGACGATGATCCTGGTCGGCGATACGCTGCTCTCGCGGCGTTAGCAAGGTGCCCAGGTTGGTTCAGCATGGCAGTCTCGATCCGGGACAGGCAGAGGGAGGATTGAACGCGTGACGCAGACTTCCGATCTCGACCGTGTGGCGATGATCGTCCTGCGCTACATGCGCCGGCCGCTGTTCGCCCTGCTGGCCGTCTATTCGATCGGCATCATGGGCATGGCCCTGATGCCCGGCCAGGTCGTCGATGGTCAGACGACGTACATGAATCTCTTCCACGCCTTCTATTTCTTCACCTACACGGCCACCACGACCGGTTTCGGTGAACTGCCGAACGGCTTCAGCGACGAGCAGCGCCTGTGGACGATCTTCTGCCTCTATACCGGTGTTTTTGCGTGGTTCTACGCGGTCGGGTCCCTTATCAGCCTGTTCCAGCACCCGCATTTCATTCAGGCCATGGACAGGTTCCGGTTCGCCCGCAAGGTCGAGGGCAACGTGGAACCTTTCATCATCCTCTGCGGTTTCGGCGATACCGGCAGCCTGCTTGCCCGTGGCCTGAGCGACCACCAAATGCGTGCGGTGATACTCGATTTCGACCCCGAACGCATCAAGGCACTGGGCGTGCGCGATTACACGGTGGCGATGCCGGGACTCCATGCGGACGCCAGCGCGCCGAAACATCTGCTCGCCGCAGGCGTGGATCATGATGCCTGCCGCGCAGTCGTGGCGCTGACCAACGATGACGACGTCAATCTCAAAATCGCGGTGATGGCACGGCACTTGAACCCGCGGCTCAAGGTCATCTGCCGGTCGACCTCGGCGCGCCACGAGGCCAATCTGCGGGCGCTGGACAATGTGACGGTCGTCGATCCGTTCGAGATCTTCGCCCAACTCGTCTACTGGGCAATCGCACGCCCCGAGCTGCACAACCTCAATGCGTGGTTGGTGGGCACACATGGCGTCGAACTCGGGGTGCCGGTAAACGTGCCGCGAGGCGACTGGATTCTGTGCGGGTACGGACGGATGGGACATTGGATCGAACGCTGCCTTCAGGCCCATGGCGTCGGCTTACGGATCATCGATCCGGAAGTGGACCCCGAAATGGCCGGAGAAGGTACGGTCAAGGTCAAGGCGCACGCCGATCATTCGGCCCTGGTAAACGCGGGAATCGACGATGCAGCCGGTGTCGTCGCCGCCACGAATCGTGATTCCGACAATCTCAGTACGCTGTTGTCGGTTACCGAGCTCAACCCGGATGCGTTCCGCATCGTGCGCCAGAACAGTCACGAAAACCAGGTCGCGTTCGATGCCGCTCGGGCCGACCTGGTCCTCCAGCACAGCCTGACGACGGCGCGCCGCATCCTGAAATTGCTGATCTCGCCTCTTATCCAGGAACTGATCGAGTGGCTCGCGCAACGCGAACCGGGCCGAACAGAAGCCTTGGTGGCTCGTCTGCAGGCGGCCGTGGGTGAGGAACCCCCGCATCTGTGGTCGGTCAGGCTGGTCCCACACGAAGCGCCGGCGGTGACCGATTATCTGGATGCTGGAGGAGCGGTGGTGTTGGGTGCGCTGTGCCGCGACGCCCGTTCGCTTCCGGAAGGGCTCCCGTGTGAAGCGCTCGCCGTTCGCCGGGTGGGCAAATCTATCATGTTGCCGGGTAAGGATTTTCCGCTGGAGGTCGGTGACGAGCTGCTTTTCTGCAGTGTGCATCGGGTAGAGCCGATGCTGCAGGCGACACTGCATAATCCCTATACGCTGCGCTATGTCGTAACGGGGATCGATGAGCCTCGCGGGTACGTCTTCGCCTGGCTCGATGAGAAGCTAAGGCGTCGTCGCAACGATCGATCATAAGCCGAGCGGTCATCGGCCCCCGTCATGACCTTATTGGCCGCGTAAGCGCAACGATCTCGAAGATGATGGCGTGATGTTGGCCTCAGGGTGCCAGTAAAAGGGCGAGCACTCCGGCAAGGTAGCAGGCGATGATGCCGACGCTCTCGAAGCCGATGTGCGCTGGCCCCTGGCGTTGGCGGTGGAGCATGCCCACCAGCAGGATAGCCGTCATCAGTAGCGACAAGGCGACCCACAGCGACACCTGGTCGGGAATGGCGTGGTAGATTGAGCCGCCTCGATAGGCGATGTCCGAGGCCGCGACGAAGAGGGTGTCGAAGGCGTTGCCGCCAATGATGCCGGCCACGGCCAGGGTCAGGGCGCCACGGCGTACCGCGGCTATCGAGGTGACCAGCTCCGGCAGCGAGGTCACCACTGCCGTCATCAGCGCCCCCACCACCGACTGCCCGAGGCCGGTCTCTAAGGCGATCACTGCGGCAGAGCGCTCCAGCAGCCAGCCGCTCACGCCGAGCATTGCCGCCAGGGCCAGAAAAGAGAGCCAGAGCCGAGCCGCCGAGCGCTTCATGGATTGATCGTCGGGCACGTCGGGCTGGGTTTCCCGGGTCTGGGCGGGGCTCCACATGGGGTTGTCGCGGCTACGATCCACGAGGCGCAGGCCGAACAGGTAGACGATCACCAGCAGCGGCGTCACGGGGTGCACCTGCCACAGGGTCCACTCCGGGGCGAAGCGTCCCACCAGCACCAGCGACAGCAGGCACAGCAGCAAGCCGCCCTGAAGCATGTTGCCCAGGGAGGCGGCGGCGTGTTCCAGGTTGGCACGCCGGTGGGTGATGTCGGCGATGGTCAGGAACAGCGTCTGCACGGCGATGCCGCCCAGGGCGTTGCTCATCGCCAGGGTGGGACGATCGGCGAGCGCCGCCGAGATCGACACCACCAGTCCCGCCAGGGAGGTGGCCATGCCCAGCAGCAGGGCGCCGGCAATCGCCTCACCCAGGCCGGTACGGTCGGCGAGGTCATCGACGATGCCGGTCAGACGTGTCCCCACAACGCCGATCACCAGGGTGCAGCCGCCGAACAGCAGCAGGGCCAGGCCGAGCGACAGGTCGAGCATCATGCGCTCCTCATGGCGTACCCGGAATCAGCGTACCTTGGGATCGAGCTCGCCGCGCTCGTAGCGCAGGTACATCTCTTCCAGGTTGATCGGCGTGATCTTCGAGGCGTTGCCGGCGGTACCGAAGGCCTCGTAACGTGCCTTGCAGATCTCCTTCATGGCCGCAACGGTGGCCTTGAGGAACTTGCGCGGGTCGAACTCGTCAGGGTGCTCGGCCAGGAAGCGACGCACCGCGCCGGTGGAGGCCAGTCGCAGGTCGGTGTCGATATTGACCTTGCGTACGCCGTGCTTGATGCCCTCGACGATCTCCTCGACCGGCACGCCGTAGGTCTCGGGAATCCTGCCGCCGAACTCGTTGATCACCGCCAGCCACTCCTGGGGCACCGAAGAGGAGCCGTGCATCACCAGGTGGGTATCGGGGATGCGCGCGTGGATCTCCTTGATACGCTGGATGGAGAGGGTGTCGCCGGTGGGCGGACGGGTGAACTTGTAGGCGCCATGGCTGGTACCGATGGCGATGGCCAGGGCGTCCACCCCGGTCGCCTTGACGAAGTCGGCGGCCTCTTCCGGGTCGGTGAGCAGCTGGTCGTGATCCAGCTTGCCCTCGGCACCGATACCGTCCTCCTCGCCGGCCATGCCGGTCTCCAGGCTGCCCAGGCAGCCCAGCTCGCCCTCCACCGAGACGCCGCAGGCATGGGCCATCTCCACGGTGCGGCGGGTGACGTCGACGTTGTAGTCGTAGTCCATGGGGGTCTTGCCGTCCTCGCCCAGGGAGCCGTCCATCATCACTGAGGAGAAGCCCAGCTGGATGGAGCGCTGGCAGACGGCGGGGCTGGTGCCGTGGTCCTGGTGCATCACTACGGGGATGTGGGGGAACTCCTCCACGGCGGCCAGGATCAGGTGGCGCAGGAAGGGGGCGCCGGCGTACTTGCGGGCGCCGGCGGAGGCCTGGACGATCACCGGCGAGTCGGTCTCGTCGGCGGCCTCCATGATGGCGCGCATCTGCTCGAGGTTGTTGACGTTGAAGGCCGGCACGCCGTAGCCATGTTCGGCGGCGTGGTCCAGCAGCTGGCGCATGCTGATCAGAGCCATGGATTCACCTGTTGTGTATGAGTAAGTCTTGACGGCGCGGCCGCAACGGCCACGCCGATACAGTGGATATCGAGGATGCGAGTGCCTCAGCGGGCGGCGGCGTCTTCCAGTGCCTTCACCGCCGGCAGGGTCTTGCCTTCCACGTACTCGAGGAAGGCGCCGCCGCCGGTGGAGATGTAGGAGACACTCTCCTCGATGTCGTACTTGTCGATGGCGGCCAGGGTGTCGCCGCCGCCAGCGATGGAAAAGCCGTTGCTCTCGGCGATGGCCAGCGAGAGCGCCTCGGTGCCCTTGCCGAACTGATCGATCTCGAACACGCCCACCGGACCGTTCCAAAGGATGGTGCCGGCATCCTTGAGCAGGCCGCCCAGTCGGCCGGCGGTCTCCGGGCCGATGTCGAGGATCATCTCGTCGTCCTTCACCTGGTCGACCGGCTTGACCACGGCCTCGGCGGACTCAGAAAACTCGGTGGCCACCACCACATCAGAGGGCAGCGGGATCTCGACCCTCTCCATCAGCGCCTTGGCCTGATCGATCAGCTCACACTCGTACAATGACTTGCCGACGTTGTAACCGGCCGCGGCAATGAAGGTGTTGGCGATGCCGCCGCCGACGATCAGCTGGTCGCACTTCTCTGAGAGGGCGTTGAGCACCTCGAGCTTGGTGGAGACCTTGGAGCCGCCGACGATCGCGACCATGGGGCGTGCCGGGGTGGCGAGTGCCTTCTCCAGGGCGTCGAGCTCGGCGGCAAGAAGCGGGCCGGCGCAGGCGGTGGCGGCGAAGCGCGCCACGCCATGGGTGGAGGCCTGGGCGCGGTGGGCGGTGCCGAAGGCATCCATCACGAAGACGTCGCAGAGTGCTGCATACCGCTGCGAGAGCGCCTCGTCATCCTTCTTCTCGCCGCGATTGAAGCGCACGTTCTCCAGCAGCACCACCTCGCCGTCGGCGACATCGACCGCGCCGTCGAGGTAGTCTCGGACGAGTCGTACCGGGCGACCCAGCAGATCTCCGAGGCGCTCGGCTACCGGCGCCAGCGAGAACTCTTCGGCCGGCTCGCCTTCGGTGGGACGCCCCAGATGGCTCATCAGCATCACCCGGGCACCGGCCGCCAGAGCGGCTTGGATGGTTGGCACGCTGGCCCGCAGCCGAGCGTCGCTGGTCACCTTGCCGTGCTTGATGGGCACGTTCAGGTCCTCACGGATCAGCACCCGCTGGCCGTCGAGGTCGAGGTCGGTTATCTTGCGCACGTTCATGGAAGCAGGTTCCTCGTCTGGAGAAGCCGAAAGGACGTCATCTGTCGGGAATGTCGGATGGTGCCGGGGGCAGGGTGGCCAGATGCTGGGCGACATCGAGCATGCGGTTGGCGAATCCCCACTCGTTGTCGAACCAGCACAGCAGCTTGACCAGGCGGCCACCGGCCACCCGGGTCTGGGTGGCGTCCACGATACCCGAGCGCGGATCGTGGTTGAAGTCGACCGAGGCCACCGGCTCCTCGGTGTAGCCGAGCCGTCCCGAGAGTCGACCACGACTTGCCTCGGCCAGCAGGGCGTTGACGTCTTCTGCCGTGGTGTCCCGCCGCACGCAGATCGACAGGTCCATGGTCGAGACGTTGATGGTCGGTACCCGCACGTGCAGGCACTCGAAGCGCCCGGCCAGGTGGGGCATCAGGCGGTTGATGCCGCGGGCCAGGCTGGTGTCCACCGGTACGATGGAGTGCATCGCCGAGCGGGTCAGTCGCAGGTCGGTCTGATGGTAGGCGTCGATCACCGGCTGGTCGTTCATCGCCGAATGGATGGTGGTGGTCACGCCATGCTCGATCTCGAGCGCCTCGTCGAGCACGGTGAGCACCGGCACCAGGCAGTTGGTGGTGCAGGAGGCGGCGGAGATGATGCGGTGGTGCGAGGCCAGGGTATGGTCGTTGATGCCGCTGACGATGGTAGCATCGACGTCGCTCTCCGCGGGCTGCGAGAACAGCAGTCGCCCGGCGCCGGAGGCGAGATGCTGCTCGGCGGTGGCGCGGTCGCGAAAGCTGCCGGAGCACTCCAGCACCAGGTCGATGCCGAGCTCGGCCCAGGGCAGCTTCTCCGGGTCGGGTTCGCAGAGTACCCGGATGGTTCGGCCATTGACGATCAGCCGATCGCTCGCCACCTCCACGCTACCGGGAAAGCGGCCGTGGGTGGTGTCGTAGCGGGTCAGGTAGGCGATGGTGGCGAGATCAGAGAGCTCGTTGATCGCCACGATCTCCAGGGGCGGCTCACCGGGAGCGAGCTGGCGTGACGCCTCTGCCTCGACGAGGGCGCGCAGCACGCACTGGCCGATGCGGCCGTAGCCGTTGATGGCGATGCGAAGGGCCATGGGGATAACAGGGACTCCGAGCTCAAGAAACGCAGGGCGGCAATTCTAGCGCATCTGCGTCCCGAGCGTCTGCTCTACGCCCCTACCAGTCTCCAGGCGAGCGGCAGCAGCAGGGCGCTGACGATGCCGGTCAGGCTCATGCCCAGCGAGGCGAAGGCGCCGGCGACGGGGCCAATCTCGAAGGCGCGCACCGTGCCCAGGGCATGGCCGTTGAGGCCCAGGGCGAAACCGATGATGCGCTCATCGTGGATGCCCAGCAGGCGTGCGCCCAGGCCGACGAAGCCGATCGCCGCCACACCGGTGATCAGCAGTCCGCCCATCATCAGGGAAACCGAACCGCCGATCTGCTCGGTGATGCCGATGGCGATGGGGGCCGTGACCGACTTGGGCGCCAGGGAGGCGAGGATCTCCGGCGGGGCGCCGAGCAGCCAGGCGATGCCCACTGCATAGGCGGCGGCCAGCAGCGCCGCGAGCGGCAGACAGGCCATCAGCGGTCGCCACAGCGCTCGGATCTGCGGCATCTGCTCGTGCAGTGGCAACCCCAGCGCCACCGTGGCGGGGCCCAGCAGTAGCATCAGCCAGGCCGCTCCCCGGCGATAGTCCGCGTAATCGATGGAGAGCAGGGCCAGTACGCCGGCCAGCAGCAGCGAGGCCACCAGGACCGGTGGGCACCAGGCGGGAGTGCCAACGGCCTTGAGCAGCCGAATGCCGGCGACATTGGCGGTCAGGGTCAGGGCGATGGCCAGGATAGGGGTGGCCAGCAGGTGGTCGAGCAGCTCATTCATGGCCGGGATCCGCCGGGTCGTGGTGCGTTTCATCCATCAGTCGGCGCATCAGCCACAGGGTGGTCAGCACGCTGAGCAGGGTGCCGCCGACCAGCGCCGCGAGGATCGCTGCCCATTGGCCGGCAAGTTCGTCGATGAGGAAGTAGACGCCCACTACGCCCGGCATGATCAGCATCGCCAGCATGGCAATCAACGGCTGGGCGGCGCTGGCTATGTCGCCGAAGCCCCCGCCGTGGAGCAGCAGCCAGGCCGTCAGCAGCAGCATGCCGACCACGCCGGCGGAGACCGGCAGCCCGGTAAGCGTCACCAGGATCTCGCCGATCAGCAGGAAGCCCAGCAGCCAGAGAAAGCCGCGCAATGCCGGCATGGGGGTGTCCTTGTTGGAAGAACTTTCGTGAGCGGGGTGGCGGGGCATGCAGACCCCTTGAAAAACGTCGAAGCGCTCCTATTGTGCAGATTACCGGGGCGATGTCAGCCGCGCATGGCGATCTCCCGGCCATCTCATGAGATCAATCAGCGTAGGAGGTGTTCGTGATGTTCGGAGATCTCAGGCGTTTCGATACTGGCCGGACCCAGGGTCTGGACTGGTTCCGGCAACTGATGGACGAGATGCTGCCCGAGGCCGGTGCTGCGGATATCCGCTCGGTGCCCCACGGCAGCTTCCCGATGATCAATGTGGGGCGCACCGACGATGCGGTGCGGGTCTATGTGTTCGCCGCCGGCCTGTCGGCCGAGGACCTGGAAGTGAGCCTCCAGGATAACGTGCTCACCGTGTCGGGCACTCGTGAGGTCGCGGCCCCGCCCGAGGCAGCGCGTACCGACTTCCGTCGCGAGCGCTTCCGTGGCGAGTTCAGCCGTACGCTGGCGCTGCCGGATGGCCTGGATGTCGAGCGGGCCGAGGCACGCTTCCGTGACGGGGTGTGCGAGGTGGTGCTGCCCAAGCGTGAGGAGCTCAAGCCGCGGCGCATCGAGATCCAGGCAGCATGAGACAGGTCGTGTGTTCGAGTACTTCCGAGGAGGTGAGTGACATGAACGATGTGACCCGACACGATGCTCCCCAGGCGCCGGACAACCGCGAGCGGGAGATGGAGACCCTGCTGCCGCCGGTGGATATCTTCGAGGACGGCAGCGCCTTGCATCTTATTGCCGACATGCCCGGCGTCACCCGCGAATCGCTGCATATCGAGGTAGACAACAACGTGCTGAGCCTGGAAGGTGAGGTGCGACTCGATATGCCCGATGGGCTGGCCGCGATCTACGCCGAGGTTCGTGCCCAGCGCTATGCGCGGCGCTTTACCCTCAGTCACGAGATCGATGCCGAGGCCATTCAGGCGCGCATCGACAAGGGCGTGGTGGAGCTGGTGCTGCCCCGCAAGGAGACCCACCGCCGGCGGCGCATCGAGGTCAAGGCGGCCTGAGCGGACGCTGACCCACAAGCGCCTGCCCGCACCGGGCAGGCGCTTGCATTGCATGTGCGTCCTCCTCTCGGTACGGTTTTCCCCTACGCTGGGAAGAGTGTATTCATCGGTGCCAAGGAGAGGAGCGACATGAGCGATATCACCAAACTGCTGGGCAGCGAGGCCGACACCCTGCTGGGACACGTCTGCCGCGGCGTGCCCGTGGAGACGATCCACCCGCCCGGAGCGGATTTCGTCGACCGGGTGATGGCCCAGAGCGACCGTCGCCCAAACGTGCTGCGTAACATGCAGGCGCTGTTCGACCACGGCCGACTGGCCGGCACCGGCTATCTCAGCATCCTTCCGGTGGATCAGGGCATCGAGCACTCGGCGGGGGCCTCGTTTGCGCCCAACCCGCGCTATTTCGATCCCGCCAATATCGTCGAACTGGCCATCGAGGGCGGCTGCAACGCCGTGGCCTCGACCCTTGGCGGTCTGGCCTCCGTGGCGCGCCGCTATGCCCACCGGATCCCCATGATCCTCAAGCTCAACCACAACGAGACGCTGAGCTACCCGGCGATCTACGACCAGACACTGTTCGCCCAGGTCGAGCAGGCCTTCGAGATGGGCTGCGTGGCGGTGGGGGCGACCATCTACTTCGGCTCCCACGAGAGCCGTCGCCAGATCATGGAGGTCAGCGAGGCCTTCGAGCGCGCCCACGAGTTGGGCATGGTCACGGTGCTCTGGGCTTACCTGCGCAACCCCGACTTCAAGCAGGACGGCACCGATTACCACGTGGCCGCCGACCTCACCGGTCAGGCCAACCACCTGGCGGCGACCCTCAAGGCCGACATCGTCAAACAGAAGCTGCCCGAGACCAACGGCGGCTACCGTGATATCGGCTTCGGTCATACCCATGCCAAGGTCTACGACGAGTTGACTTCGGACCACCCCATCGATCTGGCACGCTACCAGGTGGCCAACTGCTACTTGGGTCGCGCCGGGTTGATCAACTCCGGCGGCGGCTCGAAGGGCGCCTCCGACCTCGCCGAGGCGGTGCGTACCGCGGTGATCAACAAGCGTGCCGGTGGCATGGGGCTGATCTCGGGTCGCAAGGCCTTCCAGAAGCCCACGGCCGAGGGTATCGAACTGCTCAATGTCATCCAGGACGTCTATCTGTCACCTGAGGTGACCCTCGCCTGAAATGATCGTGGTCACCAACGCAAGCGGGCCCGGCATCTGCCGGGCCCGCTTGCGTTCGGGATGAAATACTGGCCGATGGGCTCAGTCCATCAGGGCAGTTGCCTCGGCGACCACGTTGTCTACCGTGAAGCCGAAGTGCTTGAACAGGTCGCCAGCCGGGGCGGATTCGCCGAAGGTGGTCATGCCGATGATGGCGCCGTTCAACCCTACGTACTTGTACCAGACGTCGGGATGACCGGCCTCGACGGCCAGGCGTGCAGTCACCGCAGAGGGCAGCACCTGCTCGCGGTACTCGGCGTCCTGACGGTCGAAGAGGTCGGTGGAGGGCATGGAGACCACGCGCACTGAGCGCCCCTGTTCCTCGAGCCGGGCCGCAGCGTCCATGGCCAGGCCGACCTCGGAGCCGGTGGCAATCAGGATCAGCTCCGGGGTGCCTTTGCCGTTCTTTAAAACGTAACCACCGCGCTGGATGTCGGCCAACTGTTGATTGCTGCGCGCCTGGTGCGGCAGGCCCTGGCGGGAGAAAACCAGTGCAGTCGGGCCGGAGCGGCGCTTTATGGCGGCGTCCCAGGCGACGGAGGTTTCTACGCTGTCGCAGGGGCGCCAGGTGGCGAGGTTGGGCGTGGAGCGCAGGGTAGTCAACTGCTCGATGGGCTGGTGGGTGGGGCCGTCCTCGCCCAGGCCGATGGAGTCGTGGGTGAAGACGTAGATAACCTGCTTGCCCATCAGCGATGCCATGCGCACGCTGTTGCGCATGTACTCCATGAAGATCAGGAAGGTCGCACCGTAAGGCACGAAGCCGCCGTGTAGCACAATGCCATTCATGATGGCGCCCATGCCGAACTCGCGCACGCCGTAGTGCAGATAGTTGCCCCCCGGCTCGTCGGGAGTGATCGCCTGGGCGCCCTTCCAGAAGGTCAGGTTGGAAGGGGCCAGATCGGCACTGCCGCCGAGCAGTTCGGGCATCTGGGGGCCGAGCTCGTCGAGGCAGGCCAGGGAGGCCTTGCGGCTGGCCACGCTGTCACCCCTGGCCTGGGCGGCCTCGACCATCGCCTCGCTGGTGATGCTGGTCGGCAGGTCACCCTTGATACGGCGCTGGAATTCCCGAGCCAGCTCCGGAAAGGCCTCGGCATAGCGTGCGAAGCGCTCCTGCCAGGCGTCCTGGCGGGCCTGACCGGTCTCGGCGGCGTCCCAGCCCTGGTAGATGTCCTCGGGCACATGGAAGGGGGCATGCGGCCAGTCGAGCTGGCGACGCGCGGCGGCGACCTCGTCCTCGCCGAGCGCAGCGCCGTGGCACTCCTCCTTGCCCTGCTTGTTGGGGGCGCCGAAGCCGATGATGGTCTTGCAGATGATCAGGCTGGGGCGGTCTTCCTGCTGATGGGCCAGCTCGATGGCTGCCTTGACCTCTTCGGGCTGGTGGCCGTCGACGTTGGGCACCACGTGCCAGCCATAGGCTTCGAAGCGCTTGGCGGTATCGTCGGTGAACCAGCCCTCGACCTCACCGTCGATGGAGATGCCGTTGTCGTCGTAGAAGGTGATCAACTTGCCGAGCTGCTGGGTACCGGCCAGCGAACCGACCTCATGAGAGATGCCTTCCATCAGGCAGCCGTCGCCGACGAAACAATAGGTATGGTGGTCGACGATGGTGTGGCCGGGGCGATTGAACTGGGCCGCCAGGGTGCGTTCGGCCAGGGCCATGCCCACGGCGTTGGCCAGGCCCTGGCCCAGCGGGCCGGTGGTGGTCTCGATGCCCGGCGCATAGCCGAACTCGGGGTGGCCGGCGGTCTTCGAATGCAGCTGGCGGAAGTTCTGCAACTCCTCGAGGCTGAGCTCGTAACCGGTGAGGTGCAGCAGCGAGTAGAGCAGCATGGAGCCGTGGCCGTTGGAGAGCACGAAGCGGTCGCGATCGGGCCAGTGCGGGTCGGCCGGGTTGTGGACGAGGTAGTCGTTCCACAGCACCTCGGCGATATCGGCCATGCCCATGGGCGCGCCGGGGTGGCCGGAGTTGGCCTTCTGGACGGCATCCATGGACAGGGCGCGTATGGCATTGGCCAGTTCGAAACGGGACGGCATGGTGTGCTCCTCGCCTGCGGCGGAAAGTAGGCAACGACACGGACGGACCAAGGGAGACATGGCCGGACGTGACTTCTGGCTGGATGACGCCGCGGGACGGGCGGCGTGGTCGAATTCGGGCGGCTATTGTGGCCGACTTGCCGCCCTGCATCAAATCGTGGATGCCCGGGGGAGCCGCAGCGTGTAGACTTCGCGACTGCCTATTGCTGATATAAAGAGGGCCGAGGACGCCATGAGCGAATACTCTCTGTTCACCTCCGAGTCCGTGTCCGAAGGGCATCCGGACAAGATTGCCGACCAGATATCCGATGCGGTGCTCGACGCCATCATCGCCCGTGACAAGCAGGCGCGCGTCGCCTGCGAGACCCTGGTCAAGACCGGCGTGGCCATTGTCGCCGGCGAGATCACCACCTCGGCCTGGGTCGATCTCGAGGCGCTGGTACGCGAGGTGATCACGGGGATCGGCTACACCTCCTCGGACGTCGGCTTCGATGGCGAGACCTGTGGCGTCCTCAACTTGATCGGCAAGCAGAGCGTGGATATCGCCCAGGGTGTCGATCGCAGCAAGCCCGAGGACCAGGGCGCCGGCGACCAGGGCCTGATGTTCGGCTACGCCACCAACGAGACCGACTCCTACATGCCGGCGCCGATCCACTACGCGCACCGGCTGGTGGAGCGCCAGGCCGAGCTGCGCAAGCACGGCCTGCTGCCCTGGCTGCGCCCCGACGCCAAGAGCCAGATCACCTTCCGCTATGATGAACACGGCAAGCCCTGCGCCGTGGATGCCCTCGTCTTCTCCACCCAGCACGATCCGGAGATCGACCAGGAGGAGCTGCGCAGGGTGGTCCGCAGCGAGATCATCGAGCAGGTGATACCCGCCGAGTGGCTCACCGCAACCACCAAGTACCACATCAATCCCACCGGCAAGTTCGTGATCGGCGGCCCGGTGGGCGACTGCGGCCTGACCGGGCGCAAGATCATCGTCGATACATACGGTGGCACGGCTCGCCATGGTGGCGGCGCCTTCTCCGGCAAGGATCCCTCCAAGGTCGATCGCAGCGCCGCCTATGCCGGCCGCTACGTGGCCAAGAACCTAGTTGCCGCCGGCCTGGCCGACAAGTGCGAGATCCAGGTCTCCTACGCCATCGGCGTGGCCGAGCCTACCTCGGTCTCCGTCAACACCTTCGGTACCGGCCGAGTGGACGACGCGCGCATCATCGCGCTGGTGCGCGAACACTTCGACCTGCGGCCCAACGCCATCACCCGCATGCTCGACCTGCTGCATCCGATGTATCAACTGACCGCGGCCTATGGCCACTTCGGCCGTGAGCCCTTCGAGCACTCCTATACCTGGACCGACACCCAGGGCGAGAAACAAACCGAGACCTTCACGGCCTTCCCCTGGGAGAAGACCGACCGCGCCCAGGTCCTTCGTCAAGCCGCCGGTTTGTAGGATATCGCCTACAGGCAATGACGGGCCTTGCTGGCAGCGCCAGGCAGGGCCCGTTGCTATGGTCAGGGGAGTCCTTGCGTGGGAGCTGCCCTGATGTCCCGCTATCTGGCCGGCTGGCTGCTGGTCCTTTCGACCGCACTCATTCCGACCCTGGCCATGGCTTGCCCCGAGTGGTCCGGAACGCGGGCCGAGCGCGAAATCATCGCGCTGTCCGAGCGACTGACCGGCTGGGACGACGCCTATTATCGCCGAGGCGAGTCGCCGGTCTCCGATGACGTCTATGACCAGGCCCGAGAGCGGCTCGTGGCCTGGCGGCGTTGCTTTCCCGGGGTCCTTGAAGAAGGAGGGCTCGAGGATGATGCGCCTGACGTCGCGCGACCGGCCGGCCCGGTTCGCCATCCCGTTGCCCAGACCGGGCTCGCCAAGCTCGCCGACGAAGCGGCGGTGCGCCGCTGGCTGGCGCGCCGCGACGATGTCTGGGTTCAGCCCAAGGTGGACGGCGTAGCGGTGACCCTGGTCTACGAGCAGGGGCGCCTGGCGAAGGTGGTCAGCCGTGGGGACGGTAATTATGGGCAGGACTGGACGGCGGCGGCACGCCGCATTCCGGCGGTTCCCGTGCGACTTCCGGGTGAGATCGATGCGCTCCTGCAGGGCGAGCTCCATCTGCGCCTGGAGAATCACGTCCAAGCCGAGGCGGGAACGGCCGGGGCACGCAGTGAGGTGGCCGGGCTGATGTCCCGCGATAGGCTGGAGGCCAACGCGGCAGGACGCATCGGCCTCTTCGTCTGGGACTGGCCGGATGGCCCGGCCGAGATGCGCGAGCGACTCGAGGGCTTGAGGCGCCTGGGATTCGGCGAGACTATCGCCTTGACCCGGCCGGTGAAGCGTCGGGACGAGGTGGCACTGTGGCGGGAGCGCTGGTACCGCGGCCCGCTGCCCTTTGCCACCGACGGCGTGGTGTTGCGCCAGGGAAGCCGGCCACCGGGGCCGGTGTGGCAGGCCGAACCGCCGACATGGGCGGCGGCCTGGAAGCATCCGCCACGCGAGGCGCTGGCCGAGGTGCGCGGCATCGAGTTCCGTATCGGCCGCACCGGTCGCATCACTCCGTTGCTGCACCTGTATCCCGTCGAGTTGTCGGGCCGGACGATCCAACGGGTGGGCCTGGGGTCACTGGCGCACTGGCATGAACTCGACATTCGCCCCGGAGACCAGGTGGTGATCGCCCTGGCCGGCCTGACGATCCCCCGGCTGGAGGATGTCGCCTGGCGAGCCACCGAGCGCCTGGCTGTATCACCGCCCGAAGCGTCGGACTACCACGCCCTGAGCTGCTTCCGGCTGCTGCCGGGGTGCGAGGCTCAGTTTCTCGAGCGCCTGGCCTGGCTGGGGGGCCCGCAGGGGCTCGACTTTCCCGGTGTGGGGTCGGGCACCTGGCAGGCCCTGGTCGACGCGGGCCTGGTTACGGGCCTGCTCGATTGGTTGACGCTTGACGAGCGAGCCTTGCGCCGTGCTCACGGTATTGGCGAGGTTCGTGCCAAGACCCTGATGACCACCTTCGAGACGGCGCGGACGGCAGCGTTTCCCCGTTGGTTGCAGGCGCTGGGCGCGCCGCCTGGCGTCGAGGTCGCCCTGCCGGCCGGCTGGGCGACCCTGCTCGAATATGGCCGCAGCGACTGGGCGGCGCTGCCCGGCGTGGGACCCGGACGCGCCATGGCACTGGTCGACTTCTTCGCTCACCCCGAGGTACAGGCGCTGGCGCAGCGACTCGGCGAAGCCGGCATCGATGGCTTCGGATCCCGTCATGGCAGCTCTGGCCGCCCATAGGTGGGGGCTTCATCCTCCATAGTCAATTATGCTTCAGGGGAGCGCTGACGTTTTGCGTACCCTGGGTTTTCCGTATCATGGGCGCCATCTACCCTACATTTTTCGTACCTTCAATTCCTTGCACTTCAGAGAGGCAGAACATGAACCAACCCGCCGTTTCCGCTCCCGCGGCCACCGACTGCAAGGTTGCCGATCTCACCCTCGCCGACTGGGGACGTCGCGAGATCCGTATCGCCGAGACCGAGATGCCGGCGCTGATGACGATCCGCGACAAGTACCGTGATGAGCAGCCGCTGGCCGGTGCGCGTATCGCCGGCTGCATCCACATGACGATTCAGACCGCGGTACTGATCGAGACGCTGATCGATCTAGGGGCCACGGTGCGCTGGTCGTCCTGCAATATCTTCTCTACCCAGGATCAAGCGGCTGCAGCCATCGCCGCCGCCGGCATCCCCGTCTTCGCCTGGAAGGGCGAGACGGAGGAAGAGTTCTGGTGGTGCATCGAGCAGACCGTGGAAGGCCCCGATGGCTGGACACCCAACATGGTGCTGGACGACGGTGGCGACCTGACGGCGCTGCTGCACGACAAGCGCCCCGACCTGCTCGATGCCCTACACGGCATCTCCGAGGAGACCACCACCGGCGTGCATCGCCTGCAGGAGATGATGCGTGACGGCACCCTCAAGGTGCCGGCCATCAACGTCAACGACGCCGTGACCAAGTCGAAGAACGACAACAAGTATGGCTGCCGTCATTCGCTTAACGACGCCATCAAGCGGGGCCTCGACCACCTGCTGGCCGGCAAGCAGGCACTGGTGGTGGGCTACGGTGACGTCGGCAAGGGCTCGGCGGCCTCGCTGCGCCAGGAGGGGATGATCGTCAAGGTCACCGAGATCGATCCCATCTGTGCCATGCAGGCCTGCATGGATGGCTACGAGGTGGTTTCCCCCTATATCGACGGGGTCAACCGGGGTTCCGAGAGCGTCGACCGGGCCTTGCTCGGCAAGATCGACCTGGTGGTGACCTGCACCGGCAACATCGATGCCTGCGATGCGGGCATGCTGGAGGCGCTGAAGCCCGGTGCGGTGGTGTGCAACATCGGCCACTTCGACAACGAGATCGATACCGCCCATATGCGGCGCCAGTGGCACTGGGAAGAGGTCAAGCCGCAGGTGCACAAGATCTACCGCGACAGCCGCCCCGGCGACTTCGATCCAGAGAGCCGCGACTACCTGATCCTGCTCTCCGAGGGCCGCCTGGTGAACCTGGGCAACGCCACCGGCCATCCCTCGCGCATCATGGACGGCTCCTTCGCCAACCAGGTGCTGGCGCAGATCCATCTCTTCGAGGGCCGCTTCGCCGAGCTGTCCGATGGCGACCGCCGCGGTGCCCTGGGTGTGACGGTGTTGCCGCGGCACCTCGACGAGGAAGTGGCCCGCTACATGGTGCAGGGCTTCGGTGGGATGGTCACCCGCATGACAAAGGAGCAGGCCGAATATACTGGCGCGGCCATCGATGGGCCCTTCAAGCCGGACGCCTATCGTTACTGATGCTTCCAGGCTTACAGCAACGAGGAGTGCCGGGGGCAGGTCGCAGAGGAGGTCCTATGCCAAGGATGGCATCGGTAGCGTACATGGAAGTATTCACAGCGCCTCCTCGCAGGCCTGCTCCCGGAAAAAGCTTCGAGCGAGAACTCTTTTTTCGCACAGTTTAGAGTCCTACAGCCCGCATCATCAGCGTCAGGTAGAGCGGAATCAGCAGCGGGGCGGCCAGGGTGGTGATCAGCACCGCCAGGGCGCCCTTCTCCGGGGCGATGCCGAGTTCCATGGCCACCACCACCACGTTGGCGGCCATGGGCACTACCCCGATCAGCAGCAGCGCCAGGGCCAACTCCCCCGACAACGGGAACACGGCCTGCAGGCCCAGCACCGCGGCCAGCGACAGCAGCGGCCAGAGGCCATAGCGGATCGCCACGCAGGCGCCGATGAAACGCAGGTCGAACTCCCTCACGCTGACCCGCCCCAGGGTCATGCCGATGATCATCATGCCGAGCAGGGTGTAGGTCGCCGGGAAGGCGGCCATGCCCCGCATTACCGCGTCCGGCACCTGGAGGCCGAGGCCACTCACCAGCAGGGCGGCGAGGAAGGCGTAGACCAGCGGCAGCCGGGCGATCTTGACCAGGCTCTGGTGCACCGAGAACTGTCCCCGGGCGCTGAGGTAGAAGCCCACCGTGAACTCGTAGAGGGTCACCCCCAGCACGCAAAAGAGATACAGCGTTACCCCCTGGGGCGGCAGCAGCACCAGGGCCACCGGTAGGCCGAAGTAGCCGGTATTGCCGGTGCCCGAGGAGAAGGCCAGCAGGGCGCTTTCATGAGGGGCGAAGCCGTGCTTCGCCAGCCGATGGACGATCACCGCGATCAGGCTGGCCACCGCGAACAGCGCGGCGGTCAGCAGCAGGTATGCCGGCGTCGGGCCTCCCTGAATCAGGCCGCGAAAGAAGGTCAGCGGAGCGACCAGGTAGATCAGCAGGGTGGCTACGGGGCGCGGGTCCACCGCCAGCCGGCGGGCGGCCAGCCAGCCCAGGCCGATATAGGCGAGCAGGGTCCAGAGGGGGCCCATCAGGGTGCCGGGATCGATGGTGGTCATGTCCTTCCCTGGGTAGTCAGTCTTGGCGCCGCCGCTGCATGAACAGGATTGATGCAGCATCGCGTATCTTTCATTGGTCTGCGGCCAGACCAGCCGTCAGAATAACCGCAATATGCACCATTTTCATGAGGTAAGCCGATGAGCACGCAGGAACACCCGCTGGGGATCAGCTTCGAGTTCTTCCCGCCCAACACCGATGCGGGGCGGGAGAGGCTGGTCGGCGTTCGTGACGCCCTGGCCAGCCGCGCACCACGCTTTTTCTCGGTCACCTTCGGTGCCGGCGGCTCCACCCAGGATCGTACCCTGAACACCGTGCGGATGGTGCGCGAGTCCGGTTTCACCACCACGCCGCATCTTTCCTGCATCGGCAGCGACAAGGGCGCGCTGCGCGAGCTGCTAGCGCGCTACCGGGAGGATGGTATCGAGAGCCTGGTGGCCTTGCGTGGTGACATGCCTTCCGGCATGGGCGGGGGCGGTATCGGCCAGTTGCGCTACGCCAACGAGCTGGTCGAATTCATTCGCGAGGAGACCGGTGACCATTTCGAGATCGCCGTGGCGGCCTACCCGGAGTCCCATCCCCAGGCGGCGAACCTCGAACAGGACCTGACGAACTTCGCCCGCAAGATGAAAGCCGGCGCCGACATTGCCATCACCCAGTACTTTTTCAGTGCCGAGTCCTACTTCCACTTCGTCGAACGGGCGCGTGCCCTGGGCGTTGAGGCGCCTATCGTGCCCGGTATCATGCCGATCACCAACTACACCAAGCTGGCGCGCTTCTCGGATGCCTGCGGTGCCGAGATCCCTCGCTGGATCCGCAAGCAGCTCGAGAGCTATGGCGACGACAGCGAGGCCATCGGCGCCTTCGGCGAGGAGCTCGTGACACGGCTCTGCCAGCGGTTGCTCGACGGCGGCGCCCCGGGCCTGCACTTCTACACGCTCAACCAGGCGAAGCCGGTGCTGCGGATCCTCGACAATATCACCGGTTGACGCGGCACTTTCCTGGAACGCAACGGGCCCCGTCAATGGCGGGGCCCGTTGCGTTCCAGGGGAGGCTCTTGCTCAGCCGGAGGCAACGGCCTTATCCCCGCCGTCGGAGCGGCCGCGTTGCATCATGAACATCAACACGCCGACGGCCAGGCCGGCGATGTCGGAGTAGATGCCGCCATAGATCATGCAAACCGCCCCGACCAGCATCAGCAGGCGCTGCCAGGCCTTCACCGGCCCGAAGAACCAGGCCTGGACGGTGGCCGCCAGCAGCACGATGCCCAGGGTGGCGGTCAGGCCCACACGCAGGATCTGCATCCAGCTGCCCTCCATCAGCATGGCCGGGCTGTAGAAGAACATGAAGGGCACGATGAAGGCCGCCAGGCCGATCTTGAACGAGGCCACCGATGTCCCCATGGCGTTGTCGCCGGAGATCCCCGCTGCTGCATAGGAGGCCAGCGCCACGGGCGGGGTGATCGCCGAGACCACCGCGAAGTAGAACACGAAGAAGTGCGCCACCAGCGGCTGGATGCCGATGTTGATCAGGCCCGGCGCGACCACCGAGGCGGCCACCGCGTAGGCGGCGGTCGTCGGCATGCCCATGCCGAGCAGAATCGAGATGCACATGGCGAAGAACAGCGCCAGCAGCTGGCTGACGCCGGCCAGGCCGAGCAGCAGCGAGGAGAAGCGCGCACCGACCCCGGTCAGCGAGATCACCCCCACGATCAGGCCGGCACAGGCGCACACGGCGATGATCTGGATGGCCATGGTGCCGGCCAGTTGCAGGGCCCTGAGGATCGCGGCGATGCCCATCTTGTTGGGCGAGAACCAGCTCACCACGGCCGCCGAGGCGGTGGCCAGAGTGCCGGCACGGATTACCGAATAACCCATGAACAGTGCGGCGATGAGGATGATGATCGGCGCGAACAGATAGACCTGCTTGACCAGCTTCGAGAACAGCGGGATCTCATCCTTGCGCATGCCGCGCATGCCCTTGCGGGCCGCCTCGAAATCGACCATGCAGTAGATCGAGAGGAAGTAGAGGATGGCGGGAATCAACGCCGCCACGGCGATCTCCGTGTAGGGAATGCCGGTGATCTCGGCCATGATGAAGGCGCCCGCGCCCATGATCGGCGGCATGATCTGCCCGCCGGTGGAGGCGGCGGCTTCGATGGCGCCGGCGCTGCGCCCCGGGTAGCCCACCTTCATCATCAGCGGGATGGTCAGCGAGCCGGTGGAGACCACGTTGCCGGCGCTGGTGCCGTTGATCATGCCCATCAGGCCGGAGGCGAAGATCGATACCTTGGCGGGGCCGCCCCGGGCCCGGCCGGCCGCGGCGAAGGCGAAGTTGACGAAGTAGTCGCCCACCTTCGAGGCCTGCAGGAAGGCGGCGAAGATGATGAACAGGATGATATAGGTCGACGAGACCGCGGTGGTCGGCCCGAGGATGCCAGCGTCGGTGTAGACCTGACTGAAGAAGCGGCCCACCGAGAGCCCAGGATAGCCGAGGAAGCCCGGCAGGAAGGGACCGGCGAAGACGTAGATCAGGAAAATGGCGGAAATCACCACCAGCGCCAGGCCGGCGACGCGACGGGTCAGCTCGAGAATCAGCAGCGAGCCGGCGATGGCCGCGTAGGAGATGCCCATGGGCGCGAAGGAGGTGCCGGTGGAGGCGCGCAGCGGGCTGTTGAACATCACCAGCAGGTAGCCGGCCACTGCCATAGCGCAGACCATCAGCACCAGGTCGGCCGGCGAGATGCGATCGCGGAACTGGCGATAGCTCCAGGAGAGCAGGATGCCGGCCATGGTGGCCAGGATTAGCGGATAGCCGAAGTGCCAGGCCTCGATCGCCGGATCGATGCGCATGGTGTCACCGCTCATTGCCTGGTACATCATTACCACCCGCACCAGGGCATAGAGGGCAGGGACCAGCATGGCGTAGCTCACCCAGGAGAGCCAGGCGGGGGAGCGGTGCTGGTCCTCGTCCGCGAAGCGGGTGCCGGCATAGAGGCCGTAGCCGAGAATCAGTGCACCGGCGATGTGCACGATGCGAAACGACCAGGTCTCCAGCGGATAGACGTTCAGCGAGACCAGGTGAAACAAGGAGTAGGCGATGGCCAGGGCACCGAAGAGCAGCCACTGCCAGCCGGTGTAGAGCCGCCGGTTGGACTCGATGGCGGCCTCGTCGACGCCCTCGGCGTTGACGGTCTCGACGACGTCTTCGACTGACGCCTCGTCACGGGATTCGGGGGTATTGGACATGGGGAGACCCTTCGGGGTTGACGGAGGAGCACATGATTTGCCCCGCACCGCCCTTTCGTGGCGCGGTGCGGGGCAGCCGATCAGGTCAACGGATTACAGCTTCAGATCTTCCGGGATCTCGTAACCGTTCTCCTCGTACCAGCGCACGGCACCCGGGTGGAAGGGCAGTACGGTGTTGTACTTGATGTTCTCCGGGATGCTGGTCGCCGCGCTGCGGTGGACGTCGCGCATGCGGTCGTTGTTCTCCAGGCTTAGCTTGGTGACCTCGTAGATGAAGTCCTCAGACAGGTCGCAGCCGGCGATGGTGAAGTTCCACATGGAGACGGCACGGGCATCCTCCTCGAGGGTCTCGTAGGTGCTGGCCGGAATCTGGAACTCGGAGACCGGGAAGTTCTCGAGCACCGTCTGCTGCTCCTCCTCGGTGAACTCGATGATGTTGACGTCGGTCTGCACCTCGAGCTGGCTGACGGCAGGAATCGGGATCCCGGCGGCGAAGGCGATGACGTCGATCAGGCCGTCCTGCAGCTGGCCGCCAAGGTCAGACCAGCCACCGTTGCGGCGGTCGAAGTTCACGCCCAGGGTCTCCAGCATGGCCGGGAAGTAGGTGTCGGAGGTGGAGGCCGCCGGGCCGAAACCGATGCGGGCGCCGTCCGGGATGTCGGAGATCGATTCGATGCCGCTGCCCTCCAATGCCGTGATCGAGAAGGGCGTCTCGTACATCGGGAAGAGCGCACAGACGTTGTCCATGACCATGCCCGGAGCGAGGGGGCTCTCGCCGGCCAGGGCCTCGGCGGCCGGGCCCATGGTGGTCAGGCCCAGGGCGACGTCGCCACTGTGGACCAGTGCCATGTTCTGGGTCGGGCCGCCGGTGACCTCGCCGCCGCCAGAAACACCCAACTCGTCGGCGATCAGGTTGGCCCAGCCAGAGCCGTACACGAAGTAGGTGCCGCCCTGGCTGGCGGTACCGACGGTGAAGCTGTCCGGCCAGTCGCTGCGGTCTGACTGGGCCGCAGCCGAGGCGGCGACCAGCAGGGTACCGGCCAAGGTGCCGGTCAGAGTGCCGGCGAGGATCCGAGAGGTTGCGTTGCGCATGGTGTGTCTCCTGTATGCGGTTGTGCTCTTGTTGAATGCCCGGGCCGTCGTACCCCCGGGACTGCATGCCCCCACCAGTATGGTCACCGTTTGCGGAATCTACCGTGATCCAGCCCGGGGTGGCATCAACGCCCATACAAGGCAATGGCCATGCCCGTTCAATGGAATATATTTCATTTCATGTAGTTGCGAGATCATGCCTCGACCTTCGTCGAGGCATGATTGGCTAGCTGGGGCCGGGATCCCGCACGGAGAAGAGGTTGCAGCGTGTGGATTTTCGCACAGGTTCTGGCGCCGCCAGGCGTCAGGCATTGAGATCAAGACGGCCGTTCCCTGGCCCATGTAAGTCAGTGCCCTTTCGGATCGAGGATCTTTACGGTCTGGACGTCGTTGCGGGTCTGCTCCTCGCGCTCGCGGTTGACCCGGGTCTCGAGCTCCGGCAGGGCTTCGTCCTCGATGGGCAGCTGCTCGAAGAAGTCACAGCTGACGCAGTCACGGTAGCGGATGCCGTTCTGTTCCCAGCTGCGAATGCGGTCCATCTCGGCGCAGCGCGGGCAGATGGCCCCGGCGATGAAGCGTTTCTGGACGGCCATGGTGGCTCCTGAGGTGGCCCCGGCGGTGCCGCCGAGGCATGTGGATGTCATGGGCTCAGGCGGCACGGATGCCGCTGTGTCGCAGCAGGGGCTCGACGCTGGGTTCGCGACCGCGGAAGGCGCGGAACAGCTCGGCGGCGTCGCGGGAACCGCCGCGCTCGAGGATCTCGGTGCGGAAGCGCCGGCCGGTCTCGGGGTCGAAGATCCCGGCTTCCTCGAAGGCACTCCAGGCGTCCGCGGAGAGCACTTCTGCCCACTTGTAGCTGTAGTAGCCTGCCGCATAGCCGCCGGCGAAGACGTGGCCGAAACCGTTCTGGAAACGATTGAAATCGGCCCGCGGCACCACGGCAATGGCATCGCGCACCGCGTCGAGCAACGCCTGGATGTCGGCGGCACTCGGGGCGGCGAGCTCACGATGCAGGCGGAAGTCGAACAGAGAGAACTCCAGCTGGCGCACCATGCCCATGGCGGACTGGAAGTTCTTGGCCGCCAGCAGCCTCTCGAAGAGCGCCTCGGGCAGCGGGGCGCCGGTCTCTACGTGGCCGGCGATCAGGTCGAGTCCCTCGCGCTCCCAGCAGAAGTTCTCCATGAACTGGCTGGGCAGCTCCACCGCGTCCCAGGCCACGCCGTTGATGCCGGAGATGTCGGCGACGGTCTGGCGGGTCAGCATATGGTGCAGGCCATGGCCGAACTCGTGGAAGAGAGTAGTGACCTCGTCGTGGGTCAGCAGGGCCGGGGTGTCTCCCACCGGGCGCGTGAAGTTGCAGGTCAGGTAGGCTACCGGCAGTTGCACCGCGTCTCCTTCCAGGCGGCGGACCCGGCACTCATCCATCCAGGCGCCCCCACGCTTGCCCTCGCGGGCATAGAGGTCGAGGTAGAAGCCGGCAATGGGAGTGCCCTGCTCCAGGATGTGGAAGTAGCGCACGTCGGGATGGTAGCGCGGGGCCGTCTCGTCCTCCGCGAAGGCGACGTCGTAGAGGCGCTCGACCACCCGGAACAGGCCATCGACCACCTGCGGGGCGGGGAAGTAGGGGCGCAGCTGCTCGTCGGAGATGGCATAGCGCGCCTCGCGCAGCTTCTCGCTGGCGAAGCCCACGTCCCAGGGCTCGAGCTCTTCCATGCCTAGCTCGTCGCGGGCGTAGGCCGTGAGCTGCGCATACTCCTCGCGGGCCTGGGGGACGGCACGCGCTGCCAGGTCCTCAAGAAAGGTGATCACCTGGTCGGGTGACTCGGCCATCTTGGTGGACAGGGAATAGTCGGCATAGTCGCTGAAGCCAAGCAGCTCGGCCAGTTCGTGGCGCAACGCGAGGATCTCCTCCATCACCGGGGCGTTGTCAAATTCGCCGGCGTTGGGGCCCTGGTCGGAGGCGCGGGTGACGAAGGCGGTGTAGACCTCGCGCCGCAGCTCAGGATCCTCGGCGTAGGTCATCACCGGAAAGAAGCTGGGAAAGTCCAGGGTGATGCGGTAGCCGGCCAGGCCCTTGGCCTCGGCATTGGCCCGCAGGCTGGCCAGGGCGCTGTCGGGCAGGCCGGCGAGGCGGGCCTCGTCGGTGAGATCCAGGTGCCAGGCCTGGGTGGCGTCCAGCAACTGGTTGGAGAAGGTGTTGGAGAGTTCGGAGAGCCGCGCCTTGATCTCGCCGTAGCGCTGCTTCTTTTCGGTGGGAAGATCCACCCCGGCCAGGCGGAAGTCGCGCAGCGCATTCTCCACGGTGCGACGCTGGCCTTCGTCGAGGGTCTCCCAGGCGGGGCCGTCACGCAGTGCCTGCCAGGCCTGGAAGAGCCCCTCGTGCTGGCCGATCCAGGTGCTGTAGTCGGAGAGCTTGCCCAGGCAGGCCTGGTAGGCCTCGCGCAGTTCGGGGCTGTTCATGGTGCCGTTGAGGTGCGAGACCGGTGACCAGGCCCGCGCCAGGCGGTCATTGAGGGCCTCCAGCGGTGCGGCAAGGCTGTCCCAGCTCGGGGCAGTCTCCTCGGCGCGGGCCACG
Source organism: Halomonas daqiaonensis (assembly GCF_900109725.1). Classification (GTDB taxonomy): domain Bacteria; phylum Pseudomonadota; class Gammaproteobacteria; order Pseudomonadales; family Halomonadaceae; genus Halomonas; species Halomonas daqiaonensis. Next base: position 222,742 of record NZ_FOBC01000004.1, read on the forward strand.
AGCGCCTCGATGGCTGTGCGGTTTTCAGCCAGCAGCTCCTCGATGGCCGGCACCACGTGCTCGGGCCGGATGGCATCGAAGGGGGGGAGTTCGTGGGTTTCGAGCAGCGGATTCCGGGACATGCACACCTCGAGTGGGAACTGTGGAATGAGCCTTAGATGCGGGCGGCCGCGGCGGGTTTCAATGTGCTAGGCTTGCGCCCTTTTCAGGCTCGCGGAGTGGACCCATGAACGAGACGCTGGAGCGCTGGAGTACTCGGCGCGCCTTCATCCTGGCAGTGACCGGGGCGGCGGTGGGACTGGGCAACATCTGGCGCTTTCCCTACATCACCGGGGAGAACGGTGGTGCCGCCTTTCTGTTTCTCTACATGGCCTTCGTGTTGGTGCTAGGGCTGCCGGTGATGATGGCCGAGATCCTGATTGGCCGCGCCGGACGCCGTAGCCCCATGCAGTCGCTGAGTCATCTGGCCAGCCAGGCGGGAGCGAGTCGCCACTGGCGGCTGCTGGGGCTTTTCGGTGCCGTCACGGTGTTCTGCATTCTCTCCTTCTACTCGGTGGTCTCGGGCTGGTCTATCGAATTCCTGGTGGCCGCGGTCAACGGCGACTTCGTGGGGCGCAGCGCGGCGGAGATCGGCGCCGGCTTCGACGCCTTCCTTGCCGACCCCGCCCGCATGACCTTCAATCATACGCTCTTCCTGGTGATGACCATGCTGGTGGTCGCCGCCGGCGTGGCCACGGGGCTGGAAAAGCTCAACAACCTGCTGATGCCGATGCTCTACCTGCTGCTGCTGGTGCTGGCCGGCTACGCGGCCACCACCGAGGGCTTCGAACCGGCGCTGGCTTGGCTGTTCCTGCCGGACCTCTCGGCGGTGACGCCAATGGTGATGCTGCAGGCCATGGGTCATGCCTTCTTTACCCTGGCGGTGGGCGCCTGCGCGCTGATGGCCTATGGTGCCTACATGCCCGACCATCAGAGCTTGCCGCGGGCAGCTGCCGCGGTGGCGGTGCTCGACGTGGCGGTAGCCCTGCTGGCCGGTATTGCCATCTTCTCGGTGGTGTTCGCCCAGGGCATGAATCCTGGCGAGGGGCCGGGGCTGATGTTCGTCACCCTGCCGGTGGCCTTCGCCGAACTGCCCGGAGGGCCGCTGTGGCTGTCGCTGTTCTTCCTGCTGTTGCTGCTGGCCACCTGGACCTCCTCGATCAACCTGGCCGAACCCATGGTTGCCACCTTGCAGGGCTGGGGTCTGCGCCGGGGGACGGCCGCGGCCCTGGTAGGGCTGGCGGTATGGGGGCTGGGATTGCTCTCGGTACTTTCCTTTTCGAGCCTGGCCGAGACCCGGGTGCTGTTCGGCATGAACCCCTTCGAGCTGCTCAGCACGATTCCACCGGAGATCTTCCTGCCACTGGGAGGACTGTTGATCGCCATCTTCGCCGCCTGGGTGATGCCCGAGCAGACCAGCCTGCGGGCACTGGATGCCGGTCCCAATGGCTTCCGTGCCTGGCGGGCCCTGGTGCGCTGGGTATCGATCCCGCTGACGCTGGTAGTATTGTTGGCCGGACTGATCTGAAAAAGCCGAGGTGAATAATGAGCGAGGCAAAAAGCCTGCGGCCCTGGAAGGGCCTCGAGCCGCAGCTGGGCGCACGGGTCTACATCGACCCGGCCTGCATGGTACTGGGTGACGTGGTGCTGGGCGATGACAGCTCGGTGTGGCCCATGGCGGTGATCCGCGGCGACATGCACCGCATCCGTATTGGCGCGCGCACCAGTGTGCAGGACGGCAGCGTCCTGCACATAACTCATGCCAGCGACTTCAACCCCGACGGCTTCCCGCTGACCATCGGCGATGAGGTGACCATCGGCCACAAGGCGATCCTCCATGGGGCCACTCTGGGCAACCGCATCCTGGTGGGCATGGGCGCCATCGTCATGGACGGTGCGATGGTCGAGGACGAGGTGATCATCGCCGCCGGGGCCGTGGTGACGCCGGGCAAGCGGCTGGAGAGCGGCCACGTCTATGCCGGCAACCCAGCCAAGGCGCTGCGCCCGCTCAAGGAGAAGGAACGGGCCTTCTTCCCCTACACCGCAGGCAACTACGTCAAGCTCAAAGACGAGTACCTGGCGGCGCTGGAGGAATAGTCCTCCCGAACCGCTTCAGGCGGCTTCCCCCGCTAGGGGCTGTTCCGGCAACAGTCCCGCGCGGGTGTCATCTGCTCACTTTGACGCGCACCTTGGCCTCTGGCCCCTTTCTGCTGTCGGCGAGCCTGGTCCCTTGAGGCCACTGCCTGGATCTGCTCGGTCAGGGGGTTTCGCTCTGGCGGTAGTCCTCGGCCTTGAGGCCGTACTTCCTCAGCTTGTCATAGAGTGTCTTGCGCGGCAGGCCGAGTTGCTCGCAGGCGTCACTGACGCAGCCGCGGTGACGAGCCAGGGCCTGGTCAATCAGGCTCTTCTCGAACAGCTCCACCTGCTGGGGCAGGGCCAGCTCGCCGCTGTCGCTGCCTACCCCTTCGAGCAGGGCGTCCAGGCGATAGTCGCAGGTGGCGCCGAGCAGCACGTAGCGCTCGGCCAGGTTGCGTAGCTCACGCACGTTGCCCGGCCAGTCGTGGGCGAGCAGTGCCGAGATGCCGGCGGCATCCAGCGGTGGCGCCTCCAGGCCGCTGCGGTTGGCGGCGACCACGGCGAAGTGCTGGAACAGCAGCGGGATATCCTCGCGACGCTCGCGCAGCGAGGGGATCGGCAAGGTGACCACCTCGAGGCGATAGTAGAGGTCCTCGCGAAAGCGTCCTGCCTCGGCCGCGGCCTTGAGGTCGACCTTGGTGGCGGCGATCACGCGCAGATCCAGGGGCACTGGCACGTTGGAACCGAGACGCTCGATTGAGCGTTCCTGAAGGACCCGCAGCAGCCTGACCTGCAGCGACAGCGGCATCGACTCGATCTCGTCGAGGAACACCGTACCGCCCTGGGCATGCTCGAACTTGCCGATGCGCCGCTCCACGGCCCCGGTGAAGGCGCCCTTCTCGTGGCCGAACAGCTCCGACTCGATGATGCTCTCGGGGACGGCGCCGCAGTTGATGGCCACGAAGGGGTGGCCGCCGCGGCGACTGCGTTCGTGGATGGCCCGCGCCACGAGGTCTTTACCGGCCCCGGTCTCGCCGAACAGCAGCACGTCGGTTTCCACCTGGCTGATGCGTTGCACCATGGAGGCGAGGCGCTGGATGGCTGGGGTGCGCCCCACCAGGCGCGGGCCGGGTGCCGATTGCTGGGCCTCGAGCTCGGCCTTGAGTTCGCGGTTCTCGAGGCTCAGGCGGCGTTTGTCGATGCCGCGGCGTACCATTTCCACCAGGCGCTCTCCGGCGAAGGGTTTTTCCAGGAAGTCCCAGGCGCCCTCGCGCATCGCCTCCACGGCTGTGGAGATGTCGCCATGACCGGTGATCAGGATCACCGGCAGGTCGGGGTCGCGGCTGCGTACTTCGCGCAGCAACGCCATGCCGTCCATGCCGGGCATGCGTATGTCGCTGACGACCACGCCGGGGAAGTCCGGCGTCAGGGCCGCCAGGGCGGCCTCGGCACTCTCGAAGGCATGGGGCTCGTAACCCGCCAGCTCAAGAGTCTGGCCGGCGGTGATGCGCAGGTGCGCCTCGTCGTCGATGATCATTACCGGAAGGGTCGCCGGCTCATGCATGGGTGTCGTGCTCCTCGGTTCTGGTGTCGCCGGTTGCCTCGGGGCCGGGGTCGCGGGGCAGGGTAATGGTGAAGCGGGCACCGCTGCCGGGTGCGTTGTCAGCCGCCAGCCGGCCACCCAGGTCGTCGATGATGCGTGCCGAGATCGATAGCCCCAGTCCCAGACCGCTGCCCGGTGACTTGGTGGTGAAGAAGGGCTCGAAGATCCGTCCCAGGTGCGCCTCTTCGATCCCAGGGCCGTTGTCGATGACCCGGATCCTCACCTCGTTTCCGCCTGGCTCGATGCCCAGCTTCAGTCGCGGCGCCTCCGTCTGGGCCATGGCCTGCAGCGCGTTGCCGATCAGGTTGACCAGCACCTGTTCCAGGCGCACCAGGTCGGCGCGCACCCAGGCTCCCTCGTCGGGCCAGTCTCGCTCGACCGTGACCCCGGCGTCGCGCAGCCGTGACTGGAAGAGCCGTAGGGCGTAGTCGAAGCAGGCGGGTACCGAGACGCTGGTGGGTCTCTCGCCGCTCTTGCGCGAGAACTGGCGCAGCTGGGAACTGATCTCGGCCATGCGGTCGGTGAGCTCGATGATCTGTGCCAGATTGCCGCTCGCCGCTTCCGTGCGGCTGCGGGCCAGGAATTCTGCGGCATTCTCGGCATAGGCGCGAATTGCCGCCAACGGCTGGTTGAGCTCGTGGTTGATGCCGGCGGCGAGCTGGCCGAGCACGGCGAGCTTGGCGGCCTGGATCAGCTCGTCGCGGGTCTGGCGGAGCCGTTCCTCGGCACGACGTCGCTCCTCGATCTCGTCGGAGAGGCGCCGATTGGTCTCGACCAGGTCGCGGGTGCGGCGTTGCACGTTACGCTCCAGTTCGTCGCGTGCCCGGGCCAGCGTGCGCCGCTCCCGGTCGGCGAACTGCTCGCGTTCGCGGCGCAGCTTCAGGCGCTGCCAGCCGATGCCGCCGGCCAGGACCACCACACCGTAGAGGCCGCCGGCCAGTAGTGCGGCCAGCCATTGGGCCTGGATCACCGGCGCCAGCGACTTGAGGATGTGCATCTCCCAGTCGAATTCCGGCATGGGGCGCGACAGGCCCAGGTAGTCGTCCCCGGCCAGCGGCCCCCGCTGGAAGCCGACACGCTGGCTGTGTTCGCCCGGCGTCTCGGTGATCTCGATGCCGGCGGGGGCCAGCGGCTCGTCGGCATAGCGGCGAGTGTCACGAAGCGCCTCCCGTTCATCGTCGGAGAGCGGCTGCAGGGCTCTCATGCGCAGCTCGGGGCGGCTGGCCATGAAGATGATGTCATCCTGGTCGGTGACCAGCAGTTCGGCATCCTGCTCGGCCCAGCTCGCCTCCACCGCATCGAGCAGCACCTTCACCACCATGACGCCATCCGGGCTGGCGTTCGGCTCAGTGTCGTCGAGCCACACCGGTGCGGAGAAGTAGTAACCACGCTCGCCGGACTGTACACCCAGGCCATAGAAGCGCCCGGTGTGACCGGCGATGGCATCCTGGAAGTAGCTGCGGAAGGCATAGTTCTGACCGATGAAGGTGTCGTTCCGGTGCCAGTTGCTGGCGGCCAGCGTGTCGCCGTCGCGGTCGATGAGATAGATGTCGGAGACCCCGGCCGTGGCCCGGAAACGGTCCAGCAGCCGATTGAGCGGCATGGGGTCCTGGCTATCCGGGGAGGCCAGGAAGCGCCTGACCATTTCCCGCGAGGCGAGCAGGTCGGGCAGATAGTCGTGGCGAGAGAGGTGGCCGACCAGGCCCGCCACCGAGAGGCGTAGTTCGTTCTCCGCGTCCTGGCGCAGCCCTTGCAGGGCCTGGTCGCGGGCCAGCAGGGCGGCCTGCCATATGATGAGTACCAGCCCGAGGGTCACCAGCAGCCAGAGCAGTTGCCGGACTCGGCGGCGGGAAGGTATCGGCATGGCGGGTCTCAACGCGTGGTTGAGGGCATGACCTGGGCGCGGCGCAGGGCGCGCTGGGCCCGGGTCTCGGCACGCTCGACCTCGAGCAGCCCCTCTTCCACGAACACCAGGTGTTCGTGGGCGCGGGCGCGGGCATCCTCGGCCCGGCCCTCGAGGATGGCGTCGAGCAGGGCACGGTGCTGCTTCATCAGTTGTGGGCGCGACTCGGGCTTCTCGAACAGGTGGGCGAGGTTGTCGACGATGCTTTTCTCCAGCAGGTGGAAGATGCCGCGGATGGTATGCAGCAGCAGGACATTGTGGGCCGATTCGGCAATGGCCATGTGGAAGGCCGCGTCGGCGCGGGCCTCGAGCGCCGGGTCGCGTCCCTTGAAGCAGGCCTCGAGCTCCTCGAAGCGCTTGATCAGCAGCGCCTTGTCGGTGGGCGTGGAGCGCAGGGCCGCGTAGTAGGCGGAGATCCCCTCCATGGCATCGCGGAACTCGAGCAGATCGAGGTGGAATTCCCCGTGACGGGATAGCATCTCCAGTAGCGGGTCGCTGTAGCCGCTGTTGAGTTCCTCGCTGATAAAGGTGCCACCACCCTGGCGACTGGTCAGCAGGCCACGGGCTGACAGTTTCTGGATGGCCTCGCGCAGCGAGGGGCGCGAGACGCCGAAGCGTTCGGCCAGTTCGCGCTCCGGCGGAAGGCGCTGGCCGGGCTTCAGGCTGCCCTCGAGGATCAGCGCCTCGAGGCGTTCGGTGATGACGTCGGCAAGGCGAGGCTGTCTGACGGGTTGATAGGCCATGGTGGTGGCTCCGGAGGGCGTGGCGAAAGCCGGGATGATATAGGTATCAAATTGGTATTACCAAGCGTCGCATTGGCGGTTCACCACTGCCATGCTCGGATGCATTGATTTATCCAGTCACATCAGTATGTTGGGAAAACGTTGAAAGCGATAGACTAAAGTATAGGCAAGCGAGGCTGGGAAGTCGGCACGGTGCGTTTGACACTGCAGATTCTGTTTCCTAATGTATCGCGGCGCTTTCGTATGAATTGGTTATACCAATTTACCATGGTATGTATCAACGACCCAGCATAACGCTGCCGTGCCCTTACGCTGTCCAGGATCCTGCCCATGACGCCAGTCAAGCTCTATCCGCCGAAACCGGAGAAGGCCTACTTCTTCGGGACCTGCCTCGTCGACCTCTTCTATCCGGAGGCAGGCCTGGACGGCATCCGCCTGCTCGAGCGTGAGGGCATCGAGGTGCTCTTTCCCCAGGACCAGACCTGCTGCGGACAACCGGCTTACACGTCGGGCTATCAGAATGAGGCGAGGGCAGTCGCGGCGGCTCAGCTCGACCTCTTCCCCGAGCCCTGGCCGATCGTGGTGCCTTCCGGCTCTTGCGGCGGCATGATGCGCACCCACTACCCCCAGCTCTTTGCCGGCACCGACCTCGAGAAGCAGGCCAATGAGGTGGCCGGGCGGGTCTATGAGTTGACCGAGTTCCTGGTGCATGTCTGTCATCTGAGGCTCGAGGATTGCGGCACGTCCGAGAAGGTGGCCATGCATACCTCCTGTAGCGCTCGGCGTGAGATGGGGCTGGCCGAGACCGGCCCGGCCCTGCTGGCACAGCTCGGCGAGGTCGAGCTGGTGGAGCAGGCCCGTGCCGCGGAGTGCTGCGGCTTTGGCGGTACCTTTGCGGTACGCCATCCCGAAGTCTCCGCCGCCATGGTGGAGGACAAGACTCAGGCCATCGAGGAAACCGGCGCCAAGCGCTTCGTGACCTCTGACTGCGGCTGCCTGATGAACATCGGTGGGCGCTTCGAGCAACAGAAGAAGGCGGTGACGGGCGAGCACATCGCCAGCTATCTGTGGCGGAGGACCTCATGAGCGTACAGATTTTCACTCCTCGCGAGTTTCACCGCCAGGCCCACGATGCCTTGGGAGATCCGCAGATCCGCGCCAACTTCCGCAAGGCAATGGACGGACTGATGACCAAGCGTCGCGAGGTCTTCGGTGACTGGGATCTGGAGACCCTGCGCGAGTTGGGAGCCAATATCCGCCTGAGGGCACTGTCGAAGCTGCCCGACCTGCTCGAGCAGTTGGAGGCCAGCTGCCAGGCCAATGGCATCAAGGTGCACTGGGCCGAGGACGGCGAAGAGGCCTGTCGGATCATCCGCGAGATCTGCGAGTCCCACGATGCAGGTTCGGTGATCAAGGGCAAGTCGATGGTCTCCGAGGAGATGCACCTCAACGCCCACCTGGAGGAGGCGGGCATCGAGGCGCTGGAGTCCGACCTCGGTGAGTACCTGGTGCAGCTCAATGAGCAGACACCTTCACATATCATCATGCCGGCGATTCATCTCAATACCGATGAGATCTCCGAGATTCTGCACGTCAAGACCGGCACCGAGCGAACCCGCGACGTCGACTACATGACCGCGGCAGCTCGCTCCCAGTTGCGTCAGCGCTTCATGAACGCCGATGTGGGCGTTTCGGGGGTCAACTTCGCGGTGGCCGAGACCGGGACCCTGTGCCTGGTGGAGAACGAGGGCAATGGTCGCATGACTACCTCTGTTCCTCCGGTTCACATCGCCGTGACGGGTATCGAGAAGGTCGTCGAGCACCTGCGTGACGTGCCGCCCCTCTATGCCCTGCTGACCCGCTCGGCGACCGGCCAGCACGTCACCACCTACTTCAACATGATCAGCTCGCCGCGCAAGCAGGGTGAGCATGATGGGCCAAGGGAGGTGCACCTGGTGTTGGTCGACAACGGGCGGTCGAGCATCTACCAGGACGACGAGTTGCTCGACACCCTGCGCTGCATCCGCTGTGGGGCTTGCATGAACCACTGCCCTGTTTACACCCGGGTGGGCGGCCATACCTACGGCACCACCTACCCCGGCCCCATTGGCAGCATCCTCTCGCCGCACCTGATGGGGCTGGAAGATACCAAGGACCTGCCCACCGCCTCGAGCCTGTGCGGTGCTTGTGGCGAGGTCTGTCCGGTGAAGATCCCGATTCCTGATCTGCTGGTACGTCTGCGCCGCGAGTCGGTAGGCGAGGGGCGCGGCAATGTGCCCGGCGCCGGCGTCAAGCGCACCCGCAAGGAAGCCGCGGCCTGGAAGGGCTTTCAGTGGCTGGCCACCCACCCCGGCGCCTGGCGTGCCGGGATCTCGATGGCCGGGAAGCTGAAGGCGCTGATGCCTGCGAAGCTTGGGCCCTGGACCGACTACCGCAGCGCTCCCAAGCCTGCGGGTACCACCCTGCATGCGTTGGTCAAGCGTCACCAGGCGAGCAAGGCCCACGAGGAGGAGCGCTGATGAGTGCCCGGGATACCATCCTCAAGCGCTTGCGTGAGCGTACCGACGGACCCCTGAGTGCGCCCGAGAGCGACTTCGCTGTGGTTACCAACCGTGGCTGGAGTGCCGAGGAGCGCCTGTCGCGCTTCGAGCGGCTCATCACTTCGGTCCACGGTGAGGTGATCCATGCTCCCCGGGAGGCATGGACCGATACCCTGGCCAAGGCCCTCGCCGACAAGGGCGTGCGACGGCTGGCGCTGGGCAAGGAGCATCCGGTGGCCGCCGAGGCGCGTGAGGCCTTGGCCGATGTCGGTATCGAGCTGGTCGATGTCGACCGCGATATCGAGCATTGGCAGCGCGAGCAGTTCGAGAACGTGGACGCCGGCCTGACCTCGACCCAGGGGGGGGTCGCCGAGACCGGTAGCCTGTGGCTGTGGCCGACCCCGGACGAGCCGCGCCTGATCAGCCTGGTGCCGCCGATCCATATCGCTGTGCTGGATGCCGACGCCCTCGAGGACACTTTCTTCGATGTCGTCGAGTCCCACGGCTGGGCCGACGGCATGCCGACCAACGCCCTGCTGATCTCCGGGCCCAGCAAGACCGCCGATATCGAGCAGACCCTGGCCTATGGCGTGCATGGGCCTCGAGAATTGTTGGTGCTGGTGCGCCATGCCGGTGATGCACCGGGAGATAAGACATGACGTCCATTAGCGCCTGGCGCGAGTTGAAGGCCGCCCTGGCGGCAGCGATCCCTGCCGAGCGATTGATCGACGACCCGCTCCGCACCCTGGCCTACGGGACCGATGCCAGTTTCTACCGGCTGATTCCGCAACTGGTAGTGCGCCCGGAGAGCGAGGATGAGCTGCAGCTGATCCTGGCCGAGTGCCGAGCCCGCCAACTGCCAGTGACCTTCCGCGCCGCCGGCACTTCGCTTTCCGGCCAGGCGGTGACTGATTCGGTGTTGATCCAGTTTGGCCGCGGCTGGCGAGATCATGCGATTCTCGACGAGGGCCAGGCGATTCGCCTGCAGCCCGGCGTCATCGGGGCCAGGGCCAACCAGCTTCTGGCACCTTACGGGCGCAAGATCGGCCCCGACCCGGCCTCCATCTCCAGCTGCATGGTCGGGGGTATCGCCGCCAACAACGCCTCGGGGATGTGCTGCGGCACGGCCCAGAACAGCTACCGAACAGTGCGTGATATCCGGGTGATCCTCGCCGACGGCAGCCTGGTGGATACCGCCGATGTCGAGAGCGTTGCTGCCTTCCGGGCCTCTCACCGAGAGCTGCTGGCAGGCCTCGAGAGCCTCGCCGCTCAGACTCGAGGCAACGAACCCCTGGCCGAGAAGATCCGTCATAAGTACCGGCTCAAGAACACCACCGGCTACGCCCTCAACAGCCTGGTGGATTTCACGGATGGCATCGAGGTCCTCAAGCACCTGATGATCGGCTCCGAAGGCACCTTGGGGTTCATCAGCACCATTACCTACGACACCGTGGTCGACGAGCCCTTGAAAGCCGCGGCCCTGGCCTTCTTCCCCGACATGGGCACTACCTGCCGCGCGACCATCGCCCTCAAGCAGGCACCTGTCTCCGCCGTGGAACTGATGGACCGGGCCGCGCTGCGCTCGGTGCAGGACAAGCCCGGCATGCCCGGGGTGCTGAGGACGCTTCCTGAGGGGGCAGCGGCGCTGCTGATCGACGTGCGCGGCAACGACGAGGCTGAGCTCGAGGCGCGCATGCAGGAAGTGCAGGCGACCCTAGAGGGCATACAGACCCTGGAGCCGGTCACCTTCACCCTTGACGCCGATACCTATGCGCTCTACTGGAAGATCCGCAAGGGGCTGTTTCCAGCAGTGGGTGCGGTGCGCGAGACCGGTACCACGGTGATCATCGAGGACGTGGCCTTCCCCATCGAGCGTCTCGACGAGGGTGTGCTGGCGCTGACCGACATCTTCCATCGGCACGGCTACCAGGAGGCGATCCTCTTCGGTCACGCCCTGGAAGGGAATCTGCATTTCGTCTTTCCCCAAGGCTTCGAGAAGCCTGGCGAGGTGGAGCGCTACCAGGCGCTGATGGATGAGGTGGCGCACCTGGTCGGCGTGGAGTATGGCGGGTCGCTCAAGGCCGAGCACGGTACCGGACGCAACATGGCCCCCTACGTTGAGCTGGAGTGGGGGCCCGAGGCCTATGCGCTGATGTGGGAGATCAAGGCACTCTTCGACCCCGGGAACCTGCTCAATCCTGAGGTGATTCTCAGCCGCAACCCGACGCTGCATCTGGAGAACCTTAAGCCCCTGCCGGCGGCCGATGAAATCGTCGACAAGTGCATCGAATGTGGCTTCTGCGAGGCGGTTTGCCCTTCGACTGACCTGACGCTCACGCCACGCCAGCGCATCGTGATTCGACGCGAACTGGCGAGGCTCGAAGCGTTGGGAAACCGGGCCGCCGAAGCCGACAAGGTACGCATGAAGCAGCTCGAGGAGGCCTATGTCTATCACGGCATCGACACCTGTGCGGCTACTGGGCTTTGCGCCACCCAGTGCCCGGTGGGAATCGATACCGGTGAAATGGTTCGTCAGCTGCGTCGCGACCGGTCGGCGGACAAGGCCCCTCTGGCCAGGCGTATCGGCCGGCATTTCTCTGGGGCAACGCGCGTTGCACGGGGTGGCCTGAACGCGGCGGGAGCGGCGCGAGCCGTGCTGGGTGCCACCCTGATGGAAAAGGTGAGCACCGGTGCACGCCGGCTGAGCGGCGATTGTCTCCCGCAATGGAGTCCGTCCTTGCCCAGGCCAGCGCCGATTCGCGTGCTGGAGCAAGTACCGTCGGGCGATACGTCGAAAGACAAGGTGGTCTACCTGCCCTCCTGTGCCACCCGTATCTTCGGGGCGGCCCATGACGACGAGGCCGAAGTCCGCTCGGTGATGGAGATCACCCTGGCGCTGCTCGACAAGGCCGGGTACGAGGTGGTCCTCCCGGAGATGATTAGCCATCTGTGCTGCGGTATGGCGTTCAAGTCCAAGGGGCAGTACGACGAGGCGGCCCACAAGGGGCGCGAACTCAACCGCGAGCTGCTGGTGGCAAGCCAGAACGGCCGTTATCCGGTGCTCTGCGATACCAGCCCCTGCACGCTGCAGATGCGAGAGTACCTCGACGAGCGACTCGAGATGCTGGAGCCGGTCGCCTTCGCCCATGATCACCTGCTACCCCGGCTCGCCATCACGCCGCTGGATGAGCGGGTCGCCGTGCACGTGACCTGTTCGAGCACCCGTATGGGCCTGTCCGACAAGTTCATCGGGTTGGCGCGGGCCTGTGCCCGGGATGTGGTGGTGCCGGCGGAAATCACCTGTTGCGGTTTCGCCGGTGACAAGGGCTTCAATACACCGGAGCTGAATGCCTCCGCGCTGGAGGGGCTGGCCGAGCAGGTGTCGCAGTGTAGTGCTGGCTACTCGAATTCGCGTACCTGCGAGATCGGCCTGAGCCAGCACGGCGGCATCCCCTACCGCTCGATTCTCTCGCTGCTCGACCGAGCCAGTGGGGTGCCGTGACATTTTTCTTCCCGAAGGCCTTGCGCGGTCCCGGGGGAATCCGTAAAGTACGCATCCGCTGCCGGCGACGGGCAACGTTTCCGGCGGTTGTAAGTGGCAGAAGCCGTTGTTTCTATTTGGTTTTTTCGAAGCGGCACGCAGAATTACCGCTTGACGAAAACATCGACTTCGGTAAAATGCACCACTCGATCGGATCATGCGTCGATCACCCCGGAGCCTTCTTCGGAACGCCCGCAGGGTTGACAGCGCCAGCCGATCACGTAGAATACGCCTTCCTCGCAGGGCGCTGACGAGCCACCCGGTGGCACGCCAGCAAGCGAGACGCTCCTCTTGTTCTTCGAGAGATCAGAGCCGCTCTTTAACAATCGATCAGGTAATTCATGTGGGCGCTTGTCGGGATGTTGGTGACCAGTCACTGAAACATTCAAGGCAAGCGACTCGTCAAGGATCTTCGGATCCTTTTGAGAACGTTTAGACCTTGAGCCAAGTTTGGTGCGCTTAACGCACCGATGATTTTAAACTGAAGAGTTTGATCATGGCTCAGATTGAACGCTGGCGGCAGGCCTAACACATGCAAGTCGAGCGGTAACAGGCCCTTCGGGGTGCTGACGAGCGG
>NZ_FOBC01000012.1 GCF_900109725.1 Halomonas daqiaonensis
GTCTTTCCAGCCGCATGACCAATTACCCTGCGGAAAAACCAACGAGGGGACGCTGCATCTGCGGTTCGAGCCCCTTAACCCGACAGCCTGCTAGCCGTCACGCCGCTGCCGTGCTGCCGAGCCACTGGCTGAGCAGGCGGTCGAGCAGCGGGGCCAGCCGGTCGAAGCGCCTGGGGTCGTCGAGCATCTCTGCCCGGTTCTGGGCGTGTGGGCTCGTCTCGCTGCCAACCGGTGCCGGCTGGTGGTCGAGCAGCGCTCGGACGCTGGCGGCGGTGGCTTCCAGGTGGCAGAGCACGCCGACCACCCGGCCACCGTCCCAGGTGAAGCCCTGTAGAGGGCTGGCCTCGCTGCGGCCCAGCGCCAGGGCATAGTCGGGGAGGGAGAAGACCTCGCGGTGCCACATGAAGGCCTCAAAGGTGTCGGGCAGGTCGACAGGGCTCAGCGGGGCGAGGACCACGCGGTGCCAACCGGTCTCGGCCACTGTGCCGCGGGCCACCACCGCCCCCAGAGACTCGGCGATCAGTCTGGCGCCGAAGCCGATCCCCAGCAGCGGCTTGTTGCCGTTCAGCGCCTGAAGGATCAGCTTGCGCTCGCCCCTGAGCCAGGGGCACTGGGCGTCATCGATGTTGCCTTCGGGGCCGTCGAGCACGATCAGCGCATCGCCATCGGCCAGCCGCGGTGGCAACTCTCCCGCATCGAGGTGGAAGACGGTGTAGCTGTGGCCCATGCTGGCGAGCCAGTCGGCGATGCGAGCCGGCCCCTGGTGAGGGCTGTGCTGGAGAAGGTGAACGTGCATACAAGCCTCGCCTTGATGGAAATGCCAGGGATGACGGACGGGACGGAGCGCAAGGGTACATGAAGCCTGACCTGCGGGAACAGATATTGACCATCCTGGCCGAGATCCCGCCCGGCCGGGTGACCACCTACGGGCGCATCGCCGCGATGACTGACGGCGCCACCCCGCGCCTGGTGGCTCGGGCCCTGCGCGATTTGCCTACCGGCCATGAGCTGCCCTGGTTCCGGGTCATCACCGCCTCCCGCAAGCTGGCCGATCATCCCGGCGCCACCGAGCAGCGCGAACGTCTCATCGCCGAGGGTGTGCTGTTCGATCACCGTGGGCGTGTAGCGAAAGATAGACTCTGGCCCTGAGACACCCCCAACGCCAAGGAGACTCCATGAGCGGCTTTTTCCAGCGCCTGCAGCAGCTCGACCCACGCCGCCAGCAGGCCTTCATGGCGGCGCTGTGCGAGCGCCTGCTGCCCAACTATCGTCTCTATGCCGAGACCTCAGGGTGCGGCGACGTCCATGGGCTCAGGGTGATCCTGGACCTGGTCTGGGAGCAGCTGGCGGTAAGGGAGGCGCGGATCGACTTCGATCGCCAGGCCGAGAAGCTCGCCGACCTGGAGCCCCCCGCCGAGGACGACAGCTTCGGTGCACGTCGTGCCCTGGAGGCGGTGGTGGCGCTCTCGGCACTGCTCGACACCCTGCGCGGCGAGGCCCCCGAGGCGGTGCTGGAGGTCAGCAGGGCGTCCCGCAGCGGGGTGCGCGCCTATATCGAGCTCACTGAGGGGGAGGAAGACGCCGCGCGACTGGGCGAACTGGTTCGCGGTCACCCGCTGATGGCCGATGAGAACGACTTCCAGGACGCAGTACTCGAGGCCGTGGAGACGGGGCCGCTGGATCGCGAGGCGCTCAAGGCGCTGCGTCGATTGGGGCGCAACGAGGGCGTCAGCAACCTGGGCCTCTCCGCCGACTGAGACGGTGGTGCAGGCTCGGGGGCTAGAGCCGCATCTCGATGCCCCACTCGGCCATGTAACGCTTGGCCTCGGGAATGGTGTACTCGCCGAAGTGGAAGATGCTGGCCGCCAGCACAGCATCGGCCCCGCCCTTGATGACGCCCTCGACCAGGTGTTTGAGGTTGCCGACGCCCCCGGAGGCGATCACCGGCACGCTCACTGCTTCACTGATGGCGCGGGTCACACCCAGGTCGAAGCCGATCTTGGTGCCGTCGCGGTCCATGCTGGTGAGCAGCAGCTCACCGGCACCGTAGGCCACCATCTTCTTGGCCCACTCCACGGCATCCAGCCCGGTGGGGCGGCGTCCACCATGGGTGAAGATCTCCCAGCGGTCTGCTTTGCCTTCCTCGGAGACCTTCTTGGCGTCGATGGCTACCACGATGCATTGGCTGCCGAAGCGTTCGGAGGCCTCGTACACGAAGTCTGGGTTGGTCACCGCGGCAGTGTTGATGGACACCTTGTCGGCACCGGCGTTGAGCATGGTGCGTATGTCGTCGCAGCTGCGGATGCCGCCGCCCACGGTCAGTGGGATGAACACCTCGCCGGCAATGCGCTCGACCATTTCCACCGTGGTGTCGCGATTCTCGTGGCTCGCGGTGATGTCGAGGAAGGTGATCTCGTCGGCGCCCTGCTGGTTGTAGCGCTGGGCGATTTCCACCGGGTCACCGGCGTCGCGGATGCCGATGAAGTTAACGCCCTTGACCACGCGGCCGGCGTCGACGTCCAGGCATGGAATGATGCGCTTGGCGAGTCCCATCGATCAGTTCCCCTTCTGGCTGAGTTGGTCACAGAGCCGCTGGGCTTCGGCCACGTCGAGGCTGCCCTCGTAGATGGCTCGCCCGGTGATGGCACCCAGAATTCCGGGCTCACCGGCGGCGACCAGCGCACGCAGATCCTTGAGGTTGGTCACTCCGCCGGAGGCGATCACCGGCAGGCCGCCCTCGCGGGCCAGGGCCGCGGTGGCCTCGACATTGACGCCGGACATCATGCCGTCGCGGGAGATGTCGGTATAGACGATGCTGCAGACGCCGTCGTCGGCAAAGCGCTTGGCTAGCTCGGTGGCCCTGATCGTTGAGATCTCGGCCCAGCCATCGGTGGCCACGAAGCCATCCCGGGCGTCCAGGCCGACGATCACGTGGCCGGGGAAGGCCCGGCACATCTCGCCGACGAAGGCCGGTTCCTTGACCGCCTTGGTGCCGATGATCACGTAGGAGACTCCAGACTCGAGGTAGTGCTCGATGGTCTCGGCGCTACGGATGCCGCCGCCGATCTGGATCGGCAGGTCGGGCCAGGCGCGGGCGATGGCGGTGACCGCCTCACCGTTGACCGGTGTACCCTCGAAGGCGCCGTTGAGGTCGACCAGATGCAGGCGCCGGGCGCCGGCCTCGACCCAGCGGGCGGCCATGGCCACCGGGTCGTCGCCGTAGGTAGTGGCGTCGTCCATGCGGCCCTGCTTGAGACGGACGCACTGACCGTCCTTTAGGTCGATGGCGGGAATTACCAGCATGTCAGTATCCTTGGTTGGCGCAGCGTCGGGCGCCTGTAATCGGTTGGCGCGGCGTCGGGCGCCTGTAGAAAAATAGCGCCGCTCAAGGCATCCATTGAACGAAGTTTTCCAGCAGCCTGAGACCGGCCCGCGAGCTCTTCTCCGGGTGGAACTGCACGGCGAAGGTGGCATCGCGGCCGATGGCCACGTGGGCAGTCAATCGACCGTAGTCGGTAGTGCCGAACACCGTGGCGTCATCGGTGGCGTCGACATAGTAGCTATGCACGAAGTAGAAGTGCTCGTCCTGGTCGATGCCTGCCCACAGGGGATGGTCGTGGTGCTGGTGCACCAGATTCCAGCCCATGTGGGGCACCTTGAGGCGGTTGTCCCGGTCATCGCGCATGTCAGTCGGGAACTTCCTTACCTCGCCGCGCAGGAAACCCAGGCAGCCGATGCCGCCGTTCTCCTCGCTGTGATCGAGCAGCATCTGCTGGCCGACGCAGATGCCCAGCAGCGGCTTGGACTGGCTGGCGAGAAGCTCCTCGACCAGGCCGCGAAGCTCGGTCTTCTCGAGTTCGCCCATGCAGTCGCGGATAGCGCCCTGGCCGGGCAGCACCAGGCGGGTGGCGCCGCGGATACGACGGGGATCCCGCGTCACGATCACGTTCTCGTGGGTGACGTGTTCCAGTGCCTTGGCGACGGAATGGAGGTTGCCCATTCCGTAGTCGATGACGGCAATGGTCATGGAGCGCTCCTCTTGTGATCGTTCGGCGGCTTCAGAGGCTGCCCTTGGTGGACGGCATCTGGCCGGCCATGCGCGGGTCCTGCTCCACGGCCATGCGCAGCGCGCGGCCGAAGGCCTTGAAGATGGTTTCCGCCTGATGGTGGGCGTTGAAGCCCTTCAGGTTGTCGATGTGCAGGGTCACCCGGGCGTGGTTGACGAATCCCTGGAAGAACTCCCAGAACAGCTGGGTATCCAGGCGGCCGATGCTGGCGCGGGTGAACTCGACGTCCATGAACAGCCCCGGCCGACCGGAGAAGTCTACCACCACCCGTGACAGGGCCTCGTCCAGGGGCACGTAGGCGTGGCCGTAGCGGTGGATGCCGCGCTTGTCGCCTATTGCCTGGTGAAAGGCCTGGCCCAGGGTGATGCCGAGATCTTCGACGGTATGGTGGTCGTCGATGTGCAGGTCGCCCACCGCCTCGATGTCGAGGTCTATCAGGCCATGGCGGGCGACCTGGTCGAGCATGTGGTCGAGGAAGGGTACGCCGGTCTCGCAGGCCAGGCGTCCCTCGCCGTCGAGGTTGATGGTCACCGTGATCTGGGTTTCCCGGGTATTCCGGGTGACCGTGGCGATACGCTCGGACATGTCGAATCTCCAGCGCCGGGGGGGCGTGTCGAGAGTGGCCGGTGGCCTCCACCGGCCGGCAAGGCAAAAGGGCGCCGGGTGCTGTGCCTGACGCCGCGAGCCTGCCATTATAGTGAATCGCCTGCCCCATCCGCTACAATGCAGACCATGACAGTGGTGGCGACTCCGCTGCCCCGGCTCAAGGAGAATCACGCATGCCGGTGACCCTTCAACAGGTCGATCTGGCCGCCTGGGAAGCGGATGCCCAGGTACGCCTCGATCTCGCGCGTATCTATGCCGACGCTCCCGCCGAGCGTCTGCCCCTGCCCGTGGACAACTTCATCCGAGACCACCTCAAGAACGGCCACCTGTTCAGCTGCGCCCGCTTCAATGACAGGCTGCTGGGTGCCGTGGCAGTCATACCCGATCAGCACGCCTGGTGGCTGTCGAATCTGTGCGTGCGCAAGACGGCCCGGCGTCGCGGCGTCGGGTCACGGCTACTGATGCTGGTCAGCGAGGCCGCCCATGTCCAGGGTCGTCGCCTCTATGCCGACTCCTCCGATCTGCCGGTGGCCGACCAGATGCTGCTCTCCCGGCTCGGCTATCGGCTCACCAAGGACGGCGACTACTTCGAGCTTGACCTGTCACCAAAGGGAGGTCAGCAATGAGGCGCCTGTTGCGGACCCTGCTCGCCGCCATCGGCGTGCTCGGCCTGGTGATGGTCGGCGCCGTGGTCTACGTCACCACCTTCTTCGATCCCAATGACCTCAAGCCGCGGCTGGTCGAGGTGGTGCGCGAACACAGTGGGCTGGAACTGAGCCTGGATGGCCCCCTCTCCTGGTCCTTCTACCCTCGTCTGGGGGTCGGCGTGGAGAAGGCCGAGGCCCGCCTGCCGGATCAGGCCGACGACTCGACGCCCTTCGCGGCCTTCTCCCACGCCGAGGTCAGCCTCGCTTTCACACCGCTGCTGCGCGGCGAGATCGCCATCGACGGCCTAACCCTCCAGGGCCTCTATCTCGACCTGCAGCGCGACGCTCAGGGAGAGGGCAACTGGGAGGTGCTGCTCGAGCGGTTGGGCGAGAGCAGTGAAGAGGCTGAGGCCGCCCTGGCACCGGCCAGCGCCGGACCCGACCCGGACTTCGACACCGGCCTTTCGGTAGCGCTCAATGTCGCCAGCGTGCAGGTTCAGGACGGTGAGGTGCGTTTCCGCGATGCCTTGAGCGACCGCGAGCTGCTCTTCGAGAACGTCCAGGTCAGCGGCAGCAACGTCAATCCCCGGCGGGCCTTCCCGGTCGCATCCTCCTTCCGGCTGACGGCCCACGAAGGTCTCGACTGGCGTGAGCAGGAGCGTGAGCCGCGCCTGGTCAGCGAGAGTTCCCTGGAGGTCCGCGTGGCCCTAGGCCTGGCGGAGGGCCGGCACCAGCTCGAGGGGCTGAGCCTGGAGACGGTCAACCGCTTGGCTGGACTCGACAGCGAACAGCAGGCCAACCTGACGGGCGCCGAACTGGTCGTGAACTTCGGCGAAGGCAGCCTCCAGTTGGAGGAGGGACAGCTCGACGCCAGCCTGACGCATCCGAGCCTGGGCGAGAAGGCGTTGCCCCTTTCGCTGGCCTTCAACCTGGATGCCGACCTCGACGAGCAGAGTGCCAGCCTGCGCGACCTGTCGCTCACTGGTCCCGACGCCCTGACGCTCAGCGGCAACCTCAACCTCAGCAACCTCGCCGAGGCGCCGGCCTACACCGGCCAGCTACGCCTGGCGCCACTGTCGCTGCGGCCCTGGCTGGCGCGGCTCGACATGATGCCCTCCATGGCTAATGGCGAGGCGCTCTCCGATGTGGCTCTGACCAGCCCGGTCAGCGGCGATCTCGAGCGCTTCGAGCTCGCCGGCCTGACCCTGGTGCTGGATGGCAGCACCTTTACCGGCCGCCTGGCGGGACAGTACGATGGTGAACGGCTCGCCGCAGATCTGCAGGGTGACCGGCTCGACGTAGACAGCTACCTGCCGCCACCCGGGGCGGAGAACGACGGTGCCTCGCTGTGGCGCCTGCCGGGCATCCGCCGCGTCCATGCCGCCGAGGCGGACGACGCCCTGGTGCCCACACAGTGGTTGTCCGCGCTCACGCTCGATGCCCATCTGACCCTGAGCGAGTTGCGCCTGGCGGGGTTGGACTTCCAGGACGTCGACCTGACCCTCGAAGGCCGCGATGGGCGCCAGCGTCTGGTCGCCTTCGAGTCCCGCTTCCACGATGGACGCCTGGCCGCCAGCGGTACCCTCGACCTGCGCGAGACGCCGGCTCACTGGCAGCTGGCGCCGACGGTCGAGCGGGTGCGCCTGGAGTCATTGCTCGAGACCCTCGAGAACGCCCCCGCTCCCCTGAACGGCCGCTTCAGCGGTGAGGGCGAGCTCGCCACCCGAGGGAATACCCTGATGGAGCTCAGGCGCCATCTGGGGGGCAACCTCGACACTCGCATCGAGGAGGGCGCGATTCCCGGTATCAACATCGCTCGGGAGCTATGTACCACGGCCGCCGCCCTGGAAGGCGAGAAGCTCGACCGAGAATGGCGCGACGAGACTCGCTTCGAACGAATCCGTGCCACCCTTCGGCTGGATGAGGGCACCGCCAGGAGTGACGACCTGCTGGTCACGTTGCCGGGCATGGAGGTGGATGGCAAGGGCGAGCTGGATCTGGTCAGCGAGCAGTTCGACCTGCGTGCTTCGTTGCGCCTGGTCGATGCCCAGAACGCCCCTTGTGAGGTCAACCCCCGCCTCGAGCGGGTGCCGCTGCCGGTGCGCTGCGAGGGACAATTGGGCGGCGATAGTGCCGAATGGTGTCGCTTTGACCGTCAGGCCTTTCAGGGCACTCTGGCCGAGCTGCTACGTAACGAACTCTCGCAGCGAGCCGGTGAGGAGGTCGAGAAGCGCCTCGAGGATGCAGCCGGAAAGATCGATGAGCGCATCGGCGAGGAGGCCGGCAAGGAACTTCGCGACACCTTGAAGGGTCTATTCAATTGAGCAACACGTACGACCAGTCCCTGCGCCGACTTCCCCAGTCGGTGCTTTTTTGCGCCCAGTGAGAGCCCGATGACGGACATGCCGCCAGCCATCCTGCCGCCGGGCAGCTTCCAGCAGCGCCTGCTCGGCTGGTTCGACGAGCACGGCCGCCATGACCTGCCCTGGCAGCACGAGCGTAGCCCCTACCGGGTCTGGGTCTCGGAGGTCATGCTGCAACAGACTCAGGTGACCACGGTGATTCTCTACTTCGAGCGCTTCATGGCGCGCTTTCCCGATGTGGCGTCGCTGGCGGCGGCCGATCAGGACGAGGTGCTGCACCTGTGGACCGGGCTCGGCTACTACGCCCGGGGGCGTAATCTCCACAAGGCCGCCCGGGTAGTAATCGAGGCGCATGGTGGAGAATTTCCCGTCCACAGCCTCGACGAGATGGCGGCCCTACCCGGCATCGGCCGCTCCACGGCCGGGGCGATCATCGCCCAGAGCACCGGGTGGCGCGCGGTGATCCTCGACGGCAACGTCAAGCGGGTCCTCACGCGCCTTCACGCCGTGGAGGGCTGGCCGGGGCGACCGGCAGTGGAGCGCCGGCTGTGGACACTGGCCGAGTATTACACCCCCGACGAGCGGCTGGTCGATTTCACCCAGGCGATGATGGACTTGGGCGCGACCCTCTGCCGGCGTGGCACGCCTGACTGTGGGCGCTGCCCCTTCGAGGATGTCTGCGTGGCCCATGCACGCGGCGAGGAGAAGCGCTTTCCCGAGTCCAAGCCGAAGAAGGCCCTGCCCTCGCGTACCACCATCATGCTGCTCCTGCGGGACCGGGAGGGGCGCGTGCTGCTCGAGCAGCGCCCCTCCCATGGCCTGTGGGGCGGGCTCTGGAGCTTGCCCCAGTTCGATGATATCCAGGCGCTGCAGGCCTGGCTGGACGCCCGAGCGCCGGGCAGCGAGCTCGAGCCCGCCTGGACAGCCTTCACGCATGTCTTCAGCCACTTCCGCCTGGAGATCACTCCGCAGCCGGCACGCATCTGTCGGCTGGACTCGGTAGGCGAGGCGCGCTACTGGTACGATCCCTCTGATCCCGCCAGCATCGGCTTGGCAGCACCGGTCAAGGCACTGCTGGCGTCGCTGACGCCCTTCGCGCTGACCACCACCGCCGAGCCCTGACCCCCGCACGAGGAGAGACCCCGATGAGCCAGACCGTCTTCTGTCGCAAGTACCAGAAGGAAATGGAAGCCCTGCCGTTCCCCCCGCTGCCCGGCAAGAAGGGTCAAGAAATCCAGGCTAGCGTCTCCCGCCAGGCCTGGGAGGAGTGGCAGGCGCTGCAGACCCGCCTGATCAACGAGAAGCATCTCAACATGCTCGACGCGGCCTCGCGGGAGTACCTGATGGAGCAGATGGAGCGCTTCCTCGACAACCGTGAGACCGACCAGGCCGAGGGCTATGTGCCACCCGGTGAATAGCTCTCCTGAGTCGCCGATCCCCGGCCATCTTTCTGAAACGGAAGGGGTTGACCGAAACGGCCCGCTGGGGTTTAATACGCCCCGTTGGCAGCGGCCAGATAGCTCAGTCGGTAGAGCAGGGGATTGAAAATCCCCGTGTCGGCGGTTCGATTCCGTCTCTGGCCACCAATATGCTGGGGTATAGCCAAGTGGTAAGGCACCGGTTTTTGGTATCGGCATTCCCAGGTTCGAATCCTGGTACCCCAGCCACGCCAACCCTGTTTCCGATTCTGTGACTCGATTCGGTTCCCGAGCCGGCATAGCTCAGTTGGTAGAGCAACTGACTTGTAATCAGTAGGTCGCGGGTTCGACTCCTGCTGCCGGCACCAACGAAACATCGGGATTATCAACACGTTGCAGATATTAGAAACCGCCCATTGAGGCGGTTTTTTCGTGTGTGCGTAAAATTCGTCGTGTATTCCTCGCCTTTACTTGGCAAACGCCTGTCAGTCTTCCCAGACGTCCGGGTTGCGAATCAGCGTGAGCGACCGGCTACGACGATACGCGTCGCTGGGGTAGACTGAGATGCTTGTCGCCTGATCGCGGCGGCGACCACCAGAAGGAGAACAACCGCCATGCGCTTCGTGCCCCGTTTCACCGATGGCCAGCCGTTCCCCGAACCACTGGGCAAGATCGTCTGCGTTGGCCGCAACTATGCTGACCATGCCCGGGAGCTGGACAATCCGGTGCCCAGCGAACCCCTGCTGTTCATCAAGCCGTCAACCGCGGCCGTCCCGCTGGAGCAACCGGTCGACGCGCCCTTCTCGCGGGGCGAGGTGCACTACGAGACGGAGCTGGCGCTACTGATCGGTGAGGAGCTCTCCCATGCTACGGCCGACGAGGCCGAACGGGGCATCGTCGGCATCGGATTGGCCCTGGACCTGACCCTGCGCGACGTCCAATCACGCCTCAAGGAGAAGGGGCATCCCTGGGAGATCGCCAAGGCCTTCGACGGTGCCTGCCCGATCTCGTCCTTCCTGCCCCTCTCGCAGGCGCCCAACTGGAGCGGGCTGGCCTTCACCCTGGAAGTGGATGGCGAGCCACGCCAGCAAGGCGAAGGCGCCGACATGCTCTTCCCGGTGCCGACCCTGGTGGCCGACATGAGCCGCCACTTCACCCTTCAGCCGGGCGACGTGGTGCTTACCGGCACGCCGGCCGGGGTGGGCCCGCTGGAGCGAGGCGCCGAGCTGCGCTTCACCCTCACCGGCGGCCTGGAGGTCGCTACCCGCGTGGTTGAATAGGCGTTCTCGGGGCCAAACGAATACGCCCCGCTGCCTCTGAACGGCGGGGCGTATTCGCATTCCGGGCGCTGTGGGGTTCACTCCAGGTAGGTATAGCCGTCCAGACCATCCGAGAGGTCATCAAGGAAGGCCTGCTGTTCGCCTGGCTCAAGGCCGCTGCGTGCTAGCTGCTCGGCCAGTCGCTCGCGCAGGGCGGCGACGTCGAAGTTCACGTAGCCGAGCACGTCGGCGACCCGGTCGCCCTGCTGGATCTGACTGATGGCCCAGCGACCATTGCTGTCCAGGGCGGCGTCCGCCGAATCGGTGTCGCCAAACAGGTTATGCAGGTCGCCGAGAATCTCCTGGTAAGCACCCACCATGAAGAAGCCGAGCAGCTTCTCGTCGCCCTCCTGCCACTCCGGCAGCGGCAGGGTGGTTTCCACGCCCTGGCCATCCACGTAGCCGTCGATGCGCCCATCCGAGTCGCAGGTGATGTCCTGGATCACGCCACGGCGTACCGGCTCGTGGTCCAAACCGGTGAGCGGCAGCACCGGGAAGATCTGCTGAATGCCCCAGACGTCGGGCACTGACTGGAACAGCGAGAAGTTGACGAACAGTTTGTCGGCGAGCTTCTCGGCCAGCTCGTCGTCGATCTCACGATGGGCGCGGTTGCGGGTATCCAACCGAGCACGCAGCCGGGCGCAGGCAGCGAAGTAGACGCCCTCGCCCTCGGCCCGGGCGGTGATGTTGGTGAGGCCCATCACGAAGCGCTCGTGGAGCTCGCCCATGGCCTGCACCAGGTCGTGCCAGGCCTCCACCAGGCCGCGCGGCTCCGCCTGTTCGTTCATCAGATCGTGGACGCGCCATAGCTCATCGACCTGGGGGTCGCCTTCAACCCGGCGCGGGGGCGCCTCGTCGCCGATACGCTCCTCACCGATCACGTTGGTGATCAGCACCGCATGGTGGGCGGTGAGCGCCCGGCCCGACTCGCTGATCAGATGGGGTTGGGGCAGGCTGTGCTCGTGACAGGCGAGGCGGAAGGCATAGACCACGTTGCGCGCGTACTCCAGCATGGAGTAGTTGGCCGAGCAGAAGCTGCGTGAGCGGGTGCCCTCGTAGTCGACGCCGAGGCCGCCGCCCACGTCCACGGTATCCACCGGGGCGCCCAGCTCCACCAGGCTCTGGTAGAATCGCGCGCACTCGCGCAGGCCGCGCTGGATGTCACGGATATTGGCAATCTGCGAGCCCAGGTGGAAGTGCACCAGCTGCAGGCTGGAAAGAGCGTTTGCCTCACGAAGCTGCTCCACCACGGCCAGCACCTGGCTGGCAGTAAGGCCAAACTTGGACTTCTCGCCACCGGTGTTCTGCCAGCGGCCGCGCCCTACGGTGGCCAGGCGGGCGCGCAGGCCGATGCGTGGCGTGACGCCGATACGCTGGGCCTCTTCGAGGATCAGTGGCAGTTCGGAGAGCTTCTCCACCACCAGATAAACCCGATGACCGAGCTTTTCGCCCATCAGCGCCAGGCGCACGTATTCACGATCCTTGTAACCGTTGCAGACGATCAGCGAGGAGCCATCGCCGGAGAGCGCGAGCACGGCGAGTAGCTCCGGCTTGCTGCCGGCCTCGAGCCCCACCCGGCCATGACCGCGCTCCTGGGTGCCGAGGATTTCCTCCACCACCCGGCGCTGCTGGTTGACCTTGATCGGGTAGACCGCGGTGTAGCCGCCTCTGAACTCTTCTTCCTGCATGGCAGTATCGAAGGCGGCGCACAGTTGCTCGACCCGGTCGTGAAGAATGTCGGTGAAGCGCACCAGCACCGGCAGGCGTAGTCCGGCCTCCTTGAGCTCGGCTACCAGGTCGTCCAGCGGCAGGGCCGGACCCTCGGCCTCGCTGCCCAACGGGCGCACCAGGGCATGACCGCTGTCGTCGACGTCGAAGTAGCCACTGCCCCACTGATCGATGTTCCAGGTGCGTCGCGCACGCTGTGCCGGACCGGCGGCACTGCTCTTGGACGGGCTCATTCGTTCACCTCGGGCAGCGGAAGGGCGCCATCTGCCAGGCGCGCCTTGAGAATGGTACGGAACTGCTCTGGGTCATGGGGCGTTAGATCGTGGGCCGGAGGGTCCACGTAGACCACCAGCAGCCTCGAGAGCCAGTAGCGCAGCGCGGTCAGGCGGAGCATCATCGGCCAGGCATCGCGCTCGGCATCGGTCAGTGGCCGGCGTGCCTGGTAGGCGGCGAGGATGGCATCGTGGCGCGCGGCATCCAGGCGGCCGTCGGTATCGGTGGCCCAATCGTTGATGACGATGGCCAGGTCGAACAGCAGGTCACCGGTGCAGCCGTTGTAGAAGTCGATCAGCCCGCCCAGTCGGTCGCCGTCGAAGAGGGTGTTGTCGCGGAAAAGGTCACCGTGAAGCGCGCCCTGGGGCAGATCGGGAGCGTTGCCGAAGAACCCCTGATAGATCTCCACCTCGTCCTTCATCAGCGTCTGGTCCTGCGGCGAGAGATAGACCAGCACCTTGTGATGCATGGGCAGAAGCCAGTGCAGGTCCCGCGGGTTGGGGCGGTGGCCGGGGAAGTGCCGGGAGACCACATGCATGCGTCCCAGGGTGTCGCCGAGCTCGCGGCATTGCGTCAGATTCGGCTCTTTCGGATGCTGGCCTGGGAGTTTCGGAAACAGCAGCGCCGGCTTGCCGGCCAGGGCGTGCAAGGCGACGCCGTCGCGGTCGTGCAGTGGACCTGGCACTGGCAGGCGGTGCTCGTCCAGGTAGTCGAGCAGCTCGACAAAGAACGGCAGTTCCTCGTGTTCGCCCTGCTCGAAAAGAGTCAGTACCAGCTCGCGTCGATCGGTGGTGACGAAGAAGGTGGTGTTCTCGGTGCCGGCGGGCACCCCCTCGAGGGAGACCAGCGAGCCGGCATCGAAGCGGCTGAGGAACTCGACGACCTGAGGATCGGTAAGCGGTGTGAATACGGCCATGTGTCTCTCACCCGGAATGCCAAGCCGCCTATTGTAGCGACTTGGCACACCGATGCACGTGCCCCGACCCCGGCGGTTGCCCTGCCGAGGCCTGAAGTCGAAAGCGGGATGGCAGCAGGCTCAGAAGGTCTTCAGCACCCACTGGGGAACGGCGATGCGGTCACCCTCCTGGCGCTCGAAGTCGCCGTCGCCGTCATGATCGACGAGATAGTAGGAGGGACCGGAGGACGGACGAATCTCGATGGCATAGAGTTCGCCGTTGACGCGGTACTCACGGATGGTGCGCTCTTCCTCCTGGCGGATGGTGATGTCCGGTTCGAGGTCGGCGGAGGATTGCGCAAGGGCGCTGCCACCGGTGGCCAGCGTCAGGGCGACGCTCAGCAGCAGGACAGTGATCGAGCGTCTCGGGATCTTGTTCATGATGACCTCCATGGCCGCACGGGGCGGGGAAGCAGTGACACCCTCAGTGTAGGGGCTTGCCGCCGCGCGGCCTACCACCCGCGGCAAATGGCGGCGGCAATGCGTATCATGGATGATCAGGATCACCTCACGCCACGCTTCAATGGATGCCCTACATGGCCGATACGCCCATCGTTCTCGTCGACGGTTCCTCCTATCTGTACCGCGCCTTCCACGCTCTGCCACCGCTGACCACCGCCGACGGCCAGCCTACCGGGGCGATCAAGGGCGTGCTCAATATGCTCAAGCGGCTGATCAAGGACTACCCCGACAGCCCCATGGCGGTGGTCTTCGACGCCCCGGGCAAGACCTTTCGCGACGAGCTGTTCGAGCAGTACAAGGCCCATCGCCCGCCGATGCCCGATGACCTGCGCTCCCAGGTGCAGCCGCTGCATGACTGCGTGGAGGCGCTGGGCCTGCCGCTGCTGTGCATCGAGGGCGTGGAGGCCGATGACGTCATCGGCACCCTGGCACATCAGGCCACCGAGGCCGGCCGCGATGCAGTGATCTCCACCGGCGACAAGGACATGGCCCAACTGGTCAACGCGCATATTACCCTCGTCAACACCATGAAGGACGAGACGCTGGACGTCGAAGGCGTAAAAAAGAAGTTCGGCCTGCCGCCGGAACGGATCATCGATTTCCTGGCGCTGATGGGCGACAAGGTCGATAACATCCCCGGCGTGCCGGGGGTCGGCGAGAAAACTGCGCTGGGCCTGCTGCAGGGCATCGGCGGTGGGCTCGAGACCCTCTATGA
Source organism: Halomonas daqiaonensis (assembly GCF_900109725.1). GTDB lineage: Bacteria > Pseudomonadota > Gammaproteobacteria > Pseudomonadales > Halomonadaceae > Halomonas > Halomonas daqiaonensis. Next base: position 14,554 of record NZ_FOBC01000012.1, read on the forward strand.
CGACCTTGATAAGGTCAAGACGCTGGACTTTCGCGGCGCCAAGACGCTGCCCAAGAAGCTCGAGGAGCACCGCGACCAGGCCTTCCTCTCGTACCAATTGGCGACCATCAAGACCGACTGTGAGCTGCCGGTGGGGCTCGACGACCTGGACATTGCCCACCCCGACCGTGAGGCGCTGCTCGAACTCTATCGTGAACTGGAGTTCAAGCAGTGGCTCGCCGAGCTGCTCGAGGGCAAGGACGAAGGGGTCGACGATGCGACCGGCGGCACACCGCTGCCGGATGAGGGCGACGTGGCGACCGGCTCGGACAGCCGCGCTGCCCGCGAGGACCATGTTATTCTCGCCCAGGCCGATTTCGACGCCTGGATCGAGCGGCTCAAAGCCAGCGATACCTTCTGCTTCGACCTGGAGACCACCAGCCTGAACTACATGGAGGCACAGGTGGTCGGCGTAGGGCTGGCGCTGGAAGCGGGCGAGGCGGCCTATATTCCGCTGGCCCATGACTATCTCGATGCACCCGAGCAGCTCGACCGCAATGCCGTACTTGAGGCCTTGCGTCCGCTATGGGAGGACGATAGTCGGACCAAGGTCGGCCAGAACCTCAAGTATGACATCTCGGTGCTGGCCAACTACGACATCGAGGTGGTCGGGCCCCTGGAGGACACCATGCTGGAGTCCTACGTGCTCGACTCCACGGCCACTCGCCACGACATGGATTCCCTGGCGCTCAAGTACTTGGGCGAGAAGACCATCTCCTTCGAGGAGATTGCCGGCAAGGGCGCCAAGCAGCTCACCTTCAACCAGGTGGCCCTGGAGCAGGCCGCACCCTATGCCTGCGAGGACGTCGATATCACCTTGCGCCTGCATCGAGAGCTGCGACCCCGCGTCATGGCCGAGGGGCAGCTGGCCGAGGTGTTGGAGGGGATCGAGTTGCCTCTGATCCCGGTGCTCTCGCGTATGGAGCGCACCGGGGTGGCGCTGGACCCCGAGCGCCTCCACGCCCAGAGCCGGGAGCTCGAGACGCGTATCCGCGAGCTGGAAGCCAGGGCGTTCGAGCTCGCCGGACGCGAGTTCAACCTCGGCTCACCCAAGCAGCTCGGCCAGATCCTCTTCGAGGAGCAGAAGATCCCGGTAATCAAGAAAACCCCCAAGGGGGCGCCCTCCACCGCCGAGGCAGTGCTCGAGGAACTGGCGCTGGACTACCCGCTGCCCAAGGTGATCATGGAGCACCGTGGCCTGGCCAAGCTGAAGTCCACCTATACCGACAAGCTGCCTCGGCTGGTCAACAAGAGCACCGGGCGGCTGCACACCAGCTATCATCAGGCGGTCACCGCCACCGGCCGGCTGTCGTCGTCGGACCCCAACCTGCAGAACATCCCCATCAGGACTGAAGAAGGAAGAAAAATCAGGCAGGCCTTTATCGCCCGGCCCGGCTACCGGATCGTCGCTGCCGACTACTCGCAGATTGAGCTGCGCATCATGGCCCACCTCTCCGAGGACAATGGATTGCTCGAGGCCTTTGCCGAGGGCCGCGACATCCATGCCGCCACTGCCGCGGAGGTGTTCGGGGTAGCACTGTCCAAGGTCTCGCCCGACCAGCGGCGCAGCGCCAAGGCGATCAACTTCGGGCTGATCTACGGGATGAGTGCCTGGGGCCTGGGACGACAGTTGCACATCGAGCGCGGCCAGGCGCAGACCTACATCGACCGCTACTTCGACCGCTATCCCGGCGTGGCCCGCTACATGGAGCGCATCCGTGCCCAGGCGGCCGACGATGGCTATGTGGAAACGGTCTTCGGCCGGCGCCTCTACCTGCCGGAGATCCGTTCCCAGAACCGCGCCCGCCGCCAGGGCGCCGAGCGCACCGCCATCAATGCGCCCATGCAGGGCACTGCGGCGGATATCATCAAGCGAGCGATGATCGACGTCGATGCCTGGCTCTCGGGCGAAGATTTCGATGCGGTGATGGTGATGCAGGTCCATGACGAACTGGTCTTCGAGGTCAAGAAGGGCCAGGTCGAGGCCTTCATCGAAGAGGTGAAGGGACGCATGGAAGGGGCTGCCAAGCTGGATGTGACACTGACCGTAGAGGCCGAGAGCGGCGCCAACTGGGACGAGGCCCACTGACCATGAAATACGCCACCGCGGCTGCGGTGGCGTATTTTGTTTACTTGGAGGAGCCGAAAGCTCTACACAAGCTTCTCAGACGATGGCTTACCGCCAGCCGACGCGATCGAAGATACGCACCGCTTCGGGGTTGTTCTCACCCAACTCGCTGATGTTGAGATCGTCCTTCTTGAACTCGCCCCAGGATTCGAGCACCGGGTCCTTCTTGATGCCCTCGACGACCGGGAACTCATAGTTGCCGGAAGCGAAGATCTCCTGAGCTTCATCGGAAGCGAGAAACTCCAGGAAGCGGATGGCGTTGTCACGGTTGGGGGCATCGGCCACCACGCCGGCACCGCCCACGTTGACGTGAGTGCCTCGACCGTCCTGGTTGGGGAACAGGATGCCTACCTGGCGTGCCACTTCACGATCTGCCTCGTCGTCGGAGTGCAGCAGGCGTACATAGTAGTAGTGGTTGGCCACGGCCAGATCACACTCGCCGCTGGCGACGCCGCGGATCTGGTCGGTATCACCGCCTTCGGGATCGCGTGCCATGTTGTCGACTACGCCCTGGGCCCAGGCTTCGGCCTCTTCCGCGCCATGGTGAGCGATCAGCGAGGCGAGCAGTGACTGGTTGTAGATGTTGTTCGAGGAGCGGATGCACACCTTGCCTTCCCATTCAGGGTTGGTCAGCTCCTCGTAGCTGCTGATCTGGCTGGGGTCGACGGCGTCGCGATTGTAGAAGATGGCACGGGCGCGCTGGCTGAAGCCGAACCACTTGCCTTCCGGGTGGCGCATGGCGTCGGGCAGGCGCTCGGCCAGCACGTCGGACTCGATGCCCTGGAAGATGCCATCCTGCTCGGCACGCCACAGGCGCCCTGCATCCACGGTAATCATCACGTCAGCGGGGCTGGCCACGCCTTCGCGCTGGATGCGCTCGATCAACTGATCGGAGTCGCCTTCCAGCACATTGACCTCGATACCGGTCTCCTCAGTGAAGGCCTGATAGAGGGCGTCATCGGAGTCGTAGTGGCGAGCGGAATAGAGGTTGACCTCATCGGCGGCGACGCTGGAAGCCAGCGCCGAGCCGGCCAGTGCCACGGCGAGGGGAAGGGCAAGACGCGCGTGCTTGATCATCGGATACCTCGTAGCAGTTAAAGTTAATGATAATACGTTGCATTATTGACACCGCTATTGAAGCTTGTCTCTCTCAGGCCGTCAAGCCTTCTTCTCATTGACCTGGACCACATAAGTGGTTGATCAGGCGTGATTGTAGATTCTGGTGGGAAGAATGAAAGGTAATGCGAGTAAATTGCAAACGCATTTACCATACATCTCAGGTATGCTAGGAAGACCGATTTCTTCCGATCCAACCGTCGTGATCCTATGACTCACAAACGCAACCCAACGCCAGTCGCTGCCTCTACATCGCGTGTCGCCAAGGTGCTGTCGATGCAGGAGGTCTACCATGCCTTCGGCAAGCTCGACGTGGTAAAAGGTGTCGATCTGGACGTGGCTCCCGGCGAGGTGGTGTGCCTGCTCGGCCCCTCCGGTTGTGGCAAGACGACCCTGCTGCGCATTGCCGCCGGGCTCGAGGTTCTTCAGCAGGGGCGCGTCAGCCTCAACGGCGGCGAGACTGCCGTTCCTCGGGGCCGGCATGTGCCGCCGGAAAAGCGCAATGTGGGGCTGGCCTTTCAGGATTCAGCGCTCTTTCCCCACCTCTCGGTGCTCGAGAACGTCACCTTCGGCCTCAAGAGTGAGCCGCCGCTTCAGCGCCGTCAGCGAGCGCTGGCTCTCCTCGAGCAGCTGGGTATGGCCGGATACGCCGACACCTACCCACACATGCTGTCGGGTGGCCAGCAGCAGCGGGTGGCCCTGGCTCGGGCGCTGGCGCCGGAGCCGCGGCTGATGTTGCTCGATGAGCCTTTCTCCAGCCTCGACGCACGCCTGCGTGACCGCATTCGCGATGACACCCTGCACGTGCTTAAGAAAGTGGGGGCGGCGACCCTGCTGGTCACACACGACCCCGAAGAGGCCATGTTCATGGCCGATCGTATCGCCCTGATGCGCGACGGGTGCATCGTGCAGACAGGCACGCCCCGCGAACTCTACTGCACGCCCTGCGACCCCTTCGTGGTGAGCTTCTTCGGCGAGGTGAACGAGCTGACTGGCGAGGTGCGTGATGGCCGGGTTCATACGCCGGTCGGAGCGGTGAACGCCGGATGGCTGGCCGAGGGGACCCAGGCACTAGTGATGATTCGCCCCGAGGCGTTGCGCATCACCGAGCGCGAAGCCCCCGTGGAAGCGCATAACTACAGTCATGTGATCATGGCCAAGTTGCTCGGGCGCAGCAGCCTGCTGCACCTCTGTGCCCATGGTGAGGACGGTCGAGAAGCCCACCTTCACGCTCGTGTGCCCGGCGTCTTTCTGCCTGCCGAGGGACAGGCAGTGGACATCCACCTGGACCTCTCCCAGGTGTTCGTCTTTCCTTCAGGAGTTGCCGGAGCCGGGTCGGGAGCGGCGCATGGCGATGCTGAGCAGGATCACCGGGATTATGCCCACTGCCACGATAGCCAGTGAGGCCGTGGAGGCCTCGGCGAGTCGTTCGTCCGAGGCCAGGCTGTGCGCTCTCACCGCCAGGGTATCGAAGTTGAAGGGGCGCAGGATGATGGTGGCCGGTAGCTCCTTCATGACATCAACGAACACCAGAATGCCCGCCGCGAACAGGCTGCCGCGCATGATCGGCGTGTGAACGCGGCGAAGCGTCCCACCAGCCGTCTGGCCGAGGGTTCTCGCCGCAGCATCCATGCTCGGTGTCACCTTGCCGAGGCTGGCTTCCACGGCATTGAACGATACCGCCAGGAAGCGCACCACATAGGCGTAGATGAGAATGAACGCCGAGCCGCTGAAGATCAGTCCGACGATCACGCCATGGTGCTCGTGTAGCCAGCTGTTGACGGTGTTGTCCAGCCAGGCGAAGGGAATCAGGATGCCTACCGCGACCACCGACCCCGGAATGGCATAGCCCATGGCGGCGATCCGTGTGGCGAGCCGGGTCAGGGGACGGTCGTCTATGCGCGCCCCGTAGCTCAGGATCATTGCCAGGCCCACGGCGATCACCGCCGCAACGGCAGAGAGCAGCAGGCTGTTTCCAGCGAAGCCGAGAAAGCGAGTGCCAAGGAGGTTATCGCCCTGCTGGATGGCGAGCTGACCGAGAATGCCGCTGGGAATCAAGAAGCCGATCAGCACCGGCAGGGCACAGGCCATGAAGGCGCCGGCAGCCCGCCAGCCGTGCAGCGCATATTCGGGAAGCTGCTGGTAGCGGTTGGTGGTGTGAAAATAACGGCGCTTGCCGCGCGACCAGCGCTCTAGCAGCACCAGCGCGATGACGAACGCCAACAGGCAGGCGGCGAGCTGGGCCGCGGCCACCTGTTCGCCGAGACCGAACCAGGTGCGATAGATGCCGGTGGTGAATGTATCGACGCCGAAGAATTGCACCGCACCGAACTCGTTCAGCGTCTCCATGAGCACCAGCGACACCCCGCCGACCAGAGCGGGACGCGCCAGCGGCACGGCAACGCTGGCAAACAATCGCCAGGGGCCGCGCCCCAGGGTGCGTCCCACGTCCAGTACACATACCGATTGCTCAAGGAAGGCGGCGCGGGCCAGCAGGTAGACATAGGGGTAGAGCACGAGGGTGATCAGCGTGGCCGCGCCACCCAGGGAACGGATATCGGGGAAGTAGTAGTCGCCGTAGCTCCAGCCGAATAGCTCGCGCAGCCAGGACTGAAAGGGGCCTGCCACCTGCAGGAAATCCGTGTAGGCATAGGCGATCACATAGGTGGGAACCGCCAGCGGCAGCAGCAGCGCCCATTCGAAGAGGCGCTTGCCAGGAAAGCGGCACATCACCACCAGCCACGCAGTGCCGGTACCGATCACCATAGTGCCGATCCCCACCGTGACGACCAGAAACAGCGTATTGCTCAAGTAACGCGGCAGCACCGTACTGGCCAGGTGCTGCCATACGCCGCCGGTGGGCATGACGATATGAGCCAGGATGGCGAGTACCGGCAGTGCAACGACCAACGCCACGGCAAGGATCAGGACGGTCCAGGGGCTCAGGCGACGCGAAATGGCAGAAAGCCCGCTGCTGGCGGATAGGGACAAGCGAGGACTCCTTGCGATGGCAAGGTCTCGGGCGAGCGAGAATGCGAGACCATAACGGATGCAAATGTTATCAGTTACCGTGGTCGCGTGCAGCCCGCCGGAGCGGCGCCACGTCAATATAAACACCCGCCGCTCGATGAGCGGCGGGCGTCAGGTGTTGCCTTGGGACAGGCGCTTTGCGTTACTACCTCAGCAGCATCGACGGCAGGCCTAGGATCAGCGATGGGAAGAACGCCATCAGCACACAGGCCAGCACGATAATGGCCACGAATGGGATCACCGCCTTGTAGAGGTCGACGATCTCCACTCCTGCTGGCGCTACCCCCTTGAGGTAGAAGAGCGCGTAGCCGAAGGGCGGGGTGAGAAAGGAGGTCTGCAGCACCACGGCGATCATCACCACGAACCACAGCACGTCGACGCCCATGCTTTCGACGATGGGCAGCATGATCGGGAAGCTCAACAGCACGATGCCGGTCCAGTCCAGGAACATCCCCAGGATGAACACCAGGAAGAGCATCAGAATCAGCGCTCCGGTGGTGCCGCCCGGCATCGCCATGACCAGCTCGTGGATCACCTGCATGCCACCGCCGATCGAGAAGACCCCGGTGAAGGCGGTGGCACCCACCAGTACCAGCATCACCATGGTGGTGGTCTTGCTGGCATCGATCAGGGTGTGGTAGCAGGTCGAGACCTTGCGATCGCCGAAGATCAGGAACAGCAGGAAGGCGATGATCACGCCGATGGCCGAGGCCTCGGTCGCGGTGGCGAGTCCGGTGAACAGCGAACCCAATACCCCTAGGATCAGCGACATGGGCGGCAGCACATACTTGGCCAGCATAACCATCAGTTCGCCGGTGCTGGTCTCGGCGCGCTCCGCCGCCGGCACTTTCGGACCATAGGTGGGCTTGATGTGGCAGATGATCAGCACATAAAGCGCATACATTATGCCGAGTAGCAGGCCCGGCACTAGGGCGCCGGCAAACAGCGCGCCCACCGAGACTGGCGAGTAGCTGGCCATCAGGATCAGCATGATGCTCGGCGGGATCAGGATGCCCAGGCAGCCGCTGGCCATGATGACCCCGGTGCTGAGCTCCTTGTTGTAGCCGTACTTGAGCATCGGCACCAGGGCGATCATGCCCATCACCGCGATCGAGGCGCCGACGATGCCAGTGGTGGCGGCCAGCAGCACCGAGACCACCACCACGGTGAGCGCCAGGCCGCCACGCAGGTTAGCTAGCAGCAGGCGCATGGTATCGAACATCTTCTCGGTGACGCCCGAGTCGTTGAGGAAGCGTGCCATCAGGACGAACAGCGGGATGGCCACCAGGACATAGTTATCCATGGCGTTGCCATAGATGTTGTTGATGAGTATGCCCAGGGTATTGGCACCGGGGCCGAGCCAGGCGCCGAGCACGGCGATGCCGCCGAGCACGAAGGCCAGCGGATGACCCATGAACAGGCCGACTAGCAGGCCGCCGAACATGAACAGAGTGAGCATTTCGGGGCTCATGCGGTCTCCTCCTCGCGCAGCTGCTGGATGGCGCGGATGACGATGGCGACGGCCTGCAGCAGGATCAGGAAGGCAGCGATGACGATCACTGCCTTAACGGGGTAGACGGGGATGGCGACCATGCCGTAGGTGGTCTCGCCGCGGCTGAAGGAGCGTTCGAAGAAGGCCCAGCCGAGAGTCAGCAGCATCCAGATGAAGGGCACGAAGAAGACCAGGTAGCCGACGATATCCAGAATGGCCTGTTTACGGCGCGAGAGCAGCCGCTTGAGCACGTCGACCTCCACATGGGCGTGGTGGCGCAGCCCGTAGGCGGCCATCAGCATGAAGTGGACGCCGAACAGCATCTTGGTGACATCGAAGGCCCAGTCACTAGGGCGGCCGATGAAGAAGCGCATGGCGATGTCGTAGATCACGATCAGCGTGATTACGGCGAGCAGCGGGGCAATCAGGCGACCGAATGCCTCGTTGAGAGTATCGATGGCCTTGGCAATGGCGTTCATGAGGGGGATCTCGTGAATCAGTGGGAACGCAACATCAAGCCGGCCGGCGACGATCAGTCACCGGCCGGCAGGTGCTCCAGTTGGTGAGGCCTTACATGCAGGCCTCGATTTCCTCGAGCGAAGGCAGGTTCTCGGTGACGCGGCTCATGTTGTAGGGCACCGAGATGTCACGCCAGTTGGCGTAGTGTTGCATGTAGCTGATCATGGAATGATAGATCTTGGCGTGCATCGGGTCCTCGCAGGCGCCCTGCACGATCACCTGGTTGGTGATTTCCTGAATCTCGGCGAGGTCATCCTCGGAGAGCTGATTGATCTCGGTGCCGTCCTCGAGGAACTTTACCGTGCCTTCGGTGGACTCGCGCTCTGACCAGGCAAGTGACCAGGCCATGGTGGCTTCGGCGGCGATCTTCAGTGTCTCCTGGGTCTCCGCGGAGAGAGCATCCCAGGCGTCCTGGTTGATCATCACGCCGAACACGCTGGCGGACTGGTGCCAGCCCGGTACCGACCAGTAGTCGGCCACCTCGGAGAAGCCGGCCTTGTAGTCCACGCCGGGGGTAGAGAACTCGGCGCCGTCGACCACACCACGCTCGATGGCCTGGTAGATCTCGCCGCCCGCGAGGGTGACCTGGGAGCCGCCGAGCTGCTCGAGCACGCGGCCCTGGTCGCGACCGGAGAGGCGCAGGCGCTTGCCCTCCAGGTCGGCGATGCTCTCGATGGGCGTGTTGCCGCGGAAGCCGGACTCGTTGTTGGTGATGCCGTAGGGGAGGTAGACCATGTTGTAGTCGCCGTAGACCTCCTGATAGAGCTCCCAGCCGCCCCACTCCATGATCCAGTTGAGGTAGTCCACGCCGTTGAACAGGCTGGTGGTGGTGGCCAGTGGCGAGAAGGCCGGGCTGTAACCGGCCCAGTAGCCGGGCCAGTCGCCGGCGGCCTCGATGCTGCCGGTCTGGGTGGCATCGAAGACCTCGGTGCCGGGCATCAGGGTGCCACCGGCGCGGAACTCGATCGTGAGCTCGTCACCGACCAGGTGGTTGACCAGCTCGACCCAGTGGCGGTCGATCTGGATCAGGTCCAGGTTGTCCGGCCAGGTGGTGGTCATGGTCCACTGTTCCTGAGCCTGGGCGGTGGAGCTCATGGCGGCGAGGGCGACGCCCGCTGCCAGACCGGTGAGTGCGAACTTGGACATCTTCTTCATTTAGGTGCTCCCTTGAGGGTTGTTCTGCTTGTCGAGACGTCGATGGCAGACGACCATCGGGGCCGGGAAGGGCCGCCTGCGGTGCGGGCGGGCCTGACCGTCCGGGCAACTCGGCAACAGAAAACAAGCTAGCATGGGACAGCGGATATGTTCGACCGGCGGCCTGGCTTCCCTGGTGCCCCGGGCGGGCCGCGCATGGCCTCGCCAAGGCGTGGGGAAACTCTTTTCAATCAATGGGTTGAAACGATCGTATGACAATCATATTGCAATGCCGAAATGCCCGGCAACGTTGAAAGGCCGCGCACCCTTAGACCAAAGTTGAAACCCTGAAGGAACTCCGGATGACCCGCGACCGCCTCGTCCCTCTGCAGGAGACCCGACGCCGGCTGGGCCAGCGCCGCTGGCGAGGCCTGGTCTGGCTGACCGGTGCGGCCGATGTTTGCTGCCGGGAGGCCCTGACTCTGTGGCAGGAGAATGCCTGGTCATCGCCGCTGTGGATCTCTGCCGAACCGGTCGACGGCATCGAGGTATCGAACTGGTTACTGGCGTCCAAGGCCCGTACGCGTTTGGGGGACGAAGGGGACTTGGTGGTGCTCGATGCCGTTTCTGCCGAGAACGGCTTCGACCCCGATGCCTTCGGCGCGCTTGCCGGTACCCTGCGGGCCGGTGGCCTGCTGGTGCTGATGACACCGCCCGATTGGGGGGTGCGCCCCGATGCCGACTATCGCCGCCTGGCCGATTACCCTTGGCGAGTCGAGCAGCTCAGCGCTCGCTATCTGGCCCGGCTGGCCCGGCTGCTGGCTGCCGACGAGCGAGTGATCCACTGGACGGCAGGCGAGTCACCATCACGCCTGTGCCTTCCCGAGACGCCGCCGGCCGCCGCGTCGTCGAGCGTCGGCGACGTAGACTGCCTGACTCGCGATCAGGCCGAGGCGGTGGCACGGCTCACGCGGCTGCGTCGCCGGCGACCGCTGGTGCTGACCGCCGACCGTGGCCGCGGCAAGACGGCGGCAATGGGCATCGCCTGTGCGCGGCTGCTGGCGGCGGGGGAAACGGAGATCCTGGTCACGGCACCGCGGCCATCGGCGGTGGCTGGCCTCTTCGAGCGCCTGGAGGCTCTCTGCCCCGAGGGGCAGCGGCGTGCAAACACCTTCGAGGTGGGTCGTGGGCGGGTCGCCTTCCTGCCTCCCGACGCGCTGGTCCGCCTTACCGAGCAGGGCGAGGTGGGTGGCCCCGGCAGGCTGCTGCTGGTCGACGAGGCGGCAGCCATTCCCGCGCCGCTGTTGGGGCGATGGCTCGACGTCTTCCCGCGTATCGCCTTCGCCACCACGCTGCACGGTTACGAGGGGTCGGGGCGGGGCTTCGCGCTGAGGTTCTGCGAACGGCTCGAGCGCCAGACTCCGGATTGGCGAGCGTGCCACCTGGCCGAGCCGATCCGCTGGGCCGAGGGCGACCCGCTGGAGGCACTGACCTCGCGTCTCTTGCTGCTGGATGCCGAGCCCGCAGCGTGTCCGGAGGCAGGAGAGTCCCCGATCCTCCGGCGCCTGGATCGCGATGCGCTGGCCCGTCACGAGTCTCGTCTGCGCACGCTGTTCGGCCTGCTGGTACAGGCCCACTATCGCACCACGCCCGCTGACCTGCGTCGCCTGCTGGATGGGCCGGGGGTCGCCATTACCGTCCTCGAAACCGGGACAGCTCTGCAGGGGGTGGTGGTGAGCGGCGACGAGGGAGGCTTCGAAGCCGATCTCGCCGAGCAGGTGGCGAGGGGCGAGCGGCGTCCCCGGGGCCACTTGTTGGCCCAGTCACTGGCCGCCCATGCCGGTGAGCGTGAGGCGCTGACCGCTCGCGTGCGACGGGTGCTGCGCATCGCCGCGCCGGCCGACCTGCGCCGACTCGGGACGGGACGGCAGCTGATCGAGGCCGAGGTCGTGCGGGCCCGTCGCGACGGCATCGACCTGCTGGGGGCGAGCTTTGGCGCCGAGGCGGGACTACAGATATTCTGGCAGGTGATGGGCTTTCGGGCGGTGCGCCTGGGGCTGACCCGGGAGACGGCCACCGGCGAGCATGCGCTGATGGTGGTCCGGCCCACCAGCTCGGCGGGAGAGCGACTCGCCGAGCGCCTCCAGGCCCGCTTCCACCGGCAGTTGCCGGGGTTGCTGGCCTTCGAGCTGGCCGAGCTGGAGCCGGCGGTGGTGGTGGCCCTGCTCGCCGAGTCGCTCGCCCCGTCGCTTGGTGAAGAGGACCACCGCGACCTCGACGACGTGGCCTTCGGCCATCGCGAGCCTGCCCTGGCCCGTCCGGCGATGCAGGCCCTGGTGAGGCGCCGTGCGGCGGTCCAGGCGAGCCTCCAGGACGAGGGGCTGGCATTGCTCGCTGCCTGGGCCTTCCAGGGGCGGGAGGCGGCCTGGCTGGCGGCGCGTCTCGGGATGACGGGAAAGCGAGGCGTGCTGGCCTGGCTACGTGAGGTTGTGGCCCGGCTCCACGACGACGACCCTGGGGTTTCCCCCGGCGAAACCGGCCGGTAGAGTTCCCGGGTCAATCGCGAGACACAATCGACATGAATGCACATCTCGAGCAGCTCTCCCCCCACTCCCTGTGGCACCACTTTCGCACCTTGTGCAATACGCCGCGCCCCTCCGGCCACGAGGCCGCCCTGGTAGCGATCCTCGAGCGCTGGGCCGATGGCCTGGGGCTGGCCCATGACCGCGACGCCTTCGGCAACCTGCGCATCCGCAAGGCCGCCACGCCCGGTTTCGAGTCGGCGCCGGGGGTGATCCTGCAGGGCCACCTGGACATAGTGGCCCAGGCCAATGCCGACCATCCCCACGACTTCACTCGGGACCCTATCGAGACTCGGGTGGGCGACGACGGTTGGCTGCACGCCCGCCATACCACCCTGGGGGCGGACAATGGCCTCGGGGTGGCGGCGGCACTGGCGATCCTCGAGGACGAGACACTGGTGCATGGCCCGTTGGAGACGCTCTTCACCTTGGAGGAGGAGTCCTCCATGGGCGGGGCCCTCCACCTGGCCGAGAGCTGGCTCGAAGGACGCCTGCTGCTCAACCTGGATTCCGAGGACCGCGGCGAGGTGTTCATCGGCTGCGCCGGCGGGGCCGACGTGATCGTCGAGGCCCAGCTGCCCACTGCGCCGCTGTCAGAGGGAGAGCGGGCGCTGCGACTGTCGCTGACCGGGCTCTCGGGGGGCCACTCGGGTATCGACATCCACAAGGGTCGCGGCAATGCCAACCGGCTGCTGGTGCGGGTGTTGCGTGCCCTCGAGCCCTTCGGCGCCCGACTGGTCGACTACCAGGGTGGCACCCTGCGCAATGCCCTGCCGCGGGAGGCCTTTGCCACCCTGGTTCTGGCTGACGACGAGCAGGCGCCTGCCCGGGAGCGGGTCGCGGCATTGCAGGACGAGCTGCGCAGCGAACTGGCCGGGATCGACGAGGGCCTCACCCTGACGCTGGCGCCACTGGACGCGTGGCCCGACGAGGCGTTGACCGGGCAAGCCAGTCGGCTGCTGGTAAGTGCCCTGCACGTCGCTCCCTGTGGCGTCGAGCGAATGAGCATCGCAGTGCCCGGAGTGGTGGAGACCTCCAACAACCTGGGCGTGGTCAGCCTGGAAGGGGGACGCTTCCACCTCTGCGCCCTGGTGCGTTCGTTGCACGATAGTGCCACCCTGGACCTCGCCGACCGCTTCCGGGCACTGTTCGAGCTGATCGGGGCTCGCACTCGAGTCGAGAACGCCTATCCGGGCTGGACACCCAATCCGGACAGCCCGCTCCTGACGCGCTTCTGCCGCCTGCACCGCGAACTGCTGGGCAGCGAACCCGAGGTCAAGGTGATCCACGCCGGCCTCGAGTGCGGCATCATTGGTGGCAAGTATCCACAGATGGACATGATCTCCTTCGGCCCGTTGATCCGCGGCGCCCACTCCCCGGACGAGCGGGTGGAGCTGGACTCCGTGGCGGAGTTCTGGGACCTGCTGCGTACCCTGATCGAGGACCTGGCCGAAGGCTAGCGGCGTGCCCGCGCCAGCCGCGGTCGTCACCAAGGTGCATGGGTCGGGAGTGGCCGAGATGAATGAATTGCTGCAGGAGGTCGTGCCGGCCTGGGTAGCCGCGGGGCTGGGGGGAGTGCTGCTGGTGATGGCCTGGCTGGGGCTGGCCTGGCGCAGTCGCCTGGTCGCCGCCGAGGCGCGGCTCCTCCACCGCGAGCAGGAGTGCACCGAGAGCGAGGCCAGCGTGCGGCGGCTGGAACAAGAGCTGGCCCACAGCGATGCGCAACTGGATGGTAGCCGCGAGCGCCTGGTCGCCGTGGAGGCAGAATTGGCCGGGATGCGCGACCGGCTGGCCGAGCGGCGCGAGCATGCCGCCCGGTTGGAGACCGAGCACGAGCAGATGGCCCTGCGTCACCGTGAGCAGTTGGCCCTGCTGGAAGAGGCCCGGGAGCGGCTCAAGGAGGAGTTTCAACAGCTTGCCGGGCGCATCTTCGAGGAGCGTCAGCAGGCCTTCTCGGTGCAGAGTCGCGACAGCCTGGAGACCCTGCTGCGCCCCTTCCGTGAGCAGGTCGACCAGTTCCGTCGCCGGGTCGAGGAGCTGCATGGCCAGCAGAGCCGAGACAGTGGCTCCCTCAAGGCCCATCTCGAGCAGCTCGCCGGGCTCAATGCCCGCCTCGGCGAGGAAGCCGCGGGCCTCGCCCGGGCCCTCAAGGGCGACCAGAAAGCGCAGGGCCACTGGGGCGAGCTGATGCTCGAGACCGTGCTGGAGCGAAGTGGTCTGCGCCAGGATATCGAGTATCGTCGCGAGGTCTCGCTGCAGGGAGACCAGGGGCGCCAGCGCCCCGATGCGGTGATCTACCTGCCCGACGACCGCCACCTGATCGTCGATGCCAAGGTGTCGCTGGTGGCCTGGACGCGGGTGGTCAACGCCGAGGACGAGGCCGAGCGCGACGCGGCCATGAAGGCCCACCTGCAGTCGCTGCGCAGCCACGTAGCCGGGCTCTCGGGAAAGGACTATCCCGCGCTTCCGGGCCTCAACTCGCCTGACTTCGTATTCCTCTTCGTGCCGGTGGAGCCGGCCTTCGCCGCCGCCTTCGAGCGCGATCCCACGCTTTTCCAGGAGGCCTTCGACCGTCAGGTGGTGGTGGTCACCCCCACCACCCTGCTGGCCAGCCTGCGTACCGTGGCCGGTCTGTGGAACCTGGAGCGCCAGAACGAGAACGCGCGCCTGATCGGTGACCGGGCCGAGAAGCTGCTGACCAAGTTCTCCGGCTTCGTCGAGAGCCTCGAGGAGGTCGGCCGAAATCTGGACCGGGCGGGCGAGAGCCAGCGCCGGGCCATGGCGCGGCTTTCCAGCGGGCAGGGAAGCCTGGTGGCCCAGGCCACCGAGCTGCAGCGTTTGGGGGTGCGCATGAAGAAGCCGTTGTCGACAGAACTGGTGCGCGCCGCCGAGGGAGAGGGGGCTTCGGAAGGCGAAGCGGCGGATCGCCGTTAAGCTCCGCCCGATCGATCGACTGGTCATGCAACAACGACGGCGCCCCTCGGGGCGCCGTCGTGAACTGCGGTGCTGCAAAGCCGGTGATCAGCCGAGGTAGGCGCCCAGCATCCACACGGTCTTCTCCTGCTCGCGGATGTAGTCGCCGGCCTGGGCCGCGGTGCCCTCGTCGTCGGCATCCGAGGCCAGGGAGAGCAGCTCGCGCTGCAGCTCGATCAGGGTCTGGTAGCCCTGGAGCACGCCGCGCACGCAGGCTTCGCCGTCCTGAACGTCCTTGTCTTCCTGTATCTTGGCGATCTTCACGTAGTCGCTGTAGGCGTGTACCGGCTGGTGGCCCAGGGTGAGAATGCGCTCGGCGACTTCGTCGACCTTCGTCAGCAGGTCGGTGTAGAACTCCTCGAACTTCTCGTGGAGCTGGAAGAACTGACGGCCCTTCACGTTCCAGTGGTAGCCGCGCACGTTCATGTAGAAGATCTGGTAGTTGGCCAGTAGCTCGTTGAGCTTCTCGGCGAGTTGGCTGGCGCTGGCCTCGTGCAGGCCGATGGTATTGGTGTCGCTCATGCAATGCCTCCTTGATCGCGATAGAGTCAGGGTAATGGGTTGGCCGGCGGTGGATAAGTCAATTTTCGCCATGGCTGCCATAGCCGATGCCCATGACGTGCGGGTGTCGTGCGCGTTCTTCAAGCCCGATGGTCGGCCGTGGCGACCCAGAGTCGCAGCAGGCTCTCGGTGCGGTCGGCCAGCAGCTCGGCACAGCGCTCGAGAGCCTCGTCGAGTGTCATGGGGCCATCGGCCAGGGCGAAGGCCGTGGTGACGCCCTCGTCGAAGCCGGCCTGCCAGCCCGGGGCCAGGCGCCCGGCCAGCACCACCACCGGCACCCCGTATCGCCGGGCCAGCCGTGCCACGCCGATTGGGGTCTTGCCGGCCAGGCTCTGGCCGTCGAGCTGTCCTTCGCCGGTGATCACCAGATCGGCGTCCGCCATCAGCGCCTCGACGCCGGCCTGCGCCATCACCAGCTCGATGCCTGGGCGCAGCTCGGCGCCGAGGAAGGCCTTGGCGGCGAAGCCCATGCCCCCGGCGGCGCCGGCCCCGGGTAGGTCGCGGTGATCCTCGCCGAGCTGCGTGGCGGCAAGATCGGCGAGGCGGGCCAGGGCGGCATCCAGTCGCGAGACGTCGTCTGCCGTGGCGCCCTTCTGGGGGCCGAAGACCGCACTGGCGCCGCGCTCACCCAGCAGCGGGTTGTCCACGTCCACCGCGGTCTCGACTCGTAGGCCGGCCAGGCGCGGGTCGAGGTCTTTCAGGTCGAGCTCGGCCAGGTCGATCAGGGCGGCGCCGCCCGGGGTCAGATCATGGCCCTCGGCGTCACGCAATCGCGCCCCCAGGGCGGCCAGCATCCCCGCCCCACCGTCGTTGGTGGCACTGCCCCCCAGGGTGAGCAGCAGACGCTCGGCACCGCTGTCCAGCGCTTCACGGATCAGCTCGCCGACGCCGAAGGTGGTGCTGTGTAGGGCGGTGCGTTCGTCGGGCGTCAGCTGCTGCAGGCCGCTCGCCTCGGCCAGCTCCACGTAGGCGGTGCGGCTCTCCGCATGCCAGCCCCAGTCGGCCCGGGTCGGACGGCCTAGGGCATCATGGACATGAGCCGAGCGGCGCTCGGCCCCGGTGGCGGCCAGCAGGGCATCGAGGCTGCCCTCGCCGCCATCGGCCAGCGGGCATTCCAGGGCCTCGATGTCGCCGCCGGTGCGCCGTGCGCCTCGGGCGATGGCACGCGCGGCATCGGCGGCGGGCAGGGCGTCCTTGAAGCTGTCCGGGCAGATCAGGATCTTCATGGCCGTTCTCATCATTTGGAAGAGGTTTCCAGCTTACTGTCAGGTGGCGCGGGACAGAACCCCAATGCGCTTCATCCTCGCCTGCTACCGGCGTAGACTGCTTTTGACCTTTCGCGGAGATCATGCGATGCGTGCATGGCTGTTGTTGCTGCTGTCGGCGGCACTGGCCGGTTGCCAGGTGACCCCGACGACCCTGCCCGTGGCCGAGCCAGCTCCGGCTGCCGAATGTCGCTGGCCGGTCGGCGATCTGGCGCCGCAGACCCGGATGCGGCGCATCGTCGATGCACTGGAGGCCCAGGATTTCCTGATCCGCCATACTGACCTGTCGCTAGGACTGGTGAGCGCCGAGCGTACCAGTATCCTGCCTGGCTACGGCGATCGCCATGACAGATGGGAGTCTCGCGGCATGACGGGCAGCGTGGGCATCGGCGGCGGTCGCGGGGGTGTGGTCAGCGGCGTGATGATCGGCTTCGGCGGGGTGGGCAGCCTGACTCGCGACGCTACCGAACTGGAGCGCGTCTCGGTGCTGGCCGGTGCCGAAAAGGTACTGGTGAGTCGCGATCTTCAGGTGATCGACTGGCGCGGCGAGCTGGTCGAGGCGCGCAGCGCCAGCGATGCCGACTTCTGCCGTGAGCTGCGCGATGCCATCGAGGCTGTCCCGCCACAGGAGGCCTCATGATGCGCCCCTCCATCTTCCTGCTGCTGGTCACATGGCTTGCCGGCTGTGCCACGCCGGTGTCTGTCTCACCCAGCGAGCTGGACCTCGGGGTGTCGCCCCGGAAGGCGCTCGCGGCCTCCGCCGAGATGCTGATGGCGCGCGGCTACGTGATCCGCCATGCCGATGATGACCTGGGCCGTCTCGAGGCGGTGCTGTCGCGCTGGCCTGGCTACCGGGTACACGTTCGGATCACCGGCGAAGACGATGCCAGCCGGGTCAGCCTGGTGGCCTTCAGGGGCGGCCGCCCCCTGCCGCCTCGGACACTCGACGCTCTGGTGGCCGACCTGCGCGACTATCCAGCGCTGGGGCGATAACTTCTCTCCTTACACTTCCCGACGCTGACTGATGATGGCAGGAGCCTCGATGACACGAACAGTACGACGTGGATTGGCCATGGCGGCCATAATGGCCCTCGGCCTGACGGCCGCTGGTATGGTTCAGGCCCATCCCCACGGCTGGATCGATCTGCGCATGCGTCTGGTTTTCGACGGCGATGGCAGACTGGAAGCCCTGCAGCAGTCCTGGCGCCTAGACCCCTTCTACAGCTTGGTGGTACTCGAAGAGCTCGAACAGGAACAGGGAGACGGCGGCTTGGAGGCCGCCCTCGATCAATTGGGAAGCGAGATGCGCGACACGCTGTCACCACAGGGCTATTTCACGGAATTGCAGCTGGGGGAGGGGAGGCTCGGGCTCGGTGAGGTCGACGACTACACTGTGCTCGCACGGGACGGACGGATCGAGTTCGTTTTTCTGCTGCCTCTCACCGAACCAAGAGCCATTGAAGGGGAGACCCTGAGTTATCGAGTGTTCGATCCCACCTACTATATCGAGGTGGTCCATGAAGCGGAGGATGAGGCGCCACTCGACGATGCTCTGGTGGTGGGCAGCGAGCTCGATTGCGAGACGCGCATCCTCGCAGCCGAGCCGGATGCCGAGCGGATCATGGAGGCTGCTATGCTGGATGTCGATGATACCGCAGCGGCGGGGCTGGGACGCCACTTCGCAGAGACCGGGGAGGTAGTATGCCGCTGACAGTGACTCGGCTGGTGTGGCTCGCTGGTGGCCTGCTGATCACCCTGCTGGTCTGGCAGCTGGCGTTTCAGGGCGGCCTTCAAGGGATCAGCCTGCAGCTGATGGCCTGGCAACGCGACTTCCATCGTGCCCTGACCATGGCCATCACGGGGCTCTCCGGAACACCTTCGCCGGCCACCTGGACGACCCTCTTGGGTATCAGCTTCGGCTATGGTGTCTTCCATGCCGCGGGCCCCGGCCATGGCAAGGCGGTATTGACCACCTACTTGGTCTCCCAGGGTGGGGCACGACGGCGAGCGTTGGCGCTCTCTTGTGCCGCTTCCCTGCTGCAGGGGCTGGTGGCTATCGGCCTGGTGGTGGTACTGGTGCATGGCTTGGGATGGTTTACCCGTCAGGCTATGGGCAGTGTGGCCTGGGTGGAGCAGGCGAGCTTCCTCATGGTGGCGCTGCTCGGCGCCTGGCTCTGTCTGCGGGCGATTCGGCTACTGCGTACCAGTGCAGTCTTGCGGGAGGCTTCCGCCGGGGGGTATCACCATCCCCACGACCATGATCATGCCTGCTGTGGAAGACGCCACGTCGAGCCCCACCAGGCGAGCGACTGGCGCACCGCTCTGGCCACTGTAGTGGCCATCGGTATCCGCCCCTGCAGCGGAGCCGTGCTGCTTCTGGGGGCGGCCACGCTGCTTGGCAACTTCATGGTCGGGGTGGCGGCGGTGGTGGTGATGTCACTGGGCACCGCGCTGACAGTCTCGACCTTGGCTCTGGCCAGCGTATTCGCGCGGGGATGGGCCGAACGGCGACTCGCTGCTCGGGTCACTTCCCATGGGGTCGCCAGGCTTTTGGGTTGGGGCTCACTGACGGGCGGACTCGCCATCCTGACATTGGGGATCTCGCTTAGCGTGACTGGCGTCGGCCAGCCTGCCAGCGCGCCGCTGCTGGGTGAGCCGCCGTCGCGCAGCGCGACGGCATCGCTAGATACTTCGCCCCGCCCCTTCGGCAACTAACCTGCAGGCGGCGTCAGTTCCAGCCCTTCGACCTCGGCCAGGATGCGGGCGCGCATGTCGGCCAGACGGTCCAGGTTGTAGGCTTCGGCCTGGCCATGGCCCCAGACCGGCGCCGGCCAGGCGGCGTCCTGGCGATGCCGTACGATGACATGCACATGTAGTTGGGCGACGACATTGCCGAGGCTGGCAATGTTGAGTTTGTCGCCGCTCAAGGCGTTGAGCATGGCCTTGCCGACCGCGGTGGCTTCACGCCATAGCTGCTGTTGCGCCGAGGTTTCGAGCTCGAACACCTCGCTGACATTGAGGCGGCGTGGTATCAGCACCAGCCAGGGGAAGCGGGCGTCGTCCATCAGTCGCAACTGGCACAGTGGCAGTTCGGTGACCGGGTAGCTGTCATTCACCAGACGGGTATCGGGTTCGAAATCCGACATTTCGGGTCTCCTCGCGGGTCTGCTGTCCCAGTGCCCGTCATCATGCCACACCCGCCCGATATCCGGTCAGATTCCACTGGTGGGGCTGCCCCGGTATGCTGGTCAGCCTATCTGTTACCCGCAAACAACGGACGCTGCCATGACGCTGCTCGAGGCGCTCGCCCTACTGGCCATCGGGACCCTGGCCGGCTTCATCAACGTGCTCTCCGCGGGTGGCTCGATGCTGACCCTGCCACTGCTGATGTTCCTGGGGCTGCCACCCCAGGCAGCCAATGGCACCAACCGGGTCTCGATCGCGCTGCAGAGCGTCTCCGCGGTGACCAGCTTCTTCCGGGCCGGTGCTCGTTACGTGGGCCTCTCGCTGCGGCTCTCGGTGCCGGCAGTCGTCGGTTCGCTGCTCGGTGCCTGGCTGGCCCTTCAGACCGGGGATGCGCTCTTCGAGGCAATCCTGATCACGGTGATGGCGTGCTCGGCAGTGCTGATGCTGCTACCCCAGCCGCGCCTGGATACCCGGCCGTTGACCCCGGAGCGCCTCACTCCGTCGGTCTACCTGGCCATGTTCGCGATCGGCCTCTACGGCGGCTTCATCCAGGTCGGGGTGGGAATCCTGTTCATCGTGGTGCTCTACCGAATGCTGAAGATCGATCTAGCCCAGGTGAACGTCTTCAAGGTACTGATCGTGCTGGTCTATACGCTGCCGGCCCTGGCCATCTTCCTGGCCAACGATCAGGTGCGCTGGGGCTACGGCCTGGTGCTTGCGGCAGGCAGCATGCTGGGGGCCTGGCTGGCGGTGAAGGTCAACATGAGCACGCGCGGGGCCTTCGTCGTCAAGTGGCTGACCGTCGTCGTGATCGTCGCAATCATCCTGCGGCTGCTGCTGGGGTAAGGCCATTGGGCACTTTCGCCGAACCTGCTAGATTGAAGAGACACATTTGTGTTCCGAACCCGGAACGGCAACGAGGACGCCATCATGAAGCGCACATCATCACTGATACTCATCTCACTGTTCACCCTCTCCCTACTCAGCGGCTGCAACACCATTCGCGGTGCCGGCCAGGATATCGAGCAGGGGGGTGAAGCCGTGCAGGATGCCACCACCTGAATTATCTTCTGACCGGTTGATCCGTGTACGGGCATGCCCTCCGGCATGCCCGTTGGATTGCTGTCCGAAGAGACAATCGCTCGATACGCTGGAAATATCCCCATGTTTAGCGTCTGGAAGTCTTCGCTGACCGTCGTTGGCTTTTTGCTGATGACAGCCTGCAGTGCCGCCAACGAGTCCGCCGCTCCCCGTGCTTCGGCGCCTGAGCCCCCTCACGTCAACGAAGGCGATGACGCCTGTGGTGCAGCGCGGGTCCAGGACCGGGTGGGGCGCGACTTTGACGCGGCGATGGGAATGGCCCTGCGTGAAGAGAGCGGTGCCAAGACATTGCGGGTGATGCGTCCCGGCGAAGCTCATACCCTCGATTACCGGACCGAACGCCTCAATGTGCGCCTCGATGACCGGGATCGGATTTCCGCCCTGGAATGCGGCTGACGCCCTGCGTTTCTCAGGGGTCACCGTGTTCGGCCTGGGTACGACGCTCTTCTTCCTCGGCCTGCTTGCGCAGCTTCTTGCGTAGTGCCGCCTTCTCGAAACGCAGCTTCTGGACCCGGGTCTCCAGCTTCAGTGGCGGCACCCGCGCCGGCTTGCCGTTGCCGTCCACGGCCACCATGGTCAGGTAGCAGCTGTTGGTGTGGCGGATCATCTTCCGGCGGATGTCCTCGGCCACGACCTTGACGCCGATCTCCAGGGAAGAGCTGCCCACATGGTTCACGCAGGCCAGGAAGGTGACCAGCTCGCCGACATGGATCGGCTGCTTGAACAGCACCTGGTCGACGGAAAGGGTCACCACGTAATGGCCGGCATAGCGGCTGGCACAGGCATAGGCCACCTCATCGAGCTTCTTGAGGATGGCGCCGCCATGCACCTTGCCACTGAAGTTGGCCATGTCCGGGGTCATCAGGACGGTCATCGAGAGCTCGTGCTGGCCGCTCAGCGGTTGGTCATCCATCGTCTTGCTCCTTTGAGGTTTCCTACAGCATAACGCCTTGCCCCCGCGAGGGGAGCAAGGCGTATATTGCCGCAGAGGCCGTTACGGATTCAGAACCAGGTCAGGCCCACCGCGATGATGATGCCGGTGATGAACAGCTGGATCAGGCAGAAGCCCATGATGTCCTTGGCCTTGAGGCCGGCGATACCCAGCACCGGCAGGGCCCAGAAGGGTTGCAGCAGGTTGGTCCAGGCGTCACCCCAGGCCACGGCCATGGCCACCCGGGGAATGTCCACGCCCAGGGCCTGGGCGGCGGGCAGCATCACCGGCGCCTGCACGGCCCACTGGCCGCCACCGGAGGGCACGAAGATGTTGACGATGCCGGCGCTGATGAAGGACCAGAAGGGCAGGGTGGTCTCGGTGGCAAAGGAGATGAGCGCCTCCGACATGCTCTCGGCCAGGCCCGACTGCACCATGATCGCCATGATGCCGGCATAGAAGGGGAACTGGATGACGATGCCGGCACCGCCCTTGATCGCCTCCTGGAGGCTCTCGAGCAGGCTGCGGGGGGTTCGGTGCAGGACGATGGCCAGCGACAGGAACAGGAAGTTGACCACGTTCAGATTCAGGCCGCCGTCGCGGAAGATGAAGTGGTCGAGCAGGAATAGCACTCCGGGGATGCCCACCAGCCAGGCCAGGGTCGTGCTGTTCTCCAGGCGCTCGGCGGGACGGGTGATGCGTACGCGTGTTTCCTCGTCATCACCCAGCAGTGCGGGGTCGATGTAGACGCTTTCCTTCTCGTCGGGGAGCATCAGCCGGTTGACCAGCGGCACGGCGATGAACAGGCAGGCCACGATGGCCAGGTTGAACAGCGAGAAGATGGTGTCGCCGGTGCCGATCACGCCGATCTGCTCGGCGGTGAAATGGCCGTCGGTGGCGATGGTCAGCGGGATCGAGCCGGCCAGGCCGCCGTGCCAGACGATGAAACCGGAGTAGGCGCTGGCCACCAGCAATCGGTAGTCCACGCGTATCAGACGGGCCAGTTCCTTGGCGAACAGCGCCCCGACCACCAGGCCGAAGCCCCAGTTGATCCAGCTGGCGACCAGCGATACCAGGGTGACCAGGATGATGGCGCTGCCGGCATTCTTCGCCAGGCCGGCAAGCCTCTG
The DNA here is from genome assembly GCF_900109725.1 of Halomonas daqiaonensis. Lineage (GTDB taxonomy): Bacteria > Pseudomonadota > Gammaproteobacteria > Pseudomonadales > Halomonadaceae > Halomonas > Halomonas daqiaonensis. The sequence continues at coordinate 37,741 of NZ_FOBC01000012.1, forward strand.
CAGCAGCCGCTTGACGGGGGGAGAGCTGGCCAGCATGTAGCCGGTGACCAGCACCAGCAACATCTGCATCGAGAAGGTCAGCAGCCCCCAGAAGCCGTCGCCCCAGAAACGCATCACTGCCAGCGGGGTCTGGCGCTCCACGGCGATGGCCGCGGCGGCAGCGATGATTGTCAACAGCAGCACGAAGATGTAGGGGTCGGGCAGGTAGCGTTCGACCAGCTTGACGGCCGGTCTCGATAGGGCCTTGAGCATTGAGGGTTCCCTTCTTGCGTTATCGAGTTGAAGCGTGCCTGACGGAAAGTAACGCAACCCCAGAGGGTTGCGCTACTCGGCGCCGGAGATTCCTTCAACGCCGTCGGTGGCGGGGTAGCGCCAGCGGGTGCGGCGATGGTGCCGATAGTAGGCCGCTAGCACGACCGAGCGCACCACGGCAAAGGCCAGGAAGGACAACCACAGGCCATGGTTGCCCAGGGGTATGGTCAGCCACCAGAGCGGCAGGTAGACGGCGAGACCCGCATAGATGCTGTTGCGCATCTCGCGGATCGCCGTGGCCCCGATGAAGACACCGTCGAACAGGTAGCTCCACACCGCTACCAGCGGCATGACGACCATCCAGGGCAAGTAGTCGCCGGCAGTGGCTCGCACCTCCGGCAGGCCCGTCAACAGCGCGATCAACCACTCGCCCCCCAGGGCGAAAGCCAGTGAGGCGAGCCCCGCGGTGACCAGTGAGAAGCGGGCGGCGCTCGCCACGACCCGGCCGAACTCGTCGAAGCGCCGGCGGCCCACGGCGCGGCCGGCCAGCGCCTCGGCGGCATGAGCGAACCCATCCAAGGCATAGCTGGTCAGCATGATGAACTGCAGCAGCACGGCGTTGGCCGCCAGTACGGTATCGCCCTGGGCGGCGCCGCGGGAAGTAAAGAAGGCCATGGCGAACAGCAGGCCCAGGGTGCGCACAAAGAGGTTGGCATTGACGCGGAAGAGCTCGCCATAGGCGGCCAGGCGCAGCAGCCGTTCGCGCAGGAAGCGCCCCGAAAGCCACCTGAGCTGGCGCGATACCAGCCAGAGGCCGAAGGCCAGCGCCGTGTAGTCGGCGATGACAGTGGCCCAGGCCACGCCGTCGCTGGTCATCCCCAGGCCCACCACGAACAGCAGGTCGAGCGCGATGTTGACGCCGTTGGTCAGCACCAGGATGGCCAGGGTGACTCGCGAGTTCTGCTGGCCGAGGAACCAGCCCAGGATGGCGTAATTGGCCAGTACCGCCGGGGCCGAGAGCAGGCGGATCCGTGCGTACTCTGCGGCCAGTTCCGTGGCGACCTCGCTGCCGTCGAGCAGCCATAGACCCAGCGTCACCAGCGGGCCGCCGACGAGGATCAGCCCCATGCCGATCATCAGGGCGAGCAGCAGCGACTGGCCGAGCAGGTTGCGCACTTCACTATCCGCCTCGCGTCCCGCCGCCTGGGAGGTGAGGCCGGTGGTGCCCATCCGCGCAGGAAGCCGAAGCCCCAGTAGAGGAAGCTGAACAGGGTTGCGCCCAGGGTCACCCCGGCGAGATAGCGCGAGTCCGGCAGGTGGCCAACCACGGCGGTATCCACCAGCCCTAGCAGCGGCACGGTGATATTGGAAAGGATGATCGGCCAGGCCAGCGAGAGGATGCGTTGTCGCGTGCCAGCGTGGGGAGCGGTCGTGGGCGACGTCACGGCGGACTCCTTGGCGGTGAAACGGGGCAGAGTGGCGGGTCCCGCCCCCGAACGCAACGGCCCCGCCAGTTGGCGGGGCCGTCGAAGGGCATGCGTGAGGATCTAGAAACGGTAGCCCAGGCTGGTGGAGAAGAGGTCGATCTCGAAGTCCTCGCCGCTCTCGCTGATATCGTAGCGCTCATACTCGGTGCGCACCACGATCCGGTCGATCTCGTATTCGGCGCCAATACCGTAGAAGGGATCGGTGCCGTCTTCGCTGGCAGACTCACGATAAACGTCCCCGTTGATAGTGGCATCCAGGTCGAGGTCAGCATCCCATGCCACCATGCCCAGCTTGCCGAAGACGCTGAAACCGTTCTGAATTGGTAAATTGCCGACTAGGGCGGCGGTAAACCCTTCTACACCGAGCTTCAGACGCGCACTATTAGCTCCATCGGCTCCACTGGCTTCGAAGTCACCAAAGTCCGCATAACCAGCTTCCACGGCAAAGTTGGGGTTGAACTGGTAGCCGGCAAATAGCTTGTATGCGGTATCGCTGTCATCGGTGCTGGCACCAAGGTCACCCAGCCAGTCGAGAGTATCGTTATCCAGCTTCGAATACCCCAGGCCGGCCCCCAGATAGGGTCCCTCGGCGGGGTTGTACTGATAGCTCTGAGCGAAGGCGGGGCTGGCGACAAGAGTGGCCAGGGCGGCGGTGGCGATCAGGCGTTTCATCATGCGCTCCTTTGCATGGTAGTGGGGCAGGCGAGGCCTGTTATTGGCAGGCGGCGAAAGCCGGCTACGCTGATGTAAGATCCCGTGAAAGGATGTAATCTCGGAATTCTAGAACTTCATAATGGTTAGCGCCATACTCGATTCGCCGAGGGCGAGTCTCGAATAGCGATAACCGCAGCACAGATGGCAGGGAGCAGGGGGAGTGAAACCGATGGACAAGCGCAGCTTATTCTTTTTCGCACTGGCACTGGTGGCGCTGCTGGGTACTACCCCGTCGATGGCCCAGGGAGAGCGCATGGAGGTCCAGCCCAGCGGTGGGGCGATGATCGTCGATGCGGTCGTCGCTCGGCCGCTGTTGGCTGCGGCCACGGTGGGTGGCACGGCGATCTTCCTGGTGTCGCTGCCGTTCACCGCCCTGGGGGGCAACGTGGACGGGGCGGCGGAGACGCTGATCAAGACCCCGGCCGAAGCGGCCTTCCGCCGCTGCCTGGGATGCACGGTGAGCCGGCGCGCCGACGAGATGTAGGGAAAACCGGCTGTTGGCGACGGTAAGTTTCTCGATCAGCTGACCGGGTCTTCTAGGCGAGGTATCAGACAACGGCGCCCCGCTCATCGAGCGGGGCGCCGTTGGTCATGCTGGCGTCGAACGGGATCAGGCGGCAGTGATGAGGTGGTATTTCTCCATCAGGGCGTCACGGCTTTCCTTGTGCTCCGGGTCCAGCGGAATGCAATCCACCGGACAGACCTGCTGGCATTGGGGTTCGTCGTAGTGACCGACGCACTCGGTACACAGCCCGGGGTCGATGACATAGATCTCTTCCCCCGGCGAGATGGCGCCGTTGGGGCATTCGGGTTCGCAGACGTCGCAGTTGATGCACTCGTCGGTGATCATCAGGGCCATGGGGTACCTCACGGATGTCGCTGGCCGGCAAGCGGTCTCGGGCGTGGCTAATTCCGAGTTTCCTGGTCAGGTATTGTAATGGCTCTTCAGCGTCTCGGCGACCCTGGAATGCACGTGCTTGGAGATGTCGCCGCCGAGCCGGGCGATCTCGCGCACCAGGGTGGAGGAGATGTAGGAGTTCTCCACCTCCGGGGTCAGGAAGACCGTTTCCAGCTCTGGCATCTGGGCGCGGTTCATGTTGGCCAGCTGCAGCTCATACTCGAAGTCGGACACCGCCCTCAGGCCGCGCAGCAACACGCGTGCCTTTTGCTGGATCATGAACTCGGTCATCAGTCCCGAGAAGCCGACCACCTCGACGTTGTCGAGGCCTGCGACCACCTCCCGGGTCAGGGCGATGCGGGTATCGATGTCCAGGACAGGCCCCTTGCCCGGGCTCGTGGCAATGGCCACCACCACCTTGTCGAACAGTCGGGCGGCGCGCTCGATCAGGTCAAGATGGCCGTTGGTGACGGGGTCGAAGGTGCCGGGATAGACGGCGATATTCATCATGTTTCTCCTTCGTCGAGTCGTCCGAAGGGGTTGTCCACGGCAAGTGAAACTTCCCTGGCGTAGCCGGGAATGCGGATGGCCTCGCGGCCGACATCGAGCTCGGGGCCTTCCAGCACGCCCTCGCCGAAGCGATAGCGAGCCTCGAAGTGGCCACGGTCGGCGGCCCGATGATAGGCCGCTGCGGCCTCCCGGGTGGCCTCGCGGCGCGTCTGCCAGGCGGTCACGGCGGTCTCGCCATGGCGCTGTACCATCAATCGCTCGGTCACCGCAGGGGATAGCACCACGCCGGTAGCGTTGTTGCCACCGAAGCCCTTGGCGTTGATGAAGGCCGCATCTGCCGTGAAGGGCAGCGGGTCGCGGAACAGCTTCAGGCGTTCGGCGTGGACGTCGTCGGCCACTGCATCCAGGGTGAAGATACCCGGCAGCAGCCCGTGGGCGAAGCTGCCCAGGGCGCTGGTGAGCTGGTCACCGGCGGCACTGCCTTGGGAGTGACCGACGTAGGCCTTCACCGCCACCACCGGCCACGCCCTGATGTCGTGGGCACGGGCAACCTGGTCGAAGACATGGGATTCGGTAATGCGGTTCTTGGGCGTACTGGTGCCATGGGCGTGGAGGAAGGTTCGCTCGCGCAGGGCCTTCTCGCCGAGCATGTCGCGCACCAGCGCGGCTGCCTTGGCCAGGGTGATGTAATTGCCGATGCCGGGGGCAGAGATCGAGCGCTTCCAGCCGTCGGCATTGACGAAGACACCCGGAACGCTGCCGAGGATCTCGGCACCGATCTCCAGGGCCAGGGCGTCGTCCATCAGCATGATGAACTGGCTGGACTCGCCCATGGTGAAGCCGCAGTTGCGGGCGAAGGGGCGGCAGGCACGCTGATAGTCGGCGTCGGTGAGCAGCTCCAGGGCATCCAGGGCCTTGAGGCTGTCGTCATCGGCCAGCGCTCCCATGGTGCGGAAGCCCTCGATGACCTCGGGCGTGATCGGGGCGTCGGCGGTGCCCACCAGCACCACCCGGCTGCGACCGGCACGGATGTCGTCCACGCCCAGGCGCAAGTTGTAGAGAAAGCTTGCGCAGGCGCCCAGGGCCGCCCCGGTGCCGCCCACGCTGCCCAGCACATAGGCATTGATGAAGTCGGCAGGCATCTGGCCATAGCCCAGCGGCATCTGCTTGGAAGTGGCACGCTTGCCGGAGACAAAGCTCTTGAGCAGGCCGCCCCAGCCCTCATCATCGAGCTGACCGATGGAGTTGCCGGCGTAGACGGCGACCTCATCGGGGTCGAGGCGGTCGCGCAGCCCGTCCCACTCGAGGCCGCTGTCGCCCAGGCAGTCGCTGGAGGCGAAGACGGTCATGGAGAGCCCGCGCGGGTGGTGCACGCTACGGTAGAGGCGGTTGGGCTCGAACCCTGAGGGCAGTTGGCCGGCGGCGCGCACCTGGGCTGGGCGCGTCTCGGGCAGCATCACCTCCATGGTGCCGGTGGGTACGGTGACCTCGACGCTCTGGCGGTCCAGCTCCCGGACCTGCCAGGTGGGGGGCAGGTCGTCGGGTAGCTGCCGGCGACGGATGCGGAAGGTCAGCGGCGTATCCAGTGCGAGGCTCGCCTTGCGGTTGGCCGGCAGGCCTTCCGCGTTGAAGCGGGGATCCTCGATACGCCGAACCAGGGTGTGGTCGAGCACCTGCTGGTGGGTCTGTTCGACGATCCCGGCGGCGTCCAGAGGCCGGCCCTCGGCGTCATGCCAGGCATCATCTTCCTGGCAAACGGCCAGGCGCATCATCGCCGCCAGGCCCAGCAAGGTGCGGGCCTGGTCGTCGTCGGGCAGGGCGTCAAGCACGGTACGGCGAAACGCCTGGTGGCCCGAGGTTCGGCCGGCGGGATTAACGCCGCCCATGCCGACGATCACCGGTAAGTGTGGCAAGCCGGGTTCCTCGTTGTGCGGTTGATATCGGGGCTGCATCAATTAGTTGCTGTCTGGCCATGGATCATAGCACCCGGCTCGTGGCGGCGTCATGCCGGCGACCCTGCGCGAAGGGCTTGCAGCTGGTAGAATGCCTGCCCTGCCCGTTTCCGCCGAGCCTGCCGCCATGACTGCCCGTTCGCGATCCATCGTCAGCCGCCAGACCGGCCCCCACGAGGACCTCTCCCGACGCGTGGTGCGGGCCCTGACGAATCCGCTGCGCAAGCCAATCGCCGAGCACACCCGCGAGGCCTTTGCCTGGGCTCGGGATTGGCTCGATAACCGTGACGGTGCGCCATTGATCCTGGATGCCGGATGCGGCGTGGGGCTCTCGACGCGCCGCCTGGCCGAGCAGCACCCGGCCACCGCGGTGATCGGCGTCGATCGCAGCGCCGATCGCCTCGCGCGCGATCATGGCCGGCTGCCGGACAATGCCCTGCTGGTGCGTGCCGACCTGATCGACTTCTGGCGCCTGGCCTTGGCCGAAGGCTGGCGACCGGCGCGTCACTTCCTGCTCTATCCCAATCCCTACCCCAAGACCGCCCATCTGAAGATGCGCTGGCAGGGCCACCCGGTGCTGCCGGTGATCTTGGCGCTGGGTGGCCGGCTGGAGCTGCGCTCCAACTGGCGGCTCTACGTGGAGGAGTTTGCCCTGGCGGTGACCCAGGCCACTGGAGTGGCGGCCGCGGCGGCGCCCTTCACTCCGGGCGAAGCCTGCCTGACGCCCTTCGAGCAGAAGTACCATGCTAGCGGGCAGGCACTCTGGCGGCTGGTGGTCGAGCTCCCTCACGATCCAGGATTGGTGCCCGGCGACCCGCAGCCTGGTGTCGGGGAGGGAAAGTGATGGTGTATCTGTTCCTGGCCCTGGCGATCGTTGCCGAGGTGATCGGCACCAGCGCGCTGAAGGCCTCGGAGGGCTTTACGCGACTGTGGCCCAGCGTCACGGTGGTGATCGGCTATGGCTTGGCCTTCTACCTCCTCGCCCTGGTGCTGCGCAGCATGCCGGTGGGCATCGCCTATGCCTTCTGGGCGGGGCTGGGTATCGTGCTGGTGACCCTGGTGGGCATCCTGGTCTATGGCGAGAGGCCGGACCTTCCGGCGCTGTTGGGCCTCGCCATGATCGTTGGTGGTGTGGTGGTGATCCAGGCGTTCTCTTCCGTTTCCTCCCATTAAGCTGAGGGCCTTTTATGTTTCCTCGAGGCGCCATGTGTCATCGCCCGCTGCTCTGCGTCCTGCTGACGCTGCTGCCGTTATTAGCCCAGGCGAGCGGCTTCACTCGCTTGGCCGAGATGGCTGACAAGGGCTTCCTGATCGGTGCCGAGGCGCGTCTGCTGAGTAGCGGCGAGACACTGGGCGCCATCGAGCCCGAGCGCCAGCTGTCGCCTGCCTCCGTGTCCAAGATCTACCTGGCGGCGGCGGCGCTGGAGCGCTGGGGCCCCCAGCATCGGTTCACTACACGACTGGTGAGCCTGGCCGAACCCGATGTGGACGGAACGCTGAAAGGCGACCTGGTGCTCGACGGCGGCGGCGATCCGATGCTGACCAGCGAGGACCTTTGGCGGCTCACGCAGCGGCTTCACCAGGCCGGTGTGCGCCGTATCGAGGGGCGCCTGGTGGTCAGCCAGTGGCGCTATGGCCCGGTGGAATGCATCACTACCGACCGCTGCCAGGCCCGTTCCCGGGTGGCCAATGCCTACAGTGCGCTGCTCTCCTCGGCCGGGGTGAACCATGGCAGCTGGTGCGTCAGCGTGGCCCCTGCTGCCGTGGCCGGGAAGCCCGCCCGCATCACTAGCTGCGACAGCCAGACGCCGATCGTCGATATCGATAACAGCGTCGAGACCAAGCCCGATGACAGCGGCACCCGGCTCAACGCCGAGCGCGTGCTTCGCGACAGCGGCGACGTCATGGTGGTGAGCGGGCAGATATCCACCAATGCCCGACCCCGCTCCATCTATCGGGCTAGTTCCGACCCTGCGCGCCAGAGTGCCGCCACCCTGCAGGCGATGCTGGAACAGGCCGGGATAGGCGTGCGCGATGGTGCCAGCGTGGTCGCCACCCAGCCGCCGGCCGAAGCCCGTACCCTGGCCTACGTGGAGAGCGAGCCGCTGCAGGAGCTGCTGCTGCGTACCCTCAATCACTCCAACAACTTCATGGCCGACCAGCTGGCGTTGAACCTGGTGGAACTCCCTCACGCCGGCCTTGAACAGGCCGGCGGGGCACTGGAGGCCTTCGTGGCCGGGCTTCCCGATCACGGCCCCGTGACCCTGCGCAGCGGTAGCGGCCTGACCCCGGAGAATCGCACCTCGGCGGCGGGCATCACCTCCCTGCTGGAGAGCATGTATCGCCGGCCGGCGCTCTTCCCCAGCTTCGTCGCGGCTCTGCAGTCACCGTCCAACGGCGTGATGCGTTTCCTGCGTCGTGGCTCGGCGACCTTCCAGCGGCATGTCATGCTCAAGACCGGCACCCTCAACCAGCCGGTGGCGGTGCGCTCCGTGGGTGGCTATTTTCGCACCCGGAGCGGGCAGTGGGGGGTGTTCGCGGCGCTCGTCAACGGCACATCGAACACTCCCTGGCTCAATTGGCAGCAGGTGCTCGACCCGCTGGCCGCCGATCTCGAAGAGATGATCGATGCCCATTGATATTCCGGATATCGCGACATGAAGCCAGGACACACCGGCTGGCAGCATCTGGTGCACTCCACCCGCTACTCCCTGAGGGGGCTCAGCGCAGCCTTTCGCAACGAGGCGGCCTTCCGCCAGGAGCTCGGACTCTGTGTGGTCCTGCTGCCGTTGGCCTGGTGGATCGGCCAGGGGCCGGTGGAGTGGATCCTTCTGGTGGGCAGCTGCCTGCTGGTACTGATCGTGGAACTGCTCAACAGTGCCATCGAGAACGTGGTGGATCGCATCGGCAGTGAACGCCACGAGCTTTCGGGTCGCGCCAAGGACATCGGCTCGGCGGCCGTGATGCTTTCGATGTGCTTCGCCGGCCTGACCTGGGGACTGCTGGCCTGGGAGAAATTCCTCGCCTAGCCCGGGTTATGGGGCGGGGCAGGCTTCGCTATGCTGGAAGCATTCGAGAACCGATGCGAGATACCCATGGCCCTGCCCGATGACTTCCTGCCCCTGGATGACATTCCCGAGCCCCTGAGGGCTCCACTGGCACATGCCCATGATCGGCTGGCGAGCTCACTGGAGCAGGCCGACAACCTGGCCGACTTGAATGGCAGCGATTCCCCCCTGGAGGACTGGCTGGCATTGTCGGACGAGCGGCGCCGTCAGCTGGCCCATGTGCTGGCCGTCTCGACCTTCGCCGGCGAGACCCTGATGCGCTATCCGGAGTGGCTGTTGCACCTCGACGCCACCGGTGAGCTGGATTCGACGCCCTCAGCCGAGACCCTGCGCGACTGGCTCGACGAGCGGCTGGAGGCCGCCGAGGACGAGGAGGCCCTGCATGGCGCCATCCGTCGCTTTCGTCGCGCACGGATGCTGGGCATCGTCTGGCGTGACCTGACCCGCCCCCCGGGCATCGACATGTGGCAGACCAGTGGCGCCGTGTCGCGGCTCGCCGAGACCTGCCTGGAGGGGGCACTGACCTGGCTCGAGGCTCACTTTGCGCCGCGCTGGGGGCGGCCCGCCCTGCGTCGCGACGGCAGCGAGCAGCGGCTGGTGGTGCTGGGCATGGGCAAGCTCGGCGCCGGTGAACTGAACCTCTCCTCCGACATCGACCTGATCTTCGGCTATCCCGAGAAGGCCGAGACCGAGGGTGGGCGCAAGTCCCTGGAGCACCAGGAGTATTTCACCAAGATCGGCCAGAAGCTGATCACCGCCCTGGACGCGGTGACCGCCGACGGCTTCGCCTTCCGCGTCGACATGCGCCTACGCCCGCTGGGCGATGGTGGTCCTCTGGTGGGGAACTTCTCCTCGCTGGCCAGCTACTACCAGGACCAGGGGCGCGAGTGGGAACGCTACGCCATGCTCAAGGCCAGGCCCGTCGCCGGCGACCGGGATGCCGGTGCCGAGCTGCTCTCGAGCCTGCGCCCCTTCGTCTATCGCAAGTACCTGGATTTCGGTGCCATCGAATCGCTGCGCGAGCTCAAGTCGATGATCAACCGCGAGGTCCGGCGCAAGGGCATGCAGGGCAACATCAAACTGGGCCCCGGCGGCATCCGCGAAGTGGAGTTTGTGGTCCAGGCCTTCCAGCTGATCCGCGGCGGCCGCGACACCGAACTGCAGGTCACCTCGCTGAAGTCCGCCCTGGAGCGCCTACCCGAGCTTGGCCTGTTGCCCCAGGAGGTGGTTGACGAGCTGATGCCCGACTACGTCTTCCTGCGCGATCTGGAGCATGTGCTGCAGGCCCTGGAGGATCGCCAGACCCAGACCCTACCCGAGGATGACATTGACCGCGAGCGGGTGGCGTTGGCATTCGAGATGGAGGACTGGCCGGCGGTGATGGCACGCCTCGATGAGGTGCGCGAGCGGGTGCGTCGGCATTTCGACGCGGTGATCGCCGAGCCCGAGGAGGAGGTGGAGGAGACCGATGACGCCGACCAGGCCTCCGGTGCCGTCGGCTTGGAGGAGTGGCGCGCGCTGTGGCGCGGCGAGCTGGAGGAGGACGAGGCCCGGGAGCTCGTGGAGGAGGCCGGCCTGACGGAGCCGGATGAGGCCCTGCGCCGGCTGCGTGCGCTGCGCCAGTCCCGCCAGGTACAGGCAATGCAGCGTGTCGGCTTCGAGCGACTCGAGGCCCTGATGCCGCTGCTGCTCGATGCCGTGACCGCGAGCGAGACGCCGGATATCGCCTTGGAGCGCGTGCTGCCGCTGGTCGAGGCGGTGTTACGGCGCACCGCCTACCTGGCACTACTGCGCGAGAACCCGGATGCCCTGGGGCACCTGATGAAGCTGTGCAGTGCCAGCCCCTGGATCGCCGCCCAGCTGGCCCGCCATCCCATTCTGCTCGACGAGCTGCTGACTCCCGAGACCCTCTACACCCCGGCCGACAAGGAGCGCCTGGCCGACGAGCTGCGACAGGCCCTGGGGCGGCTTCCCGAGGATGACGAGGAGGCCCAGCTCGAGGCCCTGCGGGTCTTCAAGCATGCCCAGGTGCTGCATGTGGCGGCCTCCGACATCGCCGGTACCCGTCACCTGATGAAGGTCAGCGACTATCTCACCTACATCGCCGAGGTGGTCCTTGAGGAGGTGCTGGCTATGGCCTGGAAGCACCTGACTCGCAAGCACGGCTTCCCGGAGCGCCGTGAGGAGGGGCGCTGTGGCGGCGAGCCCGAATTCCTGGTGGTCGGCTACGGCAAGCTCGGCGGCATCGAGCTGGGCTACAGTTCCGACCTGGACCTGGTGTTCCTCCACGACGGTGCCAACCAGGGGACCACCGACGGCCAGCGGCCCATCGACAACGCGGTCTTCTTCACCCGCCTGGGCCAGCGCATCATCCACCTGCTCACCGCGGTGACCCCGGCGGGCAGCCTCTACGAGGTGGACATGCGCCTGCGTCCCTCGGGCAACTCGGGGCTGCTGGTATCGACGCTCTCGGCCTTCGCCGATTACCAGCGCGAGCAGGCCTGGACCTGGGAGCACCAGGCGCTTGTGCGTGCCCGGGTGGTGGCCGGCCATCCACGCCTCGCCGAACGTTTCGACGCAATTCGTGGCGAGATCCTCGGCCGTGAGCGGGACCTCGAGGCGCTGCGCGAGGAGGTGGTGAAGATGCGCCACAAGATGCGCGACCACCTGGGCAGCAAGAGCCAGGGCGACGACTTCGATCTCAAGCACGATCCCGGCGGCATGGTCGACATCGAGTTCCTCTGCCAGTTCGCGGTGCTCTCCATGGCCCACGATTCCCCCGAGCTATTGGCGTACAGCGACAATATTCGTATTCTGGAGACTCTCGAAGCGACCGATCGCCTGCCGAGCCGGGATTGCCAGCGTCTGCGCGAAGCCTATCTCGCCTGTCGCACTGCCGCCCACCGGGCGGCCCTGACCGGCGGGGCCGGGCGCGGTCACAATGACGACTTCCAGGCGCATCGCGAAGCCGTCATCGAGCTCTGGCAACGCCTGCTCGCACCGCAAGGTCACTGAGCGCGGACTGGTTCCCGCGTGTTTCCTATTTCCATTATTTAGAAGATGAAAGGACGTAGATTATGTCGATGGCTGACCGAGACGGTCTCATCTGGTTCGACGGCGAACTGGTTCCCTGGCGCGATGCCCAGGTGCACGTACTGACGCATACCCTGCACTACGGCATGGGCTGTTTCGAAGGCGTGCGCGCCTACGCGACCGACCAGGGCGCGGCCATCTTCCGGCTCAAGGAGCACACCGACCGCCTGTTCGATTCGGCCAAGATCCTCGGCATGCACATGCCCTTCAGCAAGGAGCAGATCAACGAGGCTTGCCGCGCCGCAGTGCGTGAGAACGGCCTCGACGAGGCCTACCTGCGCCCCATGGTGTTCTTCGGCAGCGAGGGAATGGGTCTGCGCGCCGACAACCTCAAGACCCACGCGATCGTGGCCGCCTGGGAGTGGCCCTCCTACATGTCGCCCGAGGCCCGCGAACTCGGCATCAAGGTGCAGACCTCCTCGTTCACCCGGCACCACGTCAATATCGCCATGACCCGTGCCAAGGCCAACGGCCAGTACATCAACTCGATGATGGCCTTGGCCGAGGCCCAGCGCGGCGGTTATGACGAGGCGCTGCTGCTCGACCCCCAGGGCTATGCTGCCGAGGGTTCCGGCGAGAACCTCTTCATGGTCAAGAACGGTGTCATCTACACGCCGATGCTGACCTCCTGCCTCAACGGCATCACGCGTAATACCGTACTGCACATGGCCGAGCACCTGGGCTTTGAGCTGCGCGAAAAGCTGATCACTCGCGACGAGATCTACATCGCCGACGAGGCCTTCTTCACCGGCACCGCCGCCGAGGTGTTGCCGATTCGTGAACTCGACGGCCGTACCATCGGAGAGGGCCGCCGTGGACCGATCACCGAGAAGATTCAATCGCTCTATTTCGATGTAGTGCGCGGCAAGCAGGCCATCGATGCCAGTTGGCTGACCCCGGTGGCCTGACCCTCGGTTCCCGACTCCCGGCTCTTCCGGGAGTGAAAGCCGGCACCCCGTCTTACGATGCCGGTGGGGCGCCGGCACTCCCTTGAACCCTCCGGACACACGATGCGGGAGACAGCCAGATGAGTCAGCGCAAGGTGCTGGTGCTCCACGGGCCCAACCTCAACCTGCTTGGTACCCGGCAGCCCGAGATCTATGGTCACGAGACGCTGGAGGACATCAACAACCAGTTGTATCGGGTGGCGGAACGGGGGAACTGGGAGCTTACCTGCCGCCAGAGCAACCACGAGGGTGAGCTGATCGACCTCATCCAGGCGGCTCGTCTGGATGGCACAGCGGCGATCATCATCAACCCGGCGGCCTATACCCACACCTCTGTGGCGATCCTGGATGCGCTCAATGCCTTCGAAGGCACGGTGATCGAGGTCCACCTCTCCAACGTCCACAAGCGCGAGAGCTTCCGGCACCACTCCTACGTCTCGCTGCGTGCCGACGGTGTCGTCGCCGGTCTCGGTAAACAGGGCTACCACGCCGCTCTGGATGCCCTGATCGAAGCCGCCAAGGGCTGAGCGATTCCGTCGATCCCTTCCCGCTTCACCCGCCCTTTGCCAAGCCTTCCCATGGGCGGGCCCGTGACGATTCAACAGCTTGCATTGCGCACGGCCAGGAAATCGACTTTCATTACGTGACAAAGTGTCGCAATCTTCTAGTCTGAGTTGATAGTCGCACGCTATTTCCTATTTTTTCGGCGCATCGGGAGACGCTCATGCCGGATGCTGACAAGAACCAGGCAACCTCTCACAAGAATGAGGAACTCAAGTTGTTCCTGTTCATCGTTCTTCTGCTGTTTCCGCTCCTGGCGATCGCTGTGGTGGGGGGCTATGGCTTCGCGGTGTGGATGTTGCAGATCTTCACCGGTCACCCTGGACCGCCAAGCTGAAGGGGAATGCCATGACGCCTTCAGCCAACAATCCTCAGGATCGTCGTCGCTTCTTCCGCTCCCTGGGTGGCTACGGCCCTGTCCGGCGCCCTCCCTGGACCGGCGACGACCTGATCGATCGCTGCACGCGCTGCGATGCCTGCATCGAAGCCTGCCCTGAGGGGGTGCTGCATCGCGGTAGCGGTGGCTTTCCGGAGATTCGCTTCGATCAGGAAGGCTGCACGCTGTGCGGCGACTGCGTCGAGAGTTGCGAGGCCGATGTCTTCGATATCCGACGCGAGGCCTTTCCGTGGCATGCCCGGGTTCAGCCCTCGTGTCTGGCGCTGTCGAGGATTCACTGCCAGAGCTGCCAGGACGCCTGTGATTGGGGCGCCATCCGCTTCCCGCCGGAGTTTGGCCGCCCACCGCGGCCACGAATCGACATCGACGCCTGCACGGGGTGCGGTGCCTGCCAGGCGCAATGTCCCAACGACTCCATCCTGATGGCGACCGACCAGGAGGCGCTCGATGCCGTCTGATGTCTTGCATGTCACCAGTTTCCTGGTCCATGTCCAACCGGCGAATCTACGAGATATCGCCGATTGGCTGGCCGCTCAGACCGATTGCGATGTGAGTGCCGAGGACCCCTCCGGCAAGCTCGTGGTGGTGGTCGAAAGCCCGCTAGAGAGCCGGGTTCTTGATCTCATCGACTCGGTCCAGTCGCTCTCCGGCGTGCTCGGTGCGGCACTCGTCTACCATGAACTGCTTGACCCGGATACCGCCGACGAACCACAACAAGAGGCCCCGTCATGAAACTGACTCGCCGTGAATTTGCCAAGGCCAACGCCGCCGCCGTTGCTGCGGCCACCGCGGGCATTGCCATGCCCGCCGGTGCCAGCAACCTGATTACCAATACAGAGCTGACACGGCCTAGCTGGAACAAGGCCCCCTGTCGCTTCTGCGGCGTGGGCTGCAGCGTGATGGTGGCGACCCAGAACGATCGCATCGTCGCCACCCATGGTGACACGGAGTCCGAGGTCAACCGCGGGCTGAACTGCGTCAAGGGCTACTTTCTCTCGAAGATCCTTTACGGCGAGGATCGCCTGCGCAAACCGCTGCTGCGCAAGCGCAACGGTGTCTACGACAAGCAGGGGGAGTTCGAGGAGGTCTCCTGGGACGAGGCGCTGGACCTGATGGCCGACAGGTTCAAGACGGCCATTCGCGAGCATGGCCCGGAAAGTGTGGCGATGTTCGGCTCCGGCCAGTGGACGATCTGGGAGGGCTATGCGGCGAGCAAGCTGTTCAAGGCCGGTTTCCGCTCCAACAACATCGATCCCAACGCTCGCCACTGCATGGCCTCGGCGGTCTTCGGCTTCGTGCGAACTTTCGGCTCAGACGAGCCGATGGGGGTCTACGACGATATCGAGCATGCCGATGCCTTCGTGCTCTGGGGATCGAACATGGCAGAGATGCACCCCGTGCTCTGGACCCGGGTCACCAACCGGCGGCTCTCCTTCCCCGAGACTCGAGTGGCGGTACTTTCCACCTTCGAGCATCGCAGCTTTGACCTCGCCGACATCCCCATGGTGATGACCCCCAATGCCGACATCGTCATCCTCAACTACATCGCCAACCACATCATCCAGACCGGGCGGGTCAACGAGGCGTTCGTGGAGAACCATGTCGGCTTCGCCCGGGCGGTGGATGACATCGGCTACGGGCTTCGCGATGAGCATCCGCTGCAGCAGGCTGCCGCCAATGCCGGCAATGCCAACGACTGGTCGGACATGACCTTCGAGGAATTCGCCGACTATGTCGCGCCCTTCACCCTGGAGCGTGCGGCGCGCGAATCGGGGGTCTCGGCGAGCCGTCTCGAGGAGATGGCGGAACTATATGCCGATCCCGACACCAAGGTGATGACCTTCTGGACCATGGGTGTCAATCAGCACACCCGGGGCGTCTGGGTGAATAACCTGATCTATAACCTGCACCTGCTGACCGGCAAGATCTCCGAGCCGGGCAACAGCCCCTTCTCGCTGACCGGTCAGCCTTCTGCCTGCGGCACGGCGCGAGAGGTAGGGACCTTCGCCCATCGCCTGCCCGCGGACATGGTGGTCATGAACCCCGAACATCGCAAGACGGCGGAGAAGATCTGGAAGCTGCCCGAAGGCACTGTGCCCGAGAAGGTCGGCTTCCATGCCGTGGAGCAGAGTCGCCGGCTCAAGGACGGCGATATCAAGGTCTACTGGACCCAGGTCTGTAACAACGTCCAGGCCGGCCCCAATACCATGCAGGAGACCTATCCCGGCTGGCGCAATCCCGAGGCCTTCGTCATCGTCTCCGATATCTACCCCACGGTGTCGGCCCAGGCTGCTGACCTCATCCTTCCAGCGGCCGGCTGGGTGGAGAAGGAGGGGGCCTTCGGCAACTCCGAGCGGCGCACCCAGTTCTTCCACCAGCTGGTCAGTGCTCCCGGGGAGGCACGCTCCGATCTCTGGCAGACCGTGGAGCTCGCCAAGCGGATCAGGGTCGACGAGGTGTGGCCCCAGGAACTCCTCGACAAGGCACCGGAACTTCGCGACAAGACCCTCTTCGAGTTGCTCTATGCCAATGGCCAGGTGGATCAGTATCCCCTGTCGGACATCGAGGAGGGCTTTGCCAATCAGGAGGCCGAGGCCCTGGGCTTCTATATACAGAAAGGACTCTTCGAGGAGTACGCCCGTTTCGGTCGTGGCAAGGGCAAGGACCTGGACCATTTTGACGTCTATCACCAGGTGCGCGGCAAGCGCTGGCCGGTAGTCGATGGTAAGGAGACCCTTTGGCGCTATCGAGAGGGCTATGATCCTTACGTGGAAGAGGGCAAGGGGGTACAGTTCTATGCCAAGCCCGACGATCGCGCCCTGATCTTTGCTGCTCCCTTTGACCCGCCCGCCGAGTCTCCAGACGAGACCTACCCCTTCTGGCTGTGTACCGGCCGTGTGCTGGAGCACTGGCACACCGGTTCCATGACGCGACGTGTGCCGGAGCTTCACAAGGCCGTGCCCGCGGCGCTGCTCTACATGCATGCGGAAGATGCCCGCGAACAGGGCATGCGACGCGGTAGCGAGGTAAAGGTGATCAGCCGGCGTGGTGAGGCGCGCCTGCGGGTCGAGACCCGGGGTCGAGTCAGGCCACCCCGGGGACTGGTCTACGTGCCCTTCTTCGATGCCAACCGATTGATCAACAAGGTGGTGCTGGATGCCACGGACCCCATCTCCAAGCAGACGGACTTCAAGAAGTGTGCGGTACGTCTGGAACTGATCAGTCTGGCCTGAGTGGCTACCAATACAAGGAGAGACATCATGAAATGGTTTGCAATCTCCAGCTTGGTGACTGCCCTGGCCCTTTTCGGGGTGGTGGTGGCCGATGAACTAAGCGATCCTCCTGCGCCTGATGGCCTGCGTCCCGGGGGGACCATCAGCGAGATACAGCCGGCCCCCGAAATTGCCGGTGAGACCACATTGCAAGGCCGAATGGAACGCAACTGGCCCGAGCAACCGCCGGTGATCCCCCACAACATCCGCGACTACCAGGTCGATGCACGCTTCAATCGCTGCCTGACCTGTCACAGCCGCGGCGAGGCGGTGGAGGCCGGTGCTCCCATGGTCAGCGTGTCCCACTTTAGGGGTCGCAATGATCAGGTGCTGCTGGCGGTATCCCCGGACCGCTACTTCTGCGTCCAGTGCCATGTTCCCCAGACCGATGCCGAGCCGCTCGTGGGCAATAGTTTCCGTACGGCGGAACAGGTGCTGACCGAGATGCTCAAGCGTCAGGAGGAGGGGCAATGAAAGATTGGCTGGCACGCTACTGGCGGATTCTCACTCGACCCAGTGTCCACTTCAGCCTGGGGTTCCTGACTCTCGGCGGCTTCATTGCCGGGGTGCTGTTCTGGGGTGGCTTCAATACGGCGCTGGAAGCCACCAATACCCAACAGTTCTGTACCTCCTGCCATGAGATGCAGCGCCCCCTGCAAGAGATGCAGGACACCATCCACTACACCAACCGTTCGGGAGTGCGGGCACAGTGTGCCGACTGCCACGTGCCCCATGACTGGACAGACAAGATGGCACGCAAGATGGAGGCCTCCAAGGAGGTATGGGGCTGGGTCTTCGGCACCATCGACACCGAGGAGGAGTTCGAGGCCAAGCGCCGCGTACTGGCCGAGCGGGAGTGGGCGCGCCTCGAGGCCAACGACTCCCTGGAGTGTCGCAACTGTCACGAATTCGACTACATGGACTTCACCAGGCAGAGCCCGCGAGCGACAGATGCTCACTCCACCTCCCTCGCCTCGGGTGAGGCGACCTGTATCGACTGCCACAAGGGCATTGCCCACGAGCTACCCGATATGGGGGAGGACTTCCAGACAGGAGCGACAGGATCGCCGGGATTCGACTCCTGGGTGGCCCACCTCGAGAGGGATGGATGATCCACCAGACCCGCCTCCCCGGCGGGTCTTGTCCATAACGTCAACCGCCAACGTCAGCTGTCGGCATCAGGTGCGATCGGTATCCTTGCGAGTCTCATCCTTGATTTCATAGTCGCCTTCCAGCACCTGCTGCTCCCGGTCGCCGGTATTGCGCCCCGCGTAATAGCGGGTCTCGCGATAGTGGACAGAGCCCTCCACGTCCTCGGCCTGTTCGGCGCGCATCTGTTCCATGCGCTTCTTCATGCGATGGCGCAGGAAGGGCATCATCGCCCAGCCGATGAGCAGGAAGAACAGCCCCAGCACCATGGCGACGATCATCATGACGCCAAATAGTAGCCAGGTGAGCAGCAGCTTCAGGCCGCCCAGCGGGCCACTGGCATGGGTCTGGCGGGCGCGCTCCTGCCACTGCTGGGCGGCTCGCCAGGCGGCATTCTGGTGTGAGTCGCGGCGCGGGTCATGGGGATCGGGCATGAAAAACTCCAGTGTCTTGGAAGGGGCGTCGGCCAGCCGGCGCCCCGTGAATGATTGCCCCTTGGAAAGCGGGTGAAGTGCTTGGTTCCGAGGATGGGTCAGGATGCGACCAGGCGCCACAGCGCGGCGGTCAGGATCCCGGCCGCAATCGCCGGCAACGGTTTGCGCAGCACCAGCATCACCCCCGCCGTGGCGACCAGGGCCATCCGCGCCCCACCGTCGCCGTTCACGGCCATGGGGGTGATCACCGCCACCAGCACCGAGCCGGCCATGGCGTTGATGAAGCGCTCGACACGTGGGCCGATGGGCAGACGTGCCATCACGAAGACCCCGCCGGCGCGGGTCAGGTAGGTGACCAGCGCCATGATCAGGATGGCCAGCAGCACGCCACCGTTCGCGGCCGTCAGGGTCATGCCGTCGTCTCCCTGCGCGCGGATGGCAGGAGGAGGCCCACCAAGCCGCCCGCCAGCGCCCCCACGATCACGTGGGCATGGGGCGGCAGCCAGGCCATCGCTGCCAGGGCGGCCAGGGCCGCGGCGCCCCAGGGCAGCAGCACGCTGAGGTCGCGCTTGTCGCCTATCACCATGGCCAGCAGGAAGCAGCCCATGATGGCGTCCAGCCCGAAGCGCTCGGGCTCATTGATGCCACTGCCGAAGACTACGCCGAGGCCGGTGCCGATCATCCAGGAGGTCCACAGCGCGAGGCCGCCACCGACCAGGATGCCCAATCGCGAGGCCGTGGTTCCCCCGGTCATGGCCATGGCCCAGTTGGCATCGCTGAGCAGCAGCAGGCTAGCGTAGCGGCGCCCGCTGGGCAGATCACGCAGATGCGGATAGAAGGCGGCGCCCATCAGCAGGTGGCGGGCATTGATCGCCAGGGTGATGGCGACCAGCGGCAGCAGCGGGATGGTATCGCCCCATAGGTCCAGGGTCGCGAACTGGGCAGCCCCCGCAAACACCAGACCGCTCATCAGGAGCGTCTCGAGCTCGGAGAGTCCTTGCTGCAGGGCCGCCACCCCGAAGGCCAGCCCGAAGACGATGACGAACAGCGATATTGGTGCCATGCGCCGGAAGCCCTCGACGAGATGGCCAAGGGTCGGTCGCGAGCTGTCGGGTTGGCTCATGAGCGCCACATCTCGGTGACGATCTCGTAGCTTCTAAGCCGGTCCTCGGCGGCGTAGACATCGGTATTGAGCATCAGCTCATCGGCACCGGTCAGCTCCAGGAAGCGCTCCAGGCCCATGCGCACTGTCTCGGGGCCGCCGATTACCGCGGCGCCCAGGAACTGCTCCACCTGGGCCTGCTCCCTGGGCGACCAGTCCAGCGCTTCTACCGGCGGCAGGGCCTTGATGCGCTGGCCGCGTATCATGCCCAGGAACTTTCGGCGTGCCGTGGAGGCCAGGTAGTCCGCCTGGAGGTCGTTCTCGGCGGCAATCACCGGCAGGCCGACCATGGCATGGGGCGCCTCGAGGAACGCCGAGGGCCGGAAATTGTCGCGGTAGAGCTTGAGCGCCTCGAACAGCTGGGCGGGCGCGAACTGGGCGGCGAAGGCGAAGGGCAGCCCCTCGCGGGCCGCCAGGCGAGCGCTGAAGTCGCTGGAGCCGAGCAGCCAAAGCGGTACCTTTGTGCCCTGGCCGGGGACCGCCCGCACCCGCTGGCCCGGCCGCTCGTCGTTGAGGAAGCCCTTGAGCTCGGCCAGTCGCTGGGGGAAGTCATCGACGCCGGCATAAGGGTCGCGGCGCATGGCGGCCATGGTGGGGCCGTCGGATCCCGGCGCGCGACCCAGTCCCAGGTCGATGCGTCCGGGATAGAGGGTCTCCAGGGTGCCGAACTGCTCGGCCACCACCAGCGGCGGGTGATTGGGCAGCATGATGCCGCCGCTGCCTACCCGGATTCGCTCGGTGGCGCCGGCGATATGCCCGATCAGCACCGCGGTGGCGGCGCTGGCGATGCCTTCGATGCTGTGGTGCTCGGCCAGCCAGTAGCGCGTAAAGCCGAGTCGCTCGGTGAGCCGGGCCAGCGCCACGCTTTCTCTGAAGCTGTCGGCAGCGCTGCCGCCCTCGCGGATCGGGGCCAGGTCGAGCACGGAAAGGGGCGTGTCAGCGAGTCGGGACATATCGTGGGGAACTCCGGAAACAATTAGCCTGCTGAGTTTCTCCTAGCATCGGGGCGCTCGGGATGGAATGCAATGCCCCCGCTGGCGATCACAGTCGATGGTGGTGGCCAGCCGCCTCGGCAGGCCGTAAGCTCTGAGAACAATGGTGAAATCGGACTTCGACCATGACCCTCATCCGCGCCGACCATGGCGAACCCCGTCGCGGTGCCACCCGACGGCGCCGTCGACGGCGTCTCGACTGGGCCCGCTTCGATCGCTGGCTCGACCTCGTGGTGGTCGTGGCAGTGAGCATCGCCGTGCTGGTAGGCATCGTGGCCCTGGTGCTCACCCTGCTTTTCTAGCAGCCTGCAATGCTATTTTTCACGGATAAAGGATGGTCAGCCCATGCTGGGATTCCTGCAGGGATTTTCGTACGGCCTCTTCATGACATGCTTACCGTGGCTGCTGGTGGGTCTGGCCAAGCCGCGCCTGGCGGTGCCGGTCGAGCCGCCCAGCCGCTTGCAGGTCATCCTGCGCTACGCCCTGTTGGTGCCCTTCATCAGCATGCTTCTGTGGCTGACCTCGCTGTGGGGCGGCTTCGGACCCACCCTGATGGGATGGCTCGCGGGACTGGTGGCGATTCCGGTGGCCTTGCCGCTGGAACGTCGGCTGCGTGGCTGGTTCGCTCGGCGGCGTGAGAAGCGCCGGCAGGCGAGCCTGGCGGCCGAGGCCGCTCGTCGCCGTGAGCAACAGCAGCGCGACGCCCACGAGGCCGACCTGACGGTGCTCGATCCCGCTCAGCCTCCGGCGGATGCCGACGACCTTGTGCTGGCCCTGTGTCGGGCCAAGCAGGGGTTGGTCGACGCACGGCGGCCCGACCTGGCGGTTCAGGCCGACCGCGTCTACAGTCGCTACCGCCACGTGCTGGGCGTGCTGGGTAGCCGCTTCGATAGCGGTGAGCTGGCCTTCGCCCGCGCCCGTGGGCTGGTGGCCGAGGTCTGCCGCGGCGCGGTGGACACCCTCGATGCCATGGCCTCCCAGGCCCGTGGCGTGGCAAACGTGGACGGTGACTTCGTACGTCGTCGCCTGAGTCGTGAGGGTCGGCAGCTGGGTACAGCGGAACGTGCCGCCCTGATGCGCCGGCTGGAGCTGCTCGAGGAAACCGAGAAGGGGCTGCGCGAGCTGGCAGCGCGCAATGAGTCAGCGTTGACCGTCCTCGACGACACCGCCGTTTCCATGGCGCGCATCGAGACCGGGCGCCCCCAGGCGTCGGTCACCACCGAGCAGGCGCTGGAGGAGCTGCGCCGCTTCGTCTCCCGTGCCGACCGCTACGGGCGTGGCAAGTCCTGAGTCCGGTCCTTCACACGCTCATACCCGATCCTTTCCGAGGTGCCCATGACCCAGCAACCCGAACGCGATTCCCACCTGTCACTGCCCCCGGTGGAGGAGATCGCCAGTCAGCTCGACAGAGACGTGTCTGAGGGTAGCTCAGAGGACGCGTCGCTGACGGCCCAGGCCGATACCTTCGTCGATGAGCTGGTTACCGACGGCGATGCGGACGCCCTGGCGCGCCAGCGACGCGCTATCGATGAGCTGGGGCTGGAGTTGCAGCAGCAGGCTGCCCACCAGAGCGCCATGCTGCAGACCCCGCTGCGCCAGCTGGCCCACCACGGGGATGAGGGCGGCCCCGTGGCCAAGGCCCTGATCGACCTGCGCGGCCGGATGCAGGAGCTGGACCCTTCGAAACACCGGCTATCGCCGGGTCCGCTGGATCGCCTGCTGGCGCGTCTCCCGGGCGCCGGCAGTCGCCTGCAGCGCTACTTCCAGAAATTCGAGACGGCCCAGCAAGCGTTGGATGCGATCATCGCCGACCTGGAGGCAGGGCGTGACATGCTGCATCGCGACAACCTCACCCTGAGCGACGACCAGCAGTCCCTGCGCGAGAGCCTCGCCCAACTGGATCGTCAGGTCGCCCTGGGGCGGCTGATCGACGAGCGGCTGCAGGCCGCTATCGCGCGCCGCGACGAGGACGACTCCCAGCGGCGCTTTCTCGAGGAGGAGCTGCTGTTCCCATTGCGCCAGCGTATCGTCGACCTTCAGCAGCAGCTGGCTGTGAGCCAGCAGGGGGTGTTGGCGCTGGAGGTGATCATTCGCAACAACCGCGAGCTGATGCGTGGCGTCGATCGCGCCATCAACGTCACCGTCTCGGCACTGACCGTGGCGGTCACGGTCGCCCTGGCCCTCGCCAACCAGCGGCTGGTGCTGGATCGCGTCGAGGCGCTCAATACCACGACCTCGGAGATCATCGGCGGCACCGCGCGGGCGCTGCGCCAGCAGGGTGTTGATATCCAGCAGCGAGCTTCGTCGGCGATGCTCGACATGCAGGCCCTGGAGGAGGCCTTCGGCGAGGTGATGGGGGCCATCGACGACCTGTCCCGCTATCGCCGCGAGGCCTTGCCCAAGCTGGACGACCAGATCGACCGTTTGGCGGTTCTGTCCGGCCAGGGCAACGAGGCCATCGGTCGCCTGCAGCGCGGTCGCGAGGGGCAGGACACCGCCGAGCGCGACCGCCATGGGTGATCCTTCAACGCGCGGACTGGGCTATGCTGCTCCAATGCGTCGGGTTCGGCGCGCCACATGAGGCAGGGCAATGGACAAGGTCAAGAACATTTTCGTAGTGGGACTCAACGACTTCAACCGCCAGCGTCTCGAGACGCTGCACGGCGCTGGGCAATGGCGGTTCCACGGGGTAATTGCCCCCGAGGCGGTCTACGATACCGAAGAGTTTGACATCGATGCCATGCTGTCAGAGGCCACGGCGCAGCTCGAGGCTTTCGACGAGCCCATCGACGCCATCGTCGGCTACATGGACTTTCCTGTCTCGACCATGTTGCCGATCCTCTGTGAACGTTTCGGTGTCCGCAGCACTTCGCTGACGAGCCTGCTCAAGTGCGAACACAAGTACTGGAGTCGCCGTGTTCAGCGCGAGGTGATCTCTGACCATATCCCGGGCTTCACCGCCTTCGATCCCTTCGATGACGACGCGATGACGCGCATCGGCGAGGCGGGACTCTATTTCCCCTTCTTCGTCAAGCCGATCAAGTCGTCTGGCTCGCGGCTGGGCTTTCGCATCGAGACGCCCGAGGACTTCTATCACGCTATCGAGCAGCTGCGCGAGTCGATCGGCACCATCGCCGACCCCTTCAATACGGTGCTGGAACAGGCGCAACTGCCCCCGGAAATCGCTGCCGTGGACGGACACTTCTGCATGGCAGAGGAGATCATCGGCGGCTGGCAGTGCACCGTGGAGGGCTACGTCTTCGACGGGAAGGTGGTCAGCTACGGTATCGTCGATTCACTGCGCTATCCGCAGGTACTGAGCTTCTTCCATTACCGTTATCCGTCCGGGCTCCCCGAGGATATACAGGCCATCATGATCGAGCTGACCGATCGCATCATGACCCATATCGGTTACGACAATGCGGCCTTCAACATCGAATACTTCTGGGACGAAGTGCAGGGCCGGGTCTGGCTACTGGAGATCAACACACGTATCTCCCAATCGCATTGCGACCTCTTTGAGAAAGTCGATGGCGTCAGCAACCAGCAGGTGACAATCGACCTGGGGCTGGGGCAGCGGCCCGACATGCCCCATCGCGAGGGCGAATTTCCCATGGCGGCGAAGTTCTTCCACCGGGTATTCTTCACCGATGCGGTGGTGACACGGGTTCCCACCGACGCGGAGCTCGCGGAACTCCATGCCGATTTCCCCGGTTCCCAGATCGCCGTGCAGGTTGAGGAAGGGCAGCAGCTCTCCTCTATGCCCGAGCAGGACGCCTACAGTTTTGCACTGGCGCATGTTTATCTGGGTGCGTCATCGGCCGAGCAGTTGCTCGCGGACTTCGATCGTCTGGTGGCGCGACTGGCGTTCGAGTTCGACGACATCCAGGGCTGAGGTTTCCGGGAGCGGCACGCAAGATCACAAGTAAGGAGACACATGCGCATCGTTACCGATTTTCCTCGCCGGGTGATGGAGGAGGAGACCTGGATCCCGCTGCCCGATGGCAGTCGACTGGCGGCCAGGATCTGGCGTCCGGTAGACGCCGAGATCCATCCCGTGCCGGCGATCCTCGAGTACCTGCCCTACCGCAAGCGTGACCTCACCGCCGAGCGTGACGTCCAGATGCATCCCTATTGGGCGGGCCACGGCTATGCCGGGGTGCGGGTCGACATCCGCGGCACCGGCGAGTCGGACGGCGTGCTCACCGACGAGTATCTGCCCAGCGAGCTCGAGGACGGGCTGGCCGTCCTCGCCTGGCTGGAGGCCCAGCCCTGGTGTACCGGCGATGTCGGCATGATCGGTATCTCCTGGGGCGGCTTCAACGGCCTGCAGATCGCCGCCCTGCGCCCCCCGCAGCTCAAGGCGGTGATCACGTTGTGTTTCACCGACGACCGCTACGCCGACGACATCCACCACATGGGCGGCTGCCTGCTGGCCGACAACCTCTCCTGGGCCTCGACCATGTTCGATGGCAACGCCTGTCCGCCCGACCCCGAACTGGTAGGCGATCGCTGGCGGGAGATGTGGCTCGAACGCCTGGGAGGCAGCGGCATGTGGCTCGGCCAGTGGCTCGAGCACCAGCGACGCGACGCCTACTGGAAGCACGGCTCGGTATGCGAGGACTACTCGAGGATCCAGTGCCCGGTGTATGCCGTCAGTGGCTGGGCCGATGGCTACTGCAACGCCGTCTTCCGGGTGTTGGAGGGGCTCGAGGTGCCGCGCAAGGGGCTGGTCGGCCCCTGGGCCCACAAGTACCCGCACCTGGGCGTGCCGGGGCCGGCCATCGGCTTCCTGCAGGAATCGCTGCGCTGGTGGGACCAGTGGCTCAAGGGCGTCGATACCGGGATCATGGACGAGCCCATGCTGCGGGTCTGGATGCAGGAGTCGGTGCCCCCATCGGCGCGTTACGATGAGCGCCCCGGGCGCTGGATCGCCGAGCCGTCGTGGCCATCGCCGAATATCCTGCCAAGCTCGTTCCGGCTCACCGAGGGCCATGGCCTGTTGCCCGAAGCCGATGGTGAGGATGACGACGCCACCCTGGATATTCGCTCTCCGCTCTCGGTGGGGCTCTATGCCGGCAAGTGGTGCTCCTACAATGCCCCGCCGGACCTTCCCCACGACCAGCGCGATGAGGATGGCGGCTCGCTGATCTTCCAGACCCCCCGGCTCGATGCGCCGCTGGAGATCTGCGGATCGCCAATGGTCGAGCTCGAACTCTCCGCCGACCAGCCGGTGGCGATGGTGGCGTTGCGCCTCTCCGATATCGCCGAGGACGACAAGGCCACTCGGGTCTCCTATGGCCTGCTCAACCTCACCCACCGCGACAGCGACGAGCACCCCGAGCCGCTGGTGCCGGGCCAGCGCTATCGCGTCAGGATTCCGCTCAAGCACATCGCCCAGCAGTTCGCCGAAGGACATGCCATCCGGCTGGCGCTTTCCACCAGCTATTGGCCGCTGGCCTGGCCCGCCCCTCGGCCAGCCAGGCTCACCATCCATCCGAGTCGTTGCCGCCTGATCCTGCCGGTGCGGGCGCCGCGACCCGCCGAGGAAGCCGCGCTGCCGGCCTTCGACGAGCCGGAGGGCGCGCCTGCGCTGGCCAAGACGCTGCTGCAGCCGACCCAGGAGACCTGGCAGGTGATCCGCGACCTGGCCCAGGACCGCACCACCCTGGAAGTGATCAACGACGAGGGACGCTACCGGATCGACGACATCGATCTCGAGATTGCTGCCCGTGTCACGGAGCGTTACCAGTATTCCTACGGCAGCTACGACAGCGTCAGCGGTTGGACGGAGTGGCAGCGCAGCTTCAAGCGCGGTGACTGGGAGGTCAGCACCCTGACTCGCACCCAGTTGACCAGCGACCCGGACAATTTCCGTATCCGTGCCACCCTCGATGCCTGGGAGGGGGAAACCCGAATCTACGCGCAGACCTGGGATGAGACCATCCCGCGCGATCTCGTCTAGGGAAACACTGATTTATTGCTGCACTCGATATCTTGGCCGCCGGCGGTGCTCAACATCCTCACCTAGTAACGCATAGGCTCCGGTTTCTGCGCTCCGGCGGCGACCAACCTATCTTCGCTCGCGACATAAATCAGCAGTTCCCTAAGTCGTTCAGGTAGGCGGGGGCTGCTATGGTGACGTGCTTATCCTCTCAGGGACGTTTTCCATGAGCCTGACCGCCGCCGTGCCGACGACACCCCGCGCCTCGCGCAAGGAGATCCTCGGCTGGGCGATGTTCGACTTCGCCAACCAGGCCTATACTCTGCTGATAATCACCGTGGTGTTCGGCGAACTCTTCACCACGGTGATCGTCGGCGACCGCGGCGACAACTACCGGCTGGCCAACTTCCTTTGGAGCCTGGCGCTGGCGGTGAGTTATCTGCTGGTGGTGATCACCGGCCCGCTGTGTGGGGCAGTGATGGATTACCAGGCGTCCAAGAAGCGCTTCCTGTTCGTCAGCTACCTGGCCACCGTGGCGGCCACCGCCATGCTCTACTTCGTGGCGCCGGGTTATGTGATGCTGGGCCTGCTGCTGATCATGGTCTCCAACTATGCCTACTCCATGGGCGAGTCCTTCATTGCCGCCTTCCTGCCGGATCTCGGCCCGCCGCAGGACCTGGGCAAGATCTCCGGCTTCGGCTGGGCGCTGGGCTATGTGGGCGGGCTCTTCGCCGCGGGCTTCACGCTGGTGGTTCTAGGCGAGGCCACGGCCGAGAATTTCGAGCGTATTCGCTGGGTGGGGCCCTTCGCGGCGGGCTTTTTCCTGGTCACCGCCATCCCCACCTTCCTGTGGGTGAAGGAACGTGGTACGCCCCAGCCGCCCGGTAAGCCCTATCGCGAGATCGCCCTGGAGCGCGTCGCGACGACGCTGCACGAGCTGCGACGCTTCAGCGACCTGGGCATCTTTCTGGTCTCGCTGCTCTTTTCCATGGCCGGCGTCTACATCATCATCGCCTTCGCCTTCATCTACGGCGCCCAGGTGATCGGCTGGGACGAATCGGTCCGCAATATCATGTTCATCATCGTGCAGATCACCGCCGCCGTCGGGGCGCTGGGCTTCGGCTTCCTCCAGGATCGCATCGGCACCAAGGTCACCTACCTGATGACCCTGACCCTCTGGGTGGCGGCGATACTCGCCATCTGGGCCACACCGGAGGTCACCGCCCTTCTGCATGACCGGCTGGGACTCGACTGGGAGGCCCAGCATCTCTTCCTGGTGGTGGGGTGCCTGGCCGGTCTCTCCCTGGGTTCCAGCCAATCTGCCAGCCGCGCTCTGGTGGGGCTCTTCTCGCCGAGCCGCAAGGCCGCCGAATTCTTCGGCTTCTGGGGCCTGGCCAACAAGCTTGCCGGAGTGATCGGCATCATTGGCCTGGGATTGCTGCAGTCGCTGGTGGGGCTCAAGGCCTCGATCCTGCTCTGCGTGGTGCTCTTCGTCATCGCCATCCTGGTCTGCCTGTTCGTCGATCAGGCACGCGGCCAACAGGCAGCCCGCGATTGGGAAGCACGCATCGGACGCTAGGATGTCGGTGACCCGTCGCGGAATGCCCTTATGGCATCATGGTCTCAAAGGAGAGTCGTCGGGAGGGAAGATCATGAGTGACGAACGCGCCACACGCCGGGCCGGCCTGGGCATGATGCTGCTGTTCTGGGTGCTCTTCCTGGGGGGCGGGGCCTGGTGGTTCCACGGTTACCTGGAGGCGCAGCGCAACCCCAATGCCCACCTTGCCAATGTCGTGGTGGGAGAAGGCGAGCCGGTGGTGCTGGAGCGCAACCGCGCCGGTCACTTCGTGGCCACCGGGCGCATCAACGACCAGCCGGTGGAGTTCCTGGTGGACACCGGTGCCACCTATGTCGCGGTCCCGGCGGAGATGGCCGAGCAGCTGGGGCTCGAGAGCATCGGCAGCGCCTGGTTCAATACCGCCAACGGTCGGGTGCGCGGCGAGCTGACGCGACTCGACGAGGTGAGCCTGGGTGGCTTCTCCGCGCGGGAGGTCCGCGGCTCCATCAGTCCGGGCCTAAGCGGCGAGACGGCCCTGCTAGGGATGAGCTTCCTCGGCCGCTTCGATATCGAGATCCGTGACTCGCGTATGGTCCTGCACCCTCCGCAAAACAACTGAGGTACGTATGGCGAAGCCGAAACGGGGCCGCTGCGCCGAGCAGCCCAAACAGATTCCTGCGACCGGGTGGTTGGACATCGTATGGCGCGTCAAGCAGCAGGTTACTCAGGATCTCCTCGCCATGATGTCCGCCGGTATCGCCTTCAATGCCATGCTGGCGCTCTTCCCGACGATCGCCGCGATCATCTCGATCTGGGCGCTGGTGATGGACCCCCAGGACCTGGCGAGTCGGATCGTGGAGCTCAGCCGCTATCTGCCGCCCGATGCCTCCAGCCTGATCAACGACCAGGCACGCCAGATAGGCGAGACGACCAGCACCGGCCTCAGTCTGACGGCCCTGGGGAGTGTGGTGCTGGCAATGTTCATCGCCTCCAAGGGGGTACTATGGATGGTGATAGGACTGAATGTGGTATACGGCGAGGTGGATAGCCGAGGAGCGTTGCAGCGTGGCTGGATCGTCGCGACGCTGACGCTCGGGTTGATCCTGGTCCTGTTGACCACCATCGCCTTCATCGCCTTCTTTCCATTGGCCATCGGCATGCTGAATCTCGATACCCTGATGGTCACGATCATCGTGTGGCTGCGCTGGCCGGTGCTCCTGCTGGTGATGATGCTGGTCATCGCCGTCTTCTATCGTTTCGGACCCGATCGGCGGCCGCCGCGCTGGAAGTGGATCAGCGCCGGTTCCGTCGTCGCAACGCTACTGTGGATGATCGGTTCCGCCGGGCTATCGTTCTATTTCAGTAGCGTGATCAACCCGAGTGATATCTATGGTTCCCTGGGGGCGGTGGTGGTACTGATGCTATGGTTCTGGCTCTCGGCGTTCATCGTCTTGCTGGGCGCGGAGCTCAACGTGGAGATGGAGCGCCAGACCTATCGCGATACCACCGTCGGCGCCTCCCGACCCCCGGGGGAGCGAGACGCTTACGCTGCCGACACCTTGGGCCGTGAGTGGCCATTGCGACGTTTCGGCCGGAGGCGCCGCGCCGCCGATCACGACGCTACCAATCAAGGAGATGCCCCGTGACACTGACCGAGCAGCTGGGCATCGGCGTGCCGATCCTCCAGGCCCCCATGGCGGGCGCTCAGGGCAGCGAGCTGGCCATTGCCGTCTCCCGTGCCGGCGGCCTCGGTGCGCTGCCCTGCGCGATGCTCTCACCCGAGGCCATGGCGGAAGAGTTCCAGGCCATCCGCAACGCGATCTCGGGCCCGGTCAACGTCAATTTCTTCTGTCACACGCAGCCCTCGCCCGATCCCGAGCGGCAGGCGCGCTGGCACGAGTCGCTGGCGCCCTGGTATGCCGAATTCGGCCTCGATATCGAAGCAGTGCCGGCCGGGGCTGGGCGGCGTCCCTTCGATCATGCGGCCTGCGACGCCCTCGAACCCTTCCGCCCGGAGGTGGTGAGCTTCCATTTCGGCCTGCCGGCGCCGGAACTGCTGGCGCGGGTGAAGGCCTGGGGCGCTTTGGTGTTCTCCACGGCCACCACGGTGGAGGAGGCGCGCTGGCTCGAGGCCCGCGGCGCCGATGCAGTGATCGCCCAGGGGCTCGAGGCCGGTGGCCATCGGGGTCTCTTCCTGACCGAGGACCTGACTACCCAGATGGGCACCTTGGCGTTGCTGCCCCAGATCCGGGAGGCGGTGGACGTGCCAGTGATCGCCGCCGGTGGCATTGCCGAGGCACGGGGCATGACGGCGGCGCTGGCCCTGGGCGCCGAGGCCGTCCAGGTCGGCACCGCCTTCCTCTGCTGTCCGGAATCCCGTGTCTCGGCCATCCATCGCCGGGCGCTGATGAGCGAGGCCGCGCGCCATACGGCCCTGACCAACCTCTACAGCGGCCGTCCGGCCCGGGGCATCGTCACCCGGCTGATGCGCGAGCTGGGGCCGATCAGCGAGGCAGCGCCGTCCTTCCCGTTGGCCACTGCGGCCATCGCCCCGCTGCGCGCCGCCGCCGAGGCCCGTGGCCTTGGCGACTTCTCCCCGCTGTGGGCCGGGCAGAACGCCAGCCACTGCCGCGAGGTGCCCGCCGGCGAGGTGATTGCCGAGTTGGCTCGAGGCCTGCCCCGCTGACGGTGCCATGTCGGTGCTGATATCATGGATGCATGAACAGTATCCCTGCCGCTGCGCCTGTCACCGCCTCCCTGGAGGACCCGCGCTACTACCTGACGAACTTTCGCTTCTTGCTGGCATGGGTGGCCGAGCGCCACGCTGACCTGCTGGACGCGGCTGAGCACGGGTTCCTGACGGACTTCGACGCCCTGCCCGAGGCCTCGCAGGCGCTGCTGGTGCGCATGGTGATGCGCAAGGGCGAGCACTTTCGCACCTCGCGCTTGAGCTATCCCGAGATCGGCGACACCGAGACTGCGCTGGCCCCCCTGATCGAGGCGGGCCTGGTCGAAGCCATTCCCGAGCTTTGCCTGGGGGAACTCTTCCGCCAGTTGCGCCTTCCCGAGCTGCGCCGTGCCCTGGCCACGGAGATCGCCGCCATGGGGCTACCCGCCGCCACCGGCAAGGCTGCGCTGCTCGAGGCCCTGGCACCGCGGCTCGACGAGCCTCGCCTGCTTCCCGACTGGTGGCCCGAGACGCAGGACCGTGTCGTGCGCCTCGCCGTGATGGCGACCTGCGACCGACTGCGGCTGATGTTCTTCGGCAACCTGCGCCAGGACTGGGCCGAGTTCGTGCTCACCGAGCTCGGCCTGCAACGTTTCGAGCGGGTGGCGATCACGCCGGACTCCCGGGCCTTCCGGCGTCGCGATGAGGTGGATGCCTATTTGACCCTGCACCGCCTGCGCGAACGGCTCGAGGCCGGGGAGGCGGTATCGGTGCTGCAGTCTGAGCTCCCCGCGCCGCTGGCCGACAACGCCTGGCTAGCGGCGCGGCATCGGCGGCTCTGCGTGGTGCTGGGTCGCCAGGCAGAGCGGGAAGGTGAGGGCGAATCGGCCCTCACCCTCTATGCCGGGGCCGGCTGGCCGGACGCGGTCCCGGTCGGCAGCGTCGAGGCGCGCATCCGCCACCTGCGCCTGCTGGAACGTCGCGGGGAGCATGCCGCAGCCCTGGCCCTGGCCGAGCCTCTGCTAGAGGCCCCGGCAAACGAGGAGGAAGCCCAGGCGCTGGGACGGCTGGTGCCACGGCTGCGTCGTCGGGTGGGGCTTTCCCCGCGGGCGAACCGGCGCGAGCCGACCCATCAGCAGTCGACCCTGACCCTGCCGCCCGGCCCGGTGGAGGCCGCGGTGCGGGACCATCTGCATCATGATGGGGCGCCGGTCCACTACGTGGAGAACAGCCTGCTCACCGGGCTCTTCGGGCTGCTCTGCTGGGAGGCGCTCTTCGCGCCGCTTCCGGGTGCCTTCTTCCACCCCTTTCATCACGGTCCGGCGGATCTCTTCCGCGAGGACTTCGTGGCACGTCGCCGTGCCCTGTTCGATGCCTGCCTGGCCCGGCTCGATGATGGCAGGTATCGCGAGGCGATCCGTGCCACCTGGCGAGAAAAGCACGGGCTGGCCTCGTCTTTCGTGCACTGGGGCTTGCTCGACGAAGAACTGCTCGAGCGGGCGCTGGCCTGCTTTCCGGCCGCTGATCTGCGCGCTTGTTTCGAGCGGCTGCTCGTTGATCTCAAGGCCAACCGGGCCGGCCTGCCGGACCTGATTCAGTTCCTTCCCGAGGCTCCCGAAGGCGAACCGCAATACCGGTTGATCGAGGTGAAGGGGCCGGGCGACCGATTGCAGGACAATCAGCGGCGTTGGCTGGCCTTCTTCCATGCCCGAGGCATACCCGCCTTGGTCTGCCATGTGCGTTGGGGGATGGACGGAGAGCGAGCGATGGACGACGAATGAGCGAGGTGGCGCGCTATCGCGTAGCGGTGCGCACGCTGTGCGACTTCACCGCTCGCGAGGGAGACCTGGACCACCGCTTCACCCCCGCCCCCAGCGCCCGGGAAGGCATCGAGGGGCATGCCCGGGTGGCAAAGCGGCGTGGCGAGGGCTACGAGGCCGAGCTGCCGCTCTCCGCTACCTTCGAGGGGCTAAGTGTGAGTGGCCGTGCCGATGGCTTCGACCCGGCAGCCAACCGCCTGGAGGAGGTCAAGACCCATCGTGGTCATCTGGAGCGCATGGCCGACAACCAGCGTGCCCTTCACTGGGCCCAGGTCTCCGTCTACGGTGCGCTGCTGTGTGCCGAGCGTCGCCTCGATTCGCTGACCCTGGCGCTGGTCTACCTGGACATCACCACCGGTCGGGAAACCGTGTTGACCAAGGAGGCCAGCGCCATCGAGCTGCAGGCCTTCTTCGAGACCCAATGCCGTCGCTTCCTGGCCTGGGCGGAACAGGAAGCCCGGCATCGCGAGCGTCGTGATACCGCACTCGGCGAGCTCGCCTTTCCCCACGATAGCTTCCGTCCCGGCCAGCGCGACCTGGCGGAGAGTGTCTACAAGGCGGCGAGCACCGGCCGCTGCTTGCTGGTCCAGGCCCCCACCGGCATCGGCAAGACCCTTGGCACCCTCTTCCCGCTGCTCAAGGCCATGCCCCGCCAGGGACTCGACCGCGTGGCCTTCCTGACCATGAAGACGCCGGGGCGCCGGCTGGCGCTGGATGCCCTGGCCATCCTCGGTGCCGCGGAGAGAGCAGGGAGCCCGGACGCCGGAAGCCCGGACTCCACGTTCCGGCCGCTGCGGGTGCTGGAACTCACCGCTCGGGACAAGGCCTGCGAGTATCCTGACCGGGCCTGCCACGGCGAAGCCTGCCCGCTGGCGGCGGGTTTCTACGACCGGCTGCCGGCGGCGCGCCAGGCCGCCGTGGCACATGGCTGGCTGGACCGCGAGGCGCTGCGCGGGGTGGCCCTTGACCACGGTGTCTGTCCCTACTACCTGGGCCAGGAGCTGGCGCGCTGGTGCGACCTGATCGTTGGTGACGTCAACCACTGGTTCGATGCCAATGCCCTGTTGCATGGCCTCGCCCGGGCCAACGGCTGGCGCCTGGGGCTGCTGGTGGACGAGGCCCACAACCTGGTGGAACGGGCCCGGGGCATGTACAGCGCCGAGCTTGACCAGCGTCGCCTTGCCCGTCTGCGCCGTGAGGCCCCCGCAGCCCTGAAGCGTCCCCTGGGGCGCCTGGCCGGGCAGTGGCAGTCGCTGGTCAAAGAGGCGGGGATGAGCGAGGTCGGCGAGCCGGGGCGGCCGGCCTACCGGGTGCTCGACGGTCTGCCCGGCGGGATGGTCGCGGCCCTGCAGGGAGTCGCCAGCGCCATCACCGAGTACCTTGGCGAGCACCCTGGCCAGGCCTCCCTTGCGCTCCAAGAGCTGCTCTTCGAGGCGCTGGCCTTCACCCGCCTGGCGGAGTCCTTCGGCGACCACTCGCTGTGCGACCTGGCCCGCCACGGACGCGGCCAGGCTGTGCTGGGACTGCGCAACCTGGTGCCGGCGGATTTTCTGGCGCCGCGCTTCGCGGCGGCTCAGTCGGCGGTGCTCTTCTCGGCGACCCTGAGTCCCGCCCACTACCATCGGGACCTGCTGGGCCTGCCGGCCGCCACGGTATGGCGGGAAGTCGCCACGCCGTTTGCCGCCGAGCAGCTCGAGGTGCGCATCCGTGCCGACATCTCCACCCGGTTACGTGACCGAGAGGCATCCCTTGCGCCCATCGTCGACGAACTGGCCGGCCAGTACCGTCGCCGCCCGGGCCACTATCTCGCTTTCTTCAGCAGCTTCGCCTACCTGGAGGCGGCCCTGGCACGGCTGCAGGAGGCCCATCCACAGATTCCCGTGCGTGCCCAGACCCGCGGCATGCGCGAGGAGGCACGCGACGCCTTCCTGGCTGGTTTCGCGCCGGGCGGGCAGGGGATCGGCTTCGCGGTACTGGGCGGGGCCTTCGCCGAGGGCATCGACCTGCCCGGCGAGCGACTGATCGGCGCCTTCATCGCCACCCTGGGGCTGCCGCCCTTCGACGACTTCAACGAAGCGCTCAAGGGGCGGCTGGCGGCGCGTTTCGGCCGCGGCGACGACTACGCCTACCGCATCCCCGGCCTGATCAAGGTGGTGCAGGCGGCGGGCCGGGTGATCCGCGGCCCCGACGACGAGGGCACGGTGGTGCTGATGGACGACCGCTTCGCCCGGCGCGAGGTGCGGGCCCGGCTGCCGGGGTGGTGGGCGGTCGACTAAAGGCGCCTCAGCGCTGCCAGCGCGGAATCTCCTCCACCCGGGTGGCGATGTCCTCGTCCGCCTCGTAGAGCGCCTCGAGCTCCTGGGCGGCTTCGTGGATGGTCTGGATCTGCTTCTTCTCGTTGCCGAATACCTCGAGCTGGCGCAGCAGCGCCTGCTCGTCATGGGGGCGGAAGGTATCAATGGTGTGCTGGGCCTGCTCCCGGGGGATGCCCAGGCCGATCAGGGCATCGCGGGTCAGCTCGAGACTGGCGGGCAGCAGTTCACGCACGATATGGGTAATCCCGGCGCGCATCAGCAGGTGGGCGTGGTGGCGGTTGCGCGCGCGGGCATACAGCTTGAGGTGGGGAAACTGCCGGCGGACCTGGCCGACGATGCGCATCGAGGCCTCGGGGTCGCTCACCGCCACTACCAGCACCCTGGCCCGGTCGGCGCCGGCGGACTTGAGCAGGTCGATGCGCGAGGCATCGCCGTAGTAGACCTTGTTGCCGTAGCGGCGCACCACCTCGACCTGGTCGGCGTTGATGTCGAGCACCGTGTAGGGAATCTTCAGCCCCTGCAGGGCACGCCCCATGATCTGCCCGAAGCGACCGAATCCGGCGATGATGATCTGTGGGGCGTCGTCGGGGAGGGTGTCGTAGGCACGCTTCGGCCGGCGGCGAGTGAAGAGCCGGCGCAGGCCATGTACATGCAGTTGGAAGAGCAGTGGCGTGGTCGCCATGGAAAGCGAGATCGCCAGGATCAGCAGGCTGACCAGTGACTGATCGAGCAAGGCGGCGGTAGCCGCCGCGGAGAGCAGCACGAAGCCGAACTCGCCGCCCTGGGACAGCAGCACTCCCAAGTTGATCCCGTCCTTCCAGCCAGTGCCATGTACTCGGGCGGCAATCAGCACGGCCAGCGCCTTGAGCAGCACCAGCCCCAGGGTCAGGCCGAGCACGACCAGCGGCATCTCGCCGATCAAGCGGATATCGGCCGTCATGCCCACCGCCATGAAGAACAACCCCAGCAGCAGCCCGCGGAACGGCTCGATGTCGGCCTCGATGTTGTGGCGGTACTTCGAGTCGGCGAGCAGCACCCCGGCGATGAAGGCCCCCAAGGCCATGGAGAGCCCGGCCAGCTCCATCAGCAGGGCGGCGCCGATCACCACCAGCAGCACGGTACCGGCAAACACCTCGCGGCTGCGGGTGGCCGCGGCATAGTGAAACAGCGGCCGCAGCAGGTAGCGGCCACCGATGATCAGGCCGAGGAAGGCACCGACGGCAATCAGCACGCCCTCGAGCAGGGGCATGAAGCCATCGGCCAGCAGGGCGTCGGCGGCCAGCATGGGAATGATGGCCAGCACCGGAATCGCTGCCAGGTCCTGGAACAGCAGCAGGGCGAAGGCATTGCGGCCGTGGCGGGTCTGCAGCTCCTTGCGTTCACCGAGCAGTTGCAGTACCAGGGGCGTGGAGCAGAGCCCCAGGCTGAAGCCCACGACCAGTGCCGCAGCTGGGGGGAGTCCCAGCCACCAGGCGGCCAGTGAGAGCGTGGCCGTGGTGATGGCCACCTGCAGGCTGCCGAAGCCGAACACCGCCTTGCGCATCACCCGCAGGCGCGAGGGCTTGAGCTCCAGGCCGATCACGAACAGCAAGAACACGATACCCACCTGGGAGAACTGCAGGACCGCCTCGGTGTCGGCTACCAGGGCCAGAGCCGAGGGGCCGATGACCACGCCCGCGGCCAGATAGCCCAGCACCTCGCCCAGTCCCAGGCGCTTGAAGATCGGCACGATCAGCACCGCCGCTGCGAGGAAAATCAGCGTATTGAGCAGCAGGTCGATGGCCAAGGGGCCTCCTTGCGAATGACGATGGCGAGCCCATTCTACCCGATGGGGATCATGCCATGGTCACGCAAGCTGCGGGCCAGGTCCTTGGACTTGACATGTGGCGCTGGTGTTCTGGGTGGGGGAACCATGTCCTGAGCTGACAAGTCGCTACCGGCAACGATTGTGCATCTTGTGGCTGCTGTGCTACCTCTAAGAGCGGCACTTCACCGAATGGAAACGGACAAGGAGACGTCGCATGGGTATCGAAGTAGGCGGCCTCTTGGGCCTGATCTGGCTGATCATCGTTATCTGGGCCATCGTCAAGGTGGCCAAGAGCTCTGCCGGCGGGCTGGCCAAGTTGATCTGGATCCTGGTGCTGCTGTTCTTCCCGTTGATAGGGTTGATCATCTGGTTCCTGTTCGGGCCCAAGGGGTAGCGGTCTTCCAGGGGAAGTCGTTCCTGTGAATGGGCTGCCTTCGGGCGGCCCGTTCACATTGATCGAGTCGGATGCCCAACCTGAATCTGGCCGATCCCCGGTTGTAGAGCGTCAGGGGTTGTCCCCAGGCTCGCCCCGATCACACTTGACGCACTCGAGCATGAGGCCGAGTCGCGAGCGACGCCCGGCCTCGGTGGTCACCCAGGGCCGCTCGGTCCAGGGCGGTTGATGGCGCACATGCTGGTTGTGGCCGCAGGCGAGCTCCGCTACCCAGTGGTGCTCCTCGTCGAGGTGATAGTCGATGATGGGCTGCTGCATGGCAGAGGCGACCGGCTATCGCCGGGGCGGAGGGGCCTTGTAATGGCCCGGTACCGTCACCCGCTCGCCGTTGGGCAGATCACGGACGTGGGCGGGCACGAAGACCCGCGTGATCACGCTTCTTGTGTGGTGCTCGGTCATGGCTGAATCTCCGTGTCATCCCCTGGACGCCACCTCCACGTTAGCGCTCGCGGCCATCGTGAATCAATGCTCGCTCGCCGCCTGGTGCAGTCGGGTGAAGCGGACCGGCGGGCTGTACTTATCGCCGGACGGGGCGCGTTCGGGGGCCGGCTGGACGCGCCAGCCCCGCGAGGTCGCCCACGCCTTGAGTTCGCGGTAGTCGAGCAGCGGATAGTCTTGCGAGTAGAGGTTGGGGGATGTCGACGGGAAGGCGAAGGCCACATGGGGATAGCGGGCCAGGGCGTCTTCGCTGTCATGGGCGCTGAGCGCCCTGTCCAAGGCGGACTGCCACGCCCGGGAGTCGCGACCTGCTACGGCTTGGGTTGCATGCATCGGATTGCCCTCGGTTGTTGTGCCTGTTGACGGGCCATGAAAGACGCACCGCCGGGCGTGGCCGTACCGGGCGTCATCATCGGGATGGCCGAAGCTGCACCCCGGCCGGATACGTGTTCAATCCCAGCTCAGTGCGCCGCCCACCTGGTACTCAGTGACGCGGGTCTCGAAGAAGTTCTTCTCCTTGCGCAGGTCGATGATCTCGCTCATCCACGGGAAGGGGTTCTGCGCACCGGGGAACTGCTCCTTGAGGCCGATCTGGGCCAGGCGGCGGTTGCAGATGAAATGCAGGTACTCCTCCATGATCGCCGCGTTCATGCCCAGCACGCCGCGGGGCATGGTGTCCCGGGCATAGGCGATCTCGAGCTCGGTGCCCTCGAGGATCATCTGGGTGACTTCGTCCTGGAATTCGGGCGTCCACAGCTGCGGGTTCTCGATCTTGATCTGGTTGATCATGTCCACGCCGAAGTTCAGGTGCATTGACTCGTCGCGCAGGATGTACTGGAACTGCTCGGCCACGCCGGTCATCTTGTTGCGCCGGCCCATGGAGAGGATCTGGCTGAAGCCGCAGTAGAAGAAGATGCCCTCGGTGACGCAGTAGAAGGCGATCAGGTTGCGCAGCAGTTCCTGGTCGGTCTCGGTGGTGCCGGTGTTGAAGTCCGGACGCGCCAGCGACTGGGTGTGCTTGAGGCTCCAGGCGGACTTGGCGGCCACCGAGGGCACTTCGCGGTACATGTTGAAGACTTCACCTTCGTCCATGCCCAGCGACTCCACGCAGTACTGGTAGGCGTGGGTATGGATCGCTTCCTCGAAGGCCTGGCGCAGCAGGTACTGGCGGCACTCGGGGTTGGTGATCAGGCGATAGAGCGCCAGCACCAGGTTGTTGGCCACCAGCGAGTCCGCCGTGGAAAAGTAGCCCAGGCTGCGCTCGACGATCCGCCGTTCATCTGCGGTGAGCCCCTCGGCGCTCTTCCACAGGGCGATGTCGGCGTTCATGTTCACTTCCTGGGGCATCCAGTGGTTGGCGCTGCCGTCCAGGTACTTCTGCCAGGCCCACTCGTACTTGAAGGGCACCAGCTGGTTGAGGTCGGCGCGGGCATTGATCATCTGCTTGTCGTCGACCTCGATGCGTGCCGCGCCCATCTCCAGCTCCTCAAGGCCGGCCGCCACGTCGAGCTCCTCCAGCGAGCGGCGCGCACGGGCCAGTCGGTCCTCGTCGACCGCGGCGTAGCGACCGGCGCTCTCTTTTACGGTTTCATCTTCCACGGCCTTTTCGCGCAGGGCGCCGGGCTTTGGCTTGGTCGCCGGGGCCGGCTGTTCGGCTACGCTGGCCTCGTCTTCGTGGAATTCGTCCCAGTTCAGCATTTCCATTTCCCTCTGATTCGTTAGATTGCTATCGCAGATGAATCCATCTCTCGAGGCTGATTCGGCGACAAGCCTGCGAGGAGGCGCTGTGAACCCATCCCTGGGCGCTACCGACGGCCTGCTTCGCTCTCGCGTCCTGCTCCGCTTGCAGGACCGGTGCAGGCCATCCATGGCCAGCCCGTTCGAAGCAGTGCTTCTCACCCCTGGCGTAGGACCTCCTCTTCGGTTTGCCCCCGACGCCTCTCGCTTCCTGGGAGGCTTACTGACACGCCTCACAGCCCAGCTCGTCTATGTCGGAGGCGCTCGGGGCACGCGAACCGCTGCCACCCTTGCCCTGCAGGAAGTCCTCGACACCGCGCGGCTCCCGAGTGGTGGGCTCAGCGGCCGGTGCATGGCTGGCCGAGGGGGCCGGGGCGCCATTGCTCACGGCATTGAGAGTGCCGCGGTCGACGGTGGACTTCTCCACCGAGGTGGCGCCCAGGGCGCGCAGGTAGTAGGTGGTCTTGAGGCCGCGAAACCAGGCCATGCGGTAGGTCACGTCGAGCTTCTTGCCGGAGACCCCCTTGATGTAGAGGTTCAGCGACTGGGCCTGGTCGATCCACTTCTGGCGGCGTGCAGCGGCCTCCACCAGCCACTTGGGCTCCACCTCGAAGGCGGTGGCGTACTTGGCCTTGAGGTCGTCCGGGATGCGGTCGATGGGCTGGGCCGAGCCGTCGTAGTACTTGAGGTCGTTGATCATTACCTCGTCCCAGAGTCCGCGTGCCTTAAGGTCATTGACCATGGGCGCGTTGACCACCGTGAACTCGCCGGAGAGGTTCGATTTCACGTAGAGGTTCTGGTAGGTCGGCTCGATGGACTGGGTCACGCCGCAGATGTTGGAAATAGTGGCGGTGGGGGCAATGGCCATCACGTTGGAGTTGCGCATGCCCTGGCCGGCGATCTTGTCGCGCAGCTGGCCCCAGTCCTGGGTAGCGCTCTCGTCTACCTCGATGTACTTCTCGCCGCGCTCGGTCTTGAGCTTCTGGATGGAGTCGATGGGCAGGATGCCCTGGCTCCACAGCGAGCCCTCGAAGCTCCGATAGGAGCCACGTTCTGCGGCC
Source organism: Halomonas daqiaonensis (assembly GCF_900109725.1). Classification (GTDB taxonomy): domain Bacteria; phylum Pseudomonadota; class Gammaproteobacteria; order Pseudomonadales; family Halomonadaceae; genus Halomonas; species Halomonas daqiaonensis. The sequence continues at coordinate 78,431 of NZ_FOBC01000012.1, forward strand.
AGGTCGCTGGAGGCCTCGATGGCGTGGTAGCTGACCAGCTCCATGGAGCGGTCGGCGAACTCGACGGCTGCGTCACTGGCGTAGGCGATGTCCTGGGCGTAGAGCGCATCCTGGAAGCCCATGATGCCGAGCCCTACCGGGCGGTGCTTGACGTTCGAGTTCTTGGCCTGGGGCACCGCGTAGTAGTTGATGTCGATGACGTTGTCGAGCATGCGCAAGGCGGTTCGCACGGTCTTCTTCAGCTTCTCGCCATCGAGCCTGCCGTCGACCACATGCTGGGCTAGGTTGACCGAGCCCAGGTTGCATACCGCGATCTCGTCGGCGCTGGTGTTCAGCGTGATCTCGGTGCACAGGTTGGAGCTGTGCACCACGCCGGCGTGCTGCTGCGGGCTTCTCAGGTTGCACGGGTCCTTGAAGGTGATCCAGGGGTGGCCGGTCTCGAACAGCATCGAGAGCATCTTGCGCCACATGTCCTTGGCGCGGACGCGCTTGTAGAGCTTGAGTTCCCCCGTGCGGGTCATCGCCTCGTACTCCGCGTAGCGGGCCTCGAAGGCCGCGCCATAGAGGTCGTGGAGGTCCGGGCAGGTGGAGGGGGAGAAGAGCGTCCACTCGCCGTCATCGAAGACCCGCTTCATGAACAGATCCGGCACCCAGTTGGCAGTGTTCATGTCGTGGGTGCGGCGGCGGTCGTCGCCGGTGTTCTTGCGCAGCTCCAGGAATTCCTCGATATCGAGGTGCCAGGTCTCGAGGTAGGCGCAGACCGCCCCCTTGCGCTTGCCGCCCTGGTTGACCGCCACGGCGGTATCGTTGACCACCTTGAGGAAGGGGACGACGCCCTGGGACTTGCCGTTGGTGCCCTTGATCCAGGAGCCGAGCGCACGGACGGGGGTCCAGTCGTTGCCCAGGCCACCCGCCCACTTGGAAAGCAGGGCATTGTCGCGGATAGCGCTGTAGATGCCGTCGAGTTCGTCGGGCACGCTGGTCAGGTAGCAGCTGGAAAGCTGGCTGCGCACCGTGCCGGCGTTGAACAGGGTCGGGGTGGAGGCCATATAGTCGAAGCTCGAAAGCAGGTCGTAGAACTCGATGGCCCGTGCCTCGCGGTCATCCTCGTTGAGTGCCAGGCCCATGGCGACCCGCATGAACATCACCTGGGGCAACTCGTAGCGCACCTCGTCGCGGTGGATGAAGTAGCGATCGTAGAGGGTCTGCAGGCCCAGGTAGGTGAAGGCATTGTCGCGATGGTGGTCCAGCGCCTCGCCCAGGCGGTCGAGGTCGAACTCGGCCAGCGTGGGATCGAGCTGATCGAACTCGATGCCCTTGGCGATATAGGCCTTGAAGGCCGGCGCGTAGAGGTCGGCCATCTCCCCGTAGGTGGCCTCGTCGGCGATGCCCAGGAAGGAGAGCGCCTCGCGACGCAGGTTATCCTGCAGCAGCCGTGCAGTGACGTAGGTGTAGGCGGGGTCCTTCTCCACCAGGGTGCGGGCGGTCATCATTAGCGCCTGGGAAACGCCGTCCACGGTCACGCCGTCATAGAGGTTCTTTAACGAGTCATCAACGATCTTCTGGGCATCGACGTTGGTGAGCTCCTCGCAGGCATCCGATACCAGGGTCTCGATGCGACCCAGATCCAGTGGCCGAGTGGTGCCGTCGGTGAGGGTCACGTTGAGGCTGGGGTGCGGCTTGGCGATGTCACCGCCTGCCGCGGCGCGCGCCCGGGCGTGCTCTTCGCGATAGAGCACGTAAGCGCGGGCGACCCGCTGCTCACCAGCGCGCATCAGCGCCAGCTCGACCTGATCCTGGATGTCCTCGATGTGCAGGGTGCCGCCGTCGGGCATGCGGCGCAGGAAGGCCTGCTCGATGCTCTCTGTGGACTGGCGGACGAAGTCGCGCACTCGCGAGGAAGCGGCGGCGTTGTCGCCCTCCACGGCGATGAAGGCCTTGCTCATGGCGATGGCGATCTTGTCGGCATCGAAGGGCACGACATCGCCGTTGCGCTTGATGATGCGCAGAGCCTTGGGTGCGGTGACGGAAACGGACGGCTCATCCGTTGTGATGATGGTATCCATGGCGCCGGAATCCCTGGCTGGTGAGACGAAAGGTCAAAGGCCGCCATTCGGGCGACAGTTGACAGGCATGGTGTCGATTGCTAAGGCACATGATGTGGTGTTCGTGCCGAATTGAAATACAAGATAGTGTGCTTTTCGGACCCTATCAAGTGGATAACCTGTGGGTCGCCTGTGGCCATCCGTTGGGCAGAATTGGCTCCAGCGTCAGGTCCCGTCGTCAGGCCTCGGAGCGCTATCTGTCGCTAAATAGCGACGGGAAGGCGGAATGCCGGATTTCGGGTATCCTTTAGCCATTGGCGGTGGCTCCCGACAGCGAGAGCCCCGTAACCACTTACCTGCCCGTCAGGATGGAATAGAGGATGGACGACAGCTTGCAAACCCAGGAACAGGATCATGTGCTGATCATCGAGGATGACGAGCGGCTGGCCGGCCTGACCCGTGACTACCTGGAGGCGAACGGCTTCCGGGTCACGGTAGAGGCCGACGGTGGCCGTGGGGTGGAGCGGATTCTTTCCCTGCAACCGGACCTGGTGATACTCGATCTGATGCTGCCTGGCGAGGATGGCCTGTCGATCTGCCGCCGGGTGCGCAGCGATTACCCCGGCCCGATCATGATGCTCACTGCCCGTACCGACGACATGGACCAGGTGCTTGGCCTGGAAATGGGCGCCGACGACTACGTGCCCAAGCCGGTACAACCTCGCGTGCTGCTGGCGCGCATGCGCGCCCTGTTGCGACGTGCCGAGCCGGCCGAGGTCGGCGAGGAGACCCGACTGACCTTCGCCGACCTGGTGATCGACAACGCCACCCGCGAGGCCTGGCTGGATGGCGAGCGCATCGATCTCACCAGTGCCGAGTTCGACCTGCTCTGGCTGCTGGCCAGCAATGCCGGCCGCGTGCTGACCCGTGAAGAGATCTTCGACCGCCTGCGTGGTATCAAGTATGACGGCCAGGATCGCTCCATCGACGTGCGTGTCTCGCGCATTCGACCCAAGATCGGCGACGATCCCAATCAGCCGCACCGCATCAAGACGGTACGCAGCAAGGGCTACCTCTTCGTCAGGGATGGCTGAGCCATGCGTCGGACCCTGGCCGACAGCACCTTCCTGCGCGTCTATGTCCTGCTGGCGCTGGCGCTGCTACTGACCTTCGGCCTGGCCCTGCTGGGGCTGGCCATGGTCGATCAGGTGCGCCGCGAACACTATCGTGAGCAACTGGTCGAGCCCCCCATGCGGGTACTGACCGCCTGGGTCGATTCGCTTCCCGAGCCCGGGCGCGAAGCCTGGCTGGCGAGTCGCGCCGAACAGCTCGACATGACCCTCCGGCTGGTGTCCGTCGATGATCTCTCCCTGAACTACTTCTCGCGCTCGCGTCTCGAGCGTGGCCGCGTGCTGGTCATGCCCCGGGGCGAGCATGGCTGGCGCCTGCAGCGCCTGTTGCCCGGTGGCGAGCAACTGTTGGAAGTCGACGTGGCGAGCCTCAGCGAGCAGCAGCTGCGCGGGCTCACCGAGCTGCTTGCCGAGTGGCTCGCCCAGGTATCGGGTGACGACCGACAGGCCCAGTTGGACCGGGTCGCCGGTGACGGCATTCCCTTGCAGCTGAGCGATAGCCCACCCGAGGGGCTGGATACCCGTCAGCTGGCGCGCCTGGCCGAGGGGGAGGTGGTGATCCGGCTGCTGCCCGGGCGTTGGTCCATGGCGATGTACCGCCTGCTGCCCGGAAGCAACCCGCAGACTCGCTGGCTGGCCATCGGACCGGTGAAGGCCTTCGAGCCGATGCCGGTCTCGCTGCAGCTGCTGCTACTGGTGCTGCTTCTCGGTGTGCTGGCGGCGATCATCTACCTGATCGTGCGTGGCGTGGAGGCGCGCATGGCGCGGCTGGAGCTGGCGGCGACCCGCATCGCCAGCGGGCGCCTGGATACTCGCGTCAAGGTCGAGAGCGGCGACTTCCTGGGGCGCCTGGGGATGGCCTTCAACGGCATGGCTACCCAGGTGCAGTCGCTGCTGCGCGCCCAGCAGGACATGATCCGCGCCGTCTCCCACGAGCTGCGCACCCCGGTGGCACGCATCCGTTTCGCGGTGCAGATGGTGGAGGACATGACCGACGACCCTGCGATCTGTCGGCAACTGGAAGGCGTCGATGGCGACATCACCGAGCTCGACGATCTGATCGACGAGATCCTCACCTATGCCCGATTGGGCAGCGAGACGGCCAACAGCGCGGAGCTCGAGACCTCGCTGGTCGACTGTCGCGCCATGGCCGAGCGGGTCATCGAGGCGCTGCAGCCCCTGCATCGTGAGATTCGCATCGAACTGGACGAGGGGCCGGAAGTGGAGGTCCAGGCGGAGCCGCGCTACCTGCAACGGGCGCTGCAGAACCTGGTGGCCAACGCCAGTCGCCATGCCCGCACCCGGGTCATGATTCGCCTGCGGAGCGAACCCCGGCTGGTGCGCCTGGATGTGGAGGACGATGGGCCCGGCGTTCCCGCTGCGGCGCGCAGTGAGGTCTTCAAACCCTTTGCGCGCCTGGACGACAGCCGCACCCGACGCTCCGGCGGCTATGGTCTGGGGCTTTCCATCGTGCAGAAGGTCATGGCCTGGCATGGCGGCAGCGTGATGGTGGATGCCAGCGCGTCACTGGGCGGGGCGCGCTTCACGCTGTTGCTGCCGCGCCGCAACACTACGCCGGCCTGATTCCCTCCAGTACCGCAAAGGAGGTCTCCCGGGCGGTGCGCAGGAAGTCTTCCATCCAGGGTGCGCCGCGGGTCTCCTCGCGGATTGCCGCGAATAGGGTGCTCCACACTCCCTTCTCGCCCAGGGCCACGGCCTTGACGTAGTCGCGCTCCAGGTACTCGGTGAGGGCCCAGTTGGGCAGGGCGCAGACACCGCGTCCACTGGCTACCAATTGCATCATCATGATCGTCAGTTCGGCGGTGCGAACTTCCCTGGGGTGCACTCCGGCGGGGTCGAGGAACTGCGTGAAGACGTCCAACCGGGAATGTTCCACCGGATAGGTGATCAGGGTCTCCTCGGCCAGTTCTTCCGGGGTGACGAAGGTGTGGCCTGCCAGAGGGTGCTGACGGGCCACTGCCAGGAGGCCCTCATAGCGGAACAGCGGCTCATAGTGGATGCCGGGCAGCGGCTGGGGATCGGCGGTGATCACCAGGTCGAGCTGTTCGCGGACCAGCGCCGGTAAGGGATCGAAGTGGTGGCCGCCGGGGATGTCGATCTCCACCTCCGGCCAATGGTCTCGGAAGTGGTCGACGGTGGGCATCAGCCACTGGAAGCAGCTGTGGCACTCGATGGCCATGTGCAATCGCCCCTGTTCGTTGCCGGCCAGACGCGCCAGGTCGCGCTCGGCCATGCGCACCTGCGGCAGGACCTGCTCGGCCAGCGTCAGCAGGCGCGTCCCGGCCCGGGTGAATTCCACCGGCTTGGACTTGCGCAGGAACAGCGGGCTTCCCAGGCGTTCCTCCAGATCCTTGATCTGGTGGGAGAGGGCTGACTGGGTCAGGTGCACGCGTTCTGCGGCTTCCACCAGGGAGCCGGCATCGCGCAGAGCGATCAGGGTGCGCAGATGGCGGAGTTCGAGCATTAGAGTGAGCCTGATTCATCTTGAAGATTAGAAAGTTTAGTTTGATTCACACTTTCTGGCCAGCGAGACTCAACTGCATCATTCATTCAGAAAGGACGTCATCATGTCGCTGGCTCATGTCATCGGCTATCCGCGCATCGGCGCGGATCGCCAACTGAAGCGCGCCACCGAAGCCTACTGGCAGGACGAAATCGACCGGGAAGCCCTGGAAGCCTCCGGGCGCGCCCTACGCCTGGCGAACTGGGCGGCCCAGCATGAGGCGGGACTCGACCTGGTGACGGTAGGGGACTTCGCCTTCTACGATCAGGTGCTTGACGTCTCGGTGCTGCTGGGGGCGGTGCCGCCCCGTTTCGGTGCTGAGGATGAGGTACAACGCGGTGAGGTATCGCTTGATACCACCTTTCGCATGGCCCGCGGACGGGCGCCCAGCGGTGAGCCGGCCGCTGCCTGCGAGATGACCAAGTACTTCGATACCAACTATCACTATCTGGTCCCGGAACTGCACCCTGACCAGCGCTTTCGACTGGCCAGTACCCGCCTCTTCGACCAGGTGGACGAGGCCCGAATGGCCGGCTACCCGGTCAAGGTAGTCCTGACCGGTCCGCTCACCTGGTTGTGGCTGGGTAAGGGGCGCGGCGATGTCCACGAGGACTTCGACCGGCTCGCGCTGCTCGACGGTGTCCTCGATGTCTATGCCGAGGTGCTGGAACGGCTGGCCGGGCAGGGCGTCGAGTGGGTCCAGCTCGACGAGCCGGTGCTGGTGCAGGACCTGCCCCTGGCCTGGCGACAGGCCTTCGAGCGCGCCTACCACCGCCTGCAGGCCGCTCCGGTCAAGCTGTTGCTGGCCAGCTACTTCGGTGGCCTGGGCGACAACCTCTCCCTGGCGGTGGGCCTGCCGGTGGATGGCCTGCACATCGACGCGGTGCGTGCCCCGGCACAGCTTGAGGCGGTGGTGGATCGCCTGCTGCCCCACAAGGTGCTCTCGGTGGGGGCCATCGACGGACGCAATGTCTGGCGGGCCGATCTGGCCCTGTGGCGTGAGCGCCTGGCCACGGCGCGCATGCGCCTGGGCGAACGGCTATGGATCGCGACAAGCTGCTCGCTGCTGCATGTGCCGGTGGACCTGGCCGCGGAAACCACCCTGGATGCCGAGCTCAGGAGCTGGCTGGCCTTCGCCCGGCAGAAGCTTGATGAGACGTCGACCCTGGCGCGCCTGCTGGACGGCCGTGCCAGTGCGGCAGACCATGACCGCGTGGAGGCCGCCGGCCGGGCCCTGCAGTCGCGTCGCGAGGCACCTCGACTGCATCGCTCCGAGGTGGCCGAGCGGCTGGCCGGCGTCACGGCGGCCGATACGCGGCGCGGGCGGCCCTTCGCTGAGCGTGCCGTGACCCAGCAGCGCCAGCTCGCACTGCCGCTGTTCCCCACCACGACGATCGGCTCCTTCCCACAAACCTCGGAGATCCGTGCCGACCGGCGCGCCCTGAAGGCCGGCGATCTTTCGCGTGAGGCCTATGAGACCCGGATGCGCGAGGAGATCGCCCGGGTGGTGGCCCGGCAGGAGGCGCTGGGAATCGACATGCTGGTGCACGGTGAGCCCGAGCGCAACGATATGGTCGAATACTTCGGCGAGCAGCTCGACGGCTATGCCTTCACGCGCTTCGGCTGGGTGCAGAGCTATGGCTCGCGCTGCGTCAAGCCGCCGATCCTCTTCGGTGACGTAGTGCGTCCGGCGTCGATGACGGTGCGTTGGAGTGAATACGCCCAGTCGCTGACCGCCAGGCCGATGAAGGGCATGCTCACCGGGCCGGTCACCCTGCTGCAGTGGTCCTTCGTGCGCGACGACCAGCCCCGGGAGGCCACCTGCCGGCAGCTCGCTCTGGCGCTTCGCGACGAGGTGGTCGATCTCGAGGCGGCGGGCATCCGCGCCATCCAGATCGACGAGCCGGCATTGCGTGAAGGGCTGCCGCTGCGTCGCGCCGAGTGGCAGGACTACCTCGACTGGGCGGTAGCCTGCTTCCGTCTGGCGTCGTCAGGCGTGCGCGACGAGACCCAGATCCACACCCACATGTGTTATTCGGAGTTCAATGACATCATCGCCGCCATCGCGGCGCTGGATGCCGATGTCATCACCATCGAGACCTCGCGCTCGGACATGGAACTGCTCGATGCCTTCCAGGACTTCGCCTACCCCAACGCAATCGGGCCGGGAGTCTACGATATCCACTCGCCCAATATCCCCGAGGTGACCTGGATGGTAGCGCTGATGGAGAAGGCCGCGGAGCGCATCCCGGTCGAGCGGCTGTGGGTGAACCCGGACTGCGGTCTCAAGACTCGCGGCTGGGCCGAGGTGGAGCCGGCCCTGGCCAACATGGTCGAGGCAGCGCGGGAGTTGAGGCGTCGCCATGGCTGATGCCCGGTGTTGAGCCGGGAGTCGACGCGTCGGGGCGGTACTGCTGGTATGCTCCCCCGGGAACGTCGCCGACTCGCAAGGAGCCACCATGTCTCGTCACACCCCTTCCGTCGCCCGCTCCCTGGTCATGCTGGGGGCGGTACTGCTGTTGACCGGCTGTGCCACCACCCCTGACGGGGTGTCGACACGCCCCGAGGTCGCCGATCGCGGAGCGTCCCGCGATGATGGGGCTCCCGAGACCCGCCCCGTCGCGCCGTTGATGCCCTCGCTCTTCTTTCCCGGCGACGCCGAGGCATTCACTGCCTGGCGCTGCACGCCAGCCCAGGACCTGATCACCGCGACCACCGAGGAGGAACTACGACTCTGGTCCGCCCATGGCGCCTATCGACTGCCGCCGGCGGTGGTGGCCAGCGGTACTCGCTACCAGCAGGGCGAGCTCAGCTTCTGGCATAAGGGAGACGAAGCGGTGGTGGAGAGCGCCACCGGACGGCTCGATTGCAACCGCGACTTGTCCCAGGACGTGCTCACCCGTCGCCAGCGGCCGGGCACCATGTTCCACGCCCGCGGCAACGAGCCGGGCTGGGTGGTCAACCTGGGCAGCGACCGGCCCGAGGTGAGCCTGTTGCTGGACTATGGCGAGCGCGAGCTGACCCTGCCCTACCGGGTGACCACCCTGGACAACGACGAGGGGCGCATGATCCTTGCCAGTGGCCGGGCCGATACGCCCTTCGAGCTGCGCCTCGAGGCCCGGGCCTGCTTCGACAGCATGAGTGGTCAGCCCTTCCCGGCGCGGGTCACCCTGACTATCGATGGCGAGCAGTACCGGGGCTGTGGCCAAGGCATCGCTCCCGCAACGCAGACCGATGACTAAGACGGCGCCAACGACGCATTCAGAAGCAATAGGGTGACAGGGAGCCACGCCGATGAATCCCGACAGAGAGTCCAGCCTCGCCGAGGCACCGGCCTGGCTGCCCCCGCAGCTGGTGGGTTACTGGGAGTTCCTGATCTTCCATCCTTTCGTGTTGGCGGCGCTGATCGTCGTGCTCGGCATTGGACTTGCGGTAATAGGCCGGGCGCTGGTCATGCACTGGGGTGACAAGCTGATCTCCCGCATCAGCAGGAACCTGGGCAGTCGGCTGCTGCGCATCTGCGCCAATACTGCCGCCTGGTTTCTCGCCTATCTCGCCCTGGTGCTGGCCGTTCAGGTGATCGGCTTCACCGAGCGGGCCGAGCAGATCACGATCCGCGTCTTGACGAGCCTGCTGGTCCTGCGTCTGGTCAAGGAGGCACTGAGCGCGAGTCACCTCGGCCTGGAGATACTCAGCCGAGTACGCGACCGCTACGCCATCATCGAAGAGCGCACCATCCCGCTCTTTGACCTGATGTTTACCGTGGTCATCATCGGAGCGGCCGCCTATCTCCTGCTCCAGATATGGAATATCGACCCTGCTGCCTGGCTCGCCTCCGCCGGGGTGGTGGGCATCGCCGTGGGCTTCGCCGCCCGGGATACCCTGGCCAACCTCTTCGCCGGCTTCTTCATTATCGCCGATGGGCCCTACAAGCTCGGCGACTATATCGTGCTGGACAGCGGCGATCGCGGCGAGGTGACAAAGGTGGGGATCCGCTCGACGCGCCTGCTCACCCGGGACGACGTGGAGATCACCGTGCCCAACGCGGAGATGGCCAATGCCAAGATCTACAACGAGTCGGGCGGGCGCTGGGTAAAATTTCGCATCCGTCTCGAGGTGGGGGTGGCCTACGGCTCGGACGTGGACGAGGTGGTGGAGCTTCTCGAGGGGATTGCCACCGAGCATGACAACGTCTGTAACCATCCCGCCCCGCGGGTGCGCATGCGCGGCTTCGGCAACTCGAGCCTGGATTTCGAACTGCTGTGCTGGGTCAATCATCCTTCCCAGCGGGGTCTGGTGGCCCACCAGCTCTACATGCACATCTACAAGGCGCTGGGGAGTGCCGGTATCGAGATTCCCTTTCCCCAGCGCGACATCTGGTTGCGCGATTCGGGTAAGCCGTCGTCAGAAGAGACGTGACCCTTTGCCCTGCTCAGTCTTTTACACCGCTCAGCAGGGCTCGTCGGTATCGAGTACCCAGTCGTCGCCGACGAAGTCGCTGGTGCACAGCGCGGGTTCCGGGCTGAGGATGCGGGAACCCAGCCGAGCAAGGGCGTCACGGTTGTTGCGGGAAGAAGAGGAAAGCTGCTCGGAGGCCTTTACCGGCTGCCAGTCACCGTCATGGCGGGTGGCGAGGGTGAAGGCGAACGGATGGAAGCCCGGGAAGCCGAGTCGCAGGTCAGTGGCCACCAGGGTCTCGCGGCCGTCGAGCTCGCGGGTCTCATAGCGCAGGAAGGGCCCGGCGAACCAGTCGAGCCGCCGACCGCGCGCGCTGTCGAGCGCCGTTGCTTGCAGTTCGGCGCCGCGGGTATAGGTCTCCAGCACCGGGGGATGGTCACCGTCGAAGACGCCCACCAAGGCCTCGTGGAGAAGCGCGCCTTCAGCCACCGTGACCCGCCACAGCAGGGTGTTGAAGGGAGTCGGCTGCACCAGCCGCGGTGCCTGCTGCAGGCCCTGCGCGGCGAGTACCGGTTCGATGCGCGCCTCGACCAGTTGCTTGGCCCCGACGGCAAATACCAGGTAGGCACAGGAGAGCGCCAGCCCCCAGCTGGAGGCCCGGTGCGCCCTGCCGGTGGCCAGCGCCATTCCCGTAGCCACCAGCAGCGGCAGGCTGTAGAGCGGGTCGATGATGAACACGATAGGCCAGGCCGCAGGACGCACGTCCAGCGGCCACAGGAGCTGGGTACCGTAGGTCGTCAGGGCGTCGAGCAGCGGGTGGGTCAGCAGGATGAGCCCGAAGAAGAGCCCCCAGCGGCGCAGTGAAATGTCCCGCGCCGGGGCAAGCCGCGTCGAGAGCAGCGCCAGGGCGATGGCCAGTCCTGCCAGCACGAACATCGAGTGGGAAAAGCCGCGGTGCTCGGTGAAATTGGCCACTGCATCGCCGTAATCGATGACCACGTCCAGGTCGGGTAGGGTACCGAGGGCCGTGCCGATAAGCACCGCTTTGCGGCCCAGCCGCCGGCCGAGCACGGTGCCGCCGATCGCCGCGCCCAGGGCGGCCTGGGTGACCGAGTCCATCGAGAGGTGTTCCTTGTAGCCGGAGTGCCCGACTATGATGCCACGGCCGGGATCTGGGTTCTCCTACGCTCCCCATAGACAGGATCTATCCCGACTCATAGCGAGGGGCACCGGGGATAATCCGTAGGGGAGGTCCTACGCCAGGGGTGAGAAGCACTGCTTCGAACGGGCTGGCCATGGATGGCCAGCACCGGTCCTGCAAGCGGAGCAGGACGCGAGAGCGAAGCAGGGCGTCGGTAGCTTACAGGGAGGTATTCACAGCGCCTCCCCGATGGTCCGACACGTCGGGGATTATCGACGGAACAGCCCCGAGCGACCTTGCTATATGTGATAGCTCTATTCTCAGGTCTGAACCCAGGGCGGCCTGGCTAAGAGAATTCGCGCCTGCACCGGGCAGTCTTCGCGGTGGGCACCTGGGAGGTAACCGGTACTCATCAGGAATTCACCGGTGATCTCGGGCCCGGTGAAGCGAAAGGTCCGTTTGAAGCGCTTGATCCAGTCGGCGTGGGGGAGTGGATGGTGGTGGTCGAGCCAAGCGCGCAGGCTGCCGTGTTCGGCCTGCAGCGCCTGCACCACCCCGGCATTGTGGATGGCGGCATCGACCTTGAGACGGTTGCGGATGATACCGGCATCCGCCAGTAGCCTCGCCCGCTCGGCCTCGCCGTAGCCGGCGACACGATCGATGTCGAAGTCCTCGAAGGCGGCCCGAAATGCCTCGCGCTTCTTCAACACGGTGAGCCAGGAGAGCCCCGCCTGGTTGATCTCCAGCACCAGGCGCTCGAAGAGGGTGCGGTCGTCCGTCACCGGGAAACCGTATTCGTGGTCGTGATAGGGCCCGTGGAACGGATGCCCGGGGGCCAGGTCGCAGTAATGGCTCATGCTGTCGCTCCGGGGTGGCAGTAGGGCCGGCAGATGGCCGACAATCGTGCCGACACCTTATATCGGGGAGTGCCCGTCATGACATCACCTCTACGCCTGACCCTCGCCGGCACCCTGCTGGCCGTCGCTGCCATTCCTGCCTGGGCCGAGACGCCCGTGGTGGAGGTGCACAAGGATCCGAACTGCGGCTGCTGCACCGCCTGGGCCGAGCACCTGGAGGCCGAGGGCTTCGAGGTCAGGCAGCACGAGACCCGCGACATGCGTGCAGTGAAGATCGAGCACGGTGTCTCGCCCGGGCTCGCCTCCTGCCACACTGCGGTGGTGGACGGCTACGTGATCGAGGGCCATGTTCCTGCGGCGGACATCCACCGCCTGCTGGAGGAGCGGCCCGATCTGGCGGGCCTGGCGGTGCCGGGCATGCCTCATGGCTCCCCCGGCATGGAAACGGGGCGCCAGGACGACTACTCGGTGCTGGGCTGGCGCCATGATGATCGCACGCCGGCGATCTTCAGCGAGTACACTCACTGATCTGAACTGACCCAGCGATAGAGAGGGGCTCTGGGGACAAGCCTTGGAGGAGGTCCTACGCCAGGGATGGCGTCGGTAGCTTACAGGGAGGTATTCACAGCGCCTCCGGAAAGGCTTGTCGCCAGTAAAGCCCCGTTCCACTAGATAGTTTTGCTGTAAACGACAAGGAGTTGGCCATGCAGTACCTGCACACCATGGTCCGCGTCAGCGACCTCGACGCCTCGCTGCACTTCTATTGTGACCTGCTCGGCCTGACCGAGGTGCGTCGCAAGGAGAACGAGAAGGGCCGTTTCACCCTGGTCTTCCTGGCTGCCCCGGAAGACGAGGCGCGCTCCGCCGAGCTCAAGGCGCCGGAGCTTGAGTTGACGTACAACTGGGATCCCGAGGAGTACACCGGCGGGCGTAATTTCGGCCATCTGGCCTATCGGGTCGACGACATCTATGCCCTCTGCGAGCACCTGCAGGCAAACGGCGTGACCATCAACCGCCCGCCCCGGGATGGCCACATGGCCTTCGTCAGGAGCCCCGACAATATCTCCGTCGAGTTGCTCCAGAAGGGCGAACCCCAAGAACCTAAAGAACCTTGGGCTTCCATGGAAAATACGGGTACCTGGTAATCGCCCGGGCTCGGCGTCCGGGTGGCAGACTCAATCCGGGCGCCAGGCCATCCGTCCGCTGCCCAGGAAGACGATGGCGACGGCGCCGAACAGGAAGAAGCCCTGCAGTTCCAGGGCCCAGCCGCCGTTTCCCTTGAAGGCCGTGAGCTCACCCATGTGCACCAGGAAGATGGCCACCACCATGTTGGCTGCCATCAGCAGTCCCGCCACGCGGCTGCGCCAGCCGATCAGCGCCATCAGCGGCGCCACCACCTCGCCGATCAGTACGCCGTAGGCGAGCACGGTCGGCAGGCCCTGACCGGCCAGGGTGTTGCCGATCCAGGTCAGGCTGCCCGGGTTGAGCAACTTGGTCAGTCCGTGCGGCAGCAGCAAGCCGGCCACGGTCAGTCGCAGGATCAGCTTGCCGAGGGCATCGTTGTGGAGCGCTTGGAGCATGCAGGGCCTCATGAAGGAGTAAAGAATGGGGGCGGGGAAATTGTCTCGATGCACTGGCTGGGGCAAGCTTGGCGTCCGGGAAATCGCCTCGTGTTCCAAGGAAGATATCATGATGATCAAATCGTTACGCAACACTCTGCTGCTGGTGGCCTGTGCCCTCTTGCTCGCCGCCTGCGGTGGTGGCCCGGCTCCCCGGATCGCCGACGAGCCCGTGGCTCCGCTCGAGGGCCCTGTGGTCGACAAGCGCTGGAACCTGCTGCTGATGGGCACCAACGAGCGCCTCGAGATGCCGGAGCGCCCCCACTTCGTGATCGACAGCAATGGCCGGGTGAGCGGCAGCGACGGCTGCAACCGGCTGACCGGCCGGGCCGCGCTGGGCGAGAACAACCGTATCGCGTTCTCGGACCTGGCCACTACCCGGCGCGCCTGCCCCCAGGCGGACGATGCGCAGCGCGTCACGGGAATGATGGAGAGGGCCTACCGCTACCTGATCGACCATGATCGGCTGGTGTTCTTCGGCCCCGACCAGCGGGTGCTGGGCGGCTGGCAACGCGCCAACTAGTCAAGACTGCGGGCTGCAGTGAAAACGACGACGGCCCGCTTCGGCGGGCCGCCTGTATTCACGGGGAGGGAGGCGTCACAGCGCGGCGATCTTGTCATGCTGTTCGACCAGCACCCTGCGAGTGGCCTGGCCGGCTAGGGAGCGCCAGCTTGCCGCGAGTTTCTTCGAGGCAAGCATCGTCACAGCGCGGCGATCTTGTCACGCTGCTCGACCAGCAGCCGGCGCGAGGCCTGGCCGGCTAGGGAGCGCCAGCTTGCCGCGGGTTTCTTCGAGGCAAGCATCGTCACAGCGCGGCGATCTTGTCACGCTGCTCGACCAGCAGCCGGCGCGAGGCCTGGAAGTCCGCCAGCTTGCCGCGCTCCTTCTCGACCACCGGCTCCGGGGCCTTGGCGACGAAGCTCTCGTTGCCGAGCTTCTTCTCGATACCGCCGATCAGCTTGTCCTGCTTGTCGATCTCCTTGGCCAGGCGGGCGAGCTCGGCTTCCTTGTCGATCAGGTCGGCCATGGGCACCAGCACTTCCATCTCGCCGACCAGTTGGGTGGCCGAGAGCGGCGCCTGCTCGGGGTCGTCGAGCCACTCGGCGCGCTCGAGCTTGGCCAGCTTGGCGAGGAACGGCCGGTTGGCTTCCAGGCGCCTGGCGTCTTCCTGGCTGCCCTTGGTGAGCAGTGCCTCCAGTGGCTTGCCCGGCGCGATGTTCATCTCGGCGCGGATATTGCGCACCGCGATAATTACGCCCTTGAGCCACTCGATATCGCGCGTCGCCGATTCGTCGACCAGGGTAGAGTCGCTCTCGGGCCAGGGCTGGACCATGAGGGAGTCCCTCTCACCCTGCCAGGTGCCGGCCAGTGGGGCCACGCGCTGCCAGATCTCCTCGGAAATGAAGGGCATCATGGGGTGGGCCAGGCGCAGGATCGCTTCCAGCACACGGACCAGGGTGCGGCGCGTGCCGCGCTTGGATTCGGCGCTGGCGGCTTCGTCCCACAGTACCGGCTTTGAGAGCTCCAGGTACCAGTCGCAGTACTCGTTCCAGACGAACTCGTAGAGTGCCTGGGAAGCGTGGTCGAAGCGGAATTCCTCCAGGGCCTTCGTCACCTGGGCCTCGGTCTGCTGCAGACGCGAGACGATCCAGCGATCGGCCAGCGACAGCTCGACCGGATCCTCCCCCAGGCCAGTGTCCTCGCCCTCGGCATTTATCAGCACGTAGCGTGAGGCGTTCCACAGCTTGTTGCAGAAGTTACGGTAACCGTCCAGGCGGCCCATATCGAACTTGATGTCACGACCGGTGGTGGCCTGTGAGAGGAAGGTGAAGCGCAGGGCGTCGGTGCCGTGGGGCTCGATGCCCTCGGGGAACTCGTCGCGTGTCGCCTTGGCGATCGCCTTGGCCTTCTGCGGCTGCATCAGGCTGCCCGTGCGCTTCTCCACCAGGCTTTCCAGGTCGATGCCGTCGATGAGGTCGATGGGGTCCAGCACGTTGCCCTTGGACTTGGACATCTTCTGGCCCTGGCCGTCGCGCACCAGGCCGTGCACGTAGACCTGCCTGAAGGGTACCTCGCCCATGAACTTGCCGGTCAGCATGATCATCCGCGCGACCCAGAAGAAGATGATGTCGAAGCCGGTGACCAGCACGCTGGAGGGGTGGAAGGTGGCCAGTTCCTCGGTCTGCTCCGGCCAGCCCAGGGTGCCGAAGGTCCACAGGCCCGAGCTGAACCAGGTGTCCAGCACGTCTTCGTCCTGGGTGAGCGCCAGGTCGGCGGAGAGGTCATGCTTCTGCCTGGCCTCCGCCTCGCTGCGTGCCACATAGACGTTGCCGTTCTCGTCGTACCAGGCGGGAATGCGATGCCCCCACCACAGCTGGCGGGAGATGCACCAGTCCTGGAGGTCGCGCATCCAGGCGAAATACATGTTCTCGTAGTTCTTCGGTACGAACTGGATGTCGCCCTTCTCCACCGCCTCGATGGCCGGTTTGGCCAGGCTCTCCACGGCCACGAACCATTGGTCTGTCAGCAGCGGCTCGATGACGTCGCCGGAGCGGTCGCCATAGGGCAGGGTGTTGCTGATCGTCTCGATCTGCTCGAGCAGGCCGGCGGCCTCCATGTCGGCGACGATACGCTTTCGCGCCTCGAAGCGGTCCAGCCCGGCGTAAGCCTCGGGCAGGCTAGGGTCGATATCGGGCAGCGGGCGGCCCTGGATGTCGAAGGCTTCGGCTCGGGTGAGGATAGCGGCGCTCTGGGAGAAGACATTTATCAGCGGCAGGTCCTGGCGGCGGCCCACTTCGTAGTCATTGAAGTCGTGGGCCGGGGTGATCTTCACGCAGCCCGAGCCCTTGTCCATATCGGCGTGCTCGTCGGCGACAATCGGAATGCGCCGACCCACCAGCGGAAGCTCCACGAACTTGCCCACCAGCGACGCGTAGCGGGGATCTTCCGGGTTGACCGCCACCCCGGTATCGCCGAGCAGGGTCTCGGGACGGGTGGTGGCGACGACCAGATGATCGAGGCCTGCATCGGTGGTCATGCCATCGGCCAGCGGGTAGCGGAAGTGCCAGAAGCTGCCCTGCTGGTCGCGGTTCTCCACCTCGAGATCCGAGATGGCGGTGTGCAGGGTAGGGTCCCAGTTGACCAGCCGCTTGCCGCGGTAAATGAGCTTTTCTTGATGGAGGCGCACGAAGACTTCCTGTACCGCCTTGTAGAAACCGTCGTCCATGGTGAAGCGCTCGCGCGACCAGTCGACGCTGGCGCCCATGCGGCGAAGCTGGCGGGTGATATGGCCGCCGGATTCGTGCTTCCACTCCCAGACCTTGTCGATGAAGGCCTCGCGCCCCAGATCGAAGCGGGTCTTGCCCTCCTCGGCGGCGATCTTGCGCTCCACCAGCATCTGGGTGGCGATGCCGGCGTGGTCGGTGCCCACCTGCCAGAGGGTATTGTGCCCCTGCATCCGCCGCCAGCGGATCAGGGTATCCATGATGGTGTCCTGGAAGGCGTGGCCCATGTGCAGGCTGCCGGTCACGTTGGGCGGCGGGATCATGATGGAGTAGGGCGCACCCTCGCCTGACGGGGCGAAATGGCCGTCGGCTTCCCAGCGCTCGTACCAGCGGGATTCGATCTGCTCGGGTTGGTAGGTCTTGTCCATGGGCGTTCCGGATCCAGAAATGATCACCGCCGGCCATGAGGGCAGGAGATGGTGGTGAAAAAATGGGGCTGATTATAGCGTGACGCCGGGTGAGGCGTCAGCCCGCCTGGCCCTTCAAGTGGTGGGGGGTGACCGGATAGCCGCGCTGCTTGTAGGTCTTCCAGCACTCGCGCTTGGCGGTGAGCACGTCCTGGTGCTGGTTGATGATCTCGGCGACCCGCTCGAAGCGCGAGAACCACTCGGGGATACCCGGGTGCAGGTTGAGCAGTGCCTGGGGCGGCTCGCCGACCATCGGCAGGTCCTGCCAGCCGATGGTCACCGGGACGCTGGCTTCCGCTTCGCTCCCCGACAGGGCGTGGGGCACATAGGCGTCGGCGCGGAAGGTCCAGAGCCGGTCATCCAGCTCCCTGGCCATGGCCTCGTCCTCGGCATGCAGGTGCAGCCGATAGCCCTTGCGATAGATGGTCTCGGCCAGCCGGCAGGCAAAGTCGAGACGCGCCTCCAGGGTGGTGTCAGGGAGGATGTAGAAGTCGACCTGGGTCATCTAGAGTTCGTTGCCGTTCTCCACGCTGCGTGTTTCCTCCTCACGGTCCAGCAGGTACTGGGTCAGCAGTCCCACCGGGCGGCCGCTGGCGCCCTTCTCCTTGCCGGAGGACCAGGCCGTGCCGGCGATGTCCAGGTGGGCCCAGGGGAACTGGTCGGCGAAGCGCGAGAGGAAGCAGGCGGCGGTGATGGTGCCCGCCGGACGGCCTCCGATATTGGCCAGGTCGGCGAAGTTGGAGTCCAATTGCTCCTGGTACTCGTCCCACAGCGGCAGATGCCAGGCGCGGTCCCAGGCGGTCTCGCCGGCATCAAGCAGGTCCAGCGCCAGGTCATCGTCGTTGGCGAGCAGGCCTGTGGCATGGTGGCCCAGGGCGATGATGGCAGCACCGGTGAGGGTAGCGATATCGACCACGCTGGCCGGCTCGAAGCGCTCGGCATAGGTCAGGGCATCGCACAGCACCAGGCGACCTTCGGCGTCGGTGTTGAGCACCTCCACGGAAAGTCCCTTGAGGGTCTTGATGATGTCGCCGGGCTTGGTGGCGCGGCCGTCGGGCATGTTCTCGGCGGCGGCGACGATGGCCACCAGGTTGATCTTCGGCCTGATGGCCAGGATCGCCTTGACGGTGCCGAACACGCTGGCGGCCCCGCACATGTCGAACTTCATCTCGTCCATGGCCTCGCCAGGCTTGAGCGAGATGCCGCCGGTGTCGAAGGTGATGCCCTTGCCGACCAGCACATGGGGCGCCTCATCGGGGCTCTCGGCGCCCTGGTACTTCATGACGATCAGCCGCGAGGGCTGCTCACTGCCGCGGCCTACGGAGAGCAGGCTGTGGGCGCCGAGGCGCTCCAGGGCCTCCTCGTCGAGGATCTCCACGGACAACGCTCCGTCGGCGGCATGGCCCAGCGCTTCGGCCTGCTCGGCCAGGTAGCTAGGGGTGCAGACGTTGCCCGGCAGGTTGCCAAGCGTGCGGGTGGTGGCCACCCCCTGGCCGATGGCGTCCCCGATGCGCCCGCCCTGGCGGGCCGCCTCGGCATCGCCCTGCTCGCTGACCAGCAGGGTGATGCGGGAGAGCTGCGGCACGGGCGCCTTCTCGGACTTGAACTCGTCGAAGCGGTAGACGGCGCGATGGGCCGCCTCGGCCACCATGCGGGCCTTCCAGTCGCAGGCGCGCTCAGGCACCGGTACGTCGGTGAAGGCCACGGCAACGTCCTCGACGGGCAGTGCCGCCAGGGCCGTGAAGGCGGCATCGAGCGCCTTGCGGAAGGCCCCTTCCCGGCACTTGTCGCGCTCGCCGAGGCCCACCAGCATCAGGCGGTCGCCATTGAGTCCCGGGGCGAAGGGGACCATCAGCACATTGCCCAGTCTGGCGTCAAAATCACCGCGCTCGATCAACTGGCCGATCAGCCGCTCGCTGACATCGTCGAGCTTGGCGGCAGCGGGCAACAGTTCGCCGTCCTTGAACACCGGTACCACGAGACAGGCCGTCTCGGCCTTGGCGGGATTGGCCGTCTGGACAGGGAATTCCATGGTGACTCCACAAGACAAGCGATGGGGGATTCTGGATAATGCCGGCACGTTGCCGAGTGATGCCAGTGTACCCAAGGCAAGGCGTCATTGCATGGAAGATGGCCGGCCCCCTGGGGTGCCGGACCGGGAGACAGCGTTGATCATATTCCGTTATCTGACCCGCGAGATCCTGCTGACCATGGCCGCCGTGGCGGGTGTCCTGTTGCTGGTGATCATGGGTAGCCGCTTCATCCGCTACTTCTCCAATGCCGCCGAGGGTGATATCCCGGTGAGCATCCTCGGCACCCTGATGCTCTTCCACCTGCCGGGGTTCCTCGAGCTGATCCTGCCGCTGGCGTTCTTCCTGGGCATCCTGCTGGCCTATGGCCAGCTCTACCTCAACAGCGAGATCACCGTCCTGGTGGCCTGCGGCACCAGCCCCAACCGCCTGCTGCAGGTCAGCCTGGTGCCCGCAACCCTGGTGGCGATCCTGGTGGGGCTGTGCAGCCTCTGGCTGACGCCGGCCGGGGCCCTGCAAAACGAGGTGCTCCTCGAAGAGCAGCGCAGCCAGATCGACTTCTCCGCCCTGACACCGGGACGCTTCCAGGACTTCGGCGGCGGGCGCACGGCTTACACCGAGGCCATGAACGAGGACCAGAGTCGGATGCAGGAGATCTTCATCAGCGAGCGGCAGTCGCGTGGCGACGAAACCCCGGAGAGCGTGGTGACCCGGGCCGAAACCGGCTACCAGACCGTCGATCCGGAGACCGGCAGCCGCTTCCTGGTACTCGCTGACGGCAAGCGCTACAGCGTCGACCCCGGCCGGGCCGAAGCCGAACGGCTGGCGTTCGGCACCTATGCGGTGCGCCTCTCGGGGGCGGCCGAGAGTCCCGACCTCGATGTGCCCGAGTACGCCACCACATCGGCGCTGTTCAGCGATGACGCCCTGCCGGCGCGGGCCCACCTGCAGTGGCGGCTGGGCCTGCCGCTGATGGTCTTCATCCTGACCCTGCTGGCCATGCCGCTCTCCCGGGTCAATCCGCGCCAGGGGCGCTTCGCCAAGCTGTTGCCGGCCATCTTCCTCTATGTGGCCTATCTCAGTCTGCTGCTGGCGGCGCTGGACGCCATCGGTCGCGGCAACTGGCCGGTGGCGGTGGGGATGTGGCCGATTCATGGTGGCTTCCTGGCCATCGGCCTGGCGATGATGGTCCGGGCTCAGCACAAGGGAATGAGCGGATGATCAACGACCGGCTCGATCGCTATATCGCCCGCAACGTGCTGGGAGCCATTATCGTGGTGCAGGTGCTGCTGCTGGGCCTGGACCTGGTGATCACCTACATCAACGACCTCGGCGACGTGGAGGGCGACTATGGTGCCTTCCAGGTACTGCTCTACCTGCTGATGCGCCTGCCCTGGCGCTTCTATCAGTACGCGCCCGTGGGGGTACTGATCGGGGCGCTGATCGGCCTGGGCAGCATGGCCTCGAGCAATGAATTGACGGTGATGCGAGCCGCTGGACGCTCGCTGGTACGGATCCTCTGGAGCGTGATGAAGCCGATCATCCTGGTGATTCTGATCGTGCTCGTCATCGCCGAGTTCGTCAGCCCGCGTACCGAGCAGTTCGCCAGCGCCTGGCGCCTCCAGCAGATGCAGGGCGAGGGGGCGGTACTCACCGAGCGCGGCGGTTGGCAGCGTGAGGGCGACAGCTTCTATCGCTTCGGTGCCATCCGCGCCGATGACACCGTGCTCGACCTGACCCGCTATCGCTTCGAGGACAAAACCCTGCGCGAGGCGACGAGCGCCCGGCGGGCGGTGTGGCGCGAGGATCGCTGGGAACTGGAGGATGTGGCGGTGACCCGCTTCCATGAGTCGCGCACCGAGGTTGAGCGCCATGACACCCGTGTCTGGGAGACCGCCATGACGCCGGACCAGCTCAGTCGGTTGCTTCGTGACGTGGAGAGCCAGGCACCCAGCGAGCTATGGGCCTATGCTCGTTACCTGCGCGATCAGGGCCAGCAGGCGACCCAGCCGCTGCTGTATTTCTGGCAGAAAATGCTGATGCCGCTGACCATGGCGTCGCTGGTGCTGGTGGCCGCTTCCTTCGTGTTCGGTCCCCTGCGGACCGTGGCCGCCGGCACCCGGGTCTTCTACGGGGTGATTACCGGCCTGATCTTCAAGTACGTGCAGGACTTGCTGGGTCCGGCCTCCACGGTATTCGGCTTCTCGCCGGTCTGGGCAGTACTGGCCCCGACGCTGCTGTGTGCCGGGCTGGGGTTCTATCTATTGCGCCGTACAGGCTGAACAGAGGGATTCATGCAACGCCGCTTCGACCAACTCGACGATATCTGGCCGGCCGGCCTCGGTCGGCGGCTGGGCGCCATGTTCTACGATGGCCTGCTGGTGCTGGCGATCTGGATTGTCATGGTCTCGGCCCACCTGGCCGTGGTCCGGCTGGTGCTGGAGGTGCCGGCTGAGCAGGTGGGCACGGGGCTCGCCCAGGTGCTTTCGCTGCGCCTGCTGCTGGCGGTCAGCGCCTTCGCCTTCTTTGCCTTCTTCTGGACCCGCGGCGGCATGACGCTGGGCATGCAGGCCTGGCGGTTGCGAGTTCAGACTCGAGATGGCTGCTCGATCACCGCTCTGCAGGCGCTGCAGCGTTACCTAGTGGCCGCCATTTCGCTGGCTGCCTTCGGCCTGGGGTATCTGTGGATTCTCGTCGACGGCGAGAAACGCAGTTGGCCGGATATCGCCTCGGGTACTCGGGTGGTGGTCCTTCCCAAGCGCCGTTGAGTTGAGTGTCGCGGTTTGCCAGAGCTGAGCTCGGACATTTTTTTGCGGGAAACTGCTTGCGATCATCCATGCGAATCATTTACATTTAGTTCATGATCAGCGTGAGGTGATGTTATGTACGTCTGTCTCTGCAAGAACGTGACCGACCACCGGATCCGAGGGGCCGTGGAGAGCGGTGCGCGCAGCTGGCGTGAGGTCCAGCAGGCAACGGGGTGCGGGACTCAGTGCGGCAAATGTGCCTGCACCGGCAAGGACATCACCCGCGAAGCGATCCGGGATGAGCTCAGGGCTTCGGCCGAAGGACTCGCCTACGCTGTCTGATGATAATCACTATCGTTCGCTTTTGTTTTAACAAGCCCATGATTTTATTGAGTTTCGCATGACATTGCCTAGACTGTTCGGGTACGGGCTGGCCAGGCTCTGATGGCCGTGCCAAGCTAGTAGTCAGCCCCCTGACAATCATGATCGAGGTAATGAGATGAAAGGCGACAGCAAGGTTATCGAACATCTGAACACTGCACTCGGCAACGAGCTGGTAGCCATCAACCAGTATTTTCTGCATGCCAAGATGTACAAGGACTGGGGCCTGAAGGCGCTAGCCAAGTGGGAGTACGATGAGTCCATCGAGGAGATGCAGCACGCCGACAAGCTGATCGAGCGTATCCTTTTCCTTGAAGGCGTGCCCAACCTCCAGGACCTCGGCAAGCTGCACATCGGCGAGAACGTTCGCGAGATGCTTGAGAGCGACCTGAAGATCGAGCACGAAGGCCGCAACGACTACATCGAAGCCATCACCTACTGTGAGCAGGTCAAGGACTACGTCACCCGCGACCTCTTCCGGGACATCCTTGCCGACGAGGAAGGCCATATCGATCACATCGAGACCGAACTCGGCCTTATCGACAAGGTGGGCATCGAGAACTATATGCAGCGTCAGATGCAGGAGGCCGGCGAGGAGTAACGTTCAACCTCGATCGATTCCCGGTCCCCGACGAGAAGCGCCCCGTGGCCTTGGCCGCGGGGCGCTTCTGCGTCAGGTGAAAGCCTTCTCCAGGGCAAAGCGCGGCACGGGCTCGCCCTGGACCTCGACGGTTTCCAGGAACATGTCCAGGGGGCGGACCCAGAGGCCGTAATCGCCGTAGAGGGCGCGATAGGCCACCAGTTTCTCCTCGGTCTCGCTGTGCCGGGCAACGCCGAGCACCTCGTAGAGCGGGCCCTTGTAATGACGATAGATCCCGGGGCGGGGGAGATTGTGTTCCATGGGAGTACTCCTCTGGTCTCAAGGGCATGGTCGCAAGGGCGTGATCTCAACGGCATGATCTGACGCGTGGGCTCAGGGCGTGGTGTGAGTCTGTTTCGCCAGCCGGGCCAGCACCCGGGCGGCGGCCGCGAAGCCGAAGCTGCCGGTGACGAAGGTCGCCGCCCCGAAGCCCGAGGCGCAGTCGAGCCGGGTGGCCTCCCCCTCGGCGGGCCTCTGGAAGCACACTTCGCCGTCGCTGCCCGGGTAGACCAGCTGCTCGTCCGAATAGATGCACTCCACGGAGAAGCGCCGCTTCGGATTACGCGAGAAGCCGAAGTCGCGACGCAACCGGGCACGCACCTTGGCGAGCAGCGGGTCGTGCTCGGTGCGGGTCAAGTCAGCCACCCGGATGCGGGTCGGGTCGGTCTGGCCGCCCGCGGCACCGGTCACAGTGATCGCCAGCTTGCGACGCTTGCACCAGGCGATCAGCGCCGCCTTGGCGACCACGCTGTCGATGGCGTCCACCACATGGTCGGCATCGTCGGGGATGCGCTCGGCGAGGTTCGTGGGGGTCACGAAGGCGGTGTCGGCCACCACCTCGATGCCCGGCTGGATGGCCCGGCAGCGCTCGGCCAGCACCTCCACCTTGGGGCGGCCGATGGTGCCATCCAGGGCGTGCAGCTGGCGGTTGACGTTGCTGACGCAGACGTCGTCGAGATCGATCAGCGTTAGCTTGCCGATGCCGGAACGCGCCAGCGCCTCCACCGTCCAGCTGCCCACGCCGCCCACGCCCACCACCACCACATGAGCGCGGCGGAAACGCTCGGCGGCGCGCTGGCCGTAGAGCCGGCGGATACCGCCGAAGCGGGCGTCGTGGTCGTCCAGGGCAGCGGCGGGGGAGGTAAAGGTGGCGGAGTCGGTCATGGCATCATGCTCGAGCGGTCGAGTGTCGGGTCGGCGCCGGCAAGTGGCCCGTCCAGCCGAAGCGCTCGAAGAGCCTCGTCATGCAGGCATCCAGGGGGCAGCAGAGGTCGAGGCGCTGGCCACTCACCGGGTGGTCTAAGGCCAGGCCCACCGCTGCCAGCAGCAGGCGCGGGCATTCCAGACGTTCGGCGAAGAAGCGGTTATGGTTGCCCTTGCCGTGCTTGGCATCGCCGATGATCGGATAGCCACGCCGGGAAAGATGGCGGCGGATCTGATGGCGGCGTCCGGTCTGTGGCCTTGCCTCGATCAGCGAGTAGCGGCTCTGGGGATAGCGATCCACCCGGACCGGCAGCTCGACGCTGTCGAGCCGGCGGACCTCGGTCACCGCCTCCATGGCCGGCATCTCGGCCTTGGGGCGTCGGCCATCCTCCTCCCGCAGCGGGTAGTCCAGCCGTTCCTGTTGCGGGCCGATGCCCCGCACTACCGCCAGGTAGCGTTTCTCCACCTGGCGCGCTGTGAAAGCCTTTTGCAGGCCTGCGGCGGTCTCGGGGTCGAGCGCGAAGACGATCACCCCGGACGTGGGGCGATCCAGGCGGTGGACCGGGTAGACCCGTTGGCCGAGCTGGTCGCGCAGCTGTTGCACCAGAAACTCGCGCTCACCGCGGGCAAGCGCGCTGCGATGCACCAGCAGGCCGGCCGGCTTGTGCACGGCGACCAGGTGGTCATCCTGATGGAGAAGACTCAGTGCGGGTGTCATCGGAGCATCGTCACGGGATCGAGGGGGCGCCATTGTCGCTGTCCGACGCCCTGCTGTCATCCCGCCCGTGCCTTGTGGTAACCGCGAAAGTCCGGCGAGAGATCAGCATGGCCGCTAGGCTGTTTGACATGAGAGTTCGTCTACGTCTGGGGACCCTGCTGATGGCGCTGGGCCTGCTCCCTGCGCTGCTGTCGGGATGTGCCAGCCTGGCTCGCCACCACGAAGCCATGCTGGTGCTGGGCGACCTGTCAGCGGGCAGCGAGGAGAGCCGGCTTAAGCGTCGTACCGAGGCGCCCCGCCGGGAAGGGGTTGAGTACGTACGGCGGGGTCGCGCCTACCGGGCGGATGTCTACCATCCGCTTGAGCCACGACGGGGGTCGCTGATCCTGGTGCATGGCTTCACCGAGCAGGGCCGTCGCGACCCGCGCCTGGTGGCACTGGCGAGGACCCTCGGCCGGGTGGGGTTCAGGGTGATGGTGCCGGAACTCGACGGCTTGCGGGACTACTCCATCAGTACTCGCGAGGTGCAGGCAATCGTCGATGCCGTCCACTATGCCACCCGAACGGGATCCCAGGCGCCGTCGCACACGGCGCTGGCTGCGGTCAGCTTCGCGGTGGGGCCGACGTTGATCGCTGCCATGGATCAGGAGGTGGCCTCGGCGGTGAGCTTCGTGGTTGCCGTGGGCGGCTACTACGACATGACGGACCTGCTGCGCTATGTCACCACCGGTGAAGACCGTGGCGGGAGCGCACGGGAGGCACCTCCGCCGCAGCGGGAGGCGCGCTGGGCCGTGTTGATGAGCCAGCTTCACTGGCTGGAAGATGCCCAGGACCGGGCACTGCTGGAGAGCATCGCTCGGCGCCGGCTGACGGATCCCGAGTCCTCGGTTCGCGACGAGGCCCGCCGGCTGGGGCCATCGGGGAGCGCGCTCTATGAACTGGTGACCAATGAGGATCCGGGCCGCATTGAGGCGCTGATCGACAAGTTGCCGCCAGCGCTGGTGAAGGAGCTCGAAGCGCTGGACCCCTCGCGGCAGCCGCTCGACAGGTTGCACGCCAGACTGGTACTGATCCACGGCCCGCAGGATCGAGTGATTCCGATCAGCCACAGCCGGCGCCTGCGCGATGCGCTGCCGCAGGGTCAGGCTCGCCTCTTCGAGACCCAGGCGTTGCAGCACGTGGCGGTGTCGCCGGACTGGCGGGACGGCTGGGGCCTGTGGCGCGCGCTGGTGCATGTACTGGCCCTGGGCGAGGACAAGGGCGAGGACGAGTGACGCTGCTGGTGTTCCCGGCGGGCGCCACCATGGTCGGCTCGCCTTGCGCTGCACAAGTCGTCATGCTGGAGGGACTTCTGCCTGGAGCCCGACCATGAAGCATTCGCCCCCCTACCATCTCGCCGCCACCGTGCTGCATGGCTTCGACGAGTACCGCTCGCGCTTCAAGCAGATTACCGCGGATGCCAGCCGCCGCTTCCGGGATGCCGCCTGGCGCGAGGCCCAGAAAGCCTCAGCGGAGCGCATCGACCTCTATGACGAGAAGGTACAGGAAACGCTGGCCAGGCTGAGACGTACCTTCGATGCTGAACTGCTGACCAGCTTCGATTGCTGGCGGGAGGCCCGGCAGCATTACGCCGAGCTGATCGACCAGCGGTTGGACTACGAGCTGGCCGAGACCTTCTTCAACTCGATATTCTGCTCGCTCTTCCATCATCGGCATATCCACAACGACTGGATGTTCGTCTACAGCTCCCGTGAGCGGGCGGCTCACCACTCTGGTCTTGAGCTGTGCCGGCGCCAGCGGGTGGGTGGTGATTGGGCCGCGGGCTTGCGCTGGGCCCTGGGCGAGGCGCGTTTCGAGACACCCTTCGTCGATCTGGAGCACGATGCGGCCCTGGGCAGCGAGATGCTCCATCGACTGCTGCCCAGCACCATCCTCGAGGACCCCGATGCCGAGATCGAACTGATCAAGAGTGTCTTCTACCGCAACAAGGGTGCCTACCTGGTCGGTCGAGTGCTGGGCGATGGCCAGCAGGTGCCGCTGGTGCTGCCGGTGCTGCACGAGGAGGGCGAGGGGCTGCACCTGGATACCGTGCTGATCGAGCAGGATGAGGTCTCGATCATCTTCTCTTTCACCCGCGCCTACTTCCAGGTCAAGGTAGTGGTTCCCAGCGAGTTCGTGCACTACCTCCAGGAGCTGATGCCCGACAAGCCCCAGGGCGAAATGTATGCCGCCATCGGCTTCTTCAAGCACGGCAAGACCGAGTTCTTCCGGGCCCTCAACCGGCAGGTGGCTCGGCGCGAGGACAAGTTCATCATTGCCCCTGGGGTGCGTGGCATGGTCATGGCGGTCTTCGTGCTGCCGTCTTTCCGGACCGTGTTCAAGATCATCAAGGACCGCTTCGACCCGAGCAAGGACATGAGCCGCGAGAACGTCCGCGAGAAGTATCGTATGGTCAAGCGCCATGACCGCGTGGGTCGCATGGCCGATACCCAGGAGTTCTCCAACTTCATCGCCCGCCAGGATCACTTCGACCCCGAGTGCTTGGCGCACCTGCTGGAGGTGGCTCCCTCGACCGTCTATCTGCGTGGCGACAAGGTGATCATCAAGCACTGCTATACCGAGCGCATGATGATCCCGCTCAACCTCTATCTCGAGCAGTGCGACGAGGCCGAGACCCGGGCGGTACTGAAGGATTACGGCAACGCCATCAAGCAGATGGCCGCCGCCAACATCTTTCCCGGCGACATGCTGCTCAAGAACTTCGGCGTGACACGCCACGGCCGGGTGGTCTTCTACGACTACGACGAGGTGTGCTATCTCACCGAGTGCAACTTCCGGCACATTCCCGAGCCGATGTACCCGGAGCAGGAGCTGGCCGACGAGCCCTGGTACTCGGTGGGTCCCCATGATGTCTTTCCCGAGGAGTTTGGTCCTTTCCTGTTCGCCGACGTCAGGTTGCGCAAGCTCTTCTACCAGCTCCACCCGGAACTGTTCGACGCCGACTACTGGAAGGGGCTACAGCAGGCAATCATCGACGGACGGGTGATCGACGTCTATCCCTATCGCAACAAGCAGCGCTTCGCCGGGGATGACGACAACGGCCTGGTTCACTAGGCTTTGGTATTCGGGCTTTTACGCTTGCGTGCGACAAGGCCGTTTTTGTGATTCTCATGCAGTGCCCTGTGGGCACCGCAAGGTTGTCACGGCGCGCTATGCTGAAAGCGACCGAGGTGGTTTGCTTCGCTCTCAACCCCAAGGAGAACGCCCATGTTGGACCTCATCTCCCACCCGGCGGACCATGTCGTGGCGATGAAGGCGAGTGGTGTCGTAACAGCCGAAGAGCTTCAGCGCGCCATCGATGCCATCGAGGCCGCCAAGCGGGCCCATCCCAAGATTAGCCTGATGGCCGAGCTCGACGGCCTGCGCTGGATGACGCTGCCGGCGCTGATGAAGGATATCGGCTATGGCCTGACCCAACTCGGCGACCTCGATCATTATCACCGAGCCGCCGTGGTCACCGACCAGTCGTGGGTGAAGCATATCGCCCACCTGGAAGAGCGATTGTTCAAGGTCGTGGAGATCGGCACCTTTGCCAAGAGTGATCATGCCGCCGCCATGGCCTGGGTCGGTGAACTGCCCAAGGACGACCATGAGGATCCCGAAGAGGAGGGCTATCACGGGGCGTAAGATGGCGTTGTTGAACAGTAATGGCTATCAGGCGCTCGAGTAGTAGCCTTAGGAGAGGGAGGTGAACAATGGCGGAGCATCGTGTGCCGCATCTGGTGGTGTTCACCGGGGCGGGCATCAGTGCCGAGAGCGGCATCCAGACCTTTCGGGCCAGTGATGGCCTCTGGGCCGATCATGCCATCGAGGATGTCGCCACGCCCGATGCCTGGCGACGCGATCCCGAGCGGGTGCTGCGCTTCTACGACATGCGCCGCGACCAGGTGCGCCGGGCCAATCCCAATGCTGCCCACGAGGCCCTGGCAGCACTGGAGAAGCAGGGCTTTCGGGTCAGCATCATCACCCAGAACATCGATGATCTGCACGAGCGGGCCGGCTCCCGCCATGTCCTCCATCTGCACGGCGAGATCGTCAAGGCGCGCTCTTCGGTCGATCCGCGCATGCATTACCCGCTGCCCTGCGGCGGCATAGCCCTCGGCGATCTGTGCGACAAGGGCAGTCAACTGCGCCCGGACGTGGTGTGGTTCGGCGAGAGCGTGCCACACTTCGGTGCGGCCTGCGAGATCGCCGGGCAGGCCGACCTGCTGCTGGTGGTCGGTACCTCGCTCGCCGTGATGCCCGCGGCCTCTTTGCTCGAACATGCTCCCCTAGACGCCCCCTGCGTGCTGGTCGATCCCGAGGCGAATGCCCTGGTCCCTCCTGGTGTTACGGCGATCAGCCAGCCTGCCGGCAAGGGGGTTCCGGCGCTGGTGCGACACTGGCAAAGCGAGGGGCGTCTATGGCTGCCGGAGGCGGTGTTGGAGGAGTGAAGTGGTGAGCCATGCTAGAATGCCGGCCCTTTCAGTTCCGGGACCATGCGCTACATGCAGGACGACACCTTCCACGACGCCGGCATCGATCGCGACCCGGCCACCGGACTTTCCAGTGACCCCGCAACCGGTCTTTCCAGTGACCCCGCAACCGGTCATCCACGGCCGCCGCGCCGAGAGTTCAAGGCCCGGGGCAGCTTTGTCAGCCGCTGCAAGGGCTGCAACCTGCCGGTGCTCAACTGCCTCTGCCCCTATGCGGTCGGCGCCGAGAGCGAGGCGAGGGTGTGGCTGCTGACGCACTCCATGGAGCACAACAAGCCCACCAACACCGGGCGCTTGATCCGCGACGTGCTGCCCGATACCGAGGTATTCACCTGGTATCGCACGGTGCCCGACGAGCGCCTGCTGGCACTGCTCGAGGATAGGCGCTACGCGCCCTTCGTGATCTTTCCCGATGACCAGCCCGACTACGCCGAGCGGGTGGTGGGCATCGACGCCGTGGCCGAGGCCAAGGCGGCGGGCCATACCCCGGTCTATCTCCTGCTCGATGGCACCTGGCGCCAGGCGCGGCGTATCTTCCGCAAGAGCCCCTACCTGGATGCCTTGCCGGTGCTGCCGTTATACACCCAGCGGCTGACCCGCTATCGACTGCGCAAGCCGGCTTCCGTCGAGCACCTGTGTACCGCGGAAGTGGCCGCTGAGCTGCTGCGGCAGGGCGGCGACGAGGATGCCGCCGAGGCCCTGGACGACTACTTCGATGCCTTCAATGACAGCTACGCCGCCAGCCGGCGCCACGAGAAGCTCGAGGCGCCGACGGCGGCGATGCGGCGCCTGCTGGTGCGCCGGGATGAGGGATAGAGAGGCCTGATCAGCCGAACAGTGCCCCGGCGATGCGGAAGCCGGCGATCCAGGTGCCGGCGGCGGAGCCGATGGTGGCGGTCAGGAACACCAGCAGGGTGCGCGAGACCCGGTTGCGCCACCAGCCCTTGAGCTCGGTGACGTCGTGGCGCAGGGTCGAGAAGTCCCGCACCTTGGGCTTGCGCATCCACAGCTCCACCCCGGCAGCGACGAAGCCGGCGCCGATGGTGGGATTGAGCGAGGTCAGCGGGGCGGCGAAGAAGGTCGCCACCACCGTGACCGGGTGGGCTAGGGCCACCAGGGTGGCCGCACCGGAGAGTACACCGTTGATCAGGAACCACTCCGCCACCAGCTGCCAGCCCAGCTCGGTGTTGCGTGAGAAGCCGATGGCAAAGCCGGTCAGCACCAGGGCGGTGATCGCCCAGGGTAGCGCCCGCCAGATCCGCGATGGCGGCGGGGTGGCATCGAGAGCCTCGCGCTCCGCGGCGGGGTCGGCGGGCAGAGGTTGCTCCAGCTGTTCGGCGATGCCTTTCATGTGGCCGGCGCCGATCACCACCAGCACGTGCCGATAGCGCCCCGGGCCGGCGTCCTCGGCCAGCCGCAGCACCATGTAGCGGTCCCGTTCGGTGATCAGCGGCGTGTAGAGAGACGCCGACTCGGCGGCGAACTCGCTGAAGGTGGACTCAAGGACGTCACCCTCCTTGAGTCGTTCGATCTCCTCGGCGGAGACCTGCTGGCGCGACAGCACGCTGCCGAGCAGCCCCGAGAACAGCGAGAAGCGCTGCCACCAGGGCACATTGTGGTAGATGCGCTTGAGGGTGACGCCCACATCTCGGTCGATCAACAGCAGTGGCAGGCTGGCGTCACGGCTCTCCTCCAAGGCAGCGCGCATTTCGGCACCGGGCTCGATGCCCGACTGCTCGGCCACCCGCTGCTGGAAGGCCCCTAGCGCCAGGCTGGCTGCCACCATGCCGGCCTTGCCTTGGCGAAAGATCTGGAACAGGTCCTGTTCGCCCATGGCATCGGGATGGGTGAGGCTGTGGTGGCGCGAGTCACACAGCTCGATGGCCACGGCGTCGAATTCGCCCGAACGGATCAGCTCACGCACGTCTGTGGCACTCTCGGCGGAGACATGGGCGGTGCCCAGCAGGGTGTAGCGGGTCTCGCCCACCTGCACGACCCGGCGCGGGCCGCTGGTGGTGTCGTCCTGGCGGGCGGTGATCACGGAGTCCTGGGAGTCGGTCATGGACGCTCGGGCAGTAGGAATGAGAGGGCGATTATCCACGAAGCCTGCCGGCGGGCCAATCCGCACGAAGCTCCGCGTGGCGTTTGATCGCTCATCTGCGCCAGAAGGCCGGGGTAAAGAGCACCAGCACGGTGAATATCTCCAGGCGACCGAGCAGCATGGCCACCACCAGGATCCACTTGGCCAGGTCCGGCAGGTCACCGTAGTGGGCGGACGCCTCGCCCAGCGCCGGGCCCAGGTTGTTGAGCGCCGAGCCCACGGTGGACCAGGCGGTGACCTGGTCGACCCCGGTGGCCATCACGCCCACCAGCATCAGGAAGAACAGCATCACGTAGGCCGAGAAGAAGCCCCACACCGCTTGGGCGATGCCGTCCGGCACGCTGACCTTGCCGATCTTCACCGTGATCACCGCATTGGGATGTATCAGGCGCATCACCTCGCGCATGCCCTGCTTGAGGATCAGGATGATGCGGATCACCTTCATGCCGCCGCCGGTGGAGCCCGAGCAGCCGCCGACGAAGGCCGCAACGAACAGCAGGAAGGGCAGGGCGCCGGGCCAGGTGGAGAAATCCGCTACGGCGAAGCCGGCGGTGGTGGCCACCGAGACCACCTCGAACAGCGCATGACGCAGCCCTTCGGTGGTCGAATAGGTGTCGGTCAGCCACAGGGAAACGGCGGTGATCATCGTTAGCCCGGCGAGGAAGAGCATCAGGAAGCGTGCTTCGGGGTCCTGGAAGTAGTGCATCAGGCTGCGCTGTCTCCAGGCGACGAAGTGCAGGCTGAAGCTGAAGGCCGAGATCACCAGGAAGCCGGTGCAGATCAGCTCGATAGCGGCACTGTCGAAGTAGCCGATGCTGGCGTCATGGGTGGAGAACCCGCCGATGGCAACGGTTGAGAAGCTGTGCCCAAGAGCGTCGAACCAGTCCATGCCGGCCGCCATGTAAGCCAGCATGCAGGTAAGGGTCAGGGTGGCGTAGATGTACCACAGCGCCTTGGC
Organism: Halomonas daqiaonensis; assembly: GCF_900109725.1. Lineage (GTDB taxonomy): Bacteria > Pseudomonadota > Gammaproteobacteria > Pseudomonadales > Halomonadaceae > Halomonas > Halomonas daqiaonensis. The sequence continues at coordinate 111,150 of NZ_FOBC01000012.1, forward strand.
CGTTTCGGTGATGCGCGGGGTCAGCTTGGAGTCCTTCAGCGGGCCCGGGATCTCGGTGCGGTAGAGCGCCATGCCGCCGACCCCCAGGGTCGGCAGGATGGCGACGGCCAGTACCACGATCCCCATGCCACCCAGCCACTGCAGCTGCTGGCGGTAGTAGAGAACCGCCTTGGGCAGGAAGTCGATGCCGGTGATCACCGTGGCGCCGGTGGTGGTCAGGCCCGAGAAGGACTCGAAGACGGCGTCGGTCAGGGTCAGGGCCGTGTCGCCGGTGAGCATCAGCGGCAGCGAGCCGAACAGCCCCAGCACGCTCCAGAACAACGCCGCGATCAGGAAACCGTCGCGCGTGCGCAGCTCCTTGCGGGCGTGGCGGTTGGGGAGGTACAGCACCGCGCCGGTAACGACGGTGATGACGATGGCCACTGCAAAGGCTTCCCACATGCCGTCGGCGAACAGCAGCGAGATCAGGATCGGCGGCACCATGGTCAGGCTGAACATCATCAGCAGCAGGCCCAGGATGCGCAGGATCATGCGCAGGCTCATGGGAAAGCTCTCCTCGGGTCGCCGGTGGTCTCGCGCCGCACCATCAGAAGAACGTCAACCCGACCTGGAAGAGCCGCTCCACGTCACGCAACCGGCGCTTGTCGATCACGAACAGGATGACGTGATCGCCGGACTCCACCACCACGTCGTCATGGGCGATCAGCACTTCCTTGCCGCGCACCACGGCGCCGATGGTGGTGCCCTGGGGCAGGTCGATCCCGCCGATGGTGCGTCCCACCACCTTGGATGACTGGGTGTCGCCGTGGGCGATGGCCTCGATGGCTTCGGCCGCGCCGCGGCGCAGCGAGTGGACGTTGACGATGTCGCCGCGCCGCACGTGGGTCAGCAGGCTGCCGATGGTGGCCTGCTGGGGGGAGATGGCGATGTCGATCTCGCCGCCCTGCACCAGGTCCACGTAGGCGGCGTTGTTGATCAGCGTCAGCACCTTCTTGGCGCCCATGCGCTTGGCCAGCATCGACGACAT